>JAJZTH010000056.1 GCA_021849075.1 Pseudomonadota bacterium | reverse complement strand
GGCAGCGCCGCCCGCCAAAAGCTGATCGAGAAGCTCATTCGGTATGGCAGGTTCTTTGCGTCGTGACATAGTGGGACTCCTTGTTGCCCATTATGCCCGGCCACACACGGAAATCCTGACAGTCCCACAGACCGCTCTATGCGCGTCGCAACTCGGCCAGTTGCTCCCCGGCCCAGCGATACATGTCCGCCTGCGCGGCGCGCTGGGTCCGGTCCATGCGGGCCGCCCGGCGCTCCACCTCTTCCAATATGGCTCGGGCACGGCGGCTGTCCCCCTGTTGCAGCAGGAAAGCCGCATAGTGACAGCGCGCTTCCTCTCCGGCGATGCGTTCGACCACATCCTCGAACAACAGCCGCGCGTCCGCGCTGCGCCCCAGATCGGCCATTATACGCGCCTTCAGTAAAGTGCGCCGGTCCCACTCGCTGCCGCGCGACAGTTCGGGCGCAGCCTCCAGCAGGGCAAGGGCCTGCGCGCTCTCGCCCAGTTCAAACAGCACGCCGGCCAGCTTGACCTGCGTCCCCCAATCATTGCCCGGTCCCAGCGCCAGTCCCTTGCGATAGGCGGCCTCGGCCTCCGCATAGCGGTGGCGCGCCGCCTGCGCATCGCCCAGCGCGATATGATTGGCGGCCGTATCGGCCAGATCGATCGCGCGTTCGGCGTCGCGCACGGCGCGTTCAGGATCGACCTTCCCCACCACCTGCGCCCGCGCGGTGCGGACATGACGGTTGTTCCAATGCTGCGGCAGCACCTCCAGCATGACATAGGCAAAGCAGCCCAGCAGCGAAAAGAGCATGATGAACAGCAGCCATATCTGGTTGCGGCCCGACCGGATGACATGCACTGCGCAGACGATCTGAAGGCACAGCGAAGCGGCAATGAAGATCATGGTTTTTCTTCGCCCGCCGGCTCTTCACCCGTCTGCGTTGCCGCCGTGCCGACGCTGGCGTCGATCAGGCCCGCCCGCATCATCAGCCAGAACAGCAATATGCCCGGTACGGCCAGCGCGGTGGTGAGCAGATAGAAGTTCACATAGCCCAGTTGCTCGATCAAGCCGCCGGCGGTCGTGCCGGTCAGGAAGCGCCCGACGATGCTGGCCGCCGCAGAAATCAGCGCATATTGGGCGGCGGTGAAGCGTAAATCGCACAGGGCCGAGAAATAGGCGACGACGGTAACGCCGCCAATGCCGCTGGCGATATTCTCAAAGCCGATCGCGCCGGCCATGCCCCAGTTGCTCTTGCCCAAGGCCGCCAGCGCGGCAAAGCTGAAATTGGACACGCACATCAGGATCAGGCTGATCAGCACCGATCGCTTCATGCCCAGCCGCGCATAGAGCATGCCGCCCAGGAAAATGCCGGCCAGATAGGCCCAGAACCCCATGCCGACATCGTAGATGGCGATTTCGTCATTGGTGAAGCCCATATCGTCGAACAGCAGGCGGAAGGTCAGGTTCGCCAGCGTGTCGCCAATCTTGTGCATCAGGATGAACAGCAGCACCAGAACAGCGCCGCGCCGCTTGAAGAATTCGACCAGAGGCCCGGTAATGGAGGCCGCAACCTCACCAACGCCCCGCCGCGCGATGGGATCGCGATGCCGATCCGGTTCGCCCATGATCAGGCCCGTCAGCATCGCGGGCAGCGCGAACAATGCGCACGCCAGATAGGCGCCATGCCAGCCGATGCGCGACGCCAGCACCAGCGCCAGCGATCCGGCGGCGACCGACCCGATGCGCCAGCCATATTGCGACATGCCCGATCCGACGCCCAATTGTTCGGGTTTCAGCAATTCGATGCGATAGGCGTCGATCACGATAGCAAAGGTCGCCCCCGCCATGCCAACCAGAATCGCGGCATAGGCGGTCTGCATCAGGCTGGTCTTGGGATCGACCAGCGCCAGATAAGCCATGGCGGCCATGACAAACAGGCCCGCGACGATCAGCCAGGATACACGCTGGCCCAGCCGGCCGATGATCGGCAGCCGAACGCCATCCACCACCCAGGCCCACAGCCATTTGAGGTTATAGACCAGGAACGCCAGGGTGAAGGCGGTCACGGCCTTCTTGTCGATGCCGTCCTGCGCCAAACGGGTCGTCAATGTTGCGGCGATCATCGCGAAGGGCGCACCGGACGACACGCCCAGGAAGAAGGACGCCAGCGGCGCCTTTTCCACATAGGGTTTGACCGCATCGATCCAGTTGCCGGTGCCGCCGGCCAGTTCCGTCATGATAGTGGATGCCCCCAATGATATGTAGCGCGCCACCATATGGCCTGATTGCCGTCAGGCAAGGGGGGCTTTGCGGCAATCAGGCTGCCGTGTCGAACAGGCTGAGGCCCGGCGGCGATTTGGGCAGCCTGACGCCGCGCAGCACGGCATCGACCACGCCGATGGCCGCGATCAAATCACGCGGGGCATAGGGTTTGGCGAGGCATCCCACCGCCAGAGCGCGCGCGTCGATCGGGCAATGGCCGGTGACGAACAGCACCGCCAGCCCCTGCCCGGCTGCGTGGCGGGCGACGTCGATGCCGCTCTTGCGGCCATGCAGAGCGACATCGGCGATCACCAGGTCGATCCCGCCTTCGTCGATGACGCGCACGGCATGATCATGATCGTCCACGGTGGCGGCGACGCGATAGCCGGCCTGCGCCAGTGCATGTTCATTGTCGAATGCGACCAGCGGCTCATCCTCCACCACCAGCACGGTGCGGACGGCCTTGCGGCGGGATTTGCGAACGCCTTCCTCTTTCACGAAACCGAAAAACATTTGCCAAGTCCGCCCTGAGTCCGCCATGCACCAAAGAAACGCCATGCTCGCGCATCGGGTTGCCAGAGGACAATATCTGTCCCCCTCGCCCAAGCGCCAGAGCGGCACATTTCAGCCTGTTGCTGGCTTTCCAACGATATGGGAAGGACCAGTGCGTTAATAAAGGAACTGCCCGTGCAACCGCCGAAAAAATCTGGACCGCCCCGCAGGGCAGGACCCGGCGGCCCGAAACGTCCCGGTGGTCCCGGCGGCCAAAGTCCCGGCGACAAGCGCCCCGGCGCGCGCCGCGATAACGATGGCAAACCCCGCTTCGGCCGCGATGAAGGCGGGCGCAGCGAACGCACGAAGGCGGACGGAGCGCGCTTTGGCGCACCCAAGGATGCCCGCGGCGGCCGGGGCGAAGGCGAACGGACCGAGCGCCCCCGCGCCGACCGTGGCCGGCCCGACCGGGCGCGACCAGAAGGATCGCGCTTCGGCGCGCCCAAGGATGCACGCGGCAATCGCAGCGAAGGCGAGCGGGCGGAAAGGCCGCGCTTCGAACGTGGCCGCCCCGACAAGGAGCGATCGGAAGGATCACGCTTCGGCGCCCCGAGAAATGCTCGAAGTGGGCGGAGCGAAAGCGACCGCCCCGAACGCGCACGCACCGATGCTTCTCGTCCGACTGCGGCAAGGGATGCGCGGCCCAGGCGGGCAGAGGGCGATCGCGCCGAGCGCCCCCGTTTCGATCGCAGCCGCGCCGATACGCCAAAAAGCTATCCCCCTCGCAGGCCCGGCGGCAAGAAGCCCGCTCCCACCGGCCCGGCCAACCCGCATCCCGCCCATGCGGAGGGCAAGGGCGAGCCGCAGCGCATCGCCAAGCTGCTGGCCCGCGCCGGCGTCGCCTCCCGCCGGGAAATCGAACGGATGATCGAGGAAGGCCGCATCGCCAAGGATGGCGTCCTGCTGGATACGCCCGCAACGCTGCTGACGTCGCTGCACGGCGTCACCGTCGATGGCGTGCCGGTCGCCGCGCCCGAACCCACACGCCTGTTCCTGTTCCACAAGCCGACCGGCTATCTGACCACGGAGCGCGATCCGGCCGGGCGGCCGACCATCTATGACCGTCTGCCCACCGACCTGCCGCGCCTGATGCCGATCGGCCGGCTGGACATGAATACCGAGGGGCTGCTGCTGCTGACCACCGATGGCGAATTCAAGCGGCAGATGGAATTGCCCTCGACCGGCGTGCCGCGCACCTATCGCGCCCGCGCCTTTGGCGAGGTCAGCCAGCAGCAGTTGGAAGATCTGTTCGACGGGCTGGAGATTGACGGCATTCGCTATGGCCAGATCGAGGCCAATCTGGAACGGCGCACCGGCCGCAACCAGTGGATCGAAATGACCCTGACCGAAGGCAAGAACCGTGAAGTACGCCGCGTGCTGGAGCATCTGGACCTGAAGGTGAACCGCCTGATCCGCACCAGCTATGGCCCATTCCACCTTGGCGAACTGCCGATGGGCGCGGTCGACGAAGTGCGCCCGCATGACCTGGCCCAGTTCCGCGCCAGCCTGAAAGGCGCAAAGGCATGAGGATCATTTCGGGCCAATGGCGCGGCCGCCCGCTGACCGCGCCCAAGGGCGACGCCACCCGCCCCACCGGCGACCGCACGCGCGAGACGCTGTTTTCGATGCTGACCAGCCGGATCGGATCGTTCGAGGGGCTGGCCATCGGCGATTTCTTCGCCGGATCGGGCGCGCTGGGTTTCGAGGCGCTGTCGCGGGGCGCGGCGACCTGTCTGTTCGTCGAGCAGGACAAAGCTGCACTGGACGCGATCCGCGCCAATGGCGACCGGCTGGGCATCCGCCCCGACATTCGCGCCAGCAGCGTCATGGCGCTCGGCCCCGCGCCAAAGCCGCTCGACCTCATCTTCATGGACCCGCCCTATGATACCGGCGCGGGCCAGGTGGCGCTGGACAAGCTGGCGCGGCTGGGATGGACCAGCAGCGCAACCTGGATCAGCATCGAAACCGACCGGCGCGAAGATGTGGCGGTCAAGGGCTTCTCCGTCGATGCCGTGCGGGATGTCGGCAAGGCGCGGATCACGCTGCTGCGCGCGGAGGACTGAAGACAAAGCGCGGACGGCGCCTATCAAAGCGCCGCCCCGCTCCTTTTCAAACGATCAGCGCGGCTTGCGCGCCTTCCCCGCCTCACCGGGATTGATGCAGCTATCCTGCACCGTGCGCGAACAGTGCGGATAGTCTTTCGCTTCGGTCGGCGGCGGGGTCATGTTGCCGCCCACCGTCACCGGATTGGCGGACGAACCGACCGGCGCGCTCGGGTCTTTGGGCACATCGGCGGGCGCGGGCGTCATGCCGGTATCGGCCGGCACTGCGCCAGTGGGTTGACCGGCATTGGGATCGGCAGCAGTTGCCGGATCAGCCGCAGCAGGCGGCGCATCGGGTGGCGGCGGCGTCATCGCATCACCGGGCGGCAGACTGCTGGGCGCGGGCGTCTCCTGCGCCATCACCGCGCCAGTCATGGAGGTCAGACTCAGCAGGGCCACGCCCGCCAGCATGAAAGTCTTCATCGGGATTTCCTTCCTATGTTCTCGCCCCGTTTGCCCACTCAGGCAAAAGAGAAAACCGGAAGCGCCAACCCGTCGTTCCTTACGCTGGCGACCGAATGTGCCACATCTGCGCCAGACCGCGCGTCACGGCCCTTCGGGATAGCGTTCGAAGCGGGGAAGATCCTGCATATGCGCCATCCATGGCGCGGCTTCGGCCATCTGGATCTGCGCCTGCGGCGGCAGGGCGGCGGGATCGTCCAGCGTCGCGGTCTGAATGTCGATCGCGCCGGGAAAGATGACCGGATTGGTGTAGAACAGTCCCGTCCCGCAAGTGCCGCAGAAATGGCGCGTGGCGTTTTCTGATGACTGATAGCGCACCGGTTCGCCGCTGATCGTCACCTTGTCTTCCGGGAAAAGCGCCCAGCCGACCATCGGCGCGCCCGCGCTTGCCCGGCAATCGGCGCAATGGCACAGCGCGCTATAGGCCGGGTCGCCGTCGGCTTCGTAACGGATCGCCCCGCATTGGCATTTGCCTGTCAGCATCGCTCATCTCCCTTGCATGATTCGCCTTTTGTTCTCATAGAAAGACCGTCGCCGCAAGGGGCCGGGCCAGCGCTCTCCCCTTGCCCCCATTGCCTCTCCTCCCTAGTTGATCCCGATGACCCTGCCAGCCCCCTCCCCCAATGATCCGCCCTATCTCAAGGGTCTGAACGAACCCCAGCGGGAGGCCGTGCTGACCACCGAAGGGCCGGTGCTGGTGCTGGCCGGCGCGGGTACGGGCAAGACGGCGGCGCTGACCGCGCGGCTCGCCCATCTGATCGGCACGCGCCGCGCCTGGCCGTCGGAAATCCTGGCCGTCACCTTTACCAACAAGGCGGCGCGGGAAATGCGCGCGCGCGTCGGCACCATGATCGGCGACGCGGTGGAGGGCATGCCCTGGCTCGGCACCTTCCACGCGATCGCCGCAAAGATGCTGCGCCGCCATGCCGAACTGGTGGGGCTGCAATCCAATTTCACCATCCTCGACACCGACGATCAGTTGCGGCTGATGAAGCAGCTGATTCAAGCGGAAGGGATCGATGAAAAGCGCTGGCCGGCGCGCCAACTGGGCGGGTTGATCGACCAGTGGAAGAATAAGGGCTGGACGCCCGAAGATGTCGGCGCGGGCGAGAGCGAAGGCTATGCCCATGGCAAGGGGCAGAAGCTCTATGCCGCCTATCAGGCGCGCCTGCGCGAGGTGAACGCCTGCGATTTCGGCGACCTTCTGCTGCATGTGCTGACGATCCTGAAAAAGCATCGCGACGTGCTGGAGCAATATCAGCAGAAATTCCGCTACATCATGGTGGACGAATATCAGGACACCAACTCCAGCCAGTATCTCTGGCTGCGGCTGCTGGCCCAGACGCGCAAGAATATCTGCTGCGTGGGCGATGACGATCAGTCCATCTATAGCTGGCGCGGCGCGGAGGTGGCGAATATCCTGCGCTTCGAGAAGGATTTCCCCGGCGCGACCATCATCCGGCTGGAACAAAATTATCGCTCCACGCCGCATATATTGGGCGCGGCGTCCGGCGTGATCGCGGAAAATGGCAATCGGCTTGGCAAGACCCTTTGGACCGACATTGACGTTGGCGAGAAGGTGAAGGTCGTGGGCGTGTGGGACGGGCCGGAGGAAGCCCGGCGCGTCGGCGAAGAAATCGAAGCGATCGAGCGTAGCGGCGGATCGCTGGACGAAGTCGCGATCCTCGTTCGCGCCCAGCACCAGACCCGCGAGTTCGAAGATCGCTTCATCCAGATCGGCCTGCCCTATCGCATCGTCGGCGGCTTCCGCTTCTATGAGCGCGCCGAAATCCGCGATGCGCTGGCCTATCTGCGCCTCGTCAACCAGCCGGCCGATGATCTGGCGTTCGAACGGATCGTCAACGTGCCCAAGCGCGGCCTGGGCGACAAGGCGGTGGAGAAGCTGCACCGGCTGGCCCGCGCCGAGGGCATTCCGCTGACGCTGGCGGCGGCGCGCATCCTCGACACTGACGAACTGACACCGCAGGCGCGCCGGTCATTGGGCGCCTTTATCGGCGATCTGGCGCGCTGGCGCGACCGCGCGGCGCAACTGCCCCATGCGGAACTGGCCCGGCAGATATTGGACGAAAGCGGCTATACCGCGATGTTGCAGGCCGAACGCACCACGGAAAGCGCCGGCCGGCTGGAAAACCTGTCCGAACTGGCCCGCGCCATGGAAGAATATGAAACGCTCGGCGCGTTCCTGGAACATGTGTCGCTGGTCATGGATAATGAAGCGCAGGCGGATGAGCGCAAGGTGACGATCATGACCATCCACGCCGCCAAGGGGCTGGAGTTCGACACGACCTTCCTCGTGGGCTGGGAAGAAGGCGTCTTCCCCTCGCAACGCGCGCTGGACGAAGGCGGGCAGAACAGCCTGGAGGAGGAGCGGCGGCTCGCTTATGTGGCGATCACGCGGGCGCGCAGGCGCTGCACCATCATCCACGCCGCCAATCGCCGCATTTACGGCCAGTGGACCAGCAGCATCCCGTCGCGTTTCGTTGGCGAATTGCCGCCCGAACATGTGGAGGAGGAAAGC
The DNA here is from genome assembly GCA_021849075.1 of Pseudomonadota bacterium. Lineage (GTDB taxonomy): Bacteria > Pseudomonadota > Alphaproteobacteria > Sphingomonadales > Sphingomonadaceae > Sphingobium. The sequence goes on along the minus strand of JAJZTH010000056.1, from coordinate 4,429 downwards.
AGCATGTCGGGCGGCGCATCCTTGTGGCGCGCCAACTGGTCGGAACGGGACGATCCCTTCGCCAATGTCACGCGCGGATCGGGGCGCGGGCCGGGCTGGCAGCGGGCGCAATCGTCGGGCCAATTTAGCCGCGAGCCGGTGCGAATCGTAGAGGCGCGCGCGTCGGCCGTGTCGCTGGGCAATAAGGGGCGCAGCGACATGAGCGTCGGCCAGCGCGTGTTCCATCAGAAATTCGGCTATGGCAGCGTTGCAGAGATTGAAGGCAACAAGCTGGAGATCGATTTCGAGACGGCCGGGCGCAAGCGGGTGATGGACAGCTTCGTGTCGCTGGCATGAGCGATCCGGTCTGGCGGCCGATGCGACGGGCCGACCTGCCGGCGGCCAAGGCGATCTCCGACGCGGTGCATGGCGCCTATACGGAGGATATGGCGGTCTATGCCGAACGGCTGGCGCTGTATCCTGACGGGTGCAAGGTGTTGGAGCGCGACGGAAGCCTGCTCGGCTATCTGATCGCCCATCCCTGGCGCAGCGATGCGCCGCCGGCATTGGGCAGGCTGCTGGGCGCAATCCCGGCATCGGCCGACATTTATTATCTCCATGATCTGGCCCTGCTGCCCGATGCGCGCGGCAGCGGCGCGGGCGCCGGCGGAACGGCGATGGCGATCGCACAGGCGCAAGCGGCGGGCTATGCGTGCGTGATGCTGATGGCGGTGGGTGGCGCGGACAGTTTCTGGGCAAGGCAGGGCTTCACACGCCTGCCCGACCGAATCGCCTCCTATGGCAAGGAAGCCTGTCTGATGGAGCGGTGGGTTTAGAGAATCGCACGTGGAATCTGGATCACCCGACCTCCGTTCGGGCTGAGCTTGTCGAAAGCCCGTCTTTCTTGCCAGCGTCGAAAGGCAGCCCTTCGACAGGCTCAGGGCGAACGGATTATATTCAAAATGCTACGGATAGTGCGTGCGCGCGCAAGCGACCGCTCGCCTGATGGGATAGAATGTGGGGAGATGTTTGCACCCTCGCTTGCGCTCGGGAATTTTTCGGGAGATGTCCCCCGGACATTTTCTCTATCCGAAAAATTGGTGGAGCCTAGCGGGATCGAACCGCTGACCTCCTGCATGCCATGCAGGCGCTCTCCCAGCTGAGCTAAGGCCCCATCGTTTGCAGCATGATGCCGCGTCCCAATGGACTGTACCATGTCCGGCAATGCCGTCGGTCTAATGTCTATCATCCTTGCAGCATCGCTGCTCGGGCGTTTCGCCAAAGGCGAAACTGGTGGAGCCTAGCGGGATCGAACCGCTGACCTCCTGCATGCCATGCAGGCGCTCTCCCAGCTGAGCTAAGGCCCCGTAACCAGTGAAGCGCCGCTTGGGTCCGGCGCTTCGGAGGTCGCTGCCTCTAGGGTCAGGCGACCCCGTTGGCAAGCACAAATTTCAATTAATTGTCGTCGTCATTGTCGTCGCCGCCGGCGTCGACGCCCAGGTCGTCATCGCCGCCCAGATCGACGTCATTGTCCGGCGAATCGCCATCGTCATCAACGTCCAGATCGATGTCCAGATCGTCGTCAGCCGTTTCCAGCTCGCCATCGGCGGTTTCAATCACCTTCTTGGGCGCAGCTTCCTCATAAGGCAGCGGCTGCTTCGACTTCAGCACCGGCTCCGGTTCCCAGGCGGTGTTGCAGTTGATGCAGACAACCGGATCGTCCTTGCCCAGATCGTAGAAGCGAGTCGCGCATTTCGGGCAGGTCCGCTTCGTGCCCCATTCAGCCTTCACCATGTCCGGCCTGTTCCTTCTTCGATGCTCAAACAGAAATCACGCGGCGCAACGGAGTTGCCCGCGAAACGTCGCGCGCCTTGCCATAGCGGGGCGGCGCTGTCAAAAGCCGCTCGCATTTTTTCGGTTCCATGACAACGGATACTGCGTGACCCACCATAGCGATCAGCCCACCCCCCGCACCTTCACCGCCGCGCCGGCCCTGTCCGGCAGCGTCACCGTGCCGGGCGACAAGAGCATTTCCCACCGGTCGCTGATGCTCTCGGCGCTGGCCATCGGCGAAAGCCGGGTCGAAGGGCTGCTGGAGGGCGAAGATGTGCTGGCCACCGCCGCCGCCATGCGGGCGATGGGCGCGACGATCACCCGCGACGAAGACGGCGTCTGGCATATTCATGGCGTGGGCGTGGGCGGATTGCTCCAGCCTGAAACGGCGCTCGACATGGGCAATAGCGGCACGTCCACCCGCCTGCTGATGGGCCTGCTCGCCAGCCATGATCTGACCGCAACCTTCGTGGGCGACGCATCCTTGAGCAAGCGGCCCATGGCGCGCGTGACCGAACCTCTCGCGCGCATCGGCGCCAGCTTCACCACCAGCCCGGGCGACCGCCTGCCGCTGACGATGAAGGGCGCCTGCCCTGCTGTCCCGCTCGACTATACGCTGCCGGTCGCATCGGCGCAGGTGAAGTCGGCGATCCTGCTTGCCGGCCTCAACACCCCCGGCATCACCCGCGTCGTCGAGCCGATCCCGACCCGCGACCATAGCGAACGCATGCTCAAAGGCTTTGGCGCGGACCTGAGCGTCGAAACCCAGGCGGACGGCACCCGCATCATCACGCTGGTTGGCGAAGCGGAACTGAAGCCGCAGAATATCGTCGTGCCGGGCGACCCCTCCTCCGCCGCCTTCCCGATGGTCGCAGCGCTGCTGGTCCCCGGATCGCAGGTGACGATCGCCAATGTCGGCCTCAACGCGACGCGCGCCGGCCTGATCGATCTGCTGCGCGAGATGGGCGGATCGATCGAGATCGTGAATGCCCGCGAAGTGGGCGGCGAACCGGTCGGCGACCTGATCGTCACCGCATCCGCATTGAAGGGCGTGGAGCCGGACCCGGCCCGCGCGCCCAGCATGATCGACGAATATCCCGTCGCCTTCATCGCCGCCGCCTTCGCCCATGGCCGCAGCATCTTCCGCGGCCTGGAGGAACTGCGCGTCAAGGAATCGGACCGGATCGCCACCATGGCAGAAGGTTTGCGCGCGATCGGCGTCACCGTCGAGGAACTGGAGGACGGCATCATCATCGAAGGCAGCGGCGGCGCGCCTTTGCCGGGTGGCGGGCCAATCGCCACCAAGCTGGACCATCGCATCGCCATGAGCTTCGCCGTGGCGGGGCTGTTGTCGCAAAATGGCGTCACCATCGACGATATGCGCCCGGTCGCGACCAGCTTCCCGACCTTCCTGCCCCTTCTTCAGTCGCTGGGAGCAATCGCATGATCATCGCCGTCGACGGACCTGCCGCCTCGGGCAAAGGCACTATCGCCGAGGCGCTGGGCCGCCATTATGGCCTGCCCGTGCTCGACACCGGCCTGCTCTATCGCGCGGTCGGCCTGTCGGTCCTCAAAGCCGGGGGCGACCCTGATCATGAGGACGACGCCCTCACCGCCTGTGGCTTTGACGATGCGATCCTGGCCGATCCGGCGCTGCGCAGCGAAGCCGTCGGCAGCCTCGCCTCGCGCGTATCGGTGCATCAAAGCGTGCGCGACGCGCTGATCCAGCGGCAGCGCGATTTCGCCACGCAACCGGGCGGCGCGATCCTCGACGGGCGCGACATCGGCACGGTCATCGCCCCGGACGCCAACGCCAAGATCTTTGTCACGGCCAGCGTCCAGGTGCGCGCTGAACGCCGCTTTCAGGACGCGCTCAACCATGGCGGCCATCCTGACATGGATTCGCTGATCGCCGACATTCAGGCCCGCGACACCCGCGACATGAGCCGTGATCATGCGCCGCTGAAGCAGGCGGAGGGCGCAGACTTGCTAGATACGAGCGATTTGACTATAGACGCCGCCGTCCAGCGGGCGATCGCGCTTGTGGACGCTCAGCTTGAAGGTCGCCCCTAAGGGATGACCCGATAAGGCGCGCGGTATTTCCGGGCGCCCTTTCGCTTTTCAAGGATCGAGCGTTCCAACGCCCAACCCCTTGGATACTGGGCAGATATTCGGTTTGCTCAGTAGTTTGGCCAAAGACCATCGGACACAACCGATTGGCCAGCAATGATGAACGAAGGACCTTTTATGGCCTCTGTGGCATTCCCCTCGCGCGACGATTTCGCCGCGCTTCTCAATGATTCTCTCGGTGGTGAAGACGGCGGTTTCGAAGGCCGCGTCGTCAAGGGCACCGTTACCGCCATCGAAAACGACCTGGCCGTCATCGACGTAGGTTTGAAGTCGGAAGGCCGCGTGCCGCTGCGCGAATTCGCTGCGCCGGGCCAGAAGGCTGACCTGAAGGTCGGCGACGAAGTCGAAGTCTATGTCGACCGCGTCGAAAACGCCCATGGCGAAGCCATGCTGTCGCGTGACCGCGCCCGCCGCGAAGCCGCCTGGGACAAGCTGGAAAGCGAGTTCACCGAGAGCGCCCGCGTCGAAGGCGTCATCTTCGGCCGCG
>JAJZTH010000004.1 GCA_021849075.1 Pseudomonadota bacterium | reverse complement strand
CCCTACATCGTGAAGTAAGGGGAAAGACCCATGGAAATCATTCTCCTCGAACGCATCGAGAAGCTGGGCGCGATCGGCGACGTCGTCACCGTGAAGGACGGCTATGCCCGTAACTTCCTGCTGCCCAACAAGAAGGCGCTTCGTTCGAACGCCGCCAACAAGAAGGTCTTCGAAGCCAACCGCGCGAAGATCGAAGCCGACAACGCGGCCCGCCGTTCGGACGCCGAAGCGGCTGCCGAAGGCGTCAACGGCAAGCAGATCGTCCTGATCCGCCAGTCGTCGAACGCTGGCCACCTGTACGGTTCGGTCGCCGTTCGCGACGTCGTGGAAGCGCTGCACGCCGATGGCGTCACCAACGTCACCAAGGCGATGGTCGTGCTGGAACGCCCGATCAAGACGCTCGGCGTGTTCGACGTCAAGGTTGCGCTGCACCCCGAAGTCGTGACCACCATCACCGTGAACGTCGCCCGTTCGCCGGAAGAAGCTGAGCTTCAGTCGCAGGGCGTCGACGTGATGGCCGACATGTTCGAAAAGGACGAGAGCGGCTTCACCGAAGATTATGATCCCAACGCGGAACCCGGCGAAATCGCCGTGGAAGCTGAAGAAGAGACGGCTGAAGAAGCCTGAGCCTTCTGACAGGATCAAACGAGAAAGCCGCCCCGCAACGGGCGGCTTTTTTGTTGGGTGGAATGGGGTGGATTAGCGATGGCCTACTTTTTGGCCGTCAGCAGGATGAACGCAGCGCCCACACCGCAACCACGAAAAAGGCCGGAGGATCGCTCCCCCGGCCCTTTCATCACCCAAGCTTTCGCACGTCAGAAGCGGAAACCACCCGTTACCGCCACCTGCTGGCGCGACAGGGATAGGCCGGTGTCGACGCCGCCGTCCTTGTAATTGCCATAATCGCTGTAGCGATATTCGACCCGCGCAAAATGATTGGCGTTGGTCAGTTCCACGCCGCCGCCCAGACGCCAGCCGTCCAGCGTGTCGCTGTCGCTGATCACCAGCCCCTCGCCATCATTATAGCTCAGCTTCGCGCGCGCGTTGGTATAGCCGCCCTTGGCGTAGATCATCAGGTTGCTCGTCACCGGAATGCCGATGCGCGCGCCCACATACAGGTCGCGGCCCAACGCCAGCGCAACGCTGTCGCCAAAATCCGCATCGGTCACGCGCCATTTGGTCGTGCTGTCGCTCGCTTCCAATTCCAGGCCGATCACCGCACTGCCCAGATCCATGTCATAGCCGGCCGTCACGCCATAGAGCACGCCGTCCTCGTCATTTTCCAGATCGGCATATTCCAGCGTCGCGCTGTCATAACCGGTTACGACACCGAGCTTGAAGCCGCCGAAAGCGCCGGCTTCCTGCGCCTGCGCGGGCGCAATCGCCATGCTCGCTACGCCAAGGACGGGAAGAAGATACCGGATCACTATTACCCCCTGAAGTGACATGCCCCATGATGGGCGCGTCCGACATGCCCGCCGAGGGTAAAGGAAGCGCTAAATATTCATGACAAAGACTGACATCAGTCCATTGGGAAGGCTGGATATTGCCGCCATGTCGCCATTTTGTCGCAGGTATGAAAAAAGAGCGCCCTCCCCGTTTGGGAGGACGCTCCTTTGCATGTCGTTGCTGTCCGATCAGAATTTGTAATTGGCGCTGATCGTGAAGTTGCGCGGCGCACCGTAGCGATACTGGCTGAAGAAGCCCATCTGGCTATAATATTTCTTGTCGAACAGATTTTCGACATTCGCCTGCAACTGCAACTGCTCGCTCACCGCATAGCGGGCCATCAGGCTAACCAGCGTATAGCCATCCTGCTGAAAGCGGAAGGGCGCGGCAGTAACCGGGTTCAACCCTTCCGAATAGGCTTTGCTGCGGAAATTGATGCCGCCCCCCACCGTCAGCCCGGTCAGTGCGCCAGGCAGGTCATAGGTGGAGAAAATCTTCAGCAGCTTGCGCGGCTGATTGGTGTTCGCGGCAACACCGTCGCCATCCTCCGCCTTGAACTGGCTGTAGCTGGCGTTGACGTTCCAGCCGGGCAGCGGCTGGCCGGTCGCCTCCAGTTCAAAGCCCTTGCTGGTCACGCCTTCGGCCGCGACATAGGTCTGCTGCGGGCCATTGGGCGTGATGATGACCTCGCCGATCTGCCCGACATTATCCTGTTCGATGCGGAACAGCGCGATGGATGTTTGCAGCGCATCGCCGAAGAAGCTGCTCTTCAGGCCGATTTCATAGGCGTTGCCATCCAGCGGATCGAGCAGGCGCAGATTCCGGTCGAACAGATTCTGCGGCTGGAAGATCTTGGTATAGCTCGCATAGACGCGATGGTTGGCCGTCACGTCATAAAGCGCGCCGACATAGGGAATGAACACATTGTCATCGCCATAGTCGCTCGGCCCGCTCCAGGCGAAGCCCCGCTGGTTCCAGCTGGAGATACGGCCGCCCAGAATGACCTTGAACGGATCGGCCACGTTCAGGCGGAACGCGCCATAATAGCCGGTCTGCTCGATCCGTTCCTGTTCGTTGCGCACGGCGGTGGTGCCCCAGATCGGCTCGTCAAAATCCGCGCCGCCCGCGCCGATCACCGGCACGTTCGTCTGCCAGCTGTTCAGCCCCTCACCCCAGGCCGGGTTATTTTCCGTATAGGGCGCGACATAATTGTCGGTGTGGCGCTTCAGCACGCTATGCAGCGCGCCCAGCACGATTTCATGATCGCGGCCGAACAGGTTGACGGACCCCTTCAACTGGGCGTCGATGCTGTTCTGAACGCTGTCCCCCTTCGACTTATAGGGATTGCTGCTCTCGATCGTGCCGGTCGCCCGGTCCACATTGCCGTACAGATAGAGAAGCTGGGTATCGCCGGTATTCTTCAGGCGATTATAATTGACCGTCAGGTTCCACTTGTCGCCAAATTCCTGACGCACGGTTGCGAAGATATTCTGGTTGGTGCTGTTCCAGTAAGTCCAGTCCGCCGCCGTACTCTGCGACCGGGCCAGATCGGTGGTTGTGCCGTCGGTGTAGAAGGTGGGCAGCGCCCCCCAGGTCGCGCCCTTGGGCTTGGTGTCCTGATGGCTCATGCCCACGCGCACCAGCGTGCTGTCGGTCAGGTCTGCGTCAACCACGCCATAAACCACCCACTTTTTGCGCTTCTGAATGTCGATATAGCTTTCGCCTTCCTCATACCGCCCGACCAGACGGGCGCGGATGCGGCCATCGCTGGTCAGCGCGCCGGCAATATCGCCCGACAGACGCCAGGTGTTCCAGCTGCCGATGCTGGCATTGGCATAGCCGGTCAGTTCCGTGGCGTCGGCATGTTTGCGCACCAGATTGACCGAAGCCGAAGGATCGCCCGCACCCGACAGCAGGCCGGTTGCGCCGCGCACGATTTCCACCCGCTCATAGATGGAAACGTCGATGCTGGTTTCGCCATTGCCGCCCGCCAGCGTCCAGGCCGCCGGCACGCCATCGACCTGCGTGTTGCGGATTTCGAAGCCGCGCGCATAGAAATTGTTGCGAACGTCGTCGACCTCGTTGGCGGACACGCCCACGCTGTTGACGATCACATCCTTCACGCTGATCAGATTCTGGTCGAGGATGCGCTGGGCGGTCATGATGCTGACCGACTGCGGCGTTTCCTGCACGGTCAGGCCCAGGCCGGTCGCCGTGTCGATCTTGTTGGGCAGCGTATAGGTGCCGGTGACGACGATCTCGTCTTCCTTGGGGGCGGCATCGACCGGCGTTTGCGCGGCGGCAGGCACGGCGGCCAGGGCCGCGGCCGATGCGCTCAGGAGGAAAGAGAATGTGCGGATCATGATAAGGCCCCCGATGGCAATGCGATGGGCCGCACCATCCATAGCCGGGATATGATCAGCCCGACCAGGCGACACGGTCCCGGTGGCGAAGGCCGTTAGCCTTAATAATAATGTTTCGCAATATTAGTTTTCTCGCACCATCCAGCACATGCCGACATTTTGCGAAAGAGTCGCATTTGCGCCACAGCCATCAGCCATTGGCTCGCTTGCGTCGCGTTTCCCACCCTTTGCGCGCCGCGGCGGATCGGGCCGCCTGTTTGCGCCGGGCCGCCGCATGACTTTCAGGCTTGCCCCGCCCCGATCCAGACAGATTGCCGCCGCCCGAATCCCTGTTCACCGTAGCCCAGGCGCGGGCCTGCGCTTCCTTCTCCGGCACACCGCGCGCTTCATAGCTTTGCTCGATATGTGCGGCTTTGCGCTTTTGCTTGTCGGTATAGCGGCGCTTGTCACCCTGCGGCATCATCCGTCTCCCTGACTTGAAACAGCAGACTCAACACTTCATCGCGCCGGACGTTCATATCGATGCGCTATCGTCACGACGCCGCGGAACAGCGCTCGCCGGTGCGCGTTCGACATTTATGGAAGATCGTTCCCTGCCAGAGCGCCCCCTGTTAGAGCGCCTTGCCCGCCATCTGGCCGCCTCCACGCCGAACCAGTGGCCCGACCATGTCGAGCATGCCGCCACCATCCTTGCCCTGATCAAGGAACCCGACGGGGCGATGCGCGCGGCCGGCGATGCGACGCAGTGGGGCCTGATGATCGACGCTGCGCTGCGCGATCGCTGGTCGCTGCCCCATGGTTCGGATCATGCATCGGCCGAAAGCGCGAATGACGGCGCTGACGAGGAAGGCGAAATCCGCCTGCCGCCGCAGGCGGTCGGCCATGATCGGGCCGACTGGATTCACTTGCATCATGGAGAGGAGAAGCCATCATGAGGGGGCTGGTGAAGCTCGCCATCGTCACCGGCCTTGGCGCATTTGCGGTCAAGGGCTGGCGCGACTGGATGGGCGACGGCAAGGATGCCGGCATTGCCGACATGGATGAGATGGAAGCGGCGGGACTGAGCGGCTATATCCGCGACGCCGGGCCGCAACAGGGCATATCGCCCCGCGACTGGGACAAGGTGGACGAACAGTCGGATGAAAGTTTTCCGGCCAGCGACCCGCCCGGCAATTTCTGACCCCCTATTTCCTGCCGGCTGTTTTGTGAGCCGATACAGTCCATTGCTCCCCCGATGCGCCCTCTTTATGAGGCGATCGCAGGGTCGGCGCCGCCGCCCGCAACAGGGGAATGAAAAACTATGCCTTCGGGTCTGATCGCACTGCTCGACGATGTGGCGGGCATTGCCAAGCTGACGGCGACTTCACTGGACGATGTCGCGGCTGCCGCCGGCAGGGCAGGCACGAAGGCGGCCGGCGTGGTGATCGACGATGCGGCCGTCACGCCCAAATATGTGATGGGCCTGACCCCGGACCGCGAACTGCCGATCATCTGGAAGATCGCCAAGGGATCGCTGCGCAACAAGCTGTTGTTCCTGTTACCCGCATGCCTGCTGATGAGCGCCTTTGCGCCTTGGCTGCTGCCGCCACTACTGATGCTGGGCGGCGCCTTCCTGTGTTTTGAGGCCGTCGAAAAATTGCTGGAGGCGCTGCAGGGCGGCCATGACGTCGCCGAGGATGCAGTCAAGGCGCATAGTTCGGCCGAACTGGAAAATCAGAAAGTGTCCAGCGCCATCCGCACCGACTTCATCCTGTCGGGCGAGATCATGGCGATCGCGCTGGGGACGGTCGCGACCGAGCCGGTTTGGGAACAGGCCATCATCCTGGTGGTCGTCGCCATCCTGATCACCGCGGGCGTCTATGGCGTCGTCGGGCTGATCGTGAAGATGGACGATATCGGCCTGCATCTGGCGAAGAAGGACGGCGCCGGCACCCAGTCGCTGGGCCGCACGCTGGTCAAGGCGATGCCGGTCCTGATGTCGATCCTCAGCGTGGTCGGCACCGCCGCAATGCTTTGGGTCGGCGGCGGGCTGATCGTTCATGGCCTGCATGAATTTCATATCGAACCCATCCCCGGTACGATTGAGCATGTTGCGCAAGGGGCCGCCAGTGCGGTTCCGGCGATCGGCGGTTTCCTGCACTGGCTGGTCACGGCCGTCGGCGGCGCGATCGTCGGGCTGGTGATTGGCGGCATCATCGTTAGCGGGCTGCATCTGTTCAAAAAGCACTGAAGCGACTAATAGCCACTCCGTCTCGCTCCATTCGGGCTGAGCCTGTCGAAGCCCCGCCCTTCTGCAGGCGCAGGGCGAACGGGTGACTATCGCTCCCTGTTCGGATCAATATCGTGACCCACACTTCCCCCTGGCGCATCGAGGCCAGCGCGCTGATCGCGCTCGCCCTGCCGATGATCGCGGGCAACATCGCCTGGTCGGCGATCGCCGCGACCGATCTGCTGCTGCTCGGCCGTCGGGGTGCGGAAAGCGTGGCGGCGGGCGCTCTCGCCATCAATCTGTTCCACGCGCTGTTGATCTTCGGCATGGGCCTCGTCACCGCGGCATCCCCGCTGATCGCCACCGAACGGGGCCGCCGCCGCCATAGTGTGCGCGATGTGCGCCGCACCGTTCATCAGACGTTGCGCGCGGCCGTCTTCTTCGTGCTGCCGGCCTGGGCGATCCTGTGGGAATGCGAAACGATCCTGCTCGCCATGGGGCAACAGCCCGATCTCGCCCATGAAGCGGGCCAGTTGATGCGCGGCCTGCAATGGGCGCTGCTGCCCTTCCTTTGCTTCACCACGCTGCGCAACTTCATCGCCGCGCTGGAACGGCCGGTCTGGGGTCTGGTGGTGATGTTGCTGGCCATCCCGTTCAATGTGCTGGCCGGCTGGGTATTGATCTTCGGCCATCTGGGCTTTCCGGCGCTCGGCCTGTTCGGCGCGGGTCTGGCGAGCAGCCTTTCGTCCAGCTTCCTGTTTCTGGGGCTGATGATCGTCATCCTCGTCGATCGCCGTTTCCGCCGCTACAGCCTGATGGGCCGCTTCTGGACGCGCGACCGCGAACGCCATCGGCAGGTCTGGGCGCTGGGCCTGCCAATCGCCATCACGCTTGGTTTTGAAACGACGGTGTTCAACGCTTCGGCCTTTCTGATGGGGCTGATCGGACGGGATTCGCTTGCCGCCCACGCCGTCGCAATCCAGATTTCCGCGCTGGTCTTCATGGTGCCGATGGGCATCGGACAGGCGGCAACGGTGCGCGTCGGCATAGCCTATGGCCGCAAGGATCGGGCCGCTATCGGCCGGGCCGGCTGGCTCGCCCTGCTGATCGGCACGGGCTTCGCCTGCTGCGCCGCCGCCATGCTGGTCCTGATGCCGCGCACTTTGGTATCCGCCTTCCTCGACCTGTCCAACCCCGCCAATGCCCGCACCGCCAGCCTTGCCGTCAGCTTCCTCGCCATTGCGGCGCTGTTTCAGCTGGTCGACGCGGCGCAGGCCGTGGGCGCGGGTGTGCTGCGCGGCGTGCAGGATACGAAGGTCCCGATGATCTTCGCGCTGATCGGCTATTGGGCCGTCGGCATTGGCGTAGGCACGCTGCTCGCCTTTCCGTTTCATATGGAAGGCGTCGGCATCTGGCTGGGTCTGGCCAGCGGCCTTGGCGCAGTGGCGCTGCTGCTCATCATCCGCTGGAGCCTGCGCGAACGGTTGGGCCTGATGCCCGACTGACCCTTCTGTTCAACGGCCTGCCGCACCAGCGCCTCTGATTGCATCAGACAGCGATGGTGCAACGCACAAAGCAATTGAAAGAATCGCCAAAATCGGTAAGGGAAAGCCAATCATGCAAGCCCCGACCGAGATTTTTGAAGCCATCGCGCTCCAGAAGTGCCTGAAGGTGACCTATAACAAGATGGTCGTCACCCTCGCGCCGCACATCCTTTATACGCGCCACGACGAGATGTATATCGACGCCGTGACCACGGACCGCAACGGCACGCCACCGCGCGAGCTGAAGCTTGGCACGTTCAAGCTGGCCGGCCTGTCCGACATTCAGGTGCTCGATGAAGCGTTCGAGGCGATGTACGGCCTCTATAATGACGGCGACGACAAATATAAGGGCGTCACCCTGTTTGCCGTCACGCCCGAAAGCCAGGCCGCCTGAAGGGGCGACGCCTGACTTTCTGAGCCATCGGGGCGGCCATTGGCCGCCCTTTTCATTTCTTCAGCCGATATCCGGTGCGGAACATCCAGCCGATGATCGTCAGGCACACGGCCAGCATCGCCGCCACGAACAACAGGCTATATTCGATCCCCACGTCCCCCCGGCCAAAGAAGGTCCAGCGGAACCCCGAGATCAGATAGACGATCGGGTTGAACAGCGTCATCGTGCGCCACGGATCGGCCAGCATGTGGACAGAATAGAAAGCGCCGCCCAGAAAGGTCAGCGGCGTCACCACCAGCAGCGGGATCACCTGCAACTGTTCGAACCCCTGCGCCCAGATGCCCAGAATGAAGCCGAACAGGCAGAAACTGATCGCAATCAGCAGCATGAATCCCGCCATCGCAAACGGATGGGCGACATGGATATCGACAAACAGATGGGCGGTCAGAAAGATGATCGTCCCCACGATCAGCGATTTGGTCGCCGCCGCGCCGACATAGGCGATCACCGTCTCCGTCGCGGATATGGGCGCGGACAGGAGTTCATAGATGGTGCCGGTGAATTTGGGCATATAGATGCCGAAACTGGCGTTGAAGATGCTTTCGGTCAGCATCGACATCATGATCAGCCCCGGCACGATGAAGGCGGCATAGGGGATGCCATCGACCTGCGTCATGCGCGATCCGATCGCTCCGCCGAACACCACGAAATACAGCGTCGTGGTGATGACAGGCACCAGCAGGCCGGTCAGCCAGGTGCGGCGAAACCGGTGCAGTTCGAATTTGTAAATGGACGCGATGGCCCGAAAATTCTGGAGGCTCATGCCGCCTTCTCCTGATGGACCAGCTCCACGAAGATATCCTCCAGACTGCTCTGCTTGGTATTGAGATCCTTATAGGCGATGCTCAGGTCGCCCAGCTTGCGCAGGAGCGACGATACGCCGGTCCGCTCCGCCTGCGTGTCGAAAACATATTCGATTTCATGGCCATCGGCGCCCAGCGTGACGTTCCAGTCCGCCAGTTCCACCGGCACCGTCTCGATCGGGTCGGTCAGCACCACGCTCAGCGTCTTCTTGCCCAGCTTCTTCATCAGCGCAGTCTTTTCCTCGACCAGCATCAACTCGCCCCGGTTGATCACCCCCACCCGGTCGGCCATTTCCTCGGCCTCCTCGATATAATGGGTGGTCAGGATGATGGTGACGCCGGTTTGGCGCAATTCGCCGATCAGCTTCCACATGTCGCGGCGCAGTTCGACATCGACGCCGGCGGTCGGTTCGTCCAGAAACAGCACGCGCGGTTCATGGGACAGCGCCTTTGCGATCATCACGCGCCGCTTCATCCCGCCCGACAGTTCCAGGATCTTGTTGTTGCGCTTGTCCCATAGCGACAGGTCGCGCAATATCTTCTCGACATAGGCGTCGTCGCGCGGCTTGCCGAATATGCCGCGGCTCAGCGTCACCGTATCGATCACCCGTTCGAACTGGTCGGTCGACAACTCCTGCGGCACCAGCCCGATTGCCGTGCGCGCGCCGCGATAGTCGGCAATGATGTCATGCCCGGCCACGGTCACGCTGCCGCCGCTGGCCCGGGCGATGCCGCAGATGATGGAGATCATCGTCGTCTTGCCCGCGCCGTTCGGTCCCAGCAACGCGAAGATTTCGCCTTCCTCGATCGTCAGATCGACGCCCTTGAGCGCCTGAAAGCCCGACGCATAGACTTTCGTCAGGCCCTTAATCTCAATGATGGATGCCATGGATGGCTCTGCCCCTTTTCGCACTGCCGCGAAGATAGGGGCCGAATGGCCGAGTGCAACCTATTCGCCGCGACGGAAGAAGCGGAAAACGGTCGCCGGGGGAAAGTTGCGCACAGTCTGACCGGCGCGCACAACGTCCAGATCGAGTGCATCCAATATCTCGCGATTGACCGGCGGCCGCATCGAATAGGTGAATTGCACGAAGCTGCCGCCCGGCTTGAGCATGCGGAACGCTTCCGACAATATGTCGACATGCATGGTCCGGTCCATCGCCAGCAGCGGCAGGCCGCTGACCACGGTCTGATAGTCGCCCGGCTCCCCGGCGGTGGCGGTCGACACGATCTGCGCAGGCGTTTCCAGCACCGAAACATGGGGGAAATGGCGACGCAGCCCGCGCGCAAAGGCGGGGTTGATCTCCACCACCTCCAGCTTTTCGGGCGGCAGGCCGGTTTCCAGGATCGCACGGGTAAACACGCCCGTACCCCCGCCCAGTTCCAGCACCCGGCCGTCCTGCGGATCAATCTGCGCCACCATCAGCCGCGCCAGATAGCGACTGGACGGCACGACCGACGCGGTTTGCCGGGGCTTCTTTACCCAGGCGGCCAGAAAATCCAGATATTCGGTGGCGCGCGCGCGAAACTCGCTATTCTGCAAGGCGACAGCCCGGCTGCGCTTGGGCTTATGCTGCATGGGCGAAATGCGACCGCTCTCTATCCATCCCGACTCCCTTAGCGAGCCTGACGGGCCGCGTCGATTGGCTTTAATGTATCAATGCGTTCCTGTAGCCAATCGGCCACGGCGACGATGCGCGCCAGCCGCCGCATATCCCCCTGCATCACCAGCCAGAAGCTGCGCGTAATTTCCACCCGGTCGGTCATCAGCGGCATCAGGGCGGGATCGCGCCGACCGATGAAATCGGGCAGCACGCCGATCCCCGCGCCTTCCGCGATCATCCGCTGCTGCATGATGATGCTGGTCGACCGCAAATTGGCCTCCAGCCCCGGCTCCACCTCGTCCAGATAATCGAGCTCGGGGGAAAAGATGAATTCGGGGACATAGCCGATCAGCGTGCAATCGCGCAGGTCGGCGGGTTTCCCCGGCCGCCCAACCCGCTCCAGATAGGCGGGCGAGGCATAAAGATGCAGACGATAGTCGCCCAGCCGCCGCACCGTCAGCCGCCCGCGCTGCGGCCGCGCCAGCATCACCGCCATGTCGGCTTCGCGATTGGACGGATTGAGGAAGCCCGACGCCGTCACCAGATCCAGCCTTATGCCCGGATGCCGCCGGTTGAAATCGCCCATGCCCGGCGCCAGCACCCAGGTTCCAAAGCCTTCCGCCACCGACAGGCGGACCTGACCACTCAGCCGATGCTCCTGCCCCTTCACCTCTTCCAGCGCCGCCAGCGCCGCGCTTTCCGCCGTTTCGGCATGGGCCAGCAATTCGCGCCCCCGCGCAGTCAATGTCCGATCGCCCACCCCCACCTCGAACAATTGCGCGTCCAACGCCTTTTCCAGCCGCCCCAGCCGCCGCGCGATGGTGGTCCCGTCGATGCCCAGCGTGCGCGCAGCCGGCGCCACCTTGCGCGCCCGCGCCACCGCCAGGAACACGCGCAGATCATCCCAGTCGAACATCAAATCATCCTGCAAATTTGCAGCATATTCATGCACAACTTCCCCATTGCTGGCAATAACGCGACTTTGCTAGAAGAAAGCCGATAAGCGATCATGCCCCGACCACCAATGCCGGCATGACGGAAGGAGAGCATGACCCAGTTCGACCTGACCGAAGACCAGCGCGCGATCCAGGAAATGGCGCAGCGCTTTACCGCCGATGCGATCGCGCCGCATGCGGGCGAATGGGATGAAAAGCATATCTTCCCGCGCGACACGATCCGCGCCGCCGCGCAATTGGGCTTTGGCGGCATCTATGTGTCGGAGCAAGCGGGCGGCATCGGCCTTGGCCGGCTGGAGGCGGCGCTGATCATGGAAGCCATGGCCTATGGCTGCCCCTCCACCAGCGCCTTCATCTCGATCCACAATATGGGCGCGTGGATGATCGACCGTTTCGGCAGCCAGACGGTTAAAGACAAATATCTCCCCGATCTCGTCCCCATGACCCGCATGGCCAGCTATTGCCTGACCGAAGCCGGGGCAGGCTCCGACGCCGCCAGCCTAAAGACCCGCGCCGTGCGCGACGGCGACCATTATGTCGTCACCGGCTCCAAACAATTTATCTCTGGCGGCGGCGAAAATGACGTCTATGTCGTCATGGTCCGCACCGGGGAGGATGGCCCCAAGGGGATCAGTTGCCTCGTCATCGACAAGGATATGCCCGGCGTCAGCTTCGGCGCGCAGGAGCGCAAGCTTGGCTGGCACAGCCAACCCACCGCGCAGGTCAATTTCGATGGCGTGCGCGTGCCGCTCGACAATCTGGTCGGCGGCGAAGGCGATGGCTTCCGTATCGCCATGATGGGGCTGGACGGCGGCCGGCTCAACATCGGCGCCTGTTCGCTGGGCGGGGCGCAGCGCTGCATCGATGAATCGGTGCAATATACCAAGGACCGCAAGCAGTTCGGCCAGTCGATCGCGGATTTCCAGAATACGCAATTCATGCTGGCCGACATGCAGACGGAGCTGGAGGCCGCCCGCACCCTGCTCTATGCCGCCGCCGTCAAGGTGACGGACAATGCCCCCGACAAGACCCGCTTCGCCGCAATGGCGAAACGCTTCGCCACCGACACCGGATCATCCGTGGTGGATCGCGCGCTCCAGCTGCATGGCGGCTATGGCTATCTGATGGATTATCCGATCGAGCGCTTCTGGCGCGACCTGCGGGTCCATTCGATCCTGGAGGGCACCAATCAGGTGATGCGCATGATCGTCGCCCGCGACATGCTGCGCCAGTGAACCCACGCCCCCTCCCCTTGGGGGAGAGGAAGGGAGATGAATATGACCGACCAAGTCCTGACGATCATCGACAACGGCGTCGGCCGCATCCGCCTCAACCGGCCCCGGGCGATCCATGCGCTGACGCCGGACATGTGCGAAGCGATCAATGCGGCGCTGCTGGCATGGCGGCAGGACGATGCGGTTCGCGCGGTGATGATCGATCATCTGCCCGCCGCCGATGGCGATCCCAAATTGTCGCGCGGCTTTTGTGCGGGCGGCGACATTGCCCTGATCGCCACCAGCGCCAAGGCCGACTGCGTCGATGCGGAGCGCTTCTTCACCCACGAATATCGGATGAACCATCTGCTGTTCGTCTATGAAAAGCCGATCGTCGCGTTCATCGACGGCATCGTCATGGGCGGCGGAGTGGGCATATCGCTCCCCGCACGCTTCCGCGTTGCGACCGAACGGACGGTCTTCGCCATGCCCGAAACCGGCATCGGCCTGTTCCCCGATGTGGGGGGCGGCTGGTTCCTGTCGCGCCTGCCCGGCCGGGTTGGCGCATGGCTGGCGGCGACGGGATCGCGCATTGATGGCGCGGATTGCGCCGCGATCGGCATCGCCACCCACTATATCCCGTCGGGCCAGCTGGACGCAGTGAAAGCGCGCATTCTGGCCGATCCGCTGGGTCTGGGCGAGATACTGGACGAAAATGCGCAGCTTCCGCCGCCTTCTGCGCTGGAGGCGAACCGCGATGCGATCGATCGCCTCTTCGCCTCCGACACGGCGGAAAACATCATCGCCGCGCTGCGCGCCGATGGCGGCGAATGGGCGACGAAACAGCTGGCCGTGCTTTCCACCAAATCACCCCAGACCATCAAGGTCGCCCTGCGCCAGCTGGTGGAAGGGGGCCGGAAACAGAGCTTCGCCGACAATATGGCGATGGAGTTCGGCCTGGCCTGCGCGATGATCCGCCGCCCCGATTTCATCGAAGGGGTGCGCGCCGTGATCTTCGACAAGGATAATGCCCCGGTCTGGACCCCGGCGACGCTGGAGGCGGTGAGCGATGCCGCGATCGACGCCATCTTCGCGCCTCTGCCGCCGGAAAAACAATGGACGCCCCTACCACAACTGGCGGACGGGGGCTGATCCTGTCCTATTGGAAGGCCGGGCGCTACACTGGTCCCTGTTCTTCCCCTGATCTGTGCGCCCCCCCTTTCCGATAGGATCAGCGCCGCGCAACAAAATGTCCAAACTCGCGGGAAATGTGCGAAGTTAATCAGGAGAGTGATGCGATGACCCAGACGATCGCCTTTATCGGCCTAGGCAATATGGGCGGCGGCATGGCCGCCAATCTGCTGAAAAATGGCTATGCCGTCCGCGCCTTCGACCTGTCGGAAGAGGCGCTGGCCAAGGCGGAAAGCCATGGCGCCGTCCGCGCGGCCAGCGCCGCCAAAGCCGTCGCCGGGGCCGATGCGGTGGTGACGATGCTGCCCGCCGGCAAGCATGTCGAAAGCGTCTATCAGGGCGATGTGTTCGGCGCGGCCAAGGCCGACGCCATCTTCCTCGATTGCTCCACCATCGACGTCGCCACCGCCCGCCGCGTGATCGACGCGGCGATCGCCAAGGGTTTCAATATGGTCGACGCCCCCGTCTCGGGCGGCATTGCGGCGGCCAATGGCGGCACGCTCACCTTCATGGTGGGTGGCGCGGACGACGCCTTCGCGCGCGCCAAGCCGATCCTGTCCGCCATGGGCAAGGCGGTGATCCATGCCGGCGGTGCGGGCAATGGTCAGGCGGCCAAGATCTGCAACAACATGCTGCTGGGCGCGACCATGGTCGCCACTTGCGAAAGCTTCGCCATGGCGAAGAAACTGGGGCTCGACCCGCAGACCTTCTACGATATCAGCAGCGTATCTTCGGGTCAGAGCTGGTCGATGACCAGCTATTGCCCCGTCCCCGGCGTCGGCCCGCAAAGCCCCGCCGACAATGGCTATCAGGGCGGCTTCGCCATCGGGCTGATGCTCAAGGATATGAAACTGGCGACCGAAGCCGCCGCATCGGTCGGCGCATCGGTGCCGATGGGCAATGTCGCGGAATCGCTTTACCAGCTCCTTGCCAACCGGGGCGAAGCTGCGCGCGACTTCTCCCTGATGATCGAGATGCTGGAGGGGAAATAACCGCATCCCGTGCTCCTGCGAAAGCAGGAGCACGGATCGCCTTATTTCCCCTTCGCCGCGTCCGCCGCAGCCAGCACTCGCAACACATTGCCGGACCAGATTTTCTGAAGGTCGGCCTCGCTATAGCCGGCCTTCACCAGCGCGGCGGTGATCTTGGGCAGGTCAACCACATCTTCCATGCCCACAACGCCGCCGCCGCCGTCCCAGTCCAGCCCGATGCCGACATGATCCGGCCCCACAACCTTCAGCGCATGCAGCATATGCGCCATGAAATCGTCAAAGGTCGGCCGGTCGGTGTCGGGATAAAGCGTGTCGATCTCCCGCCGCTTGGCCAGCAGTTCGGCGCGTTTTTCCGGCGACAGCTTGGCGTCCTCACGCATCTGGCCGTACAGCGCCATCAACGCCTTCTGCCGCTCGGGATTGGGCTTGGACGCCCGCAAGTAGGCGCCATAGGCGTTCATCTGGATAACGCCGCCCTTGGCCGCCAAAGCCTTAAGATGTTCGTCATCAATGTTGCGCGGATGATCATAGACCGCCTTGCACCCCGAATGGGTCAGCAGCACCGGCGTCGTGGACAGCGCCAGCAGATCGTCCAGCACCTGATCGCTGCTGTGCGAAGCATCGGGCACCACGCCCAGCCGGTTCATTTCCGTCAGCAATTCCTTGCCCAGCGGGCTAAGCCCGCCATAGCGCGGCTTCTTCGACGGATCGGTCGAACTGTCGGCAAACTGGTTATGCGCGAAATGGGCAAAACCCGACACTCGGACGCCCATGTCGTAGAAGGTCTTGAGCAGGGTGATGTCTTCACCCAGCGGATAGGCGTTCTCGATCGACATATAGACGATGCGCTTGCCCGCCGCCGCGATCGGCGCGGCCTCGCTGGCCTTGGTCGCCAGCACGAAATTGTCCGGGTCGGCCGCCACCATCGACCGGATCGACATTCCACGCAGCAACGCAAAGTCGCGCGCCTTGCGGAACCCCTCGACCGTCAGTGGACCCTGCCCGGTATAGATCGCCCAGAAACCGCCATCCAGGCCGCCCTTCTTCATCCGGGGCAGGTCGACCTGGGTATAGTCGCTATGAACCCCATGCTCCTCCTCGATCGACCAGCCCGGCAGGTCGAGCGAGGCCGGCGTATCGAGATGGCTGTCCAGCGTGATCAGCCGCTGGTGCAGCGACAAATCCTTCTTCGTGACGACGGGCGCTTCCGCATGGGCGGTCAGCGGGAGCAGCGCGACCCCAAATAGAGAAAGTGGCGCCGCCCCCATCATCAAAACGGTTCGCATCAGATTTCACCCGAGATCGTGAACTGGAAGGTGCGCGGAGAGAGCGGACGGAAATTGCCGTCGCCCGTCACCGCCGGCGAGATGTAGGACAGCGTATCCTTGTCAAAGATATTGTCCAGATTGAACCGCGCCTTCACGCCCTTGATCGGTCCCAGGCTGAAGCCGTCGCCAATGTCGACATAGGCGCTGAACACGGTAAAGCCCTTCACGCTCGACCCGGCCGAATTGTCGAAGGTCGACCAGCGACGGCTGGTATATTTGCCGCTGATATTGCCCACCAGCCAACTTGCCGGTTCGATGGTCACGCCGCCATTGACGATCCACTTGGCGCTGTCGGGAATATATTTGCCGTCGGTGCGGTATGTGGTCGCCGCAGTGACGATATCGTCCTTGAACTTGGCGATATTATAGGTCGCGTTGAGGTTGAAATAGGCGAGGCCATTCAGCGCCGAAGGCTTGAACGTGCCGCTGAATTCCGCGCCATAGGCGCTCACCCGGCCGACATTCTGATAGAAGGTTTCGATGACATTGGTCGTGCCCGGCAGGATCGACCCGATCGACTGGATGCGGTTTTTGAACTTCGTGTAATAGACCGCGTAGGAAGCATAGAATTGCCCCTGATTGGTGCGAATGCCGGCCTCGAAATTCTGCGAGCGTTCAGGCGCGGGCGCAGGCACGCCGGCCGCGCTGCTGTTGAGCGAAACGGAGAAGACATCGTCCAGCCCCTTGGGCAGCGCCATATTTTCCGCATAGGACGCGAAAATCTGGGTCTGGTTGTCGATCTTGTACAGCACGCCCGCCATCGGCAGGAATCCGTCGCTATAGCTGGTGCGCAGCATCTGCGGCCCCCAGCCCGCGACCCAGACGGGCGCGGCTGTCGTACCGCCGTTCCGATAATAATCGTTGAAGTCGCGATAGCCATTATAGCGATAATCGATGTTCAGCGCCTTGACGCCAAGGTCGAAGATCAGGCTGTCGTCCAGCAGCGCGATGCGATCCTTCACGAACGCCTGCGTGGTATTGCGCTGGCTCTGATAATCGCGGCGGACATAGACGAGTTCGTCCAGATTGGGGGCGCTGGCCGGCGATCCGTCGGTCGTGTTGTAACGGGCCTGGGTGCGATTATAGGTATCGACCTCCGCCCACAGCCCGGCCTCCAGCGTGTGCGCCCCTAATTCCCAATGCAGCTTGGTGGTCAGGCCATAGCGGTCGCCGCCCACGGTCGACAGGCCATATTGCGTGCCCTTGGGCGCGAACAGGGCAATGCCGGCCGCCGTCTGTCGCTGATATTGCAGCAGACTGTTGGCATAGGTGTCGGGCGACACGCCATAGCCGCCCTTATCTTCATAATAAGCGGTGGCTTCGGCCCAGACCCCGTCGGCGATGCCGGCATGAACGGTACCGCCATACAACTTGTCGTCGCGCACGTTGATCGCCAGCGTATTGGTATAGGCATAGTTGGCGTTGCTATAGGCCGGGCCACCCGCGACCGGCGCAAAGCCCGGCGTCGTGTTGGGCACGACCGAGATATAACCGCGATCCCGGCCGCTGGCTCCGCCGACGTCGGTGCCGGTCAGATACTGGCTGCGGCTGAGCGAAGGGGAGTCGAAGTCGTTGAACTTGTTCGACACGAATTTGAACCGCGCCCAGCTGTCCCCGCCCAGATCGGCGTGCAGCATCCCTTCCCAATGTTCGCGATCGACCGTGCCGTCGCCGCGCCACAAATCGGTGTCCAGCTTGGTGCGGCTGACATAGGCGCGGAACGGCCCGACCTGCCCGGTGCTGGCGCGGATGAAGGTGCGCTTCATGTTGAAATCGCCAAAGCTCTGGGAGACGAACAGGCCCATCTCTTCCTGCGGCTTGATGCTGTTATATTGAACCACCGGGCCGAGCGTGGAGTAGCTGGGCAGGCCCACATCGCCCGCCCCCACGGCGGCTTCCACCACGCCCAGATTTTCATTGTCGACATAACGGAAGACCGGGCTGCCGCCGAACGCATCGCTGCGGCCGGTGGGGATGCCGTCGACCACGAAGCCGATCTGGTCCAGATTGAAGGCGCGGGTCTGAACGCTGTTGCCAAATTCATAGAGGCCCAGCGCGCCGTCGGTCTGCACGTTGAAGCCGGGCAGTTGCTCCAGCATCTTCAGGCCCGAAATACCCGATGGCGCGGACAGCAACGCCTCGCGCGTCACCGCCACGACATTGCTCACCTTGTCCTCGCCGATCGCCTCGGCCGATTGCGATATGCGGCGGCCGGTGACGGTGATCGTCTCGTCACCATCCCCTACCGGCTCCTGGGCATTTGCGATGCCAAGTGCGCCCGCGGCGCAGGCAATCAGCAACGCCGCGCGCGACGACAGGCGGATGGATGAGGTAACGGACATACGGAGGCTCCCTGTTTCACAACGAGCCAATCAGGGGGCGCTTATGCGCGCCTCACCTCTCCCCGAACTCTCATGACGGGCGCTGCACCGCGCCCGTCATCGTTTCTGCGTTTTCTTGTGAAACGAGAGTGCCGGGGAACTCCACCATGAACCAATGAGATTTTCTCAGTTCATGGTGAATAATCAAAGCATTATAAAGCGCTTAGAGTCTGTTTGGAAAATGCGCGAAAGGGCGCATTTTCGTGGCGGCACCAGAGGCGCATTTCCAAACGGACGCTTAGCGCCCCTTCCAGACACCGGGCCGCTTTTCGACGAAGGCGGTCATGCCTTCCTTCTTGTCTTGCGTCGCGGTCAGGATCTGGAACAGGCGGCGTTCGGTCAATATGCCCTGCGCCAACGCGGTTTCATAGGCGGTGTTGACCATTTCCTTGTTCACCATCGCCGCCATTGGCGGCATGGCGGCGATCGCCGTGGCGGTCTTGAGCGCTTCTTCCAGCAGATCGGCCGCCGGCACGATGCGGCTGACCAGCCCGGACCGCTCCGCCTCCGCCGCGTCCATCATCCGGCCGGTCAGGCACATTTCCATCGCCTTGGCCTTGCCTACGGCGCGGGTCAGTCGCTGCGATCCGCCCATGCCGGGGCCAACGCCCAGCTTGATTTCGGGCTGGCCGAATTTCGCCGTGTCGCCGGCGATGATGAAGTCCGCCATCATCGCCAGTTCGCATCCGCCGCCCAGCGCGAAGCCGCGCACTGCCGCGATCCACGGCTTGCGCGTCGCGACCACCCCGGTCTGCCAGCCGGCAAAGAAATCCTGCAGGAAGAAATCTGCCGATTCCTTTTCGACCATTTCCTTGATGTCGGCGCCAGCGGCGAACGCCTTTTCTCCGCTGCCCGTCACGATCGCGCAACGCTGGCCGGGGTCGGCGTCATAGGCGGCCAGCGCGGCGCTCAAATCGGACAGAACCTGATTGTTGAGCGCATTGAGCGCCTGCGGTCGGTTGAGCGTGATCAGCGTCACCGCGTCATGCTGTTCGACCAGGATCGTTTCATAGGTCATCGCCGTCTCCCTTTGTACCTTTGGGGACCGCTTTATGGAGAAGGCCGCCGCTTCGCCAGCCCTTCTCCATGCAATTTATGCACCCCCTATCGGCACAAATGCATGAAGTCGCGATCATAGCTTTTCAGGTGCGCGCCGCCGTCGACATAGAGAGTCTGGCCGGTGATGGCGGCCGCGCCGACCAGATAGAGAACGGCCTGCGCAATCTCTTCCGCCTGCGGCAGGCGAGCGAGCGGCATCATCGCGCCCAGCCGGTCCATCTGCGCCTCGTCATAATCCGGGGTTGCGATGGTCAGCCCCGGCGCAACGGCATTGACCCTAACCCGGGGCGCCAGGCTGTGGGCGCTGGTGCGCGTCAGGCCCGCCAGCGCCAGCTTGGACAGCGTATAGGCCAACTGGTCGGCATGGGGATGGTCGATCCGCTGGTCCAGAATATTGATGATGCAGCGATCCCCAACCCCGGCCGGAATGGTCGCGAACGCCTTGGTCAACATCGCGGGCGCCGCGCAATTGACGGCATAATGGCGCATCAGATCATCGGCGCTGACCGTTTCCAGCCGATCCTGCCCAAAGATGGCGGCGCTGTTGATCAATATGTCGGGTGGACGCCCAAAGCGGGCGGCGACGTTCGCAATCAGTTCCTCGGCGCTTTCGGGATCGGCGAAATCGACGACGAAGCCGTCCCACTCCGTCTTTTCCTCTTCGAAGGTCAGCGCCAGGTGGGAGTCGAGCCGTGTATCATGGCTACCATGAATGGCGAGAGAATGGCCCGCCTTCGCCAACGCGGCCGCGATGATGCCGCCCAGCCGACGATGCCCGCCCGTAACCAGCGCCAGCCGCTTTTGCGCCAGCGGCGCGCCGACGGGCGCTGTATCACTGCGCGCCTTGCCCAGCGGGCGATAGGAAGGCTCCTCGGCTTCGCTCATGAAGCGATAAGCTTCAGCACTTCCTCACGCGACTTTTCATCATCGCGGAACACGCCCAGCATGCGGCTGGTCTTCATGATGACATTGGGCGTGCGCACGCCCCGCCCAGTCATGCAGCCATGGGTGGCCTCAATCACAACGGCCACGCCCTGGGGCTTCAGATGCTCCCAGATGCAGTTGGCGACTTCGGACGTCAGCCGCTCCTGCACCTGCAACCGGTTGGCGAAGGCGTGGAGAACGCGGGCCAGCTTGGAAATGCCGACCACATATTGGCCGGGCAGATAGGCGATATGCGCCCGCCCCACGATCGGCGCCATATGATGTTCGCAATGCGACTGAAACGGAATATCCTTCAGCAGCACGACATCGTCATAGCCACCCACTTCATGGAAGATGCGCGAGAGATGATAGGCCGGATCATCGTTGTAACCACGGCAATATTCCCGCCAGGCGCGCGCGACCCGCTCGGGCGTTTCCATCAGCCCTTCCCGTTCCGGCGCGTCTCCCGCCCAGCGAATCAGCGTGCGGATCGCTTCGCTGACGTCGGCCGGAACCGGTTCCTTGCCTTCGCCGACCGTCTCGGCGTCGAGGTCACATGCCATGAACGGGCTACTCCTTATTCTGCCGCTCCGCATATACGACTCGATTTCGCGATGGCCAGCCCTTTCGCGCCCGCTGGACACAAGATCGCCACAGTGGCAAATCACTGCTGACGTGGATCGCCAACAAAAAATGATATTCCAACCCAACAGCCATGCGTACTGAAAGAATCGCCGCCGTTCTGCTGGCGGCCGGAACCTCGTCCCGCTTTGGCGAGGAAGACAAGCTGATGGCGGATTTGCGTGGCAAGCCGGTGGCGGCGCACACGCTGGAAACGGTCGCCTCCATGGCCTTTGCCGAACTGGTCGCAGTGGTCCGCCCGATCAGCTTCGCCCCGGTCATCCACCGCAAGCTGGATCGGCGCGGCTATACGATATTGGTGAATGACCAACCGGAAGACGGCATGTCAGGCAGCATCGTGCGGGCGGTTGAGCATGTCATGCCCGATCAGAAGATCCGCGGTATCCTCATCTGCCTGGCCGACATGCCCGATGTGCCGCCAAGCCATTATAATCGCATCTGCCTGGCCGCCGAAGATATAAGGTCCGTCGTCGCCAGCACGGACGGCTTCTCCTCCTCGCCGCCCGCCTTCATCGGCCGCAAGCATTTCCCCGAGCTTCTCGCGCTGAAAGGCGACCAGGGCGCACGCGCGCTGCTAAGTCACGGGCTTCAGATCGAAACGACCGGGGCGATCCTGCATGACATCGATACGCCGGACGATCTGCTGAACGGCCGGTCGGTCACACCGACCTGATCGTCAGCTCAACCGGGTCGGATCGGTCAGGCCGCCGCCCATTTCACGCGCATCGGGCGCACGGCTGATCGGCAACGACCCGGTCTGCCGCTCCAGCCGGCGATGGACCACCGGCAGGTCCGGTCCCTGATGCAGGGCATGGATCGCCTCACTGTTGGCGATATCGGCGACGGTGCGTCGTTGATTGTGCCGCACATAATCAAGCCAGGTCGACACATGATAGCGCTCGACCCACAGGTCGGCTTCGCCCAGATCGCGCAGCAATTGCCAGCCATGGGCGCCATCGCGACGACGGATGCGCCGACGCTCGCTCATCGCGGTCAGGAACGGCACGATCGATCCGGCCGGGATGCGATATTCGATGGTGACGACGATCGGTCCGCTGCGCGGCTCCACCAGAACGGCGGTATCAGGTTCCTGCCAGTCGCCGCGCGGGTCTAGATTATCATCGCCGATTTGCGGTAGCGGACGCCATAGACCCAGCATCGCCGCACCAAATTGCGCCGCCGCTGCGGCATAAAGCCCCGTCACAATCCCCTGATGCTCCGCCACCCAGCCGAACAGCCATGCGCCGCCGGCCATCCCGCCAAAGGCGATCATCTGATAGAGCGCCACGGCGCGCGCCACGACCCAGCGCGGCGCGGACATCTGTACCGATACGTTGAAGGTCGACAGCGCCAGCACCCATCCGGCGCCCGCCAGCATATAGCCCGGCATGGCCAGCATCAGCCAGTGGCTGGCCCCGGTCAGCGCAGTTCCCAGCGCCATCGCCAGCGCGGCGCAACGCACGATCACTTCCACGGAATAGCGCGCGCGCAGCCGCCGGCTGGAAAGAGCGCCCAGCACCGCGCCCACGCCGAACGCGCCGCTGGTGACGCCAAAGGTCAGCGCGCCACCGCCCAGCAGGTCGCGCGCCACCAGTGGCATCAATGCCGACACCGCACTCGCGCCGATACCGAATGCGCCACTGCGCAGCAGCACCAGCTTGATGTTGGGCGACGCGGCGACATAGCCGACACCCGCGACCATCGCGACGCCCAGCCGTTCGCGCGGCAACAGCTGGGGCGGCAGGTTTGGCCGCCAGCGCGCCAGCACCGTGAGCAGACCGACATAGCTGAGGGCGTTGACGAGGAAAGCCGCAGCGGCGCCCGCCACCGCAACGATGATGCCGCCCAGCGCCGGCCCCATGCTGCGGGCCAGATTGAAGCCCATCGAATTCATCGCCACGGCGCTGGGCAGCACGGTGCGCGGCACCATGTCGCCGACAGACGCCTGCCAGGCGGGACCATTGATCGCCGTCGCGCAGCCGATCGCAAAGGTGAAGGACAATAGCAGCCACGGCGTCATGAGGCCCGCCCAGGCCGTCGCCGCCAGCGCGGCGGAGGTCAGCAGCATCGCCGCCTGACAGACGATCATCACCTTGCGCCGATCCAGATTATCGGCGACCGCACCAGCCCAGAGCGAAAGCAGCATGATCGGCAAGGTGGTCGCCGCGGGCACCAGCGCAATCAGCAGCGGCGATGCGGAGAGCGAGGTCATCATCCAGGCCGCGCCGACCGACTGGATCAGGCCGCCGAAATTGGACCCGAGGCTGGCGATCCAGATCGCGCGAAAGGTCGGGATGGAAAAAGGTGACGGGGATTTCTGGGGAGTTTCTGTCACGCTGTCCATAAAGACCGGATATAAACGGCGCGGGCCAAGTGGCAACTTTTCTATAGGGTTCCGGTGCGTAATGCTTGCGCCCAGTCGGGACGTGCGCGCGCCTGGGCGCAGGCAGCCGCCCCTTCCCAATCATAGGCCACTTCGATGATCCCGGCGTGCCAGCCATCCGCCCCTTTTTCGGCGATGGCATAGCGGGCATGGGGAGAGCCTGTTTCTACCTTATGCGGCATCGGATGCACATCGTCGTATGCCGGCAGGCCGACGCTGCCCGGATTGACGATCAACCCGCCGCCCGGCCGGTGATGGATGCGCGGAACATGGGTATGACCGCACAGCATCAGCGGCGCGGCGATGCCCCCTGCCCGCGCTTCGATTTCATCCGCCGTCGCCGCCCTTGTCCCGCCATCCTCTATGGTTTCGAGGAAATAGACGAGGTCGCCATCGGGTGCGCCATGGACCATCAGGGCGTCGTCAGCAAGCCACAGATTCTCGGGCAGGCTGGCGATCCATTGGCGGTGACGCGGTTGCAGCACGCTATGGGCATAGCGATCGGATGGTCCCATGGCGTCCGACGCCAGCGTCAGCAATTGCCGTTCATGATTACCCCGGATCGTGGGCAGATCCAGCGCCATCAATCGATCGGCGGTTTCGCAGGGGAATAGCGGCCCGGACAGGATATCGCCCAGATTGACGATGCGATCGACGCCCCGGCTGGCAATGTCGGTCAGCACCGCGTCGAGAGCCGCGATATTGCCATGGATGTCGGAGAGGATGGCGATGCGCATGGGGAAAGATGGCATGGAGATTCGGCGGAAGAAAGCGGATAGTGAGACAACGACATGGACAGCTGTTTGCCATGACGCGGGTGGAGGCAAAAATTGCCGTTACGGCAGCGAGGCCGGGCCGAAGACAGGATAATTGACACTTGCACTTTACGTAAACGTAAATACATTCAGGGCCACAACCCATGGCGCTGACGCAGCGCCGGAACGGCCCCCACGGAGAGGGAATGAACATGGAAGCCTATATTTACGACGCCGTCAGGACGCCCCGCGGCCGGGGCAAGGCCGACGGGTCGCTGCATGAAATCACCCCGATCCAGCTGGCGACGCAGGTGCTGGAAGCCGTGCGCGACCGCAGCCAGATCGATACGGCGGATGTGGACGACGTTATCCTTGGTTGCGTCAGCCCGGTGGGCGAACAGGGCGCGGACATTGCCCGCGTCGCCGTGCTGAACGCCGACTATGCCCAGACCGTGCCGGGGGTGCAGATCAACCGTTTCTGCGCATCAGGGCTTGAGGCGGTGAATATGGCCGCCGCCAAAGTCTGTTCGGGCGAAGCGATGTTCGCAATCGGCGGAGGCGTCGAATCGATGAGCCGCGTGCCGATGGCGTCGGACGGCGGCGCATGGGCGATGGACCCGGCGGTCGCCTACAAAACCTATTTCGCGCCGCAGGGCATTGGCGCGGACGTCATCGCCACCAAATTCGGCATCAGCCGCGACGATGCAGACGCCTATGCCGTCGAAAGCCAGAAGCGCGCCAAGGCGGCATGGGACGAAGGGCGCTTCAAGAAATCGATCGTGCCGGTGAAGGATGTGATCGGCAGCGTCGTGCTGGATCATGACGAACATATGCGCCCCGATGCAACGATGCAGTCGCTGGGCGCATTGAAGCCCAGCTTCACGGCCCTGGGCGAGGAAATGCCCGGCTTCGACACTGTCGCCCTGCTGCGCTATCCCGAACTGGAGAAAGTCAACCATATCCACCATGCCGGCAACAGCAGCGGCATTGTGGATGGCGCGGCCGCCGTGCTGGTCGGCAGCAAGGAAATGGGCGAAAAATATGGGTTGAAGCCCCGCGCGAAGATCAAGGCGATGGCATCGATCGGGTCGGAACCGCTGATCATGCTGACCGGCCCCGAATTCGTTGCCGGCAAGCTGCTGAGCCGCGCCGGCATGAGCGCCGCCGACATCGACCTGTGGGAACTTAATGAAGCCTTCGCCTCGGTCGTGCTGCGCTACATGCAGGCGATGAACCTCGACCATGCGAAGATCAACGTGAATGGCGGCGCGATCGCGATGGGCCATCCGCTGGGCGCGACCGGCGCGATGGTGCTGGGCACGGCGCTGGACGAACTGGAACGATCGGGCAAGGGCACAGCGCTCATCAACCTGTGCGTGGGCGCAGGCATGGGCACCGGCATCATCATCGAGCGCGTTTAACGCAATTCTTCCCCCTCCCGCTTGCGGGAGGGGGCCAGGGGGTGGGCAGTCTGGGCGCTGGCAAAGTGCCGACCTCCCCCACCCCAACCCCTCCCCTGAAGGGGAGGGGCTAGTGGAGCAGGAGACAGGATCATGAATACAATCGCTTTCGACATCGATACCGACGGCATCGCCACCCTGACCATCGACGTTCCGGACCAGTCGATGAACGTCATCGGCCCGGATTTCCTGGCCGATCTGGACGCCGCGATCACGCGCATCGCATCGGAAGACGCCATCAAGGGCGCGGTCATCGCGTCGGGCAAGGACAGCGGCTTCATGGCCGGCATGGACCTGAAATATTTCGGGTCGATGCTGGCGAGCGAGGGCGGCGAGCGCCCTGCCCCGGCCGCGATCTTCGACAAGGTGTTCGTGCTGAACGGCCTGTTCCGCCGCCTGGAAACCAGCGGCAAGCCGATCGCCTGCGCAATCGAGGGCACCTGCGTCGGCGGCGGGTTCGAACTGGCGCTGGCCTGCCATCGCCGCTTCGTGGGCGACAGCCCGAAGACGCAGTTGGGCCTGCCCGAAATCCTGATCGGCCTGTTCCCCGGCGGCGGCGGATCGCAGCGCCTGCCGCGCATCATGGGCGTGCAGGCATCACTGATGTACATGTTGCAGGGCAAGCTGTTCCGCCCTGCCGAAGCGGCCATGCTGAAGGTCGTGGACGGCGTCGTGCCGCAGGGTACGGCGGTTGCGGCGGCGAAGGATTGGGTGAAGGCCAATCCGACCGCCGCCACCCAGCCTTGGGACGTCAAGGGTTTCAAGGTGCCTGGCGGCGCGGGCGGCTTCAACCCCGCCTTCGTCCAGACCATGGCCGGCGCGCTGCCGATGACGCTGAAGCAGACCCAGCGCAACATGAACGCGCCCATCGCGCTGCTGTCGGCCGTCTATGAAGGCATCACTTTGCCGATGGATCGCGCGATCCGGGTCGAGAGCAAATATTTCGCGAAGGTCGCTGCCGATCCGCAGGCGTCCAACATGATCCGCACCCTGTTCGTCAACAAGCAGGCGGCCGAGCGCGGCGCGCGCCGTCCCAAGGACCAGCCCAAAGCGCCGACACAAAAGCTCGCCATGCTGGGCGCGGGCATGATGGGCGCGGGCATCGCCACCGTCGCGGCGCAGGCGGGCATGGAAGTCCTGCTGTTCGACCGCGACCTAGCTTATGCGGAAAAGGGCAAGGCGCATGTGGAAGAGGTTCTGAAGAAGCGCCTGGGCCGGGGCATGACGCCCGAGAAGATGGCCGCCACCCTCGCCCGCGTGACGCCCACCACCGATTATGCTGCGCTGGCCGGCGCGGACTTTGTGATCGAGGCGGTGTTCGAGGATGTGAGCATCAAGGCGGAAGTGACGAAGCAGGTCGAAGCCGTGCTGGGCGCGGACACCATTTTCGGGTCCAACACCTCCACCCTGCCCATTACCAGACTGGCGCAGGCATGGAGCAAGCCGGAAAATTTCATCGGCGTCCATTTCTTCTCGCCGGTCGAGAAGATGCCGCTGGTCGAGCTCATCCTGGGCGAAAAGACGGGTCCGGCCGCCATCGCCAAGGCGCTGGATTTCGTCGCGCAGATCAAAAAGACGCCGATCGTCGTGCATGACAGCCGGGGCTTTTATACCTCGCGCAGTTTCGGCACCTATGTTCAGGAAGGCGCGGAGTTGGTCGGCGAAGGCGTCAACCCGGCGCTCATTGAAAATGCCGGCAAACAGCTGGGGATGCCGACCGGCCCGCTGGCGGTAAGCGACGAAGTGTCGATCGAGTTGGGCGTCAAGATCATGACGGCGGCCAAGAAGGAACTGGGCGACGCCTATGTCCGCCAA
The DNA here is from genome assembly GCA_021849075.1 of Pseudomonadota bacterium. Lineage (GTDB taxonomy): Bacteria > Pseudomonadota > Alphaproteobacteria > Sphingomonadales > Sphingomonadaceae > Sphingobium. The sequence goes on along the minus strand of JAJZTH010000004.1, from coordinate 158,047 downwards.
GGTTCGGACGACATCATGGTCAAGATGGTCGATGCCGGGCGTCTGGGCCGCAAGAATGGCAAGGGCTGGTACGACTATCCCGAAGGCGCAAAAAAGCATCTGTCGCCAGTGCTGGGCGAGATGTTCCCGCGCGCCGACGATCAGCCCGATGTGGAGGCCGTGAAGGAGCGCCTGCTCTATCGCCAGCTGATCGAATGCGCCCGCTGCTTCGAAGAAGGCGTGCTGGAAACGCCGGAAGATGGCGATATCGGCGCGATCTTCGGCTGGGGCTTTGCGCCCTATACCGGCGGGCCGTTCAGCCATATGGACACGGTCGGCATCGCCCATGTCGTCGCGGTGCTGGATCGACTGGCGGCGGCGCATGGTCCCCGCTTTGCGCCGACGCAGCAGTTGCGCGACATGGCGGCCAGCGGCGGCAGCTTTTACCGCCCCGCTCCATCCCGCGCCGCGGCATGATTAGACTGTAAATAGTAACCTCTCTGGTCTAGGTCTCCCTGCATATCCACGGGGAGACCTTTTTCTTATGCAGGATAAGCCTACGATATTGGTGACAGGCGGCGCCGGCTATATTGGCAGCCATGCGGTTCTGGCGCTGAAAGACGCCGGCTATGGCGTGGTGGTGATCGACAATCTGGTGACGGGCTTTGCCTGGGCAGTGCCGCAGGACGTTCCTTTCGTGCAGGGCGACATTGCCGATCAGCCGTTGGTGCAGGCGACCCTGCGCGACCATGACGTCAAGGCGATCATGCATTTCGCAGGCTCTGTCGTGGTGCCAGAGTCGGTCGAAAACCCGTTGAAATATTACCATAATAATAGCACTAAAACGCGCGACCTTATCGAAAGCGCGGTGGCAGTGGGCGTGCCGCACTTCATCTTCTCCTCCACCGCCGCCACCTATGGCATACCGGAGGAAAGCCCGGTCAGGGAAACCACGCCGCAGCGGCCGATCAATCCCTATGGCATGTCGAAGCTGATGACCGAGCATATGCTGCGCGATGTTGCGGCGGCGCATGCCATGAATTTCTGCGCGCTGCGTTATTTCAACGTCGCCGGCGCAGACCCGGAAGGCCGCACCGGCCAGTCGACGGCGGGCGCAACCCATCTGATCAAGGTCGCGGTCGAAGCGGCGCTGGGCAAGCGCAGCCATGTCAGCGTGTACGGCACCGATTTCGACACGCCCGACGGGACGGGCGTGCGCGACTATATCCATGTCAGCGATCTGGCCGCCGCCCATGTGCTGGCGCTGGAAGGGCTGATGGCGAAGCCCGATCAGAATTATCTGCTCAACTGCGGCTATGGCCGGGGTTTTTCCGTGCTGGAAGTGCTGGATGCGGTCGACCGCGTGACCAACATGACGATCGAGCGCAAGCTGGAGGGCCGCCGCGCCGGCGACCCGGACGCGCTGATTTCCGACAATCGCGCGATCATGGCGGAGTTTCCGTGGCAGCCGCGCTATGCCGACCTGACCCAGATCGTCACCCATGCGCTCGCCTGGGAACGCAAGCTGGGCGATATTCAGGGCGCATGAGCGAAGCGAGCGTTCGCGCCTTTCTTGCCGAACATGCGCCCGATGTAACCATCATCGATCAGGGGCTGAGCACGGCGACGGTGGCGGAAGCGGCGCAGGCGCTGGGCGTGGAGCCGGCCCGCATCGCCAAGACGCTGTCGCTGCGCGTGGGCGAAAAGGTCGTGCTGGTCTGCGCGCGCGGCGACGCCCGGCTGCACAATGCCAAGGCGAAGGCCGCGCTGGGCGCCAAGCCGCGCATGCTGGGCGGGCATGAGGTGGAGGAATTGACCGGCCATCCGGTCGGCGGCGTCTGCCCTTTTGGCCTGCCCACACCCTTGCCCGTCTATTGCGATATTTCTTTACAGGCGTTCGCCACCGTCTTTCCGGCTGCGGGATCGCGGACCACTTCGGTCGAACTGACGCCCGATCGCCTCGCCGCCCTGACAGGGGCGAGCTGGGTGGATATTTGCACATTGCCCCAAGAGGTTTCCTGACATGCCGACCGAACATCTTTTTTCTGCTGGCGCGCAGGCCGCCGCCGATATCGCCGCGCGCATCGCCGCGATCCTGACCGACGCCATCGCCGCGCGCGGGGTGGCGAGCATCGCCGTATCGGGCGGACGATCGCCCCGCCCAGTGCTGGAGGCGCTGAGCGCGACCGAACTCGACTGGAGCAAGGTCGTGGTGACTTTGGTAGACGAACGCTGGGTCGCGCCCGACAGCCCCGACAGCAATGAACGACTGGTGCGGGATACATTGTTGCAAGGGGCGGCGGCAGCGGCGCGATTCGTGCCGATGAAGAATGACGCGACCGACGCCTATGCCGGGCAGGCGGCGGTGGAGGCAGCTTTCTCGGAGTTGCCATGGCCGATCGACATCATCCTGTTGGGCATGGGCGATGACGGCCATACCGCCTCGCTCTTCCCCGAAGGCGTGGAACTGGCAGATGGCCTCAGCAGCAAGGCGCTGACCATTGCGGCAACGCCACCGGTTGCGCCCCATCAGCGTATGTCGCTAACCGCGCATGGGATTTTGCAGAGCCGGCATATCTTCCTCCAGATCAGCGGCGCGGACAAGAAGGCGGTCTATGATCGCGCGCTGGCCGGCGGCGCGGTCGAGGAATTGCCGATCCGGCTGGCGCTGTTGCAGGATGCCGTGCCGGTCGAGGTGTGGATCGCCGAAGGCTGAAGCGCCTTCATGTCGGGGGCTTGTGTCTTGATATCAGATAGCGCCACACGCCCACGACATTGATGATGAGCATGGCGACATTCTGCCAGCCTATGCCTTCGCTGTCCTTGTCCAGGAAACCCCAGCCGATCAGCGCGATCGAACTGGTGACGAACAGCACGAACGCCCATCCCGTCACGCGGCGGCCAAGATTGAGCGACACGATCAGCGCCGCGATCGCCGCTGCCCCTGCGCCATAATATTGCAGGGCGGTGAGCAGCGTCGGGTCCATGCCGGTGGAAACGCGGCGGCCATGGACATGGTTGCCCCGTCATAATAGGCACGCCCGCATGGTAGCCACGATCGATCCCTTCCACGCCATCGCCATCAGCCGCGAAGCCCATGCCCTCGAAGCCGCGGGCCGATCCATCCTGCATATGGAGTTCGGCCAGCCATCGACCGGCGCGCCGGCCGAAGCGATCGCCATGGCGCATCAGGTGCTGGACACCGACCCGATGGGCTATTGGGAAAGCCCGGCGCTCAAAGACCGGATTGCGCGCCATTATGGCGAGCGGCACGGCGTTGCCGTCGACCCCGAACAGATCATCCTGACCTGCGGCGCGTCGCCGGGGCTGGTGCTGGCGCTCACCTGCCTGTTCCGGCCCGGCGCGCGCGTCGCCACGGCGCGGCCGGGCTATGTCGCCTATCGCAACAATTTGAAGGCGCTCTATCTGGAGCCGGTGGAGGTGCCTTGCGGCCCGGCGGAGCGCTATCAGATCAGTGCCGATGCGCTTGCCGCTATCGATCCGGCACCAGATGGCCTGATCCTCGCCAGCCCGGCCAATCCCACCGGCACGATCATCCCGGCGGACGAACTGGCGCGGATCGCAGCGGTCTGCGCAGATCGCGGCATCCGCATCATTTCCGATGAAATCTATCACGGCCTCAGCTTTGGCGAGCCGGCGCATTCGATGCTGGAATATGCGCCAGACGCGATCGTGGTGAACAGCTTTTCCAAATATTACAGCATGGCCGGCTGGCGACTGGGCTGGATCGTCGTGCCGCCCGAGTTGATCGGGGCGGCGCGGGCGCGGATGGGCAATTTATTCCTGACGCCGCCAGTGCTGGCGCAGCGCGCGGGGCTGACTGCGTTCGACTGCACCGACGAACTGGAGGGGCATGTCGAGGGCTATCGCCGCAACCGGCAATTGCTGCTGGACGCGCTGCCCACACTGGGCCTGGCGCAGATCGCCCCGCCCGACGGCGCTTTCTATATCTATGCCGACATCAGCCATCTGACCAATGACAGCCTCAGCTTCTGCCAGAAGCTGCTGCGCGAAACCGGCGTGGCGACCGCGCCAGGGATCGATTTCGACCCCGTAGACGGCCACCGCTTCATCCGCTTCAGCTTCGCCGTGTCAACCGACCGGGTCGAAGACGCGATCGCACGGATGGCGCCATGGTTTCAGGCGCAGGGCGGGCGGTAAGGCGCGGCACATATTTTCGTCATCCCAGCTTTCGCCGGGGTGACGGATAATAAGACCACCCGAATTAGCGCACCGTGCGCTTATAGACATGCACCAGCCATAAGCCGGTCAGGACGGCGACGGTTATCAGACGCGGCGGCAGCTTTTCCAGCGCGTGCGGCACGCTCCAGAACAGCGCATCGCCCACGCTGATGATAGTCAGGAAAAGCAGGCCGAACAGTAGCGGCGGCAATATGTGGCGGACCTTCATGGGTCGGCCATAGCAGGCGCGCAGCCGGTTCGCGACACGCGATGCGATCATCGGAGGAACCGATACCGAACCCGTCAGGGTTCGCAAGGTCGAACGGCCGCCCGAGCTTATGCGAGGATAGCCAAGCAGGCGGATGCCCGTGCCGGCGCTTGAGGCTGCAATAATGGTGCGGGTGGTCGGAATCGAACCGACACTCCTTTCGGAACCGGATTTTGAGTCCGGCGCGTCTACCAGTTTCACCACACCCGCACGGTGCACGATGAGGGCGGTGAATCCGCCGTTCATCGGGTGGAGCCGCCAAATGGCAAAATCCAACGCGGGCGTCCAGCCGAAAATCGGATCATTGCGCTTAACTTGTCCCGTCATGGTTGACAGTCACACTCCTCCGCCCCACATGCCGGTCAAAATGTTACATTATATCATAAAATTGAGAGCAAATGAGCGATATCGAATCGAAGCCCATGGCCTGCGCGCGCAGGGGATCGGAACGCTGGCTGGATGGCTTCGCCCTTTGCGCCTCCTCGCTCTGCACTTTGCATTGCCTGGGGCTGCCGCTGCTGTTGGCGCTGCTGCCCGCGCTGGCGAGCCGGATCGACCCGGGCGAATCCTTTCACCTGATCATGCTGGCGCTGGCGATCCCGACCAGCCTGTTCGCACTGGCGCAGGGCTGGCGACGGCATGGCGCCATCCTGCCGATACTGGCTGGCGTCACCGGACTGATCCTGATGGCCATCGGGGCGCTCGCCGTGCAGAGCGCCGTGGCGGAAACAGTATGGACCGTGGCGGGAAGCATGCTGCTGGCGATCGGTCATATCCTGAACTGGCGCAGGGGTCTTCCCGGTCGCCAACAGCGAAAAACCAAGGAAAATCGCCCCGTCCGCACCATATAGTTGCGACGAACAGCCATCGACGATAGCCTTCTTGCGTAACCATCTGCGCTCGCTATAAGGGCGGCTTCGTGCAGACATAGACAAATTCATAACGGAGAAGGACCATCCTTTGACCGATCCGTCTGCTACGTTTCTGTTATTTGGCGCCACCGGGGATCTGGCGCGCCGGATGATTTTTCCTTCGCTCTACAATCTTCTGTCCGATGGCCTGTTGCCGTCCGACTTCCTGATCATTGGGTCCGCCCGATCGGAGATGAGCGACGAGGCGTTCCGTGCGGAGATCGACGCGGCGCTCCAGCAATTCCTGCCCGCTGACCGTTATGATGCGGCGACCGCCGCGACCTTCGCCGGCATGATCCAATATCAACCGGTCGAGGCGGGCAACGCCAGCCAGTTCGCGGCTCTGGCCGAGCGGATCGATGGCCGGCTGGAGCGTGGCCTGTCCGTTTATCTCTCGACGCCCCCGTCCCTGTTCGCGCCGACCGCGCAAGGGCTGAGCCAAGCCGGCCTGATCACGCCGACCACGCGCATCGCGATGGAGAAGCCGATCGGCAAGGACCTCGCCTCTTCCAAACAGGTGAATGACGGCATCGGCCACCTGTTTGCCGAGGATCAGATTTTCCGGGTCGATCATTATCTGGGCAAGGAAACGGTCCAGAACCTGCTGGCCCTGCGGTTTGGCAATGTCATGTTCGAACCGCTGTGGAATGCGACGGCGATCGACCATGTGCAGATCACCGTGGGCGAAACGGTCGGGCTGGAAGGCCGCGTCTCCTATTATGACGGCGTCGGCGCGCTGCGCGACATGGTGCAGAATCACATGCTCCAGATCCTGTCGATCATCGCCATGGAGCCGCCCGCGCGCATGGACCCGACGGCGGTGCGCGATGAAAAGGTCAAGGCGCTGCGATCGCTGCGCCCGATGACCGACGAAACCGTCAAGACCAACAGCGTGCGCGGCCAATATACGCCGGGCGCGGTCTGCGGCCAGATCGTCACCGGCTATGCCGACGAACTGGGCAAGGCGTCGGACACCGAAACCTTCGTGGCGTTGAAGGCGCATATCGACAATTGGCGTTGGCAGGGCGTGCCCTTCTATCTGCGCACCGGCAAGCGGATGCCCGCGCGCCAGTCCGAAATCGTGATCCAGTTCAAGCCGGTGCGGCACAGCATCTTCGGCCGCGACGGTCATGGATCGGGGCTGGAGCCGAACACATTGGTCATCCGATTGCAGCCGGAGGAATATATCCGCCTGCAAATCATGAGTAAAAGGCCGGGGCTGGAACGGCAGGTGAAGCTGGACGAAGTGACGCTGGACGTGTCGCTGACCGCCGCTTTCGCCGGGCAGCGCCGCCGCATCGCCTATGAACGGCTGATCCTGGACCTGCTGGCCGGGGACGCCACCTTGTTCGTGCGCCGCGACGAAGTGGAAGCGCAATGGACATGGATCGACAGCATTATCGACGGGTGGAAAGAGGCCAATGTGAAGCCCGCCGCCTATTCTTCGGGGAACTGGGGTCCGTCTTCGGCCATTGCCCTTATCGAACGCGACGGAGCCAGCTGGCATGACTGACCTACATCCCGTAATCGCCAAGGTGACGGCGCGCATCGTGGAGCGCAGCGCGCCACGCCGCCGCCAATATCTGGACCTGATCGAGCGCGGCCGCGAAGCCGGCACCAACCGCGCGCAACTGTCCTGCGGCAACCTGGCCCATGGCTTTGCCGCCAGCGGCGAGGACAAGGCTGTCATCCGCACCGGCAGCGCGATGAACATGGGCATCATCACCGCCTATAACGATATGCTGTCGGCGCATCAGCCCTATGGCCGCTACCCCGACCAGATCAAGATCGCCGCGCGGGAGATTGGCTGCACCGCGCAGGTGGCGGGCGGCGTGCCGGCCATGTGCGACGGCGTGACGCAGGGTCAGGCGGGTATGGACCTGTCGCTGTTCAGCCGCGACACCATCGCCCTGTCGACCGCCGTGTCGCTGAGCCATGCAATGTTCGAAGGCGCGCTGATGCTGGGCATTTGCGACAAGATCGTGCCCGGCCTGCTGATCGGCGCGCTGCGCTTTGGCCATTTGCCGACCATCTTCGTCCCCGCAGGACCGATGCCGTCGGGCCTGGCCAACAAGGAAAAGGTGCGCATCCGCCAGCTGTATGCCGAGGGCAAGGTCGGCAAGGACGAGCTGCTGGAATCCGAAAGCGCCAGCTATCATGGCGCGGGCACCTGCACCTTCTATGGCACGGCCAACAGCAACCAGATGATGATGGAGATGATGGGGCTGCACATGCCCGCCGCCTCCTTCGTGCATCCGGGCACTAAGTTGCGGCAGGAACTGACCCGCGCGGCGGTGCATCAACTGGCGCGGATCGGCTGGGACGGCGATGATTACAGGCCGCTGGGCCATTGCGTCGATGAAAAGGCGATCGTGAACGCGATCATCGGCCTGATGGCGACCGGTGGCTCCACCAACCACGCCATCCACCTGCCCGCCATGGCGCGCGCGGCGGGCATCAGCATCGACTGGACCGACTTTGCCGAGATTTCGGACGTCGTGCCCTTGCTGGCGCGCGTCTATCCCAACGGGTCGGGCGACGTGAACAATTTCCATGCCGCCGGCGGCATTTCCTATGTGATCAGCGAATTGCTGGGCGCGGGGCTGCTCCATGGCGATATTCTGACCGTCGCGCGACAGGGTCTGGCAGATTATGGACAGGAACCGGTGCTGGAGAATGACGCGCTGGTGTGGAAGGACGTGCCGGCGTCGCGCGACGAGGCCATCCTGCGGCCTGCGTCCAACCCGTTCCAGGCCGATGGCGGCATGAAGCTGCTGGGCGGCAATCTGGGCCGCTGCGTCATGAAGGTCAGCGCCGTCGACAAGGAGCGCTGGACGATCGAGGCGCCAGCCGCCGTCTTCCATGATCAGGACGATGTGCTGCGCGCCTTCAAGGCGGGCGAACTGGAGCGCGACGTCGTGGTCGTCGTCCGTTTCCAGGGACCAAAGGCCAATGGCATGCCCGAACTGCACAAGCTGACCCCGGCGCTGGGCGTATTGCAGGATCGCGGGTTCAAGGTCGCGCTGCTGACCGACGGGCGCATGTCCGGCGCATCCGGCAAGGTGCCCGCCGCCATTCACCTGTCGCCCGAGGCATTGGGTGGCGGGGCCATCGGCAAGCTGCGCGATGGGGACATGGTGCGGGTCTGCGCTGAAACTGGTGCGGTTGACGCGCTGGTCGATGCGGCGACATGGGACGCGCGGGACATTCCTGCTGCGCCGCCCCCGCCCTATGACACCGGCCGCGAGTTGTTCGCCCTGTTCCGCCATCATAGCGATCTGGCCGAAGCCGGCGCGTCGCCGATCCTGGCGGCGATGGAAAGCGAAATCTGAATTTAACTCCGTTCGGGCTGAGCCTGTCGAAGCCCCGCTCTTCTTCAAAGCAAGGGCGGCCCTTCGACAAGCTCAGGGCGAACGGATGGAGAGTGACATGACCGACATCATCGCCGCCGACATTGGCGGAACCAATGCCCGTTTCGCCCGCGCTTCGCTGGATGAAAAAGGCGTGCCGACGCTTGGCACCGTACGCAAATATAAGGTCGCCGACTATCCCAGCCTGCAAAGCTGCTGGGCCGCCTTTGCCGAGGATGAGAGGAAGGAAGGAAGCGGCGATCTGCCCCGCGCCGCCTCCATCGCCTTCGCCACCGCGATCGGGCGGGACGTGATCAAGCTGACCAACAGCAGCTGGGTGATCCGCGCCGATACGCTGGCGGCCGACATCAATGTCGACACCGTCCGCCTGGTCAATGATTTCGAGGCTGTGGCTCATGCCGTGTCGCGCCTGCCCGCCGAAAACCTGCCGCTGCTGTTCGGCGATGATCGCCCCTTCCCCAGCGATGGCGGCGTCACCATCCTTGGCCCCGGCACGGGTCTGGGCGTGGCGATGATCGCCTATGATCAGAGCCATCCCCATGTAATCGCGACCGAGGGCGGCCATCTGGACTTTGCGCCGCTGGACCCCACCGAAGAAAAGATCCTTTCCTATCTGCGCGACAAATTCCTGCGCGTGTCGACCGAGCGGATCGTGTCCGGTCCGGGTCTCAATTATATCTACAAGGCGCTTGCGACGATCGGACATGATCGCGTCATCCTGATGGAAGACCCCGAATTGTGGCAGGCGGCGCTGGATGGCAGCGACGAATTCGCTCGCCGCGCGCTGGAGCGTTTCTGCCTGTGCTATGGATCGGTCGCGGGCGATCTGGCCCTGGCCCATGGCCCGCATGCGGTAGTGCTGGCCGGCGGCCTGACCCAGCGTATGCACGACTTTTTGAAGCAGAGCGGGTTCCACACCCGCTTCAAGGCGAAGGGCCGGTTCGAAAGCCTGATGGCGTCGGTGCCGATCCGCTGCGCCATCCATGATGAAATCGGGCTGTTCGGCGCTGCCGCAGCTTACAGGGAGAAGTGATGATGAGCCTGACCGTAGAACAGGTGATGGAACTGGCCCCGGTGATCCCGGTGCTGGTGGTGGACCGTGTCGAAGATGCGCTTCCCATAGCGCAGGCGCTGGTGGCCGGTGGCCTGCCTGCGCTGGAGGTGACGCTGCGCACCCCCGCCGCGCTGGACGTGATCCGCGAAATGGCGAAGGTCGAAGGCGCGGTCGTGGGTGCAGGCACCGTGCTGAACCCCGCGCAACTGGATGCGGCGATGGAGGCGGGCGCGCGCTTCATCGTCAGCCCGGGCCTCACTGAACCGCTGGGCAAAGCGGCGATCGCGGCGAACATTCCCTTCCTGCCCGGTACAGCCACGGCGGGCGACATCATGCGCGGCATGGACATGGGCCTCTCCCACTTCAAATTCTTCCCGGCCGAAACCTCGGGTGGCCTGCCCGCCCTGAAGGCTCTCGCCGCGCCGCTGCACACGGCGCGGTTCTGCCCCACCGGCGGCATCACGGCGCAGAGCGCGCCCGAATGGCTGGCCCAGCCCTTCATCAAATGCGTCGGCGGCAGCTGGGTCGTGCCCAAAGGACCGATCGACCCGGCGAAGATCGAGGCGCTGGCGCGCGAAGCCGCCGCCCTGCCGCGTTGAGGAAGGCATGATCGCAGCGCGCGGGGCCATTGCGCCCCGTCGCTGCGCCGCCTAGATGACTAGCATGACTCCGCGCCGCCTTCTTGCCGCTCTGGCCCTGTTCCTGTCCGGTTGCGCCGGGTCGGTGCAAAATTATCCGTCGCTGGCCAAGCGGCCGATCGAAAGCGCGCCGGTCGCCGAAGTCGCGCCGCCGCCCGCGCCCGCGCCGGCCGATGCCGCCTTGTCCGCAGACATCGCCCGCCATGTGGCGCAGGCCGACAAGGGCGCTGCCGGGTTTGACGCTGCGGCTGACAAGGCCGACAAGGCCGTGCGCGCGGCATCCGGATCGGCGGTATCGAGCGACGCCTGGGTGGCGGCGCAGGTTGCGATCAGCGCGCTGGAAAGCGCCCGCAACGACAGCGTCTCGGCGCTCGCCAGCCTCGACACCCTCTATGTCGAACGCAGCAATGCGATATCCGACGGCAAGGCGCACGGCGGCCTGGAAGACATAGACGCCGCCCGCACCGCCACGCTGGCGCTGGTCGACCAGCAGAATGACCGCATCGACTCCATGAAGGCGCGCCTGCCGCAGCCGTAACGAGTGGCTGGGCTGGGCGTTGCTCGTGCAGCCATTGGCAAAAACTCTCTAACTTCTCGCATGTCGCATATGGAAAGTCAGGCCATAGCCGCGCCTGAGTCTGTAGGACAGGATGAAGCGGGATGCCGGGTATCGGCCAAGTTTGGACATGTTCCCCCTCCCGTAAACGGGAGGGGAATGGCAGGAGTCCACCCAAACCAGCCGCTACGCCCCCATCGCCTTCACCGCGCCCTTATGCGCCTTGGCGTTGTGGACATAATGGTCCACGCCTTCGCGCATATCGATGAGCGCAGCGTCGCTCAGGTCGCGCATGAACTTGGCTGGTCGGCCGGCCCATAGCTGGCGGTGCAATACGCTCTTGCCCGGCGAGAGCAGAGCGCCCGCCGCCAGCATCGCATCGCTCTCCACCCGCGCGCCGCTCATCACGATCGCGCCCAGCCCCACGAAGGCGCGGTCTTCCAGCACGCAGCCATGGATCATCGCCATATGGCCGATCAGCACATCTTCCCCGATGATTGCGGGCCAGCCTGCGGCCGGGCGGCCGTCGGCGCGGTCGCCGGGGCTGTCGCAATGGATGACCGTGCCATCCTGCACATTGGTCCGCGCGCCGATCCGCACCCGGTTCACATCGCCCCGGATCACGCAATTATACCAGATGCTGGCGTCCTCCCCGATTTCCACATCGCCGATGATGCGGCACCCCGGCGCGATGAAGGCGCTGGGATGGATGACGGGCGTCTTGCCGCCAAAGGGGATGATGCTGACGTCCGTATAATCGGCGGAATGATCGGCGCTGGACAAATATCTTTCCTCTCTTATGGCCTGACCTTCAGGATCGGCAGGATGCTGGCATGATCGTCGGACCAGACGGTAAATCCCGGCCGTTCGGGCAGATCGCGCCATTGTTCGGGCATGGTCCGGCGCTTCAGCTGGTCCAGTTGCGCCCGATCCCGCGACAAGGCAACCCATATCGACGCGGTGTAGTGGAGGCTCTGGTCCCGCTTGTCGGGCACATAATGGCGCAATGCGGCATGCCATCCCCCGGCCCGCGCCGCCGCCGCCAGCACCGGCCGCAGATCGAGATAACGATTGGAAATGTGAATCATCAGCAGCCCATTGGGCGCCAGACGGCGGCCATAGACGGCCAGCGCTTCCCGCGTGAGCAGATGCAAGGGAATGGAATCGGAGGAGAAGGCGTCGATCACCAGCAGGTCCGCATCGCCCGCCGGCTGTTGCGCCAATGTCATGCGCGCGTCGCCGATGACGATGTCAGCATGGGGCTGACAGCGCGACAGGAAGGTGAAGTCGGCCGGATCGCGGGCGATGGCGGCCATCGCCGGATCAATCTCGTAAAAGCGCCAGCGCTGACCGGGGCGGATATAGCAGGCCAGCGTCCCCGCCCCCAGCCCGACCACATCGATCCGCGCCCGTGGCCCGAACAGGGCCGGCGCGTTGCGCATCGCCAGCCCCACGCCCGATCGCGGCGCATAATAGGTGGTGGCGTCGCGTTCATGGCCGGGCGTCAGATTCTGAATGCCGTGCAGGGTCGTGCCGTGGAACAGGATGCGCTGGTCCCCATCCTTGTTCGCCACGCCATAGACGCCGAAATAGCTGCGGGTCAGCATGCCGCTGGCCGATTGGGACAGTTTTTCCCACCCGCTCAGGCACAGCATCAGATAGATCAGCATCCCCGCGCTCAGCGCATGATGCCCCAACGCCATCACCCCCATGGCGATGATCGTCAGGAAACAGGCGGTCTTGATCGGAGGCGACGCCAGGGCCGGCACCAACCCGCCGCCAATGATTGACAGGGCCAGGCCCAGCAACAGCATCGCGCAGGCCAGCCAGACGCGGCGCTGCGGGCTTTCCCACAACAGCCGGGGCAGTTTCAGGAACGGATCGCGCGCCGGCAACAGCAATGCCGCGCCGGCCAGCAGGATCGGATATTCATAGGTCCAGTCGAAGATCAGCGGCGCCAGCAGCGCGCAGAACAGACCGCCGATCATACCGCCCACCGACAGGATCAGGTAAAAACGGGTCAGATGCGCCGGCGCGGGGCGCAGATCATAGAGATAGGCATGCAGCGCGGTCGACGCGACGAACAGGACGGTGACAATGCCCAGCGCAATGAATACCGGGAAATGCACCCCGCCGGTAAAGGCGATGCAGGCCCCGATCAACAGGACCAGAGGCGCCGCCAAGGTGCAAAGATTGGCCACGCCGCGCCCGTTGGCGAAGGCCGCGCTGAAACTGAGCAGATAGAGGCCCAGCGGCACCACCCACAGCAAAGGCATCGCGACGATATCTGTGGTGAGATAGAGGCTGGTCGCCAGCATCAGGCCCGACGGCACCGCCGCCAGTAGCATCCAGTGCAGCATTATGCGCCATTGCGGCGGCGGCGCGGCATCCTCCGTGGCGACGATGGTGTCGCCGGGCGGCAGGCGACGGGCGCTGGCATAGACCAGAAAGAAGAGCGCGCCATAGCAGAGCGACCAAAGAATGCTCTGCGCCTTCAGCGTCAACAGCGGTTCGACCAGCAACGGATAGGCGATCAGCCCGCCAAAGCTGCCCAGATTGGATGCGGCATAGAGCGGATAGGGATCGCCACCATCGGCGATCGCAAACCAGCGCTGGAGCAAGGGGGCCTGCGCGGCAACGACGAAGAAGAGCGGACCGATCGACGCGCCGATCAACCACAACACCCACAGGGCCGGCTCGATCGCGGCGGGCGGTTGCCATCCCGCCAGTCCGATCGGCAGGAAGATGGCGGACAGCAGGAACAGGCCCAGATGAGTAAGCGCCTGTCGCCGCGCCGGCAGGCGCCCCAACATATGGGCATAGCCATAGCCCGCCAGCAACAGCGCCTGATAGACCAGCATGGCGGAATTCCACACCGACGGCGCGCCACCCAGGCGCGGCAGCGCCATGCGCGCGATCATCGGCTGGACAAGGAAGAGCAGGAACGATCCCGCGCAGATGGTCAGGACGAAGCGAGCGCGCGTTCCGAGCAATATATGTCCCCTGTCCTACCCCTCAGCCTATGGTCATGCCGCAACCATGGCCTGCGGTTCAAGGGGGAGATGGGCGTCCTTCGGGATGATCGATCGCATAGACGATGTGGCGGCAGAGCGGATGGCCCACCGCAAAGGCGGGATGATCGAAATCCATCTCTTCCTGCCGGGTCATGCCCAGCGCGCGCATCAAGCCCCAGGATGCGCTGTTGCCCGGCACGGTATAGGCGATGACACGCCGGTCCGGCAGATTGAGGCGGCACCAGTCGATCGTGGCGCGCGCCGCTTCCTTGGCCAGTCCCCGCCCCCAATGGCTGGCGGCCAAACGCCAGCCCAGTTCCACTTCGCCAAATATGGGCGTTCCGGGATGCCGCCCCCGGCGCGCCCCGCAAAAGCCGAGGATCGCGCCATCCGCGCGACTTTCCATGATCCAGAAACAATGACCGATATCCGCCTGCATCTTCGCCATATTCTGCTGCATATCGGCATAATGGCTGCGCGGTTGCGATCCGCCCAGCCAGCGCATGACTTCCGGCGTATCGAGCGCCTGCATGAAAGGATCGACATCCTCCTGCCGCCAGGCGCGCAGGATCAGCCGATCCGTTTCAAGCCGGAATTCAGCCATTCAGCAGGCGCGCGGCGTCCAGCGCATGATAGGTCAGCACGCCCGAACAGCCCGCCCGCTTGAACGCCATCAGCGTTTCCAGGATCAGCGCGTCGCGATCGGCCACGCCCGCGGCGGCGGCATGTTCGATCATCGCATATTCGCCCGACACCTGATAGGCGAAGACCGGGACGGAAAAGCGATCGCGCACCCGCGCGACGATATCCAGATAGGGCAGGCCCGGCTTCACCATCACGCTGTCCGCGCCTTCAGCGAGATCAAGCGCGACCTCGCGCAGCGCCTCCTCGCCATTGGCGGGGTCCATCTGGTAATTTTTCTTGTCGCCCTTCAGCAACCCGCGCGATCCCACCGCGTCGCGGAACGGGCCATAAAAGGCGCTGGCATATTTGGCGGCATAGGCCATGATCTGGACATTGGCGTGGCCATTTTCCTCCAGCGCCTCGCGGATCGCGCCGATGCGCCCGTCCATCATGTCGCTGGGCGCGATGATGTCCGCGCCCGCCGCCGCCTGATTGAGCGACTGGCCGATCAGCACGTCGATCGTCGCATCATTGACGACATAGCCCGTCTCATCGAGCAGGCCGTCCTGCCCGTGAACGGTATAGGGGTCCAGCGCCACATCGGTCAGGATGCCGATATCGGGCACCGCATCCTTGATCGCGCGGATGGCGCGACACATCAGATTGTCGGGGTTCAGCGCCTCTTCGCCATCGTCGCTGCGCCGGTCGGCCTGCGTATTGGGGAACAGGGCCAGACAGGGAATGCCCAAATCGCGCGCTTCCTTTGCGCGGGCGACCATCAGGTCCACCGACCAGCGCGATACGCCGGGCAGCGCAGCGACAGGTTCCTCCACGCCTTCGCCTTCGGTGACGAACAGCGGCCACAGGAAATCGCTGGGCGACAGGCAATTTTCGGCGTGCATGGCGCGGCTCCAGGCCGCAACGCGGGTGCGGCGCATGCGCAGCGCCGGATAAGATGCTTGGGTCATGGCCAGCGGTGTAGGCCCGCCCGCCGGGGGGATCAAGCCGGACGCTTTGTCCCAGCGTTCCTAATCATGTTCCCAGCCGAGCCGGTCTGGCAAGGGCATCACCGCGCCGTCGATCATCAGCGTCAGTCCTGCGCCTTCCGCTACATGGCCGACCGGAATGGCGCGCACCGGCGGCGTCTTCCCGCGCGGCAGGGCGAACAGCAGCTCATAATCGTCGCCTGCGCGGGCGGCGGCAATCTGCACCGCCACGCTTGCCCCCCGCGCCCTTTCCAGCGCGCGCGACAGGGGGATATGATCGATGGTGACGGCGACGCCGCTCGCCTGGGCCATGCGGGCGGCATCGATCAGCAGGCCGTCGGACAGATCCATCATCGCCGTGGCGACGGCAGCGATCAGCGCTCCTTCGGCAATGCGCGGACGCGGGCGGCGATAGGCGTCGACCAGCGGACCGGACGCCGCCGGATCGGCGCTGGCCAGGGCCAGCCCGACGCCCGCATCACCCACCGGTCCGGTGACATAGAGCAGGTCGCCCGGCTGCGCGCCGATGCGGGTGGGGACGATGCCGGTCGCCTCGCCAATCGCGGTCAGGCTGTAACTGCGCGCCGATCCGGCCGGCATCTTCACCGTGTCGCCGCCCAGCAATGGCATGGCGTGTCGGTCCAGCGCGTCGCCAAGCCCCGCGATGAAGGCTTCGTCCCAGGATTCGTCGCCCGACAAGGCGTAGTTCAGCAGGCACCCCACCGGCCGCGCGCCCTTCGCCGCCAGATCGGACAGGTTCACCGCCGCCAGCTTCCACCCGATATCGGCGGGCGGATCGGTGGGGAGATAATGCACGCCCTCGACCATCGTATCGCTGGTCAGAATGAGGCGGCTATCGCCCACCGGCAGCACCGCGACATCATCCATCAGCCCCTGCGCCGCCGGATCATGGGCGAGCAGGCGCAACAGGGTGAGGAAGCGGGATTCGGCGGACATGATCCCTATCTATACGGGCGGACGGCGGGAGGCTTTACTTGCGCACATCCTTCGACACGCCGTCGAGCAGGCCGTTGACGAAGCCCGCCTCACGCTTGTCGTAAAAGGCGTGGGCGACATCGACATATTCGCTGATGACGGTGCCGGTGCCGATATCGGCGCGGGCCAGCAGTTCATAGGCGCCCGCGCGCAAAATCTGGCGCATCGGCTTGTCCAGCCGGTCGAGGCTCCAGCCGCTGGACAGGCGCGCCGTGATCAGCGCGTCAATCTCACCGCGACGACGGTCCACGCCCTGCACGATATCATCGAAGAAAGGCTCCTCCGCCTGCGCATAGGTGACGTCTTCGATGGTCGCGCCCAGGCGGTGCTGATGAAATTCATGCAGCAGGATATGGAGCGGCGTGCCCTCCATTTCGAGCTGGTAGAGCGCCTGCACCGCGGCAAGGCGCGCGGCGGAGCGGGATTTGGAGCGGTCTTTCATATCAATCTGTCCCTACTCCGTTCGGTTCGCGCTTGTCGAGGACCGCTGCGCGCGGGCTTCTCGACTTCGCTCGAAGCGAACGGATTTTTATTTCAAACGGAGGGCCACTGAAGCGGCATGGGCGGGCAGCCCTTCGGCCTGCGCCAGCGCGACGGCGGCGGGGCCGATCGCGCCGATGGCGGCGGGCGTGAGGCTGAGGAAGCTGGTGCGCTTCATGAAATCAAGCACGGACAGGCCCGAGGAGAAGCGCGCGCGGCGGCCAGTGGGCAGAACATGGTTCGGCCCGGCGACATAATCGCCCACCGCTTCCGGCGTCATCCGGCCCAGGAAAACCGAACCGGCGTGGCGGACCTGCGCGAAATAGCGGTCGGGATCGTCCACGGCCAGCTCCAGATGCTCGGCGGCAAGCCGATCGACCAGCGGCATCGCCTCATCCAGATCGCGCACGACGATGATCGCGCCATTGGCGTCCCAGCTGGCGCGGGCGACGGCGCTGGTCGAAAGCGCCGGTATCTGGCGCTCGATCGCCTGCGCGACCGCATCGGCAAAGGCGGCATCGTCCGTAAAGAGGATCGACTGGCTGGTCGGATCATGCTCCGACTGGCTGAGCAGGTCGGCGGCGGTCCATTCGGGATCATTCTTGCCATCGGCGACGACGACGATCTCGGACGGGCCGGCCACCATGTCGATGCCGACCACGCCATAAAGCTGGCGCTTGGCTTCGGCGACCCAGGCGTTGCCCGGGCCAGTGATGACGTCGACAGGCTTGATCCGGTCGGTGCCATAGGCCAGCGCGGCGACGGCCTGCGCGCCCCCTACCCGCCAGATTTCCTCTATCCCCGCAATTTGCGCGGCGGCGAGGACCAGCGGGTTGATCTCCCCATTGGGGGTCGGCGTGACCATGGCGATGCGCTGCACGCCCGCGACCTTGGCCGGGATCACATTCATCAGCAGCGAACTGGGATAGGCGGCGCGCCCGCCCGGCACATAGAGACCGGCGGCGTCGACCGCGCTCCAGCGCGCGCCCAGCCGTACGCCGGCGCTGTCCACACCGTCGCTGTCCACCGGCTTCTGCTTTTCATGATAGGCGGTGATGCGCGCGGCCGCGAGTTCCAGCGCGTCACGCAATTCCGTCGACAGGCCATCGAGCGCGGCGCGGGTTTCCGCCGGGGTAACGGCCCACCCGCTGACGTTCAGGTCATGCCGGTCGAAACGCCGGGTATAATCGGCCAGCGCCGTATCGCCCCCGGCGCGCACGGCCTTCAGGATCGCGGTCACATCGCGCGACACATCCTCGTCCGCTTCCCGCCGGGCATCGACCAGCGCCGTGAAGGCGGACGCGAAATCGGCATCGGTGGTGGAGAGCTTAAGCGGCATCCTTCACCCCCACGGCGGCGCGAAACGCATCGATCAGCGGCGTCAGTTCGGCCGAGCGCATCTTGTACGCAGCGCGGTTGACGATCAGGCGCGCCGAAATCTGCATGATGATGTCGGTTTCCACCAGGCCGTTGGCCTTGAGCGTCGCGCCCGACGACACCAGGTCCACGATCCGGCGCGACAGGCCGAGCGAGGGCGCGAGTTCCATCGCGCCATTCAGCTTCACGCATTCGGCCTGAAGCCCCCGCGCTTCATAATAGCGACGGGTGAGGTGCGGATATTTGGTCGCGACGCGCACATGGCTCATCGCCGCCTGATCTTCATCCGCGGCGTCGACCGGTTCGGCGACGGACAGGCGGCAATGGCCGATGTCGAGGTCGACGGGCGCATAAAGTTCGGAATAGTTAAACTCTTCCACCACATCGGAGCCGACGATGCCGATCTGCGCCGCGCCATGGGCGACGAAGGTGGCAACGTCGAACGCGCGCACGCGGATGATCGACACATCGGGCCGGTTGGTGGCGAACCGCAGCGCGCGGCTCTTCTTGTCATGAAACTCCGCCTCCGGTTCGATACCGGCTTTGGCGAGCAGGGGCAGCGCTTCATCCAGGATGCGGCCCTTGGGGATGGCGAAGGTGAGGGAGCGAGTCATGACGCGCGCGCCTTACGCGCCGGGGCGCAAAAGGGCAAGGTTGCGCGCCTGTTCCAAGCGTCGGGATTATGGGCTAAGCCGCCGCCATGCGCTGCATCCACCATATCGCCATCATCTGTTCCGACTATGAACGCTCCCGCGCTTTTTATCGCGACATATTGGGCTTTCCCGTCATCCGCGAAGTATGGCGCGCCGAACGGGAATCGTGGAAATGCGATCTCGACGCGGGCAACGCCCAGATCGAGCTATTTTCCTTTCCCACACCCCCTTCCCGGCCGAGCCGCCCGGAAGCCTGCGGCCTGCGCCATCTGGCCTTCCTGATCGACGATATCGATGCGGAGGTCGCGCGGCTGAGCGCAGCGGGCGTGGCGTGCGAACCCATCCGCATCGATCCCTATACCGATCAGCGCTTCACCTTCTTCACCGATCCCGACGGCCTGCCGCTGGAACTGTATGAGCGGGCCGCGTGACGCGGCATACACCAGATCAAAAGTCCCCCGTTCGGCCCTTCGACTTCGCTCAGGAGAGCTTGTCAAAGCCCTGTTTTTCCTTTGAGCTTTGAAAGGAAGTACAGCCCTTCGACATTCGGCCGAGACAAGTGTCTCGGTCGAACAGGGCGAACGGAGTATATTTGAAGCGTAGCTCCTATTTAGCAAAGCGCTTGAAGAAGCTGTCCGCATTCCAGGCCGGGCGCGCCGGGCTGTTGGCGACGCGCAGCGTGACGGCGGTGACATAGTCGTTGAGCTTCGCCGTTTCGGCCGGCAGCACCGGCTGGTTCAAATCGTCGAAGGGCGAATGATAGAGGTTGGCGCGCCACGCCTTTTCCGTCTCCGCTTCGGGCGTGCCCGCCTTGAACCCATATTTGAAGAACAGCGCAGGGATGCCTTCGCGGATGAAGGCATATTGGTCCGACCGGATGAAGACATTGCGATCCGGGAAGGGATCCGGCGTGATCGGCAGGTTCATCGCAGCGCTGACCGCCGACGCATCCTGCCCCAGACTGCTCTGATCATAGCCGATCGGCGTGACGGCGGTCAGCGGGAAGATGGGCAGCGCCATGTCGAAATTAAGGTCGGCGACGATCGCCTTCTGCGGCACGGTCGGCCGCCGCGCAAAATAGCGCGCACCCAGCAGTCCCTTTTCCTCCGCCGTGACGAAGGTGAACAGGATCGAGCGTTTCGGTTTCTCCTTCCCGGCCTTCAGCGTCCGCGCGATTTCCAGCAGGCTGGCGACGCCCGACGCATTGTCGAACGCGCCATTATAGATGGCGTCGCCCTTCATCGGCGTGCCGATGCCATAGCCGTCCAGATGAGCGGACAGGACGACATATTCGCTGCGCAGCTTCGGATCGCTGCCAGGCATGACCGCCACGATATTGGGCGAGGACAGGTCCCGACGCTTGGCCGCCACCTGCGCCTTGAAGCGCAGCGTCAGCGGGAAACTGGCGACCGGTGCGGAAGCATCGGCGGCGGCGGCGATCTTTGCGAAATCCTGCCCCGTTCCTGCGAAGAACATGGCCGATTTGGCCGGATCGAACTGCGCGCCCAGGAAAGCCGCGCCCGTATCACGCAGCGCCGCATCGGCATAATAAAGCGCCGGCGCACTGGCGAGCGCGACCCGGCGCACCCATGGAATTTCCACCTGTCCCGGCGTCACCAGCGTAATGAGGCCGATCGCCCCCTGCTGCGCCAGCCAGTGCGCCCGTTCCGACCGGGCGTGCGATTTGAGCGCGCCCGAAATCGTCGCCGGCCCGCCAGACAGCACCACGACCATCTTGCCCTTCAGGTCCAGCCCGGCAAAATCATCATGGCCCGCTTCGGGCAAATGCAGGCCATAGCCGGCAAACACCATCGGCGCGTCGATGCTTTCAGGCACTGGCCCGCCGCCGCCCGAAAAGATGAGGTCGCCCGGCACCGCCAGCTTCACCTCCCCCTGCGGCCCGACCAGCGAAGCGCTGCTCTGGTCCGACTGGATGATCTGCTCGACAAAGGCGACCGGCTGCTTGTAGCCGTCCACGCCCATGGGCTTCAGCCCCAGCGCCTGCAATTGGCCGATCACATAGTCGGCCGCGCGATCATAGCCCGGCGTGCCGGTGCCGCGCCCTTCCATCCCGTCATTGGCGATCGCCTGCACATGGCTCCACCAGCGCGCGCCCTTCTCTTCATTGGTTTCGGCGCTGGTTGCAGCATGGGCCGGGACGGCAAGCGCCAGCAATGGCAGGGCGATGAGGGAGAGGCGCATGGGGGAGACTCCGCGATTTCAATATACTAATCTTGCTTGAAGAAGTCCGACGAACAAGGGGCTTGGAACCGCTACATCAAGTGTGTATTATTATGACAATACACATAGGAGACAGATGATGCCCCGCTCCCTTCCGCTGATCGCGCTAGCCTTGTCCGGCCTGGCCCTGTCGACCAGCGCCTGTTCGCGCACGGATGAAACGCCCGCCGCCGATGAAGTCGCCCGTTCGGCACAGGACTGGTCGAGCCTCAAGGATTTCACTGCGATCGACGCGACCGGGCCGGATAATGTCGCCGTCACCATCGGCAGCGCCTTCTCGGTCAGGGCCGATGGCGATGCGCAGGCGGTCGCCGATCTCGATATCAAGGTTAAGGGCGAAACCCTGGTGATCGGCCGCAAGTCGAAAGGCGACTGGAACTGGGGCCGCAAAAATGGCGACAAGGGCGCGACCGTCCATGTCACCATGCCCGCCATCCGATCGGCGGACCTGACCGGCGCGGGCGATTTCGACCTCGACAAGGCGGAAGGCGACAGCCTGTCCCTCTCGCTCACCGGCGCGGGCGATTTCCGCATCGGCGCGGTGAAACTGAAATCGCTCAGCACCGACATTACCGGCGCGGGATCGGTCAAGATCGTCGGCGCCGCCGACGAAGCGACCCTGTCCATCACTGGCGCGGGCGATATCGACGCAGAAGCGCTGAAAGTCGGCCGCGCCAAGATCGACATATTGGGCGCGGGCGACATCGACATTGCCTCCGACGGCCAGGTCGCTATCAGCATCATGGGACCGGGCGACGTGACGGTGAAGGGCAAGGCGCAATGCACGACCAAGGGTGTGGGACCGGGCGAAGCGCGCTGCGCACCCTGAGCGCGGCGGGTCTGATTGCCGGCCTGATGATCGCCGCGCCCGCCGGTGCGGCGACGCGCGGCTTCACCATCACCAGTTTCGACGCGATCCGGGTCGAAGCGCCCGTGACGATCATCCTGACCACCGGCGCTGGCGCATCGGCGCGGGCGGAGGGCGATCAGGCGATGCTCGACCGGCTGAAGCTGGACGTATCGGGCCGGTTGCTGACGATCACCGCCGATCGCGCGCGCAGTGGCGCAAAGAGCGGCGGCGCGGCCACGCTGCGCCTGTCGACCGGCGCGCTGGAGCGGGTGATGCTGGCGGGTGGCGGATCGCTGGCGATCAACCGGATGAAGGGGCTGCGCGGCGAGATCATTGTCGGCGGCAATGGCGATGTCAGCGTGGCGACGGTCGACCTCGACCAGATCGGCGTGACGATGGCGGGCGGCGGGCGCGTGGCGCTCAATGGCCGGGCCGGTGTCGCCACTATCCGCCTCTCCGGCCCCGGCAGCATCGCCGCCGAGCCGCTGCGGGCGCGGCAGGCGACCATCACCAATGACGGCGCGGGCAGCCTGACCCTGACCACCGACGTCACGGCCAAGATCATCGCCACCGGATCCGGCAATGTCACCATCGCCGGCAAACCTGCGTGCAGCGTCGACAATCGCGGCGTCGGCCGCGTGCTATGCGGCGGCGAGGGCTATTGAAGGGCTTGTTCCCTTCGCTTGACCCTGCCACGCGCCACTCATAGTTTGGCCTGAGCGTCTGTTTGGAAATGCGCCTCTGGCGCGGACCGGGGCCGCAACGAAAATGCGCCCTTTCGCGCATTGTTCAAACAGACTTTAGTGGCTGCCGCGTTCGGAGACATGAGGCCCATGCAACACATCGCCAGCGAGCGGCCGCCGGGATATCGTTATTCACGGCGCAACGCCCTGCCCCTCGTCCGACGCCTGTCGGTCGTGCCCAATATGCGCAACGCGCTGCTGCTGACGTTTCAATGGCTGGTGATGGTCGCCGCCTGCGTGATCGCGATCCGGGCCGATCATATCGCCGTCTATCTGCTCGCCGGCATCGCCATCGGCACCCGCATCCAGTGTCTGGCGGTGATGATGCACGAAGCCTGCCATGGACTGTTGTTCAGCAACCGGCGGATCAACGACCTGATCGGCGACCTGTTCGTCGCCTATCCGCTCAGCCTGTCCATCCACCTGTATCGCGTCGCGCATATGGTGCATCATCGCCATACCAATACGCCGCAGGACTATGATTATCGGGTCCAGCGCAAAGACCCCGACCAGCATTTCCCCAAGAGCGGCCGGGGCATGGTGCGCCTGTTCTGGCGCAGCCTGTTCGGTCTCAACTATTATCGCGTCGCCCGCGCCGCGCGGGTCTGGTCGCCGCTCGCCAATTTCCACAATCCCGGCCGCTTCGGCTATAATTTCCCGCTCTCGCTGCGCATCCGCTATGTCGTGTGGGCGGTGGTTGTTTACGGCCTGATCCTCTGGTCGCCCTGGCGCTGGCAGATATTGGGGCTGTTCCTGATCCCCCAATATCTCTGGGCCAACATCTTCAACCGCATCCGCGCGATGGCCGAACATAATGGCGTGGCCGACACGCGCGAACTGAACGGCACCCGCACCGTCATTCCCACTATGCTGGACCGCCTGCTGATCGGCCCGATCAACGTCAGCTATCATCTGGAACATCATCTTTTCCCCTCCGTTCCCGGTCATAATCTGCGGACATTGCACGGGGAGTTGATGCGCGATCCGATCTATGCGGCCGATGCGCATGTCACGCGCGGCTATTGGGGCGTGATCCGGGAGTTGATGGGGAGGCGGTGAAGGGATGGTGGCTTGGCGCGCGCCTTGCTTATCGAAAACTTTACCAGCCCTGCGCTAGACCGCTGCCAATTCTGACAGCCCTGTTTAAACAGGCCCCCAACCACAGGCAGGTTTCGTCGATGCGCCTTTCCCTTGCCCTTCCTCTTATCACCGCGCTGGCGCTGCCCCAGCCTGCCCTGGCGCAGGTGGCGGCGGCCGACAGCGGCGATACGGGATGGACCATCCTGTGCGCGCTGCTGGTGCTGCTGGCTGCGCTGCCGGGGCTGATGCTGCGCCATGCGGGCGGGGTAAATGTGCGCAGCGCGCTGGCTGTGATGGCGCAGGGCGCAGGCGTTGTCGCAGCCGCGTCGCTGACATGGGCGATTGCAGGCTACAGCCTTGTCTATGCGCCCGGCGGCGACTGGCTGGGCGGCGGGTCCAATCTGCTGCTCGCCAATCTGGCGCAATTGCGCGACGGGCTGACCATCCCCGAATCGGCCTTTGTCCTGTTTCAGTTGGCCCTTGCCCTACTTGCCGCCAGCTTGCTGGTCGGCGCGGTGGCGGAGCGCACGCCGATCGGCTGGTGGCTGCTCTTCACGCCATTGTGGCTGCTGCTGGTCTATGTGCCGGTCGCCCATGCGGCGTGGGGCGGCGGCTGGCTGGCGAACCTTGGCGTCATGGATTTTTCCGGCGGATTGGTGGTGCATGGGCTGGCGGGCTTTTCCGGGCTGGCGCTGGCGCTGATCGCCGGCGCGCGGCGCGAACATTCCGATCCCGGCCATGCGCCAGTGCTGGGCATGGCGGGCGGCGCGCTGCTGTGGATCGGCCTGTCGGGCGTGGTCGGCGGCTGGGCGCTGGGCGCGACTGATGACGCCGCGACCGCCATCCTGAACCATCATTTTGCCGCCTGCACCGCCGCGCTGACATGGGCCTTGATCGACAAGCTGACGGCAAAGCGCAGCAGCGCGACCGGCGTCCTGTCCGGCGCGCTGGCGGGCATCGCCGCCATCTCCGCCTCCGCTGCGCTGGTCGGCACCGGCGGCGCGATGCTGATCGGCCTGAGCGCAGCCGTCATCTGCCGGCTGGGCGCGGCATTGATCGGTCGCCGGATCGACGATGGCGCGAACATCTTCGTCATCCATGGCCTTGGCGGCATGACCGGCGTGCTGCTGCTGCCGCTCTTCGTCCTGCCCTTGCTGGGCGGCGTGGGCTTCGAAGGCGGCATCAGCCTGTCCGGCGCGCTGCTCAGCCAGGTCATCGGCGTGGTCGTCGTAGCGCTTTGGGGCCTGGTCGGCAGCGCCATCGCGGCGCTGATCGTGTCGGTCCTCATCCCGATGCGGGTCAGCGCACAGACCGAGGCCGAAGGACTGGACGCCACGCAACATGGCCAGCAAAGCTGGGATTTCCGCTAATCCCATGACTCTCACCGTCGCCATCTTCGCGCATCAGGAGGAACGACGGATCGGCCTCTGCCTCGCCTCCCTGCCGCTCGACAGGGCGGACACAATCTTTCATGTGCTGGTGAACGGCACCACCGACGCCACCGTCGAGCGGGCGAAGGCGGCGGCGGGCGGCCGCCCCCATGTCATCGTCCACGACATCGCGCAGGGCGGCAAGTCGCGCACCTGGAACCACGCCGTCCATCATCTGCTGACCGGCGCGGAAGACGCCGTCATCTTCATGGATGGCGACGCGGAAATCACTCCCGGCTCCTTCGACGCGCTGGTGGCGGACCTTGCCGCCCACCCAAACGCCAATGCCTCCGCCGGGATGCCGATGAATGGCCGCATGGCGCATGTCTATCGTGAGGGGCTGAAGGCCGAAGGCGGATTATTTGGCGATCTTTACGCGCTGTCGGGCCGTTTCGTCGCCGATATCCGCGCGCGCGGTCTGCGCCTGCCCGACGATCTGATCGGCGATGACGGGCTGGTCGCCGCCTGGGCGCACACCGACCTTATGGACGACAGCCATTGGGTGCATGACCGGGTGCGCCATTGCGACGGCGCGGGCTTCCTGGCCGAACAGGTCAGCATCGCCCGTCCCTCAACCTGGGCCATGCAATATAAAAGGCTGATCAACTATTCGGTGCGCTTCTTCCAGAACCGGATCGTATCCGACATCATGACGCGCGAGGGACCGGCCGGCCTCCCCGCGCGTCTTGCGAGTCTCTATGGCGAGTGGCTGCCCCGCTGGCGTCCGCGCCCTGGCCTGACCGGATGGTTCGACCGAAAGGCGCTTCAGCGCATGCGGGACGCCGCTTAGAGCCTGTTTGGAAAATGCGCGAAAGGGCGCATTTTCAAACAGCCGCTTAACGGTCGCGGCCGGCCAGTTCCTTGTTGATGTAGAGAGCCGCAATCGTCGCGACCGCCCCCGACAACAGGTAGATGCCCGACGCCGCCAGCCCGAACTTGACCGACAGCAGCAGCGCCAGCAACGGCGCGAAGCCAGCGCCCACCAGCCAGGCAAGGTCGGACGTCAGCGCCGAACTGGTATAGCGCGCCTCGGTCGCGAAGTTGGACGCCACGACGCCCGACGACTGACCAAAGGACAGGCCCAGCAGCATGAAGCCCAGGATCATGAAGGCCACTTCGCCCAGTTCGCCGCCATTGAGCAGCAGCGGCGCCATCAGAGCGAAGATCGCGATGCCGCCGGCCGACCAGCCCAGCAGCGAGCGGCGACCAATCTGGTCGGCGATGAAGCCGGAGACGACGATGGCGAGCAGCCCAACCGATGCGCCGATCATTTCGATGATCAGGAAGCGGTCAAGCGGCTGATCAGTGAACAAGGCGACCCAGCTGAGCGGGAACACCGTCACCATATGGAACAGCGCAAAACTGGCCAGCGGGGCGAAGGCGCCGATGATGATGTTGCGCCCTTCCTTCTTCACCGTCGGGATCACCGGCGAGGGTTGCAGGTCCTTCTGTTCGAACAGCCGTTCGAATTCATGCGTCACCACGATGCGCAGCCGGGCGAACAGCGCCACGACGTTGATCGCAAAGGCGACGAAGAAGGGATAGCGCCAGCCCCAGTCGAGGAAATCCGCCTCGGTCATGTTCAGGATCGAGAAGGCGAACAGGCCGCTCGCCACCAGCAGCGCCAGCGGCGCGCCCAATTGCGGCACCATGGCGTACCAGCCGCGCTGATGTGGCGGTGCGTTGAGCGACAATAGCGAGGCCAGACCGTCCCAGGTGCCGCCCAGCGCAATGCCCTGCGCCGCCCGCAAAACGATCAGAACGACCGCGGCATAATGGCCAATCGTTTCATATCCCGGTAGGAAGGCGATGGCGACGGTGGAGCTGCCCAGCAGGAACAGGGCGCCGGTCAGTTTCGTGCCGCGGCCATAGCGCCGGTCGATCGCCATGAAGATCAGCGATCCCAGCGGCCGGGTGATGAAGGCGACGGCGAAGATCGCGAAGGAATAAAGGGTGCCGGTCAGCGCATCCACATAGGGAAAGATGAGACTCGGGAACACGATCACCGAGGCGATGGCGTAAACGAAGAAATCGAAAAATTCGGAGGTGCGACCGATGATCACCCCGATGGAAATGTCACCCGGCGCGATGGAATGGTCGCGCGCGTTGATCTTGCGCGCATCATCCTCAAGTGGCGTGGAGGTGAAGGCAATGGCCCCAGAACTCATAGACATCCGCTCCTTGGCAAGGCCACCGGTGCGGTTCTTATATCGTCTGCCAGTGGCCGTGGAATCACAGCATAACAGAAAACACGCAGAGTCTAAGCAGTATCCCATAGTCCAAACATTTTTTGCGTCCGCACACAATTGGACAAATTGCCCACTGGCAGACTCGCTGCGGAAGGATTAGTCGCGCGCCATGTCACACCCTCACTCACCCAAATGGATCAGGCTCTTGCGCTGGTCCGCTCCGATCCTTGCGGCGCCGTTGGCGGGCTGCAACTGGGTCGTGATGAACCCGTCGGGCGACATTGCGGTGCAACAACGCGACCTGATCCTGATCTCGGTCGCGCTGATGCTCCTCATTGTCATCCCCGTCATGGCCATGGTCGTCTGGTTCGCGGTGCGCTATCGCGCCACGAACGAAGCGACGGAAAAGGACTATGATCCCGACTGGGATCACAGCACCAAGCTCGAGCTTCTGATCTGGTCGGCCCCGCTGCTGATCATCATCGCTCTGGGCGCGCTGACCTGGGTGAGCACCCACAAGCTGGACCCCTATCGTCCGCTCGACCGGATCGATGCGCAGACGGCGATCGACCCCAAGGTCAAGCCGCTGACCGTCCAGGTCGTCGCGCTCGATTGGAAATGGCTCTTCATCTACCCCGAACTGGGCGTCGC
The DNA here is from genome assembly GCA_021849075.1 of Pseudomonadota bacterium. Classification (GTDB taxonomy): domain Bacteria; phylum Pseudomonadota; class Alphaproteobacteria; order Sphingomonadales; family Sphingomonadaceae; genus Sphingobium. The sequence goes on along the minus strand of JAJZTH010000004.1, from coordinate 129,753 downwards.
CACGGTCAATGAACTGGCCCTGCCCACCAATGTTCCGGTCCGCTTCGACATCACTGCATCGACCGTGATGAACAGCTTCTACGTTCCCGAACTCGCCGGCCAGATCTACGCCATGCCCGGCATGAAGACCCAGCTCCACGCCGTCGCCAACAAGCCCGTCACCGGCACCGGTTTCTCGGCCAACTATTCGGGCGCAGGCTTCACCCATATGCGCTTTGGCTACAAGGCGCTGGACCAGGCCGGCTTCGACGCCTGGGTCGCCAAGGTGAAGGCCGGCGGCGCGTCTCTGGACCGCACCGTCTATCAGACCCTCGCCAAGCCTAGCGAGAAGGCGCCCGTCGCCTATTTCTCGGCTGCCGACCCCAAGCTGTTCGACGCCATCGTCAACCTCTGCCCCAAGCCGGGCCAGCGGTGCATGGGCGAACTGATGCACATCAACCAGATGGGCGGCGCGGGCAAGGAATCGGCCAAGGACATTGAGGGTCTTCAGTACGACTTCCCCAACAGCCATGTGATCGACCAGACCGAACGCAACGAGGGCCAGCAAACCGCCCCCGACGCGCCCGGTGCTGAACAGGCCCCGGCCGATCATTCCTCTCACAGCGGCGCTGACGCGCACGCGCAGCATCGGTAAGAGATATGACCGGTACACTCACAACAGCACAGATGATCTTCGGTCGTCTGACATGGGATGCATTCCCATGGCATGAACCCATCGTCGTCGCGACATTCTGCGCGGTGGTGCTGGGCGGCGCGGCCGTCGTCGCGGCGCTCACCTATTTCAAACTCTGGGGCTATCTCTGGAAGGAATGGTTCACCAGCGTCGATCACAAGAAGATCGGCATCATGTATATGGTGCTGGGCCTCATCATGTTCCTGCGCGGCTTTGCCGACGCCGTCATGATGCGCCTGCAACAGGCTTTGGCCTTCAACGGGTCGGAAGGCTATCTCAACGCCCACCATTATGACCAGGTGTTCACCGCCCATGGCGTGATCATGATCTTCTTCGTGGCGATGCCGTTCATCACCGGTTTGATGAACTATATCGTCCCGCTGCAGATCGGCGCGCGCGACGTCAGCTTCCCCTTCCTGAACAATTTCTCGTTCTGGATGACCACGGGCGGCGCGGTGCTGGTGATGGCATCGCTGTTCCTGGGCGAATTCGCCCAGACCGGCTGGCTCGCCTATCCGCCGCTTTCGGGGATCGACTATAGCCCGGCCACGGGTGTCGATTATTATATCTGGGCGTTGCAGGTGGCGGGCGTGGGCACGACATTGTCGGGCATCAACCTGATCGCGACCATCGTGAAGATGCGCGCGCCCGGCATGTCCCTCATGAAGATGCCGGTATTCACCTGGACCTCGCTCTGCGCGAACATCCTGATCGTCGCTTCCTTCCCGATCCTGACCGCCACTCTGGTCCTGCTGTCGCTTGACCGTTATGCCGGCACCAACTTCTTCACGAACGACTTCGGCGGCAACCCGATGATGTACGTGAACCTGATCTGGATCTGGGGCCACCCGGAAGTCTACATCCTCATCCTGCCGCTGTTCGGCGTCTTCTCGGAAGTCACCTCGACCTTCTCGGGCAAGCGCCTGTTCGGCTATACCTCGATGGTCTACGCAACCTGCTGCATCATGGTGCTGTCGTACCTCGTGTGGCTGCACCACTTCTTCACCATGGGTTCGGGCGCCAGCGTCAACAGCTTCTTCGGCATCACGACGATGATCATCTCGATCCCGACGGGCGCCAAGCTCTTCAACTGGCTCTTCACCATGTATCGCGGCCGCGTTCGCTTCGAACTGCCGATGATGTGGACCGTGGCCTTCATGCTGACCTTCACAGTCGGCGGCATGACCGGCGTGATGCTGGCGGTTCCGCCCGCAGACTTCGTGCTGCACAACTCGCTGTTCCTGATCGCGCACTTCCATAATGTGATCATCGGCGGCGTGCTGTTCGGCCTGTTCGCGGCGATCAACTACTGGTGGCCCAAGGCGTTCGGCTACAAGCTGAACGTGTTCTGGGGCAAGGTGTCCTTCTGGTGCTGGCAGATCGGCTTCTGGCTCGCCTTCACCCCGCTGTACATCATGGGCCTGATGGGCGTGACCCGCCGCATGCGCGTGTTCGACGATCCGTCGCTCCAGATCTACTTCGTCATCGCCGCGATCGGCGCCGCCATCGTCGCGGCCGGCATCGGCGCGATGCTGGTGCAGTTCGCCGTCTCCATCTGGAAGCGCGACGAACTGAAGGTGGAAGGCGATCCGTGGGATGGCCGTACTCTGGAATGGGCGACCAGCTCGCCCCCGCCCGAGTATAACTTCGCCTTCACGCCGGTCGTCTATGATGCGGACAGCTGGGCGGACATGAAGAAGAATGGCTATCAGCGTCCGCTGACCGGCTATCAGGCGATCCACATGCCCAGCAGCACCGGCACCGGCGTCATCCTGGCCGCCCTGTCGACGCTGTGCGGCTTCGCCCTGATCTGGTACATCTGGTGGCTCGCGGGCCTCAGCTTCATCGGTCTGGTCGGCTTCGCCATCTTCCACACCTTCAACTACAAGCGCGACTTCTACATCCCGGTCGAGGATGTGACGCGCACCGAGGAAGAGCGCACGCGCATCCTCGCCGCTGGAGTCTGACTGACATGAGCAGCGCAACTGCAAACACGGAACCTCGGGCATATCATTTGCCCGAGGAACCGCACCTCCACGAAGGGCACAGCACCTCGCTGGGCTTCTGGATGTACCTGATGAGCGACTGTCTCATCTTCGCCATCCTCTTCGCCACCTATGCCGTGCTGGGCGGCAGCTTCGCCGGCGGCCCCGGCCCCAAGGATCTGTTCGACCTGCCGCTCGTCGCGATCAACACCGCGATGCTGCTCTTCTCGTCGATCACCTATGGCTTCGCCATGCTGGCGATGGAAAAGAACAAGGTCAGCGCCACCCAGGGCTGGCTGTTCATCACGCTGCTGTTCGGCGGGGCGTTCCTGTTCATCGAACTCTATGAATTCGCCCACCTCATCCATGAGGGCGCGGGTCCGCAGCGTTCGGCCTTCCTGTCGGCCTTCTTCACGCTGGTCGGCACCCACGGGCTGCACGTCACCTTCGGTTCGATCTGGCTGATCACGCTGATGGTGCAGGTCGCCAAGAAGGGCCTGATCCCCGCCAACAAGCGTCGCCTGATGTGCCTCAGCATGTTCTGGCACTTCCTTGACGTCATCTGGATCGGCGTCTTCACCTTTGTCTATCTGATGGGAGTCCTGCGGTGAGCGACGCTGTCCATCCCCACGATGCCCACGGGCACGGCCATGACGATCATCATGAAGAAGGATCGCACGGCAGCTTCGGCAGCTACATGATCGGCTTTGGCCTGTCGGTGATCCTGACGGCCATTCCCTTCTGGCTGGTGATGACCGGCGCGCTGGGCGATCCCAAGCTGACCGGCTTCGTCATCATCGCCTTCGCGGCGGTGCAGGTGATCGTACACATGATCTACTTCCTGCACATGAACACCCGCGTCGAAGGCGGCTGGTCGTTCATGGCGATGGCGCTGACGCTGGTTCTGGTGGTCATCGTCCTCGCAGGGTCCACCTGGGTCATGTATCATATGAACAACAATATGATGCCCCATGCCGATATGGACATGACCGGTGAAATGAATGCCGGCCATGACATGAACGCCATGGCGAACATGAGCGAAATGCCGTGACAACGGCGAACACCGGGGGGCGTGCCACACGCTCCCCGGCTTTCCTGATCGGGCTGACGCTGATCGCCCTGATCCTCTTTTCCGGTTTCTCCGCGCTCGGCATCTGGCAAGTACAACGCCTCGCCTGGAAGCGCGACCTGATCGCCCGTGTCGACGCCCGCGTCCACGCCGCCCCCGTTTCCGCGCCGGCCACAGCCACCAAGGATGACGAATATCGCCGCGTCACGCTGACCGGCGCCTTCCTCCATGACAAGGCCGCCCTGACGCAGGCCGTCACCGTGCGCGGCCCCGGCTTTTGGCTGATGACGCCGCTGCGCCGCGCCGATGGCGGCATCACCTTCATCAACCGCGGCTTCGTGCCCGACCGCAAGGCGCGCTACGATCGCCCGACAGGCCAGGTGCAGGTCACGGGACTGCTGCGCCTGACCGAGCCGTGCGGCGGCTTCCTGCGCAGCAACGATCCGGCCGGCGACCGCTGGCATTCGCGCGACGTCGCCGCCATCGCCAAGGCGCGCGGCCTCGATCGCGTCGAACAAAGCTATTTCATCGATGCCGGCGCGGCGCCCTCGCCCACCGGCCCGTCTTCAACAGGTCTGCCGGTCGGCGGCCTGACCGTCATCGCCTTCCCCAACAATCATCTGCAATATGCCATCACCTGGTTCGTGCTGGCGGCGATGACGGTGGGCGCCTATATACTGGTCATGCGCCAGACTGGAAAAGATCGCCGGGGATGACCGCGCCCGTCGCCAAGCGCATCCGCTGGCTGCCAAGCCAGTGGCCTGCCGACGCGGCCGGCCGGCGCAACATGGCGCTGCTGGTGCAATTGCGCTGGATCGCCATCGCCGGGCAGATCGCCACCATATTGGTCGTCCACTTTGGTATGGAAATCCGCCTGCCGCTGACGTCGATGCTGGTGGTGCCCTGCATTGCGGTGCTGATGAACATCGGCAGCCTGATGATCCTGCGCCGCCGCGCCGACATCACCCATGCCGAACTGTTCCTGTCCTTGCTGTTCGATGTGCTGGCGCTGACCACCCAGCTGTATCTGAGCGGCGGGGCGACCAATCCCTTCATCTCGCTCTATCTGGTGCAGGTGGCGCTGGGCGCGGTGCTGCTGCATCGCTGGAGCGTATGGGGCATCGTCGCCGTCTCCTCCGCCTGCGCGGCGATGCTGGCCATCGCCTATCGCCCGCTGGACCTGAGCGAACCGCTCGAAGGCCATTTGTTCGACCTGCACATCGTCGGTACGCTGATCTGCCTGATCATGATCGCGGTATTGCTGGTGCTGTTCATGACGCGCATGACCCACAATCTTCAGCAGCGCGAAGCCTATCTCGCCCGGCTGCGCCAACAGGCGGTGGAAGAAGAACATATCGTCCGCATGGGCCTGCTGGCGTCGGGCGCGGCGCATGAACTGGGCACCCCCCTCGCCCAGCTCGCCGTGGTGCTGGGCGACTGGCGGCACATGCCCCAGATCCGCAAGAACCCGACGCTGGTCGAGGAAGTCGGGGAGATGGAGGCCGCGGTAAAACGCTGCAAGGCGATCCTGACCGGCATCCTCATGTCCGCCGGCGAAGCGCGCGGCGAAGCGCCCGAGGTCGCCGACGTGCGCAGCTTCATGGAAGTCATCGCCCGCGACTGGCGCACCGCCAATCCGGGCCTGGCGCTGCGCAGCGATTTCGGCCCGCACGATTATCCCCGCATCGTCGCGGACCCCGTGATCCGTCAGGCCGTCACCAACCTGCTGGACAATGCGCGGGAAGCCGGCGCAACCTATATCAACATGATGATCAGCCGGGACAGCCAATGGCTGCACATCGCCGTGCGCGACAATGGCCGGGGGTTCAGCCCGGACATGCTGGCCGATGTCGGCAAACCCTATCGGTCCAGCAAGGGCCGGCAGGGTGGCGGGCTGGGCCTGTTTCTGGTGTTCAATGTCGTGCGCAAGCTGGGCGGCCGCGTCGACGCCAGCAACGGGGCGGACGGCGGCGCGATGGTCCAGTTACGCCTGCCTTTCGCAACGCTGGCGCTGGAGGAGGAAAGCGATGGCGAATGAAAAGCAGCTTTTGATCGTCGAGGATGACGAAGGCTTTGCGCGCACGCTCAAACGCTCCTTCGAACGGCGCGGCTATGATGTGCTGGCGGCCGACAGTCTGGAAGGCGTCACCGCCCTGCTGGCCGACAATCGCCCCGGCTATGCCGTCGTCGACCTGAAGCTCGGCCCGCAATCGGGACTCGCCTGCGTGCAGGCGCTGCATGCCCATGACCCGGCGATGCTGATCGTCGTGCTGACCGGCTTCGCCAGCATCGCCACGGCGGTCGAGGCGATCAAGCTGGGCGCGACCAACTATCTCGCAAAGCCATCCAACACCGACGATATCGAAGCCGCTTTCGCGCGATCGGGCGGCGACCCGGAAGCCCCACTTGCCCCCCGCCCCACCTCCATCAAGACGCTGGAATGGGAACATATCCATGAAGTGTTGAAAGACAGCGACTTCAACATATCGGAAGCCGCCCGCCGCCTTGGCATGCACCGCCGCACGCTGGCGCGTAAACTGGCGAAACGACAGGTCGGCTGACCGGATCGTTGCTTCAAATCACGATAGAAAGGGATTTTGGAGCGGGTGAGGGGAATCGAACCCCCGTCGTCAGCTTGGGAAGCTGCTGCTCTACCATTGAGCTACACCCGCAAGACGCTAACCGCGCTGCGCACCCGGCCTTAGCTGCGGCTTGAACCCGCGTCAACGGCCGCCGCGCGCCTTCAATAAGGCGCGTCGGCGTCCCTGGGCGGGATGGCGCCGCGACGGCCGATGTTCCAGCCCGCCAGCCGATGCCCGGCCAGCGCCGCGTCCTTCGGCTCCGCGCCGCCCAGCCGGGCGTGGAGATAGCCACCGTTGAAGGCATCCCCCGCCCCGCTCGAATCGATCACGCTCAGCTTTTGCGGGATCGGCACGATCGCCCCATCGACCAGGCAGCCGTCACCGCCCAGCTTCACCACGATTTCTCGCCCCGCGCCCGCGCCCCAGCGCGCCGCCGCGTCGGCCGCGTCATCGGCCTCGCCCATCTCCACTTCATCGGCCAGCGTCGGCAGGCCGATGTCGCACAGCGCGATCGCCCGGTCGCGCCACTGGCAGGCCGTCGCCGCGTCGCTCCACAAGCGCGGCCGGTAATTGCCGTCAAAGGCGACCTTGCCGCCCCCTGCCTTCACCTGCGCCGCCAGCGCCAGCAACGCCTCACGCCCCGCATCGGGCAAAATCGCCAGCGTAATGAGCGAAAAATAGAGCAGGTCCGTTTGCGCCGCCTGCGCCACCATATCGGCGCTTTCGGGCAGGTCGAACATGCGCCGCGCGGCCGCTTCGCTACGCCAGTAATGGAAGCTGCGCTCGCCATCGGGATCGGTTTCGATCGCATAGAGGCCGGGCAGCTGTCCTTTCGCCGCGATCACCAGCCCGGTGTCGACGCCTTCGGCCTGCCACTGGCTCAGCAATTGCGCGCTCATCGGGTCCGCGCCCAGCGCGCTGGCCAACCGCACATGATCGCCCGATCGGGCCAGATGCACGGCGGTATTGATGACGTCCCCGCCATAGCGCAGGTTCCAGCCATCCCCCTCGCCCCGGCTGAGTTCCAGCATCGCTTCGCCAATGACCGTGATCGTCGCCTTTTCCACCATGCCATCCTGTCCCAATTGTCGGGCCGTGGTGGGCAGCAGGGCCGCGCGAGTCAAGGGCCTGAAATTCGCCCGATCATGTCATTTGTGGAACGTCTGATGCAGATACGTGTTTGCCACAGGCAAAGCAGGCTGAACAAGGGCCGCGCAAATGGGGACATGATGATCACTGCCGCACTGGAACAGGCCGACAATCGCTTTGAGCTGCTGGTGCAGAGCGTGACGGACTATGCCATCTACATGCTCGATCCCGATGGCATCGTCATCAGTTGGAATGCCGGCGCACGCCGATTCAAAGGCTATGCGGCGAACGAGATCATCGGCCAGCATTTCTCGCGCTTCTACACGCCCGAAGATCAGGCCACCGGCATTCCCGCGCTGGCGCTCTACACCGCCGAACATGACGGCCGGTTCGAAGCGGAAGGCTGGCGCGTGCGCAAGGACGGGTCGCAATTCTGGGCCAATGTGGTGATCGATCCCATTCGCACGCCCGACGGCCAGTTGCTGGGCTTTGCCAAGGTGACGCGCGACCTGACCGAACGCCGCGCCGCGCAGGAGGCGCTGCGCGAAAGCGAAGAGCGGTTCCGCATGCTGGTGCAGAGCGTGACCGATTATGCCATCTACATGATCGATCCGGTCGGCACGGTGACGAGCTGGAACGCCGGGGCGGAACGCGCAAAAGGCTATTGCGCACAAGAGATTATCGGTCAGAATTTCGCGCTCTTCTACAGCGAGGAGGATCGGCTGGCCGGCCTGCCCTCGCGCGCGCTGCACATGGCGCAGCGCGAAGGCCGCTTCGAATCGGAAGGCTGGCGCATCCGCAAGGATGGATCGCGCTTCTGGGCCAATGCGGTGATCGATCCTATTCGTGCGCCCGACGGCCGGCTGATGGGCTTTGCCAAGATCACCCGCGACCTGACCGAACGGCGCGAAGCGCAAAGGGCGCTGGATGAGGCGCGCGACGCCATTTTTCAAACCCAGAAAATGGACGCCATCGGCAAGCTGACCGGTGGCGTCGCGCATGATTTCAACAATCTGCTGGCGGTGATCGTGGGCAGTCTGGATCTGGCGCGCCGGCGGCTGGCCAATGGCGGCGATATCGCCCGCTATCTGGACAATGCGATGACCGCGGCGGACCGGGGCGCGACGCTGACCCAGCGCATGCTCGCCTTCGCCCGCAAGCAGGAATTGAAGCTGCAAAGCGTCGATTGCGTCGCGCTGGTGCAGGGCATGGCGGAACTGTTGCGCACCACGCTGGGCGCGTCGGCGCTCATTGAAACACGGTTCCCGCTGGCGTTGCAGACCGCCTATGCCGATCCGGCGCAGCTGGAACTGGCCCTGCTCAATCTGGCCGTCAACGCGCGCGACGCCATGCCCGAAGGCGGCAGGATCGTCATCGACGCCGCCGAAATCGCGGTGTCGGCAGGCGAGCGGCCTGATCTGGCAGAGGGCCGCTATGTCCGCCTTTGCGTAACCGACAATGGCGAAGGCATGGACGCCGCCACGATCGAGCGTGCGCGCGAACCCTTCTTCACGACCAAGGGCGTGGGCAAGGGGACGGGGCTTGGCCTGTCCATGGTTCATGGCTTTGCCCAGCAATGCGGTGGATCGCTCACCATCGCCAGCCAACCGGGTCTGGGCACCACGGTAGCGCTGTGGCTGCCGGTGGCGCAGGACGACAGCGCCTCGCCCTTTCCGGCGGAGGATGCGCAACCATTGGCCGGTCAGGACGCGCCCCTGGTCATCCTGGCGGTCGATGACGACAATCTCGTCCTGACGAACACCGCCGGCATGCTGGAGGAGTTGGGCCATACCGTGTTTCAGGCGTCCTCCGCCCCGGATGCGCTGCGCCTGCTGGAACAGGGCATGGTCGATCTGGTGGTGACGGATCATGCCATGCCAGGCATGACCGGCGCGCAACTGGCCGATGCGATCGAACAGTTGCATCCCGATCTGCCGGTCATCATCATCACCGGCTTTGCCGAATTGCCGCCCCATGCCAGCAGGCGTCCACGGCTCGACAAACCCTTCCGCCAGGCTGAACTGGCGCGCACCGTGGCCGCCGTGCGCCATGGCATGGGCGGCGGCACATATAGCGACAGGCCGGACTCTATTCTTCCGCCCTGTTGAGTTTGATTTGGAAGGGCGCGATCGAAATATTTAAAAATTGACGATTTTCGGCGCTCTTTGCTTGCAACGAACAGGATGTTCGCCAATGGGGAGGCATGATCTTTCGTTTCAAGCCGGCAGGATAATATGGACAGCCCGACCGCGCTCACCCCGACGTCGCATTTCTTCACGTCCCTGCGGCAACGCCTCCACTATCTCGACTGGGGTAATCCATCGGCACCGCCCCTCATCCTGGTCCATGGCGGGTTCGATCATGCGCGCAGTTGGGACTGGACGGCACGGGCGCTGGCGCGCGACTATCATGTGATCGCGCTCGACCTGCGCGGCCATGGCGACAGCGCCTGGTCGTCCGACGGCTCCTATATGATGGCCAATTTCGTTTATGATCTGGCGCAACTGGTGGACCTGCTGGACCGCGATCCGGTGACGATCGTTGGCCATTCGATGGGCGGCGCGATCAGCCTGCGCTATGCCGGGCTGTTCCCGGAAAAGCTGCGCAAGGTCGTCGCGATCGAAGGTCTGGGCCTGTCGCCCGGCCGCCTGCTGGAAAAGGCGGAGCAATCCGCGCCCGACATATGGCGCACATGGATAGACGGCCGCCGCGCCAGCGCCCGCCGCACCCCGCGCCGTTATCCCACGATCGAAGCCGCCGTCGGACGGATGCGCGAACGCAACGAACATCTGTCGGTCGAACAGGCGATGCACCTGACCATCCATGGGGTGAACCGCAATGAAGATGGCAGCTATCGCTGGAAATTCGATCCCTATCTCAACGCCACGGCCCCCGGAGCGGAGGGCGAGATGGATCTGCCCGACTTCTGGTCGCGGATCGATTGCCCCACCCTGCTCTGCCTTGGCCGCGACAGCTGGGCCTCCAATCCTGCGAAGGATGGGCGCATGCGGCATTTCCGCGACGCGCGCCTGATCGAATTCGCCGATGCCGGCCACTGGCTGCACCATGACCAGTTTGATCGCTTCATCGCCGAACTGCGCAGCTTTCTGGAGCAGGACGACAGCGTCGCCAATCTGGCAGCCCGCTGAACAGGCCACGCCCAACTGTATTGATAGAACAATACAGTGATGCTATGATCGTGCTTCGGACAGTCCCGGGAGCAGGACGATGTATAGCGAAAGCGATCTTCAGGATGCAGTGGCGGCGGGGGTCATCCCCGCTCAGGCGGCGCAGGCGCTGCGCGACCATGTCGCCCGGCTGCGCGCCAGCCCGGTCGTCGACGAAGAACATTTCCGCCTGCTCACCGGCTTCAACGACATCTTCGTGTCGATCGCCAGCATCATCCTGCTGATCGCGGTCGGCTGGCTGGGCAACAGCATGCGCCTTGGCGCGGCGGAGCATGAACCCGCCTTCCTGTCCGGCCTGCTGATCGCGGCGGCCAGTTGGGGCCTCGCCGAATATTTCACGCGCCAGCGGCGCATGGCCCTGCCCTCCATCCTGTTGCTGGCCGGCTTCGTCGGCGGCACCGGCTTCACCTTGTTCGCGCTGGCGATCCGCGCCTTCCCGCATGCGGGCGACAGCCTGGCCTCACTCATCATGGCCGGTGTCGCCGCCATCAGCGGCCTCGCGGCCTGGCTCCATTGGCGCCGCTTCATGGTGCCGATCACCGTTGCGGCGGGCGCCGTCGCTGCGGCTGGCGTGGTGGCGGGCCTGATCATGGCGGCGTCGCCCGACAGCCCCACCCTGCCCTATCTGATGCTGCTGGCGGGCGGCCTCGCCATCTTCGCCCTCGCCATGTGGTGGGACATCAGCGATCGCGCCCGTACGACGCGCCGCTCGGACGTCGCCTTCTGGCTGCATCTGGCCGCCGCCCCGATGATCGCCCATTCGCTCTTCCACCTGCTGGGGGTGCTGAATGGCGACCAGATCGGCGTCGGCCGGGCCTTGCTGGTGATCGCCCTCTATGTCGCCTTCGGCCTCGTTGCGCTGGCGATCGACCGGCGCGCGTTGCTGGTGTCCAGCCTCGCCTATGTGCTTTTCGCCCTCTATGCCTTGTTCCGGCAGGCCGGCGCGGTGGAAATGTCCTGGGCGCTCACGACTTTGGTGATCGGCTCCGCCCTGCTGCTGCTGTCGGCCCTGTGGCATCACGCCCGCGCCGTGATCGTGCGCGGATTGCCGCCGCGCATCACCGACCGCCTGCCCTATCTGGACCGGGCGGTCGCCTGAGATCCGCATCGTAGCGTCATCCGTTCCAGATGACGCTACGATGCCTCAATCCTCCACGATCCGCAGCAATTTGCGCTCTACCGGGGCCAGCACGCCCTGCAATTCCTGCCCGCGTTTCAACACCTGCCCGCTTTCGCCCACCAGCGCCCACATGCCCTGCCGGTGACGCAGCGCCGGGCGCTTTTCGATCCGATATTCGGGCCGTTCGGCGCTGCGGCGAAAGGCGCTGAAGATCGCCGCCTCGCGCCCCATGTCCATCGCATAATCGCGCCAGTGGCCGGCCGACACCATGCGGCCATACAGATCCATGATCCGCTGCAATTCCAGCCGGTCGAACCCGACCTGCCCCGCTCCATTGCCCGGAAACGGCGTCACATTGGTCATCAGGCCCGGCCGCGCTCCTTGAACAGCGGCGCATCATCGGCGGGCAATACCGGCGTCTGGCGCTCCGCCATCAGTTCGGCCAGCCGCTTCTGCAACTGCTCCACCTCGCACTGAAGGAGTTCCAGCTTCTGCTTTTCCGGGTCGAAACAATCGGTGCAGGGCGTGCCATAGGGCATGAAATCCCGCTGATAGGCGGTCACATCGACCAGCATCGGGCGGGCCGGGATGCCCACCATGGTCGCCCCTTCGGCCACATCCTTGGTCACGACCGCATTGGCGCCCACGCGCGCGCGTGTACCCACCTGCACCGGTCCCAGCACCTGTGCGCCCGACCCCACGATCACGCCATCATGCAGCGTGGGGTGGCGCTTGCCGGCGATGCCGTTGGCGGGGTCCGTACCGCCCAGCGTGACATTCTGGTACAAGGTGACGTCGTCGCCAATCTCGGCCGTTTCGCCGATCACGGTAAAGCCATGGTCGATGAAGAAGCGCTTGCCGATCGTCGCGCCGGGATGAATGTCATTGCCGGTCAGGAATCGCGACAAATGGTTCACCGCGCGGGCAAGGAAGAACAGCCGCGCCCGATAGAGCCGGTGCGCCACGCGATGGAAGGCCAGCGACCAGACGCCGGGATAAAGCAGGATTTCGGCACGGGAACGCGGCGCAGGATCACGGCTTTTCACCGAATCCAGATAGGCAATGAGGTTGCGCACCATGCAAGCGTCCCTGATCGTTCCAAGCGTTGTTATGAGCAACGCATATAAGGGAAATGCGTGTCCATTTCCAGATGGCGGCGGCATCCCCGCTTTTTGCCCGCAAATAGAAACTTGCTTGGCGCGCCGGGATATTCCAATCATGACGGTAGACAATCGAAATGAAGGGTAGCGGATGATCGACATGTTAATCGCCAATTTCGGCGACATCTGGCCCTTCATCCTCGTTGGCTTCGGCGCGCAGATCATCGATGGCGCGCTGGGCATGGCCTATGGCGTCATTTCCAGCACGCTCCTGCTCGCGCTCGGCGTTCCGCCCAGCCGCGCATCGGCCAGCGTCCATGTCGCCGAAACCTTCACCACCGGCGTTTCGGCGATCAGCCATATCCTGCATCGCAACGTCGACTGGAAACTCTTCGCCAAACTCATCGTCCCGGGCGTGATCGGCGGCGTGACCGGCGCCTATCTGCTGTCGAACATCGATGGCGCGGTCGTCAAACCCTTCGTCCAGACTTATCTGGCGGCGATCGGCCTCTACCTCATCTGGCGCGGCTTCCACCTGCCGCCCAAACCGCGCGATCCCAAATGGGTGACGCCGCTGGGGCTGGTCGGAGGCTTCATGGATGCGTCGGGCGGCGGCGGCTGGGGTCCGGTCGTCACCTCCAACCTGCTGCTTCAGGGGTCCAGCCCGCGCCACACCATCGGCACGGTCAATTCGGTCGAATTCATCCTGACCACCGCGATCAGCCTGACCTTCCTGTTCCACCTGGGCTGGGAAACCTTCACCACATACACGCTGGGCCTGCTGATCGGCGGCGTCGTGGCCGCGCCATTCGGCGCGATGCTGGCCCGCCATGTCGCGCCGCGCCTGCTGTTCACCGCGGTCGGCGTCATCCTGACGCTCACCTCGCTGTTCGGCGTCGCCAAATATCTTGGATATATCGGGTAAAACTCTTATATTCGGATTTCTGATCGAGGAATCCGATAAATGTCCAGTTACCTGCCCACTCTGAAGCAACTGCAATATCTGGTGGCGCTGAAGGAACAGGGCCATTTTGGCAAGGCGGCCGACAGTTGTTTCGTGACCCAGTCGACCCTGTCGGCGGGCATCCGCGAACTGGAATCGCTGATCGGCGTCACTTTGGTCGAACGCACCCGCCGCGTGGTGCGCTTCACGGCGCTGGGCGACCGCATCGTGGAAAAGGCGCATCGCGTCCTACGCGAGGCGGAGGAACTGGCCGCCATCGCCGAAGCATCGGGCAAGCCATTGACCGGCGAGTTGCGCATGAGCGTGATTCCGACCATCGCCCCCTTCCTGCTGCCGCGTCTGCTGCCCCGGCTGCGCGCCGACCGGCCCGAACTCAAACTCTATCTGCGCGAAGAAACCAGTCAGGCGGCGATCGAATCGCTGCGCCACGGCAATGTCGATTGCGTGCTGCTGGCCCTGCCCTTCGCCATGGGCGAACTGGACAGCGAAATCCTGTTTCAGGACCGGCTCTATGTCGCCTTCCCGAAGGATGAACCCAGCAATCCGCCCGAATGGATCAAGCCGGGCATGATCGACGAAAGCAAATTATTGCTGCTGGAGGACGGCCATTGCCTGAAGGATCATGCGCTGGCCGCCTGCAACCGCCCGGACCTGCGCGCCAGCGCGACGATGATGGGCACGTCGCTGCATACGCTGATCCAGATGGTCGACAATGGACTGGGCGTCACCATGATCCCGGAAATGGCGATCGCCGGCGGCATATTGGAACATACCAACATCACCGCCCGCCCGCTGGAATCGGACCGCTCCTCGCGCGACATCGCCCTGGTATGGCGCCGCAACAGCCCCCGCGAAAAGGAATTTCACCTGTTGGCGGGCATATTGCGCGACGCTGCGGCCACGAGTTGCCGCTTGCCGGAGGCCGCGTGAAGACGGGCGTGCAAGCCAATGGTGATGCGATTTCCTAGAACCGGAGGCTTTAGCGGATCACCGCCAACACCTGTCCTACACCGCCCATTATGCCGATAATCGCCCCCGGCTCTTTCCCCTGTCACACCCCGCCCGCTTTCCGATAGGATCAGGCCCGCGCACGAAAATGTCCAATTCGGCGGGAAATGTGCGAAGTTAAGCGCTCCAGCCCTTCGCTTTGGCGTCATCCTCCGCGCGCGCCTCGACCCAGGCGGTCGCGCCGTCGGCGAAATGCTCCTTCTTCCAGAAGGGCGCGTGCGATTTCAGCCAGTCGATCAGGAAGGCGCAGCTTTCCAGCGCCGCAGTCCGATGGCGCGACGCCGTACCGACGAACACGATCCGCGCGCCCGGCTCCAGCCGGCCGAAACGGTGAATCACGCTGACGCCCAGCAGCGGCCAGCGCGCCATGGCGTCTTCCACGATCCGCTCGACCTGCGCCTGCGTCATCGCCGGATAATGCTCCAGTTCCAGCGCAATCAGCCCGCCTTCCCCGCGCACAACGCCGGTGAAGCTCGCCACGCCGCCACCGCCCAGCGCCTCCAGCGCCGCCAGTTCGCTGGCAACGTCGAAATCGCCGGTCTGGATGCTGATCCGTTTCATCCGCCCGTTACCGGGGGAAAGATCGCCACTTCGCGCGCATCGCCGATCACCGTGTCGATCGGCACGAAACGCTGGTCGATCGCCGCACGCAGCCGGGTCGCGTCGCCCAGCCCCTGCGCATAGCCGCCGCCCCGCGCCGCCAGCATCGCAATCAGATCGGCAACCGTCGTATCGGACGCCGGCCGCTCGACCTGCTCCTCGTCGCGGCCGATCGCCTCACGCACCCAGGCGAAATAGACGATCGTCACCATCGCGCTCAATCCATATGCCTGATGCCGACGCGCAGATAATCCCATCCCGTAATCAGGGTCAGGATCGCGGCGGCCCACAATGTCACGATGCCCACGCTCTGCACGAAGGGGAAATGCGGCACCGCGCCCGCCAGAATGAGGGCGCCAAGGGCGATGATCTGGAACGTCGTCTTCCACTTGGCCAGCCGCGACACTGGGACCGACACCTGCAGGCCGGCCAGAAATTCGCGCAGGCCCGATACCGCAATTTCGCGCAGCAAGATGATCATCGCGGCGATGATGTGCATTCCGGCAATATCGCGCGTCGCCGCCAGCATCAGGATGACCGCGCCAACCATGATCTTGTCGGCGATCGGGTCCAGGAACACGCCCAGTTTCGACACCGTACCCTGCGCACGGGCCAGATAGCCGTCGAAATAGTCGGTAATGCCCATCAGGCAGTAAAGGCCGAACGCCAGCGCATAGCCGGTGGTCCAGCGCGCCCCTATTTCAGCCGGCCACAATAGGGCGACCAGCAAGGGCACGGTCAGAATGCGCGAAAGCGTCAGCAGGTTGGGCAGCGTCAGCATGGCCGGCAAGTGCCACAGTCCGGCACGGCGCACAAGGCAAGCGATGCAACATTGGACAGCGCCGCCGCCAGCCGCTAGACCCCCGCCCGGTCGCTAACGGGAAAGAAGACCCCCAATAATATGCAAGCCTCGCTCAGGCTCCTGAACAAGCGGCGTTTTCTGCCGCTTTTCATCACCCAGTTGCTGGGTGCGTTCAACGACAATCTGTTCAAGAACGCGATGGTGCTGTTCGTCGTCTATCAGGTCTATAATGACGAACGCTCCGAAACCTGGTTCAGCGCGCTGGCGAACGGCCTGTTCATCCTGCCCTTCTTTCTGCTGTCGGCCCTGTCGGGCCAATTGGCGGACCAGCGCGACAAGGCGCTTATCATCCGGTGGGTGAAGGCGGCCGAAATCGTCATCATGGCCGTCGGCGCCATCGGCCTTGCCCTCATCTGGAGCGGCTTTGCCATTCATACGCTGGCTATCCCGCTGCTGCTGGCCGCTCTCTTTGCCATGGGCATTCATTCGACCTTCTTCGGCCCGATCAAATATGCGATCCTGCCCCAGCATCTGCATGATGATGAAGTGCTGGGCGGCACCGGCCTGGTCGAAGCGGGCACCTATATCGCGATCCTGGCCGGCACGATCCTGGCCGGCATCATTCCGGTGGAGGCCGCCGCGGTCGGCATCATCATCACTGCGCTGATCGGCTATATTGCGGGACGCAAGGTGCCCTCGGCCCCGTCGCTGCTGGAAACCCAGCCGATCGATTTTCATGTCATCCGCTCTTCAATCGCCCTGGTGCGCGGCACGATGCATATTCGCCGGCTGTTTCTGGCGATCATGTCGATCAGCCTGTTCTGGGCGGTCGGATCGATCCTGTTCATCCAGTTCCCACCGCTGGTGAAGAATGTGCTGACCGCCGACAAGCCGGTCGCCAGCCTGTTCCTCGCCATCTTCTCGATCGGCATCGCCATCGGGTCGATCGCCATCAACCGCCTGTTGCAAGGGCATGTGTCGGCCAAATATGCGCCCGCTTCCGTGATCGGCATGGGGCTGTGCATCGTCGCCTTCCATATCGTGTGCGACCTGTGGACGCCGGCCCCCAATGGCCAGATGCTGTCGCTGGCGGGCTTTCTGGCCCATCCGCTGGCCGTGCCGCTGTCTTTCTGTCTGCTGGGGGTGGCGACATTCGGCGGCATGTTCGTGGTGCCGCTCTATGCCTTCCTAACCACGACCGTCGAAAAATGCGAGGCGGCGCGCACCGTGGCGGCCAATAATATCGTCAATTCCGGCGCGATGGTCGTCGGATCGCTCTGCGCCATCGGCCTCAGCATCGCCGGCGTATCGGTGGTGATGCAATTGCTGCTGGTCGCGGTCCTGACCCTGCCCTGCGCCGCCATGGCGTGGAAACTGCATAAGGCGTGCGACGGCCCCTTATGCCATTGAGGGGCAGCTTGGGAATGCGCCGTCGGCGTATCTGCACTGTCCCGCACCCCCGCCCGACCGCCCAGACATGGTATCCTGATGGGAGGTTGTGCGGGGGAGCGGGCCGGCGCCGCATCAAAAATGCGCACTTCCGCGCATTTTTCAAAAGATCGCCAGAAAACTGCTCAGAAAATGAAGCTGTAAAAGGCCGTGAAGAAGGCGCAGAAACTGAGCGCGAACAATTTCCAGTCGCTGTCGTCATCCACCGGCCGCTTTACGCCCCCCGCCTTGTCATCACGCACCCGCAGCACATGGGCGGGCAGGCGCTGACGGAAGGGATGCCGGGCGGATTCGCTGGTCAGGACAAGAGGTCGGTTTCGCATGATGCTTGGTTAACGAATAATTTACCATTTAGGCTACTGCGAATGACGGCTAATCTGCGCTTGTCCCGCTCCGGGACAGGCTTTACTGTATGATGTAAGCAATACAGCATGAATGAACCCATGACCGAGTCCGCGCCCGCCGATCCTGCCGCACCGCAACAGCGCGAATTTGGCGCAGGGCCGCCCAGCGCCTTTGCTCCGCCCACCCCATGGCGACGCCGGGTCCAGATTTTCGGCTGGGTGGTTGCGGCCGGCCTTGCGCTGCTGATGATCCTGGTCGCCTGGCTCGCGATCACGGCCCCGCTTTCGCGTTCGTTGAAGCCCATCGCGCCGCCGGCGATCAGCCTGATGTCGTCGGACGGTCATCTGATCGCCCGGCGCGGCGCGGTGATCGACAAGCCGGTGACGGTCGCGGAACTGCCCGCCCATGTGCCGCAGGCGTTCATGGCGATTGAGGATCGGCGCTTCCAGAGCCATTGGGGCGTGGACCCGCGCGGCATCGCCCGCGCCATGTGGCATAATCTCTGGTCCGACGGATCGTCGCAGGGCGGCAGCACCATCACCCAGCAGCTGGCCAAGGGCGTCTTCCTTTCCAGCGACCGCACCTTCGGTCGCAAGGCTAGGGAGGCGCTGATCGCGGTCTGGCTGGAGACATGGCTGACCAAGGATCAGATCATGGAGAGATATCTCTCCAACGTCTATTTCGGCGATAATGTCTATGGCCTGCGAGCGGCCGCGCGCCATTATTTCAACCGGTCGCCCGACCGGCTGACCATCCCGCAGGCGGCTATGCTGGCGGGTCTGCTCAAGGCCCCTTCCCGCCTCGCCCCGACTTCCAATCTGAAGGGCGCCCGCACCCGCGCGGCGCTGGTGACGCAGGCGATGGTCGACGCGGGTTATATCAGCCAGGCGCAGCGCAACGCTTTGCCTCCCGCACGGCTCAGCGTCCATGAGGAACCGGACCCGACCAGCGGCACCTATTTCGCCGACTGGGTGTTGCCACATGCCCGCGACCGGGCCGGCGCCGTCTATGGCGAACAGGAAATCCCCACGACGCTCGACTGGCGCATTCAGCGCCTGGCCGAAGCCGCCATTCGCCGCGCGCCGCTGGGCAATGCGCAGGCCGCGCTGGTGGCGATGAAGCCCGATGGCAGCGTCGTCGCGATGGTCGGCGGCAAAAATTACGAAAAGAGCAGCTTCAACCGCGCCGTGCAGGCCAAGCGGCAGCCGGGATCGACCTTCAAACTGTTCGTCTATCTCGCCGCCTTCCGCGCCGGGATGACGCCCGACGACATGATCGACGATACGCCGATCACCACCGGCACTTATCGCCCCGCCAATCACAGCGGAAAATATCGTGGCCGCATCACCCTGCGTCAGGCATTCGCCGCCTCCAGCAACGTCGCCGCTGTCCGCCTGACGCAGAAGGTCGGCGTCGATAATGTCATCAAGGTCGCCCGCGATCTGGGTGTCACCGCCCCCCTGACCGAGGATTTGAGCCTGGCGCTCGGCACGTCGGAAATTCCGTTGGTCGAACTGGCCGAAGCCTATGCATCGGTTGCCGCCGGCGCCTATCCGGTGATCGCCCATGGCCTGCCGCCCGAAGAACAGGGCTGGTTCGAGAAGCTGATGCAGCGCCAGCGCCATTTCAGCGACGATCAACTGGTCATGATCCGCGACCTCCTGTCATCCGCCGCCAATCGCGGCACCGGCAGCGCGGCGGCTCTGCGCACCAGCACCTTTGGCAAGACCGGCACGACGCAGGACAGCCGTGACGCGATCTTCGTGGGCTATGCCGGCGGCATCGTGACTGCGGTGTGGATCGGCAATGACGACAACACACCCCTGCCCGGCGGCGCAGCCGGCGGCGGCGTCCCCGCCCGCATCTGGCGCAATTTCATGAGCGGCGCGATCAACGAACCGGTGGAAGACGCGCCGGAAGAAACGCAGGACCCCGATCTGGTCAACGCCATCGCCAATGTCAGCGTCGAAACCGGCATCGGCAATATCGGCGTTGGCGTGGACGAAGGCGGCATGACGGTCAACATCGGTCCCGGCCAGATCCGTATTCCATCCGATCAGCCCGTACCGCTGCCGCCCCAGGACGTGCCGCCACCCCGGATCGCGCCGACCCAGCCGGAAGGCGAAGATGGCGGGCCATGACCCCATATGCGCCATGGTTAACCCTGCACTCCGCAACAGATTCTTCAACTCATCGCGTAAACCATTGACGAAGCCGCCTTTCATTGTGACACTCCAATAGCCTATAAGGCGGCAGTTCGGATTTCAGAGGTCGCACGATGGTTGGGCATTTGGACAATGAATTCCGCGCCGAACAAAAGGCGCTGGCCGCTCGCTGGAGCCTGGCGGCCGAAGCGATGGAAGCCCTTGCCGGCGCCCGTTCGATCGACGCGATCGTTTCTGTCCTGCGCGCTTTCGCCCGCCGCGCGGTAGGCGCAGACGGCATCGCGGTCGTCCTGCGCGACGAGGACAAATGCCATTATGTGGCCGAAGACGCGATGGAGCCGCTCTGGGCCGGACAGCGCTTCCCCATGCAGCGCTGCGTATCGGGCTGGGCCATGCTCAACCAGCAAACGGCTGTCATTCCCGACATTT
Source organism: Pseudomonadota bacterium (assembly GCA_021849075.1). Classification (GTDB taxonomy): domain Bacteria; phylum Pseudomonadota; class Alphaproteobacteria; order Sphingomonadales; family Sphingomonadaceae; genus Sphingobium. Next base: position 109,185 of record JAJZTH010000004.1, on the reverse strand, counting down.
TCATGGACGCTCGCGTACCCGTGGACGCCTATCGCACCACCTTCGTCCGCAGCATGGTAATGGTGCCGATCGGCCGGGTCGAACCGATCGCGGCCATGGGTGCCTATTGGTCGGAAGCCGGTGCGCCGACCGAAAATCAGATTGCGTTGCTGGAAGCGCTGGCCCGCGCGGCATCGACTGCACTGGAAAATGGCCGCCTGTTCGCCTCGCTCGAAGCGCTGAACCTGCAACTGGATCAGCGGATGCGCGAACAGGGCAAGGATCTGGAGAAGTCGCAGGACACGCTGCGCCAGATTCAGAAAATGGAGATATTGGGCAAGCTGACCGGCCATGTCGCCCATGATTTCAACAATCTGCTGACGCCCATCATCGGCGGGCTGGACCGCATCCTGTCCGACGATATCCCGCCCGAATCCGTTGGCCGCACCGCCTCAATGGCAATGCAGGCGGCTGAAGCCGCGCAACGACTGGTGCAGCGCCTGCTCACCTTCGCCCGCCGCCAGCCATTGCAACCGACCGCCGTCACCCTGTCCGATCTGCTGACCGGCATGCAGGCGCTGCTGGCGAGCACGCTGGGACCGCGCATCACTCTGGCCATCGACGCGCCGACATCCCTGCCGCCAGTGCATGCCGACGGGCATCAACTGGAACTGGCGATCCTCAATCTGGTGGTCAACAGCCGCGACGCCATGCCCGAAGGCGGCGCCCTGACTATCCGCGCGCAGGTCCGCGATCGAAACCTGCCCGCCCCGCTCACCGCGCCTGCCTATGTCTGCCTCAACATAGCGGACACCGGCATCGGCATGACGCCGGCGGTCAAGGCGTCAGCCATGGAGCCGTTTTTCACGACCAAGCCCAGCGGCCACGGTACTGGTCTGGGCCTGTCGATGGCCCATGGTCTGGCGGGGCAATTGGGCGGCGCGCTGGAAATCGACAGCGAAGTTGGCCAGGGAACGAATGTACAATTCTGGCTGCCGATCGCGAAGGCCACGCCTGCCATTGGGGACGGCAATGTCGCCGAAGCGCCGGCCGGCTCTTTCCAGGGCAAAATTCTGCTGGTCGACGACAATGCCCTCGTCCGCAACAGTACGCGCGAAATGCTGACCGACATGGGCTATGAGGTGGTAGACATCGATCATGCCGAACTGGCGCTCAGCATGATCGAGGCGGGATATACCCCGGACATCCTCATCACCGACCATGTCATGCCCGGCATGACCGGCGTCGAACTGGCGCTGCGCATGCGCGTCGATCATCCGCAAGTCGCGCTGCTGATCATCTCGGGCTATCAGGGCATAGACCTGATTGCGCCTGATATCGTCCGCCTGTCCAAACCCTTCCGCCGCGCCCATCTGCAAGCCAGCATCGCGGCGGCCCGCGCGCAGGTCGGTTGATCCGCGATCAGATCGCCTGCCCGGCCGCCCAGCCGCTGGCCCAGGCCCATTGGAAATTATAGCCGCCCAGCCATCCGGTCACATCGACCGCTTCGCCAATGGCATAGAGACCCGGCATTTTTGCCGCCTCCATGCTGCGCGACGACAATCCAGCCGTGGCGATGCCGCCCACGGTCACTTCCGCTTTGGCATAGCCTTCAGTGCCCGACGGGACAAAAGCCCAGTCTGACAATTTCGCGCCGGCCTGACGCAGCATCTTGTCGGACAGGTTGCCGATTTCGCCCTGCGCGCCGATCCGCTCCAGCAATGTATCGGCCAGGCGTTCCGTCAGCGCCTGCGCCAAAATCTTGCGCAGGCTCGTCCGGGGGCGCTCGCGCTTTTCGGCGATCAGCCAGTCGGCGGCGCGATCGGGCAGGAAATTGACGTTGATCGCCGTGCGATGCTGCCAATAGCTGCTGATCTGGAGCATCGCCGGACCGGAAAGTCCGCGATGGGTGAACAGGGCCGCCTCACGAAAGCGCGTCTTGTTCCAGCGCACCTCGACATCGGCCGACACGCCCGACAGCGACTGGAACAGAGCCTCTTCCGGTCCCAGCGTGAAGGGCACCAGCGCCGGGCGCGGCTGCACCACCGACAGGCCGAATTGCCGCGCGACGTCATAAGCGAAGCCGGTCGCGCCCATTTTCGGGATGGACGGCCCACCGGTCGCCAGCACCAGTGCGGGCGCGCGATGCACCCGATCGCCCAACGTCACCCGAAACAGGCCGTTGCCATGATCGATCGCGCTGATCGGCTGGCCCAGCGCCATGGTCACGCCACCCTTGGCGCATTCTTCCGCCAACATGGCGACGATCTGCTTCGCCGATCCATCGCAAAACAACTGGCCCAACGTCTTTTCATGCCAGGCGATGCCATATCGTTCCACCAACGCAATAAAATCCTGCGCGGTGTAACGGCCCAGCGCCGACTTCACGAAATGCGGATTGGCCGACAGGTAACGATCGGCGGCCGTATGGATATTGGTGAAGTTGCACCGCCCTCCCCCGGAAATCAGGATTTTCTTGCCCGGCGCATCGGCATGGTCGACCAGCAGAACCTGTCTACCTCGTTGTCCGCCCATGCTGGCGCACATCATTCCGGCCGCCCCGGCACCCAGAACGATCGCATCATAATCGGCCATCAGCGGCCTCGCTTCAGACGCACCAGCGCCTCGTCCAGCGCCGACAGAAAGCGCGACCGATCCGCCTTCGAAAATGGCGCCGGCCCGCCGATCGGATCACCCACAGCCCCTGCGCGCAGGTCCGCCATGATCGCCCGGGTCGCCACCGCCGCACCGATCGAACTGGTGGTGAAGGGTTTGCCATTAGGCGCAATCACGGCCGCCCCGGCCTTCAGACAGCGGTCCGCGAGCAATATGTCCGCCGTGATGCAGATAGCGCCCTTGTCCGCCCGTTCCGCAATCCAGTCGTCGGCAGCATCGAACCCGTCGCTCACCACCACCCGCTCCAGCAAAGGATGGGCCGGGATGCGGATCGGGCTGTTGCTGACGATCGTCACGGGGACTTCATGCCGCCAGGCGACCTTGTAGATTTCCTCCTTCACGGGGCAGGCATCGGCATCGACCAGTATCTTCATGGTTCCGGCGATAGGCGGGCAGACCCGATCAGGCCAGCTTATTTCACCTGAGACGAACTGCCGCCTTCACCCCGCGATGTTCCTGCCCTACATGGTGCGGCATGAGTGCCCCCCTGTATAACAAGGACATATTGCGGCTCGCCGCCAGCATCCCGCATCATCAGCGCTTGCCCGATGCGCAGGCAAGCGTCGAAAAGCGTTCGCCCACCTGCGGATCGCGCGTCACCGTCGACGTCAGGATGGCCGATGGCCGGCTCGCGGACATGGGGCTGGACGTAAAAGCCTGCGCCCTGGGACAGGCATCCGCTGCGCTGATGGCGGCACAGGCAATTGGTCTGAGCGCGGATGAACTGGCCGATGCGCGCGACCGGCTGACCGCCTATCTCGCCGGGGAAAGCGACGATCTCGACTTCTGGCCGGGGCTTGCCATTCTCGCCCCGGCGCGCGGCTACCCTGCGCGCCACGCCTCCATCCGCCTTGGCTTTGAGGCGATCGCCGAAGCCGCCCGCATGGCAGACGCCTGATGGAAGCGCATGCCGCCGTGAGTGCCACCGACGTCCTGTTGTCAGAAGGCGTCATTCTGCTGGGCGCAGCCGTCGCCTTCGTCATGCTGTTCCGCCGCTTCGGCCTGGGCGCGGTGCTGGGCTATCTGGTCGCGGGCGCGCTGGTCGGGCCGCAGGGGCTGGGGCTGGTCGGCGGCGCGGAATCGAAGCTCGCCATTGCCGAAATTGGCATCGTCCTGCTGTTGTTCCTGGTCGGCCTCGAACTCCATCCGGCCCGGCTATGGCGACTGAAGCGCGATATTTTCGCGCTTGGTCTGGCGCAGGTTGTCCTGTGCGGCTGCGCGCTGACGGCGATCATCTTCTATTCGACCGGCTTCAGCTGGGGGGCAGCGATTGCGCTTGGCCTGCCGCTCGCCCTCTCCTCCACTGCACAGGTTCTTCCCGGCCTCAAATCCAGCGGCCGCATTAACTCGCCCTTCGGTGAGAAGATATTTTCCATCCTGCTGTTCCAGGATCTGTCGATCGTTCCGCTGATCACCATCGTCGCCGCCCTGTCGCGCAACCCGGCCGACGCCGCCGGGCCGCCGGGATGGATGATGGCGGGCTATACGGTGGCGGCGATTGCGGGGCTGGTGCTGGCCGGCCGCTTCATCCTGCGCCCGTTGCTGGGCCTGGTCGGGCGGATGGGCGAGCGCGAACTTTTCGTCGCGGTCGGTCTGTTCACCGTCCTTGCCGCCGCTGCATTGATGCATGCGCTGCATCTGTCCACCGCGCTGGGCGCCTTCGTCGCTGGCGTGATGCTGGCCGATTCGCCCTATCGCCACGAAATCGAATCCGACGTCGAACCCTTCCGCTCGATCCTGCTGGGCCTTTTCTTCCTGGCGGTCGGCATGGTGCTGGACCTGCATGCCGTAGCCGCCAATCCGCTGTTCGTCCTGTCGATGGCGGCCATGCTGGTCATCACCAAGGCGGCGATCATCACTGGCCTGGCCCGGCTGTTCGGCATGAACTGGCAACAGGCGCTGGGTGCGGGCCTGCTGCTCAGTCAGGGCGGCGAATTCGGCTTCGTCCTGTTCGCGCAGGCCCAAAGCGCCCTGCTCATCGCGCCGCAGGCCGCCAGCCTGTTCAGCGCCATCGTCACCTTTTCCATGGCGACGACGCCGTTCCTGATGCTGTTCGCCCGCCGCTTCGAATTTGCCAAGCCCAAGGATGATGGCAGCCTGCCCGGCCCGGAAGATGCGCCGCGTGGCTCCGCCATCATCGTGGGCTATGGGCGCTTTGGCCAGACCGTCGCGCAGATGCTGATGGGCCATGGTTTTGGCGTCACCCTGATCGACAAGAAGCCGGCCCAGATCGAAGTGTCGAGCCGGTTCGACATGAAGGTCTATTATGGCGACGGCACCCGCATCGACCTGCTCCGCCGGTCGGGTGCGGATGAGGCGCGACTGATCGCCTTCTGCATCGACGATCCCTCACTCGACAGCCGCGCACTGGAGCCAATTGCCGAAGCCTTCCCGCATGCGGCGCTGATGGTGCGCGCCTTCGACCGGCGACAGGTGCTGGCGCTGCAGGACATGGACCTCGCCGGTGTTGTCCGCGAAGTCTATGAATCGGCCATCTGCATGGGCGTGCAGGCGATGCAGTCGCTGGGCGTGCCGCAGGAAGAGGTTGAAGAGGTCGAGCGCCAGTATCGCACCAATGACGAGCAGCGCATGGCGCTTCAGATCGAACATGGCAGCCTGCTGGCGGCCAAGGACCTGATGTATCGGCCGGGCAAGGCGATGCGCCTGCTGAGCCGGGGGGAGAAGGATGAATCATGATCGCGATATTGGCCTGCCTGTCTGCGGCGCTCGCCATCGGCGCGGGGGCGTTCGGCGCCCATGGCGTTACCGATCCCAAGGCGGCAGAATGGCTGCGCACAGGCGGCCTTTATCAGTTGATCCACGCTGTCGCCGCAATCGCCATCCTTGGCGTGGCGCGCGGTGCGGCGGCTCTGCTCCTCATGGGGGCGGCGATCTTTGCCGTCTCGCTCTACATCATGGCTTTGGGTGGTCCCCGCTGGCTGGGCGCAGTCACGCCGATCGGCGGCACGTTGATGATCGCGGGCTGGCTCTGGGCGGCCTGGAGCTTCTCCCGCACGTGATGCGCACCATCTTGCCGGGAACCATCGCCCCGCCTAGATAAGGGCCATGGCCCACGCTCACCATCATCATCAGGAACCCACCGGCGCGAAACTGGCGGATGCCGCACGCGCCACGCTGGAGGCCCAGAACGAACAGTGGACGCCGATGCGCGCCGCCATCTTCGATGCGCTGGCGGCAGAGGAAAAGCCTGCTTCGGCCTATGACATCGCCGACACCGTGTCCAAAGTGCGCGGCAAGCGCGTTGCACCCAACAGCGTCTATCGCATCCTCGATCTGTTCGTCGCGAACAACATCGCCATGCGGGTGGAAAGCGCCAACGCCTACATCGCCAATGCGCATCCAGGCTGCCATCATGACTGCATCTTCCTGGTCTGCGACGAATGCGGGCAAGTGACGCATATCGATGACGATCCAATCACCAGCGCCCTGCGCACAGCCGCCGAAAAGGCCGGATTCACGCCCAGGCGCGCGGTGATCGAAATGCGTGGCACATGCAGCGCGCACTGACGGCGCACCGGATTTGAACGTCGTCGAATGGGTCGCGGCCGCGCTCGGCCTCGTCAACATCATCTTGGTAGCGCGCCGGTCGCTGTGGAATTACCCCTTCGCCCTCGCGATGGTGACACTCTATTTCTTCGTCTTCTTCGAAGCCAGGCTGTACAGCGACGCCCTGCTTCAGATCTTCTTCTTCGTCATCAACCTCTATGGCTGGTGGGTCTGGGTCCATGCCCGCAAGGTGGATGATGGCGGCATCGCCGTCGACCGGCTTGGCAATGGCGCCCGCCTGCTCTGGATCGGCGGCACGGCGATCGCGATCCTTGGCTGGGGCAGCATGATGGCTCGCTTCACAGACGCCGCAGCCCCCTTTGCCGACGCCACCATCGCCGGCATCAGCGTAGCCGCGCAAATCCTCCAGTCGCAGCGTAAATATGAAAGCTGGCTGCTGTGGGTCGCCGTCGATGCGCTGGCCACCGGCCTGTTCTGGCATCGCGGCCTGATCGCAACGTCGATCCTCTACGCAATCTTTTTCGTCATCGCTCTCTACGGACTGATCGCCTGGCGGCGCACCATGGACCGCGTCGCGGCATGACGCTGACCATCGTCCTGCATGGCGTCGAGAGTACCGGCAAGTCCGTGCTGGCGGAGAAGCTCGCCCGGCATTTCGACACGGTCTGGGTGCCGGAATATGGCCGTACCCATGCCGAAACCCATGGCGTGGACATGGACGAAGCCGATCTGCTGACGATCGGCCAAACACAGGCCGCCATGATCGACGCCGCAAAGAGCGACGCCCGCCGCTTCCTGTTTGCCGATACCGATTCGCTGATGACCGCCGCCTGGGCGGAGATGATGATCGGCCATATCCCGCCGGAATTGCTGACTTATCCCAAGGCCGATCTCTATCTTTTGATGGAGGCTGACGTCGCCTGGGTGCCCGACTCCGTCCGCATCTATGGCGACGATCCGGTTCGCACCCATTTTGCGGACATCAGCCGCGCCGTTCTGGAAAGCAGCGGCGTGCGCTGGGCGTCGATCAGCGGCGGTTGGGACTCCCGCTTCGCACAGGCCGTCGCCTTGATCGCGCGTTTGACGCCATCAAATGCACCCTCAGGGTTCGACTTGGCGCAGGAAAGCGAGTAGGCACATCGCCATGTCCAATCCGTCCACGCCATTGCTCGACACCGTCAACACCCCCGATGACCTGCGCAAGCTGCAACCCGAACAGTTGCGCCAGCTGGCCGATGAACTGCGTGCTGAAACCATCGCCGCAGTGGGCGTTACCGGCGGCCACCTCGGCTCGGGTCTTGGCGTCGTGGAACTGACGACGGCGATTCATTATGTGTTCGATACGCCCAATGACAAGCTGGTCTGGGATGTCGGCCATCAATGCTATCCGCATAAAATCCTGACCGGCCGGCGCGACCGCATCCGCACGCTGCGGCAGGGTGGCGGGCTGTCCGGCTTCACCAAGCGCGCTGAATCCGAATATGATCCTTTCGGCGCGGCGCACAGTTCCACCTCGATCAGCGCGGCGCTGGGCTTTGCCGTCGCCAACAAGATGCAGGACAAGCCGGGCAAGGGCATCGCCGTGATCGGCGATGGCGCCATGTCGGCCGGCATGGCCTATGAGGCGATGAACAATGCGCGCGAAGCCGGCAACCGGCTGATCGTGATCCTGAACGACAATGATATGTCGATCGCCCCGCCGGTCGGCGGCCTTTCCGCCTATCTCGCCCGTCTCGTGTCCAGCCGGGAATTTCTGGGCCTGCGCGACCTGGCCAAGAAGCTGGCGCGCCGCCTGCCCCGCCCGTTGCATAAGGCCGCCAAGAAGACTGACGAATTTGCGCGCGGCATGGCGACCGGCGGCACCTTGTTCGAAGAACTGGGCTTTTACTATGTCGGCCCGATCGACGGCCATAATCTGGACCATCTGATCCCCGTTCTGGAAAATGTCCGGGATGCGGCAGAAGGTCCGTGCCTGATCCATGTGGTGACGCAAAAGGGCAAAGGCTATGCCCCGGCCGAAGCCGCAGCCGACAAATATCATGGCGTCCAGAAGTTCGACGTCGTCACCGGCGCCCAGGCCAAAGCGCCTCCCGGCCCGCCCAGCTACACCAATGTCTTCGCCCAGGCGCTGATCGCCGAGGCACAGCGCGACCCCAAAGTTTGCGCGATCACGGCGGCCATGCCGTCGGGCACTGGTCTCGACAAGTTCGAACTGGCCTTCCCCGATCGCATCTTTGACGTGGGCATCGCCGAACAGCATGCTGTGACTTTTGCGGCGGGACTGGCGGCGCAGGGCATGCGCCCCTTCTGCGCCATTTATTCGACCTTCCTCCAGCGCGCCTATGATCAGGTGGTGCATGATGTGGCGATCCAGAATCTGCCCGTCCGTTTCGCGATCGACCGGGCAGGACTGGTTGGCGCGGACGGATCGACCCATGCGGGCAGCTTCGACGTCACCTATCTTGCCAGCCTGCCCAATTTCGTGGTGATGGCCGCCGCCGACGAGGCCGAACTGGTGCATATGGTCCACACCTGCGCGGTCCATGACAGCGGCCCGATCGCGGTGCGCTATCCGCGCGGCAACGGCACCGGCGTCGCCATGCCGGAAGTGCCCGAAGCACTGGCAATCGGCAAAGGCCGTATCGTGCGCGAAGGGCGACAGGTCGCGATCCTCTCGCTCGGCACCCGTCTGGAAGAAGCCATGAAGGCCGCCGAAGCGCTGGAGGCCAAGGGTCTTTCCACAACCGTCGCCGACCTGCGCTTCGCCAAGCCGCTCGACGAGGCAATGATCCGCAAGCTGCTGACCACGCATGAAGTCGCCGTGACGATCGAGGAAGGATCGATCGGCGGGTTGGGCGCACATGTGCTGACGCTGGCGAGCGATCTGGGCCTGATCGACAATGGGCTGAAGCTGCGCACCATGCGCCTGCCCGACCTGTTCCAGGATCAGGACAAGCCGGAAAAACAATATGCCGATGCGCGGCTGGATGCCGACGCCATCGTCGATACGGTGCTGACCGCCCTGCGCCACAACAGCGTCGGCGCAGAGGCGCGAGCCTAAAGCGCAACCATAGAGTTGCATTTTCTTCTTCGTGACATCATATAGGCAATCAGGAGGTTGCCTATATGAGCGACAGCATCATCAAGACGATCGACATCGCCGCCCCGCTTGCCACGGTATGGGACGCCATCATCGATCATGAGAAGTTCGGCGCCTGGTTTCTGGTCGCGCTGGATCAACCCTTCGTCGCCGGCGAAATGACGACCGGGCATATGACCTATCCGGGTTACGAGCATTTCCCCTGGGTATCGCGCACTGTCGCGATCGAACCCATGACTCGTTTCGCCTTCGAATGGCCCGCGACCGGCGGGGACGAAGAAGCGATCCGCAATGGCGTGCCGGAATGGACGCTGGTGGAGTTTGTGCTGGAGCCGATCACCACCGGCACGCGCCTGACCGTCACCGAAAGCGGATTTGAGGCCGTGCCCGAACCGCGCCGTTCCAATGTGTTGCGGGACAATGATGGCGGCTGGGCTGAGCAGGTCGGCAATATCAAGCGCTATGTCGAACGCTGAGCCGGCGTCGCTGTTCGCGGCGCTGGGGGACGCCACCCGCCTTGGCCTGATCGCAAGCCTTTCCGACGGAAAGGCGCGATCGATCGTGCAACTGGGCGATGGGCTGCCGATCAGCCGACAAGCAGTCGCCAAGCATCTGGATGTGCTGCATGACGCGGGGCTGGTTCATCGCCGCAAGAGCGGGCGGGAAGTCCAATATGCGCTTCGTCATGAAGCGATCGAAGCGGCCCAAGGCTGGCTTGATCAGGTGAGCGCACAATGGGACGGGGCGCTCGCCCGACTGAAGCTTATGCTGGAAGGCGGGAAGGGTTAACCCCCCTTCCCGCTTTGCTTATTATTGCTGCGGAACAGCGGCGCGGGCTTCCTGGCCGTCGCCTTCGGGAGCAGCGATGATGTCGCGGGTGGTGCTGCCCTTGTCGACCACTTCGGTCCCCGGATCACCGGCCGACGAACGGATGCCAGCGGCGGCGTTCACGCGGCCTGCGGCGTTGAGGGTCGCGGTTTCGCTGGCGCTGCGGGCCGAAGGGCCGCCGAACATTGCCTGCATCGCTTCGCTGCGCGAATCGACGGCGGCGGCGGCCGGGGTGCCGGGCGCGGGCGGAACCAGCGCGAAGTCTGGCGGGATCACCAGCGGCGCCTGACGCGAGACGGCGAATTCGTCGGGGCGGCCGCGATTGAGCAGGCTGTTGCCGCCGCCACCGCAAGCCGACAGGGTTGCAACAAGGCCAGCGGCAAGGATCAGGTTACGCTTCACTTCAAAGTCTCCGTCTTTGCGCCCTTGTCGCGCAGCAGCAGCGCCCGCGCAAGCAGGATCAGCACGCCGAACGTGATGGCGGCGTCCGCCAGGTTGAAAATCAGGAAAGGCCGCCATTCGCCGAAATGCAGGTCCGCATAATCAACGACATAGCCCAGCCGCACGCGATCCACGATATTGCCGATCGCGCCGCCCAGAACCAGGCCCAGCGCAGCGACATCCTGCCGCGCGCGCTCGCGCCACATCCACACGCCCACGAACGCGGCGATCAACATGGTCATGCCGACCAGCGCCCAACGCATCATGTTGGTGTCGGCATGGAAGAAGCCCATGGAAACGCCGCGATTTTCCAGCCAGCGCAGGCGGAAGAACGGCAGGATTTCAATCCCCTCCTCCGCCCGACTCTTGAGCGCGAGGGGGAAAGTGACGCTATATTTCACCAACTGGTCGAGCGCGAGCGTCACGATCGCGACGGTCAGGCCCAGCGGGCGGTGATTGATCGGGTTGGTTGCCATGGGATCGCTTTATTGGTTCCGAAATATGACGTCATGCTGAACCTGTTTCAGCAGGGCGCGGGAAGAAGGGGCTGGCCAGCCTACCCCTTCAACACTTCATCGCAGCGATGGCAAAGCGTGCCGTCTTCCTCGACCTCCGGCAGCAATCGCCAGCAGCGGCCGCATTTGTGCCAGTCGCTGGGCTTGACGATGATGCCGTCGCCCACCCCCATCTCGATCCGGGCGACGATGGCGATTTCGGCGAAGTTCACACCGTCGCTGGGCAGCATTTCGCCCATGGTGACGTCGGCCTCCAGGCTGGAGCGGATCACCTTTTCGCGGCGGAATGGCTCGATCGCTTCGTTCACCTGCTCGCGCTGGTAACGCAGTTCGCCCCATTTGTCGTTCAGGTGGCTGTTGATCCAGTGATGGTCGACCTCCGGCCATTCCAGGAAATGGACGCTTTCTTCGTCACTTGGGAAGCGGCTTTGCCATACTTCCTCAGCAGTGAAGGGGATGATCGGCGCGACATAGCGGACCAGCGCGTGGAACAGCGTGTCGAGCAAGGTGCGATAGGCGCGACGCTTGGGGTCCGACTTCGCATCGCAATAGAGGCAATCCTTGCGGATATCGAAGAAGAAGGCGCTGAGGTCGCTGTTTGCGAAGTCGAAGATGGCGCGGGTGTAGCGGCTGAATTCCAGCCAGTTCTCGCTCTTTGCGCCCAAGTCCACCACGGCGCGCAGTTCCGCGTCGAGCTGGGCCAGACGATGGAGCATATAACGCTCCAGCTCCGGCATTTCGGCATAGGACACCGCTTCCGTCTCTTCATCATAGTCGGAAAGAGCGCCCAGCATGTAGCGGAACGTATTGCGCAACTTGCGATAGGAGTCGGACGAACCGGCCAGCACTTCCTTGCCGATGCGGACATCATCGAAATAGTCGGTGCTGGCGACCCAGACGCGCAGGATATCCGCGCCGCTCTCGCTCATGATCTTGAGCGGATCGACGACATTGCCCAGCGACTTGGACATTTTCTTGCCCGACCCGTCGAGTGCGAAGCCATGGGTCAGCACCGCGCCATAGGGCGCACGGCCGCGCGTGCCGCAGCTTTCGAGCAGCGAGGACTGGAACCAGCCGCGATGCTGATCCGAACCTTCGATATAGAGGTCGGCGCGGGCGCCTTCGCCGTAGCGACCTTCGACCACGAAGCTGTGCGTTGAGCCTGAATCGAACCAGACGTCGAGAATGTCGTTCACGACCTCATAGTCGTTGAGATCATAATCGGGGCCGAGCAGCGCCTGATGATCCGCGCCGAACCATGCGTCCGCACCCGCGCCCTTAAACGCTTCGATGATGCGGGCATTGACCGCCGGATCAACCAGATATTGGCCGCTCTTGCGATGGACATAGAGGGCGATCGGCACGCCCCAGGCGCGCTGGCGGCTGATCACCCAGTCGGGGCGGCCCTCCACCATGGAGCGGATGCGGTTGGTCGACCGCTCGGGCACCCAGCGGGTCTGCTCGATCGCGTCGAGCGCGATTTCGCGCAGGGTCGGGCCATTGCCGGTGACGATCGGGGTCGGCATCACGCCGCCCTCGACATCGACCACTGCGCCTTCCTGCGGCTTATCCATGGGAATGAACCATTGCGGGGTGCAGCGATAGATGATGCGCGCCTTCGAGCGCCAGCTATGCGGATAGCTGTGGCGGAAGTCGCTGGCGCTCAGCAGCGCGCCGGCAGCGCGCAGATCGGTGCAGATCGGGCCTTCGGGACCGTTGAACTTGGTGTTGATGACGCTGCCCTGACCGGGGAGCCAATCCCAATCGTCGCGATAGAAGCCCGCATCGTTGACCGCAAAGACCGGATCGATGCCCAGCTTCTTGCAGGCGAGGAAATCCTCTTCACCATGATCGGGCGCCATATGGACAAGGCCGGTGCCCGCATCGGTCGTCACATGATCGGCGGGGAGCAGCGGGCGGGGCTTTGCGAAGAAGCCACCCAGCGCGTGCATTGGGTGCCGGGTGATGGCGCCGGCGAGCTCGGTGCCTTTGCCCTTCCAAACCGACTTGAGCGAAAAATTGTCCTGCGAGGCCGAAACGCGCTGAAAGAACGCATCTTCCAACTGCTCTGCAATCAGGAAGCGTCGGCCGCTCGCCGCATCTTCCAGAATGACATATTCGACCTCTTCCCCATAAGCGATCGCCTGATTGACGGGGATCGTCCAGGGCGTCGTCGTCCAGATCACCGCATACGCGCCTTCCAGTTCCGGCGCATTGGGCGCTTCGACGATCTCGAACGCCACGTCGATCTGGGTCGAGGTGACGTCTTCATATTCCACTTCCGCCTCGGCCAGCGCGGTCTTTTCGACCGGGGACCACATGACGGGCTTGGCGCCGCGATAGAGCTGGCCGCTTTCCGCGAATTTCAGCAATTCGCCCACGATCGTCGCTTCCGCGTCGAACTTCATGGTCAGGTACGGATCGGACCAGTCGCCCATCACGCCCAGACGCTTGAACTGATCCTTCTGCACGCCCACCCATTTATCGGCATAGGCGCGGCACTGGGCGCGGAATTCGGCGGCGGGCACCTCATCCTTGTTCAGCTTCTTCTTGCGATATTCCTCCTCGATCTTCCATTCGATCGGGAGGCCATGGCAATCCCAGCCGGGGACATAGGGCGCATCCTTGCCCAGCAGCGACTGGCTGCGGACGATGATATCCTTCAAGACCTTGTTCATCGCATGGCCCATATGAATGTCGCCATTGGCGTAGGGCGGGCCATCATGCAGGATGAAGCGTTCGCGGCCGGCGCGCTTTTCGCGCAGCTTGCCATAGAGGTCCATCGCCTCCCACTTCGCCGCAATGGCCGGTTCCTTCTGCGCAAGGCCGGCCTTCATCGGGAAGTCGGTGACGGGCAGGAAAACGGTGCTCTTATAGTCTTGGGCTTCTTGGCGAGGTGCGTCAGTCATGGGGTTCCAGAACAACCAAAATCCGTTCGCCCTGAGCCTGCCGAAGGGCTGCACTGTCTTTTACGAAGAAAAGAACAGGGCTTAGACAGGCTCAGCCCGAACGGGTGAGAAAAACGTGCCCGGTGCCTTAAGCGAGCCGGGGCGTTCCCGCAAGGATTTGCCGCGCATCCTCGCAATCGCGGGCGATGCCGGCCATCAGCGCGTCGAGGCCGTCATATTTGATCTCGCCATGGAGGTAGCGGATCAGTTGCACTTCGATCCGCTTATCATAGAGGCTTTCGGCGAAATCGAAGAAATGCGGCTCCAACAATTCCTTGGGCGGATCGAAGCTCGGGCGGATGCCCAGGTTCGCCGCGCCATCCAGAACACGACCATCAGGCAACAGCCCGCGCACCGCATAAATGCCATAGGCCGGCCGCAGATAGGGTCCCATGTCGATATTGGCGGTGGGAAAGCCGATGGTGCGGCCCAGCTTGTCGCCATGCTGGACAATGCCCTGAATCGCAAAGGGGCGGGTCAGCAGGCGGGTGGCGGTGTCACAATCGCCTGCCTGCAGCGCGGCACGGATGCGGCTGGATGAAATGACGCCCTCCCCGTCCGCCACCGGCGCAATCGCTTCTGCCGACAGGCCAAACTGCGCGAAGCTGGCCACCGTGCCGCTGCGCCCCTTGCCGAAGGTGAAATCCTCCCCGGTGATGACGGCGGCGACGCCCAGATCCTGGGTGAGGAGGCGGACATAGGCGGCCGCATCCAGTGCCGCGAGTTGTGGCGTGAAATCAAACACCAACATGGCGTCCGCCCCGGCGCGCGCAAACAGCGCCTGCCGCTGGTCCAGTGTGGTCAGGCGAAAGCTGGGCGTTTCAGGCCGGAACAGCCGCATCGGGTGGGGATCGAAAGTGGCGACGATCGCCGGGCGGCCTTCAGCACGGGCGCGGGCAATGGCGCGGCCGACCACCGCCTGATGCCCCGCATGAAACCCATCGAAATTGCCAAGCGCCATGACGCTCCCGCGCAAATGCGCAGGGATCGGGGCGCTGCTCAGGAGCCGTTCCATGGCGCGGCCTATAGGGGGGTGGTCAGGGCGTGGCAATTGGGGATCATCGCCGACCCATCACCCCACCCGCTCAAAGGTCACGAAACTGTAGGCAGGTCGGCCATCCAGCGCCGGATGGTCCTGTCGCGCGGTTTCCCGCCAGTCGGCCGCATCGGGATAGGCGATGCTGGCGTCGCCCTGCGCATCGACATGGACTTCGGTCAGTTCGATCCGGTCGGCGAGCGGCAGGAACAGGCGATAGATTTCCGCGCCGCCGATCACCATGGCAGTCGGCGCGCCGGCAAGGGCAATAGCGCCATCCACGTCATGCGCCACTTCCGCCCCCTCGCCCGTCCAGCCGGCATCGCGCGTCAGCACGATATGGCGGCGGCCGGGCAACAGGCCGGGCAGGCTGTCGAACGTCTTGCGCCCCATCACCATCGGGTGGCCGGCGGTGATCGCCTTGAAATGCTTGAGGTCCGCCGGCAGCCGCCAGGGCAGGTCGCCATCCCGGCCGATCACGCCATTGTCGGCGCGGGCCAGGACCAGAACGATCTCGTTCGCTGCGCTCGTCACAAGTTAAGCCGCGTCACATGCCCCATCTTGCGGCCCGGACGCGCCTCATGCTTGCCATAAAGGTGCAGGTGATTGGCCGGATCGGACAGGATCGCCGGCCATTCAAGCACATCGTCGCCGATCAGGTTGCGCATCTCCACGCGCGACGCGGCAAGGCCGGTGTCGCCCAGCGGCAGGCCACAAATGGCGCGAACATGATTTTCGAACTGGCTCGTTACCGCGCCTTCGGTCGTCCAGTGGCCACTATTATGGACGCGGGGCGCCATTTCGTTGAACACCGGGCCGTCGGCGCTGGCGAAAAATTCGCAGGTCAGGACGCCGACATAGTCGAGCGCGTCGGCAATCTTCTTCGCCATGGCGCGGGCCTGGGGCACCTGCCGCTCAATCAGCGGCCCGGCCGGCACGGTCGATGTGGCGAGGATGCCGTCGACATGCACATTGGCGGCCGAATCCCAGAAACGCACTTCGCCGTCCGCGCCGCGCACCAATATGACCGAAAATTCCTCGGCAAAGGTGACGAAGCCTTCCAAGATAGCGCTCTGGCGGCCGATGGCGTTCCATGCGCCGACGGCATCGCCCGGCTCCGACAGGCGCGCCTGCCCCTTGCCGTCATAGCCCATGCGGTTGGTCTTCAGCATCGCACGGCTGCCGACCTGCTCGATCGCGCTTTCCAGATCATCCAGGCTCTCGACCGGGGCGAAGGGCGCGGTCAGGCCCCCCAGATCGCAGACGAAGCGCTTTTCGGCGAGCCGGTCCTGCGCGACGCGCAGCGCCTGCGCGCCGGGACGGACGAGACCGTGGGTGGCCAGCACTTCCACCGCGGACGGATCGATATTCTCAAACTCATAGGTGACGACGTCGACGCCATCGGCAAAGGCGCCGAGCGCGGCCGCATCCTCATAGGCGCCGCGCGTCCACAGCGGCGAAACGTCGGCGGCAGGCCCGCTTTCCTCGGGCGCGAAGATGCTGGTGCGATAGCCCAGCTGGGCCGCCGCCATGGCGATCATCCGGCCAAGCTGGCCGCCGCCAAGGATGCCGATGATGGAGCCAGGCGCGATGGTCGTCATGGGTCTTTCGTTCTCAGTCTTCGACGGTTTCGGCGACGGCGTCGGTCTGGCGCGTGCGCCAGGCGTCCAGCCGGTCGGCCAGCGCCGGATCATTGGTGGCCAGGATCGATGCGGCCAGCAGACCCGCGTTGATCGCGCCGGGCTTGCCGATGGCCAGCGTGGCGACGGGGATGCCGCCGGGCATCTGGACGATGGAAAGCAGCGAATCCATGCCCTTCAACGCCTTGGATTCGACCGGCACGCCCAGCACTGGCAGGCGGGTCATCGATGCGGTCATGCCGGGCAGATGCGCCGCGCCGCCCGCGCCGGCGATGATGACCTTCAGGCCCCGGCCGACCGCGCCGGTGGCGTAGTCATAGAGGCGCTGCGGCGTGCGGTGGGCGGACACGACCTTGCATTCATGGGCGACGCCCAACGCTTCGAGCGTTTCGGCGGCATGGCGCATCGTGTCCCAATCGGACCGCGATCCCATGATGATGCCGACCTCTACTGCCCCGCTCATATTCCGCTTCCCCTGACAGGGCGGCCTGTCGAACCGCCCGGAAAGCACAGCCCCTTAGCGGCCGGGGCGCGAAGGGGCAATGCGATTCGGCCCCTTCGCCGCGTGGATCATTCGTAATCCAGATCCTGATAGCTGTCGTCCGCCAGATCGGAGAAGCGGGTGATCTTTGCGTCGAAGCGCATGCGGATGCGGCCGGTGGAGCCGTGACGCTGCTTGGCGACGATCACTTCGGCCAGGCCATAGATGCGCTCCATATTCTCCTTCCACGCGGCATAGGCGGCCTCGTCGTCGGGCTTCGGCTCCTTGGCGGCTTCGTAATAATCCTCGCGGAACACGAACCAGACCATGTCAGCGTCCTGCTCGATCGAGCCGGATTCGCGAAGGTCGGACAGTTGCGGTCTTTTGTCTTCACGCTGTTCCACCGCGCGGCTGAGCTGCGACAGGGCCAGCACGGGCACATGCAATTCCTTCGCCAGCGTCTTCAAACCACGGGAGATTTCCGAAATCTCGTTCACGCGATTCTCATTACCGCGCCCAGTGCCCTGAAGCAGCTGGAGATAGTCGACCACGATGAAGCCGATGTCATGCCGCCGCTTCAGCCGGCGCGCGCGGGTGCGCAGCGCCGCGATCGTCAGGCCCGGGGTGTCATCGATGAACAAAGGCAGTTCCTGAAGGTCGCGTGCGGCGCGCGAGAGATTCTGGAAATCCGCCCGGCTGATCTTGCCCATGCGCAGCGCTTCGCCGCTAATCCCCGACTGTTCGGCAAGCACACGGGTCGCCAGCTGGTCGGCCGACATTTCGAGGCTGAAGAAAGCGGTCTTGGCGCCCATATTCTTTTCCGGCGGAATGCCGTCGCCATGGTCGCGCAGCCAGCGCGACGCCGCATTATAGGCGATGTTGGTGGCGAGCGACGTCTTGCCCATGCCCGGACGACCGGCCAGGATCATAAGGTCGGAATTGTGCAGACCACCGATCTTGGCGTTGAGGCTGTTGATGCCGGTGGTGATCCCCGACACATGGCCGCCGCTGTTGAGCGCGCGTTCGGCCACCTGCACAGCCATGGTGGAGGCGGACAGGAAGCTCTTGACCGAACCGGTCTCCCCCTCGCCTTCCGACACCTTGTACAGCGCGACTTCGGCCGCTTCGATCTGTTCGCGCGGATTGACGTCCTCGCTGGTGTCCATCGCGCTTTCGACCAGTTCCCGGCCGACGCTGACCAGCTGGCGCAGCAGGGCAAGGTCGTAAATCTGGCTGGCGAAGTCGCGCGCGCCGATCAGCGCAGCGCCATTGCCCGTCAGTTGCGCCAGATAGGCCGCGCCGCCCAGTTCCTTCAATGCCGGGTCCTGCTCCAGCATGGGTTTGAGCGTCACCGGATTGGCGACCATATCCTTGTCGAGCAGGCGCATGATCGCGTCATAGATGCGGCCATGGAGCGGCTCGAAATAATGTTCAGCCTTCAGCTTGAGCTGCACATCTTCGGCAATGCGGTTGTCGATCATGATTGCGCCCAGCAGCGCGGCCTCCGCCTCGACATTGCGCGGCAGTTCGGTTCCGCCCGTTTCGGCGGGATTGATTTTCAGCAGTTCGACCATCTGCCCTCTTTCCTCTCCCGACCCGATGCGCGCAAGGGGGCAGAACCACGCATCTGTGGATAAGTCCCGCTTGCATTTCGGCGCGCGCCGCCGCACTGACTATTCGCTGCACCATGGCCGATCCGCGCATCATAGACATCCAGCTGGACCAGCGCACCATCCTGTGGCGCAATGCCGACGTGGAGCAGGAACGGCGCATCGCGATCTTCGACCTGCTGGAGGATAATCACTTCGCGCCGCAGCGCGTGCATGTCGATGGCTATGCCGGCCCCTACAAGGTGCTGTTGCGGGTCGAGGAAGGCCGGCTGGTGATCGAAATCAACCGGCAGGACGATAGCGCGCTGGAGGCGATCATCCTGGGTCTGGGCAGGTTCCGCCGCCCGATCCGCGACTATTTCGCGATCTGCGACAGTTACTATCAGGCGATCAGCAATGCATCGCCCCAGCAGATCGAGACGGTCGACATGGCCCGCCGCGCCATCCACAATGATGCGGCGGAGGTTCTGAAAGAGCGGCTGGAAGGCAAGATCGACGTCGATTTCGACACGGCGCGGCGGCTGTTCACGCTCATTTGCGTATTGCATATCAAGGGGTAAGACGATCAGGGTTGTGACTTTGGGGGGCCTGCTGTTCCGTATCGGGGCGGGACTGGCGGTGGTCGCGGCGCTGGCTCTGGCGCTGTGGTTCTATGCGCGCGGCTGGGCGCCCGCCCGTGATCAATATCCGGTGCAGGGCGTCTCCATCAGCGCCGACAACGGCCCGGTCGAATGGGGCACGCTGGCGGCGCAGGGAACCGATTTCGCCTATATCCGCGCCGCCGACGGATGGGGCCGGCGCGATCCCGCCTTTGCCGCCAATCTGCGCGGCGTGCGCGCGACCGGCATGCGCTATGGCGCGATGATCGATTTCAGTCTGTGCCGCCAGCCTAGCGATCAGGCCACCAGTTTCATGACCACGGTCCCGCGCGACAATGCCGCCCTGCCCCCGGTCGTCCGTCTGGCCTTCGATCCAGGGTGCAAGGCGCGCCCGGGCCGTGACCAGCTGTTGTCCGACCTCAACACCCTGATCAATCTGGTCGAGGGGCAGGCCGGCAAGCCGGCGCTGCTCAATGTGACCGAAGATTTCGACAAAGCCTATGACATCGGGTCCGGCATCAACCGGACATTGTGGCTGGATGGCAATTTCTTTCCGCCCGACTATGCGACAAAGCCCTGGGTGATGTGGACAGCCAGCGACATGCGGCATATCGACGGCGTCGATGGTCCGGTTCGATGGAATGTGGTGGCGCCCTGATGTCTGAAGATAATGATGCCCAGTCGCTGATTGCCGCCGCCCGCGACGCGATGGCCAACGCGCATGCCCCCTATAGCCGCTTTGCCGTGGGCGCGGCGGTGCGGCTGACCGACGGCAGCGTCATCACCGGCTGCAATTTCGAAAATGCCAGCTATGGCCTGTCGCTGTGCGCCGAAACCGTGGCGCTGGCGACCGTCAATGCGCAGGGCCGCTTTGCCGATGTGGCGGAAATCGCCGTGGTCGGCGGCGCGATGGACGCAGATGGCGAAGCGCTCGTCACCCCCTGTGGCCGATGCCGCCAGATCATGAACGAAGCTGAACAGATGGCGCGCCGCACCCTCGCCATCTATTGCGCCACCCCCAGCGGCGACCGGGTGCTGGACCTGCGCGTCGCCGACCTTCTCCCCCATGCCTTCGGTCCGGCGGACCTGGGCATCGGCCCCATGAAAAAGAGCTGAAACCCATGGCCATTCTTTCCGACAAATGGATTCGCGAGCAGGCATTGTCCAACGGCATGATCGAGCCGTTCGTGGAGAGCCAGCGACGCGAAGGCTGCATCAGTTACGGCCTGTCCTCCTATGGCTATGACGCGCGGGTGGCGGACGAATTCAAGATCTTCACCAATGTCGACAGCACGATCGTCGACCCCAAGGATTTCGATCCGAAGAATTTCGTGGATCGCAAGACCGACTGCTGCATCATTCCGCCCAACAGCTTCGCGCTGGCCCGCACGGTCGAATATTTCCGCGTGCCGCGCGATGTGCTGGTGATCTGCCTGGGCAAATCCACCTACGCGCGCTGCGGCATCATCGTGAACGTAACCCCACTGGAGCCGGGTTGGGAGGGGCATGTGACGCTGGAATTTTCCAACACCACGCCGCTGCCCGCCAAAATCTACGCCAATGAAGGCGCCTGCCAGTTTCTGTTCCTGCAGGGCAACGAACCGTGCGAGGTCAGCTATGCCGACCGGGCGGGCAAATATATGGGCCAGCAAGGGGTGACTTTGCCCCGCCTGTGATGCGACAATCCGGGGCATGAGCTTCTGGCGCATCGGCAAGCGTGACGACGCCATCGACCGGCCGCCGCCCAGCGTCGGCGCGGATCGGCGCGTCTACGCCATTGGCGACATTCACGGCCGGCTCGACCTGCTGGAACAGTTGCTGCGCCTGATCGCGCAGGATGATCGTGCGCGCGGGCCGATGACACCGCACCTGATCCTGCTGGGCGACCTGATCGATCGCGGCCCCGCATCGCGCGGGATCGTGGAGCGGGTGATGGCGCTGACGGCCGGCGGCGCGCGCTGCGTCAAGGGCAATCATGAGGAATTGTTCCTGCTTGCCGCGCGCGGCGACGAACGGGTCATACCTACTTTCCGCCGCGCCGGCGGCGCGCAGACGCTGGCCAGCTATGGCCTGCCCGCGACGACGAGCGACGCGATGGACGATGCTTCACTCGCCCAATGGATGCTGAACCATATCCCGCGCGACCATGTCGACTTTCTGGAGGATCTGCCCGACAGCGTCGAAATGGGCGACTATCTGTTCGTCCATGCCGGCATTCGCCCCGGCGTGCCGATCGCCGATCAGAAATCGGCCGACATGCGCTGGATCAGGCGCGATTTTCTGGATCATGACGGGACTCACCCCCGCATGATCGTGCATGGCCACAGCATTTCTCCCGACCCAGACCAGCGCGACAATCGGGTGGGCATCGATACCGGGGCCTATTATTCCGGGCGCCTGACCGCCATCGGCCTGCAAGGCACGGACCGCTGGTTCCTGCGAACCGGCGACTGACCTACAATTTCGCCTGTTTCTCATAAGACGATCAGTATCATTTCCTGTCGCGACGCCGAAACTTTGGGTAGTGGAATGTCGCAATTGCTTCGTTCGAAGCAACAGAGTGGTGGGAAGGTCGCCACTTCAGGGGACCAGACGATGCATATGCGCCATGCCATGGCGGGGGCGGCCCTCGCCCTATGCCTTGCCTCGCCGTTGCCGGCCTTTGCCGCCCCGCCAGCCGACACCCCCGCCAATGCATCGCTGTCCCAGCGGCACAAATTCGACATTCGCATCCAGCCGCTCAGCAGCGCTCTGCGTCAGCTTTCCGCACAATCGGGCGTGCGCATCCTTTTCCCCTATGACGAGGTCGCATCGATCCGCAGCCGTACCGTCCAGGGGTGGATGTCGACCCAGGCTGCGCTCGATCGGCTGCTGGCCGGCACCAATCTCAAATCCTCCGAAGCCGGGGCCGGCGTGGTCGCTCTGGCCGTGCCCCAAAGCCGCAGCGCGGTGCGCCGCAGCCCCCTGGCGCTGCAATTCGCGCAAGCCGGGCTGCCCGGCATCAGCAATGGCAATCTGGCCCTGGCGCCCGCCCCGGAGCCGATTGAGGATCTGACGCCGATCATCGTCACCGGCACACGCACCGCCACCCGGACCGTGGCCGACAGCCTGGCGCCGATCGATGTGCTGGGCGCGAAGGATCTGGAAAATAGCGGCAAGCAATCGGTGCGCGACCTTCTGGGCACGCTCGTCCCGTCGATCAACGTGTCGAACAATGGCGCGGGCGCCAGTTGGGCAGTGCGCACCCTGTCCCTGCGTGGCCTGGGCGGCGACCAGTTGCTGGTGCTGGTCAATGGCAAGCGCCGGCACAACACCGCCACCTTGTTCATCAACGGATCGGTGCAGAACGGCCAGTCCCCGCCTGATCTGGACCTGATCCCCGGCAATGCCATTCAGCGGATCGAGGTGCTGCGCGACGGCGCATCAGCGCAATATGGGTCGGATGCGATCGCCGGCGTGGTCAACATCATCCTGAAAAGCGACACCGCCGGCGGCGCGGCGCTGACGCTGGGCAGCACGGCGGACAATGGCGGCTGGCAGGGCCGGTGGCAGGTCGACAAGGGTTTTTCGATCGGCCCGAATGGCGGCTACATCCATCTGGCGGCCGACGGCGTACTACAGGACAATAGCATCGTCAAATCCAGCCCGATCGCCGGGCAATTCTATCCCACCGGTGATCCGCGCAACGCCGATCCCGACCGCATCCGCGCCAGATACGGCCAGCCGCAGGTGATTGGCGGCAATGTCAGCTATGATGCGATGCTGCCGCTGGGCAACCACCTGGAACTCTATAGTTTCGGCACCTATTCCAAGCGGCATGCCGCCGGCTGGCTGACCTATCGCACGCCGGCCGCGCTCAACAACATCATCGAAATCTACCCGGAAGGCTATATCCCGCGCATCCATGTCTATGACGAGGATTTTCAGGTCGCGGCCGGCCTGCGCGGCGATCTGGGCAGTGGCTTATATGCAGACTTATCCACAAGCTATGCACAGGATGCTGTGGATTATTCGCAGACCACATCGCTGAACCCCTCGCTCGGCACATCCAGCCCGACCCATTTTTATCTGGGCCGGCTCCGTTTTGACGAATGGACGACCAATCTCGACCTTCGAAAAGAGTTGAACATCGGTCTCGCCGGCCCGCTCTCGCTGGCGGTGGGCGGCGAATATAAGAAGAACAGGTTCCTGATCGGTCCCGGCGATGCCGTATCCTATATCGACGGCGGCTATGTCTCCCCGCCTGGCAGTTGGCGCGCAGGCGAAGTGCGCACCGGCGTCGGATCGCAGGGCGTCACCGGCTTCCTGTCCGATGGATCAGGATCGTGGAGCCGCGATAACTGGAGCGCTTACATCAATCTGGAAGGCAAGATTGTCGAGGGCATGGAGTTTGGCCTTGCCGGCAGGCACGAAGATTATTCCGATTTCGGCACGACGAATACGGGCAAGGCGTCGCTGCGGATCGAGCCGACCCGCGGTTTCGCTATTCGCGGCACCGCCAGCACCGGCTTTCGCGCGCCGACGCTGCAACAGCAATATTATGCGTCCTCATCGACTATCAATGTGCCGGTGAATGGCGTCAACCAGTTGCTGCCGGTGCAGGCTTTGCCGGTCAATGGCGCGGCGGCCCGTGCGCTGGGCGCGGTGCCGCTCAGGCCGGAAAAGTCGCGCAATCTGTCCGCCGGTCTGGTCATCACGCCCGCATCCAACCTCAACTTCACGGTCGACGCCTATCAAATCAGGATCAAGGACCGGATCCTGCTGAGCGAGACGCTGAGCGGCGACGTGGTGATGAATGCCCTGGCGGCGGCCGGCATTCAGGGCATCGCCGGCGGCCTGCTCTTTTCCAACGCGGCCGACACCCGCACGCGCGGGCTGGATATCGTCAGCAGTTATCGCGCGCATCTGGGCGGGTCTGGCGTCGCGACGATCAGCCTGTCCGCCAATTTCAACAAGACCATCTTCACCCATGTCGATCCCGTGCCAGCGCCCATCGCCGCATCCGGCCTGGCGCTGATCGGCCGCGCCAAGATCGGCGATCTGTCGGAAGGAACGCCACGCAACAAATTCATCGCCAACATCCTGTGGGAAAAGGATGCCATGACCATGAACCTGCGCGCCACCCGCTATGGCAAGATCGTCCAGCGAGCGTCGGCGACGGTGTTTCATCAGGCCGATTTCACCGCCTGCCCGGTTCAGGCGATCAGCGCCACCTGCGCACGCGGCTATGTGGATGAAAAGCTGGACCCCAAAACCATTCTCGACCTCGAACTGGGATATCGGCTGGCGAAAGGCGTCAAGCTGTCGATCGGCGCCAATAATCTGCTCAACACCTATCCCAACAAGCTGAAACCGGTGAACCGCACCGTGGGCAATCTCTACAACGCCTACGCCCCTTATGGCATCAGCGGCGGCTTCTATTACGGCCGGTTCAACCTGGAATTCTGAGCGCCCCTATTTCCATCCGCCAGACTGCGCCGCTTTTTCAGCGGAGGCGTCCAGTGGCGCGCCGTCCATCAGCGCATCTACTGTGGCCATGATCCGCGCATCGGCGGAAGAAGCCTGCCGATAGGCCGTAGCGGTCCCTGCGCCGGGCAAAACCTGTTGCACCTGCCAGCCCTCCCCTTCGCGGCAGGCGACGCCCGCCATGGCTCCGTCAAAGCTGCGGCACCAGCCGCCGCCCTTGCGCCGAAAGCTGAGGCCGATGCGAATCGCCGCGTCCTCCTGTGCCGAAGCCAATTGCGTATCGAGCGCCCGCCCCAGCGCGCCCTGCGCCACCATGACGCCGTCACGCATCCCGATCGGCCCGGCTTCACTGCCAGACATCCGCCCGACGCCAAGCCCCAGCACCAGACTGGCGGCGATCGCGCCGCCCATGGCCCAGCCGCGCCAGCGCGCCACCGGCCGCGCCAACGGCACTACGGTCGCACTCTCCTCCACCAGCGCGCGCAATCGTTGCGGCACAGGCTCATCGGCCACCGGGGCATAATGACCGCTCAACCGATCACGCAACCGCCGATGCAGGGCCAGCCGTTCCGCCAGCGCGGGATCATCCGCCACCGCGCGCTCCACACGCCGCCGGTTCACCTCATCCAGTTCACCATCGACCAGCGCGATCAGCATGGCTTCGTCAATCTGGCTCATGCCGCTTCTCCCATCAGTTCCAGCAATGCCCCGCGCCCGCGCACCAGTCGCGACGTCAGAGTGCCCATCGGTATGCCCAGCAACTGCGCCGCCTCCTTGTAGGACAGCCCCTCTACCAGCACGAGCGCGATCGCCTCGCGCTGTTCATCGGGCAGCGCCTGCATCGCGCGATCGACGTCGGACAATTCCATATGCGCCTCTATATCCCGGTCGCCGGCATGACCCACGGTCAGTCCGGCTTCTTCGGGAGCAAAGGTCTTTGCCGCGCGCTGCCGGCTGCGGGCTTCGTCGATCCAGAGATTGCGCATGATCCGATACATCCAACTGTCGAGCCGCGTGCCCGGTTGCCACTGGTCGCGCGCCTTCAACCCGCGCTCCAACGCCGCCTGACACAGATCGTCGCCATCAGCGCGATCGCGCGACAGACTGGCGGCAAAGCGCCGCAGCCGGGGCAGGATCGCCAGCAATTCACCCTCGAACGACATTGCCTCTCCATTCACTCGTCCGGCCACGTGTCGGGGATGAAACGTCCCACGCCACACGTTTCATCCCCGACACCGGCGACAAACGGATATTTTTTCGCAATGGATGATAATGAGAGCGAAAGAAACAAAGAGAACGACATGAAGCTGACACGCCCCTTGCTGATCACAGGACTGATCCTGTCCCTGTCGGGCGTGGCGAGTTCCAGCGCACCGGCGCAACTGCTCGCCCCGGTTGGGCAGGCCGTACCCGACCTGCTTGACCGGGTGGAAGGGACGTTGGATGCGAGCGGCCTTGATCGGCTGTCGCCCGCCCGCCTTGCCGACCGGTTGACGGCGGCGCGCGCGGCGCGGATAGGGGCATTGCTGCGCGCACATGGCGACAGCGTCGAACTGGACGATCGGCGCGAACCGGCCCGGCGCGGCGTCATCCTGCTGACCGGCGCGGATGCAGCCACTCTCGATACGCTGCGCACTGCCGGCTATGCCGTAGAAAGCGACAGTGTAGAGGGACTGGACCTTCCTGTCGCCAGACTGACGGCGCCCAAAGGCCGCAGCCTGGCAAAAGCGCTGCGGGAAGTGCGCAAACTCGCGCCCGATGCACAGGTCAGCGCCGACAATCTCTATGCGCCAAGCGGCCCCGCGCTGGCCATGGCCACCAGCACACTGGCGTCCGGCCGGGTCGAAGGCCCCGCCGCCGGCCTGATCGACGGCGGCGTCGCCCGGCATCCCGCCTTGACCGCAGCGGTGGAGCAGCGCGGTTTCGCCACCGGCGCGCCCCGCGCCAGCGCCCATGGCACGGCCGTCGCGTCGCTCATCAGCGGCGATGGACTGGTCAGGGGCGCGGCCCCCGGCACGCCGCTGCTGGCCGCCGATGTTTATGGCGACGACCCGGCGGGCGGCGGCGCCTTCGCCATCGTCCGGGCGCTGGGCTGGATGGCGTCGCGCGGCGTGCGCGTCGTGACCGTCAGTCTGGTCGGCCCCGCCAATCCGCTGCTGGAAGGCGCAATCCGCCTTGCCCGCGACAAGGGCGTGACGATCGTGGCGGCAGTCGGCAATGACGGCCCGGCCGCCCCGCCCGCCTATCCCGCCTCCTACCCCGCTGTGGTCGCGGTGACGGGCATCGATGGACGGGGCCGCCCCCTGCCAGAAGCCGGCCGTGCGCTTCATGTCGATTTCGCCGCGCCCGGCGCGGACATGCAGGCGGCGACGATGGACGGAGGCAAGGGTACTGTGCGCGGCACCAGCTTTGCTGCCCCACTGGTCGCTGGTCGCCTGTTTGAACAGGGATCGATCGACCGGCTACGCGCTGAGGCCGTTAAGGGAAAGCCGCCCGTTATTTGCGGAAAATGCAGAAATAACGATTAAATTACAGCAGATTATGAAATATTTTCTGCCGCCGGGATGAAAGCCTCATCGGCTCCCGTTCTCCTTGCATCACATCGACACGCATCAAGGAGAAGCACGATGAAAGCCAAGTTTCTGATTGCCGCAGCCTGCCTCACCGCCCTGTCGGTCGCTCCCGCCTCAGCCCAGTTGCTGGGCGGCGGCGGCGGCGGCCTGGGTGGATCGCTCGGCGGCGCGCTGGGAGGATCGGCCGGCGGCCTTGGCGGATCGCTGGGCGGTACTTTCGGCGGACGCGGCGGCCTCGACCGCAGCGTCGATCTCGACAATGGCAGCGTCAGCACCCGCGCCCATGGCCGGGGCAACAGCGCAGCCGACGGCAGCGTCACCCGCAATGGCAAAAGCCGCAGCGCATCGGGATCGGCCAGCGGCGCCGGCAATGCCGGGCTGGCGGTTGACACGCTGGGCGTGAATGACGCCCGCAACGCCGCCAGCAGCGCCCGGGACACGGCCGGCAATGTCCGTGACCGGGCGGTCGATACAGCTGGCGCGGCGCGGGATCGGGCTGGCGCAACCGTCGCCAGCGCCCGTGATCGGGCCGGCGCAGTGGCCGGCGATGCTCGGGATCGCGCATCGACCGTCGCCGGGCGCGCAGGCAGTGTCGCCGGCAATGCGGCCGGAACCGCCACCGGCGCGATCGACAACGCAGCCTCGGTCAACGCCAGCGGCGCGATATCGGGTGATGGACAGGTTTCGGGCGGGGATCAGAGCGATCCTGCACCCCAGGGCGATCAGGCGGGCAATTGACCCTGTAGGGAGCGGACGGGCGCAAGACCCCGCACCCCTTCGCTCCGCCGCCTGACAAGGCCGGCGATCCGCCCCGGATCGCCGGCCTTGTTCCTATTTGGGTTCAGATGGCCGTCTTCACCATGGCCCTGGCGCGATCGGTCGCCGATCGCGTATCGCCAGCCAGTTTCTTCACTTCGGACGCAACCACGGCAAAACCGCGCCCCGCCTCACCCGCTCGCGCCGCTTCGATTGTGGCGTTGAGCGCCAGCAAATTGGTCTGGTTGGCGATCAGGCCGATGCCGTCGACAATCTCGACCAGCCCGTCGACCATTGTCTTGAGTTCAGCCCGCAGCGTCTTGGACGGGGTGGTGTCGGTCGCGATCTTCAATATGCGCTGCACACGTCCATCGGCATCGAACACCGGATTATAAGTGGCCTGCAACCACACTTCCCGGCCATCCCGGCCCAGCCTTTTATATTCGCCCGCGTCGAAATCGCCGGCGCCCAGCTTGCGCCAAAATTCGGCATAGACGGCGCTGGCGGCGTAGGCTTCGTCGCAAAAAATGCGGTGATGCCGGCCGACCACCTCGTCCAGCGCATAGCCCATCGTGTC
The DNA here is from genome assembly GCA_021849075.1 of Pseudomonadota bacterium. GTDB lineage: Bacteria > Pseudomonadota > Alphaproteobacteria > Sphingomonadales > Sphingomonadaceae > Sphingobium. The sequence goes on along the minus strand of JAJZTH010000004.1, from coordinate 80,432 downwards.
GAGAAACAACGGGTTGGCCCACAATATGACGCCCCGGGGATCGAATTCGATCACCGCCTGGGAACGACAGATTGCGTCCCATGCTGCATCGATACTGTGATGAATGGCTTGGCCCATCAAAAGCTGGCTCCTTTGACCCAACATTAAAGACCAAAGGTAAATGAGGCTTTAAGGACGCTACGTATTTTACGCATAACTAAAGGAAAAAGGCCAGCATCCCTGCGGACGCCGGCCTTTCCACCCCCTCCAAAGCGATTTCCAAGCGACCAGGATCGATCGCGGGTTAAGAAATCGCGGCAGATAAGACACTCAGAGCGGCGATCCGACTCTATCAGATCGCCGCTCTAGAATATTGTGCGGATCAGGCGACCTTGGCCTGTTCTTCCAGCAATTCGTCGGGATCGCGCAGCACATAACCACGGCCCCAGACGGTTTCGATATAATTGTCGCCGCCACACGCCAATGCCAGCTTCTTGCGCAGCTTGCAGATGAAGACGTCGATGATCTTGAGTTCAGGCTCGTCCATTCCGCCGTAAAGGTGGTTCAGGAACATTTCCTTGGTCAGGGTCGTGCCCTTGCGGAGCGACAGCAGCTCCAGCATCGCATATTCCTTGCCGGTCAGGTGGACGCGGTTGCTGTCCACTTCCACCGTCTTCGCGTCCAGATTGACGCACAGCTTGCCGGTGCGGATGACCGACTGGCTATGCCCCTTGGACCGGCGCACCACGGCATGGATTCGCGCGATCAGCTCTTCGCGGTGGAAAGGCTTGGTCACATAATCGTCGGCGCCAAAGCCGAAGGAGCGGACCTTGCTGTCCATTTCGCTGATGCCCGACAGGATCAGCACCGGCGTCTGCACCTTGGCCGCGCGCAGCTTCTTGAGCACGTCATAGCCGTGCATGTCCGGCAGGTTCAGGTCCAGGCAGATGATGTCGTAATCATACAGCTTTCCCAGGTCGAGGCCCTCCTCGCCCAGGTCGGTCGTGTAGACATTGAACCCCTCGGTCGTGAGCATAAGCTCGATCGCCTTGGCAGTGGTCGGTTCGTCCTCGATCAGCAGCACGCGCATGTGAAGCCCCTTGTGTGACACCTTTCGGTGTGTCGCAGTCCCGTTCACCCACCAGAACGGCTTCTGCTCCAAATCATTAACCAAAAAACTTCTGAAGGACAAAGGTTAATTTTTTGCTAACCGGCGGAAATCCACGAGTCGCGGCAAAACGAATCTATTTACAAAGAGTTGACGCCGAAACGGTCGACCTCGAGTCAAGATGGGTTCGCCTGCGAAACGAGGCATTTTACCGCCTGCGCAGCCATCATCATGAAGCGGTTAAGGAAAAAATTTTCGTTAAGTTTCCCGACGCGGTTAACAGCCATGATGCCGCGTCAGGAAGTCCAGCAGCGCATCGACGCGCGCGGGGCGCAGGCGCGATGGGGGCGTCACCAGATGCAGGCCGAAAGGCGCCGGCCGCCAGTCGGTCAATATCTCCTCCACCTCGCCTTTCGCCAGCGCGTCGCCGATGATGAAGTCGGGCAGGCGCGCCACCCCCACCCCCAGACGCAGCGCGGGCAGCATCGCTTCCCCGCTGTTGACGGTGATGCGACTGCGCACCTGCACCACGACATTTTGCTGCCCCGGCCCGGAGAAGCGCCACACGTCCGGCGTCGCGACGTTCGAGTAACAAAGGCAGTCATGGGTGCCCAGATCGGAAGGATGCTGCGGCCGGCCGCGCGCATCCAGATAGGCGGGCGAAGCGATCACATGCATCGTCACGTCCGCCAGCCGACGCGCGCGCAGGCTGCTGTCGGGCATGTCGGCGATGCGGATCGTCGCATCCAGCCCCATTTCGACAATGTCGATCTTCGCATCGGACAGGTGCAAGTCGACATCGACCAGCGGATGTTCCTTGGTGAAGCGCGCGATCAGCGGCGCGACCCTGAGCAGGCCGAAGGTCATGGGCGCGCCCAGCCGTACGACGCCCGACAGGTCGGCCGTCTCGTCGCGAGCGGCTTCCTCCGCCGCCTGCCCTTCGATCAGGATGCGCTGGGCATGATCCGCCAGCCTCTTGCCGCTTTCAGTCAGCGCCAGACGGCGGCTGGTGCGGTTGAACAGGCTGGTGTCCAGATGCTCCTCCAGCCGCGTCACCGCCTTGGACACGGTCGCCTTCGACACGCTCAGCGCCTTGGCCGCGTCGGTGAAGCTGCGATGCTCCACCACGGCGGCGAACATCGCCCAGGCTTCAAAATCAGGTAGTCGCATCGGGAAACAATCCGTTTCAAAGCTGCCGGTTTAAGAAACGACACTGATGGCTAGATTGTCAGAAAGCAAGCGGAAGCCTCCGCCTCCGCAACGAAAGGCAAATGCTATGTCCACGACCACCGCGAGCCGCATCGAGCGCCGCCCGTTCGCGTCGCTGGGCCATGCCGACCATGGCTGGCTCAACGCACGCCATCATTTTTCTTTCGCCGATTATTATGACGAAGCGCGCATGCACTGGGGCGCGATCCGGGTGTGGAACGATGATGAGATCGGGCCGCGTTCGGGCTTTCCGCCGCATCCGCACAGCGACATGGAAATCATCACCTATGTCCGCACCGGCGCGATTACGCATCAGGACAGCCTGGGCAACAAGGGCCGCACGGAAGCGGGCGACGTTCAGGTCATGTCGGCGGGGACAGGCATCCGTCACGCCGAATATAATCTGGAGGATGAAACTACCACCCTGTTCCAGATATGGGTCATACCCCGTGCTCGCGGCGGTCAGCCCAGTTGGGGCGCCAAGCCTTTCCCCAAGGGCGATCGCTCCGGCAAGCTGGTGGTTCTGGCCAGCGGTTATGATGACGACAAGGAAGCGCTGCGCATCCGTGCTGACGCCCGCCTGCTGGGCGGCACGATCAAGGCGGGTGAAAGCGTGACCTATGACAGTGGCGAGGGTCGCCACCTCTATCTGGTTCCCGCAACGGGCCGGATCGAGATTGACGGCCAGCCATTCGAGGCCCGCGACGGCGCGGCGATCATCGGCGGCGCGCCCATCACCATCACCGCGATCGAGGACGCCGAAATCGTCCTGGTCGACAGCATCTGAGATTGTTGTTGTCGCATCGCTCATTGCGCAAAACCGGTGCCCACTTTTGCGCGCGATGCTTTAATTGGCCCGTCCTATCCCCTCCCCTTGGACGGGCCGGGCCGCCTGCCCCCCCTCATGCAGACGGCCACCCTTTTCTTCCCAGCTTTCAGGTAAGGAGACTTCATCATGGCTAAGGTTCTGGTTCTCTATTATTCCTCCTACGGCCACATCGAAACGATGGCGAAGGCCGTGGCCGAAGGCGCCGCATCCGCCGGCGCAACCGTCGACATTCGCCGCGTGCCCGAAACCGCGCCGCTTGAAGTCGCCAAAAACGCCCATTTCAAGCTGGATCAGGACGCGCCGGTCGCCACCGTCGCCGAACTGGCCGATTATGACGCGATCATCGTGGGCACCGGCACGCGCTTTGGCCGCATGTCCAGCCAGATGGCGTCCTTCCTCGATCAGGCAGGCGGCCTGTGGGCGCGGGGCGCATTGAATGGCAAGGTCGGCGGCGCGTTCACCTCGACCGCGTCACAGCATGGCGGTCAGGAAGTCACCCTGTTTTCGATCATCACCAATCTGCTGCATTTCGGCATGACCATCGTCGGCCTCGACTATGGGTTCCAGGGTCAGATGGGCGTGGACAAGGTGCGCGGCGGATCGCCTTATGGCGCGACCACGCTGGCTGATGGCGACGGCAGCCGTAGCCCAAGCGAGGAAGAGCTGGACGGCGCGCGCTATCAGGGCCGCCGGATCGCCGAAACCGCGATCAAGCTGCACGGCTGATCGATCGCCGCGGCGTCTACGACCTGCGGCATGGCCCGAGCCTTCTGGGTCGCATCAAAGGGCTTGAGACAGGTCGTAAGGGGCCGGCGCATCGGGACTATGCGCCGACCCCTTTTTGTTATCCGTTTGAAAAATGCGCGGAAGGGCGCATTTTCGTTGCGGCACCGGCCCGCTCCCCCACCCGACCACCCATCAGGATACCATGTCTGGGTGGTCGGGTGGGGGAGCGGGCCGGTGCGGATGCGCCAAAGGCGCAATTCAGTACAAATTTCTACTAGGACAGTGTTGCGATGCTGTCAGCCGACCGTCTTGGGCGTGACCCAGACTTCGACCGGGGTGATGAACTTGCCCGGCGCGGGCTTGCCCACGACGACGCGGTCGGCCGTCACCAGCTCCCCGGTTTCAAGGTTCAGCGACACCCAGGGCTTGGGCATGCGCTCGAACTTCATTTTCTGGATGGGCTGGCCGGTGGCCGTGTTCATGATGGTGGCAATGACTGACATAGGGCGCGCCCGGTAGCGGCGGGCGACGCATCCTGTCCAGAGGCTTGGCGTCAAAAAAATTACGCGATGGGCAAAAAATTCGCCATCCATGTCACATTCGGCCGGGCCATCTCGTCATGTCAGCAGAACCGATGAAAGGAGCTGTATCATGACCGATAAAATCAATCCTTACGCCGCCGCCCCCCAGCTGATGAAGAGCTGGACCGCCCTGTCCACCGCCGTCGCCGACAGCCTGGAGCCGAGCCTCATCGAACTGGTGAAGATCCGCTCGTCGCAGATCAACGGCTGCGCCAACTGCATCAACATGCACACATATGAAGCGCGCGCGAAGGGCGAAACCGAACAGCGCATCTACTTGCTCACCGCCTGGCGCGAAGCCCCCTGCTACACTGACCGCGAGCGCGCGGCGCTGGCCTGGACCGAGGCGTTGACAGACATTGCGAAGGGCCACAGCCATGAGGCCGCCAAAGAAGCGCTGAACTGGGAATTTACCGAGGAAGAACAGGTCAAGCTAACCCTGATGATCAACATCATCAACGGCTGGAACCGGATCGCCGTTGGCTTCAACCTCTGGTACGACATGCCGATGAAGGCAGCGGCCTGATGGAAGGGGGGACGCAGATGGATGCCGCCGACAGCTTCGACCCGCTACGTCCCCGCCTGATCCGGGTCGCCTATCGCATGCTGGGGTCGGTCGCCGATGCCGAGGATGTGGTGCAGGACGCCTTCCTCCGCTGGATGGGCACAGACCGCAGCAATATCCGCGAACCCGAAGCCTTTCTGCGCCGCACGGTGACGCGCCTGTGCCTCGACCATCTCAAGTCGGCGCGAGTCCAGCGGGAAACCTATGTCGGTCCTTGGCTGCCCGAACCGCTCGTCGAGGAAGAGGAAGACACGGAAGATGTCGCCCTGCCGCTGATGCTCGCCCTTGAGCGACTTTCGCCGCTGGAGCGCGCCGCCTTCCTGCTGCATGACGTGTTCGGATTGGGTTTCGAGGAAGTCGCCGCCACCGTGGGTCGTGATGCCGCCGCCTGTCGCCAGCTTGCCGCGCGCGCCCGCACTCATGTTCGCGACGCCCGGCCGCGCTACCAGATGGAGAAGGCGCGCGGCATGGAGATCGCCTCCGCCTTCTTCGCGGCATCGCGCAGCGGCGACATGACCGCGCTGGGCGCGATGCTGGCCGCCGACGTCAGCTTCCACAGCGATGGCGGCGGCAAGCGCCCGGCTGCAATCCGCCCGGCGATCGGCTATGGCCAGGTCATGCAGGTGCACAAGGCGCTGGCCGTTCTGTTCGGCAAATATGGATCGACCCTGCTGCGCACCTGCATCATCAACGGCCTGCCCGGCTTCGTCACGCGCGAAGCCGATGGCGTGGTGCAGACGACGGCGCTGGATATAGAGAATGGCAAGGTTCGCGCGATCTACATCATGCGCAATCCCGACAAGCTGCGGCATGTGCATTAAGGCTTAATGACCGAATAATCCTGTTCGTTGAAGAAAGTGCAGGACCAAGCTGCGCAAGCGGATCATGGGGACCGGGAGTGACGAACGCATGATTGGTGGAGTGATCGGCAATGGCCAAGGCAGTGCCTGGCGCCAGATAAAGAAGGCGGCCGAGCAGGCCGCACAGGCCGTTGCATCGGCAACGCAGCCCAGTGATCCTGCCCTATCCACCGCTCCTGCGCCGATCCTTGCCAGCGAGCCGACAATCGATGCCGTTGCGTCTCCCCTCACCTACTCGGCCCCTGCACCCTCAAGCGGGCCGCGCCAGATAACCACCGTAGCAGCCACGCCCAGCGCAACGCTGAACGACACGCTGGACGACGCCGGCTATTATGCTTCCCCGGCCGCATCCGCCGTCGCCGATCCGGTCGCCACCGCCCAGCAGGAAAGCGCCGCCGCGCTCAGCCAGGCGCAGATCATCGCCCAGACCGCCTATTCCATCGTGGCGCGCGCCGGTCAGGACGATCGTCTTTCCCTGATCCAGAACGGCTAAATCAACAACGCCTTTAGCAGAGCCGACCGGCGGATCAGCCGGTCGGCCGCAAAGGGTATGGCGATGGCCAGCGCAAGCAGCCATGGCTTGCCCAGATAAGGCGTCAGATAATGGATCACCGCGACATGCAGATACATGATCACCAGCGATGCCCGCCCGAGCGACGCCAGCGGCGCAGCATGGCCCGCAACCCGCGCTGACAGGCGAAAGATCAGCAGCGAAGTCGCCACCGCCGCACCGATCGACAGGATCGGCCAGCCATAATCGGCGACCTTCATGTTGAGCGTCGGCCCGATGCCGGCAAGACCCACCAGCGCCAATACGCCAAGCGGCGCGATCAGCCCGTTATGCCAGCGCACCCGCGGCCACAGCGCGCCGACCCACAGCAGCATGAACGCCATCGGCACGCTCAACAGCCCCAGCGGCGACGCTTGCGTCCACCAGCCCAGCGCATAGGCGATCAGCAGCACCGGCGGCAGGATCAGTCCCCAGCGCCGGTCCAGCACATCGGGCCAGCGGCTGAGCGCGATGTTGAACAGGATGCGCGCCACCATCAGACAGGGCACGAACCAGAAGATGGTGAACGGCCCGCGCAGCCAGAATCCGCCCAGCAGGATCGGGACCATATCTTCGGGCCATTGATGGAAGATCGGCACATGCCCCTTCGCCCGTTCGATGATCTGGTCGGCGACGATCAGCAGCAGCAGAAAGGCGGCATAGGGCCGCATCTGGCTGACCAGTTGCCGCCGGGTGAACACGCCCACCGGATGCGGCCGCGACAGCATGCCCGACAGCAGGAAGAAAAGCGGCATGTGAAAGCTGTACATGGCGTCGCGCAAAGGCCCGCGCGTCCACACATGCCCAACGACGACGGCGACGATCCCGATCCCGCGCGCCACATCGACCCAGTCGAGCCGATATTGCGCCTGTGGCTGCCCCCTATTATCCATCGCCTTCACGCCCTATAGGATGCGGCGCGTGCGTCAATTGCACCCTCTCATTTCCTCCGATCGGATTCTTCCTTGGCCCTGCTTACCGACCATGTCCTGTTTATCGATGGCGAGGCGCTGATCCTCGACAAGCCTGCCGGCCTGCCGGTGGATGCGCCGCGCGACGGGTCGATCGCGCTGGAAAATCATCTCGCTTCGCTGACCTTCGGCTTTCAGCGCTGGCCGCTGCCGGTGCACCGGCTGGACCGCGACACCAGCGGCTGCCTGCTGCTGGCGCGCAATCCCAAGGCGCACAAGCGCTTCGCCGCCGCGTTCGAGGCGGGCACGGTGACGAAACGCTATGTCGCCGTGCTGGAAGGCGTGCCGGAGGAGAATGAAGGCACGATCGAATTGTCGCTGAAGAAGGTCAGCACCGCCGCGCAGGGATGGCGCATGATCGCGGCGAAAGCGGGCAAGCCCGCCGTCACCCACTGGCGCAAGCTGGTGGAGAAGGATGGTCGCGCGCTGATCGCTTTCACGCCTGAAACCGGCCGCACCCACCAGATTCGCGTCCATGCCCAGCATGGGCTTGGCTTCGGCATCGTCGGCGATCCGGTCTATGGCGATGGCAATGGCGCGATGCTGCTGCACAGCCGGTTCCTGAGCATGCCGCGCGGCGAGAAACCCGCAGCGGAAGCGACCGCCCCCCTGCCCGCCAGCTTCATCGCCGCCGGCTTCGGGCCTGAGATATTGGACGATGCCGGACTTTGACATTCCCGATGATGCGCTGGAGGAGCGCTTCATCACCGGGGGCGGCCCCGGCGGGCAGAATGTGAACAAGGTCGCGACCGCGGTGCAACTGCGCGTCAACCTGTTCAAACTGGGCCTGCCGGTTCATGCCTATCGCAAGATCAAGGAACTGGCGGGATCGCGCCTGACATCCGCCAATGAAATCCTGATTCAGGCCAATCGTTTCCGCACGCAGGAGGCCAACCGGCAGGATGCGCGCGATCGCCTGATGGAGATGATCGCCAAGGCGCACGAGCGCGACGCCCGCCGCATCGCCACCAAGCCGGGCAAGGCCGCCAAGGCGCGCCGCGTCGATTCCAAGAAGGCGCGCAGTTCGGTGAAGCAGGGACGCGGCAAGGTGCGCCTGGATTAGCGCAGCCTTGCTGGCATCACCCTAACCGATCATCATCAGGCTGGCATTGCCGCCCGCCGCCGTCGTGTTCACCGAAGTCGACACCTCCTCCAGCAACCAGTCCAGGCAATAGCCATGGCCATGATCGTCGGCATGGACCGACAGGATCGGGCCGGGCATGTCGGCGACGCATTGGGTGGTCGCCGCGATCTTGGCGGCGTCCCCTTCCACCAGCGCGGCGGCATAGGGACCGCCCGTCTTGTGGGTGAAGCAGGCGGCAACTTCGGCGGGCAGATCGGCAGGCAGAGTCATGCCCTGCACCACCCCCTGATTGCCCGTCGCCAGGATCGCGGCCATCTGACGATACAGTCCCTGATGGGTCGCCGGGCGCAGCAGGATGCGGCCGCGCGGGTGCAGCGCATAGAGGTTGCGCTCCCCCACCGGGCCGGGCAGCGCGATTTCGACGCCCAGCGCGGATGCGTCGCCGGTGCGGCGAGCCTGCACGGCGGCATCCGCATCGCCCTGCGCATCGAGCCAGTCGGCAAAGGCATGGAGCGGCGATCGCAAATGGCTGACCCGTTCGGCAAAGACTGGCGGCATCGCCACCAGCCGGCCCAGATAGAGCGGCCCGCCCGCCTTCGGCCCGGTGCCCGACAGGCCACAGCCGCCAAAGGGCTGCACGCCCACAATCGCGCCAATGACGTTGCGGTTGACGTAGATATTGCCCGCCTTCACCCGCGCCGTGACACGCGCGACCGTCTCATCCAGCCGGGTATGCAGACCGAAGGTCAGGCCATAGCCGGTGGCGTTGATCTGATCGACCAGCGCATCCAGCCGGTCGCGTTTGAAGCGCAGCACATGCAGGACAGGTCCGAACACCTCCCGGCTCAGGTCCGCAATGCTGTCGATCTCGATGATGGTCGGCGGGACGAAAGTGCCATGCTGCGCTTCGGCGGGCAGCACGCTCTGTTCGACCTTGCGGCCCAGCGTCGCCATCGCATCGATATGGGCGTTGATCGTATCGCGCGCTTCAGCACTGATGACCGGGCCGATATCGACCTTCAGCGCGTCGGTGCGGCCGATGCGCAGTTCGGCCAGCGCGCCCTTCAGCATCGTCAGCGTCCGATCGGCCACATCTTCCTGCAGGCACAGGATGCGCAGCGCCGAACAACGCTGGCCCGCACTGTCAAAGGCGGAGGCGATGACATCGGCCACCACCTGTTCGGCGAGCGCGGAGCTGTCCACGATCATGGCGTTCTGACCCCCGGTTTCGGCGATCAGCGGAATGGGCCGACCGGCCGGCGACAAACGGGTGGCCAGTTGGCGCTGGATCAGCCGCGCAACCTCTGTCGATCCGGTGAACATGACGGCGGCAGTTTGGGGCGCCGCGACCAGCGCCGCGCCGATCCGCCCGTCGCCCGGCAGCAATTGCAGCGCATCGGCCGGAACCCCGGCTTCGTGCAGCAAACGCACGGCTTCGGCGGCGATCAGCGGGGTTTCCTCGGCCGGCTTGGCCAGCACCGGATTGCCCGCGACCAGCGCCGCAGCGACCTGTCCGGTGAAAATGGCGAGCGGGAAATTCCAGGGGCTGATGCAGGTGACGGGACCAAGCGCAATCTGCGCCGGGCCAAAGGTGGTGCGCGCCTGCGCCGCATAATAGCGCAGGAAATCGATCGCCTCGCGCACTTCGGCGATGGCGTTGGGCAGCGACTTGCCGGCCTCCCGAATGATCAGGCCCAGCAGGATCGGCACGCGCGCCTGCATCGCGTCCGCCGCCCGGTCCAGCACGGCGGCGCGATCGGCGACGGGGCTGTTCGACCAGAGCGATGCGGCCGCGCGGATGGCGGCGGCACGCGCTTCTTGCGGCGATGCCTCTGTCACGCGGCCCACCACGTCGCGATGATCGGCCGGGTTGAACACCGTGCGCGACGGCCCGGTCGCACCTTCGGGCGCAGCGGTCCAGCCGATCGTCACGCTATGGACCAGCGTTTCGCTCAAGCTGGCGAGCGTCGTTTCATGGCTCAGGTCCAGCCCGTCCGAATTGCGGCGATCGGGATAGAGTTCAGCCGGCAGCGCGATCTGGTCATGGCGATGGCCGGGATGCGCCATCGCGCGCACGACGTCGACCGGATCGGCAATCATCTCCTCCACCGAAACATTGGGATCGGCGATGCGATTGACGAAGCTGCTGTTCGCGCCATTTTCCAGCAGGCGGCGGACCAGATAGGCCAACAGCGTTTCATGCGTGCCGACGGGGGCATAGATGCGGCACGGCCGGTTCAGCTTGCCCGCGCCGACGACCTGTTCATAGAGCGGCTCGCCCATGCCGTGCAGGCACTGAAACTCATAGTCGCCGATCTGGAACTCCGGTCCGGCAAGCCGATAGATGGTCGCCAAAGTCTGCGCATTGTGCGTCGCGAACTGCGGAAACACCGCGTCGGGCGCGGCCAGCAGCTTCTGTGCGCAGGCGACATAGGCGACGTCGGTATGCACCTTGCGGCTATAGACCGGAAAGTCGGTCAGACCATCGACCTGCGCCCGCTTGATCTCCGCATCCCAATAGGCGCCCTTGACCAGACGCACCATGATGCGCCGCTCGGCGCGGCGGGCCAGATCGATGATCCAGTCGATGACGAAGGGGCAGCGCTTGCCATAGCCCTGCACCACGAAGCCCAGGCCGTTCCATCCGGCAAGGTCCGGGTCGGTCGCCAGGCTTTCCAGCAGGTCGAGCGAGAGTTCGAGCCGATCGGCCTCCTCCGCATCGATGTTGAGGCCGATGTCGTAGCTTTTGGACAATAGCGCCAGTTTCTTCACGGCGGGCAGCAATTCGCCCATCACCCGATCCGCCTGCGCCCGGACATAACGGGGATGCAGCGCCGACAATTTGATCGATATGCCCGGCCCGGCATAAATGCCCCGCCCGGCGGACGCCTTGCCGATGGCATGGATCGCCTGTTCATAATCGGCATAATAGCGCTTCGCGTCAGCGGCCGTTGTCGCCGCCTCCCCCAGCATGTCATAGCTGTAGGCGAAACCCTTCGCCTCCAGCTCGCGCGCGCGCTTGAGCGCCTCCCTGATCGTCTCGCCAGTGACGAACTGTTCGCCCATCATGCGCATGGCGAGGTCCACGCCGCGCCGGATGACCGGCTCGCCAGCGCGCGCCACCAGCCGGGTCAGCGCCGCGCCCAGCCCGCGATCGTCCACGCTGCCGACCAGCTTGCCGGTGACGACCAGCCCCCAGGTGGCGGCGTTGACGAACAGCGACTTGTCCCCGCCCAGATGCGCGCCCCAATCGCCGTCCGCAATCTTGTCGCGGATCAGCGCGTCGCGCGTGGCCGTGTCGGGGATGCGCAGCAATGCTTCGGCCAGGCACATCAGCGCAACGCCCTCCTGACTGGAGAGCGCATATTCCTGCACCAGCCCTTCGACGCCCGTGCCCTTGTGATTGGCGCGCAGCGCGGTGACGAGGGCGCGGGCGGTGTCGGCAATCGCCGCTTTCGTTTCCGCCGACAGGGTCGCGGCGGCGATCAGAGGCGCAAGCGCCTCCGCCTCGTCGCGGCGATAGGCGGCGGTGATCGCCTCGCGCAGCGGGGTGGGCTGGCGGATGGCGGGGGCGAAGCGGGCGAATGGCTGATCGGTCATAGCCAAGAATAACCCGGATGCGCTTTTCGTTCCGTCTTATGAATGGCCACTCGCTAGCCAGAGTGACTTATTAAGTCGCCCATGATAGGCATTTTACATGGATAATAAGCCACAGACAGTCGAATTGGATGAGTTTGACCGCCGGATCATAGCCGCTTTGGTCGATGATGGGCGCATGACCGTAACCGATCTTGCTGCTTTTGTTGGCCTTTCCAAAACGCCCTGTCAGGTGCGGCTGAAGCGGTTGCAGGAGGCCGGCGTCATTCGCGGCTTTCGCGCCATGGTCGATCCGGCAAAGCTGGGCATGGACCATATCGCCTTTACCGAAGTGAAGCTGTCCGACACGCGCGAAGCGGCGCTGCGGGAATTCAACGCTGCCGTGCGCCGCATCCCGGAGGTGGAGGAATGTCATATGCTGGCGAGCAATTTCGACTATCTGCTCAAGGTCCGCACCGCCGACATCCGCCGCTATCGCGCGGTGCTGGGCGAAAAGATCAGCGCCCTGCCCCATGTCGCCAGCACATCCACCTTCGTCGCGATGGAAACCGTGCTGGAGGCCGGGCACAGGCGGGTTAGGGGTAAATAACATCGCCCGTTCGTTTCCAGCGAACGGAGGTAAGTTTAGTCGAACAGCGAGAGCGGGATCGCTTCCCCCATCGCCTTATACCCCGTTGGCGAGGGATGCAGCGCGTCGCCATCGTCATAGGCGGGCAACAGGCGATCTGGGTGGGCAGGGTCGCGCGTCACGCGATCGAAATCGATCACGGCTTCGAAATTGCCCGGCGTCCTGATCCATCCATTCACCGCCTGCCGATCCGCTTCATTTTGCGCATCGGCATGATAATAATCATTGCCGACAAAGGGCATGATGGTCGCGCCGATCACCTTGACACCCTTGGCGCGAGCGCGGGCGATAATCTGGCGATAGGCGCCGATGATGCGCGCGACATGGGCGCGATGCGCGTCTTCGCTCACCGGCGCGTCCCGGGTCAGCATGCCCAGATCATTAATCCCTTCCAGCAGGATCATGTGGCTGACGCCCGGCTGCGCCAGCACATCGCGATCCAGCCGCGCCAGCGCATTGGGACCAAGCCCGTCGTCCAGCAGCCGATTGCCGCCAATCCCCTGATTGACGATAGCGACATCGCGATGCTTCGGATCAGCCTGAAGCCGCTGGGCCAGCACATCGGTCCAGCGATCATTGCCGTTGGTGGTCGATCCCTTTCCGTCGGTGATGGAATCGCCCAGCGCCACGATCAGCTTTGCCGGCGCACAGCGCTCCACCTCCAGCGCGGCGAGGTTGAACCAATGGTCGAAGCTGGCCGCGCCCGCCATCGTCGCATCGGTCAGATGATCGCCCGGCAGATGCCAGGATGTGGCGCGCGAACCGGGATGCGATGTTTGTTCGGGTTCGCCACCATAGCGGATGGAGATGGCGATAGTGTCCAGCGCCTTGGCCGGCAGCGACACCGGATCGGACAGATAATCGGCGCCGGCGGGAATGACGACTTCGGGCGCGCCGTCGAAGCGCAGAGAGATCAGCGTGCCAGGATCGACCGATGCGGCGGCCGGTCCCCGTGCGCGGGCAATGCTGGCCCCGGCGATGCGCAGCGGCTTCGTGCCCGCCAGATTGGAAAAGCGCACGCGCAGCCGGTCGCCCGCGATCGATGGGCGCACAATCTGGCGCAATGTCCGGTCAGTCAACGTGCCGACCGGCAATTGCGCGTCGCCAGCGGGGCGAAATTGCGCGGACGCCCAACCTGCAACCCAGGCCGGCGTACAGATCTTCGCTCCGGCCGGCGTTGTGACCGTCAGGGCGATCGGAAGAATCAGGGGGACCAGCCGGTGCATCATCGTCATGCCTCTTCCCGAACAGCCTGTGCTGTCCAATCCGTCAAAAGAAAAGGGCCGGCATTGCAGCCGGCCCTGTCAGTGCTTCCCTAGGGGGAGGATCAGAAATTCGCCCGGATGCCGGCCAGGATTTGACGGCCCGGATAGTAGACATAATAAGGCGCATTGTCGTAACCGAAGGTCTGACGCAGCGGCTCATCGGTGATGTTCAGCACATCAAGGGTGATACGGAACGCCTTGTTCATAAAGGGCAATTGATAACCCGCCGAAAGGTCAAGCTGACCTCGCGCATCGTTATGCAAACCTTCCGGGCGATTATTCTGCGGACCATTTGCCGCAACCGACTCGTCATTCCAGACATAGTTGACGCTGATCGACAGGCCATGATCTTCGTAGAAACCCTGGAGGTTATACGACCATTTCGGCACGCCGGTCGCCACAAGGCCCGACGCCGATTTCTGCTTGAGGTAGGTGCCGTTTGCCGAGAAGCCAAAGCCCTTGACCAGGAAGTCGAGCGGCTGGACCCATGTCGCCTCGACACCCTGAATCTTCAGGCTGGACAGATTGACCGGACGGTTCACCGTGATCATCTGCTGCGCGATCGGAGTGCCGGGCCGGCCCGGCTGGTCCGTTGCCCGATCGATCATCGCGCTTTGCTGCTGGGCGGACAGCGTTTCAAACGGAACGCCCAGATCGGCGAAGGCAACCTGCGTTGATTGGGTGGCGGTGAAGCCCTGAATGGTCTTCTGGAAACCGGCAAGCCCCACATAGCCGATGCCGCCGGTATAATATTCACCGCCGATATCGAAATTGTCCGAGGTGTAGGGTTGCAGATTCGGATTGCCTGCCGATGCGATCTGCGCCGACGGATCGCTGAAGGTCAGGCCCGGCAGGATGCTGCCGGAATCCGGCCGCGTCATGGTGCGCGCGGCGGAGAAGCGCAGTTTCAGATTGTCCGCTGCCTCCCAGGTCACATTGAGCGACGGCAGGAAATTCTCATAATTGGAACGCGCGGTGAAGGGGACAATGCTCCTGTCCGGCAGTTGGACCGGCGCTTCGACGAACTGGTTGGTATGGGCATAACGCATGCCGGCGTTGACGCTCAGTTCGCGACCCAGCAGCGTGGTCTTGCCGTTGATTTCGAAATAGGCGCCCCACACCTTTTCATCCACATCGCCGGTCGAACCGCCAGTGACGGCGCCGATGCCTTCGGGGGCATTGTCGCGATACTGCTCATAGTCGGTCGCATCGATGATCTTCTGGAAATCGGGCGCGATCCAGGCGCCATAGCCACGCCCCGCAAAATTGCTCGCCGGGAAGCCCTGAAGATATTGGGCTATCTGGCTGTTGGGGATCGATCCGGTCAGGCCCGCGCAACTCGCGCCGCACACAGACAGCTGATAGGCGGCCGAATTGTCATAGGCGCGCACGCTGCGCTTGGCGCGATCATAGGCAACGCCGACTTTGACGTTGAGAAATTCGTCGCCATAGGTCGTGTCCAGATGCACGCCCTGCGTCTCGGTCTTACGACGGACGTTCTGGACATTCTGGCGATACCATTGCCAGCTGCCATTATTGGGATCGTTGAGGTCGAGATTGGTGGTGATTGACGGATATTTGCCGCCTGTATTGTCATAATAGACGTCGACACCCGAATTGGGCGTAGTCTGGAACGCCCAGGTCGGCTGTTCGCGGAAGAAACTGCTCTTCGAATAGTTGGCGTTCAACTCGACCTTCAACAAATCGGTCGGTTCCCAGCTGAGGCTGGGATTGACGTTCCAGAATTTTGTGGTCTGAATGAACTTGCTGGCCTCCAGGAAGAAGGAGGAATTGGCAAAGGTTCCGCTGGTGACGACGCCATTGTCATCGACGGTCAGATCGATCGGGATCATGCCGCCGGTGGACTGGGGCGATGTGCCCGGACCGCTGTTACGGACCTGCCAGTTCATGTTGATCTTGTCATAGTCACGCTTCGATTTGGCCCAGAGGCCGTCGATCGCGAAATGCAGTTCGTCGCTGGGCCGCCATTCGATCGAGGCCAGAGCCGATATGCGCGAACGATCACCGGTGGTCAGGCTGTTGCGGCCCAAGCGCGGCAACAGCGCCGTGCTCAACTGGTCGCGGGTCAGGCCCGAAGTCGCGACGACATCGACCGGCTGGCCGGCGACCAGCCCATGGCCGGCATTGGCCGGGACGACCGAAGCCCAGTTGAAGCCGTTGCCACCAGCATCGCCAGCGCCCAGATTGCCGTCGGTCCAGCCGACACTTTCGAAACCGTCGATGCGCGTCTTTGTCTTGACGCCCGCAACGCCCAGCAGAATGCCGAACGTATCCGTGGTGTGGCTGGCGACGATGGCGCCACGCGGGCTGATCTTGTCATTGGCGTCGGTATATTGTCCCTGCGCAACGACCGTAACATGCGTGCCAGGCTTGTCGAAGGGGCGCGCATTGCGCAGATTCACTGTACCCGCAATGCCGCCTTCGATGGTCGAAGCAGTCGAGGATTTGGCGAGATCGAGGCGGGTGAAGAGTTCGGACGGGAAGAAGTCGAGATCGACTTCCCGGTTGCCGCCGCCGGTGCCGTTGGTATTGCCGTCCGACGCCACGGCAATCTGCGAACCGTTCAGCAGAACCTTCGAAAAGCTTGGACCAAGGCCGCGGATCGCCACCTGTGTACCTTCACCATTGACGTCGCGATTGAGGCGCACGCCGGGCATGCGGTTCAGCGTTTCGGCGAGGTTGGTGGCGGGCAGTTTGCCGATATCTTCGGCGAAGATGGAGTCGCCGAAAGCAACCGCATTCTTCTTGGCGTTGGTAGCGCTCTGCAACGATCCGCGAATGCCGGTGACGACGATGTCGGCGACGTCGCCATCCTGCGGCGCGGCGGCGGCATCGGCTTGCGGTGCGGGGGCCCGGGCCGCGGCATCCTGCGCAAAAGCGGCCTGCGACAGGCACAGCGAACCGATCGCCGAGGCGGCGAAGAGCGCAATGCGAAAATCATGCGTGCGTGAAGACATGGTCTTTTTTCCTCTCCCTGAGCGCCGCCCCCGACTCTGCGGTGGGCCATACTGGTAGCGCTATCACTTATGCTTCAATAAACGCCGCATCCCGATTGTCAAGATGCGGCGTATGGAGAAATGGTAACGATATAGGTGACTACGCTGTCACGCCCGAAAAGGCGGCCAGCGCCCCACGCGCGCCCTGTGTTTCGAGAATGGCGAGCCAATGGGTCAGCGCCGTGGCGAACTGCGCATTCCCCGCCAGATCGGCGGGAATCACCGGATCGAACGCCAGAATGGCGGCCACGCGGGACTCGGCGTCGCCCGCCCCTTCCAGTACCGATGCCATGGCGGCGGCCAGCGGATCATCGACCTGATGCCCCTGCCCCAGATCATCCACCCCCGCCTGCCAGCGCACCCAGGCGGCCACCGCCAGCGCCAGCGCGTCAATGCCCTGCCCCGCCTCCAGCCGGGCGGCGATCGTCGCCAGCAACCGTTGCGGCAACTTCTGCGATCCATCCATCGCTATCTGTCTCGTTCGGTGTTTCAGCGTCGGATTGTCGAACCGCGCCATCAGCTCCCGGCGATAGGCGGCGACATCCAGTTCGGCCGGCGGCGACAGGGTCGTTTCCGCCTCATCCCACAGGCTTTCGACAAAATGCCGCGCCTCCGGTAGCGCCAGCACCTCATGGACATGGTCGATCCCGGCAAGGCCGCCCAGATAGGCGATGCCGCTATGCGCGCCATTAAGCAGGCGCAACTTGGCCTCCTCCCATGGGGCGACGGCGGCCGTCACCTGAACGCCTGCGCCGAAATCCGGGCGCGGACCGCAGAAACGGTCTTCTATCACCCATTGGATGAATGGCTCTGTCTTGACCATCGCCTGATCTTCAACGCCGATACGCTGCGCGAGTGCGACGATATCGTCGGGTGTGGTCGCCGGCACGATGCGGTCGACCATGGTTTCGGGAAAAGCCCCCTCCGCCGCGATCCAGTCCGCCAGCGCGGGATCATGACGGTTGGCCAATGCGATCACGGCGGCGCGCAACCGCCTGCCATTATGCGGCAGATTGTCGCAGCTGATCGCGGTGAAAGGCGGCAAGGCCGCCGCGCGACGCAGCGCCAACGCCGCGACCAGATAACCGGGCGCAGTCTGCGGTCGATCCAGCGAAATGAGATCGGCGGCCAGTTGCGGATCGCTCTCGATCAGCGCGCCGGTCGACGGGTCGAGCTTATAGCCTTTCTCGGTGACGGTCAGCGTGACGATATGCGTGTCGGGCGACGCCAGCGCGGCAAGCAATGCCTGCGGCTCTTCCGGCGCGACGATCACTTGGCGAACCGCGCCGATCAACCGCGCCTGTTCGGCCGCGCCATCGCGCACCAGCATCGTGTAGAGGCCGTCCTGCGGCGCCATCTGGTCGCGCACAGCGGGCGACCGCAGCGATGCAGCAATGATGCCCCAGCGCAGATCGCCCGCATTGAGCGCATCGTCGAACACCACCGCCTGATGCGCGCGGTGAAACGCGCCGATGCCCAGATGGACGACGCCGCATGCCACGGCGGCACGATCATAGGCAGGGCAGATGACGTCGGCAGGCAAGTCCGCCAGCGTTGCGTTGGACAGGCGGTTCACAGCTTATATGCCTGCTTGGCGAGGTCATAGGCCAGCGCGCGCGCCAGTTCGAACGCCTCATCCTCCTCGATCCGATGTTCGGCGACGAGCTGGGCCAGCCAGACGCAGTCCATCCGCCGCGCGACGTCATGACGCGCCGGGATCGACAGGAAGGCGCGGGTGTCGTCGTTGAAGCCGACCGTATTGTAGAAGCCAGCCGTCTCCGTCACCTGCTCGCGGAAGCGACGCATACCTTCCGGGCTGTCGTTGAACCACCAGGGCGGGCCAAGCCGCAGCACCGGATAATGACCGACCAGCGGTGCAAGTTCACGCGAATAGCTGGTTTCGTCCAGGGTGAAGAGGATCACCGACAGGCGCGGATCGGTGCCGAAAGCGTCGAGCAGCGGCTTCAACGCATCGACATAGCTGGTCGCCATCGGAATATCGGCGCCCTTGTCGCGGCCGAAGCGGGCCATGACGCCGGCATTATGATTGCGCCACACGCCCGGATGGATTTGCAGCACCATGCCATCGTCGATGCTCATGCGCGCCATTTCGGTCAGCATCTGGGCGCGGAACAGTTCCGCCTCCGCTGGCGTGACCGGCCCCGCCAGCACCTTGGCATAGAGCGTTTCGGCCTCGGCGCGGGACAGGTTGGCGGTAGCAGCGCTGGGATGGCCATGGTCGGTCGAGGTCGCCCCGGCTTCGCGGAACCAGGCGCGGCGGTTCTGATGCGCGCGCAGATAGCCGGCCCAGGTCGACACATCTTCGCCGCTGACAGCGCCGAACTTCTCAATATTGCGAAGGAAGCCGTCATGTTCGGGGTCGATCACCGGATCGGGGCGATAGGCGGTGACGACCCGGCCGCTCCAGCCGGACGAGCGGATGGCGCGATGATGGTCAAGCGGGTCGAGCGGCCCTTCGGTCGTCGCGATCACTTCGATGTTGAACTGTTCGAACAGCGCGCGGGGGCGGAAAGCCGGAGTCTTCAGCGCGGCGTCGATCGTGTCGTAATAAAGGTCGGCGGTCGCCGCCTCCAACTGCACTTCCAGCCCGAAGACGTCGGCGAACACCCAGTCCAGCCACATGCGCGAAGGGGTGCCGCGGAACAGATGATAGCGTTCGGCCAGCAGGCGCCAGATGGCGCGCGGGTCGCTGGCGGTGGGGCTGCCATCCTTCGTGGGAATGCCCAAATCCTCCAGCTTAACGCCCTGGCTGTAGAGCATGCGGAAGACATAATGATCCGGGACGATCAGCAGGTCGGTGGGATTGGCGAAAGGCTCATCATAGGCGAACCAGCGCGGGTCAGTGTGACCGTGCGGGCTGATGATCGGCAGATCCTTCACCGACGCATGCAAAGCGCGGGCGATGGCGCGAATGGTCGGGTCTGCCGGAAAGAGGCGATCGGGATGAAGATGCAAGGGTTTCGTCAAGACTCGACTCCACTGATACCGGTGTCAACGACCTGATACCGCGATATGATCATATGAATAGTGCAAAGAGCGACTAGATAGGCGCAGGATGCGACGGCGAAGATTGGCCCATAGCTGCCGATGGTTTCCAGGATGACTCCGGCGAATTTCGCCATCAGCATCCCGCCGATCGCGCCGGCCAGACCGCCCAGCCCGACCACCGATCCGGCCATATGGCGCGGGAAGACGTCGCCCGGCAGGGCGTAGAGATTGGCGGAAAAGCCCTGATGCCCGGCGCAGGCCAGGCCGATGAGGCCCACGGCAACCCACATATTGGGCGCATGGGTGGCAAAGGCGATCGGCACGGCGCAAAGCGCCGCTAGGAACATCGCGGTCTTGCGCGCGCGATTGACGCTCCAGCCCCGGCCCATGAAGCGCGAGGAGGCCCAGCCCCCCGCCACCGACCCGACGTCCGCCATCAGGTAGACGGCGATCAGTGGCGGCCCGAAATCGAGCATCTTCACGCCATATTGCTTGTTGAAGAAATCAGGCAGCCAGAAGAGGAAGGTCCACCAGACCGGATCGATCAGGAAGCGCCCCGCCATATAGGCCCAGGTCTGGCGGAAGCGGAACAGCGTCAGCCATTTGACCGGGCGCTGCGGCTCCACAGGATCGGTTTCGATCCAGGCCAGCTCTTCGCGGGACAGCCCCTTCTTCTCGCGCGGGCGACGGTAGAAGGTCAGCCAGGCCGCGAGCCAGAAGACGGTCAGCAGGCCGGTCAGAATGAAGGCCCAGCGCCAGCCCAGCGTCACCGCGATGATCGGCACCACCAAAGGCGTCAGGATCGCGCCGACATTCGACCCGGCATTGAAGATGCCGATGGCGAGCGCCCGCTCCTTCTTGGGAAACCATTCATTGGTTGCGGCGATGGCGGCCGGGAATGTCCCCGCTTCCCCGATGGCGAGCGGAATGCGGGCCAGCAGCATCCCTGCGGTCGAGGTGAAGAAGATGTGCGCGACATGGCCGATCGTCCATAGCGCCACGGCCAGCGCATAGCCCGCCCGCGCGCCGATCCGGTCGATCAATCGACCGAAAATGACATAGGCGATGCCATAGCCCGCCTGAAACCAGATGGCGAGACTGGCATAGCCGCTCTCGCTCCAGCCATAGCGGGCCTGAAGATCGGGCTTCAATGTCGGCAGGACGAGCCGGTCGACATAGCTGAGCACCACCGCTGCAAACAGCAGGCCGCAGACGATCCAGCGGATCTTTCCTGACGGTTTTGTCGGGCCGGAGGGCTTGGGCACAGAGAGTTTGGAGATGGCGCCCGTCATTGCCCCTCTCCCACCGGAAGAGGGAGGGAGCCGCGAAGCGGCGGAAGGGTGAGGGCGATTTGCACCCCGCCCTCACCCTTCCCACGGCCTGCGGCCGCGGGCACCTTCCCTCTCCCGATGGGAGAGGGATTTAGCGCCAGCATAGCCATCACCAGTTGAACATGGTGCCGTCTTCCAGCCGGTTCACCGGCAGGAAGGCGCGATTATATTCATATTTGGCGGCCAGTTCCTCATCGATGTCGACGCCCAGACCCGGCGCCTCGCCCGGATGCATGACCCCGTCGGCGAACGTATAGGCATGGGGAAAAACGGCGTCGGTTTCGGCCGTGTGGCGCATATATTCCTGCACGCCGAAATTCGGGACCGACAGGTCGAAATGCAGCGCGGCGGCCATGCAGACCGGCGACAGGTCGGTCGCGCCGTGGCAACCCGTGCGGACCTGATAAAGGTCGGCCAGATTGGCGATCTTGCGCAGATGGCTGATGCCGCCGGCATGGACCACGGTGGCGCGGATGTAATCGATCAACTGATTTTCGATCAGTTCGCGGCAATCGTGGATCGAATTGAAGATTTCGCCCACGGCCAGCGGCGTCGTGGTGTGCTGACGGATCAGCTTGAACGCCTCCTGATTTTCCGCCGGCGTCGCATCCTCCAGCCAGAAGGGACGATATTGTTCCAGATCCTTGCCCAGACGACCCGCCTCAATCGGCGTCAGGCGATGATGAATATCGTGCAGCAAATGAACGTCCCAGCCCAGCGCCTCGCGCGCGGCCTTGAACAATTCGGGCACGACGCGCAGATATTTGCTGGTGTTCCAGACATTTTCGGTCGGCAGATCGGCGTCGGCCGGCTCGTAGAAATATTTGTCCTTCGACACGCCGTAGGTGGACGCCATGCCCGGCACGCCACACTGGATGCGGATCGCCTTATAGCCCTGCGCCTGATATTCCAGCGCGACCTTGACCGTATCCTCGATCGTGGTGCCGTTGGCATGGCCATAGACCATCACGCTTTCACGGCTCGCCCCGCCCAGTAACTGATAGACCGGCAGGCCGGCGATCTTGCCCTTGATATCCCACAGCGCGGTGTCGACGGCGGCGATGGCCGACATGGTGACGGGGCCGCGACGCCAATAGGCGCCCTTGTACAGATATTGCCAGATATCCTCGATCCGGTGCGCGTCGCGGCCGATCAGGCAGGGAATGACATGATCCTGCAAGTAGCTGGCGACCGAAAGCTCACGGCCGTTGAGCGTGGCGTCGCCCAGGCCATAGACGCCCTCGTCCGTGATGATTTTCAGCGTGACGAAGTTGCGGCCGGGGCAGGTGACGATAACCTTGGCATCAATAATCTTGGGCATTTTTGGCAGTCCTGTTCAGATGATTTCGAGCGTGACGGTCTGAAGGTTCTGGCTGTCGGGTCCGACCATGATGTCGAACAGGCCGGGTTCGACGACCTCTTCCATGTCCAGATTCCATAGGGTGAAGGCGTCGGGACCGAGCGGGATGCGCACGGTCTTCGTTTCGGCGGGCGCAAGCGTAACACGCTCGAAGCCCTTCAATTCCTTGATCGGGCGGGTGACGCTGGCTTGCTTGTCATGGACGTAGACCTGGACCACCTCGTCCCCTGCCCGCTGGCCAACATTGCGCACATCGACTTCCACGGTCACATCGCCGCCTGCGCCGATGCGTGGTGCAGAAAGTCTTGGTTTTCCAATCTCAAATTGCGTGTAGCTAAGCCCGTATCCGAACGGGAAGAGCGGACCGATATCCTCGAACACATAGCCGCGCCGGGCGCTGGGCTTGCGGTTGTAGAAAATCGGAATCTGCCCCGCGTCGCGCGCGACGGTGACGGGCAGCTTCGCGCCAGGATTGACGTCACCAAACAGGATATCGGCCATGGCGGTGCCGCCCTCCTGCCCCGGATACCAGCACTCCAGCAGAGCATTGCTGCCTTCGACCACAGCGGGATAGCTGGGTGGACGGCCGTTGATGGCGCACACCACGATGGGCTTGCCGGTCGCCTTCATTGCGGCGAACAATGCATTCTGTTCGCCCACCAGATCGAGGCTGGTGCGGTCGCCCAGATGGTTCTTCGCGAAGCCTTCCCGGCTGGTCTGTTCGGTATCGCCGATGGCGAGCAGGATGATGTCGGCGGTTTTCGCCACTTCGACCGCCTCGGCGATTAGCGCCCGGTTCTTGACCGGATCGGCCAGATAGACGTCATCGACCGAACGATCCTCGCTCTGGGTGATGAAGACCCCCTGCGCATGAACGACCTCCGCCTTGCCCTTGAGCTTGGCCTGCACCCCTTCCAACAGCGACACGTCCTGCCGGGGAATGGAGGAATAGCCGCCCAGTCGCGCGATGGCGGCATTGGGACCGATGACCGCGACCCGCTTGTGCGCGCCGGGGGTGAGCGGCAGCGTGCCATCATTCTTGAGCAGCGCGATCGACTTGTGCGCCGCCTTCAATGCCAGCGCGCGGGCTTCCGCATTGCCGGTCAGCGCGTCATAATCACGGCGCGGCCAGGGATTTTCGAACAGGCCCGCGCGGAACTTGAGCGTCAACATGCGCGTGCAGGCGATGTCGACCGCTTCGAGGGGCACCTTGCCCACGCGGACCTGTTCCACGAGCGTCCGATAGGTCTGGCCATCGGGCAACTCGCAATCGACGCCGGCGCGAAGGGCGGCGCGGGCGGATGCCTCCGGGTCGGGCTGAACATGATGGATGGTGTCGAGTTCGTGGACCGCGCCATAGTCGCTGACCACCGCGCCGTCGAAATGCCATTCGCCGCGCAAAATGTCGCCGAGCAGCCATTTGTTCTGGTGCGACGGCACGCCGTCGATCTCGTTATAGGATGGCATGACGGCGGCAATGCCGGTGCGCTTCACCACCTGACGGAAAGGCGGGAAGAAATTCTCGCGCAGTTCGCGCTGGCTGATCGGAGCCGGCGCGATATTCTCGCCGCTCTGCGGCTGGCCGTGGCCGGTCATATGCTTGAGCGTGGCCATGACCTTGTCCGGGCCAATCTGCTTGCTCTCGCCTTGCAGGCCCAGCACCGCCGCAACGCCCATTTCGCCGCACAGATAGGGATCTTCGCCAAAGGTTTCCTCGATCCGGCCCCAGCGCGGGTCGCGGGCGATATCCACCACCGGCGACAGCGCCAGATGGACGCCGCGCGCGCGGACTTCGCGGGCGATGACCGACTGGACTTCGCGCATCAGATCGCGGTCGAACGCCCCGGCCATGCCGATCGCCATGGGGAACATGGTGGCGTCGGTCGCCATATAGCCATGCAGCGATTCCTCATGGAACAGCACCGGGATGCCCAGCCGCGTTTCCTCGATCGCCCATTTCTGGACAGCGGTGACGAAGGCGACCGTATCGGCCGGCGTGCGCCAGCGCGCGCCAACACCGCCCGCTTGAGTCGACCCATTGGGCGCGCCACGCCGATCCGAAGGCCGGGTGATCTGACCAAAGCTCTGGGGATAGGCTTTGCTCGCCTTGGCGGGAGAGAAGGTCAGATCATCCATGATATCCGCCTTGGTCGCCCACAGCGCGATGATCTGGCCCACCTTCTCCTCCAGCGTCATGCGGCCCAGCAGGTCACGCACGCGCAGGTCGATGGGGGCGGTAGCATCCTTGTAGAGCGGGCCGTCCGCCTTCTTCGCGAAGGCAGGCGTCACCACCGCGAAGGAAGTCGAGGCGAGCAGGCCGAGCGCCTGACGACGAGCGAAAGTCCCCATCATTGCACCGTCAGCGTAGTGGACTTGAGCGCGACCGAACTGTTGCCGGTCATGATCTCGAAATCGCCCGGCTCGACCACGCGCTCCATATGGTCGTTCCACATCTGCAGGCTTTCGGGGCTGATGGTGAAGCTGACCGTGCGCACCTCACCGGGCTTGAGCGTGACGCGCTGGAAGCCCTTCAACTCCTTGATCGGCCGCGTGACGGAACTGACTTTGTCGCGGATATAGAGCTGGACGACCTCGTCCCCTTCCCGCGCGCCGGTGTTGCGGACATCGACTGAGACAGTCGTCTTGCCGCCGGTTCCGATGCTGGTCGCAGCCAGACGCGGGGCAGAAAGATCGAACGTCGTATAGCTAAGGCCGAAGCCGAACGGGTAGAGCGGATCGGTGGTATCAAACAGATATCCACGACGCGCCGAAGGCTTGGCATTGTAGAACATCGGCAGTTGACCAACCGAGCGGGGCACGGTGACAGGCAGCTTCGCGCCGGGGTTCACATCGCCAAAGAGGACGTCGGCGACGGCATTGCCCCCCTGCTCGCCCAGATACCAACCTTCGAGGATGGCGTTGGCCTGCTCGCTGACCTTCACCGTCGATGCCGGGCGGCCGTTGATCAGAACTACGGTGATCGGCTTGCCCAGCGCTTTCAGCGCATCGAACAACTCCTGCTGCTCGCCGACCAGATCGAGCGACGGACGATCGCCCAGATGATTGTCGGCCCAGCCTTCGCGGCTCGACTGTTCCGTATCGCCCAGCGTCAGGACGATGCGATCCACGCCCTTCGCCGCCTCCACCGCCTGCGCGATCAGCTTGCGATTTTCTGCGGGGTCGGACTTGGTGACACTGTCGGCCCACCAATCGTCATCCTCGGTGATCTTCACGCCCTGCGCGAAGACGATGTTAGCTTTGCTACCAACCTTGGCCTTGATCCCGTCGAGGATCGACACCGTATGCGGCGGCTGGCCATAATAACCGCCCAAACGCGCAACGGCGGCGCTTGGGCCGATAACGGCGATCGTGCCTTCGGGCTTTAGCGGCAGCATGCCGTCATTCTTGAGCAGAGTGATGGAGCGCTGCGCCGCTTTCAGCGCCAGAGCGCGGGCCTCGGCATTATTGGTGATCTTTTCCGACGCGGCGGCATCGGCATAGGGATGTTCGAACAGGCCGGCGCGGAACTTCAGCTCCAGCATGCGGCGGGTGGCGAGATCGACCTTCGCTTCGCTGACCTTGCCTTCGCGCACCAGCTTGCCGAGCGTTGCATAGGACAAGCCATCGGGCAGGTCTGCGTCCACGCCGGCATCAAGGGCGCGCTGCGCCGCCTCTTCCAGATTGGCGGCGATATGATGAATGCTCATCAGCTGGTCGACCGCCGAATAGTCGGACACGACCGCGCCCTTGAAACCCCATTCCTCACGCAGAACATCTTCCAGCAACCAGCGATTGGCATGGCTGGGGACGCCGTCAATTTCGTTATACGACGCCATGACCGCTTCGATGCCCGTGCGCTTCACCACCTGCTCGAAGGGTGGGAAGAAATTCTCACGCAGCTCGCGCTCCGATACCGGCGCGGGACCGACATTGGTGCCGCTTTCGGGCTGGCCATGGCCAGTCAGATGCTTGAGCGTGGCGAACACCTTGCCGTCGCGCAAATTGCGCTCCCGGCCAACGCCTTGCAGACCTTCGACCGCGGCGACGCCCATTTCGCCGACCAGATAGGGATCTTCGCCATAGGTTTCCTCGATCCGGCCCCAACGCGGATCGCGGGCGATATCGACCACCGGCGACAGCACCATCGGCACCCCGCGCGAACGAATTTCGCGCGCGATGACACTGTTCACATCGCGCAGCATGTCCGTATCGAAGGAGGACGCCATCGCGATCGACTGGGGGAAGCTGGTCGCGCCGACGGCTGCATAGCCATGCAACCCTTCTTCATGGAACAGGATCGGGATGCCGAGCCGCGTCTGGGTGGTCGCCCATTTTTGCAAGGCGTTGACCAGCGCGACCGTCTGGCGCGGATCGCGACCACGGGCAACGCGCGGGCTGACGGAACCCTTGGCGTCCGACGGGCGGGTGAAATGGCCCAGGCCATTGGGATATTGCGCCGCCAGCTTGGCGGGATCGAGCTGGAGCCGGTCGTCGAAAATCTTGACCTTGTCGATCCAGACGGTGGTGATCTGGGCGATCTTTTCATCCAGCGTCATGCGCGACAGGAGATCGTCGACGCGCGCCTCGATGGGTGCGCCGGCATCCTTGTACACCGGCTTGGCCGACGCGGTCGTCGCAGGCGCAGCCTGAACGTGCGCCATGGGCAAGGCGACACAAAAGGCCAACGCCGATGCGGCGCACAGGATTTTGCTGCTACGGATCACGAAACCCCTCTCCATTTTTATATCGCGGCGATCTTTCCGCTTGCCGCGATCGAACTGATAGCGTTACCATTGCTCGGACAAACGCACTTGTCAATGCCCGTCGAACCGGCTTTGACAATCGAGACCCAAGGGAGAGGGAAGAGTGAGAGCGCGCCTGTTTTGCTGGATGATTGCCATGGCCGGCACAAGCCTGACACCGGTGGCGCAGGCCGAGGACGGTTATGACCTGTGGTTGCGCTATCCGCAGGCGGATGCCCCGCGCAGCAGCGGGATTTCGGCGCATGCGACCGCCATTATCGCCACCGGCAACAGCCCGACGCTGACCATCGCAACCCGGGAATTACAGCACGGCATCGCGGGCATGACCGGCGCGAAACCGGCGTTGTCGGCAACAGTTCAGCAAGGTGCGTTGCTGCTGGCGACGCCCGCCTCCTCCCTTGCCCTGCCAGTGAAAACCGATGGACTTGGCGATGAAGGCTATGCGATTCGTTCGACCATGGTCGATGGCAAGGCGGTGACGCTGATCGCCGCGAACAGCGATATCGGTCTGCTCCACGGCGCCTATCACTGGCTGCGGCTGGCGCAGAGCGGCGAGAGCCTGGACAATCTGGATATCCGCAGCGCGCCCAAGATCGGCCTGCGCCTGCTCAACCATTGGGATAATCTCAATGGCACGGTCGAACGCGGCTATGCCGGCCAGTCTATCTGGGACTGGTGGCGGCTGCCCGACTGGAAGGGGCCGCGCTATTCCGATTATGCCAGAGCCAATGCCTCGATCGGCATCAACGGCACCGTCCTCAACAATGTGAATGCAAAGGCGGACAGCCTGACCGCGCCCTATATCGCCAAGGCGGCGGCGCTGGCGGACGTCTTCCGCCCCTATGGCATCAAAGTCTATCTATCGGTCAAATGGACCGCGCCGATGGAACTGGACGGTTTGAAGACCGCTGATCCACTCGATCCGCAGGTCGCCGCATGGTGGAAGGCGAAGGCCGACGAAATCTACAAGGCGATCCCGGATTTTGGCGGCTTCCTGGTGAAGGCGAACAGCGAAGGGCAACCGGGGCCGCAGGATTATAATCGCACCCATGCCGATGGCGCGAACATGCTTGCCAGCGCGGTGAAGCCGCATGGCGGCATCGTGATGTGGCGCGCCTTCGTCTACGCGCACGACAATCCCGACGATCGCGCCAAACAAGCTTATAGCGATTTCAAACCGCTGGACGGCAAGTTCGCCGACAATGTCATCGTGCAGGTAAAAAATGGCGCGATCGATTTTCAGCCGCGCGAGCCTTTCCATCCCCTGTTCGGCGCGATGCCGAAAACGCCGCTGATGATGGAATTCCAGATCACCAAGGAATATCTGGGCCAGTCGACGCACCTTACCTATCTTGGCCCGCTGTTCGAAGAAACGCTGGACGCCGACACCTATGCCAAGGGCAAGGGATCGACGGTCGCGAAGGTGATCGATGGATCGCTGGAGGGGCACAAGCTGACCGGCATTGCCGGCGTCGCCAATATCGGCGTCGACCGCGACTGGAGCGGATCGATCTTCAATCAGGCGGACTGGTATGCTTTCGGTCGCCTCGCCTGGGACACCAGCCTGTCGGCGGACGCCATCGCGAAGGAATGGGCGGAGATGACCTTCTCTCCCGATGCGAAGGTCGTGCAACCGGTGGTGAAGATGATGATGGGATCGCGCGAGGCGGCGGTCGATTATATGACGCCGCTGGGCCTCGCTCATGTCATGGACACCGGCCATCATTATGGTCCCGGGCCATGGGTATCGGACCTCGCCCGCCCCGAATGGAACCCGGTCTATTATCACAAGGCTGACGCCAACGGCATCGGCTTTGACCGGACGAAGAGCGGCAGCGACGCCGTTGGCCAATATGCCCCGCCGCTCGCGAAGCTGCTGGCCAGCGCGAAGACGACGCCGGAGCGCGAATTGCTCTGGTTCCATCACCTGCCCTGGGATTATCGCCTGAAGTCTGGCGACAATCTGTGGGACGGACTGGTCCGCCATTATGACAATGGCGTTCGCTATGTCGCGGACATGCAGACGACATGGGCCTCGCTCAAACCTTATGTCGACGCTGATCGCTTTGCCGAGACGGAAGCGTTCCTGACGATCCAGCATCGCGAAGCCCAATGGTGGCGAGACGCCAGCATCGCCTATTTCCAGTCGGTGTCGAAACGCCCCCTGCCCGCTGGATCGGCCGCGCCGGCGCATGATCTCAATTGGTACAAGGCGCTCAAATTCCCCTATGCGCCGGGGCATAACTGATTTTTCGCTTCTCATCGGGCAACTGATGCCGCTACCATTTCGGCATCGACATCAGTTGCTCCGCCAGAAGGGCCATTCTTGACCGACGCACGATCCTCCCGCCGCCAACGCAACGCCCCCACCATCAACGACGTCGCCCGCCACGCCGGCGTGTCGCCCATGACGGTGTCGCGCGTCATCAATGGCGAACAGGTGGTGAAGGCGGCGACGCGGGAAAAGGTGGAGGCGGCGATCGCCGCGCTCAACTACGCCCCCAGCGCAGCGGCCCGGACGCTGGCGGGGGGCGATGAAATGCGGATCGGCCTGCTCTACAGCAATCCGTCAGCCTCCTACCTGTCCGAATTTCTGGTCGGCAGCCTGGATCAGGCCAGCCGCAGCGGCGTCGATCTGGTCGTAGAGAAATGGGACGAGCAGACATCGGTCCAGTCGGTGGTCGATCATCTGCGCCGCGGCCGGATCGACGGCGTGGTGCTGCCGCCTCCGCTCTGCGATCTGGAGGAGATGGTGGAGGCGCTGGCCGCCGTCGACATTCCCGCCGTCGCCGTGGCCACCGGCCGGCCGCCTGACGATCTGTCCGCCGTGCGGATCGACGACCGGCAGGCGGCCTATGAAATGACGCGCCACCTGATCGCGCTGGGCCATATCCGCATTGGCTTCATCAAGGGCAATCCCAACCAGACCGCCAGCGGGCGACGGTTTGAGGGCTATGTCGCCGCGATGCAGGAGGCTGGCCTTGCCATCGAGGACGAACTGATCGCGCAGGGCTATTTCACCTATCGATCCGGGCTGGACGCAGCAGAGCATATCTTGTCGCTGATCGATCCGCCGACGGCGATCTTCGCCAGCAATGACGATATGGCGGCTGCGACGGTGGCGATCGCCCATCGCACCGGACTGGATGTGCCCGGCGACCTCACCGTCTGCGGCTTCGACGACAGTTCGTTGGCGACCACGATCTGGCCTGAGCTGACGACCATTCGCCAACCGATCAGCGCCATGTCGCGCGCGGCGGTGGAGGTGCTGGTGCGCCGGCTGAAGGGCCGCAAGGCCCCGGGCGGTGCGGAGGCCGAGCATCTGGTGCTCGACCACGCCCTGATCCGCCGACAGTCGGATGCGGCTCCCCGCATGCGGCCAAAATTGGGCGGACGATAGCGAACAAAGTCCGTTCGCTTAACCAGAAGCGAACGGACTTTGCGTGGAATTTACGCTTCGCCGAAAACGCGGGCGAAGATCGTGTCGACCTGCTTGAAATGATAGTCGAGGTTGAACTTTTCCTCGATCTGTTCGGCGGGCAGCGCGGCGGTGACGTCTTCGTCGGCCTTGAGCAGTTCCAGCAGCGACAGCTGGCCGTCCGATTCCCAGACCTTCATCGCGTTGCGCTGAACATAGCGATAGCTGTCTTCACGGCTCACGCCCGCCTGCGTCAGGGCCAGCAATACGCGCTGCGAATGAACGAGGCCGCCCATCTTGTCGAGATTCTTCATCATCCGCTCAGGATAGACGAGCAGCTTGTCGATCACGCCGGTCAGGCGGCCCAGCGCGAAGTCGAGCGTGATGGTGGCGTCGGGACCGATATAGCGTTCGACCGACGAATGGCTGATGTCGCGCTCATGCCACAGGGCGACATTTTCCATCGCCGGGATTGTGGCGCTGCGCACCATGCGGGCAAGGCCGGTCAGGTTTTCGGTCAGCACAGGGTTGCGCTTGTGCGGCATGGCCGACGAGCCTTTCTGACCCGGCGAGAAATATTCCTCTGCCTCCAGGACTTCGGTGCGCTGAAGATGGCGGACTTCCACGGCCAGACGCTCGATGGACGAAGCGATGACGCCCAGCGTCGCGAAGAACATCGCATGACGATCGCGCGGGATGACCTGCGTCGACACCGGTTCGATGGCGAGGCCCAGCTTGTCCGCGACATGTTCTTCGACGCGCGGATCGATATTAGCGAACGTGCCGACCGCGCCGGAAATGGCACAGGTGGCGATTTCCGCACGCGCGGCGATCAGCCGGGTCTTGCAGCGCGAAAATTCGGCATAGGCTTCGGCCATCTTCAGGCCGAACGTCACCGGCTCGGCATGAATGCCATGGCTGCGGCCGATGGTCGGCGTCAGCTTATGCTCGAAGGCGCGGCGCTTAATGACGTCCAGCAGCTTGTCCAGGTCTTCGATCAATATGTCGGATGCACGGGCCAGCTGCACGGCAAGGCAGGTGTCCAGAACGTCGGACGAAGTCATGCCCTGATGCATGAAGCGCGCTTCGTCGCCCACCTGCTCGGCAACCCAGGTCAGGAAGGCGATGACGTCATGCTTGGTGACGGCTTCGATCGCGTCGATGGCGGCGACGTCGATCGACGGGTTGGTCGCCCACCAGTCCCACAGCGCCTTGGCGGCCGACGGCGGCACGACGCCCAGTTCCCCCAGCTTCTCGGTCGCGTGCGCTTCGATCTCGAACCAGATTTTGAAACGGGCTTCCGGCTCCCAAAGGGCGGTCATTGCGGGACGGGAATAGCGGGGGACCATGGGCGAATCCTGCGGCTGGAGGGTGAATGTTGCCGCGCCGCCTAGCAGCCCCATGCCCGGCTAGCAAATGGCCGTGGCAATCGCCTCGACAAAACAGTTACAAAAGATAAAAAAGGATGAATCGAGTGATATTTACTGACGAATGACATAAGGTGAACAGAAATTAAGGAACAATAGGCTGAATCAACTATTGTTCGCAAATGAATATAGGGCGTCCGCACCGACAGGCGGAAAAGCCAAAAGTCGCATTCAGGAGTTTCCGATGATCCGCTCTTTCTTGGTCACGACCGCTTTGCTGATCGCAGCGCCGGCCTTGGCGCAACAGACGCCGACGCCCGATCCGGGCGCAATGCCGGCCACACCGGCGGAACCTGCGCCCGCCAGCCCCGCGCCTGCCAGTCCGGCTCCGGCCAATCCCGCGCCCGCCAACACCACCTCTGCCGTCGCGTCGATCGTGGACAGCGAGTTTCCCGCCTATGACGGCAATAGCGACGGCCAGCTCGATCAGTCGGAATTTTCCCGCTGGATGGTGGCGCTCAAGACGCAGGAAATGAAGGCGACCGGCGCGCAACTGCCGCAGGATCAGGTCATGGCCTGGGCCAATGGCGCCTTCACCACGGCGGACAAGGATAAAAGCGTCACCATCAGCAAGCCGGAACTGATCAGCTATCTGAGCGGTGGCGCAGGCTAACAGGCCGAACGCACCCCCGGACCCTTGTCACGAAGGCGGGGGTAAAAGAAGAGCCTGCCGGGTCGCACCGGGGGCGGCATGGAGCGAAGGCCATGCCGCCCTTTTTTTGTCCAGTCCGAATGAACCCGCCAGTCGCCTGGCGGGAAGCGGATCACCCCTTCTTGCGGGCGTAAAGCAACGCGGCGACGATCGCGGCCGATCCGATTCCGACGGCCGTGCCCATCCAGATGCCCTTGCCAGCCGACTTACGCGCGGCACTGGCCAGATCCGGGGCCAGATCGGATGTCGTATCGGGCGTTTCCGCAGCGGAGGTTGCAGGAGCGGTTGCGTCTGCGCCGGCCGGCGGCGCGCTGTCTTCAGGCTTGCTCATGATGCGCCATTCTATGCCGCAAAGCCCTGCAACGGGAAAGGGACAACTCGTCCCACCCCTAAGACTTTTCGCTTACGCGCCTTTTGCGCAACACCCCTTGACTCCGCGCGCGGTTCGATGTTGGTAGCGCTATCAATTTAACAACCGTCTCTTTTAGGAGTTGATGATGCCGGGCGAAGTCTCCCTGCTCGATTGCCTGCCTGCCGACTGGCGCAGCGGCGCATTTCTTGGCCGCGTGCAGACCGCCGCCGGTCCCAGCCCCATCTTGGTCGCTGACGGCATAGCCTATGACATGAGCAGCATCGCGCCAACGGTCGCGCAACTGGTGGAGAAGCTGCCGCTGGCCGCTTCGGCCGGTGAAGCGCTCGGCCCGCTCGAAACGCTGGACCTGCCCCTGCTCAGCCCGGTCGACCTGCAATGCGTCAAGGCATGCGGCGTGACCTTTGCCCTGTCCGCGCTGGAGCGGGTGATCGAAGAACGGGCGCGCGGCGACGCCAGCGCCGCTGCCGACATTCGTGGCCGCCTGGAGGAGCGCGTCGGCGGCTCCATTCGCAGCGTCGTGCCGGGCACGCCGGAAGCCGCCGCGCTGAAAGCCGCCCTGATCGAGGACGGCCTGTGGTCGCAATATCTGGAAGTCGCGATCGGCCCTGACGCGGAGGTCTTCACCAAATCGCCGGTCCTTTCGACCGTGGGTCTGGGCGCAGAGATCGGCATCCGGTCCGATTCCACCTGGAACAATCCTGAACCCGAAGTCGTGCTGCTGGTGAATGCCGCCGGCACCGCCATCGGCGCGACGCTGGGCAACGACGTCAACCTGCGCGATTTCGAAGGGCGCTCCGCCCTGCTGCTGGGCAAGGCCAAGGATAATAATGCCTCCTGCTCGCTCGGCCCGCTCGTCCGCCTGTTCGATGCCGACTTCACCATCGATGACGTCCGCAATGCCGAAGTCGGGCTGACGATCGATGGCCCCGAAGGCTATCGCCTGGAAGGCGTCAGCAGCATGAACCAGATCAGCCGCGATCCGCTGGAACTGGTGCGCCAGACCCTGTCGGAGCATCAATATCCCGACGGCTTCACCCTGTTCCTGGGCACATTGTTCGCCCCCGTGCAGGATCGCGACGATCCGGGCCGTGGCTTTACGCACAAGGTCGGCGACGTCGTCGCCATCTCCACCCCGCGCCTGGGCAAGCTGGTGAACAAGGTCGTGACGTCAAAGGACGCGGCACCATGGACCTTCGGCCTCACCGCCCTGATGACTAATCTCGCGACGCGCGGCCTGCTGACCGCGCCCGAAAAGGAAACCGCATGAGCCACGCCATCTACCCCAGTCTGAAGGGCAAACGGGTCTTCATTTCCGGCGGCGGCAGCGGCATCGGCGAAGGACTGGTCGAAGCTTTTGTGGGTCAGGGCGCGCATGTCGCCTTCTGCGATATCGCGGTGGAAGCGAGCGAGGCGTTGGTCACGCGCCTTTCCGGCGCAGCCTTTACGCCCATCTTCCACGCCGTCGATCTGCGCGATATCGACGCAGTGCAGGCGATGCTTGCGACGGTTGAGCAGCAGCTGGGCGGGATCGACATCCTCATAAACAATGCCGCCAATGACGATCGCCACACGATCGAAGAGGTAACGCCGGCCTATTGGGAAGAGCGGATGGCGGTCAATCTGCGCCACCTGTTCTTTGCGGCGCAGGCGGTGGTGCCGGCAATGAAACGCGCCGGCGGCGGCGTGATCCTGAACTTCGGGTCGATCAGCTGGCACCTCGCTTTGCCCGAACTGGTACTGTACCAGACGTCCAAGGCCGCGATCGAGGGGCTGACCCGTAGCCTCGCCCGCGATCTTGGCCGCGACAATATCCGCGTCAACACCATCATCCCCGGCAATGTGAAGACGCTGCGTCAGGAAAAATGGTACACGCCCGAGGGCGAAGCGGAAATCGTCGCGGCCCAGTGCCTCGACGGCCGCATCCTGCCGGTCGATGTTGCCGCGCTGGCGATGTTCCTGGCGTCGGACGATGCGCGCTATTGCACCGCCCATGATTATTTCATCGACGCCGGCTGGCGCTGAGATGGGTGCGGACATGGCCATCGCCGATCCGCAAAGCGTCCTGTCCGTCGGCGCGACGTTGGGCGAAGGGCCGGTCTGGGTCGCGCGCGACGCGGCCCTGTGGTTCGTCGATATCAAGGAACATCGCATCCATCGCTACGATCCGGCGCAAGGCGTCGGCCGTAGCTGGGAAGCGCCCGGTCAGGTCGGCTGGGTGCTGCCCACCAGTGACGGACTGTTCGCAGTCGGTCTGCAATCGGGCGTGCATCGCTTTGACCCGACGCAGGGCAGCTTTGCGCTGATCCACGCACCCGAAACGCATCTGCCGGGCAATCGCCAGAACGACGCCTGCGTCGCGCCCGACGGCGCCTTGTGGTTCGGATCGATGGACGATGCGGAGGAAGCCGACAGCGGCTATTTCTACCGCTTTCATGACGGTCGCTGTGTCGAAACCGGCCTGCCTGCCGTGTCGATCACCAACGGCCCCGCCCTCTCTCCCGATGGCCAAACCCTCTATCATACCGATACGCTGGGACGGCGCATCTGGCGCACCGCGTTGATGGAGGACGGCACGGTCGGCAACACGACCCTGTTCACCAAGATCGAGGACGGCGCGGGCTATCCCGACGGGCCGACCGTCGATGCCGAAGGATGTTTGTGGACTGGCCTGTTCGGCGGATGGGCCGTGCGCCGCTATGATCCGGCGGGTAAGCTGATGCGCGAAATCCGCTTCCCCGTCGCCAACATCACCAAAATCGCCTTTGGCGGCGCGGACCTGAAAACCGCTTATGCAACGACGGCGCGCAAGGGGCTGGACATGACAGCGTTGACAGAACAGCCCCTGGCGGGCGATCTGTTCGCCTTCGATCCCGGGGTCGCGGGGCTGCCGGGCCATGTCGCAACGATATAGATAGTATAGAAGAGTTGGAAGGAAGTCAGGATGAATGAGGGGAGCGCCGAGAGGGTCAATATGGCCTTCATCGCCGCCATTGTCGCGGTGGCGACGATCGGCGGCTTCATGTTCGGCTATGATTCGGGCGTCATCAACGGCACCCAGAAGGGGCTGGAAAGCGCCTTTGACCTTGGCAAGCTGGGCATCGGCGTCAATGTCGGCGCGATTCTGGTCGGATCGTCGATCGGCGCGTTCGGCGCGGGTCGCATGGCCGACATCATCGGCCGTCGCGGCGTGATGATGCTGGCCGCCATCCTCTTCCTCGTCAGCGCGATCGTCGCCGGCGCGGCCGGTTCCTCGGCCATCTTCATCATCGCCCGCATCATCGGCGGTCTGGGCGTGGGTGCGGCGAGCGTCATTTCGCCCGTCTATATCTCCGAAGTCACGCCCGCCAATGTGCGCGGCCGCCTGTCTTCGGTGCAGCAGGTGATGATCATTTCCGGCCTGACCGGCGCGTTCGTCGCGAATTTCGTTTTGGCCCGCTATGCTGGCGGATCCACGGCACCGCTCTGGCTCGATTTCCCGGCATGGCGCTGGATGTTCTGGCTGCAAGCGATTCCGGCTGCCATCTATTTCCTCGCCTTGCTCGTCATTCCCGAAAGCCCCCGCTATCTGGTGGCGCGTGGGCAGGAAGAACGCGCTCATGCCGTGCTGACCCGCCTGTTCGGTGCGGAAGCCGCGACGCGCAAGGTGGCGGAAATCCGCGCCAGTCTGGCAGGCGACCATCATCGCCCGAAGCTGTCGGACCTGATCAGTAAAAGCACGGGTAAAATCCGCCCGATCGTGTGGACCGGCATTGGCCTTGCCGTTTTCCAGCAGCTGGTCGGCATCAACGTCGTCTTCTATTATGGCGCAACGCTGTGGGAAGCCGTCGGCTTTTCGGAAGATAATGCGCTTCAGATCAACATATTGTCGGGCGTTCTGTCGATCGGTGCGTGCCTGGGCACCATCATGCTGGTGGACAGGATCGGCCGCAAGCCGCTGTTGCTGATCGGCTCGGCGGGCATGGCCGTGACGCTGGCGATCGTGGCCTATGCCTTCTCCACTGCCGTCACCGGCGCGGACGGCGCTGTCAGCCTGCCGGGCCATAACGGGCTGATGGCGCTGATCGCGGCGAACCTCTATGTGATCTTCTTCAACCTCAGCTGGGGTCCGATCATGTGGGTGATGCTGGGCGAAATGTTCCCGAACCAGATTCGGGGATCGGGTCTGGCGGTCGCTGGCTTTGCCCAGTGGATCGCCAACGCCGCCATTTCGGTCAGCTTCCCCTCGCTCGCCGTATCGCCAGGGCTGGTCATGACCTATACTGGCTATGCGCTGTTCGCCGCGATCAGCTTCTTCTTCGTCCGCGCGCTGGTGCATGAAACCAAGGGCCGCGAACTTGAGGATATGGTCGGCTGAGCAAGGATAGCATCATGCTCGCGGCGGGAGGGCTGGAAACGGCTCTCTCGCCCGCCATTGGCGGTTCGCTGCTCTATCTGGCGCTGGACGGCGTCGACCTGATGCGCCGTGCGCCGGAGGGAGCGAATGATCCCCTCGCCATGGCCAGCTTTCCGCTCATCCCCTATGCCAATCGCATCGCGCATGGGCGGTTCACCGTGAAAGGGCAGGATTATCAGCTGCCGCTCAATTTCGGCGACCATCCGCACAGCATCCACGGCTTTGGCTGGCAGACGCCGTGGACAGCGAAAGAGACAGGTCCAGACGCAGTGCGCCTCGTCCAGACCCACGTCGGCGATGCCGGCTGGCCATGGTCCTATCGCGCCGAACAGCGCATTGCGCTGACCCCGTCACAACTGTCCATGTCCTTGTCTCTCACCAATGTCGGCGACGCCCCGATGCCCGCCGGCCTTGGCTTTCACCCCTATTTTCTGGCCGATGAAGCCACGACGCTGCGCTTCGATGCGCGCAACCTGTGGCTTTCCACCTCCGACATGCTCCCCAAAAGCGAGACGC
Organism: Pseudomonadota bacterium; assembly: GCA_021849075.1. Taxonomy (GTDB): domain Bacteria; phylum Pseudomonadota; class Alphaproteobacteria; order Sphingomonadales; family Sphingomonadaceae; genus Sphingobium. The sequence continues at coordinate 42,221 of JAJZTH010000004.1, read as the reverse complement.
CAGCCGATACGCTGGGCGACTGGTCGCGCCCCGGCATCGTGCTCGGCGACACGCTGATCGACAATGCCTATACCGGCTGGACTGGCCCCGCCATTGTCGAGCGGGGCGACGGCCTGCGCCTGACGCTGCGCGCCCAAGGCGCGGACTGGCTGCATGTCTATCGCCCGCCCGCCAGCCAGGATTTCTGTCTGGAGCCGGTCAGCCATATGCCCGACGCCATCAACCGGGGCGGCATGGCGATGGTCGCGCCGGGAGATAGCGCACAGCTTGTTATGACGATAGCCATCGACAGGATCGATCAGACGCTTTCGAAATCCGTCTCGATCGCCTAAGCTACCCCAAAGCAGCAGCAAGGGGTTTCAAGCCTATGCAATTTTTGCGGACAGCCTGGTGGGTTGTCATCGCGGTTGCCGCCGCCTTGTTCTTCAAGGCGAACAATCGGCCCGTGGAGATCAAAGTCTGGGGCGACATCGTCTGGGAAACCAAAATCTGGTTCCCGATGCTGCTCGCCTTCCTGCTGGGCGCGCTGCCCTTTTGGGTGATGGCGCGGGCGACCCGCTGGCGGCTGAAGCGCCGGCTCGACAGCGCCGAACGCGCTCTGGTCGCCGCGACGGTAGCCCCCGCCCCGGCCGCGACGCCGGAATCCTTGTCTCCTGCGGCGATCCCGGATAGCGCCGCCTCCACTCCCACGCTTACAGGACCAGCATGACCAGCCCCATTTACGTCGCCATCGACACGCCCGACCTGAGCAAGGCGCAGACGCTTGCCGGGCAGGTGAAACATCATGTCGGCGGGCTGAAGCTGGGCCTCGAATTTTTCTGCGCCAATGGCCATCATGGCGTGCATGAAATGATGAAGTTCGGCCTGCCGATCTTCCTTGACCTGAAACTGCACGACATTCCCAATACCGTGGCGAAGGCGGTGCAGGCGCTGCATGTGCTGGAACCCGCCGTGCTGACCGTCCATGCCGCCGGCGGCCGCGCCATGCTGGAGGACGCCAAGGCAGCAGCCGGACTGAAGACCAAGGTCGTCGCCGTGACCGTACTGACCAGCCTGGACAATAGCGATCTGGCCGACATCGGTGTCGGTGGGAAAGCCGAGGATCAGGTTCGCAGGCTCGCCGATCTGGCGCAAAGCGCCGGGCTGGACGGCATCGTCTGTTCGGGCGAGGAAGTCGCGATCGCGAAGGCGGCGTGGAACGACGGCTACTTCGTGGTTCCGGGCGTGCGCCCCGCTGGCGGCGCGCTGGGCGATCAGAAGCGCGCGGTGACGCCACGTCAGGCGCTGGACCGGGGCGCATCCATGCTGGTGATAGGCCGCCCGATCAGCCAGGCGGAAAATCCGGACATGGCCGCGCGGGAAATTGAGGCGACGCTGTAAGGAAAGCTGTCAGGGTCTGCTTGCGGCTAAGTTCGGACATGTTCCCCCTCCCGTAAACGGGAGGGGTTGATGGGAGTCACACGCCTCCCATCAAGGGGGTGGGCTTGACGTTGCGCTGGCCCACCCCGCTGCGACTAAATTCGCTACGCTCATTAAGTCTCGCTACCCCTCCCGCGTGCGGGAGGGGAATGGCAGGATCCACCCAAATCCGGCACCAGACACGCGGTTCAGGCGCGGTCGCCGCCTTCATCACTGGCGAAAAACCGGTCGATCACATCGCGCGCCAGCCGCGCCGGGCGCAGCGTGCCGGCGTCGATACAGCACCAACTGGACTTGACCTCCGCCAGCACTTCCTCGCCGCGGCGGATGACGGTTTCATAAAAAGCCCGCGCGCCTTGCACCTTTTCCAGCAGAACGGTGGCGATCACCTCGTCATCCAGGAAGGTCGGCTTGCGATAAGTAATCTCATGCTTGAGAGCGACCCACAGATGCTGCGCCACCGCTTCAGCAGGCGCAAGCGCGCGCCAATGGTCCAGCACCGCATTTTGCACCCATTTCAGATAGCTGGCATTGTTGACATGCCCCATGAAATCGATGTCTTCGGGGTCGATGCCGACAGGGTACAGGTGGGGAATCGCGTTACTCACATGGATGTAAATAACATCCCGGCACGCGGTCAGATAGGGGCCATCGGCATGCCGACGCAAAAAGGGGCCGATCGCACGACCGGCCCCTTCCCTTATGCGGTATTGGCCGCCGTCTTTCAGAAGCGCCAGCCAACGCTGCCGACGATCTGATGGCGATCGGTGTCGATGCCAAATTCGCTGCTGGTCGACCCGTCGGCGAAGTTGATGTGCGCATCCTCATATTTGGAATAGCGATATTCGACCTTGGCGAAGGTTTTGGCGTTGATTGCCCGCTCCACGCCAGCGCCAATGCGCCAGCCGTCCAGCTTGAACGCGGTATCGGTGGTTTCGTCAGTATCGCCAGCCAGCACCTTGAGCTTGGTATTGGTGTAGCCACCCTTTACATAGACCAGCGTCGCAGGATCGGCGAGGATACCCGCACGCGCGCCGACATAGAGGTCGCGGCCCTGTTTGACCCGGCCGAAACCGAAATTGTCGGTCAGGTCGCGACGGTTGCTCTTCGACGTGGAGTTGGTCCACTCGCCTTCGACGCCAACGACCGCGCTGCCCAGATTTACGTCATAGCCAGCGCCGACACCATAAAGCAGACCGTCGATCTTCTGGTCGTCGCTGCCATTGTCATTGTCGACGCTGCTGCCTGCGCCGGTATGATCATAGCCCAATATGCCCTCGACCCGGGGACCGGTGAAGGTCGGACCAGCCTCCTGCGCGAGCGCGGGAGCGGCGACGGTTGCGCCAGCCAGAAGAGTTGCGACCATCAACTTACGCATAGGGTATCTCCATTGTCCTTATCGCCCCGACAGGGGTGAGACGCAGAAGCCCGAACGGCCGAACTGGTTTCATGAACCAGAGATAAACATCTGATTATGTGGCATTAATGACACAAAATCACTTCAATTCACCGCGCATATGTGCGCATCAGGCGATGAATTGCATGCGCTTGATCAGCACTCCACCACGTTGACGGCCAGGCCGCCGAGCGATGTTTCCTTGTACCGGCTGGCCATATCCTCACCCGTCTGGCGCATGGTTTCGATCACCGCGTCCAGACTGACGATATGCCGGCCATCCCCCTGCAAGGCGAGATAGGCGGCGTTGATCGCCTTGACCGCGCCCATCGTATTGCGTTCGATGCAGGGAATCTGGACGAGGCCACCGATCGGATCGCAGGTGAGGCCCAGATTATGCTCCATACCGATCTCTGCGGCATTTTCGACCTGACTGTTGGTGCCGCCCAACACGGCGGCCAGCCCGGCCGCCGCCATGGAACAGGCCACGCCCACTTCGCCCTGACAGCCCATTTCGGCGGCGGAGATGGAGGCGCGCTTTTTATAGAGGAAACCGATCGCGGCGGCGGTGAGCAGGAAGCGCCGTTCCCCGTCTCGGTCCGCGCCGGGCACGAAGCGGCGGTAATAATGGAGCACCGCCGGGATCACGCCCGCAGCGCCATTGGTGGGCGCGGTGACAACCCGGCCGCCAGCGGCATTCTCCTCATTCACGGCGAGCGCGAACAGGCTGACCCATTCAAAAATCTGCGCCGGTCCCAGCGCATCCTGTTGCAACCGCAGCCGTTGATGAATGGCGCGGGCGCGGCGGCGCACTTTCAGGCCGCCGGGCAGCAATCCTTCCTGCATCAGCCCCCGTTCGATCGAAGCCGACATGGCGTCGATGACGCTGTCGAGGAAAGCGTCCGTCTCCGCCTGCACGCGCCATGCGCCTTCGTTGCGCAACACCAGCGTCGCGATCGACAGGCCGCTCATCTCCCCTTGGGTCAGCATCTCTGCGCCGGAGGAAAAGGGATAGGGCTGAACGACATTATGACCGAGCGGCGTATCGTCGCTGACCGGGACGACGCCGGGCAGCACCGCTCCGCCGCCGATCGAATAATAATCGCGCACCAGCGGTTCGGCGCGCCCGTCAAACCAGGCCGAAAAGCGCATGCCATTGCTGTGCGCTTCGAGAAACTCGCCCATGCAGAAGCGAAGGTCGCTTTCTTCCGCAAACGACACCCAATGGTCGATGGCGCTGCCCGCCCGAATGCGCCCGTCGCTGCGGATCGCGGCGAGGATGGCGGGAATGGCATCGGGATCGACGCTTTCGGGGCGATGACCCGACAGGCCGAGCAGGATGGCGACATCGGTGGCGTGCCCCTTGCCGGTCAGCGCCAGCGATCCGAACAATTCGCATTGCACCCGAGCAGGAATCGCCGGCAGCGTGTCCATGAACATCAGCGCAGCGCGCATCGGGCCGACCGTGTGCGAACTGGACGGGCCAATGCCGATGGTGAACAGATCCATCACGCTGATCGCGGTGCCAGCGTCGATACGGCTCTTGGTCACGGTCAATAATCCTTGGAAACGCGGACGTTGGCGCTCTGGCGCCCGAGGGTGGAGATGGCCCCAAGCAGCGAAAGCCAGCGCGTGACCTGATATTCCATCCGGGTGGCGCTGTACCCCTGCCCGTCGGTGATCAGTTCGACATAGGTTTTGCGGGTCAGATATTTGCCCGCCGCGATCGATGTGCCCTGCCCCTGCGTCGGGTCGGCGGCGATGATGCGCAGCCGGTCAAGCCCGGCCGCCTTGCGCACCGCGTTGATCGGGTCCAGCCCGCCATTGCCCTGAAGCGATCCGACGGCAGAGGCGAGTTGCAACGCTTCGGGCGCAGACAGGTTGGTAATCGATGTACCGAACAGGATGCGGGACAGCAATTCGTCCTGCGGCATGGCGGGTGTGCTGGTGAAGGTGATGTCGGGTTTCAGGCCGGTGCCGCCGACATGGATGGTGGCGGACAGGTCACTGACATCCGCTTCGGCGCTGATATCCAGCGTCGGGTTGACCGGCACCTTTCCGTCAAACTGGATATGGCCTTCGCGCAGTTCGAAACGACGGCCGGCAAATTCATAGCCACCCCGCACCAGTTCGGCCCGGCCGGCGATGGCCGGATTGGTGACGACCCCGCCAATGTCGAGATCCGCGCGCCATTCGCTGTCGAGGCCAAGGCCGGTGACGGTCAAGCGGTTGCGCGCGCGCGCCTTGACCGCCAGCGTCCAGGGCACGTTGCTGCGCGGCCGCTCGATTTCATCGCCACGGCGGTTGATCTCCGTCACGCGCAGTTCCGGGATTTCCGCCACGGCCGCCGCGCGGCCCATGGTGAAGCGGCTGCGGTTGAGGGTCAGGTCACCGCCAATCGTGCCGCCGATCCCGTCGGATTTCAGCGTGATCGGCCCGGTGACGGTCGCGGCGATATCGTCGCGCTCCAGCAGGGCGGCATTGTCCGCCTGCAACGCCAGATCCATGCCCACGCCGGCAATGCCGTTGAAGGTGAAGCGGCCGGCGCCGTTCACTGAACCGCCATTTTGCGCGCTGGCGGCGAAGCTGGAAATGACCAGTTGTGCGCCGGAGAAGCGTCCACGCGCCTTGACGCTCTTCAGCCGCATGCCTGTCACCGGGCTGTTGATCGCAGCATTATCCGTCGTGAAATTGCCGGTGATGGCGGGATCGCCCAGCGTGCCGCGCACGTCGGCAGAAACGCCGACCGGGCCGCTAATGTCGACAATCTCCACCCCGGTCAGTCGCCACAGCGTATCCGCTGCGCCATTATAACGCAGCTGCGCGAACACTGGCGCGCGGTTCAGCCGGTCGACGATGCCGCCGTCCGACCCCAGCGGGGTCAACAGCGCCTGCGCCTGCCCCACCGTCTTGCCATCGCCCACGAAGACCATGCGCGTCGCCAGCCGATCCGCCGTCAGCACGGCGTTCACGCCGACATCGACCGGGCGGGAACTCAAGGACAGGCCCGATCGGGAGAGACCACGGATCCGCAGTTCAGCCTTGCCAGTGGGCAGGCCCCCGCCGCGCGGCTGGACATAGCTGAGCGATCCCGTCGCCATGCCGCCCAGCCCCAGATTGTCATAGGCGATGTCGAGCAGCGAGAGAGGCAATTTCTGCATCCGCGCCTCGACATGGGTGGAGGTCGCCCCCAGTTCGCCGGCCAGTTGCAGCGATCCGCCGGCATAGCCGATCGTGGCGGGCGACAGGCGCCAGCCATCCTCCGTCCGGGAGAAAAGCGCCGCACGATTGAGGCGGATGGGCCGTTTGTCGATGGTGCCGCCGGCCGACAGGCGGACGCGATCCGGCTCGACCTGCGCTTCGCCCTGAAGATCAAAGATACGGCCACGCTGACCCGACAGGCTGCCGCGTATCTTGCCCTTGCCATCGACCAGTTCGGCATTGGCGGCCAAACGGCCCAGCAGCACGCCGCCCACGCGAAGCCCGCGCGCCTGTGCCGTGGCGGTGACACTGGTGCCGGCGGGATCGAGCAGGATCGTGCCATCCAGCGTGCCGCGTCGCACCGCGATGACGGTCGGTCCGTCGAAGCTGGCGTCGCTGGCGGTCAGCTTCAATTGCACCTGCTGAATCGCATCGACCGGACGGAAACCGATATAGCCGGTTACAGGACCAGTGACGCCCAGTTGCCCTTCCAGCCCGCCTTCAAGCGGACGGATGTCCCCGCTCGCGGTGACACCCGACACAGCCAGGTTGGCGACACGCACCACCGCCTGCCCGCCCTGCGGCAGCAAAATCACGCCCCGCCCATCGAACGGCCCCAACGTCGATCCGCCCGACGCGACATAGCTATAGCCATTGGCATCGGGGATCAGATGGGCATGCACATCGCGCAGGCCCAGCGCGTCCATCGGCCGTTGCAACGTCACGTCGATCGTCGGCCGCTCGATCATGCCGTCCAGCATCAGTTGCACCGGCCCATAGCGCTGATGCCGTCCGCTCGCTTCCAGATGCAGCGTCTGATCGGGATGACGCAGACCACGGCCGCTCAGGGTCAGCAGCGGCGCGTCCAGCTTCAGATCGGTCAGCGCCAGTTCGCCGCCGCGCAGCAACTCCAGCCCGCCCCGCACCGTGGGCAATCCGCCGCCCAGCGTGCGCAGGAAATCATTGTCCAGCCGCCGCACCCGCGCCATCGCATTGCCGCTGAGGCCAAAGCCGCCATCGGCGCGGGGCGTAGCCCGCAATTTGGACGTCAGATCGACAATGCCAAAGCCTCTGATGAACAGACCATTGAGCTGCCCATCAAGCCCGGCGTCATAACGACCGTTCTTCAGGTCGGCGCGCACGACCAGCTTGCCGCGCAGCTTGTCCGACCGGAAGGGCATGGGATTGCTGACAATCTGCTGCCCATCCAGTTGCAACACGCCGTCGATCTGGAAATTGCGGACAATGCCTTCCACCAGATCGCCCTGCCCGTCGAGCCGGCGGGCGCGCAGCCGCAGCGGGATCAGCGCTGGTCCCTTTTGAGCAGCCCGGCCTTTTCCTTCGGCCCTGACGTCATGGATGACCGTCTTGTCAAAGGCGATCTGCTTTGCCGTCAGCAGATATTCATAGCCAAGACCGGCGAAAGGACCGTCCAGCCGCACCTTCGCCGTGACATCGCTGCCGCGCATGGTCTTGACCAGCGCCTGCGGCCGCGCGAGCCGCAGCGACAGCATCATATTGTCCAGCGCATTATTGCGCAGATCGATCGCGCCATCGGCAGAAAGATCGAAGGCCGCCGATTGCAGCATCATATGTCCGTCGATCACCCGGTCGACCATCGTGCCGCTCGCCCGCACGGCCAGGCGCGGATCGGCCAGACGGCGGATCAGCCCGTTGCCCGTAATCGCGCCGCCCTCCACCGTGCCGCGCGCCGAATAAGCGCCGCTGCGGGCAGCCAGCACGAAATCAGCGGCAGGATTGCCGTCCAATGTCGCGGCGAGACGGCCATCCCAGCGGCTCCAGCTGCCTTTGCCCCCAATGCGCAGATTGGCGTCCTGCTTCAGCCCGGCCATCGCCGCGAGCACGCCAGCTTTGGACGCATTGACGGTAACGTCGAGCTGGAACCGATCAGCGTCGGGCCGGCTGTCCAGCGCGATCGTCAGCGCGTCGCTGCCATCCAGCGTTCGCGCCGTCAGGTCGATGATCGCACGGCCGCCGCGAATATCGGCGTCGCCGGCCATCGTCGCGGTCTGAACCCGGCCATGCACCGCCTGCGCAATGTTGAGCCGCCCGACCGAAAACTGCATCAACCGAATATCGAAGCCGGGCAGGATCGGTCCCTGCCGCTGCGTGGGATTGAGGCTGGGCAATTTGTGCAGCGTCGCCTGTGGAATGACCAGCCGGTCAATGTCCAGCCGGTTGGACAGCCAGGCGAACGGCCACCAGTCCAGTTCGACGCGGGGCGCATCCAGGAACCGCCCCTTGGGATCGGACAGGGTCAGGTTGCGCAGCACCGCCTTGCGATAGATGCTGCCTTCGATCGCGCCAACGGCGATCTTCAGGCCAGAGGCGGACTTGATCGTCGCGATGCGGCTGGCGAGAAAACGATGCCCCGGCCCGGTGTCGAGCCAGGCCAGCGCACCGACGATGATCAGCAGCGCCGCCGCCAGCATGCCCGCCACCCAGCGCTGCCAGCGCCCATCCCATGCGCGATGGCGCCGCGCGGGCGGCGGTGGCGGCACGATCGGCGGCGGGTTGTCCTCCGCCATTAGAATGCCTGTCCCAGTGAGACATAGACGGCGACCTTGGGATCGCCCGGCTGGGGATTGAGCGGCGTGCCGACATCGACGCGGATCGGCCCGAAATTGCTGTAATAGCGCACGCCCATGCCTGCGCCGATGCGCAGGTCGCGGAAGCGCGGAAGGAAACTTGTGGAGATATTGCCGGCGTCGACAAAGGGAACGACGCCGAAATTGCCGAAGCGCACGCGGGTTTCGAGCGAAAATTCGGCCAGGCTCTTGCCGCCGACCGGATCGTCATCCTCGCCATAGCGCGGCCCGATCGCTTGATAGCCATAGCCGCGCACCGACGCGCCGCCACCTGCATAAAAGCGACGGGATGGCGCGATCTGATCGACCGTGGATCCCAGGATCGTGCCGAAACGGGCGCGGGCAGCCACCACCACCTTCTCCGTCATCGGCTGATAAACGCTGCCGTCCACCTGCACCCGGGCATAGCCGAAGGTCGTGTTCTGGAAAGAAAGTTCCGGGCTGACCCGCGCGCCCAGACGAAAGCCCTTGCTGGGATTGAGCAGATCGTCGCTGCCGTCATAGGTCAGGCTGACCGGCACGGCGGCGATCAGGAAGGTGCGCCGCGCGCCGCCGCTGAAGGCGTCGGCTTCGTCCGATGCGATCAGTTCGCCGCCAAAGCGCCAGACCCATTTCTTCTGGAACAGGATATTGCTTTGCCGCTCGATCGCCGCCGACAGGTTGATCGTGCGCGCATCATAGGCGTCGCGCTTGATGTTGCTGATCGACACCAGCCCGGTCAGCACATTGTCACGCCGTTTGAAGTTGTTGCGGCGATAGGTGAAGGACGCGGTCTGTTCCTGCGTGCCGATGACGCCGCGCACCGTCGCCGCGCCTTCGGGCGGGAAAAGATTGCGATGCTGCCAGCTGACTTCGGCGCGATAGCCTTCGCCTGTGCCATAACCCAGTTCGCCCGCAATGGTGCGCAGCGGCGCAGGCCGCATCGCGACGTCCAGATCGACATGCTCGCCATCGCCCGCATCCCTGGGCGTCAAACTGACCGAGGAGACGAGGCCGGTGGCGACGATGGCGCGGCGCAAATCCTCAACGTCGGACGCCATATAAGTGTCGCCCGGATCGAAGCGGGCGATTTCCTGCACATGATGTGCATCGAACAAGGCGGCATCGCCCACATGGATCGCGCCGAAACGACGGAAGCCGCCGGGCGTGACGATGATGTCGAGATCGCCATTGCGCTCTTCATGGTCGATCCGCACTTCCGGTTCGTCCACCTTCGCAAAGGGGAAACCGCTTTCGGACAATTTGGTCGACAGCGCATCGCGCCCGGTCAGGATCGCGTCTGCGTCGATTGGATCGCCGGCCTTGGGCGGGAATGCCGCGCGCAAATCCGCTTCGCGCTCGCCAGTTTCGGCAAGGCCGGTAACGTCCACCGATTCCAGCAGATATTGCGTCCCCGGTACGATATCGAAGCTGACCGCCAACCGGTCGCTGCCCGGCGGCGGCGCGGCGACGGCGCTGCGGATGCGCGCGGCATAATAGCCCTTCGCGCGCAGCAACCGATCGAGCAGTTCGCTGTCTTCCTTCATCCGCCGATTGATCTGCGCCAGATTGGCGGACTTGCCCTGAACTTGCCGCAGCACCGACAACTCATCGAAGCGCAGGGTGAACTGCGCGTCCGCAATCGCGTCTATTCCCCTGAGTTGCACCGTATAGCGGCGCTCCTCCCCTGCATCCGCAAAGTTGGCGCCCTCATCGACCAGATTGTCGTTGGTCGAAACGGCATCGGTCGCCCCATCGGGTGTCGCCATGACCTGCGCATCGGCAGTTGGTTGTGCATCGCTCTGGGGTGGGGCCGTGTCCCCGGCCTGCAGCTGGGTCGCGGCCGGGTCTTCAGGCAGAGGCGTGACGTTGTCGGCCTGCCCCATGTCCGGCCAGTCAACGCCAATATCGGGCATGGCCTGCAAGGGTTGGTCGGGTTCCGGCGCAGCTTCGGCTGGGGGCGTCTGCTGCGCCTGCGCCGCGCAGGGCACAGCAAACAGCAACGGCGCAAGGATAAGCCGGGCGGTGTGCGGGCAGCCTGAAACGCGGCGTATGATCCGCAAACCATCGGTCATTCTGTTGGTCTAGACCAATTTTGCGCAACAACGCCAGCCCCGAAGCATCCGCCGGGTAAATTGCCCGACGAATTATTCGCCCAGAATCAGAATGCGCCGCTCAACCGGTCCTGCAGCGCGCGCGCCGGGCTAATTCCGGCATCGCCCTGCCCGCTCATCAGATCCATCCGATCCTGCAAGCGTGCGACGCGATCGTAAAGCTCCTGGCTCGCCTCAATCAGGGCGCGGGCAGCAAAGGGAAAAGTCGACGCCAGCGCCGCATCCGTGTTGGTCGCGCGTCCTAGACGATATTTCTCGTCTACCAGATCCGCTTCCTCAATCTCGCCGCGCTGCCACGCCCGCTGACTGAGCAACCAGGCGATGATGTGCATCAGACGGGTCGTCACCTTGAGGGATTCGCAAGCAAAGGCCACCCGGCGCAATGGATCATCCCCACCGTCGTCGAGGGAGGCATTGCCGTCAAAATAGGATCGCGCTTCATCGGCCATGACCATGGCCTCCAGATAAAGACCGTCGACCAGACGGCGATGAAGACCGGGATCAAGAAAGGCTGCGCTGCGCATGTCGCATAGCTGCCATAGATTCTCGAATCTGTCAGTCCTGTTAACATCTCGCCGCACCCCGCCTGTCCCATTTGGGATCGGTTGGCGTGTAATTAACCAGATTCGTCAGGCTATGATGTCGGGAACCAATGAATCTTCAAGGATGGCGATCTCGTCGCGCAGGCGGAGCTTGCGTTTTTTGAGACGGGCAATCTGCATCTGGTCGCTTCCGCCCGCTTCAGACAATGCCGCGATTGCGCTGTCGAGATCGCGATGCTCCACCCGCAACAATTCCAGTCGGCGCATGATGTCTTCTCGGCTCACTGCGCCTTCTTCTCCCTGAGCATGACCGGCCCCTTCCTGATAGCGAGGCCAGAGTGCGCGGGCCATCGCAAATTTACGCGCATCCCGCCGCAAAGCGCGAATCCGCCCGAGACAAGCGATCCGAATCGTGATTTATTTACTCGTCCATCACCCTCGTAAGGAGAATGTCATGGAAAATAGCCACATTTCAGCTCTTTCAGCCAAGCACGCCGGCCTTGAAGCCCGAATCAAGGCGGAGTCGAGTCGGCCCATGCCCGACGCCATCCTGGTAGCATCGCTCAAAAAGCAGAAATTGCGGTTGAAAGAGGAGATGACGGCGCAGCACTGATCCTTGGTGCGACATGCTGGGAGGAGGTCAGGGTCCGGCGGCGCAGACTGCCGACCCGGCCCTTCCGGCCAATCAGGATTCGGATCGCCGAACAGGCTGCGACGGTCGCGTTGCCAAGCATAAACGCTATGGCAACCGCCAGTCAGCGGAACCAGCATTCTGAATTAGGATTAGCGCCGCGGCGTCTGGCGCTGATGCACGCGCAAGTAATCAGGCATGCTCTGCTGCAGTCCCACTACTGGCTTACGCGCCAACTGGGGATCGATCGGTTCGTCAAACGCCATCCCGATCTTGTCATCCCTGGCCCATGCGACAACGCCCGTGACCTTGCCCACGCCGCGCAACTCGCATTCGATTTTCGTACCGACAGACACGGATCGCTCACAATCCGCCATCAGGCCGGTCGCCGACAGGTTGCGAATGCGGGCCTTACCCAACATCGTCCCGTCGACGGTCTGCAGATCGGTCAACAGGAACAGGCTGTCGCGCGGCGCGGCGCGTGCCGGCCCCCGATCAGAAATATCCCGCTCTTCATCCATGAAAAAACCCGCAACCAGAGAGACCGTTGAATGGCTGTCACACTAGTCGCGGGGTGGTGGACAAAGCGTTAATCGTCGCGCGATATCTTTTCCTGCCGCTCGTGGCGTTCCTGCGCTTCGACCGTCATCGTTGCGATCGGGCGGGCTTCCAATCGGCCGAGCGAAATGGGTTCGCCGGTCACTTCGCAATAGCCATATTCGCCATCGTCGATGCGACGCAGCGCGGAATCGATCTTGGAAATCAGCTTGCGCTGGCGATCGCGCGTGCGCAACTCGATCGACCAGTCGGTCTCGCTCGATGCGCGATCGTTGAGATCGGGTTCGCGCAACGGTTCATTCTGCAATACGGCCAGCGTACCTTCCGCTTCGGCCAATATCTGCTTTTTCCAGTCCCACAGCCGCTGCCGGAAATATTCCAGCTGAAGCGGATTCATAAACTCTTCGTCGGGCGAAGGGCGATAGTCAGCAGGAAGCGTTACCGTCGATTTGGGCGGCTTTTCGCCGTCTTTATCGGAATTCAGGACCGATGCCATCTGGCTCTCCGACTCGAAAGGCTCCCGGCGCTTGCATTTCCGGGCGCCCATGATCTTGATTGTCCGGGCGTCATAGCCATGGGTGCGGGGCGATACAAGCGGGCAATCAACACCTTGTCGGTAGCAACCGCGCGCTTGCGCAGCGCTGAACGAAGCCCCGGGCCAAATCTGCAAGGATGGAAACGGCGTTATGTGAATGACGAACAGATTCACAACCCGCCATCTTGCCGTGCCAGAGTGGGACGTTAACTATGCTTCTTGAGCAAAACAGAGGGTTTCCCGCCACCTGACCGTCAGATTCAATGTTAACAGGATTGCAGTTAACCATTTATTCTGCGCTCTTATGAAATAGGAAGTTCCCGCATCCCAACCGAATCCGTTCCGGTAGGGAAAGGCGGGAACAACAAAGATAAGAGTGGCACAATGTCGGTTCGGATGGCCCTGGCTAAATTATGCGCCTGCACCTGCGGCGGAGCGATCATCGGTGGCGGCGCTGTCCATGTCGCCGAGAATGCGCGCCCTGCGGTGGTCCACAGCTATAAGAGCGTGAAGGCAGCACCCAAGAAACGCTACGCCGTCCGCACTGTGAAGCGCAAAGTGGTCAAGACCGTGCGCACCGTTACCCCGCAGGTGGTGACGGTCACGACTCAATTGCCGCCCATTCCCCTGCCCGCCCCGATGCCAGCCGCCGAAATGCCAGTCATGTCGGGTGGCGGCGGCGCTGTACCGGTTGTGATGGGCGGTGGCGGCGGCTTTGGCGGCGGCGGCTTCATCGGCGGATTTTTTGGCGGCGGCGGTGGCAGCGGCGGATCGGTCGTGATTTCTTCGACCAGCAGCTCTACCGGCGGCATCAGCAGCTCCACCAGCTCGACGACAGGCGGCGTGTCGACCTCCACGGGTGGGGTGTCGACGTCAACGGGTGGCGTTTCCACCTCCACCGGCGGCGTATCGACCTCGTCGGGCGTCAGCTCCAGTTCCTCGTCATCGTCCAGCTCCAGCTCGTCGTCCTCCTCCTCGTCCAGCAGCTCTTCGAGCAGTTCGGGCGGATCGAGCGGCGGCAAGCCGCATCACCCCGACAAGCCGGATCATTCCAGCTCCGGTTCGAGCGGCAGTTCGGGTTCGAGCGGAAGCAGCGGGTCGAGCGGAAGCTCCGGCTCCAGCGGAAGCAGCGGCTCTTCAAGCAGCAGCTCGTCCAGTTCCTCTTCTTCCAGTGGCTCTTCCTCTTCGTCGGGCGGATCGTCCAGCTTCGGCAGCACAGGCAGCAGCACCGGATCGAGCGGCAGTTCCTCTTCCTCGTCGTCGAGCAGCTCTTCCTCGTCCAGCAGCTCTTCGAGTAGTTCGAGCGGCGGATCGAGCAGCACGGGCGGCACCGACGTTCCTGCGCCGCCGATGATCCTGCTGTTCGGCGCGGCCGCCGTGGCGCTGGTCGCCCGCAAGCGCTTCGCCGATCGCAAGGCGAAGGCTGCGGCCTAACGATTTCCTCCTTGCGAGGACAGTATGAAGGGCGGCTCCGGGGGGCCGCCCTTTTTTTTATGTTTGCACGGAAGCCGCGGGGATTAGTTGGCGGCGATCAGCTTCTCGATCTCGGCTACCGGATGGTTGGTCAAATCCTTGGCGATCTCGCCTACCAGCCGATCCTGCACTTCCTTGTGCAGATGCTTTCGCATCTCGCCGAGGGCAGCGGGCGGCGCGACGATGATCAGCGCCTCATAATCCTGCGCGAAGGCGCGACGCTTCAGCACATCTGCCGCCTGCGCCGCGAATCTTTGTTCCTCCAGTTCATGGATGTTGTTCTCACCCATTGTCCCGGACGCCGTGCCGGTTGACGAGGATTGGCCGGCGCGATCGGATGCCTGCTCCAGATGCGAAGGATTGTCCTGCACCTTCACCTCTTCCGCCTCCAACTGTGGGAAGGCGCTGTCGCCCCTGTTGCGGAAAAAGAGCAGCTTGCGCCCATCCGCCACCAGCACCATCGCGTCATGATCGATCTTCATCGCCATCTCCTGTGTTTTTGGGTGATGCCAGACCAACGGTCGGCGGCGCGCAGGGTTGCGCGGTTCGTCCCGGATCGGCATAGGGCTGGCCCATGCACGACATCCGCTTCCTCCGCGAAAACCCCGCCGCTTTCGACGCCGCCCTTGCCCGCCGGGGTCTCTCGCCGCTGTCCGCCGAAATATTGGCGGTCGATGAGAAAAGCCGCGCCATCAAGACGCAGTTGCAGCAGGGTCAGGCCCGCCGCAACGAAGCGAGCAAGCTGATCGGTCAGGCCATGGCGGCCAAGGATATGGAAAAGGCGGAGGCGCTGAAGGCCGAAGTCGCAACGCTGAAGGAGAGCATGCCCGCGCTGGAGCAGGAGGATCGCGACACCGAAACCGCCCTGCGCGATATTTTGGCCGCCATCCCCAACCTGCCCGCCGATGACGTGCCGCAGGGCGCGGACGAAGCGGACAATGTCGAACTCATGCGCTGGGGCAGCCTACGCGATTTCGACTTTGCGCCGCAGGATCATGCCGATTTCGGCCCCGCGCTGGGGCTGGATTTCGAGGGCGGCGCGCGGCTGTCGGGCGCGCGCTTTACGGCGCTGCGGGGCGGAATGGCGCGGCTGCACCGGGCGCTGGCGCAATATATGCTGGACACGCAGACGACGGCCAACGGCTATGAGGAAACCATCGTCCCGCTGCTGGTGAAGGACGATGCCCTGTTCGGCACCGGCCAGTTGCCCAAATTTGCCGAAGACCTGTTCAGAACCACGGATGGCCGCTGGCTGATCCCGACCGCAGAGGTCAGCCTGACCAATCTGGTAAATGACCAGATCGTGCCGGCTGACAGCCTCCCCTTGCGCCTGACCGCACTGACGCCCTGTTTCCGGTCCGAAGCAGGCTCCGCCGGGCGCGACACGCGCGGCTTCATTCGCCAGCATCAGTTCGAAAAGGTCGAACTGGTCGCTATCTGCGCGCCCGAGGAATCGGCGGCCGAACATGAACGCATGGTCGCGGCGGCCGAGGGCATTTTGCAGGCGCTCAACCTGCCCTATCGCAAGGTGCTGCTGTGCACCGGCGACATGGGCTTTGGCGCGCGCAAGACCTATGATCTCGAAGTCTGGCTGCCCAGCCAGAACACCTATCGCGAGATCAGTTCCGTCTCCAACTGCGGCGATTTCCAGGCGCGGCGAATGAACGCCCGCTTCAAGCCGGAAGGGGCGAAACAGACCGTCTTCCTGCACACGCTGAACGGATCGGGCCTGGCCGTGGGCCGCACGCTGGTCGCGGTGCTGGAAAATTACCAGCAGGCCGATGGCAGCGTTACCGTGCCGGATGTGCTGCTGCCCTATATGGGCGGCGTAACGACGCTGGAGTTGCGCTGAACCGGGCGCGCGGATCAAAAGCTTAAGGGGCTGGAAAGCATCCTGTGATGCAGTAAATGAGGGGCGATGCGTCGCCTTCTCCTTTCCATAGCCCTGCCCCTCACATCGCTGGCGCTGACCGCCTGCATTCCCAATCAGGGGGAGCGTGCCGAACCAGCGCCCCCCCCGGCCGCCCGCCCCGCGCCGACACCGCCGCCGCGTATCGGCGCCGATGCCTCCACGGTGAAGCTTGCCGAACCGGAGCCGGTCTGGACCGCGCAGCAGGTCGTCGCCAATGCCGTGACGGTGCGCGGCTCCACCTATATCGTCCAGCCGGGCGACACGCTGCGCGGCATCGGCAATCGCACCGGCGCCGGATCGGAAGCGATCGCCCGCGCCAATGGACTGACGCCGCCCTATGCGATCAATGCCAGACAAAGGCTCTCCATTCCGGGCGGCCGCTATCATCTGGTGGCGGCAGGGGAGACAGGCATTGCCATCGCCGCCGCCTATGGCGTGCCCTGGCGGCGGATTGTGGACGTAAACGGGTTGGATGAACCCTATGTGCTGCGCCGTGGCCAGCGCCTGCTGTTACCGGGGGACGCCCCTGCCCGCCCCGCCAGCATCGAGCAGCGCGCCGCCGCCTTCCACATCGACATTGACGATGTGCTGACCGGTGGTCAGCCTGCCGTAGCGGAAGGCGCACGCACTCTTGCTGCATCGACCAAGCCGAAGCCATTGCCCACCAACGTCCCCGCCGCCCAGCCGACCCGTCTGGTCGGCAGCTTCGCCTGGCCGGTCAAGGGCACTATCCTGTCCCGCTTCGGACCTGGTGAAAGCGGATCGAAAAACAACGGTATCGACATTTCCGCGCCGGTCGGCACGCCGATCCGCGCTGCGGCCGATGGGGTCGTCGCCTATGCCGGCGACAAGGTGGCCGTGTTCGGCGGACTGGTCCTGCTCAATCATGGCGACAGTTGGGTCAGCGCCTATGGCCACGCCAGCCGGGTCGATGTCGTGCGCGGACAGAAGGTGACGAAAGGACAGGTGATTGGCCTGACCGGCGACACCGGCTATGCCAGCAAGCCAAAGCTTCATTTCGAACTGCGCAAGGATCGCGTACCCGTGAACCCGCTGGGACAATTGCCCTCGCCATGAGGATCGACCGGCCGCCGCCATCTTCGCCGACAGCAGGCTTTCTGCGGCGACGATCGGGCCTGCCGATGTGGGCGGACCTGACCTGGCGGGTCATACTGGTCTTCGGCCTGATCGCGATCGTGCTGGCGCTGCACTGGTTCGGGCGCAATGGTCTGAAAGACAATTACGACAATCAGATCAGCTTCATCGACGTCCTCTATTTCACGACGGTCACGGTCACGACGGTCGGCTATGGCGATATCGTGCCGGTCACGCCCGAGGCGCGGCTGTTCGAATCGATCTTCGTAACGCCGATCCGCCTGTTCGTCTGGCTGATCTTCCTTGGCACGGCCTACAACCTCTTCTTCCGCAACATCCTCTACAGGTGGCGCATGGCGCGTATTCAGGCTGATCTGCACAATCACATCATCGTCACCGGCTTTGGCACCAGCGGTCAGGAGGCGGTGAACGAACTGCTCGCCCGCGGCGCCGACCCGCGCGAAATCGTCGTCATCGACGGCAGCGAAAAGGCGCTGGCGCTCGCCGAAGCGCAGGGGTGCAACGTGCTGTGCGGCGATTCCACGCGCGACAGGACGCTCAAGGACGTCGCCATTCATCGCGCGCGCAGCATGATCGTGTCGGCGGGGCGCGACGATACGTCCATCCTCATCACGCTGACCGCCCGGCATCTGGCTCCGCGCCTGCCGATCAGCATCGTCGTGCGCAACGAAGATAATGAACTGCCCGCACGACAGGCCGGGGCCACCACCGTCATCAATCCGGTCAGCTTCGCAGGATTGTTGCTGGCCGGCAGCACCAGCGGCGCGCATATTGCCGATTATATGGCGGATCTGGCCGCTTCGGGCGGGCGCGTTAAGCTCCATGAACGGCCCGTGCTGCCCACGGAAATCGGGCATCCCCTGTCCGCCATCGGCACAGGACTTGGCGTGCGCATCTATCGCGCCGACCGGCCGATCGGCTTTTGGGAGGAAGAGGCGCGCCGCCTCCAGACCGGCGATCTGATCATCGAAATTGTGGAAGAAAAGGAAAAGCGGGGCAAATCCTCCGACGAATAGCCGCCTGCCGGAGACGAACCGAAAGAATTTGTTGCGATCCGGCAACATATTGCAAAATTCGCGCTACAGCATCCACGCGCCCGATTGCCTTGCTGTAGTAGAACGGAAACACTCCCCTCACCGATCTCTCAGAGGGGTGTAACATGCGCTTTAAAAGTGCCTTGCAATGTGGCGTCGTCCTGTCCGTCCTCGCCTGGACCAATCCCAGCTTCGCCCAATCCATCGAACCCCAGGCGGAAGATGGCGCCGCCATCATCGTCACCGGATCGCGCATCCGCCGCGACCCGCTCGATCAGGACAAGCCGATCGTCACCGTCGATCAGGCGTCGATCGCGCGGACCGGCCTCACTTCGATCGCCGACGTTTTGCAACGCATCCCCAGCGCGGCGGGCGGCCTCAATACCAAGACCAACAATGCCGGCAATATCGGCGGCCCGCCCGACGGCACCGGCGTCAGTTCCGGCTCTGCCGAAATCGATCTGCGCTATCTGGGCGCCAAGCGCACACTCGTACTCGTCGACGGCATGCGTTACGTCAACGGATCGGCAGCGGGCGGCATCCCCGCCTCGGTCGATCTCAACACCATACCCCAAAGCATGATTGAGCGGGTGGAAGTGCTGCAATCGGGCGCGTCCCCGCTTTACGGGTCGGATGCGGTCGCCGGCGTGGTCAACATCATCACGCGCCAGTCGCAAAAGGGCCTCGACATGTCGGCCCAGTTCGGCACCTATCGTCAGGGCGATGGCCATACTTACGACGTCAACGCCAGCTACGGCATTCAGGCCGATCGCGTATCGATCGTCGTCGGCGGCAATTATGTGAAGCAGGAAGGCGTCAGCACCGCCGATCGCTCCATCTCGCTATGGCCGGCGGCAGGCGGCAGCAGTTGCGCCGATGGCGGCTGTTCCAGCGCCACGCCCAATGGCCGCTATGACGTATTGGGGCAAAGCCTGACGCTGGGCAGCCCGATCATCGGCCGCAATCCCGTGCTGACCGACTATCGCGCCTATAATTCGTCCACCGACTCCTTCAACTTTGCGCCCTATAATTATCTGCTGACCCCGTCGGAACGCTATGGCGCGTTCCTGAACGGCAAGTTCGAATTTTCCGACGCGGTCAGCCTGCGCACGCGGCTGGTCTATCAGCATCGCGAATCGACCACGCAGGCGGCGTTCCTGCCGCTGTTCATCGGTCCTGATGCGGGCAACGGCAATCTGCTCGACACCATCTCAGTCGACGCCAGCAACCCCTACAACCCGTTCGGCGTAACTCTCTCGGCGCAGCCCGGATCAGCCAATTATTCGACCATCCGCCGCCGCTTCGTGGAGGGCGGACCGCGCATCTTCAGCCAGGAAGTCGATACGCTGACCATGGCGGCGACGCTGGAGGGTACATTCGATGTCGGCGACCATAAATGGTATTGGGACGTCAACGGCAATTACGGCACCAACAATGCGCACCAGACCTTCACCGGCAACCTCAACGCCGCCCGGCTCGCTCAGGCGCTTGGTCCGGTCGGCGCCTGCACCGGCGAATGCGTGCCGTTCAACATCTTCGGCGGCGCCGGCTCCATCACGCAGGCGATGCTCGATTATGTAACCTTTGACGAGCGTGACCGCAGCGAACAGGAATTGTGGGACGTCACCGCCAACCTGTCGGGCGACCTGTTCGACCTACCTGCCGGCGCAGTGGGCTTCGCGATCGGCTATGAACATCGCGACCAGCAGGCGTCCTACACGCCCGACCCGATCATCACAGCGGGTCTGGGTGCCGACGTGCCGACGAGTCCTGCACGCGGCGGCTTCAACGTCGACGAATTTTACGGCGAGCTGCGCGTTCCGATCCTGGCCGACACGCCCTTCTTCCAGAAACTGGAGCTGGACGGCGCTGTGCGCCATTCCAACTATAGCAGCTTTGGCAGCAACACGACCTATACCGTGTCGGGCCTGTGGAAGCCGACCCGCGACCTGCTGTTGCGTGGCGGCTATGCCGAAAGCCTGCGCGCACCCAGCATTGGCGAACTTTATGCGGGCCGTTCCCGCACGGACGCGACGATCAACGATCCCTGCACCAATGTTGCGGGCAGCGCCTGGCAGACCAACGCCACGGTGCGGGCAAACTGCATCGCCAATGGCGTGCCGGCCAGCGGTAGCTATGCAGAACCACAGGGCGGCCAGCTCGGCGTCTTCTCGCAGGGCTTTACCGGCCTTAAGCCGGAAACGTCCAAAACCTGGACGGCGGGCGGCGTCTACAGCCCGGCCTGGGCGCGTGACAGCTTTGCCAGCGCCTTCAGCATCGAGGTCAATTATTACACGATCAAGCTGAAGAACGCGATCGACTCGGTCCCCGCCTCGCTCACACTGCAGCGCTGCGCCTTCGAAGCCGATCCGATCAGCTGCGCCGCCATCAGCCGCACCGGCAGCGGCGCGGTCGCGGGCATCAACGGCGTGCTGCAAAACCTCAACGCCATTGAAACCGACGGCATCGACGGCACGCTGAACTATCGCTCGAAAATGGTCGGCAACGGCTCGATCGGCCTGAACGTCAACGCCGCCTATCTGCTGAAATACAATATCAAGCCGCCAGCGGATCTGGGCGCGCCGACGATCAAATGCGCCGGCACGGAACGCTGCGGATCGAGCGATCAAGCCTATCCGCACTTCAAGGCGAACGCGACGCTGGACTATTCGACCGAAGGCTATGGCCTGTCCTTCACTGGCCGTTACCTCAGCAAAGTCACCGAAGGCGACGGCAACGTCATGAAGGCGACCTTCTATGGCGACATTCAGGCATATTTCTCGCCTGACTGGATGGATCATCGCACGCGCCTGACGATCGGCGTCAACAATCTGTTCAATCAGGACCCGCCACTGTGCGGCACCTGCGACGGCGCGAATTTCGACACCACCAGCTATGATGTGCCGGGTCAATTCGGCTATCTGCGCCTGTCCTATAAAATGTAACCGATCCAGCAGCTTGAAACCAAAGAAGGGCGCCCGCGACAGGGGCGCCCTTTTCTTTTGATGCGCCGTGCATGACGCCCTCGTGACATTTGGCGCAAAAATCCCTATGTGCGCGCCGATCATGGCAACCAAAATTCCCGAAGCGCCGAAAGTCGGCATGGTGTCGCTCGGCTGTCCCAAAAATCTGGTGGACAGCGAACGGATCCTCACCAAGCTGCGCTCTGACGGCTATCAGATGTCCGCCGACTATGCCGGCGCGGACGTCGTGCTGGTCAATACCTGCGGTTTTCTGGATTCCGCCAAGGAGGAATCGCTGGAAGCCATTGGCGAAGCGATCGCGGAAAATGGCCGCGTCATCGTGACCGGCTGCATGGGCGATGAAGCGGAACTGATCCGCGCGAAATTCCCGCAGGTGCTGGCCGTCACCGGCGCGCATCAATATGAACAGGTGGTCAACGCGGTGCATGATGCGTCGCCGCCTATCCCCAACGCCTTCATCGATCTGGTGCCCGAAGGCGGGCTGAAGCTGACGCCGCGACACTATAGCTATTTGAAGATCAGCGAAGGCTGCAACCATCGCTGCTCCTTCTGCATCATCCCTTCGATCCGGGGCGATCTGGTATCGCGCCGCATTGATGCGGTGCTGCGTGAAGCGGAAAAGCTGGTCGCGGCCGGGACCAAGGAACTGCTGGTCATCAGCCAGGACACGTCGGCCTATGGCGTCGACACAAGGCATGAAACGCGCAATTGGAAGGGCCGCGAAGTCCGCGCCCATATGACCGACATGGCGCGCGAACTGGGCCAGTTGCGCACCGCCGAAGGCAAGGCGCCCTGGGTGCGGCTGCACTATGTCTACCCCTATCCCCATGTCGATCATGTCATTCCGCTGATGGCCGAAGGGCTGCTGACGCCCTATCTCGACATCCCTTTCCAGCACGCTTCGCCCAGCGTGCTGAAAGCCATGAAGCGCCCCGCCAACGAAGCCAAGGTGCTGGACCGTATCCGCAAGTGGCGCGCCGCTTGCCCCGACATCGCGATCCGCTCCAGCTTCGTCGTCGGCTTCCCGGGCGAGACGGAGGCGGATTTCCAATATCTGCTCGACTGGCTGGACGAGGCGCAACTCGACCGCGTTGGCGCTTTCCGCTTCGAGCCGGTCGAGGGTGCGCCCGCCAATGATCTGCCGGGCGCAGTCCCCGAAGAGGTCAAGGAAGAGCGCTATCAGCGCATCATGGAAAAGACCGCCGCGATCAGCGCCGCCAAGTTGCAGGCAAAGATTGGCCGCGTTCTGCCCGTCATCCTGGACGAAGTGGGTGAGCCGGACGAAGAAGATGGCAGCATCGGCGCCACCGCCCGCAGTCAGGCTGACGCGCCCGAAATCGACGGCAATGTCTTCCTGCGCGATGTCGGTGAAGGACGCCAGGCCGGCGACATGTTCGATGTCCTGATCGAGGACGCCGACGACCATGATCTGTACGGCGTGCCGGCTTAAAACCAAATCCTGCCTCCGTTCGCTTCTTGACCTCGGAAGATGTCGAAGGGCGAACGGAGAGACGGCAATCAGGGCTTCACGAAACCATCCTGATATTCGGTCTTGATCGCCTTGCGCATCGCGGCATCGACTAACAGCGGCACCTCATAACTGCCTTC
Source organism: Pseudomonadota bacterium (assembly GCA_021849075.1). Classification (GTDB taxonomy): domain Bacteria; phylum Pseudomonadota; class Alphaproteobacteria; order Sphingomonadales; family Sphingomonadaceae; genus Sphingobium. Next base: position 19,110 of record JAJZTH010000004.1, on the reverse strand, counting down.
GGCATAGGGACCGGCGCTATAAGGACCGATGACCACGGTCACGCCGTCGATCAATTTGCCGTCAGTGGATGTCGGCGCCAGCACTTGATCCATTGGATCAATGCATTTGGTGAAGTCATCGTCGCCGCGCACGACCGGCTCTCCGCGTTTTTCGGCGCGCTCCCGGTCCAGTTCCTTGCAAAACCGATCCTTTATGGCAGCGGCAAAGGCGGCAGGCGTCGTCATCAACGCCCTGACGCTGGTTTCGCGCGCCCGCGCCTTGTCCCACAGCACGACATCATAGCTGGTCATGCCGTGCGCGCCGCCCGTGTAGATATAGGTTTGCGAGCGGAGCGACAGGAAACGCGGCGTGTCCGCCGCTACGCGCCATTCGGTTTCAAGACTGTGCGCACGAAAGGGATAACCTGCCTTCTTTGCAGACTCGCTATCCGATTTCGCCATGCCCTCGGCATCGGCTCTGGATGATCGCGCCGCCTTGCCGAACTTCTCGACCAGAAAGGGGACCGCAGCGGCCTGCGCCGGATAGGCATAGGAAAATTCTAGCCATGCATCCTTGCTCTTATCCACGAAAGGCTTGGCGGGCGGTGGCGGCTTTGGCGCGCCCACCATCGTCCCGACAAAGCGGCTCGCCGCCGCATTGGCCGATGCGTTGCCGCTCGACGGCTCCTGCGGCGGCGAACAGGCGGCGGCCAGCAAGACCGCCGCGCAGGCATATGCCTTATACGGCATCAATGTGCCTGGGCCGCCCGGCACCGTTCGCCAACCGCCTTGCGGGCATAATCGCTGTCGAGCGCACGGCCTGCATTGGACCAGCCCTCCGCCACCAGCGCCTCCTGCACGGCATTGCTGTTGTCGTAGCGCCCGGTTTCCGCCAGCGCGTAGGCCCGCGCACGAGCAGCCTGAAGGCTGCGGTCATCGCCGTGAATCATCATCCATCTCCTTCTTCGTTATGCTGTTAAATCTAGGCTTTCCCATTGGTTTGCGCAAAGGAAGAAAGGGTGGATCGTGCGCAGGCGGCGGTAAAAATTTGGCTTCCCATGGCCGCTGGCTTTCCCGTACACCCGCGCAATGACCGACCTTTCCGATCTGCTCAAAGCAGACAACCAGCAGCCCGCCCGTTCGATCCACCTGATCGATGCCAAGGATTATGATATCTGGCTCGCCGCCCAGCCCGATCGGGTGCGCGCGCTCGCCACGGCACAGCGTTTCAAGGGCAAGGCTGGGGAACAGGCAATTCTGCCCGGCGACAGTGCAGAGGACTGGAGCGTGGTCGCCGCCGTTGCGGATAAACGCGCGCTGGGAACATGGTGCCTCGCTCGCCTCGCGGAAACCCTGCCCGAAGGCAGCTATCGCTTGTCAGAAGGGACGCCGGGCGCTGCGGCGTTGGGCTGGCTGACGGCGCAATATCGCTTCGACCGCTATCGCAAGGATGATGCGCCGGCCGGCGGCCGTGTGTTGCTGACCAGTGGCGTGGCCCAGATCGACGCGACGGTGCAACTGGCGCGATCAATCGCGCTGGTGCGCGACATGGTCAATACCCCCGCCGCAGACATGGGACCGCCCGATCTGGAGGCCGCCACCGAAAAGGTCGCGAAACTGTTCGGCGCCGTCGTCACCACGACGCGCGGCGATGCGCTGGAACAAGGCTATCCGATGATCCATGCCGTGGGCAAGGCGGCGGACAAGAGCTTCGCCCCGCGCCTCATCGAAATGAGCTGGGGCGACCCGAGCCATCCGCGCATCGCCATCGTCGGCAAGGGCATCTGCTTCGACAGTGGCGGCCTGGACATCAAGCCATCATCCGGCATGCGCCTGATGAAGAAGGATATGGGCGGCGCTGCCCATGCGTTGGGCCTTGCGCGGCTGATCATGGCTGCGCGCCTGCCGGTGCGATTGCACATGCTGATTGCGGCGGCCGAAAACGCCATTTCCGGCAATGCCTTCCGTCCCGGAGATATTTTGCGCACGCGCAAGGGACTGACGGTGGAAATCGGCAATACCGACGCAGAAGGGCGTCTGGTGCTGGGCGATGCGTTGACCCGCGCAGGTGAGGAAAAGCCGGAACTGGTTATCGATTTCGCCACGCTGACCGGCGCAGCGCGGGTCGCAGTCGGGCCAGACCTCCCCGCCCTGTTCACCAATGACGAAGGGCTGGCAGCCGACATGGCGACGCTGGGTGCGCAGGTCGATGACCCGACATGGCGCCTGCCATTGTGGGACGGCTATGCCGACATGCTGAAATCGGACGTCGCCGACATCAACAATGCAGGCGAAGGCGGCTTTGCCGGCGCGATCACCGCCGCGCTGTTCCTCAAGCGTTTCGTGCCGGACGATACGGCATGGCTGCACCTCGACACCTTCGCCTGGCGCCCGTCCAGCAAGCCGGGCCGGCCCAAGGGCGGCGAAGCGCTGGGGATGCGCGCGGTTTTCCGTCTGCTTCAACGGCGTTACGAACGGACATCATAAGGCGCGCATCCGTTACGCAACCGGATTGGGAATCGTGCGTTAAGGCTGCATGAACGCACATTCAGCTTCCGATCGTGCCCTGGAATTAGGGCGTCCCGGCCTCCAGCCTCTGGGACAATGGATGCGCACGCTGGTCGATTATGTCCGATCGGGGAAACCGGATCTGACCAACCGGCAAATGGCCCTGATGATGACGGTTTATATCGGTTCTGGCCCGCATACGGTGCGCGGTCTGGCCGAAGCGCTGCATGTGTCGAAGCCGGTCATTACGCGCGCGCTCAACAAGCTTTCGGCGCTTGGCTACCTCCGCCGCGAGCGCGATGCAGCCGATCGTCGCAATATTTTCATCACCCGGACGCCAAAAGGCGCGGAATTCCTTGACGCCTTTCACCATTTCATCGCAGGAACCGCGCGCGATGAACGGCACGAACACCCCCACGCGGAACGCACCGCCTGAAAGAACCCGGTTCAAGCTGGACGGCCGATCGGTCGCGCTTGACCGCCGCGTCCATGCTGCACGCGGCGACCTTGCCGACCTTGCGCTCGCAGGCACGCTTTTTTCCGCCCATTATGCGCGCGCTGTCCCGCTGACCTGCGTGGCGCCCGGCGCCCCCATCCTGTCAGCCGCTTCGTCCACATCGGAAGCGGTCAGCGAATTGCTGCGCGGCGAAACCTTCCACGCGCTGGACGTCACGACCGACTGGGCGTGGGGCTTTTGCGGACATGACGGCTATGTCGGCTATGTCCGGCGCGACGCACTGGATGTCGAAGGCAAACCAACCCATCGCATTTCCGCGTCGCTGGCCCCATTGTTCAGCGCACCGGACATCAAGTCGGTCATCGCCGACTATTGGCCGCGCGGCGCCCGTTTCTCCGGGGAGGCGCAGGGCGACTTCATCGCCTGCGCCGATGGCTTCATTCATGTGCGCCACACCGCCCCCGCCACGGAACTGGAATCCGACTGGGTTGCTGTCGCGAAATCCTATATCGGCCGGCCCTATGTCTGGGGTGGACGCGGCCATCGCGGCATCGACTGTTCGGGCCTGGTGCAGGTGGCTCTGGGATCGGCGGGCATCGCGGTTCCGCGCGACACCGATCTGCAATGCGAAGGCATTGGTGAGCCGATCGATAGCGAAGCCGCGCTGCAGCGGGGCGACCTCATCTTCTTCCCCGGCCATGTCGGCATCATGATCGACGGCAAGACCCTGCTGCATGCCAATGCCCATTGGATGGCGGTCGTACGCGAACCGCTGGCGGACGTCGTCGCCCGGCTTGCCGATACGCATGTTCAGCCCATCATCGCACGGCGGAGGTTGACGCCATGAGCACGAAAATTTTCATCGACGGCGGTCATGGCACCACCGGCATCGAAATCGCCGACCGGCTCGCCGATCGCCCCGAACTTTCGCTAATCACGGTGCCGGAAGAAAAGCGCCGCGATGCCGCTGCGCGCCGCGATGCACTGAATGCCGCCGATATCGTCATCCTCTGCCTGCCCGACGACGCGGCGCGCGAAGCCGTGTCGCTGATCGATAACGACCATACTCGCGTCATCGATGCGTCGACCGCGCATCGCGTGGCGGATGGCTGGACCTATGGCTTTCCTGAACTGGAGCCGGGCCATCGGGATGTGCTGGCGAACAGCCGCTTCGTCGCCAATCCGGGCTGCTGGCCCACCGGCTTCCTGGCGCTGGTGCGCCCTTTGGTGTTGGCAGGATTGTTGCCCACAGACTGGCCGGTGACGGTTTCGGGCGCGTCGGGCTATTCGGGCGGCGGCAAGGCGATGATCGCCGATTATGAAGGCGAAACGGGCGCGCCCAGCGCCTTCCTGCCCTATGGCCTTAGTTTGGCGCACAAGCATGTGCCGGAGATGACCCGCTATTCCGGACTTGCCCATCCCCCACTTTTCGCGCCGGCGGTGGCCAATGCCTATCGCGGCATGATCGTGGAAGTGCCGCTGCAATTGCGCGCCATGCCCGGCGCGCCTTCGGTTGCCGACATCCACGCCGCGCTCGCCGCCGCCTATGCGGGATCTTCGGTCGTCAGCGTCGCCTCGCCGCAGGACAGCGCCGCCATGGGCAATGTCACGCTGGAGCATGTTGGCGCGACCGATCGTCTCGCCCTGTTCGTCTTTGGCAATGAAGATCGCGGACAGGCGCGACTGGTCGCCGCGCTCGACAATCTGGGCAAGGGCGCAGCCGGCGCGGCCGTTCAGAATCTCAACATATTGGCCAGCCTGCCCGAAACCGCAGGACTTCGCCTCTAGAGCATTTTCGAAGCAGATGGCATCATCTGCTGGCTCGGAAAATGCGGAAAGAAAAGACTCTCAGTGGATCGTTCCGAGCGGCTGGTCGTAAGCGAGCAGCACGATCAGTCGCTCAATCTGTCGCCAGTGGCAGAAATGGATATGATTGCCCTGATCCAGACTGCGGTCGGCGCGCGCAGCCGCTTCATAGCCGGCATCCGCTCCAAACAGCGTCATCAGTTCCGCGGCATCCTCATAGCTCTTGCGGTTCGCAAGATATGGCACCTGCATTGTAACCCCCGACTTTTCTTGGCGACCTTTTTGCCTGACGCGCCATTCAATCGCCATGCCATTTCAACGCCTTGGCTCATACCGCCGGTTACGAGGGTGAATCCACCATTAGCCAAGTCCCGTCTTGGCACGATTGTCCGCAATCGGGACAGCGCGTCCCGAAACAAGCCAATGGCATCGCGCCCACAAAGCCGCTGGCCTTCCCCTTTGCGCCATGGCAAGGACCGGGCATGAACAAGGGCAAGAGCAACCCCACCGGCGCCGGCGCGATCATCGCCTTCCTGATCCTGGGCGGCGCGATCGTCGGGGGCACGATGGGGCAACCCAGCATCGGCCTGCTTGTGGGCGCCGCGCTCGGCATCCTGATCGCCCTTATCCTTTACCTGCGCGAACGCGGCAAATAAGCGCAGCTTTCGCCACGCATCCGCCTTGCCCACCGCTTCGCGCCCGCATAGATGTGGGCGCATGAAGAAGCATTTCATTGCCCTGCCGCTCGTCGCCCTGGCTCTGGCCGGCGGCGTTTTTCTTTATCTGGCGCAGGGCGACACCGCCCAATTGCCCGTCGGATCCGATACCGGACGAGAGCCGGTCTTCACCAGCCCGCGCAGCGAAATGCTGCCCACGATCAACATCGCCGAAGTGAAGCCATGGCAGGGCGATGCCAAACCCGTCGCGGCCAAGGGGCTGGCGGTCGCACGCTTTGCCGATGGCCTCGCCCATCCACGGTCCCTGCTGCGCCTGCCCAATGGCGACATATTGGTCGCCGAAACCAACAGCCCGCCGCGCCCCAAAGATGGGCTGGTCGACCGGGTGATGAATTATCTGATGAACAAGGCTGGTGCCGGCGTGCCTTCGGCCAACCGCATCACCCTGCTGCGTGACGCTGACGGTGACGGCAAGGCCGAAACCAAGACCGCTTTCCTCACCGGCCTCAATTCGCCTTATGGCATGGCGCTGATCGGCGACACCCTCTATGTCGCCAATACCGACGCGCTGATGGCCTTCCCCTATAAGGAGGGCGAACTCAAGATCGCCGCCAAGGGCCGCAAGATCATCGACCTGCCTGCTCAGGCGCCCAACCAGCACTGGACCAAGAGTCTGGCCGCCAGCCCTGAAGGGCTGCTCTATGTCGGCGTCGGCTCCAACAGCAATATTGGCGACAATGGGTTGGAAGCGGAAAAGAATCGCGCGCTGGTGTTCGAAGTGAACCCCAGGACCGGCTATAAGCGCGTCTTCGCGTCGGGCCTGCGCAATCCCGTCGGCCTGGCGTTCGAACCCAAAAGCGGCGCATTGTGGGGCGTCGTCAATGAACGCGACATGCTGGGCGGCGATCTGGTCCCCGACTATCTCACGCGCGTCGAATTCGGCGCCTTCTACGGCTGGCCGTGGAATTATTGGGGCGGTTATGAGGACCGCCGGGTTCAGCCCCAACGCCCTGAAATTCGCGAATATACCAAGCGTCCCGATTATGCGCTGGGCAATCATGTCGCCCCGCTGGGCCTCACCTTCGCCGATAAGGTGCAGCTTGGCGCGCCCTACACCGACGGCGCCTTCGTCGGCCTGCATGGCAGCTGGAACCGCAAGCCCGCCGCAGGCTACAAGGTCGTCTATGTCGGCTTTGCTGATGGCGAAGCCGGCAAGGCCAAGCCTGTGGACGTCCTCACCGGCTTCCTCGACAAGGATGGCGCAGCGCAGGGCCGCCCGGTCGACGTCACAGCCGACGCCAAAGGCGCGCTGCTGGTCAGCGACGATGTCGGCGGCGTGATCTGGCGGGTGACGAAGGCGAAGTGACGTCCTGACCCGGAACGGGCTGGCTCAGAGCGTCAGCCCGTTTCGCCCGGCTAGTTCCACCACATATTGCCAGGCGACCCGGCCCGACCGGCTGCCGCGCTGCGTCGCCCACTGGATCGCTTCCAGCGGATCGAAACTCAGGCCCAGCTTGCCGGCATAACCGCTGACGATCGCGACATAGGCGTCCTGATCGATCGCATGGAAGCCCAGGCTCAGCCCGAAGCGATCGGACAGCGCCATCTTGTCGTCAATCACATCGCGCGGATTGATCGGATCATCCTGCTCGGCCAAATGGCGCGGCACGATATGGCGGCGGTTGGACGTCACATACAGGCGGACATTGGCCGGCCGCGCCGCCGTCCCGCCCTGCAACAGCGATCGCAGCGCACGCGCATCGCCCGCGCCATGATCGTCAAAGCCCAGATCGTCGAGGAACAGGATGAACGGGCGCGTCGTCCCGCGCAGCAGGGAAAATAGCTTCGGCAGGCTCGCCAGTTCGTCGATCGCGCATTGCATCAATGCAATGTCCTGCCCCTCGGCCTGCAACTGGCCGACGACACCCGCGACCACCGCCGACTTGCCGGTGCCCCGCGCGCCCCACAACAACACATCATGGGCGGCGTGGCCGGCCGCATGGCGACGGCTATTGTCCAGCAGCGCGCTCTTCTGCGCATCGATCCCGCTCAGCAGCGCATAATCGACCGGCGCGAACGCCTCCACCGCATGGATGGCATGGCCGTCCCAGACATAGGCAGGTGACGCGCCCAGATCGGCGGAAACGGGTGGCGGTGGGGCCAGGCGCTCCAGCGCCTCGGCAATGCGGGTCAGAAGGGCTTCGGTCATGGCGCGGGCTTAATCAGCGACAGCGCGGACCGCAAGTTGCCGCAATGTCATTCTGTTGACGCAATGGCCTTTTACTCGATCCAACCGGGGGCTATATCGCGGGGACTGTGACCATCGCCAATCCAACCTATTCCACCAAGTCCAGCCGCTATGGCGCCGAAGCGCTGCGCGAAGCGGCCCTCCTCATCCGCGCGGGCGAGCCTGTCGCGGTTCCGACAGAGACGGTATACGGCCTCGCCGCCGATGCGACGGACAGCCATGCGGTGGCCGCGATTTATAGCGCCAAGGGGCGCCCCAGCTTCAACCCACTGATCGTCCATGTGGCTGATCTGGCGATGGCGCGCAGCCTCGCCGACTTTTCATCCGTGGCGGAAATGCTGGCCACCCGCTTCTGGCCCGGCCCGCTGACGCTGGTGCTGCCGGTGCGCGCCGACAGCGGCCTGTCGCCCCTTGTGACCGCCGGCCTGCCCACTGTGGCGCTGCGTCTGCCTGCGCATCCGGCGATGCGATCCCTCATTCGCGAAAGCGGCCGTCCGCTCGCCGCCCCTTCGGCCAATCGCAGCGGATCGATCAGCCCGACCCGCGCCGACCATGTGCTCGCCAGCCTCAATGGCAAGGTGCGGCTGATCCTGGACGAAGGGCCGACCAGCGAGGGGCTGGAGTCCACCATCGCCGCGCCCGAAGCGGATCGCGTCCGCCTGCTTCGCCCCGGCCCCGTCACCGCCGCCATGCTGGAAGAGGCGACTGGACTGCCCGTCATGACAGGCAAGGACAATGCAAAGATAGAGGCCCCCGGCCAGCTCGAAAGCCACTACGCGCCGTCCAAACCAGTCCGGCTGAACGCGCTGCGCGCCGAAAGCGACGAATATCTGATCGGCTTCGGCCTGATGCCGTGCCACATCAACCTCAGCCCGGAGGCGGATCTGCGGGAAGCCGGCGCAAACCTGTTCGCCGCGCTGCATATTGCAGACGCCAGCGCAGCGGCCCGCATCGCCGTCGCCCCGATCCCGGCGGAGGGCATTGGCGCGGCCATTAACGACCGGCTGAAACGCGCCGCTGCCTGACCCCCGGCTTATCAGTCAGCCGCAATTATCGTAGCCGGCCTCACGGCATTGTTTGCGGCGTTCCTTGTCCGCCTTCTTGCGCTCTTTGCCTTCGCGCGCCTCCTGCTTGCGCATCTTGCGGCCATAGTTGCGGTCGGCTTCTTCCTGGCTGGTCGTGGTCCAGTCCACCACCTGCGACCCCGCCCGCACGGGCGCCGTCACCACGCTCGCCACTGTCCGCACGCATCCCGGCAGCGCCAGCAGCAACAAGGGCGTCGCCCACATCATCCTTCTCATCGTTCAATCCCCAACCCGTTGGTCCGCCCGCTCATGCCACGGCGCACATGAACCTTTGCCTAAGCAGTTCTCACAGACCGCATGCAAAAAGAAAAAGGCCCGGCGAATGATCCGCCGGGCCTCCCTATTCTCTATTTCATGTCGCTATCAGCGGCGATCGCCCATGAAGCGCAGCAGGAACAGGAACATGTTGATGAAGTCGAGATAGAGGTTCAGCGCCCCCAGCACCACCGACTTGCCCATCATGTCCGTGCCCGCGACATGGGTATAGATGCTCTTGATCTTCTGCGTGTCATAGGCGGTCAGGCCCGCAAACAGCAGAACGCCCACGATGCTGATGACCAAATCCATCGTGCTGGACTTCAGGAAGATGTTGATCAGGCTAGCGACCAGCAGGCCCACCAGACCCATGATCAGAAAGGTGCCAAAGCCCGACAGATCCTTCTTGGTGGTATAGCCATAGAGGCTAAGACCCGCAAAAGCCGCTGCCGTCGCGAAGAATGTCTGCGCGATCGACGTACCCGTATAGACCAGGAAGATCGACGACAGCGACAGGCCCATCACTGCCGCATAGGCCCAGAACAGCGCCTGCATGGTGACGGTGGACAGGCGATTGGCGCCAAAGCTCATCACCATGACGAACGCCAGCGGCGCGAACATGATGACATATTTCAGAATGCCGGGACCGGCCAGAATCTGGAGCGCCAGCCCGCTCGACGCGAACAGCATCGCGACGACGCCGGTCAGCAGCACGCCGCTCGCCATATAATTATACACCGACAGCATATAGCGGCGCAGCCCGGCGTCGAACGCCTCGCCGCGCGCGGCGGTGGCGTCGACACCAAAGCCCGCAATGTCGGAACGGGGGTCGGACCAGTTGGCCATGAAACTCTTCTCCTTTGCCGATACTCTTTACCGGCTCTCCTTATTATCGGCGCAACGCCCCGTAACTTCAAGTCAAACCGGCATTGTGACATGTTCGTCATCAACAAGATAGTTAACCGCCACCTGAAGATTGCGGCGACAATGGCAAGCTACGCCCCGGCTCACCACGCACGGGCATCAGGCCCACCGCAAAAGATGCGGCAAATCCGATCCTGCGCCCCAATATAGGCCGCATGTATCGCCTGTTCGTCGCCATCCGCCCGCCCGCTGATCAGCGTGCGCATCTTCTGTCACTGATGGCCGGTGTGGAGGGCGCCCGCTGGCAGGATGATGCCCAGCTTCATCTGACATTGCGCTTCATCGGCGAAGTCGATCGCCACACCGCCAACGACATTGCCGATGCGCTGGCTGGCATACGCTTCGCCCCGTTCGATATCCATCTGGATGGCGTGGGCAGCTTCGATCGCAAGGCTGTAGTCGACACGCTCTGGGCCGGCGTCCAGCCGCGCCATCCGCTCGCCACTCTCCATAAGAAGGTTGATCGCACCTGCGTCTCTGTCGGGCTGGAGCCGGAAAGCCGCGCCTATCTGCCGCATATCACTCTGGCGCGGTTTGGCCGCGCGGGCGGCTTCATCGATCCGTTTCTTGCGCGGCACGCGGGCTTGTCAGGCGCGCCGTTCCGGGTCGACAGCTTCCACCTCTATGAAAGCCGGATCGGCCATGGCGGCGCGACCTATCATCCGATCGAGGAATATCGGGCCAGCAGCCCGGATCGCACCAGCGAACCGGGCTAGAGTATTTTGAAGTCATCTGGAACAGATGACGGCCCGCAAAATACGGTAAACAACTGACCCTCAGAGCATGAGATAGGGCATCATGCCCTGAGGCCAATTCAGATTATTTCGCGCTCAGTACGCCACAGGCTACTCGGCCACCGGCATTGCCCGCCGGGTCGCTGACATTGTCGTCGGCCTGCGCATGAATCACGATCGCCGCGCCGTCCGCGTCCAGCAACGGCGTCTCGCCACCGCTGATCGCGCCGCCGGGGACATGATATTCGATCGCACCGGTGCCGTCGGGCGCAACCGTCATATTGGGCATGTCGCCCATATGCATGCCGGCAGGATTGTCCTTGCCATGCTTGCGCGCGGTCGGGTTCCAGTGGCCACCCGCGCTGGTGAAGTCCGGGCCGACGCACTGGCCGGTCGTGTGGATATGCACGGCATGGATGCCCGGCGTCAGGCCCTGCGCCTTGACCACGACATGCAGGCCGTCGCCCGCTTCGGTGACGGTCGCCGTGCCACGCGCCTCGCCGTCTCCTGCGGCCAGTTTGGCCGAAGCGGTCGGCGCAGCGGTCGTGCTGCCCCCGGTCGTTGCACAGGCCGACGCGGCCAGCGCGAATGGCAGGGCGGCGAAAAGCGGTATGATCTTCATGTGAAACTCCCGGAAGGCAGGATGCAGGTCTATCGCGCGAACGCGGCACAGGGCATTTTGTTGCCGATCCGCATCGATTTGTCACCCCTCAACCTACTGATTTTCATTATCATCGATTGCGTGCAGCCAGCAGCCATGTCGTGCGACATGGCTGCTCGTCGCTCTACAGGGACGTCTAACTTCAACCCTCGATCCGCGCTGCAAAGCCCTTGCGCAGCTTCGCCAGCTTGGGCGGAATGACCGCCATGCAATAGGGATTCTGATCGCCCACCCGATCCCAATATTTCTGGTGATAATCCTCGGCCGGATACCAGGGCGCGTCCGGCTCTATGGCGGTGACGATCGGGTCGCTCTGATCCGCCTGCGCCCGTTCGATCCCCGCCTGCGCTTCCGCCGCCTGTTCGGGCGAATGGGGGAAGATGGCGGACCGATATTGGGTGCCGATATCATTCCCCTGCCGGTTCAGCGTCGTGGGATTATGCGTCGCAAAGAAAATGTCGAGCAGATCGGCATAGCTTATGACCGCCGGATCATAGGTGATGCGGATCGCCTCGGCATGGTCGGTCGCGCCCGAACAGACCTGTTCATAGGTCGGATTGGGCACCTTCCCGCCGATATAGCCGCTCTCGACGCCCTCAACGCCCTTCAGATTCTGGTAGACCGCCTCCGTGCACCAGAAGCAGCCCCCGGCCAGCGTCGCGATTTCCTGCGTCATCATCGATTCCTTAACTCTGCGAAGCGTTAGACAGCAACGGCCTTCAAACGAGTCACGTGCCTCGTTTGAAGGCTGGTGCGGATCATGCGCCGTCAGGCACATCACCAAACGCCGCACAGATAGGAAGGATCAGGCCGCTGTTCCAGCCTCTTGCCGCGCCGCTTCCGCTTTCGCGCGTTCCTCGGCCACCAGTTCCTTGCGCGACAGCTTGCCAACCAGCGTCTTGGGCAGGTTCAGGCGCACTTCCACCTCGCACACCCGCTCATGCTTGCCCAATTGCAGATTGAGCCATTCCTTCAGGCCCGGCCCGTCAATCTCCGCCCCTTCGTTCAGCGTCACGAACGCCTTGGGCTGCTCGCCGCGATAGCGATCGGGCACGCCAATCACCAGCGCCTCCTTGACCGCCGAATGATGATAGAGGACCGCCTCGACCTGGCTCGGGAAGACCTTGAACCCGCCGACCGCGATCATGTCCTTCAACCGGTCGACGATCTTCACATAGCCATCTTCATCGATGATGCCGACGTCGCCGGTGCGGACATATTCGCCCACGAACACCTGCGCATCGGCATCGGGACGGTTCCAGTAACCTTTCATGATCTGCGGCCCGGCAAACAGCAGTTCGCCCGGTTCGCCTTCGGGCGGCGGCTTCGTGGGGTCTTCCCGGTCGACCAGCTTGACGCGCGTGCCCGGCACAGGCTGTCCCACCGTCCCGGTCTTGTTCAACCCTTCATAGGGGTTGGTGCACACGATCGGGCTGGTTTCGGTCAGGCCATAGCCTTCGATCAAACGTGCGCCGGTCGCCGCTTCGAATTTCTGCTTCACCTCCAGCGGCAACGGTGCGCCGCCGGAAATGCACGCCCGCAAAGAGGAAAAATCGACGTTGCGGATCGCCGGATGGTCCAGCAGCGCCTGATACATGGTCGGCACGCCGGGCAGCGACGTCGCCTTGACCCGCTGCACCGCCGCCAGCACCTGCGCCGCGTCGAAACGCGGCAGCATCACCATCTCGCCGCCATTGATGACGGTACGGTTGAGCGTGCAGGTATTGGCGAAAACATGGAAAAAGGGCAGCACCGCAATGATGCGGTCCTCTTCATTGGCATGAGGGTCGATCGCCTGCGCCTGCCGCGCATTGGCGGTCAGATTCTGGTGCGTCAGCATCGCGCCCTTGGGCGTGCCGGTGGTGCCGCCGGTATATTGCAGCAGCGCGATATCGTTGACCGGATCGATCTGCGCCACCGCGCAATCGCCCTTGTTCGCCATGAACCGGTCATAGCGGATGACGCGCGGATCGTCGGGCAACGCCACGCACTCGCCTGCCTTGAACCAGCGGAACAGGAAGGATTTGACCGGCGACAGCACCTCCGCCACCGATCCCACGATCAGCGTTTCCAGCGTGCTATGGTCCAGCACCTCCAGCGCCGTGGGCAGCAGAGCCTTGGCCGACAGGGTGAAAAGTATCTTCGTGCCGCTATCCTCGACCTGATGCTCCAGTTCGGCGGCGGTATAAAGGGGGGAGAAATTGACGACGATCGCGCCAGCCATCAGCGCGCCATAATAGGCCGCGACATAATGGGGGGTATTGGGCAGGTACAGGCCAACCCGGTCGCCCTTCTTCACCCCCATGGCCTGCAATCCGCAGGCAATGCGACGGATCTGGCCGTACATTTCGCCGTAGCTGAATTTGCGTCCCATGAAGTCGATCATATGGGCGTCGGGATGCGCCGTGGCGCTGTCCGTCACCATCTGCCCCATCGACAGCGGGGGGAATGTCTGATCCCATTTGGTGGGATGACGATAATGATCCGTCAGGATTTTTTCTACGCTCTCCATGGCCCGAAGTGTATGGCCATCATCTGCTTTACGCAAGCGTCAACCAACGAAAAAGGGCTGCCCCGTCAGACGGCGCAGCCCCTTGAAAATCCAGCGCAGCAGCGGCTTAGCGATAGCCGCCGATGACGCTACGGCATCACACCTCGCCCTTGTTGTTGCTGAAGGGGTCCAGGATGGTGGCGGCGCCGGAAATGAATTCGGACTCGCTCTTCAGCGCGTCTTCGGCACGGCGCGCAGCGTCCTCACGCTCGCGACGCAGTTCGTTGATCAGCGCCTCGCGGTCGCCGTCCAGACGCGAATCGGTCGGCGCTTCGATACCCGCCTTTTTCGCCGCCTTGCTGACCAGCGAGTCCAGTTCGCGCTGCGAACACAGGCCCAGCGTCACCGGGTCCTTGGGGGTGATGTTGCTGATGTTCCAGTGCGTGCGATCGCGGATCGCCGCAATGGTGGTGCGCGTGGTGCCGATCAGCTTGCCGATCGCGCCGTCCGAAATTTCGGGATGGTTGCGCAGGATCCAGGCGATGCCGTCCGGCTTGTCCTGACGCTTGCTGACCGGGGTGTAGCGCGGCCCCTTGGTGCGACGAACCGGCTCCGGTCCCTTCAGCATCTTCAGCTTGTAATCCGGGTTGCTTTCGCCCTTGTGGATTTCGTCCATGGTGATTTCATGGGCGCGCACCGGATCGCGACCGGTATATTTGATGCTGGCGGTATCGTCGGCGATCGCCTGCACTTCCAGGATATGAAGCCCGCAAAACTCGGCGATCTGGTCGAAGCTCAGAGCGCTGTTGTCGACCAGCCAGCTGGCGGTCGCATGGGGCATGAGGGGCTGGGACACGGGACTTCTCCGGCGTAAAAACAATAAGGGCCGCCCAAGCAGGGCGGCCACGACGGATCAGAGATAGAACATCCCGCCGCATCCGGCAAGAAAAAGCGTCAGGCCGCGCTTTCCATGACATCGGGGTCTATGGCGTGCAGACCGGACAGAAACTCCTGCGCGCTGCGTTCCCAACTGAAACTGCGGCCATAGGTCGCGCATGCCCCCCGGTCACACGACAATGCCTGTGCGATCGCCGCGCCCAGATCGTCCGACAGCGCGCCCGTCTCCGGCGTCACGATATCGATCGGCCCCGTCACTGGATAGGCGGCAACCGGCGTGCCGCAGGCCAGCGCCTCGATCATCACCAGACCGAACGTGTCCGTCCGACTAGGGAATACGAACACATCCGCCCCGGCATAGGCCCCCGCCAGTTCCATCTCGAACATCGACCCCAGGAATCGCGCCTGCGGATAGGCGCGCTCCAGCACCGCGCGCGCCGGCCCATCGCCCACCACAACCTTGGTGCCCGGATGGTCGGTCGCCAGAAACGCCTCCAGATTCTTCTCGACCGCAACCCGCCCGACATAGAGCTGAATCGGCCGGGGCAGATCCGCGAAGATCGCGGGCGGCGGCGCATCCGGCGTAAAGGCGGTCAGGTCGACCCCCCTGCCCCATGGGCGCACGCGCGGCAGACCATGGGCGCGCAACTGGTCCCGCACGGACCGGGTCGACACCAGCACCGCCTGCGCCGGCCCATGGAACCAGCGGATATAGCGCCAGAACCACGCCGCCGGCAGCCCGGTGCGCTGCGCCACATAATCTGGGAAATGGGTGTGATAGGCCGTCGTGAACGGCACCCCGCCGCGCAGGCACCAGCGCCGCGCCGCAAGGCACAGCGGCCCCTCCGTCGCCAGATGCACCGCATCGGCCCGGAACGCCGCGACCGCCTGTCCCACCACGCCTGGCCGCACCAGCGCCAGCCTTATTTCAGGATAGGTCGGACAGGGAATAGAGCCATAAAGGTCGGGCGAGATCACCTCGACCACATGCCCCATGGCTTCCAATTCAGCCCGGATCGTCTGCAACGTCCGCACCACGCCATTGACCTGCGGCGACCAGGCATCGGTGACGATCGCTATGCGCATGGACTCCATTCCTCTTTCACCGACCTCCGTTCGTTTCGAGCGTGTCGAGAAACGGGTAAACCCAGACATCGACTTCACTCCAAATCAACGGTCGCCATCTCAAGCCGCCATCCGCACCTTCGCGTCCCGCTCGGCCCGCTCGGCCCGCTCGCGCTTGGCAATCTCGTCGGCCCAGTGCAGCACTTCCATCTGCCCATCGCCATGCTCGACCAGAGCGGTGCAACCTTCCACCCAGTCGCCGTCATTATAATATTCTATGCCCTCGATTTCGCGCATCTCGGCATTGTGGATGTGGCCGCACACCACCCCGTCGACGCCGCGCGTGCCCGCCTCATGCGCCACCACTTCCTCGAAGCGGGAGATGAAGGACACGGCATTCTTCACCTTATGCTTGGCCATCTTGCTGAGCGACCAATAGGGCAGCCCCATGCGCTGCCGCACCGCATTCACGACCACATTCAGCCGCATCAGCGTGGTGTAGGCGGCGTCCCCCACGAAGGCGAGCCAGCGATGCGCCAGCATGATCGTGTCGAACTCGTCGCCATGCAGCACCAGCAGCTTGCGCCCGTCGGCGGTCTGGTGGATCGCCTTGCGCCGTATTTCCACGCCGCCAAAGCTCATGCCGGTGAACTGGCGGAACATCTCGTCATGATTGCCGGGGATATAGACGACCCGCGTGCCGCGCTTGGCCCGCTTCATCAGCCGCCACACCACGTCATTATGACTGGCCGGCCAGTAGAAGCGCTTCTTCAACCGCCATCCATCGATGATGTCGCCCACCAGATAGATGGTGTCGCTGTCCACATTATCCAGAAAGTCGATCAGCATCGCGGCATTGCAGCCGCGCGTGCCCAGGTGAATGTCCGAAATCCAGATGGTCCGATAGCGGCGCCGTTGTCCTTCCCGCTCGGGGGTATGGAAACGGTCGTCCGCGCCCTCTTCCAGCTCGCCCAGAAAGGGCAGGCGCGTAATGGCGTTCATGCTGCGATCCCCAAAGATCCTGTGTCCTCGGGACCGAATCCTTAACGCCGCAATGTTACAATCTCGCAGGAAATATGACGGAAATGCTACGGTTTCCGCGGGTTTGTGCTCGATCACTCAAACCAAATCAGGATTGCAATCGCAACAGCGCTCCCGATCACGAACAGGCTCCAGCCCAATATAGGTCGCCGCTTGAACAACGGCGCAAACCAGCCCCGGCCCAACCAAGCACCAAGACCAGCCGAAGCCCAATCGTCCACGCCGCGCCTCCTATATATTTCTTTCCTCTCCCTGCAAGGGAGAGGCCGGGGTTCAAACCACCAGCACGATCTTCCCGAAATGCTCGCCCGCATCCATCCGCGCATGCGCCTTGGCCGCCTCCGCCAGCGCGAACTTCTGGTCCATCGCCGGCCGCAACTTCCCCTCGCCCACGAACGACCACACCGTCCGCATCAGCTCATCGGCGACCAGGCTCTTGAACCCCGTCGACCGCGCCCGCAGCGTCGATCCGGTGACGGTCAGCCGCTTCGTCATCAGCTGGGGAATGAACAGGCTCGTCTTCGCCCCGCCCAGCACCGCGATCGACACATGCCGCCCGTCCTCGGCCAGACAATTGAGGTTGCGCGGCACATAATCGCCGCCGACCATGTCCAGCACCGCCTGAACGCCCTGCCCGTCCGTGATCCGCTTCACTTCTTCGACATAGTCCTGGGTGCGATAATTGATCGCATGGTCCGCGCCCCACTCCTTGGCCTGCGCGCATTTCTCATCCGACCCGCAGGTGACGATGATGGTCACGCCAAACAGGTTGCACAGCCGGATCGCCATCGTCCCGATGCCGCTGGTGCCGCCATGGACCAGCACCGTGTCGCCTTCCACCGCGTAGGCGCGCTCGAACAGGTTGGTCCACACCGTAAACAGCGTCTCGGGCAGCGCAGCCGCCTCGGCCAGATCATAGCCATCGGGCACCGGCAGGCACTGCCCCGCAGGCGCCACCGCATATTCGGCATAGCCCCCGCCCGCCAGCAGCGCGCACACCTTCTGCCCGATCAGCGCATCCGCGCCGCTCCCGGCCGCGACGATCGTGCCGGCCACTTCCAGCCCCGGAATGTCCGAAGCCCCCGGCGGCGGCGGATATTTGCCCTGCCGCTGCAGCACATCGGGCCGGTTGACCCCGGCCGCCGCGACCTTGATCAACACCTCACCCGCGGCCGGAACCGGCACCGGCCGCGTTTCTGGCGCCAGCGCCTCCGGTCCGCCCGGCGTGGCGATGCCGATCGCCATCATCTCGCCCGGCATGCTATACTCTTCCGCCATCAAGCCGCTCCTGAAGCCGCCATTACGCTGCACCGCACCAAAATCGACGGGCGGAGCGTGCGCCCTTATTGACAGAGTGGCCCACAGGGTCAACATTGCGATTCATGGACTTGGAAGACTATCTGCCGCGCAAGGGAGATGATCCGCTGGCCCGCCTGCTGACACAGGATTTGGGACCATTGTCCGTGGCTGAACTGGAAAGCCGCATCGCCGCGCTCGAAGCGGAAATCCAGCGTACCAAAGCAAAGATTGAAAGCGCCGTTAACCACAAGGCAACAGCCGAGGCGCTATTCAAGAGATGAACCGGCGCCACCGTCCAATTCCCCTTCAGGGTCTTTTCGGACATGGTCAGTCTGGCAATTCCGGCGATCGGGGGCGCGCCCTTGATCCGTCGTCGAGCAATGCCGACATAGGGTTCAAGGTCGCTCCCCAGGGGAGCTTGGAGTAAAAGAATATGCCTTCATTCGCACCCGCCCTTGAAACCACATTGCACAATGCGCTGACCCATGCGTCGGAGCGCAAGCATGAATATGCCACGCTGGAACATCTCCTCCTGGCATTGATTGATGACGAACATGCGTCAAAGGTGATGCAGGCATGCGGTGTGGAACTGGGCGAACTGGGCGACGCCGTCACCCATTATCTCGACACCGAACTGGACAGTCTGAAGGTCGAAGGGGCCAGCGATCCCTCCCCCACCAGCGGTTTTCAGCGCGTGGTTCAGCGCGCCATCCTCCATGTCCAGTCGTCCGGCAAGGATGAAGTGACCGGCGCCAATGTGCTGGTCGCGCTCTTTTCCGAACGCGAATCCTATGCCGTCTATTTCCTGCAACAGCAGGATATGAGCCGCCTCGACGCCGTCAGCTACATCAGCCACGGCGTTGGCAAGGGCACGCCCACGCCCGAGCGTCAGGAAACCAAGGGCGCCGCCGCCGAGGAGGAAAAGAAGGTGCAGGAC
Source organism: Pseudomonadota bacterium (assembly GCA_021849075.1). Classification (GTDB taxonomy): domain Bacteria; phylum Pseudomonadota; class Alphaproteobacteria; order Sphingomonadales; family Sphingomonadaceae; genus Sphingobium. The sequence goes on along the minus strand of JAJZTH010000004.1, from coordinate 46 downwards.
GGTAAGGCCAAGAAGGACAGCGCCCTCGAACAGTTCACCGTCAACC
>JAJZTH010000055.1 GCA_021849075.1 Pseudomonadota bacterium | reverse complement strand
ATCCGGCCTCCGGTTCCGCTTCGCTCCACCTCCGTCCGGATATGGCGGCGATGCGCTTAATGCACTAACAAACCAATCGGTCCACTCGGTGGGGGCAGACCACCTTCGGCCGGCCCGATCGACCAGAGCCGCGTCGACATGCTGCAAGGCTTCGCCGAAGTGGGTGTCGGTCCCGTCACCTTGCGCGGCGGGAGACAGATGCTCTCGCTCGGCACCGAAAGGCTGATCGGCACCCGCTATGGTCCCAACACGCCGCTGGCGTTCGACGGCGTGCGCGGCAGCATCGCTCTGGGCAAGGGCCGCAAACTCGACCTGTTCCTGCTGAACCCGGTGCAGCCCGGTCCCGACAGTTTCGACGATCGCACCTCCGACACGCGCAAACTGTGGGGCGCTTACGCCACGCTCCCCGAACTCGATCTCTATTATCTGGGCTACCGCAACCGCGCCGCTCGCTTCGGCGGGCTGACGGCGCGGGAGGAGCGCCACAGCATCGGTGCCCGCGCCCATGGCGTGCGGGGCGACTGGCACTGGAATATCGAGGGCGTCTGGCAGTTCGGTCATTATGGCGACCAGCGCATTTCCGCCTGGACTCTGGGCACCGAAGTCGGCCGCAGCCTGCCTTTCCTGCCGTTCTCGCCCGACGCCACGCTGCGCTTCAATATCGTCAGCGGCGACCGGCATCGTGGTGATGGCACGCTCGGCACCTTCAACGCCCTCTTCCCCAAGGGCAAATATTTTGGCGAACTCTCACCCGTCGGCCCGACCAACATCGTCAGCCTCAATCCGCGCCTCAGCGCCCCGCTCGGCAACGGCTTTTCCGCCAGCTTGGCCGCGATGGCCTATTGGCGCTACGCCCGCAATGACGGCGTCTACGACATTCCCGGCAATCTGATCCGGGCCGCCGGCGACAGCCGCGCCCGCTTCATCGGCAAGGAAGCCGAAGCGACCCTCGCCTGGCAGGCGACGCCGGAACTGGAGCTGTCCACGTCCCTGTCTCTCTTCGCGCCGGGCGCCTTCATCCGCCAGACCGGCCCGGCCAAGACCATCGCCATGACCGGCTTCGAAGCCAATTTCCGTTTCTAATCTTTCAGGAGCATCCCCATGCCGCCAGCCCCGCAAAATTCCTCCCCTCTTCCCGGCCTGCTCCTGCTGCTGTCGGTCACGACCGGCCTGGTCGACGCCGTCAGCGTCCTTGGGCTTGGCAAAGTCTTCACCGCCAACATGACCGGCAATGTCGTCTTTCTGGGCTTCGCAGCGGCAGGAACGCCGGGCTTCAAGGTCGCACCCTATCTGGTGGCGCTCGCGACCTTCTTCCTCGGCGCGCTGGTCGCGGGCCGGGTCGGGCAGGGCTTCGGCCAGCGTCCGCTGCGCCACTGGCTGACGGTCGCCGCGCTGATCGAGGCGGCTCTGCTGTGGATCGCCGCCGTCGTGGCGCTGAACTTCCATGTGCCCACGCTCGCGCCCACCGCCGGCCTGTTCGCGATCATCGCGCTGACCGCCGTCGCCATGGGCTTTCGCAACGCCACCATTCGCCAGCTCAAGGTGCCCGACCTCACCACCACCGTCCTGACCCTGACCGTTACCGGCATCGCGGCCGATTCCAGCATGGCCGGTGGCGGCAACCCCAATCTCGCCCGCCGCATCGGCGCGATCCTCGCCATCTTTGGCGGCGCTGCGGCCGGCGCGCTGATGGTCGTGCATATCGGCCTTGCGCTGCCTTTGTTCGTGTCGGGCCTGATCGTGCTGCTGGGCACCCTATTCTGCGTTCGTCACCCGGCGGCGGCCCTGCCGCACGGAGGCTGACGCTTAGCGCTGCACGACCCGCGCGAAACGGCGATCGGGCACGAACCAAAGCGCGATGACCAGAATATAGAGTGCCACCGCAACCCATTGGTGGACGAAGCTCAAAGGGATGGCCGCGCCATAGATGGTCAGCGTTCCCCATCCCTTCCAGTCCATGCCTAGCGCCCGCGCCAGTTTGGAATCGACGCCGTTGCAGGCGACGATCGCCCGCTCGGTCAGGAAATAGCCGATCGCCGCCGCCCCCAGCACGATGCCATAGGCGGCGGTCGCTCCGGTCGAATAAGCGCTGTCGTCCAGCCAGCGGATGACGAACGGCACCAAGCTCAGCCAGAAGAGCAGGAACAGGTTGGCCCACAGCACCCGCCCGTCGATGCGGGGATTGAGTTGAAACAGATGATGATGGTTGTTCCAGTAGAGGCCGACATTCACGAAACTGAGCAGATAGGCGATCATCAGCGGCAGGCATTGCGCCAGATCGGCCAGCGATCCGCCGCGCGGCGCCTTCAGTTCCAGCACCATGATGGTGATGATGATCGCGATCACCCCGTCGGTGAACGCCTCCAGCCGTCGGCTGTTCATGCGGCGCTCTCCCTGTCCTGCCATGTTCGTCGCCATAGCAATGGCGTCGTGCCCACCATCCGCTTGAACAGGCGGGTTAGATGCGCCTGATCGGTCAGGCCGCATGCGCTGGCGATCTGCGACAGGCTGTGCCGGGTGTCCAGCATCAGCGTCTGCGCCCGGCGGATGCGCTGGCGGATGATATAGGCATGGGGCGTTTCGCCCATGCTCGCCTTGAACGCGCGGCAGAAATGACCGGGGCTAAGGCTCGTGACCAGCGCCAGTTCCTGCGTCGCCAAAGTCCGGCCGAGGCGCGCGTCGATATAGGCCGTCACCTGCCGCACCTGCCATCCGGCAAGCCCGCCGGTCGGCGATGGCTGGTGCGCATCGGGGACTGGAGGAACCAGTGGCGCGGAATGGGGCTGGGGATGGGGCTGCGCCGGGTCGCCATCGCGCAGCAGCATGCAGGCGCGGTCCAGATAGCGATCGGCCTGCGCCATATCCTGCCCGATCGCACGCCGGGCCTGCATCAGCAGGGCCAGAATCTGCGCCGTGTCGATATCGGCGGCGGCTGTCGGATCGGGCGATTGCGCGCGCTGAAGTTGACCCTGCATCATGCGGGGAATGATGCGGATGCGTCACGATTTCCCCTAGCCCTGATGGAGGGGCATTGCCCCCCTCTATCGAGGGTCTTGTCGCTATGGGGCGGACGGCGCTAGGGCTGGCGTCTTCCTCCTTTCCATGTGACCGCCACCGGCATGAAGCACCACGCAATCCTGCTGGCCCTGATGGCCGCGCTGCCGCCAACGCCGGGGCTGTACGCCAGTCCGACGCTGCCGCTCGATCAGATGCGCCATACGCGCTGGACGCTGAAGGATGGCGCGCCCGGCAATGTCCGCGCGCTGGCGCAGGGCAAAGACGGCTTCCTGTGGCTGGGCGCGTCGACCGGCCTCTATCGGTTCGATGGCGTGCGGTTCGACCGCATTTTGCCCGACCAGGATGACCCGCGCCGTTCGCTTCAGGTCACGGCGCTGCTGACGGCGCGCAATGGCGACATCTGGGTCGGCTATGATTTCGGCGGAATCGCCGTCTATCGCGGCGGCCATCTGCGCGATGCCAATCCCTGGCCGGCGCAGGGCGGGGTCAGCGCGATCATCGAAGCGCGCGACGGATCGATCTGGGTCGCGGCCGAATCGCGCGGCAAGATGCTGCTGTCCCGCTATAATGGCGGACGCTGGACGCGCTATGGCGCAGCGCAGGGGCTGGTCGACGGGATGATGGGACCGGTGCTCGCTGCGTCCGAAGGCAGCCTCTATGTCGCCCTGCCGCCCGCGCTGCTTCGACTAAAGCCGGGAGCCGCGCGGTTCGATCGTCTGCCCGACCGCATCGCGCCCTTCGCCGCGCTGGCGCAGGATGGGAAGGGGCAGGTCTGGATCGCCGACGACAAAGGCGTCCGTGTGATGGGGCAGGGGCACGCGACGGCCGCCCTCGCGCCGGTCAACACGCCCTATGTCACCCGCCATCTGACCGTTGATCGGGATGGCGCTTTCTGGATCACCGGGCAGAATGCCGGGCTGGCCCGCCTGCATGGCCCCGCCGGCGCTCTGGAAACGGCCGGCGCTTCCGACCGACAGCCTGCTCCGCTCAGCCTGTCGGCGCTGGAGGATCGGGAACGCAACGTCTGGGTCGGCACCGAAACCGGGCTGGATCGTTATGCCTCGACGCCCATCGTCCGTGCAAATGGCGGTGAATCGCTGGTGACGGGATTCGTCGCGCCGTCCCGCGCCGCCGACCTCTTCTTCGCGGGCCTCGCCGGCGTGTATCGCACCGGCCGGGATGGCGCGGCGCCCCGGCTGATCTTCCCAAAATCCGACATTGGCGTCCTATGCGGCGACGCGCGGCAATTGCTGGCGATCAGCCTGAACGGCGCCTTCCTGCTCGATCTGGATTCGGTCGGCGACGTCCGCCGCACGACGCCTGTGAAGGGACCGTTGTCGGTCAGCTGCGCGCGCGATGCGAAAGGGCAATTCTGGACCGGCATGGACCGGCTCTACCGGCTGGAGGGCGACCGGCTGGTCCCGGCATCCGGCGCAGCGGGGGTGTCCGGCGGCACCATCACCCTGTTGCGCGACGATGGCGCAGGCGGCCTGATCGCCGCGCGGGGCCGCCACGGCCTGCTGCGAATCAGCCCTGACGGCATGGAAAAACCACTGGTCCCCGGCGCGCCGCCCGCCATCGGCGCGGTCGTCACCATGGCGCGCGACGGCGACCGCCTGTTGCTTGGCGGGCAGAAGGGGTTGGCGCTCATCCGCGCTGGTCGGGCGGCTTTGCTCACCGAACGGGCCTATCCTTACCTTGCGGGCCTCACCGGCATTCATCGCATGGCCGATGGATGGACCTGGCTGAATGGCGCTACCGGCATCGTGCGGATCAGGAGCGGCCAGCTGGACCGCGCCTTCGTCCATCCCGGCCGCCCCATCGCCTATCAACGGATTGGCCATGATGCCAATTATCGCGCCCGATCCAACCTGTTCGACGCCAATGACATTGCGCAGGATGCGACCGGCCGGCTGTGGTTCGCCACCGATCAGGGGCTGGTGTGGGCCGATCCCGATCGGCTGGCGCGCAACGCCATGCCGCCGCCGGTCGTCATCCGCGCCCTGCGCGTCGATGGCAGGGATTATGCGCTGGAAGGCGGCAGGATCGCGCTGCCCGCGCTCAGCAAACGGGTCCAGATCGATTATACCGCGCTCAGCCTGACCGACGCGCGCGAAAACCGCTTCCGCTACCGGCTGAAGGGCGCGCAGGGCGACTGGTTCGACGCCGGGACCGATCGGCAGGCGCTCTATACCAACCTGTCGCCGGGCGATTATCAGTTCCGCGTGATCGCCGCGAACAATGACGGCGTCTGGAATGAAGAGGGGGCGACCCTGTCCTTCACGATTGCGCCGGCTTTCTATCAGACGCGCTGGTTTTTCCTGTTGTGCTGTGCGGCCGTGGGCGGCGCGGGCTGGTTGCTCTACCGGCGGCGCCTCCATGTCCTGACCGATCGCGCGCGCGGCCGGGTGCAGGCGCAACTGGCCGAGCGTGAGCGCATTGCGCGCGAACTGCATGACACGCTGCTTCAGGGGTTTCAGGGGCTGATGCTGCGCTTTCAGGCGGTGGTGGAACAATTGCCGCGCGGCACGGGCGCGCGGCGCGAACTGGAAGGCGCGCTCGACCGGGCGGAAGATGTGTTGATCGAAAGCCGGGAGCGGGTCCATTCGCTGCGGCAGGAATTGCAGCCGGTTCTGCTGGCCGATCGGTTGCGCTTACTGTTGGCGGACATGCTGGGCGATCGCCTGGCCTGGCGGGTCGAGGTGGACGGCGCGCCCCGGCCGATCTGCGCTCCGGTCGCCGACGAAATGGCCCGCATCGTGCGCGAAGCGCTCAGCAACGTCCTGCGCCACGCCGCCGCCCGCGCCATCATCCTGCGGCTGGGTCATGCACCCGACCGGGTCGTTTTGTCGGTCATCGATGATGGCGTTGGCCTGCCAGCCTCCGTCGCCGAAACGGGCATACGGGAGGGGCATTATGGTCTGGTCGGCATGCGCGAACGCACGCGTCGCCTGAACGGATCGCTGGACATAATGTCCGCGCCGCAGGGCGGCACCGAAATCCGGGTCAGCGTACCGGCCCGGATCGCCTATCCATAATGGGATTATATTAGAGACGCCGGCAATGCAGTCGCCTGCATCGCCAACATCATCCCGCCATCATCAGAACGGCACTTCGTCGTCCAGATCATTGTCGAAATTGGGGCTGCCCGCGCCGCCACGGCTGTTGCCGCCGCCATAATTGCCGCCGCCCGAGGAGGAACGTCCGCCGCCGAAGCCGCCGCCCTGACCACCGCCGGAACCGCCGCCAAAATCATCATAGTCGCCGCCGCCGAAACCACTCGACCCGCCGCTCCAGTCGCTCACGCCCTGCTGCGAGCGGCCACCGCCGCCGCCATAGCCACCGCCCTGACCGCCGCCGCCCGGCGCGCCGTCCAGCATGGTCAGCACCGCGCCCGGACCCGACAGCGCGACTTCGGTCGTGTAGCGGTCATTGCCCGACTGGTCCTGCCATTTGCGGGTGCGCAACTGGCCCTCGACATAGATTTTCGATCCCTTGCGCAGGAATCGTTCGGCGACGCCCACCAGACCTTCGCCGTTGATGACGACATTATGCCATTCGGTGCGCTCCTTGCGCTCGCCGGTCATCCGGTCTTTCCAGCTTTCCGACGTGGCGATGCGCAGGTTGCAAATCTTGCCGCCATTCTGGAAGCTCTTGACCTCCGGGTCGGCGCCCAGATTGCCGACCAGAATGACCTTGTTGACCGAGCCTGCCATGATTCCTCCGAAATAATAGCCGGTCTTTATAGCGACGCGCGCCCGCAAATCCAGCCGCGACATGCCCGCAAAATCAATGCGCGGCCGCGTCCGGCGGCAATCCGGTCGACAGGCGCGCCCGGCCGGGCGGTCGGCGCTATCCCAGCCCCGCCGCGACCGCCGTCCAATAGGTGACGCCCGCTGCGGCATAGGCCAGTACGAACAGATAGCCGATCATGAAGCCGGTCCATTTCCATCCGGCGGTTTCACGCCGCGTCACCGCGATGGTGGAAATGCACTGGGGCGCAAACACGAACCAGGCGAGGAAGGCGAGCGCCGTCGCCAGCGTCCAGCGCCCCTGCAATCGCTCGCCCAGCCCCTTGTCCAGCGCCTCGACATCATCCTCAGCATCGATCGCGTAGACGGTCGCGATCGCGGAAACGGCGACTTCGCGCGCCGCCATGGACGGCAGCAGGGCCAGCGAAATGTCGCGGTTGAAACCGATTGGCTCGACCAGCACATTGATCCCGCCCGCAATCCGCCCGGCGATCGAATATTCGCTCTGCCGCACGCCATCGGGCGCCTTGGGGAAGCTCATCAGCACCCACAGGACGATATTGGTGAACAGGATGATGGTGCCCGCGCGCTTTAAAAAGATGACCGCGCGCTGCCACAGGCCGATCAGCAGGTCCTGCGGCCGGGGCCATTGATATTTGGGCATTTCCATCAGGAAGCCGCTGCTCTGCCCCTTGGTCACGGTCAGCCGCAGCGCCCAGGCGGCGATCAGCGCGCCGACGATGCCGAAGACATAGAGCAGGAACATCACCAGCCCCTGCAATCCTACGCCCCAGCCCACCGTCCGGGCCGGGATGAAGGCGCTGATGATCAGGCCATAGACCGGCAATCGGGCCGAGCAGGTCATCAGCGGCGCGATCAATATGGTCGTCAGCCGGTCCTTGGGATCGGATATGGTGCGCGTCGCCATGATGCCGGGCACCGCGCAAGCGAAGGAGGAGAGCAGCGGAATGAAGGCCCGGCCCGACAGGCCGACCCGCGCCATCAGCGCATCCATGATGAAGGCTGCGCGCGCCATATAGCCAGTCGCTTCCAGCATCAGGATGAAGAAGAACAGGATCAGGATCTGCGGCAGGAACACGATCACCGCGCCCACGCCGCCTACCACGCCCTGCAACAGGAAATCGTGGACGATGCCGGGCGGCAGCGTGTTCGTCACGGCTTCGCCCAGCGCCGTCACCCATCCTTCCAGCATGTCGGCGGGCGCGCTGGCCCAGCTGAACACCGCCTGGAACATCACGAACAGCAGGGCGAGCAGGATGACGAAGCCGATGACGGGGTGCAGCAGCACCCGGTCGACCGCCGCCGTCAGCCGGCGTGACGGGGTTTCGCGCACGATCGCCGCGCGGGCGATGCGCCGCGCTTCCTTGCGAACGGCATCGAAATCGCGCGCCGGCTTCGTCGTATAGGGCGCAGGCGCGCCGCTCATCAGTCCGTCCAGTTCCTGGCGCAGATGATCAAGGCCGCGCTTGCGCACCGCAACAGTGGAAATCACCGGCACGCCCAGTTCGCGCGACAGGATAGTGGCGTCCAGTTCCAGCCCGTCGCGGGTGGCGAGGTCGACCATGTTGAGCGCCACCACCGTCGGCAGGCCCAGCGCGATCAATTCCAGCGCGAAACGCAGATGATTGTCCAGGTTCGACGCATCGACCACTACGACCAGCGCGTCGGGCCGCTTTTCGCCCTCTTGCCGCCCCAATATGACGTCGCGCGTCACTTGTTCGTCGGGGCTGTTGGGATCAAGGCTGTATGTGCCGGGCAGGTCGACCAGCTCGACCGGGCGTCCGTCGGGCAGCGACAAGCGCCCGGATTTACGCTCCACCGTGACGCCGGGATAATTGCCCAGCTTCTGCCGCGCGCCGGTCAGCGCGTTGAACAGCGCGCTCTTGCCGGCATTGGGATTGCCGACCAGTGCGACCAGGGGCAGGCCGCTCATGCTTCATTCTCCGCGCCCGCACCATCCGGTCCGGTGCGCACGGTGACGGCGGCGGCATGATTGCGGCGCATGGCGATGGTCATGCGTCCGACCTTGCAGGCGATCGGTCCCTTGCCCAGAAAACCGCCATGGTGCAGCGCCTCCACGCTGGCCCCTTCGCACAGGCCGAATTCGCGCAGGCGCTGGCCTTCGGAGGGGCTGAGGGCGGACCAGTCAATCAGGTCGACATAGGCGGGTTGCCGCAAGGGCAGGTCGGTCAGGCGCAACGCAGGAGGACTCACAGGCTATTTCTGCGAGTGACTATCAATACCGTTTCGACATGGCCAGAAAAAACGGGTTTCTCTCCTGTGGCCGCGCATCAAATCGCCGGGTAGCGCAGCCGGCCAATGAAGCGCGACAGGCTCAGCCGCTCGCCACCACCCATGCCCGTGAACTGGGCCTTGGCCTTTTCGAAGCGCATCACCCCCTCGATCCGCCGCGCCAGGAAGGCGCGGGTGTCGGCATGACCATCGCTCTCATCATCCAGAAACACCAGCATGGTGGAGGCATAGACAGCGGTCAGCGTGGTGCGCTTGGTGTAATGGTTGAAATCGGCGGCGGTGTCGCCGGCCGCGCGCCAGATGACGTCGGATGCGCGCCAGGCCAGCTTGGCCGCGCGCGCGGCATTGGCCGGCAGCGCCAATATGGCGATCGCCCGGCGCAGCGCCTCACGATCGGGCGCGACCAGGTCCAGTCGCGCCTCGATCAGCGCCGGGATTTTCCTGCGGATGGACAGCGTCGCCAGCGTTTGCGGCGGCATCGCGTCCAGCATGCGCGCATCGATGCTGGCGAACCAGGCGTCGATCATGCCGATCGGCCCGTCGGCAAAGGCGAGCGCGGCGATATCGGCATCGACGCCCATTTCCTGCGCCGCCATCGTCACTGCCTGCGGCCGCCAGCCGTCAAAGGCGGCGTGGCGCGCAAGGGCTGGCGCCAGCATGGCGCGGACTTCGTCTAGGGTCAGGTCCTGAATGTCGCTCATGCGGGCCGGTCTACGCCCGGGAAGGCCGGCGCACAAGCGTCCGTGCCGCAGCCATCGTCAGCATCGGCGTGATTGCGCGCTTTGCGAAAGAGCATTGCATTGCCGACCAGGATGGTCATCATGCCACGATGGCATGTCGCCACATCCGGCGCAGGAAATATGCGCAGCAAGGGTTGAAGTTGGCGTGGCCGCTCCCTAGCTGGCTTTGTGCATCAAGTTCAGTTTCATTTTAAAACTTTGATGGAGGGAGCCTTTATGACGACATTGTTCGATCCGATCCAACTTGGCGCCGTGCATGCCGCCAATCGCGTGCTCATGGCGCCGCTGACTCGTGGCCGCGCCACCCGCGCCCATGTGCCGACGCCGATCATGGCGGATTATTATGCGCAGCGCGCCTCCGCCGGCCTCATTATCAGCGAAGCGACCGGCATTTCGCAGCAGGGGCTGGGCTGGCCCTTCGCGCCGGGCATCTGGTCGGACGATCAGGTTGCGGCGTGGAAGCCGATTACCCAGGCCGTCCATGACAAGGGCGGCAGGATCATCGTTCAGCTCTGGCATATGGGCCGCGCCGTACACAGCAGCGTCACCGGCGAGCAGCCCGTCTCCTCCAGCGCCACCGCCACGCCGGGCGACGCGCACACCTATGAGGGCAAGAAGCCCTATGAAACCGCGCGTCCGCTGGCGATCGAGGAGATCCCCGGGCTGATCGACACCTATGTCCGCGCTGCGCACAATGCGATCGCGGCGGGCTTTGACGGGGTGCAGATCCACGCCGCCAACGGCTATCTGATCGACGAATTCCTGCGCGACAACAGCAATTTCCGCGACGACATCTATGGCGGCAGCGTCGAAAATCGCGTGCGCCTGCTGCGGGAAGTGACGCAGGCCGTTGTCGATGCGATCGGCGCAGATCGCGTGTCGGTGCGCCTGTCGCCCAATGGCGATTCGCAGGGCGTCAATGACAGTGATCCCGCAACTTTATTCGCGGCGGCGGCCGATGTGCTGAACGCGATCGGCATCGCCTTCCTCGAACTGCGCGAACCCGGCCCGGACGGCACTTTTGGGTCGACCGACGTGCCGCGCCAGTCGCCGCTCATCCGCCAGCATTTCAAGGGGCCGCTGGTCCTCAACAGCGATTATGATGCAGAGCGCGCGCAGGCCGATCTGGACAGCGGCCTGGCTGACGCAATCAGCTTCGGTCGTCCGCTGATGGCCAATCCCGATCTGGTGGAGCGCCTGCGCGATGGCGCGTCGGTCAATCCGCCGCAGGCGATGGCCACCTGGTATGGCCAGGGCGCGGCCGGCTATACCGACTATCCGACGCTGGAGCAGGAAAAGGCCGCAGCGTAAGGCAGATCTGTTCCCCCTCCCGCTTGCGGGAGGGGCATAAATCGCTGCGCTAAGTACAAAAAAGGGCGACTCCATCGGGAGCCGCCCTTTCTTTATCCACAAGTCGCGCCCAATCAGGCGCCGAACCGTTCCCGCAGGCCCAGCATGGCGATCGCCGCCTTGGCCGCTTCGCCGCCCTTGTCCTTCTGGTCGGGGCGGGCGCGGACCAGCGCCTGTTCTTCATTCTCCACGGTCAGGATGCCGTTGCCGATGGCGATGCCATCCATGCTCAGCGCCATCAGGCCGCGCGCGCTTTCGTTCGACACGACTTCGAAATGATAGGTTTCGCCGCGGATCACCACGCCGATCGCGACGAAGCCGTCATAGCGGCCGGTTTCCGCCGCCAGCGCCACCGCGCCGGGGATTTCCAGCGCGCCCGGCACCGTCACCACATCATATTTGTGGCCGGCATCGTCCAGCGCCGCCTTGGCGCCTTCGATCAGCAGGTCGTTGAGATGGTCGTAGAAGCGGGCTTCGACGATGAGGAATTTGGCCATGACGATGTGATTTCCTTACAGATCGATCGGACGCTGGCCAACCACGGCCAGGTCATAGCCGTCAAGCGCAATCAGGCTGTGATGGCTGTTGGTCAGCAGGATCATGTCGTGCACGCCCAGATCCGCCAGAATCTGCGCGCCCGCGCCATAGTTGCGCAATTCGTCCATGTCGCCCTGTTCGATGCCGGCATTTTGCTGCAGCATCCGGGTCAGCATGTCGGGTTCGGTGCTGCGCAGGATCACGATGATGCCCGCGCCTTCCTCGCCGATAATTTCCATCGACCGGGGGAGCAGGCCGGTGCGGGCGCCCTGCTTGCCGAACGAATCGGTCAGCGGCGACATTTGATGCATCCGCACCAGCGTAGGCTGATCGGGGGTGACATGGCCCTTTTGCAGCACCAGCTGCTCGGTCTGGGTCGCCTTGTTATAAAAGCTGATCGCCTTCCATTCGCCGCCCCACTGGCTGTCGAACGTGGTTTCCGCGCGGCGCTCGATCATATGGTCGTGCCGGCGGCGATAGGCGATCAGGTCGCGGATCGTGCCGATCTTCATCTTGTGCTTCTGGGCGAAGGGGATCAGGTCATCCAGGCGCGCCATCGTGCCATCGTCCTTCATCACTTCGCAGATGACGCCCGACGGATTGAGGCCCGCCAGCCGCGCGACGTCCACCGCCGCTTCGGTATGGCCGGTGCGCACCAGCACGCCGCCATCCTTGGCCACCAGCGGGAAGACATGGCCCGGCGTCACGATGTCGGCCTTACCCTTCGATCCGTCGATCGCGACGGAGATGGTGCGGGCGCGGTCGGCGGCGCTGATGCCGGTGGTCACGCCTTCGCGCGCCTCGATCGACACGGTGAAGGCGGTTTCGTGGCGGGTGCCGTTATTGCGGCTCATCAGGTCCAGGCCCAGCGTGTCGACCCGGTCCTTG
>JAJZTH010000054.1 GCA_021849075.1 Pseudomonadota bacterium | reverse complement strand
AAACGGCGACACCGCCATATCCGGCCTCCGGTTCCGCTTCGCTCCACCTCCGTCCGGATATGGCGGCGATGCGCTTAATGCACTAACAAACCAATCGGTCCACTCGGTGGGGGCAGACCAATCCCGGTGGACAGATGGCACTTATGATGGTATAAGGCTACCGTCGAGGCAAATTTTCGACGTTAAATCAATGCCTTGCTGCGATTGCCGGGTGCCCGTAGGGGTCACCAGTAAAATCAATAGCTTAAGTCATAGCAGAGATTTTTGTAGTTAATATATCCTTTGGCGGAGTGCGATTTACCGGCTCCAGCCCGCTTTAAAAAAGCGTGTATTTTCGACATCTTAAGTGATTGACCTACGTCTGACCGCCCCTGTTTCGGCCTTGTTATGATCGGAACGTGATTGAAGCATTTAGACAGGTACTGCGGTCCATTTATGGCGAGACAAGGATTTTGGCCAACTGCCATTGATGACATTAGGATCGTGCAACCGTTGGTTCTGAGCGAGATATAAGCGAACCGCCCGAATCTGCCGCGGTTTTAACGGACGCTTCACATCGACTTTTTACCCCGCATTCCAAGGGCGCCGTTCTTGCGCAGCGGGATCAAATTCTGAGTGTCCCATAACACTTCTCCCATTGCCTCAGTGGCCACGGGAGAAAACGCTTCAAAAAGCCCGAACGCCCGCCTCTAGGTGGATTTCCAATCCAGACCAACCGTTGCCATCATGGGATCTGATACAGGCAAGCGCCGGGTACGGATCAGAGATACTTCAGCCACCATATGTCCTTGCGGCGCTGTTTCAGCTGCGCGAACCAGCGCGTCGGGAAATAGAGGACCGGGATCAGGATGAAGACCCAGATCCACACCCAGCGAAGATGGTCGACGCCGAAGACTTCGCCCTTGGTTGGGCCATAGAGCAGCATCGCAATATTGTAGAGCAGCTTGAGGGTGTAGAGGTGCAGGACATAATAGAACATCGGCGCGCCGCCCAGCATGGCGAGCGTGGGCATGACCTTGCTGTTTTCGAACCGCTCGCACAGCGCGAGCAGCAGGCAGCCAGTGCCGACGGTCAGCATCAGAAACAGCAGCGAAGGCGGATATTTGGTCAAGGCCAGAAAGCTCATCACCGTGCGGATCGGCGTTTCCGCGATGAACCATGGCTTGTCGCCATAGATGTTGAGCGTGCGGATAAGGACGAAGCCGATTAGCAGGCCAAAGCCCAACATGGCCAGTCGCCTGATGCGGGGCTTGGGATCGGTGCCACGCGCGAACCATGGCCCGCAGGCATAGCCCAGCAGTATGATCCCGATCCAGGGCAACACCGGATAGGTGGTCTTAAAGACGATGCCTGCCATCTCAAACTTGTCGCGCTGATGCAGCATCGCCCAAGGAATGAAGAAGGGCGAATCTGTCGTCAGGCGAATAGGATCGAGCAGATTGTGCAGGCAGACGATGGCCAGGCCGATCGCGAACTGCGCCGGGCGCGGCAGGTGCAAGAGGCCCGCCAGCGCAATCATGCTGACGCCGATCGTGTAGATCACCTGAAACCAGATGGTCGGCGGCGGGAAGACATTGGCTTGTGTCGGCCATGCGTAGCAGACGATCGTGAATTCCAGGAAAATCAGGAACAGCCCGCGCTTCAGCAGGAATTCCGACACCTGCGCTTTCGTATGCGACTGGCCGTAGAGCCAGGCAGACAGGCCCGTCAGCGCCACGAAGGTCGGTGCGCAGAAGGTGGAGAGCAGCCGTGTGAAGAACAGGCCCGGATCGGTCGTGTGGGCATCGACCGGATCGGTGACCTGAAGATGCAGGAACCATGTCTCGCGCACATGGTCGACCAGCATGAACAGCATGACGAGGCCACGCAGAGCGTCGATCGCAATCAATCGCGTGCGTGCTTTGGCCGCTTCGATGGGAGAGGATGAGGCCCGTAGGCCGATTGCGGGCGGTTGCCCCGCGATGCTGTTCATGACCCTGTCTTTCCGTTTCTTTTTATTCAGACCGTCTCTTCATTCAGCCTTGGGCTGATAAAGATCCTTGTAGAAGCCGACCGTCTTCACCGTGACGGTGATCGGCGTGTCGCCCTTGTTGCGGAAATACCAGCCGTGGATGCCGGCGAAGGGGGCCGTGAAATCGCCTTGGCCGCCGCTGATTTCCTTTTCCTTCCAGTAATCGGTGAAGGCGCCGTCGGTCGCATGCTCGACTTCGCCGTGCATCTCCGCCTTGACAGGCGCGGTCGACTTCCATTCGAAGATGAAGCTGTCGCCGGTCTGCATATGCGCCTTCACTTCCTGTCCACTGTGCGGTGGCAAGGTGATGGTCATGTCATCCTGACGCCAGGGCGTCGTCTTGGCGATGCTCTCCTTGGTCGGCGTCGGGATGGCACCAGCCGTCGCCGGAGCCGCAGCAGCGGGCGCTTCTTCCGTCGCTTCACCCGCGACCATGCCGTTGAGGCCCAGTGCCGTGCCGATGCCCGTCGGGTCGATGCCATATTCGGCGGGCAGGACGAAGAAGGTCAGGATCGCAACCGCGGCGATGGCGGCCCCGCCCGTCGCCTTGGCAAGGGCCGAAGGAGATGGCTTGATCGAGGTCGGAAGCGAGGAAATGGTCTGCGTGTTCATGTCAGGCACCCTGGGTAAAATAGCCGGCCAACTGGAAGCCGATGAGGACGAAGCCGGCGGTCATGAGCCCGGCATTGGCGACGATGGCGCTGCGGCGGAAACTGTCGGAAAGGCGCCAGATGTTCATCAGCAGCAGGATGATGGTCAGCGCCATGAACTGACCCATTTCGACGCCGATGTTGAAGCTGATGAGGTTGGGGATCAGCCCGTCCTTCGCTAGCGTCAGCTCCTGAATCTTGGTGGCAAGGCCAAAGCCATGGAAGAAGCCGAAGATCAGCACCGCCGCCTTGGGATTGGGCGATACGCCGAACCAGGTCTTGAACCCGTCCAGATTGTCGATCGCCTTATAGACCACCGACAGGCCGATGATGGCGTCGATGATGAACGGGTTGGCGCGGATGTCGAGCAGCACGCCCAGCAACAGCGTGGTGCTGTGGCCGATAGCGAACAGCGTCACATAGGCGCCGACATCCTTCAGTCGATAGAGGAAGAAGATGACGCCGGCCAGGAACAGCAGATGATCATATCCGGTGACCATATGCTTGGCCCCCAGATACATATAAGGGATGATGTTGACGCCGGACGCGCCTTCGATGAAGGCCTTGTCATTCTCGTTGACGCCATGCGCCCAGAGCGTGCTGCTCATGAGCGCAAAGGCCAAACCCAAGAGCAGCAGCGCGATCCGCCGCATATTCTGGGATTTGAGCGGGGATCGGATCGCGCTGTGCATGTCCTTGCGCCTTACTTGCCCTGGAAGGTCGCGAAGATTTTCGCGCCGCTCTTGTCGATCAGCGCGACGACCAGCTTGGCGCCCTTGGCGGCCTTGAACCCGGCGGCGGTCAGCTTGTTGCCGCCAGCGGCCTTGAGCGCGGCTTCGGTTTTCTTGCCAGCAGCGGTCTGGGTCAGCTTGGCGGTGTAGCCAGCGGCCGGAACCGGCTCATCTTCTTCGCTGAGGTAGACGTCCACGCCCTTGGGGCCGGACACCAGTTCGATCATGGTTTCACCCGACATCTGCACCATGCCGCCATGCTGGGGCTTCATGCTGCCATGGGCGAAGGCGGTGGCGGGCAGGGCGGCGAGCGCAAGGACGGCAAGGCCGGTGCGGAAAAGGTCGATCTTCATGGTCAATATCTCCAATGATTTGGTCGAAGGGCTTATTCAGGCAGGTGCGGGATCACGAAGGACAGCGATGCGCGATATTCCTCATGATCGACCTTCTTGTCGGTGGTCTGGCCGACATAGATGGCCATCAGCACGTTGATGCCCTGGTTGCGCAGCTTGATCGTGGCGGTGCCGTCTGCGCCGGTCTTGGCGGGGGCCGCTTCATCCGGATCGTTCACATAATCCTGCATCACAGTGGCGCCCTGAACGGGCTTGCCCTTGTAGTAGACGCGCACCTTCATCGGTTCGCCCATCTTCTGCGGGATGTTGAGGTCGGCGGGCACCAACTGAAGCATATGCCCTTCGATCAGCGGGACCGGCTTGGTCGGCACCTGCGTCAGGTGGACGGCATATTTGAAATTATGCTCAGCCAGCGTGGCATTGGGCACTTCGTCGCGGCCCTTGTTGTGCCATTCGCCATCGGGCGTTTTGCTCCAATAGCCATAGTCCATCACGGCGGCGACGGCGGCGATCGGTTCATCGCTGTCGACGACGGGGATGGCGCCCGCTTCACGCAAAGTGACAGAAACCGGCGCCCAGTCGCTGTCGAAGCCCGCGACGGACTTGACCAGCGGCAGGCGCTTGACGGCGTCCAGATCGTCGGCGCCCACACCATAGATCAGGGCCAGTTGGCGCGCACGCTGAGCGAACCAGATGCCATGGGCGCTGAGCGGAGCGGCCGCCGCGAGCATCACGCTCACACCGACACCTGCGGATAGCAGTCGAACCAACTTCATAATCGCTTCCCTTCCGTATTTTTCGTTCACGCTATTTTATGCTGTGACTGCAGCGAACGCGCAGGGCACACGCCGCCCATTGCAGGTTCATCACCGCAGCATCGTCATTATTCAGACATCTAAAGCCGGTATCGATCCCGCCGGCTATCTGCTGGAAATCACCTTTAAATGCCGCGTCCGGCATGACTTCCGTTTCCCGTAACAACAGGCGTATCGGGTCGGCATGACACAGGATTTCATTTCTGTTTCACCAAGCGATAGATTCTGCCGAATATCCACTCGATGCCCTATCTTATCCCATGCTTGTGACCTGGCTCGAATCCGCCGGTTCGCTGCGGGAATCGCCGGCCTGAAAGGCACCGATCCCCGCATGTTTTCAGGCTTCAATCGCTTGCCCGACGACCGACGATCTCCTTTCTTCGCGCCATCTTCCAAGCCATGCGGTGATGGCCGGAAGCACGAGTAATGTGAGCGCGGTCGAGGTGATGAGGCCGCCGATCACTACGGTTGCGAGGGGTCTTTGCACCTCAGCGCCCGTCCCGGTGGCCAGCGCCATCGGCACGAAACCCAGGCTGGCGACCAGTGCAGTCATCAACACCGGTCGTACGCGTTCCATCGCGCCGTCGATGATTGCGGCATCATGTTCCGCGCCATCTTCGCGATGTTTGCGGATCGCGCTCATCATCACGAGGCCGTTCAGAACCGCGACGCCGGAAAGGGCGATGAAGCCCACCGCAGCCGTGATCGAGAAAGGAATGCCGCGCAGCAAAAGCGCGAACACGCCGCCCGCCAGCGCCATAGGCACCGCGCTGAACACGATCGCCGCCGGCATGAAACCGCCGAGCGCCATGTACAGCAACGCATAGATGGCCACGAAGCAGATTGGCACGACCAGCAACAGGCGCAGTCGCGCCGATTGCAGGCTTTCGAATGTGCCGCCCCATTCGGTGTACATGCCCGCCGGCAACTGCATCCTGCCGATTTCGCGCTGCGCTTCCTCTACGAAACCGCCCAGATCGCGACCGCGCACATTGACCTGAACGACGACCATCCGCTTGCCATTTTCCCGGCTGATCTGGTTCAGCCCCTGCGTATAGCTGAACCGCGCCACTTCGCGCAGCGGGATGGACCGCGCCACCTGCCCATCGGCGGCAGGCAGCATGACGGGGATGGACCCCAGCGTTTCCAGATCATCGCGCTGCGCATCCGGCAACCGGACGACGACCGAAAAGCGGCGATCGCCCTCGAACAACAGCCCCGCTTCGCGTCCGCCTAATGCAGCGGAAACGGTGTTGGCCACTTCTTCCACCGACAAGCCGTAACGCGCCGCCGCCTGCCGGTCGATCTTCACGTCGAAGGTCGGCGCGCCATCGGTCTGTTCCGCGCTGACATCGCCTGCTCCTGGAATTTTCCGCAGCACGCCGGCGATCTTGCGTGCCTGATCGCTCATGACTTCGAGGTCGTCGCCATAGAGTTTCACCGCCACGTCGGCGCGAACCCCGGCGATCAGTTCGTTGAAGCGCATCTGGATCGGCTGCTGAATTTCGGTGCGGTTGCCGATCAGCGGCTTCATCCGCTCCTCGATCCGGCGAAGAATATCCTCCTTGGATGTGACGTCCGCAGGCCATTCGCTTTCCGGCTTGGGAATGACATAGGTGTCGGACGAATTTGGCGGCATTGGGTCCGTGCCAAGATCAGCATTGCCGTTTTTCGAGAAGACCAGTTCCACTTCGGGCAGCGTCTTCAGCGCATCCTCAATCTGAAGCTGCATCTGGGTCGACTGGTCGATGGAGGCCGACGGCACGCGGAAATTCGTGACCGTGATATCCTTCTCATCCAACTGAGGCATGAACTCTTCGCCCAACAACCCGAAGGCAAAGACGGAAGCGATGAAAACACCTGCGCCCGCAGCGACAAAGGGGAGAGGACGGGCCACGGCCTTGTTCAACAACGGCGCATATTTCTCCTTGAACCAGCGGATGGGTTTCACTTCCGTTTCGCTGACCTTGCCCGTGACTACGATGGCGATCATTGCCGGTATGAAGGTGATCGACAGGACGAAGGCCGAGGCCAGCGCCAGCATCAGCGTGGTCGCCATGGGTGAGAAAGTCTTGCCCTCCACGCCCTGGAACGTCAGCAGCGGGACGAAGACGAGGAAGATGATAAGCTGGCCAAAGACGGTCGGCCGCACCATTTCTCTGGCCGCGTGGACGGTTTCGTGCAGCCGCTCGTCCAACGTCAGTAACCGCCCTTCATGTTCCTGCCGTTCGGCAAGGCGACGCAGCGCGTTTTCCACGATGATGACCGCGCCATCGACGATCAGACCGAAATCGAGCGCGCCAAGGCTCATCAGATTGCCCGATACGCCAAAGCCATTCATGCCCGACGCCGTCATCAACATGGTGATCGGGATCACCGCCGCGGTGATGAGCGCGGCGCGGATATTGCCGAGCAGCAGGAACAGCACGACGATGACGAGCAGCGCGCCTTCGATCAGGTTTTTCTCGACCGTGGCGATCGTGGCGTTGACCAGCTTCGACCGATTATAGACCGGTTCGGCAAAAACATCTGGCGGCAGCGACTTGTTGATATCCACCAGTCGATCCGCGACGCGCGTTGCGACAACACGGCTATTTTCGCCTACCAGCATCAGGATCGTCGAAATGACGGCTTCGGACCCCATGCGGCTGCCCGATCCGGTGCGGACTGCGCCGCCAATGACGACATCGCCAACGTCGCGAACGCGAACCGGCACACCTGCCCGCGTGGCGACGACGGCATCCTGAATATCCTCGATCGACTTCAGCCGGGCATCAGCGCGAACAAGGAAACTTTCCCCGGCCCGGCGCACATAGTTGGACCCGGCCGACAGGTTCGCCCGCTCCAGTGCGTCCGCCAGTTCGGTGATCGACAGACCATAGGTGGCTAGCGCATTCAGCTTCGGCTCGACCAGATATTGCTTCACATAGCCGCCATTGGAATCGACGCCTGCCACGCCCAGAACATTGCGCATCTGGGGACGAATGATCCAGTCCTGCACCGTGCGGAGATAGGCGGCCTTCGCCAGTTCGGTTGTCAGCCGTTCGCCTTCTGGGGTGAGGTAGCTGCCGTCCGACTGCCAGCCCGGTTTGCCGTTTTCGACCTTCACGCCCTTGCCGTCGGGATGACGGAAAGCGACGGAGTAGAAGAAGATTTCGCCAAGGCCGGTGCTGAGCGGCGCCAGATTGGGCTGGATACCGGCGGGCAGGCTGTCCTTCGCCTGCGCCAGCCGTTCCGTCACCTGCTGGCGTGCGAAATAGACGTCGGTGCTGTCGGTGAACACCGCCGTCACCTGACTAAATCCATTGCGGGAGAAGGAACGGGTCATCTCCAGTCCGGGAATACCGGCCAGCGCCGTTTCCACGGGGAAAGTGACCTGCTTTTCGATATCGACCGGCCCCAGCGTCGGCGCGAAGGTGCTGATCTGCACCTGCCGGTTGGTGACATCGGGCACGGCGTCGATCGGCAATTTGGTGATTTGCCATCCGCCAAAGGCGACGACCAGCAGCGTCAGAAACGCCACCAGCCAGCGCATCCTGACGGACAGGCCAAGGATGCGGCCGATCATTCCGCTGACTCCTTTTCCAACTCCGCCTTCAGCAGAAAGGCGTTGGTGGTGGCGATCGACTGGCCAGCCCTCAGGCCGGATGCGATGGCGACCATGCCGCCGCTGCGACTGGCGACCTGAATGGTCTGCGCCTTGAAGCCTTTGGGCGTGCGCACGAACACCACCGTCCGGTCGCCGACGGTCTGGACGGCATCCTGCGGAATGGTCACGCCGCTCGCGCCTTTGCCGCCGCCGCTGGCGAAGATGCGGGCCTGAACCAGTTGGCCAGGCGCGATGATGCTGCCGCCGCCGCTGGGGGCAATGACAACTGTCGCCTGCCGCGTGGCCGCATCGACC
The DNA here is from genome assembly GCA_021849075.1 of Pseudomonadota bacterium. Taxonomy (GTDB): domain Bacteria; phylum Pseudomonadota; class Alphaproteobacteria; order Sphingomonadales; family Sphingomonadaceae; genus Sphingobium. The sequence goes on along the minus strand of JAJZTH010000054.1, from coordinate 4,213 downwards.
ACGCCGGTCGAGGATCGAACACGACCTTCCAGCGTCTGACCGTCGTTGGTCGTCAGTTCGACCCGGTCGCCTGCCTTCACACGCTGGGCGTCGCCGGCGGGAACGCTGGCCTCGATCTGGGTGCGACGGGGATCGGCAACCCGGAACAGTTCCGTCTCCGCCTGAACATAGGCGCCAAGGCTGGCAGGCGCCGCCGTGATCCGCCCGGAAATGGAACTGACCACTGCCACCGATCGCCCGTCGCCTACGACACGCGCGGCGCTCGCGGCAGCTTCGGCCTGCCGAGCTTCGGCGCGGGCAACAGCCAGATTGGCTTCGGCAGTTTCATAATCGGCGCGGGCTGAAACACCCTGGGCCAATAGGCTCTTCTCGCGCGCCAACTGGCGAGCCGCCAGCGTCGCACGGGCAGCAGCGGCACCCCGATCAGCGGCAATGGCGGAGGCATCCCGACTCTCGACCAGAGCGATCGTCTCACCTGCATTCACGCTGTCGCCGATTCGCTTGAAGATCCGCGTCACCGTGCCCGGCGCGCGAGCGGTCAGTACGGCCTCCGCATCGGGCGTCGCTTCCACCGTGGCGCTCGCCATGATGATGCCCGCGAGGCTGGAACCCGATGCGGGCGCGACGGTGATGGCAGAGGATTTGATGCCCTCGGCGCTGATCTCCACACTATCGCCCGTGGCAGCCGGTGCTTCTTCGGCGCTTTCCGCGACAGGCGCGGGGGGTGCGGTCAATCGCGCCACGCCGAAGCCGGCTGCGGCAGCGAGGATGAGGCCGATTGCAGCCCCGGCATAAAGCTTGTTGTCGGACGTCATTGAATGTCTTCCCCGGTAATGGTGCGGCCCGACAGGCGGGCAAGGCGGGCGCGGGCTTCGAACTGGGCGGCGCGGGCGTCGAGCACGACAGCGCGTGCCGCGCCCAATCCGTGACGAGCGGCCAGAAGTTCGATCAAAGGCGATTTGCCCGCTTCATAGGCGATCCGCGCAAGGCGATAGCTTTCCTCTGCCGTCTGAAGCGTCCGGTCCGCCGCCAGCGCACGGACATCGGCGGCCTCGTTAAGCGCCTGCGATGCGTGGATCTCTGCCTCCGTTTCGAGCAGCATGGCCGCCTTGCGTGCTTCGGCGCCGCGCAGTTCGGCCTGCGCAGCATCGATATTCCCGCGATTGCGGTCGAACAGCGGGAATGGCAGGCTGACGCCCGCAATCAGGGCATTGGCCTTGTCGACTTCCAGCCTGCGCACGCCGACCGAGACCGTTACGTCCGGAATCGCCTGCCGCTTGGCCAGCGTGACCCTATGCGCTGCCGCCTCCCGGTCCGCCTTCGCGGCGAGGAAGGGCGCTGTCTGCTCCGGATCGATCGGGCCATGACCCTTCATCGGTTCAAGCCGGGAGAGCAAAGGTTCCGACAGGCTGCTATAGGAGGTGGACTGACCGGACAGAGCGGACAGGCGGGCATAGGCGCCGACCCGTTCTGCCTTGGCGGTGACGACGAGAGCGCGCAGCGAATTGACCTCGGTTTCGGCCTGAAGACTGCGAAGCCGCGCCTCTTTTCCTGCCTCCACCAGCGCACGCGCAGCCTTCAGGTCCGCCTCTGCTTCTTCCAGTTCGTCCTCGGCCAGATCAATCCGCCGGTCGGCAATTTCCGCGCCGGCATAGGCGCGGGCAAGCGTATAGGCGAAGGCCAGACGTCCGTCCCGCGTGCGGGCATGGGCTGCTTCTACGCCTGCCTCTCCTGCCGCGATGCGCGCTGAACGCTTGCCGCCCAGTTCAATCGGCTGGTTGATCTGGAGAGTGTTTTCCGACCGGTCAAAGCCGTCATAAGGCATCTGCCCTGCAACATTTTCTGTCATCAGGCTGATATTCGGATTGGGCCGTGCATGGGCCTGGCGCGCCAATCCTTCGGCGCGCTCGGCTTCTGCCTCCAACTCCACTTGCCGGGGCGCATCTGCCGTCTGGCGGAAAAGCTGCGCGAATGGCGGAGCGACTTGCGCACGCGCGGTTGCGGCACCTGCCAGCAGGCAGGTCGCCACGACCATGCCGGGCACCGCACGATGCGGCAGCCGGCCCTGATAGGCTTTCATGAAAATTCCCCTAGTCGACTGAAAAAAACGTCAGGCGCGCGCAGGCGCCCTCAGAAATTCAGGCGCGCGGGGGCCTCAGGAGGGAGCCGGGCTTGACCGATTCGAACGATACCGACGGGCCCAGAACCCAGCGGGTGATTGCCGCAAACAGCATGGCGCCAATGATCGGCTGGCCAGGGAGAGCGATCGTCTGGAATACGGCATGGGCAGCCACATGCATGATATCAGCGCTGTCGGGCTGATCATCCGAATCATGCTGGTGATGCCCGGACGCATGTTGGTGATGATCCGAGGCATGTTCATGATGGTCGACCTGCACGGCATGCGCGTGCTCGACATCGTCCACATGGGGCAGAGCGTCGTGCCATGTCGCCAGCGCCAACATGCTCAGCAGCGCCAATATCCCGCAAAACGCGAAGATGCGCGTTCGGAAGCGGAGCGCTGAAGCTGCGCGCAAAGGGACAGACGAAGCCGCCATGGTGTAATATCTATCGCGCGTGCATCGGTTCGACAAGCGATTTGGCGGCCGCGTCTCTCATCTCATCGGGACGGCCATGATGGATGGAGGTCATCGATGACGAAATCATGACCATCCTCGTCGCCATGAGCCTCGGCAACCCCCGACGCGATCGGTTCGACATTGTGATGAGAGTATAATGGTGGCATGACGGGGGCCATGACATACTGATATGTCCCGTTTATTTGCCTATTCATGCCAAGATGCGTAGATGTTGATGTGCGATGAGTGACATCGACACATTCCTCGCCCCTCGTCTGGCAAAGGCCGCTGGTGGCATTGATCAAACCGGGATCGAAGGGGTTCGCGTGTTCTGGACGACAGCGTCCACGCCGCCAGAACCGCTGATCTACGATGCGGGGATCACCATCCTACTGACAGGGTGCAAGAACGGGGTGATTGCCGATCGCTCGTTCGTCTACGATCAGGACAACTACCTTGTCGTGACGCTGCCAACGCCGTTCCTCTGCTCCCACGATGCCAGCCCGGACGCCCCGCTTTGCGGGCTATTTGTGTCCGCTTCGCGCGAAGATCTTTCCAGCCTGATGCGCGATATGGCCGAGATGCAGCCAGTGCCACCACGGTCTGGAGCTGCCGCATTGGCGCCAGCCTCAGTGACCAAAGACATGCGAACAACGATAGCAAGAATGATCGGTGCCATCGACGACCCGCTTGCGGCTCGCGTCATCGGACCGGCGCTTCGTCGTGAGCTTCTATTCCATGCGCTGCGCGGCCCATGCGGACCTTCACTCGCGGGCTATGCGCAGCAAACTGGTGATGACGGTCGCCTTGATGCCTTGATTGAAGCTATCCGCCTGGACATAGCGCAACCGATCCGCGTTGATGCTATGGCGGAAGCTGCGGCCATGAGCCTCTCCGCATTCCACCGGGCCTTTTGGCATCGGACCGGCCAGTCGCCGCTGCAATATGTGAAGAGGCTGCGGTTGCACGCTGCCCGCGACATGATCGTCTATGATCGCGCAAGGGTCGGCGACGCCGCGCGCCGGGTCGGCTATGAGAGCGTGTCGCAGTTCAGCCGGGAATATCACCGGCATTTCGATATTGCGCCAACGACAGCACGGCTTCTAACCGAGATGATTTAGCTCTGAATCTCGCAGCCTTTGAACCGCGCAGTAGGAACGGCACTTTTGAGTGCTAAACCGACCCTTCTTGCCGTCCAGTCGCCGATTATCGATCCCCAGGTGCGGTCCGTCCTCTGTGGATGGCTCCCGCGTTGCAAGCATAAAGTGATGATCTGGCGTTTCGTCGGGTGCAGTCGTCTGTCCGGCCTGTTGATGCAGTCGGCGTAGACTGCTGGCCCTGATGGGGTCCGCGAACAAGGTCCTATCGGCTAAGCAGGCTATTACGCCTAGGACGGTCCTTGGGTTGTCCTTGTTCCCAGTTCGACCGGTTTTGCCATCACATCCTTCGCTCTCACAACCTCGTAAAGCTGAACTCCTCAGCTAAGCTCTTGGTCCTATGCTGCCGCCAGTGGTCTGCCCCCACCGAGTGGACCGATTGGTTTGTTAGTGCATTAAGCGCATCGCCGCCATATCCGGACGGAGGTGGAGCGAAGCGGAACCGGAGGCCGGATATGGCGGTGTCGCCGTTTCCGG
>JAJZTH010000053.1 GCA_021849075.1 Pseudomonadota bacterium | reverse complement strand
AGCCTCTTAGACTATTATCCCAGCATCGCACTGCTCAGAAGGATGCGGCGCGCCAGCTCGGCCTGCCCCCGCACGCCGGTCTTGGCGTAGATGCGCTTGGAATAGTTGCGCGCCGTTTCCTGCGTGAGGGCCAGCGCCTGAGCGCTTTCCGTGATCGATCGCCCCTCGCCGATCGACAGGGCCAGTTCCGCCTCTCGCCGGGGCAGGGCGAACATCTCGGCCAGAAGGCGGGCCTGCTGCGCCGTTGCTGGATGAGGTGGGAGCCGGCACAGGGCGAGCAGCACCGGTCTGGCAAGGGCTAGCATCGGCGCATCGCGCAATGGCGTCAGCACCATGTCCAGCCGTGGCGCATCGCGCAGCGTCATCATTCTGGGCGGAATGGCGTCGGACCTGCTGGCCGCCGCCGCCATCTGCAACAGTGTGTGCCGCGCTTCGCCACTATCGGGGCGCAGGCGATCGCCCGTCGCTGCCGGGATTAGCGCGGCCATCTGTTCGTCCATGGCGATAATGCGGGCATGCTGGTCGAGGGCGATCCATCCCACATGCGTCCGTGTAAGTGCCTGCTGGCTGGCGGCATGGTCGATATGCAGGCGCTGGGTCTGGATGAAATTGCGCAGCGCGACTGCCATATGGGGGGCCACCGCAATCAGCAGCGCGCCGTCGCTGGCGGAAAAATTGCCTTCGCTGCGGCCAAGGCTAAGCCAGGCGCTGGAGCCTTCCGGCGCGCGCACGCGAATAACGCGCCAGTCGCTGACGCCCAGACGCTGGTTGAGGCTGGGATGAGTCGATCGTGCGCTCGCGTCCTGACTGTCGAGTTCGGCGGCGCTGTAGACGCGGCCGGGGCGCAGCATGGAATAGGGCAGATAGTCGGATTGGTGCATCTGCGGCAGGCCCTGCTGTCTGGCCCGTTCCGTCAAATCCCGGCCGGATATGATTTCTGTCGCCTGATCGATGCCGGCATCGTCCTGCCCCAGCATCAGCGATGCATGGTCCGCCCCAGTGCGCCGTTGCAGGCGGCTCAGGAAGGATTGCCAGCGACTGCGGTCATGGACGCCGGCATAAAGGGGCATCAGCAGATCGGTTTCATCGTTGCTGGTCAGCTGCATCACCCTCCCATATGGGAGGTTCACCTTTTTGTCATGCCTGTATCAGGCGTCCATCGGAAGATCGGAAAAGGATTTGGCGATGGCCGCAAGAAACCTGACCCATTTGGAGCGCCTGGAATCGGAGGCGATCCACATCATGCGCGAAGTGGTGTCGGAGGCGGAAAAGCCTGTAATGCTGTACAGCGTCGGCAAGGATTCGGCCGTGATGCTGCATCTGGCGCGCAAGGCGTTCTACCCGTCGCCGCCGCCTTTTCCGTTGCTGCATGTCGACACCACCTGGAAGTTTCAGGAGATGTACAAGCTGCGCGATCAGATGGCGCGCGAGTCGGGTATGGAGCTTCTGGTCTATCAGAATCCCGAGGCGAAGGAGCGGGGGATCAACCCGTTCGACCATGGCGCGCTGCACACCGATATGTGGAAGACCGAAGGGCTGAAGCAGGCGCTCAACCTCTATGGTTTCGATGCTGCCTTTGGCGGCGCGCGCCGTGACGAGGAAAAGAGCCGCGCAAAGGAGCGCATCTTCTCTTTCCGCACCGCCAGCCATGGCTGGGACCCCAAGAATCAGCGGCCCGAATTGTGGAATCTCTACAATGCGAAGAAGAACAAGGGCGAAAGCATCCGCGTCTTCCCGATCAGCAATTGGACCGAACTGGATATCTGGCAATATATCCATCTGAACGATGTGCCGATCGTGCCGCTCTATTTTGCGGACCAGCGTCCGACGGTGGAGCGCGATGGCATGTTGCTGATGGTCGATGACGACCGTTTCCCGCTGCGTGAGGGCGAGGAGCCGGTGATGCGGTCGATCCGTTTTCGCACACTGGGCTGCTATCCGCTGACCGGTGCGGTCGAAAGCACGGCCAAGACCCTGCCCGAAGTCATTCAGGAAACATTGCTGACCACCACCAGCGAGCGTCAGGGCCGCGCGATCGACAAGGATGCCGGCGGCGCGGGCATGGAGAAGAAGAAGCAGGAAGGGTATTTTTGACGCGCCGCGGAATGCGTAGCGTTCCGAAGCGTCAACCCCAGCGCATGCTGGGGTCTTGTGCCTGAAGGCGCCCCTTTCCCCCAGATCACAGCGATCCCAGCCTTCGCTGGGATGACGAGGTAAGTGACATGACCGACGTTATGGCAGACCCCATTTACAAGACCGACGCCCTCATTGCCGAGGATATCGACGCCTATCTGGAAACGCATCAGCATAAGACGATGCTGCGCTTCATCACCTGCGGGTCGGTGGATGACGGCAAGTCCACGCTGATCGGCCGGCTGCTCTATGACAGCAAGATGATCTTCGAGGATCAGCTTGCCGCGCTGGAGGCGGATTCGAAGAAGGTCGGCACGCAGGGGCAGGATATCGACTTCGCCCTGTTGGTCGATGGCCTAGCCGCCGAGCGCGAGCAGGGCATCACCATCGATGTCGCCTATCGCTTCTTCAACACCGAAAAGCGCAAGTTCATCGTCGCCGACACGCCCGGTCACGAACAATATACCCGCAACATGGTGACGGGCGCGTCGACCGCCGACTTGGCCGTCATCCTGATCGACGCGCGCAAGGGCGTGCTGGTCCAGACGCGGCGGCACAGCTATCTGGCGCATCTGATCGGCATCAAGAATATCGTGCTGGCGATCAACAAGATGGATTTGGTCGACTATGACCAGTCGGTCTATGACGCGATCCTGAAGGACTATACCGCGTTTGCGACGTCGATCGGCATCACGGCCTTCACGCCGATCCCGATTTCCGGTTTCAAGGGCGATAATATCACCGGTCCCAGCGCCAATACCCCCTGGTATAAGGGACCGGCGCTGATCGAGCATCTGGAAAATGTGGAGGTCAACGCCGCGACCGATGCGGACAAGCCGTTCCGCATGGCGGTGCAGTGGGTCAATCGTCCCAATCTCGATTTCCGTGGTTTTTCCGGTCAGATCGCGACCGGCACGGTCAAGCTGGGCGACGCCATTCGCATCCTGCCGTCGGGCAAGACGTCGACCGTGTCGCGCATCGTTACGCTGGATGGCGACCTTGACGTCGCAGTGGCTGGGCAGTCGGTCACGATCTGCCTTGCCGATGAAGTCGATTGTTCGCGCGGCGACGTGATCGCGGCGGCCGACAATCCGCCGCAGGCCGCCGACCAGTTCGAAAGCACCATCGTCTGGATGGCGGACGAAGAAATGCTGCCCGGCCGGCCCTATTGGCTCAAGATCGGCACGCAGACCGTCACCGCGACCGTCCAGCAGCCCAAATATCAGGTGAACGTCAACACGATGGAGCATCTGGCGGCGCGGACGCTGGACCTGAACGCCATCGGCGTCGCCAACCTGTCGACCGACAAGGCGATCAGCTTCGAACCCTATGCGCAGAACCGCACGCTGGGCGGCTTCATCCTGATCGACAAGATCACCAACGCGACCGTCGCGGCCGGCATGCTGCATTTCAGCCTGCGCCGGGCGCAGAATGTCCATTGGCAGCCGACCGACGTCAGCCGCGAAAGCCATGCGGCCATGAAGAACCAGAAGCCGGCCGTGCTGTGGTTCACCGGCCTGTCGGGGGCGGGCAAGTCGACCATCGCCAATCTGGTGGAAAAAAAGCTGGCGCGGATGAACCGCCATACGTTCCTGCTGGATGGCGACAATGTGCGCCATGGCCTGAACAAGGATCTGGGCTTTACCGATGCCGACCGGGTGGAAAATATCCGCCGCGTGGGCGAAGTGGCCAAGCTGATGACCGATGCCGGGCTGGTCGTCATCACCGCCTTCATCTCGCCCTTCCGGTCGGAACGCGACATGGTGCGCCAGATGATGCAGCCGGGCGAGTTTGTCGAAGTGCATATCGACACGCCGTTGGCCGATGCGGAGGCGCGCGACGTCAAGGGCCTGTACAAAAAGGCGCGCTCGGGCGAGCTGAAGAATTTCACCGGCATCGACAGCCCCTATGAGCCGCCCCATGATCCCGAAATCCGCATCGACACCATGGCGATGACGGCGGAAGAGGCGGCAGAGCTGATCGTTGCCAGGCTGATCCCGTGAGCGGGATCGGAGAGGTCGGGATGCTGAGCGACGCCGCGCTGGCTGCGCATCTGGCGGAGGTGGCGGGCCGCATCCTGCTGCAGGTGCGCGAAAGCGGCCTGTTCGACGCAAAGGCGCTGGGCAAGGCGGGGGATCAGACCGCCAACCAGTTTCTGTGCCACGCCCTGCGCGCGGCGCGGGGCGACGACGGCCTGTTGTCGGAAGAAGAGAAGGACAATGACGATCGTCTGGCAAAAAGCCGGGTGTGGATCGTCGATCCGGTCGATGGCACGCGCGAATATGGCGAGGCGCGGGCCGACTGGGCGGTGCATGTCGGCATGGCTGTCGACGGTGCGCCAGTAATTGGCGCTGTAGCGCTGCCGGGGCTGGATGGCGGGATCGTGCTGCGATCGGATCAGCCGCGCGTCGTGCCGCCGGCGCCCGATCGTCTGCGCATGGTCGTCAGCCGGACACGGCCCGCGAAGGAAGCGGTGGAAGTCGCCGCTCGACTGGGCGCAGAACTGGTGCCCATGGGGTCCGCCGGCGCGAAAGCGATGGCCGTCATTCTGGGGCAGGCGGATATCTATCTGCATTCCGGCGGGCAATATGAGTGGGACTCGATGGCGCCCGCTGCCGTCGCGCTGGCCCATGGCCTGCACGCAAGCCGCATCGACGGCAGCCCACTCGTCTACAATCAGGCGGACGTCTATCTGCCCGACCTGCTGATCTGCCGGAAGGAGCATGCCGGCTATATATTGGATCTCATCGCCGGCATGGCGGGGCAGGACTGAACAGGCCCGGCTGGATCGCGGATCAGACCAGCCCCAGCCGCGTCAGTTCGCCCAACAGCGCGGGCGGCATTGCGTCCCGGTCGTCCGCCTCGCCATCGTCCAGATCGGCCGGCGCATCCTTGCCCTCCAGATAGCGCCAGCCCTGATGTGCGCGTTTGGGCTGACTGCGCACGGGGATCAGGCGCGGTTCCAGCCGCACCCAATATCGGCCCTGCCCGGTTTCCTCAAAGCCCAGGATCGGGCTGCGGCCGACCAGCATATGGCCATGAATCCAGTAGAGCGATCCGCCCGCCATTTCCTCCAGCCGCTTGGGCAGATAGCGGGTGGTGATCCGCGCCTCGCCGGCATGGCTTTCCAGCCATGCGCGCAGGGTGGCGGGGCTTTCGCTCTGAAAGGCGATCTTGGTGATGTGCAGCGGCATGTGCGGGCCTAGATGGGCGACGACAGGCGCAGGATCAACGCCATATCCATTAAGAATTCTACCGCCCCGGCTCACTCCCGCGACCGGCCATCCAACGGGATATCCTGTGGGTTGCCGGGCGGGGGAGTGGGCCGGGGCCGCAAAAATGCGCGCTTCCGCGCATTTTTCAGACAATCATGTCAGAAAGATCGTCGCCAGCCCCAGGAAGGTGAGGAAGCCGAGCGAATCGGTCATCATCGTGACGAACACGGCCGACGATACGGCCGGATCGACATTGGATCGGTCCAGCGTCACCGGGATCAGCACGCCCGCCAGACCCGCGACCATATTGTTGATCAGGATGGCGGCGGCGAACACTAGCGAGAGTCCCAACTGGCCATAGACCAGATAGGAGCCGATGCCGATCAGCACGCCCAGCACCGACCCGTTGGTCGCGGCGATGCGGAATTCGCGCCCGATCATGCGCATGGTGTTGGAACTCGTCACCTGATTGGTGGCGATGGCGCGCACCATCACCGCCAGCGTCTGCGTACCCGCATTGCCGCCCATGCCCGACACGATGCCCATCAGCGCCGCCAGCAGCGCCAGATGCTCGATCGTATTTTCGAATAGGCCCACGACCGAGGCGGCGATCATCGCCGTGCCCAGATTGACCACCAGCCAGACGAGGCGCGTGCGCACGGTCATCAGGATCGGCTGGTTGATGTCGCCTTCGCCTGCGCCCGACAGGCGCAGAATATCCTCGCCCGCTTCCTCGGAAATGATGTGGACGACGTCGTCGACCGTGATCATGCCGACCAGACGCCCGCTGCCATCCACTACCGCAGCGGAGATGAGCGCATATTTCTGGAAGCGCAGCGCGACTTCTTCCTGATCCATGTCGACCGGGATCAGCGTCTGTTCGCGCTTCATCAGGTCCGCCATGGCGATACCGCGCGGGCAGGTCAGCACCCAGCTGAGCTGGCAGGTGCCGATCGGCTTGTGCGCGGCGTCGACGACGAAGATTTCCCAGAAATCGCGGGTCAGATCCTGATTGTCGCGCAGATAGTCGATCACTTGCCCGACCGTCATATGTTCGGGCACCGCGACCAGATCGCGCTGCATCAGACGGCCGGCGGATTCCTCCGGGTAGGACAGCGCGCTTTCGATTGCGGCGCGGTCTTCCGGCTCCATCGCGTCGAGGACGGCCTGCTGGTCGGCCTCCTCCATGTCCTCGATGATGGCGACGGCGTCGTCGGTGTCGAGTTCGGCGGCGAATTCGGCGACCTGTTCGGGCGCGAGCGCGCCGATCAGATCGTCGCGAACATAGTCGTTGAGTTCGGACAGAACTTCCGCGCCGACCAGATCGCCCAGCGCGGCGGCCACATCGCCCCGCAGATCCGATGGCGTCAGTTCCAGAAGGTCGGCGATGTCGGCGGGGTGCAACGGCGAAACGAGGTCGCGCGCCTTTTCGTTGTCGCCTTCTTCCACCGCATCGAGCACGGCGGTCAGAAATTCAGGTTTCAGCCGGTCATCCTCGTCCAGGCCGGTTTCGGCCTGATCGATCAGGATGTCGTCAAATTCTTCCCCATGAATCAGGGGTTCGGCTGAATCGCCGCGCTCGCTCATAGCGCCCCCTACTGTCCGGTTCCTGTAGCATTGTGTCGCTTTCGCCGATGCACAACGGAAATGCAATAAGGAGACAGCGCTTCCATCATCCCCATAAGCCTTTATATGGGCTGACCTGACCCTTCCCCGGCAAGAGAGGATTTTCCATGGCCGACGAAACCCTTACCCTTTCCCTCGACAGCGGCGGCGACGTCGTGATCAAGCTGCGCCCCGATCTGGCCCCCGGCCATGTCGAACGCATCACCACGCTGGCCAAGGACGGCTTTTATGACGGTGTGGTGTTCCACCGCGTCATCGCCGGCTTCATGGCGCAGGGCGGCGATCCGACCGGCACCGGCATGGGCGGATCGAAGCTGCCCGACATCAAGGCCGAATTCAGCCGCCAGCCGCATGTCCGCGGCGTCTGCTCGATGGCTCGTGCGTCGAACCCGAACAGTGCCAACAGCCAGTTTTTCATCTGCTTCGACGACGCCACCTTCCTGGACGGCCAGTATACCGTCTGGGGCGAAGTGACGTCGGGCATGGAGCATGTCGACGCGCTGCCCAAGGGCGAGCCGCCGCGCACCCCGGGCAAGATTGTCAAGGCGACCGTCGCCTGATCGTCTTAATCTGACACGATAAGAAAAAACGCCCGGCCTGATGTAGGTCGGGCGTTTTTTCTTCACTTTGGCTTGCGCGCCATGCCGTCCGTCATGGAAATGGCTTCGGCCGACTCCGCGCCATTGCCTGCACCTTCCGGCTGGGGCGGCGGCACATAGGCGCCGATCGATTCGATATGCCAGCGGCGCTGTTCCTGCGTTGCTCCCGGCACGTCATTGACCCGGCGCAGCACCACCTGCCGCAGCGTGTAGAATGGCTTTCCATTGGCCTTTATGCGGCCATAGACCTGCACTGGAACGGTCACGAAGGCGGAGCCGGCTGCCCCCTCCTCCAGGGACGGCGCGCCGATGTTGGCGTGAATTTCGCCAAAGCCCCGGAATCGCGCCTCAAAATGGGCGTCGTCCTGCGCGCCGATCGCGCCTTCCTGATCCCACAAATCCTGCGCATCCTCGAAGCGCTTCTCTTCCAGCAGGCCATAATAGCCTTGCACCACCTGCGCTGCGCCCTGCGCACTGTCAGGGTCGATCGCGCCTTCTGCGATCGGCGCGGGGTCGACCGGCAGGCCGCCGGGCGTGCCGGGGGCGGGGGGATTTAGCGGCTCCATCAGCGCCATCGCTTCGGCACGCACATTATTGCCGACCTGAGATGCGTTGGCGCCATTGGCCAGATTATCGATTGCGCTCTCCTCCCGCCCGTCGCAGGCCACGACGAGCAGGAGGGGCAGCAGGGCGGCGGTCTTGATCGCGTGCCGCATCAACGGGGGCGTACCCGCGTTGCCGGATTGCGCCCACCGCCTGATCGCATCGGCCGATCCGCGCGGGGCGCTGGCATCGACCGTGCGCCCCAATCGCGTTGTGGGCGTGGCTGGCTGACTTGCGGGCGCGGCTGGGGGGCGGGGCGCGTCGCATCGCCATCGGGGCGTGGGCGGGTCCATGCGGGCGGACGTATCTGCCCGTCATTGCCGCGCCAGCCATCTGGCCTGCCCTGATCCGGCCGACCTTGATCCGGCCTGCCCTGATCTGGTCGATCCCGGCCGGGCCTGGTCCAGGCTGGTCTATCCCGATCGGGCCTGTTTCCATCCGGCCGGTTCCAGCCGCCGGGCCTATCCCGGTCGCGTCCATTCCAGCGGCCGCCCTGGCCCTGTTGTCCGCGACGGCCTTCCCAATAACGGCGCTGGCCATCGTTCCAGCGATGCCGCCGGCCGCCCCGATCATAGACATAATAGCCGCTGCCCGGATAATAGAAGCCGTCATACCAGCCATAGCCGCCGGGATAATAGCCCGGGCCATAATAGGGGTCATAATAGCCCCCGCCATAATAGCCGCTGCCTACGCTGACGCCGCCATAATAGCCGTCGTCATAACAACCGCCGAGCGCGATCGTGCCGGCAAGGCCGATCGCCATCAGAAACCGATGTCGGATGCCCGTCATCGTCTTTCTCCTCATCTGCAAACTGATGACAGGGGTAACGCCGCCCGCTTGAATTGGTTGTGAATGGATTATCCTTTGCGCGCCAGTATTTATCGCCGGTTCAGAAAAGTCCCCTGTTGTTCATGCAGCTGACAGAAACCGTGTTCTTTCCGTCACATAATCGCATTTCGGCAGACTTTTATGATCTGTTCAGGAAACCTTCCGCCCCGGCCGTCCATTATCCCCCTGTCGATAGCGAGCCGCTTTGAGCGCTCCCACCGACCCGGCGGGTCCACACCGCCGCATCATCCACAACAGATTCACAAAAAGGGTCATACCCCATGAAGACACTGGTTTTCACGGCGCTCGCCGCCGCGTCCTTCATCCCCGCCGCCGCCATGGCGCAGGACGATGCAGGCTCTACCCGCCGCATCGAACCCTATGTCGGCGTGATGGCTGGCGTGCATAATTATGACAGCGAAACCAGCAAGGAAGGCATTCCGCCGGTCGGCTATAAGGGCCGCATGGTCGAAGGCGTCGCGGGCGTGAACTATAATGTCGCCGGCCCCGTCGTGCTCGGTGTCGAGGGCACCGCGTCGAAGGGCGTGAGTGGCGATATCGACTGGGAATATGGCGTGGCGGGCCGCGCCGGCGTGAAGGCGGGCAAGGACAGTCTGATCTTCGGCAAGGTCGGCTATCAATGGACCAACTTCGCCGCTCTGGGCAATAATAGCCCGGACTTCCACGGCATGACCTATGGCGCCGGCGTGGAATTGTCGCCCGCCGACATGGGCGGTTCGGCCCAGAGCAGCAATGTGCGTCTGCGCGTTCAGGCCGACACCACCGGCAATTTCCATTCGATTCGTCCGATGGCGGGTGTGGTCGCCAAATTCTGACATTTCTGGGACGGGGCGGCTCGATGTGATCCGCTCCGTCCTGAAGTCACCTCCCGCATAGCGGTCGGCAGCCATGGCGGTCGACCGCGTCGGGAGTTGGGGTGCGGGACGGTATTAGGACTGCTGCCGTCCCGCATTCCCCAAAAACAGCAAAGGCGGTGTCAAAAGGGCGCCGCCTTTGCTGTTTTTGGGAAAAATACCCCCGGCATGGCGCCGGGGGTCGAGGTTCAGGGGAGGTGTCAGCGGCAACAGAGGGGGATCTGTGTAGGGGCGCCGCTGACGAAAACCGGGTTAGACGCGATATGCTTCGGGCGAATGTCCGATTTGTTGCGAAGCGCATCACATGGACCGCCCGCCTTATCCGCTGTTGCGCAGCGCCGTCGCGATCGCGTTGATCGACAGTTCGATGCCTTCCTTGATCCGCGCATCATCTTCGCCGGCGCGATGGCGTTTCAGCAATTCGACCTGAAGCAGGTTGAGCGGCTCGATATAGGGCAGGCGCAGCCGGATCGACGTTTCGAGCGCCGGGCTTTTTTCCAGCAGGCGCGACTGGCCGGTGGCGGATAGCAGTCCGTCATGCGCCTGCGCCCATCCTTCGCGGATGCGGCCGAACATCGCCTCGCCAGCCGCCTGATCCTCGACCAGCGGCAGATAGCGGGCCGCGATGCCCAGGTCCGATTTGGCCAGCACCATTTCCAGATTGGCGAGCGCAGACTTCAGGAAGGACCAGTGCTGCGCCATATCGGCCAGCAGCGCCTTGTCCTCGAAGGCGGATAAAGCATGGCCCACGCCATACCAGCCCGGCAGCATGACGCGCGCCTGCGCCCAGCTGAACACCCATGGAATGGCGCGCAGATCCTCGATTGCGGTGCTTTTGGTGCGGCTGGCGGGGCGCGATCCGATCTTGAGGCCGGAAATCTCCTGGATCGGCGTCAACTGGCGGAAAAATTCCTTGAACCCATCCGTGCCGTAGACGAGGTCGCGATAGGCGGCGAAGGCGTTTTTCGACAATTCGTCCATCGCACCGGCGAAGCGGGCGGCGTCCCTCTGCGAAATGCTCTCCGGCTCCAGGCTGGCCAGCAGGGTCGCGCTGGTCATCGATTCCAGATTGGTCATGGCGACGTCGCGCGTGCCGAACTTGGCGGCGATCACCTCGCCCTGCTCGGTGATGCGGATGCGGCCTTGCACGCTGCCCTTGGGCTGCGCCTGAATCGCCTTGAACGCGGACCCGCCGCCGCGCCCCACCGCGCCGCCGCGGCCATGGAACAGCTGCATCGCCGCGCCCGCATCGGCAAAGACAGGTTCCAGCGCCTGGCTCGCCTTGTACAGGCTCCAGGTCGATGTGATGTAGCCGCCATCCTTGTTGCTGTCGGAATAGCCGATCATCACTTCCTGATGGCCCCGCGCCTTCACCACCCCGGCGATTTCGGGCAGGCCGAAATAGGCGGTCATGATGCTGGGGGCGGCCTCAAGGTCGGCGATGGTTTCGAACAGTGGGATCGCCATGATCGCGGCCTGCGGCGGCGCGCCGTCCACGCCGGCCTGCCACAGCCCGGCTTCTTTCAGCAGGATGTTGACCTCCAGCAAGTCCGACACGCTTTCGGCCTTGGAGATGATATAATGGGTGATGCAGGCGGCCCCATAGGTGCGATGCGCGCTTGCGGCGGCATGGACGATCGCCAGTTCCGACGCCGTTTCCTCACTATAAGCAGAAAAGCGCCCGCCCAGCGGCCGGTTATTCGCGAGTTCGCGGCGCAGCAGCGCGATGCGCGCATATTCGTCCAGCGCCAGATAGTCCGGTTCGACCCCCGCGACCTTCAGCAGTTCGGCCACCACCCGTTCGTGGACGGCGCTGTTCTGGCGCATGTCGAGCGTGGCGAGATGGAAGCCGAACGTCTCCACCGCGCGGATCAGCCGGCCGAGCGCCCCGCCCGTCGCCAGCGCGCCGTCGCCTTCGCTGGCGAGGCCCTGCGCCACCGTCACCAGATCGCGGCGAAAATCCTGCGGGCTGGCATAGGGTTCGCCCTTCAGCGTGGCGGGCCGGGCCGGCTGCGTGGCGGTGAGCGCGACGCAGGTGGCGGCGAGCCGGGCATAGATGCCGGTCAGCGCGCGGCGATAAGGTTCGTCCTTGCGGCTGGGCGATGCATCGCCGCTTGCCTCGGCCAGGTCCAGCACCGCTTGCGGCACATGGGCAAGTTCGGTCGAAAGCGAGAGTTCCGCGCCCAGCGCATGGAGCGCATCGAGATAATAAGCGATGGCGGCCTGCGCGCCGCGCTTCAGTGCAAATTCCAGTTGCGGCGCCTGAACGAAAGGATTGCCGTCGCGGTCGCCGCCGATCCAGCTGCCGACCCGCAGGAAGCTTTGCGGGCGCGCGCCCAGCACCCGTTCCCAGCGGGCATAGAGGGCGGGGAGGACGGGCAGGAAAGTGTCGCGGAAATAGGCGAGGACATTCTCGATCTCGTCGGCGACGAACAATTTTTCGCGGCGCAACGGGCGCGTCTGCCACAGCAGGGCGATCTGGCGAAAAATAGCCTCGTCCAGATTTTCGCCATCGTCCGTCTCGATGCGCCCGGCATCCTTCAACTGCATCAGGTCCGCGATGCGATTCTTGTGATCGATCATGCTCTTGCGCCGCACCTCGGTCGGGTGGGCGGTCAGTACGGGAACGATCAGCGATTGAGACAGGAGTTCCAGCACCGCATCGCGGCCGACCCCTTCCGCCTCCAGCCGGGCAAGGGCAGAGGCGACGTCCGCACCGGGTTCCGCGGCGACGCCCTGCCGGTCCTCCGCCAGATTGGCGAGCATCGAGAAGAGCATGAAACCACGGGTGAAATTCAGCGTATCGTCAAGGCTCAGCGCCTCAAGTCCCGTATCGGTCAGGTCCGCGCCCTGCACCCCGCGCGCGCGGTCGACCGACGCGGAGCGAATATATTCGGTCTGCTTGTAAAGCTTTTCGCCGCCATAGGCGCGAATGACGTCCCCCAGCAGACGTCCCAGATAGCGGATATCGGGATTCTGCGTGATGGCAGGCGCGGATTGGGCCGCGGGCGTGGCGGGTGCTATGCTCTCCATGATAGGGCGATGCTGCACTGCGGCATGGCGGCGGTCAAGGCACTGCCATGCATATTTTGCCGGGCCGGCCTCAACGCCTTTGCTTTAAGGCTTCAATCCGATTGCCGCCGCAAATAGGCGATGATGTCTGCCCGATCGAGCGCATCGCCCATGCCTGCAAACTGCATGTTGGTGCCGGGAACGACCTGCCGTGGATTGGCGATCCAGGCGTCGAGCGTCGGCGCGTTCCATCGGTCGCCATGCTCGCCCTGGTCGCGTCCGTCAATGTGGTGTAAAATCGGGTGTGGCCACTGGGCTGCATTTTCAGGCGGCCTTGGGTTTAATCTGTAGCGGCTGTGCCTCCTCGATCATTGG
>JAJZTH010000022.1 GCA_021849075.1 Pseudomonadota bacterium | reverse complement strand
GGCAGTGCCGCCCGCCAAAAGCTGATCGAGAAGCTCATTCGGTATGGCAGGTTCTTTGCGTCGTGACATAGTGGGACTCCTTGTTGCCCATTATGCCCGGCCACACACGGAAATCCTGACAGTCCCAGCGCTTTTGGTCAGCATCTCCGTACGCGCCTGACTATCTTCCAGATAATGATCCAGACCGTCGAAAATGACCAGTTCAGACGCCTTGCCAGCCCGCACCAGCCGATCCTGCATCAACTGCGATTGCTGTAAACCGACATTAATATCCTTGGTGCCGTGAAACAGCAAAACGGGTGACTTTATGGCACCGGCATGTCTCGCTGGCGAACCCTCGTCAACATGGGGACCAGTGCCAATGAAGTCGCTGGTCTGACGAAAATCGGTCCAAGTACGCCGTTCCTCCCGCAACTGGTTTAATTCCGTCACCGGAGCGATCGCTACGACCGCCTTAAACAAATCCGGTTCCGTCACGGCCGACTGAAGCGCTGCATAGCCACCATAGGACCAGCCAAAGATCGCTAATCTTCCGACACCGGCAATCCCCTGCTTCACAAGCCATCTAGCGCCATCGTCAATGTCGCCTATGGCCGTTCGCCAGCTTTTGAATCCATTTTGCTGGAACCAGTCTTCGCCATAGCCGGCGGAACCACGAAAGTTAGGCTGCAATACCGCATAACCCTGAGATGCAAAATATTGCACCATCCAGTCAAAGCCCCACTCGTCACGCGCGCCTGGGCCGCCATGGGGCATCACAATCGCGGGCAATCCCTTGGCACCCCCGTCGGGCGGCAGGGTGAGATAGGCAGGAATCTGCGTGCCATCTGCCGCCGGATAGGTAACATGCTGCATCGGCGCGAGTGTTATGTCATCGAGTTGCGGTCGGCTGGCTGCGACAGGTGCCATCTGGTTGGTTGCGCGATCTAGCAAGAAATAATGCCCCGGATCGACATCACTGCCAGCCCAGATCAACAGTTTCTTCTCATCACTGCTGGCATCAACGACCCGCACATTCGGTTTCCCCGGCAGAGCGGAAGATAGGGCTGCGGCCAGCTTTGCAATCGCAGGGTCGAAATAAAAAACGCGGCGTCTGTCCGTGGCATAACTCACGCCGATGGGCCGCTTGTTACGCCCGATCGTAATGAAGCCATCGACATCGACCTGGTCATGCGCGAACAAGAGGGTTTCAACGCCCCCGTCATCCAGTGCCTTGGCATAGGCGGCCAGCCGCCCATCCTTACGCTTCAGTCCATAAGCAAGATTTTTCTCGGCATCGACCAGACTTGGATTGAAGTTCGCATTGTCCTGCATCACGACGCTCAAAGGTTGCCATGCACCGCCATTGGCCGGACGATAGAAATAACTACGCTCCTCTTTGTCATAGCCTGTTGCATCAATGGTGCGCGTTCCCATGACGCGAACATTGCCGAGTCCGTCGGCAATATATTCACGAGCATTATTTTTTGGCGGTTCGACCGGGCGGGTCCGCAACGTCACGCTGTCTACATCGTCGACACCCAGCCCCTCCTTGGTCTGGGCGTTGCGCGTGCCAATCGTCACTTCGGGCACATAGTTGCGCATCATCAAGACATGCCCGTCATTACCAGCAGCCAGTCCTATAACGGCGCCGCCAGACAGGCTGACCCCACGCGATCTCAAACTGTCTCCACCGGGAATATTGAGCAGTTTCAAATCACTGCCATCGGCATTCACAGCAGCAACCCGGCTGATTTGTACCAGGTCAGTTCCACCCATGATGCTCATGCCATAAATTGTGCACAGCAAACGGTTATTGCTGGCCCATTGGCAACCAGCCAGGCGATCCGGCTTTCCATCCACTGCCAATATCCGCTTCATCTGCAGTTCACCGCTGCCTCGCAAATCCGTGACGTACAACCCCGCCCCCTGCCCATTGAGCGGTTGAACAAAAGCAATCCAGTTGCCGTCGGGCGACAGGCTGGACTGTTCTACGTCTTCGCGAGCACCGAACCGCGCCGCCATATCATCCGCTGCGGTTGCTGATCCGGTTGCAAATGCCAGAGAAGCAATCCCAAAAAGCCAATGGCTTATCTGCTGTCGAAACATTCATCCCCCACATATGTGCATCATCACATTCATGCCAAAGAGAATGAAAATCGCAACATTCTTGCGCACCCTTTTGGCTGGTGGCATCACCTGCGCATTCGTAAAACAAAAGGGTAATCCCATGCGCACCTCCCTCGCGGCGATCGCCGCCATTCTCGCCCTGTCGGCATCGGCCGCAGCCAATGCAGCCCCCGCCAAATCGGTTCAGCCTTCGGTCGACACGATGAAGCGGCTCGTCCAGACCTTGTCATCCGACGCCTTTGAAGGGCGCGCGCCCGGCACGGCTGGCGAGGAAAAGACACTGGCGCTGCTCGCTGCCGAATTCGGCAAGCTGGGCCTCAAGCCCGGCAACAAGGGCAGTTGGTTCCAGGATGTGCCGCTGGTCGAGATCACCGCGAAAAATGTGTCCGCGCTCAGCTTCACCGGCGGAAAGACGCCCGTCACCGCCGCCTATGGTCCCGAAATGGTGATCGGCACCTATCGCACGACGGAGAAGCATATCGAGGTCAAGGACAGCCCGGTCGTTTTCGTCGGCTATGGCATCAACGCCCCGGAAAAGGGTTGGAACGACTATGCCGGCCTGGATGTGAAGGGCAAGACGGTCGTCATATTGGTCAACGACCCAGACTATGAGACGCAGGGACTGACCGGCCCGTTCAACGGCCGCGCCATGACCTATTATGGCCGCTGGACCTATAAATATGAGGAAGCCGCGCGGCAGGGCGCCGCCGCTGCGATCATCGTGCATGATACGGTCCCCGCCGCCTATGGCTGGAACGTGGTGCAATCCAGCTGGACCGGCGCACAGCATGTCGCCGACAGCGCCGACGGCAATGCCGGGCAGAGCCAGGCGATCGGCTGGGTGACGAAGGACAAGGCCGCCGCCCTTTTCGCCAGCGCGGGGCTGGACCTCGACGCGCAAATGGCCGCCGCCAAGAAGCCCGGTTTCAAAGCCGTGGCGCTGACCGGCGTCACCGCCAACGTCTCCTTCGATAATGATCTGCGCAAGCATAGTTCGAAAAATGTCGTAGCCCTGCTCCCCGGCAAGACGCGGCCCGACGAATATGTCCTCTACAGTGCCCATTGGGATCACCTCGGCCATTGCCAGGCCGCGCCCGACGGCGACGACATCTGCAACGGCGCGGTCGACAACGCCACCGGCACCGCCGCGCTGGTCGCCCTCGCCCAGGCCAATGTGAAGGCTGGCCCGACCGACCGCAGCCAGGTGTTCCTGGCCGTCACCGGCGAGGAATCCGGCCTGTTGGGATCGGACTATTATGGCAAGAACCCGGTCTATCCCTTCAGCAAGACCGTGGGTGGCGTGAATATGGACGCGCTGTCGGTCGCGGGCCTTGCCAAGAATGTCGTCGTCATCGGCAAGGGCAAGTCGCAGCTCGACGCCTATCTCGACCGCGCCCTTGCTGCGCAGGGCCGCGTCGCCACGCTCGAACCGACGCCGGAGAAGGGCTATTATTACCGCTCCGACCATTTCAGCTTCGCCAAGCATGGCCTCCCGATGCTCTATTTCGAAGGCGGCGAAGATCTGGTGAAGGGCGGCACGGCGGCCGGCATGGCGGCGGCGGAAGATTATACCGAACATCGCTATCATGGTCCCAAGGACGAGTATGATCCCAACTGGGACTGGACCGGCATTTCGGCCGACCTGAAGCTTTATTATGATGTCGGCCGCGCACTGGCGACGACGACCGACTGGCCCAACTGGGTGGAGGGCGACGAATTTCGCACCATTCGCGACAAGGACCGGGCCGGTAAGTAAAACAGAGGCTGGCGACAGAAATAGTCTGTCGCCAGCCTCTGTTCTGCGTCTACTTATAACCCGTCTTTAATCTTCCTGCTTATAAGGGGCGCATGACACAGAAATTCGACCGGCGCGTCCTGCCGATCACCTCTGCCGTTGCCGCTGCTCTGCTCGCCACCGGCTGTTCGCGCAATCCCGGCACCACCGACACGGCAGATGCGGATGTCCGCGTTTGTCGCGACGCGCAGGGGCGCCGGGTGGAGGATAATGATTGCCGGTCGCGCGCAGGCGGCGCCGTCGGCTGGTATTATCTCAACCGGGGCAGTTCTGTGGCCCGCGTTGGCGACACGCAGATGGGGGGCGATTTTTCACCGGCGGCCGGCAGAAGCTACAGCGACTCCTCATCGGTCACGCGCGGCGGCCTCGGCCTCTCCGGCCGCAGCGTCTATTCCTGATGGAACGGATCGACTGCGCCCCGCGCCCTGACTGGCAGGCGCGGGTGGAATCGCTCGGCCTGCTCTGGCACGGTGCGAATGATCGCCCTTATTGGGATGAAAGCGCCGCCTGGCGCTTCACCCCCGCTCAGATCGAGGAGGTCGAGGCCGCGACGAACGAACTCTATCGCCTGTTCCTTGCCGCCGGTCAGCATGTGCTGGATCGGGATCTGCTGTCCGATTTCGGTATCCCGGATTTCTGCCATGAGGCGATCCGCCAAAGCTGGGACGGGGAACCGGCAGCGCTCAACTATGGCCGTTTCGACCTTGGCTATGACGGGGCGGGTCCGCCCAAGCTGTTCGAGTTCAATTGCGACACCCCCACCAGCCTGCTGGAGGCGTCGGTGATCCAGTGGGACTGGAAGGAAGCCGTCTTTCCACAAGCCGACCAGTTTAACAGCCTGCATGAGCGGCTGGTCGCCAAATGGCGCGACATTGCGCCGCCGAGCGGCACATCCATGCTGCACCTCACCTATGTCGACGGCAATATGGGCGAAGACGCCGTAACGGTCGCCTATATGGCCGATACCGCACACGAAGCCGGCATCGACACGCAACTGATCCTGACCACCGATCTGGGCTGGGACAGCGCGCGCCGCCGCTTCGTGGACCTCGACAATCGGCCGATCGACGCGCTTTACCATCTCTATCCCTGGGAATGGATCGTCAACGAACCCTTCGGCAGGGAAGTGATCGAAAGCCTGTCGTCAACGCTGTGGATCGAACCGATCTGGAAGATGATCTGGAGCAACAAGGCGATCCTGCCGATCCTGTGGGATATGTTCCCCGGCCACCCCAATTTGCTGGAGGCGAGCCGCGCCCCGATGACCGGCGATCATGTGGTCAAGCCTCTGCTCGCGCGCGAAGGCGCCAATGTCCATATTGTCAGCGATGGCGCGACACTGGCGCAGAGCGGCGGCGACTATGGTGAAGAAGGCTTCGTCCATCAGCGCCTCTACACCCTGCCGGGCGAGGGCGAACAACGGCCCGTTCTGGGCAGCTGGATCGTCGATGGCGAGCCAGCCGGCATGGGCATTCGCGAAGACGGGCCGATAACCGGCAACGGCGCGCGCTTCGTACCGCACATCATCGCCTGACCATTCAAGCCAGGTTCAGGAGAAGCGAATAAGGATCGGATCGTCCCGGAAGGAGTGCCCATGCGTCGCCTCATCCCCCTGCTACTCTTCGTCAGCCCTGCCGCCCTTCCGGCGCAGATTGCCCCCGGCCCTCAACCCGATGCGCCGCCCGGCCCCGTACAGGTCCGCACGGACAGCACGCCATCGGGACGCTATGAAAATGATGTCGCGCGCGATCGCATCAGGGACGGGCGCAAGAGCGGCACGCTGACCAAGGCGCAGGCAAAGGCGCTGCGCAAGGAAGCCCGGATGAACGACACGCTGGCGGATCGCTATGGCCGCGATGGCCTCAGCTATTCGGAACAGCGTGAACTCGACATGCGCGGACGCGCGCTACAAAGCCTGACCGAAGCGGAACGCAGCCGGCCGGCCCACCCCTGACGGGTCATTGCCCCGCCGGCGAATAAGTCCAGTTCTGCGCCCCGCTGCCGTCCATCATCGCCGTTTCCGCCATCAACAACCGCCCTTCGCGCCAGTAACGGATGCGTTGCGGATAATCATGCGCCGGATTGGCGAAGGTGACGTCCCGAACGCCCTGCTCGACAACGGGAAAGACCGTCGCAGCGCCGCCCTCGGGCGCGCCATGGAAGGCCAGAGATCCGTCCGCCGCCCGCACGATCCGCATCACTTCCCACGACCGCAGGCTTTCGCCCCGCCCCGTGCGCCCCACGCCGATCATCGTGCCGCCGCGCGGCAGGGTCCACACTTCCTCGCTCCACCGATCGCCATTTTGCTGTTGCCATTCGCCGGTCAGCCAGTCCGGCAACTCCGCCGCCTGCGCGCCGGGCGACAACATCAGCAGGACGACGGCGGCGATGGCGGAAACTCTTGTCTTCATGGCTTTCGCCCTCTGTCCACATGCGATCCGGCACGCTATGGAGCGCGCATCATTCCCGCACTTTACGGATCGGCGCTTCCGCCGAGCAAGGATAAAAAGCCATGACTTTCCGCATGCCCGCCGAATGGGCGCCGCACGACTGGACCTGGATCGGCTTTCCGACCAACCCCGCCGAATGGCCCGGCGCGTTCGACGGTGCACGGCGGCAGATCGCCGATTTCGCCAGCGCCCTCCACGTCGATGGCAAGGGCGAGGAAGTCCGCCTCGTCGTCGCCAATGAAGAGGATGCCGCTGCGGCCCGCGCGCTGGCCGCGCCGGGTGTCTCCATCGCCGTCCATAAGCTGGGCGACGTCTGGCTGCGCGACACCGCGCCAATCGCCGTGCTGAACGGCATGGGCGGCCGCGCCCTCGTTGACTTCGGCTTCAACGGCTGGGGCGGCAAATATCAGATGCCGGGCGATGAAGACATCGGCGCGCGCCTCGCCGCGACCACCGGCCTGCCCACCTCCACCCAGAATTGGGTGTTCGAAGGCGGCGCGATCGACACCGACGGCACCGGCCTGTTCGTCACCACTGAACAATGTCTGCTGAACCCCAACCGCAACCCTGATCTGGACCGCGGCAAGATCGAAACCTTGCTGGCTGGCGCGCTGGGCCTGTCCGACATGCTGTGGCTGGGCGATGGCCTGCTCAATGATCATACAGACGGCCATGTCGACAATCTCGCCCGCTTCGTCGCACCCGGCAAGCTGGCGCTACCGATCGCGACGACGGACGACGATCCCAACACCGCAATCTATGCCGATGCCCGCGCCCGCGCAAAGGCGCATGGCGTGGAGGTGGTCGACATCCCCTCCCCCGGCCTCGTCATCGTCGACGGCGAAGCAATCCCGGCCAGCTATATGAACTTCTATGTCGGCAACGCCGCCGTCATCGTGCCCATCTATGGCCAGCCCAATGATCAGGCCGCGCTCGACGCCTTCCGCCCCTTCTTCCCCGGGCGGGAGATTGTCGGATTGCGCAGCGACGCCATATTGTCGGGCGGCGGCAGCTTCCATTGCTGCAGCCAGCAGATGCCCAGCCTTTAGGATTGACCATGCTTCTCCCTCTCCTGTTCCTGCTTCAGGATGGCGTCCCGATGCCGGAAGACTATGTCGAGCATGCGACGGAAGTCCGGATAGGGATTGGTGCGGACGGCAGCCCGAAGGATTGCACCCTCACTAAATCCAGTGGCGCTGCAAAGCTGGATGAACAGGTTTGCCCGATCATGATGAAGCGCGCCAAATTCAAGCCCAAGATGGATGCGAATGGCGTGCCCGTCGAATCGAGCTTTACCACCACGATCAGATGGCGTTTGCCCAAGGAAGCCCCCAAGCCATGACCAAAGTGACCGTCGCCGCGCTCCAACTCGCCTTTTCGGACGACAGGACCGACAATATCGCCATGGTCGCCGATCATGTGCGCAAGGCCGCCATGCGCGGGGCAAAGATCATCCTGCCGCCCGAATTGTTCGAAGGCCCCTATTTCTGCCGGGTCGAGGATGAGGCGTTGTTCGATAGCGCCCTGCCCACCGACGAGCATCCCGCCGTGCAGGAAATGCGCAAGCTGGCCAAGGAACTGGGCGTCTATATTCCGACCAGCTTCTTCGAACGCGACGGCCATCATTATTACAACTCGCTCGCCATGATCGATGATGAAGGCGAGATCATGGGCGTCTACCGCAAGAGCCATATTCCCGATGGTCCGGGTTATGAGGAGAAATATTATTTCCGCCCCGGCAATAGCGGCTTCAAGGTGTGGAAGACGAAATATGGCACCATTGGCGTCGGCATCTGCTGGGACCAATGGTATCCCGAAACCGCGCGCTGCATGGCGCTGATGGGCGCGGAAATGCTGTTCTATCCGACCGCCATTGGCTCTGAACCCTATGATGCGGATCTCGACACCAGCCGCATGTGGCGCCGCGCGATGATCGGCCATGCGGTCAGCAACTGCATGCCGGTGATCGCCGCCAACCGCATTGGAGATGAGGAGGGCCAGAAATTCTACGGCCACAGCTTCATCAGCGATGAATGGGGCGATTATCTTGCCGATGCCGACGCGAAGGACAGCGGCGCGCTGGTCGTCACTCTGGACCTTGCCAAGGCGAAGATCCACCGCGCCGGCATGGGCTTTTTCCGCGATCGCCGTCCCGATCTTTACGGCCGCATAGCGCAGGACATCTGACCGTGACGGACAGCCCCTCCGCCCTGATCGACGCGCGCATCGCTGCGCTGGGCGACTGGCGGGGGGATATGCTGGCGCAGGTCCGCGCCCTCATTCATCGCGCGATCCCCGATGTGGTGGAAACATGGAAATGGCGCGGCGTGCCGGTCTGGGAAAAGGACGGCATTTTATGCACTGGCGAAAGTTACAAGAGCGCGGTCAAGCTGACCTTTGCCAAGGGGGCCGCGATCGATGATCCGTCCAGCCTCTTCAACGCCAGCCTCGACGGCAATGCCCGCCGCGCCATCGACCTGCATGAAGGCGACAGGATCGACGAACCGGCCTTCATCGCCCTGATATTGGCTGCGGCATCCCTGAATGCCAAGAAACCCCGAAAGACACGCAATTGACGACCGAAGAAGACCCCATCATCGCGCAAGACCCCATCATCGAAGGCGGCTTGGCCGAAGACGCCATCGTTGAGGGCAACCCGGACCTGAGCCGGCCGCAAAAGCGGATGCTCAAACGCCTCTACAATGCCCGCGCCGTTCCCATCATGGTCGATGATCGCGCGTTCCTCACCTATCGCGACGCCGCGCGCTATCTTCTGTCGCTGCCGATGGATGCGCGCGAGGCCGCCTATGCCGTCATGAAGGCGCATGTCAAAGACAAGACCCGATAGCGCAGGCCCGATGGCGAACGGTCCCCATCTCTACGCGCTGGCGCTGGGATCAAACCGGCCGCTCTCCGCACGCCGCACGCCGGCGCGCCTGCTGGAAGAGGCCGCCGCGCTGATCGGCGAAGCGGCGCAGGTGATCGCCCTATCGCCCGTTATCCTGACGCCCCCGCTCGGCCCCTCATCGCGCATCTTCGCCAATGGCGCGCTGCTGGTGGAAAGCGCGCTGCCGCCGCCCGCCATGCTGTCCTTCCTCCAGTCGATCGAAAGCCGGCTCGGTCGCCGCCGCCACCGCCGCTGGGGCGCGCGCAGCATCGACATCGACATCATCCTCTGGTCGGGCGGCCAATGGCGCAGCCGCACGCTCATCATCCCCCACGCAGCCTGCCGGACGCGCGCCTTCGTACTGGCCCCATTGCTGACGGTGGCGCGCGACTGGCGCGATCCATCGACCGGCCTTGCCGTCCGTCATCTTCACGCCCGACTACAAAAAAGCAAAAGCCAAGGTTGACCATCTGCCCCCGCGCCATTAGGGCGACCTCCACCGCACGGAAGGGTCCATAGCTCAGTCGGTAGAGCAACTGACTTTTAATCAGTAGGTCGCTGGTTCGAACCCAGCTGGACTCACCATCTTTCCTCCATTGGCGCTGCGATGCGCGTCCGCTACGCAGGGCGGACGATATGGAGAATAGCGCATGACCGTCATCCTGACATCCCGCCCCATTTATCAGGGCTGGCTCAACCTGCTGATGGTCGATCTGCGCGCCGCCAATGGCGACGAATTCGAACGGCATGTGGTCGAAATGAACCGGGCCGTCGCGGTGCTGCCCTATGATCCGGCGCGGCGCGTGGCGCTGACCGTATCGATGCCGCGCACCCCCGTCATGCTCGCCGGCCTCCCCGACATGCTGGAGGCGATCGCCGGCATATTGGAGGATGAACCTGCCGAATGCGCCCGGCGAGAAGCGCTGGAGGAGGCCGGCCTGCAATTGGGCGATCTGCTGCACATCGGCCAAATCTGGAGCATCCCCAGCGTCACCACCGAGAAGATCGATTATTTCCTGGCGGAATATCAGGCGAGCGACCGGATCGCGGCCGGCGGCGGGCTGGACGAGGAGCAGGAAAATATCACCGTCCACGAACTCCCGCTCGATGAACTATGGACCATGTTCGCGCAAAAGCGGATCAACGACGGCAAGCTCGCCATATCGCTGATGGCGCTGCGACTGCGGCGCCCGGACCTGTTCAGCGTGCCGGTCGCCTGATTTCGATGGCGCGCGCAGCTACCTCCACCACATCACCGTACAGGTGGAACCGACAGGCCGCATCGCTGCCATTGACGCAGACGGCCAGGCCGCTCGCCCGATAGCGCAGCGTCAGCCGCCGGCGGCCCCTATCTTCCCATTGCCCGGCATCCAGCGGCTGGCCATCCTCGTTCAGCCACTCGACATCGGCATCGGATAATATCGTTGTGCCCCGCAAATCCGCCGCCTCCGCCCGCAAGGCCGCCAGCGCAAAGGCGTGCGCCTCCATCTCCCGGTCGCGCCCTGTCCAGTCGATCCAACTGATCGCATTGTCCTGCGCATAGGCATTGTTATTGCCCTGCTGGCTGCGGCCAAATTCGTCTCCCGCCGTCAGCATGATCGCCCCGCGCGAGCAAAAAAGCGTGGAAAGCAACGCCTTTAGGTCGCGCCGCCGCGCCGCCTGCACCTGTGGATTGTCGCTTGCACCCTCTACGCCATTGTTCCAGCTGAAATTCTCGCCATGGCCATCGCGGCCATTTTCGCCATTGGCGTCATTGTGCCGTTGTTCATAGGCGATGACGTCGGCCAGCGTGAAACCGTCATGCGCCGCGAGGAAATTCACGCTGCGGGTCGCCATTCCGCCGAATATGTCGGCTGATCCCGCCAGCCGCGTGGCGAAGCTACCAATCATCCCCGCGTCCCCACGCCAGAAGCGCCGCATATCATCCCGATAGCGGTCATTCCACTCCAGCCAGCCTTCGCCAAAGCGCCCCAACTGATAGCCCCCTGGCCCTATGTCCCAGGGTTCGGCGATCAGGATGCGGTCGGCCAGCAGCGGATCTGCGCGCATCTCCTGCAACAATGGCGCGTACGGATCGAACCCATATTCCATCCGCCCCAGCGCCGGCCCCAGATCGAAACGGAACCCGTCCACCCCCGCCTGCTTCACGAAATGGCGCAGCGAATCGAGGATCAGGCGGCGCACCACCGGATGGTTGCAGGCGATGCTGTTGCCGGTCCCGGTGTCATTGATCAGCCGCCCGTCGGCCTTGTGCCGGAAATAGCTGCGCGCATCCAGCCCGCGCAGCGACAGCGTTGGGCCGATCGCATCGCTTTCCCCGTCATGATTATAGACCATGTCCAGGATCACGCCGATGCCCGCATCGTGCAGCGCCGCCACCGTATAGCGCAGCTCAACAAGGCCGCCCGGCGCAAGACGCGGGTCGATCGCGAAATAGCTGACCGGATTATAGCCCCAATAGTTTGTCAGCCCCAACGGTCCCAGATGCCGCTCATCGATCCAGGCGTTGAGCGGCATCAGTTCGATCGCGGACACATGCAGCGCCTGGAGATGCGCGATCACCGCCGGATGGGCGAGCGCTGCAATCGTGCCCCGCTGCGCCGCCGGCACATCGGGATGCTGCATGGTGAAGCCACGCACCTGCACTTCATAGACAAGCCCGCCTGGATCAAAGCGCGGCGACGCCATCGGCACGGGCGATAAAGTGTCCGTCACCACGCCCTTGGGCATCAAGGACGCCGTGTCCACGCCCTCCCCACGTAGCGCAGCCAGCAACGGATCATAGACGAAAGCCCGGTCGATTGCGCCGGCATAGGGGTCGATCAGCAGCTTGTCGGGATCGAACCACAGGCCCGCGCCCGGATCATAAGGGCCATCGGCACGCAACCCATAGCGCGCTCCCACACCCACGCCCGCCGCTTCGACATGCCAATATCCCTCGGCATCGCGCAGCATGGGCAGGCGGGTTTCGCGGTCCTGCGCATCGAACAGACAGAGCCACAACTGGCTGGCCTCGGGCGACCAGACGGAAAAGCGCGTCCCTTGCGCCTGTACCGTCGGCCCGGGCGTCATGCCGCCTCCGCGATCAGCGATCGATAGAGCGCGGCATAGCGCGCTGCGCTGTGCGTCCAGGAGAAATCGACGCGCATGCCTGCGCGTTGCATCGCCTGCCAGGCCGGTTTGTCGCGATACAGATCGACTACCCGATTGATCGCTCCATGTAGCGCGAGCGGATCGGACGGCGCAAACACCACCCCCGTCGCCGCGCCCGCCGCCACCGCAGCTTCATTGGCATCGATCACCGTGTCGGCCAGCCCACCGACCCGCGCCACCACCGGCACGCAGCCATAGCGCAGGCCATAAAGCTGGGTCAGGCCGCACGGTTCAAAGCGCGACGGGATCAGGATCGCGTCGCCCCCCGCCTGCAACAGATGCGACAGCGGCTCGTCATAGCCGATCTGCACGCCGATTCGTCCCCGATACCGGTCCGCCGCCCCCAGCAGCGCGCCTTCCAGCGGATGATCGCCCGATCCCAATACCGCCAGCTTTGCGCCCGCATCGACCAAATGGTCCAGCGCCTCGACCAGCAAATCCATGCCCTTCTGCCAGGTCAGGCGACTGACGATAATGAAGATCGGCGCATCATCCTGATCCAGCCCGAAGCGCCGCTCCAGTGCGCGCCGGTTCACCGCCCGCCCGCCCAGCGCGCGCGCGCTATAGGGTTTGGCGATCAGCCCATCGGCGGCCGGGTTCCAGATATCGGTGTCGACCCCGTTCAATATGCCATGCAGCCGGTCGACCCGGCCATTGATCAGGCCGTCCAGCCCCATGCCATGGACCGAAGACCGGATTTCCTGCGCATAGGTAGGGCTGACCGTGGTGATCGCATCCGCCGACACCAGGCCCGCCTTTAAATAGCCGATGCCGCCATAATATTCGACGCCATCCACGCCCCATGCCTCGGGCGGCAGGCCCAGCCCGCCGAATATCCCGGCGCTGAACCGCCCCTGAAACGCCAGATTGTGGATCGTCACCAGCTTGGGTACGGACGCCGCCGGGCCAAAGCGCATATAGGCCGCGGTCATCGCCGCCTGCCAGTCATGGACATGGACGACATCGGGCCGCCATCCCTTCAACGCCCCTTCGGCAATATCCGCCCCGGCGCGCGACAAAGCGGCAAAGCGCCGCCAATTGTCGGCCCAGTCATTACCGCCATGATCGCCATAGGGACCGCCTTCGCGCGCGAAAAAGTCGGGCGCGTCCAGCACCAGCAGATCGAGGCCCTCGACCTGCGCGGACAGGATCGTCGCCGGCGCGCCGAACAGATCGTCATAGCGGCGAACCGCCTTCGCCTTCCCCTGCCGGGCGATGACGGAGGGATAGCCCGGGACCAGCGTGCGCACCGCCACGCCATGTCCCGCCAGTGCGCCGGGCAGCGCGCCGACGACGTCGGCCAACCCCCCGGTCTTGATCAGCGGATAGATTTCGGATGCGACGGACAGCAGCTTGATGGTCATGGGTCGGGTCAGGCCGCCAGCTGATCGATCATCGCCTGCGTCACCAGACAGATGCCGCTTTCGGTGCGGCGGAAACGCTGCGCATCATAATCGGGATTTTCGCCAATGATCAGGCCGGGCGGGATGATGATCCCGGAATCGACCACGCATTTATGCAATCGCGCGCCACGTCCGATCTCGCAATTGGGCATGATGATGCTTTCTGTGACGGACGAAAAAC
The DNA here is from genome assembly GCA_021849075.1 of Pseudomonadota bacterium. GTDB lineage: Bacteria > Pseudomonadota > Alphaproteobacteria > Sphingomonadales > Sphingomonadaceae > Sphingobium. The sequence continues at coordinate 45,210 of JAJZTH010000022.1, read as the reverse complement.
TGTGCGTGCGCACGCCCGAAAACAGCAGGCTGCGGTGCAGCGACGATCCCGACACGATGCAGCCCCCCGCCACCAGCGACGATGTCGCCGATCCGCGCCGGCCATCCTCATTATGCACGAACTTGGCCGGCGGCGTGACTTCCGAATAGGTCCATAGCGGCCAGCTGCGATCATACAGATCGAGCGATGGCACCACATCTGTCAGGTCGATATTCGCCTGCCAATAGGCGTCGATCGTGCCGACATCGCGCCAATAGGGCACCAGTTCGCTTTCCGCGCGCACGCAGCTGCTGGAAAAACGATGCGCCACCGCTTTGCCATGCTTGACGATATAGGGGATGATATCCCCACCGAAATCGCGCTTGCTGGCCGGATCGTCGGCGTCACGCAGCAATTGCTCGATCAGAAAGCGGGTGCGGAACACATAAATGCCCATCGACGCCAGCGCCATGTCGGGCTGGCCGGGGATGGCCGGCGGGTTCTTGGGCTTTTCCACAAAGTCGGTGATGACGTCCGCTTCGTCCACATGCATGACGCCGAAACCGACCGCCTCCTTGCGCGGCACTTCCAGACAGCCCACGGTCACATCCGCGCCGCTATCCACATGCTGCTGCAGCATCAACTCATAGTCCATCTTGTACACATGGTCGCCCGCCAGGATGACCATATATTCGGGCGCATAGCTTTCGATGATGTCGATATTCTGGAACACGGCGTCGGCCGTGCCCTCATACCACTGACTTTCGGAAATGCGCTGGCTGGCGGGCAATATGTCGAAACTTTCATTGCGTTCGGGGCGCAGGAAATTCCAGCCACGCTGCAAATGGCGGATCAGCGAATGCGCCTTATATTGGGTCGCCACGCCGATACGGCGGATGCCGCTGTTCAGTGCATTGGAAAGAGCGAAGTCGATGATCCGCGCCTTGCCGCCGAAATGGACGGCAGGCTTGGCGCGCTTGTCGGTCAGTTCGGACAGGCGGCTGCCGCGTCCCCCGGCCAGAACATAGGCCATGGCGTCACGCGCGATCGGCTGATATTTGGTCTGCACTTCTGGGCCTCTCCTCACTTTGCCCGCGTTTCGCCTGCACGCGCCCCGTCGGTAATCAATAATCCAGTTCCAGCATCAAGGTTGCGAAGGGCGGGATGGTGATGTTGGCCCACCCCTCCTCATCGGCATGCACCATGCCCAGATTGCCCGCGCCGCTGCCGCCATAGACGGTGGCGTCGCTGTTCAATATCTCGCGCCAGCGCCCGCCCGAAGGCAGCCGCATCCGATATCCATGGCGCAACACCGGGGTAAAATGGCTGATGATGACGATCGGCCGGGCGCCGGGCGCGCGCCTTTGCCAGGCAAAGACAGAATCCGCCGCGCCGTCCACCAGCACCCATTCAAACCCTTCGGCCTCACAATCGCGCGCATGCAGCGCCGCGCGGGAGCGATATAGCTCGTTAAGGTCCGCCACCAGATGCTGCACCCCCTGGTGCGGCGCATGCTCCAGCAGTTCCCAGTCGAGCGCGCGATCCTCGCTCCATTCGCCGCGCTGGGCGAATTCCTGCCCCATGAACAGCAGCTTCTTGCCCGGATAGCCCCACATCAGGCCATAATAAGCCCGCAGCGTCGCAAACTTCTGCCAGTCGTCGCCCGCCATCTTGTGCAGCAGCGACGCCTTGCCATGCACCACCTCGTCATGGCTGAGCGCCAGCACGAAATTCTCGCTAAAGGCGTACATCAGGCCAAAGGTGATATCGTCATGATGATGGGCGCGATGCACCGGATCACGCGCCAGATAACGCAGCGTGTCGTGCATGAAGCCCATGTTCCATTTGAAGCCGAAGCCCAGCCCACCCGCATGCGCCGGTTGCGACACGCCGGGCCAACTGGTCGATTCTTCCGCGATCGTCATGACGCCCGGATGCGTCCCATAGAGCGCCTTGTTCATCTGCTGAAGGAAATCGACCGCCTCCACATTCTCCCGCCCGCCATGATCATTGGGTATCCATTCGCCGGGCTGGCGCGAATAATCGAGATACAGCATCGACGCGACGGCATCCACGCGCAACCCGTCGACATGGTATCGCTCGGCCCAGAACAGCGCATTGTTGGTGAGATATTGCGCGACTTCCCGCCGCCCGAAATTATAGATGGCGGTGTTCCAGTCGGGGTGAAATCCCTTGCGCGGATCGGCATGTTCATAGAGCGCCGTGCCGTCGAAGCGGGCCAGCCCATGTTCGTCGGTCGGGAAATGCGCCGGCACCCAATCCAGAATGATGCCGATTCCCGCCCGGTGCGCCCCGTCGACAAAACGCGCGAACCCAGCCGGATCGCCGAACCGCGCCGTCGGCGCATAGAGGCCCAGCGTCTGATATCCCCAACTGGGATCATAGGGATATTCGCTGATCGGCAGAAATTCGATATGGGTAAAACCCATGCCGACGACATAGGGGATCAGGCGATTGGCCAGTTCGTCCCAGCTCAGGAAATCACCCTGATCATCCCGCTGCCACGACCCGGCATGGACTTCATAGATGGACACGGGCTGGCGACGCGCATCGCTGACGCGCCAATGTTCGCGGTGCCGGTCGTCGCCCCATCTGTGATCCGGTGGCGCGGCGACGATGGAGGCGGTGGACGGGCGCAATTCGCACTGAAAGGCGAAGGGGTCGGCCTTGAGCGGCAACACCACGCCATCCGCGCCGACAATCTCATATTTATAGGCGCTGCCCGGCCCGACTTCGGGCAGGAAAATCTCCCACACGCCCGCATCGGCGCGATGCCGCATCAATCCGCGCCGCCCGTCCCAGCGGTTGAAATCGCCCACCACCGACACGCGCCGGGCATTGGGCGCCCACACCGCGAAATGCGTGCCGGTCGCCCCTTCATGGGTCATGACATGAGCGCCCAGCTTGTCGAACAGCCGACCGTGCGATCCTTCTGAAAAATAATGATCGTCCATCGGTCCCAGCACCGGGCCAAAGCCATAGGGGTCGACTAGCGCATAATCGCTGCCATCGCCATAGACCGCGATATAGCGCAGCGGCTGGCGCTTGCGGATCGTGACCGGGCCAAAGAACAGCCCGTCCTCATGCACCCGTTCCAGCGTACCCACCGCCTTGCCCGCCAGCGTCTGCGCCTGCACGCGCACCGCTTGCGGCATCAAAACGCAGGCGGTGAAGCCTTTTTCAGCGGGATGCACGCCAAACGTAGCGAAGGGATCGTCATCCAGCCCCTGTACCAGCCGATCAATCCGCTCCGCGTCCAGCACCTATTCCTGGCTCCCCATCATCCGGGCATCTTCCAGATGTCGGTCGCATATTCCCGGATCGTCCGGTCGGACGAGAACCATCCCATTCGGGCGACATTGTGGATCGCCTTCTTCGCCCAGACGGCCTGATCCAGCCACAGCGCGTCGACCCGGCGCTGCGCGGCGGAATAGCTGTCGAAATCGGCCGCCAGCATGAACCAGTCATGGTCGTAAATGCCCTGGATCAACCCCTTGTACCGGTCCGGGTCGTCGGGCGAGAAGACGCCGCCAGCGATCGCATCCAGCGCCTGCCCCAGTTCGCGGCTCTGCCCGATGACGTCGCGCGGAGTATAGCCTTTGGCGCGCCGATCATTCACTTCCTGCGCGGTCAGGCCAAATATGATGATATTCTCATCCCCCACATGGTCGCGCATCTCGACATTCGCGCCGTCCAGCGTGCCGATGGTCAGCGCGCCATTGACCGCGAACTTCATATTGCCCGTACCCGAAGCCTCCAGCCCCGCCGTCGAAATCTGTTCGGACAGGTCGGCGGCGGGGATCATCATTTCCGCCATGGAGACGTTGTAATTGGGCACGAACTGAACCTTCAGCAGCCCCTGCACCGCCGGATCATGGTTGACCGCGCGGGCGACGTCGCCGGCGAGCTTGATGATCAGTTTCGCGTTATGATAGCTGGACGCGGCCTTGCCCCCGAACAGCTTGACGCGCGGCACCCAGTCCTTTTCCGGGTGCGACCGTATCTGGTCGTACAGGGACACGGTTTCCACGATGTTGAGTAACTGGCGCTTATATTCGTGAATGCGCTTGATCTGAATGTCGAACAGCGCCGCCGGATCGATCCGGGCGTTCACGCGCCGGCGCAACAGGTCCGACAGCGCGCCCTTGTTGGCGCGCTTGACCTCCAGAAATTTCTCCTGAAATACGCTGTCGTCGGCAAAGGGGTCCAGATCGCGCAGCGCTTCGGGATCGTCCATGAACCTGTCGCCGATCGCCTCGCGGATCAGTTCGAACAGGCCATGGTTGCACTGCATCAGCCAGCGGCGAAAAGTGACGCCATTGGTCTTGTTGTTGATCCGCGCCGGATACAGCTTGTGCAGGTCGGCAAAAACCGTGACCTTCATCAGGTCGGTGTGCAGCGCCGACACGCCGTTGACGCTGTGCGATCCGGCAAAGGCCAGATTGCCCATGCGCACCCGCCGTTCGCCTCCCTCGTCGATCAGCGATATCGCGCCGATCGACTGGTCATCAAACTGGCCCGACTTGCGCGCCTCGCCCAGCAATTTGCTGTTGATCGCATAGACGATCTGCATGTGGCGCGGCAGCAGCCGTTCGAACAGGGGCACCGGCCAGCTTTCCAGCGCTTCGGGCAGCAATGTATGGTTGGTGTAGCTGAACGTGGCGCGGGTGACGTCCCATGCTTCGCCGAAATCGACGCCATGATCGTCCATCAATATCCGCATCAGCTCCGCCACCGCAACCGCCGGATGGGTGTCATTCAGCTGGATCGCCGCCTTGGTGGCCAGAGTGCGAACATCGCCAAAATATTGGATATGCCGGCGAACAATGTCCTGCAACGATGCGGAGGAGAAGAAATATTCCTGCCGCAGCCGCAATTCCTGCCCCGCCGGCGAACTGTCCGCCGGATAAAGGACGCGAGTCAACGCTTCGGCCCGGTTACTTTCCGACAGAGCGCCCAGATGGTCGCCGGCATTAAACTTGTCGAGCAGGATCGGATCGATCGGCTGCGCTTCCCACAGGCGCAGCGTGTTGACCCGCTTGCCCCGCCAGCCAGCGATCGGCGTGTCATAGGGGGTGGCGATCACACGCTCGCTGGGCTTCCACTGCATCTGGTGCGGCCCGGCATCCTCGCTCTCCGCCGGATCAACGCGCCCGCCAAAGCCGACTTCATAGCTCGCCTCGCGCCGCTCGAATTCCCAGGGATTGCCATGCGCCAGCCAGGTTTCGGGCAGTTCCACCTGCCAGCCGTCGCTGATTTCCTGCCGGAACATGCCGTTCACATAGCGGATGCCATAGCCATAGGCCGGCACGTCCACCGTCGCCATGCTCTCCATGAAGCAGGCCGCCAGCCGGCCCAGACCGCCATTGCCCAGCGCCGCATCCGGCTCCAGCGCGGCGATGATGTCGATATCGACGCCCAGTGAACTGAGCGCCGCCTGCATATCGTCCAGCATTTCCATGTTGGACGCCGCATCGCGCATCAGCCGGCCGATCAGAAATTCCAGGCTCAGATAATAGACCCTTCGCCCTTCTTCCTCATAGGTTTTCTGGGTGGAAGTGATCCAGGCGTCGATCACCCGGTCGCGGATCGACAGGATGACGGCATAGAGCCAGTCATGCGGCTTGGCCGCGGCCGCATTCTTGCCGATGCGATAGGTCAGCCGCTCGACAATCTCATGGGCGAGGACTTCCGGGTCGAACTGTCGCGGCGCGGGTTTGGGAAGTTCGGTCTGGCCCTTGAGGTTCATCGGCGCTGTTCCCCCTGTTGAGTCGAGCAGGATGATGACACAGCCCCTTGCCCCGCGCCATCGCCATTTTTGCAGCGCAACAAGAAATATCGGCTGATTTCAGCCAGTTTTCTAAGCCATTCTTTACCCGTTTCGGCGTATCAGCGCGTCCCGCACTCCCGCGCGCAATTCCGCCCGGACGGGATAGGTGCTGGACGGCAGATGCTGGGTTGCGAACAGGCCGATCAGCCGTTCCACCGGGTCGATCCAGAAATAGGTCGAAAACACGCCGCCCCAGTAAAATTCCTGGTTCTCCAGGTTCATGGCGAATCCCAGACCAAAGCCCACGCCCTGATAGTCCGCTTCGCTGAACATCGCACTGGACATGCTGGCCAGATCGCCGCCGCCCGGCAACTGGTTGCTGCGCATCTGCGCCACCGTCTCCGCCGCCAGCAGTCGCACGCCATCCAGTTCGCCGCCGCGCAGCAGCATTCGGGCAAAGCGGTGATAGTCCGCCAGCGACGACACCAGGCCGCCGCCGCCTGACAGGAAGCGCCCCTTGCGCCGCCATCCGCTGCGCGCGCCAAGGTCAGCGACGCTCAGTCCGCCCTTCCCGGTCAGCTTCCAGGCGTCGGTCATGCGATGCGCCTTCTCGTCGGGCAGCATGAAGGTCGTATCCACCATGCCCAGAGGATCAAAGATGCGATCACGGAAGATGCTCTCCAGATCAGCGCCCATCAACCGCTCGACCACCACGCCCAGCACATCGGTCGACACCGAATAATTCCATCGCTCGCCGGGCGAAAATTCCAGCGGCAGGGTCGCCAGATCGGCGACGAACTGGTTCGATGTGCGCGGCTGCTGAAATTCGTCCAGCCCCAGCTTGCGATAGCGCGCGTCGATCGGCGTCTGGTGCTGCAGGCCATAGGTCAGGCCCGATGTATGGCGCATCAGGTCGATCATCAGCATCGCGCGCGCCGGCTTGGCCTTGTTGCCACGTCCCACGCGCAGGTCGGCAAATTCCGGGACCACATCCGTCACCGGCGTATCCAGCGCGACCCTCCCCGCCTCCACCAGCATCATGAAGGCGACCGACGTCACCGGCTTGGTCATGGATGCGATGCGATAGAGGGCATCCGCCTGCAACGCCTCGCCACTGGCGCGGGCCTGCCCTTTCGCTACCGACAGCAGCACCTCTTCATCGCGCGACAGCAGCAATTGCATATGCGGCAATTTGCCGGTCGACAGGTAAGTGCGGTCGAGATGCGCGACCAGCGCCTCCAGCCGGTCCACATCCATCCCCGCCGCCTGCGCCGCCGCCCTGTTCACGCCTGTCGTCATGTTCTGCGCCGCTCCGATCTCGTCCCTACCGACCGCGCTAAAGCAGCGACGCGCGCAGGTAAACAGCTTGGCCGTTGCCAAGACCCCGCCGCCCCCTCTATGGCAACGCGCCAGAACAGCGCATAACGGACCTTACAGGCATGGCCACCGGCCTCTCCGCAATCTTCATGGCGAACCGCCCTGCCCTGCTGCGCTTCGTGCGCGCACGCGGCGCGGGCGACGATGCCGAAGATCTGATGCAGGACATGTGGATGAAGCTGGAGGCCAAGGATCTTGGCCCGGTGTCCGATCCGCTGCCCTATCTCTATCGCATGGCCAATAATCTGATGCTGGATCGTTATCGTTCGTCCAGCCGGCGCGAACGGCGCGAACAGGATTGGGCAGAAGGAGCCGGCGGCGTCATGTCCGACCCCAGCGAGGATATCGCGATCGACGAACGCATGATCCTCAATCAGAAACTGGATCAGGCGCGCGCCGTGCTGCGCGATCTGGGGCCGCGGGTCGAACTGGTGTTCCGCCGCTTCCGCATCGAAGGGGTGGGTCAGCGCGTCATTGCCGAGGAACTGGGCGTCAGCCTGACCACGGTGGAGAAGGATCTGCAAAAGGCGTATCGGGCGATGCTGAGCCTGAAGCAGAAAATGGATACGGAATGATGCGGTCGGCGGCGTCAGGCTCTGTAAGGGGCAAAAAGGAACAGGGCTGGAGCCATGATTGACGAGGAGGCGCTGGGTTGGGTCATCCGCACCCGCGATCCCGAATTTACCGACTGGGACGGCTTCACCCTATGGCTGGAGGCCGACCCCGCGCATGGGGCCACCTATGATGCGCTGATGGCGGCGGACAGCGACCTGGACAGCATCGTCCCCGTCGAACCTGTGGCGATGCCGGTCGCGGCGAACGATCCGGGCGTTCGCGCGCGTCGACCGCTCCGCTGGATCGCTGGCGGCGCGGTGGCGGCGGCGCTGGTCGCAACCGTCTCCATCGCCATGTTCAACCGCAGCGACATATACAGCGTCACCACCCGCCCCGGCGAAATCCGCATCATCGCGCTGGACGACGGAACGAAGGTGGAGATGAACGGCGGCACCACCATGCGCTTCGATCGCAAGGACGCGCGCTTTGCCGCGCTGGACGCGGGCGAAGCCGCCTTCACCGTGCGTCATGACGTCGCCAACCCGTTCCGCGTCACTGTGGGCGACGCCATATTCGAAGATGCCGGCACCGTCTTCAACATCGTCCACACCGCCGCCGCGACCCGCATCGGCGTGTCGGAGGGCAAGGTGATCTATAATCCGCAGGCCGAAGCGATCGCCCTGCCCGCCGGCCGCGCTTTGTCCGACGATGCGCAGGGGCTGCGCGTCATGGACGTCGCGCCCGCCACCGTCGCCAGCTGGCGGCAAGGGCAGCTGGTCTACGCCAACGCTCCGGTGACTCAGGTGGCCGAAGACGCCGCCCGATCGCTGGGCCTGTCCGTGCGTTTCACGCCACAGGCGCAGGCGATGCGCTTCACCGGCACGATCCGGCTGGATCGCGATCCCGCGCGCTTCTTTGCGGAGGCCGCGCCGCTGATGGGGCTTTCCGCCGTCCGTCAGGGGGACGGGTGGCTGTTGAAGGAGGGCAATGGGTCGCCGAACTGACCTTCTGATCGTCACCGCCCTGGCAACAGCAACAGCGACTCCCGCTCTAGCGGCGGACAGACAGGATATCAGCATCGCCCCCGGCCGGCTCGGGGATGCGGTGCTTGCGCTCGGCCGTCAGACGGGGGCCAGCATCGGCATGTCGGACCAGTCTCTGGCCGGCATCCGCACCCCCGAAGTCCGGGGGCGCATGACCGCGCAGGACGCGCTTCGACGGATGCTGAAGGGCAGCGACGCCAAGGCGCAGCGCGTGGGCGACAATGGCTGGCGCATCCTGCGCGCCGCCCGCGCGCCATCACCCGCAGCAGCAATCGCTCCTATCGCAGCCGCGCCCGCGCCAGACCAGCCACCCGCTGAGATCATCGTCACCGCCTCCAAGCGGGACACGCCTCTGCCACGCTATGCCGGCATGGTCGAAACCCTGGGCAGCGGCGCTTTCACGACCGGCGAAGCGGCAGGCGGCACCGCCACCTTGCTGTCCCGCGTCGCCAGCCTCAGCTCCACCCATGCCGGTGCGGGCCGCAACAAGCTGTTCATTCGTGCGATCGCGGATTCGGGCGTCGCCGGCCCGACGCAGGCGACTACCGGCCAGTATCTGGGCGACATGCGCCTCAACTATGCCGCGCCCGACCCTGACCTCAAACTCTACGACGTCGGCCGGGTCGAGGTGCTGGAAGGACCGCAGGGCACGCTTTATGGCGCGGGATCATTGGGCGGCATCATCCGCGTGATGCCCAACGCCCCCAATCTGGCCGAATTTGGCGGGCAAATGTCGGCTGGCCTGTCCGCCACCCAGCATGGCGATCCGGGCGGCGACCTGTCCGCCACGCTCAATCTGCCGATCGTCTCGGAGAAGCTGGCGCTGCGCGTCGTGGGCTATGGCGTGCAGGATGGCGGCTACATAGACGACGTCAATCGCGGCAAGGATGACGTCAACCGCACCCGCACCTATGGCGGCCGCGCCGCGCTGCGTTTTGCGCCTGATGAAAACTGGACGATCGACCTGACCGGCGTCTACCAGCATATCGACGGCGACGACGCCCAATATGCCAGCCGCTCGGTCGGCCGGCTGGAACGCGCCTCCTCCGTCGCCCAGCCTTATTATTCCGACTATCTGCTCGGCAATCTGCGGATCGAGCGGCAATGGGACACGCTGCGCTTCGTGTCCTCGACCGGCTATGTCCGCAACATCCTGACCGAAAGCTATGACGCGACCCAGCCCGGCGGCGCACCCGCCCTGTTCCGCCAGCGCAACAAGGTCGATATCTTTTCCACCGAAAACCGGCTGGTGCGCGATCTCGATAATGGTCTGGGCTGGATTTTGGGCGCCTCCTATCTCCAGAGCACATCCAATCTCAACCGGTCGCTTACCTCGTTCGGCACGATCACGCCGATGCAGCCGGAAATTCTGCCCGGCGTCCCGCTCTATGGCCGTGGCCGGGCTGCGTCGGCAACCGGCGTGCGCAATATGGTCAGGGAAGCAACCCTGTTCGGCGAAGCCTCGTTCGAACCGATCCGGGGCCTCATCGGCACGGTCGGCGGCCGCCTGACCAACAGCCGCCTGTCGGGCGAAGCGCTCGATCCGGTCGCAGCCCTTTCCGCCTCGGCCGATCTCGCCCGGGCGGAGGCGCAGGCCGATCGCAGCGAAACCATCTTCCTGCCGTCCGCATCCCTGCTGACCGACGCAATCCCGGACATCACTCTCTATGCCCGTTTCCAGCAGGGTTTCCGTCCCGGCGGCCTCGCCGTCGATGATCAGCGCGTGCGCCGCTATCAGAATGACCGCGCCTCCACCTTCGAAGTCGGCGCGCGCAAGGGCGTGCCGGGTCGCGATCTGTTCGCCGCCAGCGCCAATGTCGCCTATACCGACTGGCGCAACATTCAGGCGGACGTCACCGACCGGATCGGCCTGCCCACCACCGCCAATATCGGCGACGGGCGCATCTACACGGTGGAAGGGCGCATCGTCGTGCGGCCGATCCTCGCGCTGACCCTGGACGGCAGCATCATCTATAATGACAGCCGCCTGACCCAGCCGACCGATTTCGTCCGCGCGCTTTCCTATGACGGCCGCTCGCTCAGCCTGCCCAATGTCGCCAATCTGGGCGGCCGGCTTGCGTTCGATTATCGGGCGACGCTGGGCAACGCCATGCGCTTCACCCTGTCCGGTTCGGCCCGCTATGTCGGCAAGTCGCGGCTGGGCGTCGGGCCGATCCTGGGCCAGACGCAGGGCGATTATGTCGACACCAGCCTGTCCGCCGTGCTGACCCGCGGGCCGGTGCAATATTCGCTGTCGATCACCAACCTGCTCGACAGCAACGGCAATCGCTTCTCACTGGGTACGCCGTTCGACCTGCGCACCGATTATTATACCCCGCTGCGCCCCCGCACCCTCCGCATCGGCGTCGATTTCGCTTTCTGAACATCTATTCATCGCTTTACCTGACGGAAGACCCGCCCTGGCGTCGTCCCAAGCGCACGCGCGCACATAAAACCGAGCGCGACACGCAGAGGAGACATCATGCGACATCTATTGGCCTGCACGGCCATCGCCCCCGTCCTGGTGGCGCTGACCGTGGCCGAAGCGGCTGCCGAAACCAGCATCAGCACAGCGACCACCGCCGCCGTCAGAACGTCCACAGTGGCCAGCGGGGCGGCCGATTCCATCAACATCACATCGGCCGGATCGATCACCCTGACCAGCGGCACAGGCGTGACGATGGACAGCAACCATGCCGTCACCAATGCCGGCACGATCACGATCAACGACGCCAATAACGTCACCGGCATATTGGTCGCGCCCGGCACCAGTGGCGTCGTGACCAACAGCGGCACCATCACCCTCACGGAGGATTACACCGCCACCGATACGGACAGCGATGGCGATGTCGACGGCGCCTTCGCCAGGGGCAGCGGCAAGAACGCCATCTGGGTGCAGTCGGACGCAGGCCATAGCGGCGACATCATCCACAGCGGCACCATTTCGATCGAGGGCAACCAGTCGGCCGGCATCCGCATCGACAGCATGCTGACCGGCAACCTGTCGACCAGCGGCACAACCAGCGTGATCGGCGACAACGGCTATGGCGTGGTGGCCAACGACGTCACCGGCAATGTCACGCTGCGCGGCACGACGTCCGTCACCGGCGCCAACAGCATCGGCGCGGCGCTGCTGGGCGACGTCGCCGGCGCAGTGAAGATTCAGGGCACGATCGTCAGCACCGGCTATCGCAGCACATCGCGCCCCACCGACGTTTCGAAACTGGATGCGGACGACCTGCTTCAGGGCGGATCGGCGCTGGTCATCGCCGGCAATGTCACCGGCGGCATCATCTTTGATGTGCCCCCAACCGCCAGCGACGATGATGACGAAGACGATACCGACATCGATGACGATGGCCTGACCGACAGCACCGAAGGCACAGCCGCCGTCGCGACCTATGGCTCCGCCGCCGCCGTGCAAATCGGTTCGGCCAGTGAGGACACCGCCATCGGCGTCGTGGCGGCCGACAGTTCGGGCTATGGCCTGATCGTCAAGGGCGGCGTCGCGGGCTATGGCATTTATGACGGGGTTGCCGCCAACGGCATGGTGATCGGCGGTCTGGGTGGCGACGTCACCATCGCCAAGGGCATATTGGTGAACGGCAGCGTGGCCGCCATTTCCTATGACAGCAACGCCACCGGCCTGCGTCTGGGATCGGGCGCATCGACCGGCACGATCGAAGTCGGCGGCACCGTGGGCGCAACCGGATCGGCCCTGACGGGCACCGCCGCGCGCGGTCTGGTGATCGACGCGGGCGCTTCGGTCGATGCGCTCAAGGTCAGCGGCCGGATCGTCGCGACGGCATCCAGCACGGAAAAGGGCACGGCGATCGCCTTCCTCGATTCCTCGGGCACCGTTTCCTCGCTCAGCAACACCGGCACCATCACGGCGTCGGGCGGCGCGACCAACATCGCCATCGACATGAGCGCCAACAGCAGCGGCGTCACCCTGACGCAGGGCTTGGCCTCCGCCACCGCGACCGCGCCGTCGATCGGCGGCGACATCCGACTGGGATCGGGCAATGACGTCATGACGGTAACGGCCGGCGCCATCGCCGGCAATGTCAGCACCGGCGCGGGCAATGACAGCATCACGCTGTCGGGTTCATCGAAGCTGACCGGCAATATCGCCTTCGGCGCGGGCAACAACAGCCTGTCCCTGGCCGACACCGCCAGCCTCAGCGGCGGGGTCGATTTCGGCAGCAGCGCCGGCACGCTGACACTGGGCGGCACATCCTCCCTGTCGGGCGCGATCAGCAATGCGGGCAGCACCAATGTCGTGCTGAACGGCGGGACGCTGAACGCCACCAACACCGGATCGGTGGCGCTCGCCTCGCTTTCGGCCGGCGCAACCTCCAGCATCGGCGTCACCATCAATGCCGATGCAGGGACACATACCACCTATGACGTCGCCGGCGCCGCCAGCTTCGCCAGCGGATCGCAGGTCAAGGTCAACCTGACCCAGATCGGCGGATCGGAAGGCGACTATGTCATCGTACGCGCCGGATCGCTCAGCGGATCGCCGACGCTCGGCGCCGCCACCGTCCTGCCCTATATGTTCAAGGGGTCGGTGGCGAGCGACGCCACCGCCGGCACTGTCACCCTTTCCGTCGCGGCGAAGACCGTTTCGGACCTGGGCCTGACCGGATCGCTGGCGCGCGCCTATTCGGCCATCTTCAACGCGCTGGACAATGACAGCGATATCGCCGGCGCCTATCTGGGTATCAGCACCGGCGAAGCGCTGACCGCCAATCTGCGCCAGATGCTGCCCGATCATGCCGGCGGCACGTTCGAAGCGGTAACGGCCGGGTCGCGCGCCACCGCGCGCATCCTGTCCGATCCCAACGGCATTTATCGCACCAAGGACGGCCGTCTGGGTTTCTGGCTGCAACAGGTCGCCTTTGGCAGCGCCAAGAGCGTGGGCAGCACCGACTCCTACGACATTAACGGCTGGGGCGCGGGCGGCGGCGTCGAATATCTGACCGATCTGGGCGCGTTCGGCGGCTCCTTCGCCTATGTCCATGGCAGCGATAGCAGCGGCGGCTCCAACAATGCGGTCGATTCCGATCAATATGAACTGGCGGCGCACTGGCGCGGTCAGTGGGGTCCGCTACAGGCATTCGCCCGCCTCTCCGCTGCGATGATCAATTTCGACGGATCGCGCCATTTCGACAATGGCGACGTCACCCGCACCGCCTATGGCAAATGGGATGGTCAGCTCTATTCGGCCACGGCGGGGGCTTCCTATCAGAAGCAGATGGGCCGCTTCAGCCTGCGCCCGGCCGTCGGCATCGACTATTATCGCCTGAAAGAGGATGGCTATGCCGAAACCGGCGGCGGAGACGCCTTCAATCTGACGGTGCTGGGCCGCACCAGCGACGAAACCACAGTCAACGGCACCATGACCGCGGGCTATGATTTCGGCAGCATGGACCGGGAAAATGGCTGGCTCCGGCTGGAACTGGAGGGCGGCCGTCGCCAGATCATCGGCGGCGGGCTGGGCGACACCACCGCCTATTTCAAGGACGGCGACGAATTCACCCTGGTATCGGAAGACCGCACCAGCGGCTGGACCGGCCGGGCGCGCCTTTATGGCGGCACCGACACGTTCCGGGTCGGCGGCGAATTTGGCGCGGAGGAACAACAAAATCACGTCGCCATCTCATTTAGGGCGACGGTTAATTTCGTCCTGTGACGTCTTGAAGATGAAGGGGCGGACCACACCCCACAGACCCTCCCGGTCCGTCCCTTCCGCTCCGGCAACAATCCCTCCCCAAGGGCGCCGGGCATAAAAGAGGGGCGTCGCCGGTCCCCCCGGCGGCGCCCCTTATTTTATGGCAGTTGCTGCCTGATCTCGACCACCAATCGCCGCAATGCCTCCTGCATGATCTCGTCAGGCGGCATCGCCTGCCCCTTGCCCAGCCTGACGGTAATGCGCGTCACCTTGTCTGGTGAAGATTGCGTCGGATCGGTGGACCATGCGAACGCAAATTCGGCTTTCCCGGACAGCGCCTTTCTGTCGCCAATGCCCATGACGCCCCATGATTTCGCGCAAAGCTTAGCGGACAGCGCCTGTAACCGGATGGTGAGCGTGCCGAGGTCCGTCTGATCGCCTTCAGCCATCACGTCCTGAAGCCGCACCGAAAGATCGGCATCCGACCGTAGAAAATCCCTGCCGTGCAAATTGCCATTGGGCAGGCATAGCAACCCGGCGCGCACCGGGCCGACGACGTCCGACAAAGGAAAGGCAATCGACGCGCGCGGGACTGCCGACGCCGCAGCGGCTTGCGACAAAGCGGCTTGCGACAAAGCGGGCAGCAGCATGGCGACAACGCCGCCGATCAGAATGCGATGATCCAGTCGCATATTCATGGCCCCCTTTCGAAAGGCCATGGAACATGGATCATTCCCCGGCTCAAGCCAGATCAGCTAAAACATTGGGCATCTCGGATCACCCAACTTCTGTTCGGGCTGAGCCTGTCGAAGCCCCGTTCTTCACTTTTTACTTTGAAAAAAAGAGCAGCCCTTCGACAAGCTCAGGGCGAACGGGTGATATTTAAAGCACGGTGGCATAATGGCCTGATCAGCCCGCCAGCGCCTTCTTCACCAGTTCGTTGACGACCTGTGGGTTCGCCTTGCCCTGCATCGCTTTCATCGTCTGGCCGACGAAGAAGCCGAACAAAGCTTCCTTGCCGCCGCGATACTGCTCGACCTTGTCGCCATTGTCGGCCAGCACCTTGGCCACAGCCGCTTCGATCGCGCCGGTGTCGGACGTCTGCTTCAGGCCCTTTTCCTCGACGATCTTGCCGGGCTTGTCGCCCGTTTCCAGCATGATCTCGAACACCTGCTTGGCGATCGTGCCGCTGATGGTGCCGTCGGCCACCAGCGCCAGCAATTCGGCGCCTTCTTCAGGGCTTACCGGACTATCTTCCAGCGACTTGCCAATGCGGTTGAGCGCGCCATAGAGTTCCGACAGCAGCCAGTTGGCCGATGCCTTGGCGACCTCGCCCTCGCTCTTCTTCTGAATGCGCGCGCCTTCGGCCAGCAGCGCTTCGAACCAGCGCGCCGTGTCGGCGTCGGCCGTCAGCGTCGCGGCATTATAGGCGGACAGACCCAAAGCGCCTTCATAGCGCGCCCGCTTGGCGTCGGGCAGTTCGGGCAGCGACTGGCGGCATGCCTCCAGAAACGCATCATCCAGTTCCAGCGGCAACAGGTCGGGATCGGGGAAGTAGCGATAGTCATGCGCATCTTCCTTCGATCGCATCGAGCGGGTCTCATTGCGATCCGGGTCGTAAAGGCGCGTTTCCTGCACGATCTTGCCGCCGGCCTCCAGCACATCGACCTGACGGTTCGCTTCATGCTCGACCACGGCCATCACGAAGCGAACCGAGTTGACGTTCTTGGTTTCGGTGCGGGTGCCGAATTCTTCGCCCGGACGACGCACCGACACGTTGACGTCGGCGCGCATCGACCCCTGATCCATATTGCCGTCGCACGATCCGACATAGCGCAGGATCGTTCTCAGCTTCGAAAGATAAGCCCCTGCTTCTGCAGGCGAACGCATGTCCGGCTTCGACACGATTTCCATCAGCGCCACGCCGGAACGATTGAGGTCGACATAGGAGCTGGTCGGATGCTGATCATGCATCAGCTTGCCGGCATCCTGCTCGACATGGATGCGCTCGACACCGATCCGCTTGGTGCTGGCCTGCGGGTTCTTCTCATCCAGCACGATGTCGATCGCGCCCTCACCCACGATCGGGTGATAAAGCTGGCTGATCTGATATCCCTGCGGCAGATCCGCGTAGAAATAATTTTTCCGGTCGAAACGCGACCATTTGTTGATCTGCGCATCGATCGCCATGCCGGTGCGCACCGCCTGACGGATGCACTCGCGGTTGGGCACGGGCAGCATGCCAGGCATCGCCGCGTCGATCAGGCTGACCTGCGTGTTCGGCTCCGCACCGAAAGCCGTCGCCGCGCCGGAAAAGAGCTTGGCGTTCGACGTCACCTGCGCATGGACTTCCAGGCCGATCACGACCTCCCACTCGCCGGTTGCACCCTGGATGCGATAGGTTGATTCAGTCATCTTTTCACACCGTCATCCCAGCGAAGGCTGGGATCTTTCTCGTATGTCGTGCCACATCGTCTGAGATGTCAGCCTTCGCTGGCATGACGATGATTATTTACCACCACTTGTCCGGCCGCGCCGTGAAGCCCGAACGCTCCTCGATCGCGAGGGCCGCGTTCAGCACGGTTTGTTCGTCCAGCGCCTTGCCGATGATCTGCAAGCCGATCGGCAGCCCGGCCGAATCCAGCCCGCCCGGCACCGCCATCGCCGGCAGTCCCGCCAGCGAAGCCGGCACGGTGAAGACGTCGTTCAGATACATGGCCAGCGGATCGGCCTGCTTCTCACCCAGCGCGAACGACGCGCTCGGCGCGGTCGGCGTCAGCAACAGGTCGCACTTTTCAAAGGCTTGTTCGAAATCGCGCGCTATCAGCGCCCGGACCTTCTGCGCCTGCGTATAATAGGCGTCATAGAAACCGGCCGACAGAACATAGGTGCCGATCATGATGCGGCGCTTCACCTCCGGCCCGAAGCCGGCGGCGCGGGTCGCGGCATACATATCCTGCAATCCCGCCCCATCGGGCAGGTCGCGCTGGCCATAGCGCACGCCGTCATAGCGGGCGAGGTTCGAAGACGCCTCGGCCGGCGCGATGATATAGTAAGTCGGCAGCGCATATTTGGTATGCGGCAGCGACACTTCGACCACCTCGGCGCCCGCATCCTTCAGCCAGGCGATGCCGCGATCCCACATGGCGGAGATTTCTTCGTTCAGGCCATCGGGGCGATATTCCTTGGGAATGCCGACCTTCTTACCCTTGAGATCGCTCGACAAATTGGCTTCCCACTGCGGAACCGCCAGATCGAGCGAGGTCGAATCCTTGGGATCAAAGCCCGACATGACTTCCAGCAGGATCGCATTATCCCGCACCGTTCGCGCCATCGGCCCGGCCTGATCCAGCGAGGATGCAAACGCCACGATGCCCCAACGCGAGCAACGGCCATAGGTCGGCTTGATGCCGCTGATGCCGGTGAAGGCGGCCGGCTGACGGATCGACCCGCCCGTATCGGTGCCGGTCGCCGCCGGGCACAGCCGCGCCGAAATCGCCGAAGAAGACCCGCCCGAGGAACCACCCGGCGCCAGAGCGGCATTGTCGCCGCCGCCCCGCCGCCAGGGCGAAATCACATTGCCATAATAGCTCGTCTCATTGGACGAACCCATGGCGAACTGGTCGAGGTTCAGCTTGCCCAGCATGCCTGCGCCGGCTGCCCACAGCTTGCCCGACACGGTCGACTCATAGGTCGGCACGAAGCCTTCCAGCATGTGGCTTGCCGCAGTCGTCTGCACGCCCTGCGTACAGAACAGATCCTTCATGCCGATCGGCACGCCGGCCAGCGCACCCAGCGTTTCGCCCGCAGCCTTCGCCTTGTCGGCCGCGTCCGCCGCTTCCAGCGCCTTTTCCGGCGTTTCCACGATGAAGGCGTTCAGCGCCTTGGCTGCGGCGACATTGGCGTTGAAGCCTTCCGCCACTTCACGCGCCGAAAAATCGCCCGCGCGAAAGCCGTCGCGGATTTCGGCTACAGTAAGATCAGTTAAATTCGTCATGCCCCAACTTCCGTTCGCCCTGAGCCTGTCGAAGGGCTGCACTTTTCTTTCAAGAAGGACTGGGCCCTTCGACTGCCCGCCTGCGGCAGGCGCTCAGGACAGGCTTCGACAAGCTCAGCCCGAACGGGGATAGAGAAGGTCACTCGATCACCTTTGGCACCGCGAAGAAGCCATGTTCGGCCTGCGGCGCATTGGCCAGCACCTTGTCGCGCACATCGCCATCGTTGATGACATCGTCGCGCAGGCGTTGATGGTTGGGGATGACAGCCGTCATCGGCTGCACGCCGGTCACGTCCACCTCGCCCAGTTGCTCCACCCAGCCAAGGATGTTGTTGAGTTCGGGCACCATGGCTTCCGCTTCTGCATCCGTCACCGAAATGCGCGAAAGGCTGGCGATCTTTTTCACGGTCTGAAGGTCTATCGACATGGGCCAAGCCGCTAGCACCCGCACCTGCGCGCTTCAAGCCGGTTTAGCGCCCCTTGAAACCATTGCGGGCTTCGGCCAGACAGAGATGACAATTTCGGAGAGTGTGGGTGGCGCGCAAATTCCTCTATGTCATTGCGACGCTGGTGGTGCTGGTGATCGCCGCGCTGCTTGTCTATCGCGTCTGGGGCATGCAACTGATCCGCATGGTCATGGTGCCGCGCGAACCATTCACTCAGCTTCAGCCGCTCCCCGCAGACGCCTATATCGACGCGAAGATGTGGATCGCCCGGCCGGATATTGAAAAAGATAATCCTGCGCTTTGGACGCCGGCCAGTGTCGCCAAAAGCGCCGCGACGGGCAAGGCCGCGATCTTCTTCATCCACCCGACCAGCTACATCACCACGTTCGGCGATTCCCACTGGAATGCCCGGTTGGACGACAAGGAGGCGGACGCCACCGCTCGCCGCTTCGTCATGGCGCAGGCCAGCGCCTTCAACGCCGCCGGCTCCGTTTGGGCGCCGCGCTATCGCCAGGCCAATTATGGCGCCTTCCTGACCGACAAGCCCGCCGGCGATCAGGCCCTCGCCGCCGCCTATCGCGATGTGGAGCAGGCTTTCGCCGCCTTCCTCAAGGCCAATCCCACCGGGCCGTTGATCCTGGCCGGCCATAGCCAGGGGTCACGCCACCTGCTGCAACTGCTGCGCGAACAGATTGCCGGCAAGCCCGTCTCCGACCGCGTCGTCGCCGCCTATGTCGTCGGCTGGCCGGTGTCGGTGGAGGCGGACCTGCCCGCCCTGGGCCTGCCCGCCTGCGCGCGACAGGATCAGGCCCACTGCATCGTCAGTTGGCAAAGCTATGCCGAACCGGCCGATCCGTCCGCCGTGGTCGAAAGTTTCGAACGCAAGACCGGCTATACCGGCCAGCCGCGCAAGGGCACGCACATGCTCTGCACCAACCCGATCACCGGCGCCTTCAATGGCAAGGCCCCGGCCAGCGCCAACAAGGGCACGCTCGACGCACGCGAACAGGGCCAGCCACCCAAGCTCGTCACCGGCGTCGTCCCCGCCCGCTGCGACACCAGCGGCGTGCTGATGATCGGGGAGCCGGTGGACATGGGTCCCTTCACCCTGCCGGGCAATAATTATCATGTCTATGACTATAGCCTGTTCTGGGGCAATGTGCGCGAAGACGCGCAGAAACGACTGGCGGCCTTCACGAAGAAGTGACTTGCGACCAGAAAAGTGACAGGGGGCACCCCATGACACTGGTAACAACGGATCGCGTCGCCTTTCGGGAGGCTTTGCCGCAGGGCGGGCGGCTGATCGGCATGGATGTCGGCACCAAGACGATCGGCCTTGCGCTGTGCGACGCCCACTGGACCATCGCCAGCCCCGCCTACACCGTCAATCGCGGCAAGTTCAGCAAGGACAAGCCGGCGCTCGCCACCTTCATCGAGCAACAGCAGGTGAAGGGCATCGTCATCGGCCTGCCGCTGAACCTGGATGGCAGCAACAGCCCGCGTAGCCAGGCCAGCCGCGCCTTCGCGCATAATCTGGGCGATCTGGGCTATCCCATCCTGCTGTGGGACGAACGCTGGTCGACGCAGGCCGTCACCCGCACCCTGCTGGAGGCCGACGCCAGCCGCGCCCGCCGCGACGAACTGGTCGACAAACTCGCCGCCAGCTACATTTTGCAGGGTGCGATCGACGGCCTGGTCGCGGGGATGGAGTAACAAGATGCTGCGCCGAACATATCACATCGCCCTTGCCCTCGCCGCCGCTGCGCTGGCCCCCGCCGCCGCGCAGGCCGGCTTCTATTCGGGCGACGATCTCTACGCCGTCTGCACCGCGGACAAGGAGGGCAAGGATTATTTCGAAAAAAGCTATGAATGCCTTGGCTATATCAGCGGGGCCGTGGATGCGTTCAACACCACGCGGGAAGCCAACAAGCTCAAAAGCTGCATCCCCGGCGACGTGACGATCAACCAGTTGCGCACCACCACCGTCACCTATCTCAGCAGAAATCCGATCGATCGCAAGAAATCCGCCTCCTCCCAGGTCTTCGCCGCCACCCGCAAGGCATGGCCCTGCCCAACGGCCAAGCCCGCCGCGAAGAAGACGAGCCGCAAGAAGCGGTAAAGGCTGATACTGGGCTGAATGGCGCAGTTGGGTGGATTCCCGCCATTCCCCTCCCGCACGCGGGAGGGGTAGCGAGACTTAATGAGCGTAGCGAATTTAGTCGCAGCGGGGTGGGCTGTTGCTACGTCCAGCCCACCCCCTACCCCCTCCCGTTTACGGGAGGGGGAACATGTCCGAACTTGGCCGCATCCAGCCCCTGTCCTATCCCTTATTCCCTCTGCCATAATCCCGCCCGACCCTTTCCATCGTCCGGCCCCATCACTTTCCGATAGGATCAGGCCCACGCAACTTAATGTCCAATTCTGCGGGAAATATGCGAAGTTAAGCGCCGCGTGCGCCTATCCCTCGAACGCCGCGATGATCGGGCATGGCCCCTCCTCGCTGGCATGGCATTGCCGGGCCAGCCGCATCAGCGCTCCGCGCGCCGCCTGCAATTCCGCGATCTTCAGGTCCAGCGCCGCGATCCGCTCCGCCGCCAGTTCGCGCGCCCGCGCCCGGTCCTGCCCGGCATCCAGTTGCAGCAGCTCGCCAATCTGCTCCAGCGTGAAGCCTGCGCCCTGCGCTGACCGGATGAAGCCCAGCCGCCGCACATCCTCCGCCTCATAACGGCGAATGCCCTCCCCGCGCTCGGGCGTATCGATCAGGCCGCGCCGCTGATAATAGCGCACCGTCTCCACATTCACCCCGGCGGTGCGGGCCAGCGCGGAAATCGTCATGCCCATCTCTTGACTCCGTACTATGGTACGGACCCTATATAGGCGGCATCCGATAAATGACCATGGATGCACGATGACCAGCCCAGCCCCCACAACTGGCCCAAAAACTGGCCCCAAAAGCGCCAACCTCTACCGCATGGTGATGCCCGGCCACATTTGTCCTTATGGGGTCAAGGCGCGCTGGCTGCTGAAGCGTCGTGGCTATGCCGTCGATGATCATTGGCTCACCACCCGCGCGGAAACCGATGCGTTCAAGGCGCAGCACGATGTGAAGACCACGCCGCAAATCTTCATCGATGGCCAGCCGATCGGCGGCCATGACGATCTGCGCCGCTATCTGGGCCTGAAGGTGAAAGATCCCAAGGCGACCAGCTACACGCCAGTCCTGGCGGTCTTCGCGGTGGCGGCGCTGCTGGCGCTGGCGATCAACTGGCTGACCTTCCTGCCGCTGATCGCCTTCGTCACGCTGGAGCGGTTCGTCGCTATCGCGATGATGCTGCTGGCCATGCTGAAATTGCAGGATGTCGATCGGTTCGCCACGATGTTCCTCAACTATGACCTGCTCGCCCGCCGCCTGCCGCCCTATGGCCTGGCCTATCCCTTTCTGGAACTGGGCGCGGGCGTGCTGATGCTGACGCGGGCCCTCGACTGGTTGTCGATCCCGGTCGCGCTCTTCATCGGCGGCATCGGCGCAGTATCGGTATACAAGGCGGTCTATATCGAGAAACGCGACCTCAAATGCGCCTGCGTCGGCGGCAACAGCAATGTGCCGCTCGGCTTCGTATCCCTCACTGAAAATGTGATGATGGTGGCGATGGCCCTGTGGATGCTTGTCAGCATCCACTGAACAGGAGCGCGGATGCTGGCCGGCGCCCATTGACCGCGAAATCCGGCTTACGGATATTGGCCCTGTCGCTCGTCTCCTGCGATCTCTAAAGGAAGCGATGATGAGCGATACGGACAGCCTTTCCCCGATAGACGATGCGCTGCTCCAGGACGGCTATGTTCGCCTGCCCGCGGCCGGTCTGCGCGCGGAACTGGGTATCACGCAAAGCGGCTGGGCCGATTTCGCCCGGACCTGGGATGATCTGGGGCCTGATCTCTACATGGCCGATGGCGGCCGCTATCGCCGTCGCCGTCACGCGACCTTCCGCTGCGAAGCCGGCGCCTTCACTTGCCAGCCCCACCAGCCCCATTATCAGAGCCGCGACTATAATCCGCTCAATGGCGATGTGCAGCGCTGGTTCGATCCGGTTGCGGACGCCACCATCGCCCTGCCGGCGACGCAGGCGATCCTGCACTATTGCGCCGCCAGCTTCGATCCCGACCGCAAGGGTGACTGGCATGTCGAAATGCACCAATTCCGCATCGAGGCGAAGCCCGGCGAACATGGCCGCCCCACGCCCGAGGGAATGCACCGCGACGGCGTGGACCGGGTGATGGTGATGCTGATCGAACGGCGCAATGTCCGTGAAGGCGTCACCCGCATCGGCGCGCCCGATGGCGCGCCGATGGGCGAATTCACCCTGATCCAGCCGGGCGACACGATGCTGATCGACGATCATCGCATCCTGCACGGCGTCACCGAAATCCACCCGGTCGACCCGACACAGCCCGCCTGGCGCGACGCGCTGGTGGTGACGTTTTCCTCCCCGGCACGGGAAGGGGGACCGATCGCGTAGCGATTGGTGGAGGGGAGGTGCCACACGGCACACCCCCTCCGTCTGGCCTACGGCCAGCCACCTCCCCGTAAGCGAGGAGGATTATTTCAGCAGCACCAGCTCTTCCGCCATGCTGGGGTGCAGCGCGACGGTGTCGTCGAAATCCTGCTTGGTCAGGCCCGCCTTCACCGCAATCGCAGCCGCCTGAAGGATTTCCGGCGCGTCCGGGCCGATCATGTGCAGACCAACCACCTTGTTGGTCGTCGCATCCACGACCATCTTGTAGAGCGACCGCTCGTCTCGCCCGGCCAGAACATTCTTCATCGGCCGGAAGTCGGATGTATAGACCTTCACAGTGCCATAGTGATTTTTGGCCTCCGCCTCGGTCATGCCCACGCCGGCCAGCGGCGGATGGCTGAACACCGCGGACGGCACGCAGCTATAATCGACCTTGCGCTTGCTATCCCCAAACACGCTGTCGGCAAAGGCGTGGCCTTCCCGGATCGCGATCGGCGTCAGTTGCAGCCGGTCGGTGACGTCACCCACGGCATAGATGCTCTCGCAACTCGTCTGGCTATAATCATCGACCTTGATCGCGCCCTTCTCGTTCAACTCGACGCCAGCGGTTTCCAGCCCCAGCCCTTCGGTCAACGGCTTGCGCCCGGTGGCGAACAGCACGACATCGGCGGCGACCGGATCGCCATCCTTGAAGTGGACGCAGAGCGTCCCATCGTCATTCTTCTCGATCCGGTCCATTTTCGCGTTGAAGCGGAAATTAATCCCCTTGGTCATGGAAATCTGAAGCAGGCGATCGCGGATCTGCGCGTCATAGCCGCGCAGCAGGTCGCTACCGCGATTGACCATCGTCACATGACTGCCGAACTGATGGAAAATGCCGGCAAATTCATTGGCGATATAACCGCCGCCCACGATCACGATGCGCTTCGGGCAGGCGTCCAGATGGAAGACTTCATTGCTGGTGATGCCATGTTCCGCGCCTTCCACTTGCGGAATCAGCGGCCAGGCGCCGGTGGCGACCAGGATCGTCTTCGCCGTCACGTCGCGCCCGCTGGCCAGCCTGATGCCATGCGGCCCAGTGATGGTCGCCCGCTCGTGGAAAACCTCGACCTTATGGCTATTGAGCGTATTGTTGTAGAGGCCCTCCAGCCGGTCGACATCGGCCAACACATTGTCGCGCAACGTGGTCCATTCGAAACCACATTCGGGCACATTCCAGCCGAAACGGCGGGCATCCTTCAGATCTTCGGCGAAATGCGCGCCATAGATAAGCAGCTTCTTGGGCACGCAGCCGCGAATGACGCAGGTGCCCCCGACCCGATATTCCTCCGCCACGGCCACCTTCGCGCCATGCGCCGCCGCCACGCGCGACGCCCGCACACCGCCCGATCCGGCGCCAATGACGAAAAGGTCGAAATCAAACTCGCTCATGCTGGACCTCCGCTCGGCGCGTCGCGTGCAGGGCGATGCGCCATGAAACTTGAAGGCGGATATGGCGGCTAGGACACGCAGTTACAAATAGGATTTTTCATAACAATTTCGTTCGCTTCGAACGAAGTCGGGAAGCGGCAAGCTCTGCGCTCCCATTTCTCGACTTCGCTCAAAACAAAGGGCTGTAGTGGTTACTCGCCGCCCAGCGCCAGATCGATCAGCGCCATGGTCGACGGGTCAAAACCGGTCGGACCGTCCATTTCGATCGACTTGGCGATCTCCTTGCCCAGTTCCACGCCGAACTGGTCGAAGGGGTTGATGCCCATCAGCACGGCATTGGCGAAGGTGCGATGTTCGTAGAAGGAGAGCAGCGCGCCGACTACTTCGGGCGTCACATCCTCGACCAGGATGGTGGTCGATGGCCGGTTGCCCGGATAGGCGCGCGCCGGATCGTCCGCATTCTCCTTGCCGCGCATCAACGCTGCGCCCTGCGCGAAGCAGTTGACCAGCAATGCACGATGATGCGCCGGGTCCAGCACATGGCCCGGCTCGATCGAGGCGATGAACTCGACCGGGGACAGGATCGTGCCCTGATGCAGCAGCTGGAACACCGCATGCTGCGCGTCGGTGCCCACCCCGCCCCAGGTTATCGGCGCGGTCGGGCCGTCAACAGGCGTGCCGTCCCGCTTCACGCTCTTGCCGTTGCTCTCCATCTCCAGTTGCTGAAGGTAAGAAGGCAGCAGCTTCAGCCGCTCGTCATAGGCGAACAGCGCGCGCGTCTGGCATCCCAGAACGCGGGTATAATATTGGTCGACAAAGGCCGCGATCAGCGGCGCATTTTCTTCCGGTGCAGACAGGCGGAAATGCCGGTCCATCGCCGCGGCGCCTTCCAGCAAGCTTTCGAACGCATCCCAACCCAGCGACAGGGCGGCGGGAAAACCGATCGAGGACCAGAGCGAATAGCGCCCGCCCACCGACTCTGCGAAAGGCAGGATGCGCGTTTCATCAACGCCCCACGCAATCGCCCGATCCGGCGACGCGGTCAGCGCGATCACCCGGCCATAGGGGTCTTCGACACCCGCCTCGACCATCCAGTTGATCGCGCTCGCCGCGTTCAGCATGGTTTCGGTCGTGGTAAAGGTCTTCGACGCGACGGCGATCAGCGTATATTTGGGATCGAAGCTGTCGAGCGCCCGTTCCAGCGCCGTGCCGTCGACATTGGACACGATCGCCACATCATAGCGAATGCCCTCGCCATCCAGCGCATCGATGATCAGATCCGGTCCCAGCGCCGATCCGCCAATCCCGATATGCAGGATATGACGGATTTCGCCCAGCGCGCCGGCTTCGATCGCATCGATCAGCGCGCGCATCCGCGCATGCAGCATCTTGGCCTGCGCTACGCTCTGGGCGTTGCCCTCACCGCGTTCGGCGGGATGTTCGGCCGCGCGGCCTTCGGTATTGTTGACCGCTTCACCGGCGAACAGCGCGTCACGCTGCGCGGCGAAACCCTGCTCTTCAACCAGCTTCAGAAAGCCGGCCATCAGATCGTCGGTCAGGTGGGTTTTGGACCAGTCGAACCGGATCGGTCCCTGCGTCAGCACCAGCTTGGACAGGCGATCGGGATCGGTGGTGAAAATCGATTTGAGGTCTGCTTGCGGAAGCGCGGCGATAGACGCCAAGGGACCTGGCAGTGCAGGGCTGGTCATGCAATATCCTCTTATGACGTTGGTCGAGATCGACGCTGCACCGGTCGATTCTGTCTCTGTCTAGACAGGTCTGGCGTGCAATGCACCATGTCGCGTGCTTGACGCGGCCTTTACGACGCCGCAAAAGCCGCGACGGCCCCTTTTCGGGGCAGGATGAAGGACAAGACGCACACCCATGACAGCCAAATCCGAAACGCGGGACTTCCTCTGGTTTCTCGCCAAGCTCGCGGTGTTCGTCTTCATCCTGCGCAGCTTCATCATCTCGCCCTTCAATATCCCATCGGAATCGATGCAGCCGCGCCTGCTGATCGGCGATTATCTGCTGGTCGCCAAATGGCCCTATGGCTATTCGCGCTATTCGCTGCCCTTTTCGATCCCGCTGATCCCCGGCCGCATCCTCGCTTCCACGCCCCAGCGCGGCGACGTGGTCGTGTTCAAGGCGCCGCCAAACCAGAAGAACGACTATATCAAGCGCGTCATCGGCCTGCCCGGCGACATGATCGCGGTGCGCGGCGGCACGGTTTATCTGAACGGGCAAGCCATCCCCAAGCAGAAGGTCGCCGACCTCGTCATTCCGGTGACGCCGAACATGGAAGACGCCGCCGCCAAGGAAGGCAGCGCATCGCCCTGCTATCGTCCCGAATTCGAACAGGCCGCGCCCGGCGGCGGCAAGCAGTGCCGTTACCCGCAATTCCGTGAAACGCTGCCCGGCGGCAAGAGCTATAATGTCCTCGACCTCGTGCCCGATGGCGCAGCGGACGATCGCGACACGGTGCTGGTGCCGCAGGGCCATCTCTTCATGATGGGCGACAATCGCGATCGCAGCGCCGACAGCCGCTTCCCGGCGGTCGATGGCGGCGGCATCGGCCTGGTCCCCGAACAAAATCTGGTGGGCAAGGCGATGATCTCGGTCTTCTCCACCGACGGCAGCGCCAACTGGCTTCTGCCTTGGACCTGGTTCACCGCCGCACGCTGGAGCCGGATCGGGGAAGGCTTTTGAAAGTGAGTTCGCATGGGCCAGACACCGACAGCTGGCTGAAGGAATTGATCGGCCGCGCCCCCAAAAACCGGGCCGCGTTCGAACAGGCGCTGACCCATGGCAGCGCCAAGGCGGTCAATTATGAGCGGCTGGAGTTTCTGGGCGATCGCATCCTTGGCCTGCTGATCGGCGAATGGGTCTATGAACGCTTCACCGACGAACCCGAAGGCAAGCTATCCCGCCGCTATAATGCGCTGGTGTCAGGCGAAACCTGCGCGGAAATCGCGCGCGGGGCGGGCGTCCCCAAACATCTGATCCTGGGCAAGCAGGCGCGCGACGATGGCGCAGCCGACAGCGACAATGTGCTGGGCGACGTGATGGAGGCGCTGATCGGCGCGCTCTATCTAGAGGCGGGACTGGAGGAAGCGCGCGCCCTCGTCCGCCGCCTGTGGGGCAACCGGGTCGACACCCAGACCAGCGCCCCGCGCCACCCCAAATCCTATCTTCAGGAATGGGCCGCCGCCAACAAGCGCAAACCGCCCGAATATGTCATGACCGATCGCTCCGGCCCGCAACATGCGCTGCGCTTTACCGTGACGGTGTCGATCAAGGGCGCGGGCGAAGCCAGCGCGACCGGCGGATCGAAGCAGGAAGCGGAAACGGCAGCGGCCAAGGCGCTGCTGGAGAAATTGGCGGGATAAACGCAATCTGTGCTAAGCAAGTGCTCCTGCGAAAGCAGGAGTCCAGGGTGATTGGGCGTAACCTGCATCCTGGGCTCCTGCTTTCGCAGGAGCACTGCCTATTTGAATGGATGGACTGAATTTGACGGTTGATATGGAATCCCAGCGCTGCGGCGTCGTTGCGATCGTGGGCGCCCCCAATGCGGGTAAATCGACGCTGGTGAACGCGCTGGTGGGGCAGAAAGTGGCGATCACCAGCCCCAAGGCGCAGACCACCCGCACCCGCGTCATGGGCGTCGCGATCGAAGGTGACGCACAGGTCGTGCTGGTCGACACACCCGGCATCTTCGCGCCCAAGCGTCGGCTGGACCGCGCGATGGTGCAGGCGGCGTGGGGCGGCGCGCAGGGATCGGACCTCATCGCCCTGATCGTCGACGGCAAGGCGGGCCTTGGCCCCAAGATGGAGCCGATCATCGAGGCTTTGGTCCATCGTCCCGAACGCAAATGGCTGATCCTCAACAAGGTCGACATCGCCATCAAGGAAAAGCTGCTGGTCCACACCCAGAGGCTCTATGAGCGGGTCGGTTTCGAGGAGACGTTCTTCATTTCCGCCCAGACCGGCGATGGCCTCGCCGAACTCAAGACCGCCTTTGCGAACGCCATGCCCGAAGGCCCATGGCACTTCCCCGAAGATCAGGTGTCGGACGCGACCGACCGGATGCTGGCGGCGGAAATCACGCGCGAGCAAATCTATCATCAACTCCATGATGAACTGCCCTACGCCACCGCCGTCGATACCGAGCAATATAAGGAGCGGGACGACGGATCGGTCGAAATCCACCAACAGATCCTCGTCGCCCGCCCGACCCAGCGCGCCATCGTTCTGGGCAAGGGCGGCCAGCGCCTGAAGGAAATCGGATCGAAGGCGCGCGCCGAACTGGCCGCCCTGCTCGGCGTCAAGGTCCACCTCTACCTGCACGTCAAGGTGAAGGAAGACTGGGAGGATGATCGCTTCATCTATCGCGACATCGGTCTGGACTGGGTCGACTAACATTCGCCCATTCGGGTAAATTCATCATTTACCTTATGCCGTTACGGCCCCGTTCCATGGGTCCAAAGCAGAAAATCGCCTGTGCCGTCGGCATCTCCGTATTCGGGACGGTGGTCATCATGACCATCGTTTCGCTGATACCGGGCATGTTCATTCCGCTACGCTATTTCAGCGTCGGCATCTTCTGTTCCGGCAGCATTTCGACGCCCGTCTGCATCCTCCTCGTCCGGCAGAGCGAGGAGAACCGGCGATTGCGGCAGGAACTGGAATTGCGGGTCGCGGAACTGGCCCGATTGGCCGATATGGACGGGCTGACCGGCCTGCTCAGCCGCAACGCCTTTTTCGACCGGGCGGAACAGGCGCACGCCCGACCAGGCAACTGGTATCTGCTGATCGACATCGATCATTTCAAACGCTTCAACGACGATCATGGGCATCAGACCGGTGACGCCGTGCTGCATGCCGTGGCGACCGCCATCGCACAGGCGTTGCGCCCGGTCGATCTGTGCGGCCGTCTGGGTGGGGAGGAGTTCGCCGCCTGTCTGATCGATTGCGATGAAGATCAGGCCGCGCGCCGGGCCGAACATGTCCGGGCATCGATCCAGGCTTTGCGGGTCCGCGCGCCATCCGGCCGCATGGTGCGCGTCACCGCCAGCATCGGCCTGAGCAGCGGCGACCCGGCCCAGCCTATAGAGGCCAGCCTACACCGCGCGGACCTCGCCATGTATGCCGCCAAGACCGGCGGCCGCAATCAGGTGCGGCGCGCCGCCTGACGGCTGATTACTCGGCCGCCGCCGCCTTCTTCTTGGCCGGGGCCTTTTTCGCAGCAGGCTTCTTGGCCGCGCCATCCGCCTTCGTCGCCGGCTTTTTCGCCGCAGCCTTCTTTGCGGGCGCTTTCTTGCCCTTCTTCACCGGCGCGGCCGCCGCGCGCGCGTCGATCAGCTGCGCGGCTTCCTCCAGCGTCAGCTGATCCTTGTCCACCGTCTTGGGCAGCGTCGCATTGGTCGTGCCGTCGGTGACATAGACGCCGTAACGCCCTTCCATCAGCTTGATTTCCGCTTCGGTGCGCGGATGCGCGCCCAGCACCTTGAGCGGTTCACGGCCGCCGCTCGATCGGCCGCCGCGGTTCGCCGCTTCCGCCAGCTTCACCACAGCGCTGTTCATGCCAACTTCGAAAATCTCCGCCGTCGATGACAACCGGCCATATTTGCCGTCATGCAGCAGATAGGGACCAAAACGGCCGATATTCGCCACGATCGGCTTGCCCGTTTCCGGGTGCAAACCAACTTCGCGCGGCAAGCTCAGCAGCTTGACCGCCCAGTCGAGCGTCATCTCGCCATCGGGCAAATCCTTGGGGATCGACCCACGCTTGGCCTCCTTGCCCTCGCCCATCTCGATATAGGGACCAAAACGGCCGGACTTCTTCACGATATCCTGCCCGGTTTCGGGATGCTGGCCCAGCACTTCCGGCCCGGTGTCCGCGCCTTCCCCGCTGCTGCCGGGCTGACCAAATTTGCGGGTATATTTACATTCGGGATAGTTGGAGCAGGCGATGAATGCCCCGAACCGACCGCCGCGCAGCGCCAGTTGCCCGTCGCCGCACATCGGGCAGGCACGCGGATTGCTGCCATCCGCCTTGGGCGGGAACAACATCGGCTCCAGAAACTTGTCCAGTTCGGCCGTAATGTCAGACGGCTTCTGCTCCATGACCTCGGCGGTCTTGGGCTTGAAGTCGCGCCAAAAGGCTTCCAGCACCGCCTGCCACTGGGCGCGGCCGCCGGAAATATCATCCAGCTCGTCTTCCAGACCCGCAGTGAAGTCATAGGAGACATAGCGTTCGAAGAAGCGTTCAAGGAACGCCGTCACCAGCCGCCCGCTTTCCTCGGCGAAGAAGCGGTTCTTTTCCACGCGCACATAATCGCGGTCCTTCAGGACCTGAAGCGTCGAGGCATAAGTGGACGGACGGCCGATCCCCAGTTCCTCCAGGCGCTTGACCAGCGACGCTTCCGAATAGCGCGGCGGCGGCTGGGTGAAATGCTGTTCGGCGCTCACCTTCTTCTTGGCCGGCGCGTCGCCCTCGCTCATGCGCGGCAGCAGCTTCGAATCATCGTCGTCGCTATCGTCGCGGCCTTCTTCATAAAGCGCAAGGAAGCCGGGGAAGATCACCACCTGCCCGGTGGCGCGCAATGCATGCTGACCGGTCTGGTCGACCAGATCAATCGTCGTGCGTTCCAGCCGGGCCGACGCCATCTGGCTCGCCAGCGCCCGCTTGAAGATCAGGTCATAGAGGCGCGCATGATCGCCCGACCCCACCTTGTCACGACTAAACTCGGTCGGGCGGATGGCTTCATGCGCTTCCTGCGCATTCTTGGCCTTGGTTTGATATTGGCGCGGCTTTTCGGGCAGATAGCCGCCGTCATAGCGCTCCGCGATCGCCTTGCGCGCGGCGGAAATAGCGCTGCCGTCCATCTGCACGCCGTCGGTACGCATATAGGTAATCGCGCCGTCTTCGTAGAGCTGCTGCGCGATCCGCATCGTGTGGCTGGCCGAAAAGCCCAGCTTGCGCGCCGCTTCCTGTTGCAGCGTCGACGTGGTGAACGGCGCGGGAGGATTGCGGCTGACCGGCTTCGTCTCGACCTTGTCGACGGTGAAGCGACCGGCCTCCACATCGGCCTTGGCCGCCATGGCGTCGCCTTCCTTGCCGATGGTCAGGCGATCGATCTTCTCGCCCTTCCAGCGGACGAGGCGCGCGGTAAAGCCCTGCCCGCCCTGCTCCATCTCGGCCGCGACCGACCAATATTCCTGCGGCACAAAGCTTTCGATCTCGCGCTCACGCTCCACCACCAGGCGCAACGCGACGGACTGCACGCGGCCGGCCGACTTGGCGCCGGGCAGTTTGCGCCACAGCACCGGCGACAAAGTGAAGCCCACCAGATAGTCGAGCGCGCGGCGTGCGCGATAGGCGTCGATCAGATCCTCGTCCAGCGCGCGGGGCTTGGCCATCGCGTCCAGCACCGCCGCCTTGGTGATCGCATTGAACGTCACCCGGTCGACCGTCTGCGGCAGCGCCTTCTTGGCGCGCAGCACTTCCTGCACATGCCAGCTGATCGCCTCCCCTTCGCGATCAGGGTCAGTCGCCAGGATCAATCGGCTGGCCTTCTTCGCCTCATCGGCGATGGCCTTCAGCTGCTTGCCCTTGTCGCCATAATTTTCCCACGACATGGCGAAGCCGTCGTCCGGGTCCACCGACCCGTCCTTGGCGGGGAGGTCGCGAATATGGCCATAGCTGGCGAGAACATGGAAATCGCCGCCCAGATATTTCTCGATGGTCTTCGCCTTGGCCGGCGATTCGACAATGACAAGCTGCATTTATGCCCCGAATTTGGATGGCCTCACGTACACGCGCGAGTGTGGATGGTCGCAATTGGTCGCGTCAAGCTGTGGCCGATGTAGGCAAGAGGGTAAGGAAACGCCAGTGATTTGGTCATTTCATACTCACTCTGCCCCCGGCCTGCCGCTCCAGCCCGCCGGCCAACTCCAGTTCCAACAGCACCGTCTGCACCACGGCGGGCGACAGGCCGGACAGGCGAATGACTTCATCCACGGCAACCGGCACCGGTCCCAACAACGCTATCACGCTTGAACGCTCCTGCTCCGCCACATCGCTCGACACGGGCGCGCCGATGAAGTCGAAACTGCCCTGTCGCACCATGCGCGGATCGAAGCCGCCGATCGCCTCCATGATATCCGCGCCATTCTGGACCAGAATGGCGCCCTCCCGGATCAGGCTGTTGCATCCCTGCGCGCGTGGATCGAGCGGCGATCCCGGCACCGCCATCACTTCACGCCCCGCCTCACCCGCCAGCCGCGCAGTGATGAGCGAACCGGATTTTGGCGCGGCCTCCACCACCACCGTTCCCAGCGCCAGCCCGGCGATGATCCGGTTGCGCGCCGGGAAATGCCGGGCGAGCGGCTGGACGCCGGGCGGATGTTCGGTGACGAGCAGACCTTGGCTTCCCACCTGCGCCTGTAAATCCCGGTTCTCGGGCGGAAACACCACATCGATGCCACTGGCGATCACGCCGATCGTCCCACCGTCGATCGATCCGCGATGCGCCTCCGTATCGATGCCGCGCGCAAGCCCCGATACGACCACCGCGCCACGCTGCCCCAGATCCTGCGCCAATGCCCGCGCGAAACGGCATGCCGCCGCAGACGCATTGCGCGCGCCGACCATCGCCACGCATGGCCTTCCGGCCAGTCCAACGTCCCCCCGCACGATCAGCGCGGGCGGCGCGCCCTCCATCTCGTCGAGCAAGGCCGGATAATCAGCGTCGCCCATGAGCAAGTAGCGCGCGCCCAGCGCCCGCGTCGCCGCAATTTCCCGCTCGACTGCGCCCGCATCGGCGACGCTGGCCTTGCCCCCGCCCCGCGCGGCGAGATCCGGAATGGCGCGCAATGCCTCAGCCGCAGAACCGAACCGCGCGAGCAATTGCCGATAGCTGACCGGACCGATCCGGGGGGAGCGGATGAGCCGCAGCCTCTCGAACCGCTCCCGCTCGCTCATTGCGCGGATTTGCTCCCGGACTTGCCGATCTTCGGCTCCTGGCCCTTCAGCAACCGGGCGATATTAGCGCGATGCCGCCACAGCAGGATCAACGCCATGGCCAGCGTCACCGGCGCCAGATCGATCCGCCCAAACGCCCACATGGCGATCGGCGCACTGATCGCCGCCGACATGCCGCCGACCGACGACCATTTGGTGCCGAACAACATGCCCAGCCACACGACCGCAAAGACGATCCCGGCCGGCCAGTAGAGCGCCGTCACCACGCCCATCATCGTCGCCACGCCCTTGCCCCCGGCAAAGCGCAACCAGACGGGATAGCAATGGCCGATAAAGGCCATCGCCCCCGCCATCGGCCCGCCGCCATCGATCAGCCATGCGCCGATCAGCACCGCTGCCACGCCCTTCAGCAAATCCAGCAGCAATGTCGCCGCCGCCAGCCCCTTGCGCCCGGTGCGCAGCACATTGGTCGCGCCAATATTGCCGGAGCCGATCTGCCGCAGATCGCCCGCCCCCGTCACGCGGGTCAGGATCAGGCCAAAGGGAATGGAGCCGAGCAGATAGCCAAGCGCCAGGACGAAAGCGGGAAGAAGCCAGGAAGGTGTCATGAAAATCGCCAATATGGAATGGGCGCGACCATAGAGTGACAGGCGCAGGAGGCAATGCGTATGTTGACACTCCCGTCACTTGGGACGACACCCCGGCGCATGACGGTCGCACCAGACGCTCCCATCCTCTTCTTCGATTCCGGCGTGGGGGGCTTGTCCATCCTCGCCCCGGCGCGTGCGGCGCTGCCGACCGCCCCCATCGTCTACGCCGCCGACAGCGCCGGCTTTCCCTATGGCACGAAGAGCGAGACGGAAATCGCCGCGCGCGTACCCGCCCTGCTCGGCCGGCTGGTGGAGCGCTATCGCCCGCGCCTTGCGGTCATCGCCTGCAACACGGCGTCTACCATCGCGCTTCAGCATGTGCGCGCCGCGCTCGACATTCCGGTGGTCGGCACCGTTCCGGCGATCAAGCCGGCTGCGCTACTGTCCAAAAACCGCGTCTTCGGCGTGCTGGGCACCGACGCCACCGTGCGCCAGCCCTATGTCGACCGGCTCGCAGCCGAACATGGCGCAGACTGCACGGTGTTGCGATACGGCTCCGCCGCGCTGGTCCAGCTTGCCGAAGCAAAGCTGCGCGGAGAACCGCTCGACCCAGCCGTCGCCCGCGATGCGCTCGCCGGCCTGATCGGCCAACCGGGCGGGGACAGGATGGACATGGTCGTCCTTGCCTGTACCCATTTTCCGCTGGTGGAACAGGAACTTGCCGCCGCTGCGCCGCATCCCATGGGTTTCGTCCATGGCGGCGAAGGCATTGCGCGGCGCATCCTCTATCTGACGCAGGGACAGCCCTGGCCAGATGCGCCATCGCCCGGCACGGCGGTCTTCACCCGCGTTGACGAGAAGGTGGAAGCGCTTCGCCCAGCACTGGCCGCCTATGGCCTTGACCACATCGACGCGCTTTGAAGGATCGGTGCGGAAGCCATGGGCCATTTGTCCAATGGCCAATCCTTTCTATCAGTCTGATAGGTATTTCTCCCTAAAGTTGCGAGCGGTTATCGCTGGTAATGACGGGACGGCGCAGGTAAATGCAGCATCCGGCAGAGGATAGCGCAGAAAAAAACACGGCGCGAACAACGGGAAGACAGGCGTAGTGAATTACAAGCACATCTTTTCGCAGGCGATCGACCGGCTTCATAGCGAAG
The DNA here is from genome assembly GCA_021849075.1 of Pseudomonadota bacterium. Taxonomy (GTDB): domain Bacteria; phylum Pseudomonadota; class Alphaproteobacteria; order Sphingomonadales; family Sphingomonadaceae; genus Sphingobium. The sequence goes on along the minus strand of JAJZTH010000022.1, from coordinate 9,664 downwards.
GCCGTTATCGCGTGTTTATCGACATCCTGCGCAACAAGGGCGCCTTCCCCAACGCCCGCTGCTTCCATGGCCACAACGGTCCCAAGCCGATCACCGTCTGGTGCTCCAACGATTATCTCGCCATGGGCCAGCATCCCAAGGTGGTCGCCGCCATGGAGGAAGCGCTCCATGATGTCGGCGCCGGATCGGGCGGCACCCGCAACATCGGCGGCAACACTCATTATCATGTCGACCTGGAGGCGGAACTCGCCGACCTGCATGGCAAGGAAGGCGCCCTGCTCTTCACCTCGGGCTATGTCTCGAACGAAGCGACGCTCTCTACCCTCGCCAAGCTGCTTCCGGGCTGCATCATCTTCTCGGACGAACTGAACCACGCCTCGATGATCGCGGGCATCCGCAATTCGGGCTGCGAAAAGCGCGTCTTCCGCCATAATGACGTCGATCATCTGCGCGAACTTCTGGCCGCTGAAGATCCCGACGCGCCCAAGCTGATCGCGTTCGAAAGCGTCTATTCGATGGATGGCGACATCGCCCCGATCGCGGCCATCTGCGATCTGGCTGACGAATTTAACGCCCTCACCTATCTGGACGAAGTCCATGCCGTGGGCATGTATGGCGCGCGAGGCGGCGGCATTTCCGAACGCGACGATGTCGCCGGTCGCCTGACCATCATCGAAGGCACGCTGGGCAAGGCGTTCGGCGTCATGGGCGGCTATATCGCCGCAGACCAGATGATCATCGATGTGATCCGCAGCTATGCGCCCGGTTTCATCTTCACCACATCGCTCTCGCCCGTGCTGGTCGCCGGCGTGCTGGCGAGCGTACGCCACCTCAAAGGCTCCAGCGCGGAGCGGGAAGGCCAGCAGGCGTCTGCCGCGCTGCTGAAGCGCCTGATGGCGGAGGCCGGCCTGCCGGTCATGCCGTCGGTCACGCATATCGTGCCGCTGATGGTGGGCGATCCGGTCAAGGCCAAGCGGATCAGCGATATCCTGCTCGCCGAATATGGCGCCTATGTGCAGCCGATCAATTACCCGACCGTTCCGCGCGGCACCGAACGGCTGCGCTTCACCCCCGGCCCTGCGCATACCGAAGAAATGATGCGCGATCTGGTGTCGGCGCTGGTGGAAATCTGGGACCGTCTGGAACTGGAGCTGAACGCGCGTCAGGCGGCGTAAGAGTAAGGGGTATAGGATTAGCGTCCCAGCCCTCCTACCTCCGTTCGTCCTGAGCCTGTCGAAGGACGCTAATCAAAGCTCGCCTCGTGGCTCCTGCCGATTGCGCGCCAGTAATTTCAGCCGCTCCCAATCGCCATCGATTAGGGCCTGCTTCTTGGCGCGGCTCCATCCTTTGATCCGGCGCTCAGCGGCCAAGGCTTCCGCTCGCGTTCCGAAATTTTCCGTCCAGACCAGAAGCACCGGCCTACGTACAGCCGTATATCCGCCGATCAATCCTTGCTGATGCTGGGCGATGCGGGTTTCCAAATCCTCTGTATGGCCCGCATAGAAAGACCCATCGCTGCATCGGAGAAGATAAGCTTGGAACGCCATGTAATATCTTATGGCGTGTGCGCGTCCTTCGACAAGCTCAGGACGAACGGATGTCGGTTACTTTACTAAACTCTGATCAACCCGCCCCGCACGGCATAGCCGCGATAGAGCGTCCTGCTGTGCGGAAAGCCGCCCATATCCTGCGCCAGTTGCTCGATCGCCGTCGCCAGATCGCGCCGGGGCGACACATGGAATTGCCCCAGCCAGCCGAACAGCGCTTGCTTCCAGACCTTGGGCAAAGCCTCCTGCTGACCGAAGTCGACAATCTCCAGCCGACCGCCCGGCGCCACGCAACGGGCCGCCTGCGCCAGCGCCATTTCCCATTCCGGGATCATCGACAACGCATAGCTGATGAACACCCGCTCGAACTTTTCGCGCCCGAACAGCGTCACCGCGTCAAAGCCGCAGGCGTCGCCCTGCGCCAGCCTCACCCGGTCGACCATGCCCGCCTTCGCCACCGAAACATGCGCCGTCTCCAACATCGCCTCGCTGATGTCGACGCCATAGAGGCGCGCGCGCGGCCATGCCTTGCCCACCGCGATCAGGTTGCGCCCTGTACCGCAACCAATTTCCAGCACCGCGCCGCCCGCCGGCGGATCAAGATCCGCGATCAACCCATCGCGCCCCAGCAGATAATATTTGCGGGTCAGATCATAGATATGGCGCTGATAGCGATAGACGCCATCCATCAATTGCCCATGGCGGCTCATTGGGCGGGCTTCAGCACATAGAGATGCACGCCGCCATAAATGGCCGACCGATCCCGCGCGGTATAATCCAGCGAGGCTTCGGCCTGGTAATCCCAGCGGTTCAGCACATCATCGACGACCCGGCCCGGCAATATGCTCGGCTCGCCAGCCGTGCGGAACAGGACCCGCGCGCCGGGCTTCGCCGTCCGCGTAATCTGCGCCCAAAGCGCGTTCAGCTGCTCATCATCCATCCAGTCCTGCGCATCGAGCAGGATATAGCGGTCGCACGACGCCATCCGCTGGCTGGCGAGGAAATCGGTGAAATTGATGTGCCGCACATCGACCCGCTCGGCCCGCGCGCGCACAGCCTCATGATTCGCCGCTTGCAGATAAGGCGGCAATGGCCCCTCGCCGCCTGCATAGCCCCGCCCAAACGCCTGCACGGCGAAATAATTGTCCTTCAGGTCGAAGTCGCAGGCCAGCTTTTCCAGCCGCGCCTTCAGCACAGTGTCCATCCGATCATCGCCGGCCAGCGCTTCGAACTGGGCGGGCGGGATGCCAAGGCCAAAAAGCGAAGCCGGCTGACTGGTCAGCCAACGCACGAAGCCCTTGTCGAAGATCGGCGCCAGTTCCCGTTCGAAAATCTCGCGCTGTTCCTCGCGGCTCCGCGCATCCAGCATGCGCTTTGGGTTGATGCCATGCAGCCGCGCCAGCAGATGCGCCGCGCCAATGAACCGGCCCAGCAGCCCATGCTTGTAAATGCCCCGCGCAAAACCACCGATGCGACGCCGCCCGATCAGGTCGCGCCCTTCCCAGTAACGCCGCGTCGCCTCGTCCAGATGCGGGGCGACATGGCTGCGATAGGCGGCGATGTTCGCCTTGTCGTCGGCGCGGGCGAAGAAACGATGAAAGGCCGCATGATCGGGCAAAGTCTGCGCCGCCGTCCGCTTCAGCTTGTTCAGCGCAATATGTGCGGTGTTAAGGTCGACCGCGGTGATCTTCGCCGGATCGGCGGTCAGATAGGACAGAACATTGCAGCCCCCCGACGCGATCGTCACCACATGGCAGTCCGGCGTGATCGCCAGCGCCTCCATGTCCACCGCCGGGTCTTCCCATATCTGGGCGTAAACAAGGCCCCGGAACGCAAAGGTGAAGGCGCGTTCCAGCAGGCCCTGTTTCGACAAATGCCGGTGCCGGTGCACCGCATTGGTGATCTTGTCATGGGCCTTTTGATCTGTTGCCGCTGCCATGGCGCACTCCTCGCTGCCGGGTCGTTTCCGCGCCGATAGGGCAATGGCATGTCGCCTGCGTGACGCACGGGTTACGCAGCGATGACTCCCCTTGCGGAACCATGACGCCCTCTCCCATCTTCTGCACCCAATGGCCCACTGGATCGAACCCCACCCCACCGGCATCTATGTCCGCCCCGCCGATGCGTGGATCGACCCGTCGCTGCCGCAGGCGCGCGCGCTGGTGACGCACGGCCATGCCGATCATGCGCGCGGCGGCCATGACCATGTCTGGGCCACGCGCGAAACGCTGGCGATCATGGGCCTGCGCTATGGCACGGCCAGCGGCACGGCAGTCGGCTATGGCGAAGAGATCAGGCTGGGCGGTGTAACGATCCGCTATGTTCCCGCCGGCCATGTATTGGGATCGGCGCAGATCATATTGGAGCATGCCGGGGAGCGCATCGTCGTGACCGGCGATTACAAGCGCCGGCCCGATCCGACCTGCCTGCCGTTTCAGCCGGTGCCCTGCGACATTTTCGTGACGGAGGCGACCTTTGGCCTGCCCGTCTTCCGCCATCCCGACACCGGCGGCGAGATGGACCGGCTGCTGCACGCGCTGCACGCCAATCCCGATCGCTGCGTCCTGGTCGGTGCCTATGCCTTGGGTAAGGCGCAGCGGGTGATCTGCGAACTGCGCGCGCGCGGCCATCACGATCCCATCTACATTCATGGCGCGCTGGAACGCATGTGCGCGCTTTATGCGGATTTCGGCATCGACATGGGCGAGCTGCGCCCCGCGACCGGCGTGGCGGCGAAGGAGATGCGCGGCGCTATCGTCGTTGCGCCTCCCTCCGCCCTCAATGATCGCTGGAGCCGCCGGCTGCCAGACCCGATCACCGCCATGGCGTCCGGCTGGATGCGGGTGCGGCAACGCGCGCGACAGAAGAATGTCGAACTGCCGCTGGTGATATCCGACCATGCCGACTGGGACGAACTGACCGACACCATCCGGGACGTCGCGCCCAACGAAACCTGGATCACCCATGGCCGGGAGGAAGCCCTGCTCCACTGGTGCATGACCCACCAGATGCGCGCCCGCGCACTCGCGCTGGTCGGCCGCGAAGAAGAGGATGAGGGGTGATGCACCTTATCGCCCACGCACATCGTGCTCCTGCGAAAGCAGGAGCACAGGGTTATGCACGCAGCGCTTGCCGCCCTAGGCTCCTGCCTTCGCAGGAGCACGGTGGGGGCCGAACATGAGGCAATTCTCCCAACTGCTCGACAGCCTCGTCTACACCCGCTCGCGCAACGGCAAGCTGGCTCTGATCGCCGCTTACATGCGCGACGCGCCCGATCCCGACCGGGGCTGGGCGCTCGCCGCGCTCACCGGCAATCTGGACCTCAAGGCCGTCAAAGCTTCCGCCATTAGCGAGATGATCCGCGCCCGCACCGATCCCGTCCTCTATGAAATGAGCCGGGATTATGTCGGCGACCTTGCCGAAACCGTCGCCCTGCTGTGGCCCAAAGGCGAGGAGCAGCCCGCCGAACTGGACGACGGATCGCTCAGCCTCTCCGCCGTCATCGATCGCCTCCACAGCGTCAGCCGCGCCGCCGCGCCCGATGCGCTCGCGCAGATGATGGATCATCTCGACGCCTCCGGCCGCTTCGCCCTGCTGAAGCTCGCCACCGGCGGCCTGCGCGTCGGCATTTCCGCCCGCCTCGCCAAGACCGGCTTTGCCCACGCTTTCAATCTCGACGTCGATGATGTGGAGCAAGTCTGGCACGCCCTCGCTCCGCCCTACACCGCCCTGTTCGACTGGGCCGAAGGGCGCAGTGCCCGCCCAGACCCGGAAGGCACGCCCTATTTCCGCCCCTTCATGCTCGCGCATCCGCTGGAGGCCGACAGCGTCGACCTCAACGACTATGCCGCCGAATGGAAATGGGACGGCATTCGCATCCAGATCGTCGGCACTGGAACCGAAACCCGCCTTTACAGTCGTGCGGGCGACGACATATCGGGCAGCTTCCCGGAAATCGCACAGGCTTTCGCCGGCCATGCCGTGCTGGACGGCGAATTGCTGGTGAAGGGCGATACGCAGGGCGGAGAGGCGGCCAGCTTCAACGCCTTGCAACAGCGCCTCGGCCGCAAGGCCGTCACCGCGAAGATGATGACCGACTATCCGGCCTTCGTCCGCCTCTACGATCTGCTGATCGAAGGCGAGGATGATTTGCGCACTCTGCCCTGGACGGATCGCCGCGCCCGGCTGGAAGCCTATATGGCGCTCCTGCCGCCCGACCGTTTCGACCTTTCAGCCCTGATCGACGCCCCCGATTTCGAAGCGCTGGCCGACATCCGCGCCGGCGCCCGCGACGCCGCGATCGAAGGGGTGATGCTCAAACGCCGCGACAGTCCGTATGTCGCCGGGCGCAAGGCTGCGCTCTGGTATAAATGGAAACGCGATCCGCTGACCGCCGATTGCGTGATGATGTATGCCCAGCGCGGCCACGGCAAACGCTCCTCCTTCTATTCGGACTATACGTTCGGCTGCTGGACGGAGGACGGCGAACTGCTGCCCGTCGGCAAAGCCTATAGCGGCTTCACCGACGAAGAGTTGAAATGGCTCGACCGCTTCGTCCGCCAGAACACCCTCAACCGCTTTGGCCCGGTGCGGGAGGTCGAAAAGACGCTGGTGCTGGAGGTCGCCTTCGATAGCATCCACGGCAGCAAGCGGCACAAATCCGGCCTCGCCATGCGCTTCCCCCGCATCGCCCGCATCCGCAAGGACAAGCCGGCGGCGGAAGCCGATAGGATCGAGGGATTGAAGCGGCTAGTGAGTTGATCCATAAGGATCAAAAGGAGAACGAAGATGCCCTATACCGGAAGCTGCCATTGCGGCGCGGTGACGTTCAGCGTCGCCGCTGAAGCGCCGACCGAAGGCATGACCTGCAATTGCTCCCATTGCAGCCGCAAGGGCTTCGTCCTGACCTTCGTGCCGGTGGACCAGTTCACGCTGGAAAGCGGCGCGGATAGCCTCACCGATTATCTCTTCTACAAGCACAATATCACGCATCAATTCTGCAAGACCTGCGGAACGGAGGCGTTCGCGCTGGGCAAATCGCCGCAGGGCGAGATGCGCGCGATCAACCTGCGCTGCGTGCCCTCCGTCGATATCGACGCGCTGACCATCCAGAAGGTGGATGGGGCAAGCTTCTGAGCCTGATCGTTTGAAGTAGAAGCGCCTCACGCTTCTACTGAAAGCGTGAATCAGGCTCAGCAACAGAAACAACTCTGACTTTGCGCTGTCACGAGACGTCCCTATATGGGCGCTTTCGCGCGTCTGGCGCGACCATAGATATGGAGCAGTTGAATTGAGCAAGGTTCTGGTCATCGGCGCAGGCGGCGTCGGTTCCGTCGCGGTTCACAAGATGGCCCAAGTGAGCCTGACAAATCCCGATATTTTCAGCCATATCACGCTCGCCAGCCGCCGGATCGTGAGCTGTGAAAAGGTCGCCGAATCGGTGAAGGCGCTGACCGGCGTGACCATCGACGTGGCGCAGGTCGACGCCGACAATGTCGAGGAAACCGTCGCCCTCATTCAGAAAATCCAGCCCAAGCTGGTCGTCAACCTGGCCCTGCCCTATCAGGATCTGGCGATCATGGACGCCTGCCTCGCGACCAAGACCGACTATCTCGACACCGCCAATTACGAACCGCGCGACACGCCGAAGTTCGAATATAGCTGGCAGTGGGCCTATCAGGAACGCTTCAAGGAAGCAGGCATCATGGCGCTGCTCGGCTCGGGCTTCGATCCCGGCGTCACCAGCGTCTTCGCCAGCTACATCAAGAAGCATCTGCTCGACACGATCGACACGCTCGACATTCTGGATTGCAATGGCGGCGACCATGGCCAGCATTTCGCCACCAACTTCAACCCGGAAATCAACATCCGCGAAGTGACCGCCCCATCGCGCCACTGGGCGGACGGGCAATGGGTCGAAGGCCCTGCGCTCAGCCACAAGCAGACGTTCGATTTCGATCAGGTCGGCGAAAAGAACATGTACCTCATGTATCATGAGGAACTGGAATCGCTCGCGAAATTCTATCCCGAAATCAAGCGTATCCGTTTCTGGATGACCTTCGGCGACGCTTACCTCAAGCATCTCGAAGTGCTTCAGAATGTCGGCATGACGCGGATCGATCCGGTCATCTATAATGGCCAGGAAATCATCCCGCTCCAGTTCCTCAAAGCCGTGCTGCCAGAACCGTCGAGCCTGGGTTCCACCACCAAGGGCAAGACCAACATCGGCGACATCGCGACTGGTCAGAAGGACGGCCAGCAAAAGACCGTCTATGTCTATCAGGTCTGCGACCATGAAGAAGCCTATGCCGAAACCGGCAATCAGGCGGTCAGCTACACCACCGGCGTCCCGGCGATGATCGGCGCCGCCATGATGCTGACCGACGCATGGAAGGGTGAAGGTGTGTTCAACATCGAACAGTTCGATCCCGATCCCTTCATGGACATGCTCAACAAGCATGGCCTGCCCTGGCAGGTAAAGGAACTGGACGCGCCGCTGGATTTCTAATCCAGCGTCACTGCACAAACGAACGTCACCCCGGCCTTGAGCCGGGGTCCCGCTTCTTCTTCACCGTTGCGTAAGGCAGCGGGACCCCGGGTCAAGCCCGGGGTGACGGTGGAGCATCTGGAGTGGAACGACCCATGGAAACCCGCGCCGGCGATCCCGCCGCTTTCGCTCATTTCGATCTGTACCGCGTCCCCTCGCCCGCCTTCGTGGTGGATGAGGCCGCGGTGCGGCGCAACCTCGCCGTCCTGCGCGACATAGGCGACCGCGCCGGCATCAAGGTGCTGGGCGCGCTCAAGGCATTCTCCATGTGGTCGCTTGGGGGGGTGCTGGGCGAATATCTGGACGGCGTCTGCGCATCGGGCATCTATGAAGCGCGCCTTGGCCGGGAGGAATATCAGGGCGAGGTCGCAACCTATTGCGCCGCCTACAAGCCCGCCGATCTGGCCGAAATCCTCAAGATTTCCGATCATGTGATCTTCAACAGCCCCGGCCAGATCGCCCGGATGAAGCCGGTGATCGACGCTGCGCGCGCGGAAGGCCGCGTGTTCGACATCGGCCTGCGCCTCAATCCCCTCCACCCGGAGGGCGAGGTGCCCAAATATGATCCGTCACAGCCGCACAGCCGCCTCGGCTTCCCGGTGAACCAGCTTCGCCCCGAACATCTCGACGGCGTCGATGGCCTCCACGTCCATAATCTGTGCGAACAGGATTTCCTGCCGCTGGAGCGCACCTGGGCGGCGATCGAACCGTTCGTCATGCCCCATGTCGCGGGCCTCAAATGGCTGAATTTCGGCGGCGGCCACCATGTCACCCGCGCCGATTACCAGATTGACGACCTGATCGCCTTTCTCCAGCGGATCAAGGCGCAGACCGGCCTGGAACTCTATATCGAACCGGGCGAAGCCATGGCGCTCGACGCCGGCATCCTGATCGGCGAAATTCTCGACGTCATCGACAATGGCATGCCCGTCGCCATCACCGACATCAGCGCCACCTGCCACATGCCCGATGTGATCGAGGCGCCCTATCGCCCGGCCATGCTGCATGAGCCGGAAGACGGCCCCGTCACCCGCCTTGGTGGCCCATCCTGCCTCGCGGGCGATATCATCGGCGATTATCGCATCCCCGGCGGCGCCGAGCCGGGCGCGCGGATCGCCTTCCTCGATCAGGCCCATTATTCGATGGTGAAGACCAACACCTTCAACGGCGTGCCGCTGCCCGCCATCTGGCTATGGGATTCGCGATCCGATCAACTCACGGAAATCCGATCCTTTTCCTATGACGATTTCAAGACTCGCCTGTCCTGACTTTGACAGGCGCAACGCCTGATTTCATGCGTTAATCGGGCGGAAAGCATCTTCCGCTCGACAAAAATTTCGTTTCTTTTCAACACTCCATCCAACCTCCCGCACGGTTCATGGCAGGGTGCGCAACAAAATTGAGATGCGCGCTTTACAGGGGGGACCCCTCCGCATATATCGACCGTCCGCTGCCCCATGGGACTTCCACCGCAAGGCAGCTTTTTCGCCCTGAACTACACTGGAGGTCCCTTGAGTTGCACAAGCATCATAGCGCGCTGGGGGTAGCGACCGCCCTCACACCGGCAGCA
>JAJZTH010000052.1 GCA_021849075.1 Pseudomonadota bacterium | reverse complement strand
CTCATGGTTGTGGCCGCACACACGGACCACGTTCTACCATTTGCGAGGAGCAGCCACCTCACCGACTCGGTGAGGTGCCCCAATCACCCCATCTGTTTGGAAAATGCGCGAAAGGACGCATTTTCGCGGCGGCACCGGCCCGCACCCCCACCCGACCACCCATCAGGATACCATGTCTGGGCGGTCGGGTGGGGGTGCGGGCCGGTGCGGATGCGCCAGAGGCGCATTTCCAAACAGGCTCTAAACCTATCTTGCCGGGGAGGGGCTGTTCCGCTCCTCCCCGGCAACGCCTCAATAGCCCACGGCATAGCCCATGCGGCGCGGATCGGCGCCAGCCATCGGCAGGCCGGACGCGCCGTCCACCAATATCCCCTGCACGCTGCCGATTGCATAAGGGCCGACCTTCTCAATGCGATGGCCCATCGCGGTCAAACCCTGCAACACGGTGTCGGGGAAACGCCCCTCCGCCTGCACGGTGAGAGCGGCGCCGGGCTTGTAGAAATTGGGATCGGCGTCCAGCGCGAAGCGGGGCGCTTCGATCGCGGCCTGAATGGGCATGCCGCGATCGACGATGTTCACCAGAAACTGGAACTGGGTCTGGCCAATCGTCTCCCCGCCGGGCGAGCCGAAGACGAGTTTCAACCGCCCCTTGTCCAGCACGATTGTCGGCCCATTGCCCAGCAGCGCAATCTTGCCGGGGGCGACCTTGTTGGGATGGCCGGCATAGGGCGCGGTCGATCCCAGCCGCAGGCCGTTGTTGAACAAGATGCCGCTATTGCCCATCACCAGGAACGTGCCGAAACCGCCGCCGACGGTGGTGGTGACGGCGATGGCGTTGCCATCGGCATCGATGGCTGACAGGCTGGTGGTGTCGCCGCCGCGGGTTTGTTCATCTTCCAGCGCGGCGAAGCGCTGCTGCGCGCGATCCAGCATGGCGCGATCGAAGGCGGCGGCATTGCCGCCTTCCGGATATAGGCCGGCCTTGGCCGGATCGATCAGCTTGCGGCGTTCGGCCGCAAAGCGCTTGGACAACAGCCCTTCGACCGGGGTCTGTGCAAATTTGGGATCGGCCGCATATTTATAGACGTCGGCCTTGGCGACCCGGATCGCCTCTATCAGCAAATGGGTGAATTGCGGGCTGTCTGTCGGCAGGGCGGAGAGATCGAACCCTTCCACCAAATTGAGCTGTTCGCACATTTCAATGCCGGTGCGCGAGGTGAGCGGGCTGCTGTAAACGTCGAGGCCGCGATAGTTGGTCGTGACCGGATCGCTCCAGCGCGGCTGATAGGCGGCGAGATCGTCCAGCCGCAGCCAGCCGCCCGTTTCTGTCGAGAAGCGCGCAAATTCCTGCGCGATCGGGCCGGTGTAGAAATAGTCATAAGCCGCCTGCAAGGCGCGGTCGCGATCCGCCCCGCCCTTGAGCGCCTGCGTTTCCGCATCGGCCAGCGATTGGAAGGTGCGGGCAAGATCGGGGTTACGGAAGAGCGAGCGCGGTGCTGGCGGCTGACCGCCCGGCAGGAAGATGGCGGCACTGGTCGGATAAAGGGCAAGCGTCTTTTGCGCCCGCGCGATGAACATGGCGATCGAGGCGTCGAGCGGATGACCATCACGCGCATAGCCGATCGCGGGTTCCAGCAGGGTCGATAGAGGTAATTTGCCAAAACGCCGGGCGAGCGCGATCCAGCCGCCGAATGCGCCGGGAACGGCCAGCGCCTTTGGTCCATGGTCCAGCGCCTTGGGATCGCCATCCGGATCGAGCAGGCGCGGCGCGCCGCCGGTGAAGGCGAGCGCATGGACCTTCCCCGCCTTGCGATCGAGGCAGGTGGCAAAGCCGTTGCCGCCCGCGCTGGACGCCCATGGCTCCACGACGTTCATGACCGCCATCGCGGCGACGACGGCGTCGGCGGCGGTGCCGCCCTGCATCAGCATGCGGGTGCCCGCCATTGCCGCCAGCGGATGCCCCGCCGTGACACCGCCATGGGGCATGGGCACCTCCACGCGATGCGCGGCGACGCTGGCGCTGCCGGTGCGAGGCGCGTCGGGCGCGCGGCTGCCCGATTGCGCCAGCGCGCGGGCGGGCAAGGCGGCGGCGAGTGCGCCGATCAGGCCCGCAGCGATCAGTTCCCGGCGATCCAGACCCATCTCGTTCCCTTCATTCCTGCACAAAAAGGAAAAGGCGCGACGCCGATGGAGCGCCGCGCCTCTCTGTAGCTATGGCCTTTAGAAGACCTTCTTCAGGCTGGTGTACCAGTAGCGCGCCTGCGGCTGGTACAGGTTCGACATATAGCCGGCCGAGGAGAGCGGCGGGTCCTTGTCGAAGATATTGCGCGCGCCGATCTGAACGGTGGTGCCGTTGAGCGGCCCACCATTTTTGAACGTATATTGGCCGTAGAGATTGACCGTCGTCTGGCCCTTCACCGTCCAGGGGTTGGCCGCAGCATCGCGCACGCCATTTTCATAGACGCTGTCGATAAACTGGGTGAAGGCGCCGACCTTCCATGGTCCCAGCGTCCAGTCGAACGTCGCCGAAATGCGCCAGCGGGGCTGACCATCGCGACCGATCACGTCGCCGCCGCCCTGAATGGGGACGCCGGCATTGATCTCTCCGGCGGCCTGACCCGCGATCACCTGCTGCACACCGGCAGGCGCATCGACATAATAGCTGATCAGGCGCGAGGCGTTGACGTTGAGCGAGAAGCTGCCGATTCCGGTATTGGGCAGGATGTAGTCCAGATTAAAATCGATGCCCTGCACGGTGACGGGCAGCAGATTCTGGAAGTTGGCGACCACATAGAGGAGTTCGCCCACCGGCGCGAGGCCGGTGCCCTGAACGCGGGCGATATCGTCCGCTGTGGGATCGCGCCGGATGACGTTGGGATTGCTGCTGCCCTGGGTGCGCAGCAGATAGTCGAGGTTCAGCGCATTCTGATAATCGAGCAGACCCACGACATTCTTCTGCTGGATTTTCCAGCGGTCGACGGTGAAAGTCGCCTTGCCCAGACCATCGGGCAGCGGCGGGGAAATGACCGCGCCGAAGCTCCAACTGGTCGATTCTTCGGGTTTAAGATTAGGATTGCCGCCGCTGCGGCGCAGAACCGACACGTTGCAGACCGCGCTGGAGAAGTTGGTGGCGCGGCCGGAACGCACATCGGCGTCGCACAGCACATAGTCGAAGCCGCCATTCACGCGGTCCAGCGTGGAGGTGTTGATGACTTCAAGATTGGGCGCGCGGAAGCCCTGCGACCAAGAGCCGCGCAGCATCATGCCCTCCAGCAATTCCCACGAACCCGCAACCTTGGGCTTTGCGACCGAACCGACGTCACTATAATCTTCATAGCGGCCGGCGACCTGGAAGCTGAGGCGGCGGAACATGGGAATATCCATTTCCGGGCTGAAGATCGGGATGGCGAGTTCCGCATAGGCGGATTTGACGTTGCGCTTGCCGCGCACGTCGGGGCTGGGGCTGGCGCCGCCAAGATCGGAGCCATAGAAGACGCCGGTGACGGCATCGGTATAGGTTGTGTCGACCCCGGCAATGCCGCCCTGATAGGTGGAGCGATTGTCATGATAGGTTTCGCGCCGCCATTCGATGCCCGCCGCAACGCCGATGCTGTTGTCGGCCCACAGGCCCAGCAGATTGGCGTTCGACACCTTGAAATCCCACAGGGCAAGGGAAGTGCGCGTCTTGCGGGTCGCTTCGATCATGAAGCTGTCGATGGTCGACTGGCTGTTGGGAGTGCAGTCGCCAACCGAGGGCGTGCTGACGCAGCCGCCGTTGAAGGGATTATAGGCGTCGGGCGTGGTGCGGTTGATCGCCGCCTGCAACAAAGTGTTGGAGAAATTCTCCTGCTTGTCCGCCGCGGTCGCCCAGGTGTAGAGGCCCGCCGATTCCCATTCGAAATCGCCGACATTGCCGCGCAGGCCGCCCAGGAAGCGATATTGATAGTTGGTGACGTCCACCTTGCGCGAGCCGACGTCGACATAGCTGAGCGAGGTGATCTGGACTGGAAGGCCGGTTTCCGGGACGACCGTGGGGTCCAGCCCCGGCAGGCGGTTGGGCGAACCCACCGGACCCAGCGGGTTCCAATAGGCATTGGCGGCCACGGTGATGGGAATGTTCGCCAGCGAACCGGGCGCGCCGATGGTGGAACTGGTTTTGCCGCGATAGAAGCCGACTTCGCCGAAGAAGGCGAGAGAGTCGGACAGCTCATAGTTAAGGTAGGAGAAGATGTTGATGCGCTTGACCGAGGGCTGAACGGTCAGATCGTCAAAGGTCGCGGGCGAATTGAAGCGGAGGTTGGAATCTGCACCCGACATTTCGGTCGCGCCATTGCCGTCGTCATAGCATGTGTCGGGCGTGCCCGATGCGATGCGGCAGCCCGCATTGGCGCTGGGCTGGATATGGAACTGGCCCGAACTGTTGGTGAAGGCGGCGCCATTGCTGGTCAGCGTCTGATTGAGGAAGGTGGCGCCGCCGCCCGGGCGCACCACACGGAACGTGCCCCAGGGCGTGCTGGTGCTGGTGCCGTTCCAGGCCGCGACATTGGCGAAGGGCGTGCCCGCCACATAACCACGCCGATCGACGCTGGCGGTATAGTCCTGATCGCTGAGATAGAGTTTCGACTTCTGCGCATAGCCGCCGAAGATCGAGATATTGCCGCGCCCTTCATTGAAGTCGAAGCCGACCAGACCATTGGCCTGGAATTCGCGCAAATTGGTGCCTTCCGCGCCGCCATATTGGACGTCGAACTTCGCGCCCTTATAATCGGAGTTGAGGACGTTATTGACGACGCCCGCGACCGCATCCGAACCATAGAGCGCCGCCGCACCATCGCGCAGCACTTCCACGCGGGAAATGTTGCCGACCGGAATGGTGTTGGCGTTATAGCCGAAGGTCGGCACGCCGGAATCGACGACGCCGGTAATGGCCTGCGATGTGGGGTGCAGCACGGTGCGGCGGCCGTTGATCAGCAGTAGCGTATTGCCCTGTCCCAGGCCGCGGAGCGAGACAGTGGAAACGTCGCCGCGGGCGGCGTTGGCGTTGCCGCCGCCCAGCACCTGTTCATTGAAGGTGACGCCGCCCAATTGCGGAATGGAACGATAGAGATCAGCGCCGGATACGGCGGCGACGGCTTCGATCTGCGATTCACCCACGACGCTGACCGGCAAGGCCCCAGCGGTGTTCGCGCCCCGGATCTGCGAACCGATGACGACGATTTCCGCGCTCGGTTGCTCCTCCGCCTGCGGGGCCGCATCAGCCGCCGTCGTCTGTGCCTGCGCCGCGCTGGCCAACAAGGCCCACAGGCTGACGCCCGTCAATGCAGCCAACGTCTTTCGTCTATCCCTCATCGTCATTCCCCTGTGATGAAGCACAAGCGCCGAACCCTCCGGCGCTAGGCCCTGGCGATTCCGTCATCGAGGTGGCCAACATATTGCGATGCGAAAGCCTGGATATGCGCACCTGTCCTAATTTATGGCGCGCCCCATGCCGCACGGGCCGACCCTCCCGAAAATCGGAGCTCCAGCATCCTCTCCTGTGCGGAATTTCTCCCTTGCAGCCACCCTCACGGCCACAAAAGCCTTTCCAGCGCACCATCCGCAGGTCACGCATCTTTCCTCTGCTAAAACTAATGAGGGTGAAATTTCCGCCATGCATTTCGAAATATCTTGAAATATGTCCTAAATTCATTCCGGCGTGGCGGACAGCGCCGGCTTGGTCGTTATGGAGCATATCGGCAGGCGCGCGCCGTCCCTCCGGCCGTGTCGAACAAGCATGAGCATGACAGGCCGACCACAGGGGATTTCTTTGATGAGCGACAGCGAAAAACAGGGTTTGAGCCGCCGCGATCTCGCGGCGATGGCGATGGGTGGGGCCGCCATGATGGCCGGCACCACACCCGCCATGGCGCAGGGCGGCGCGGCCAAGCCGGCGATCGAGCCGACCAGACTGGTGAGCGCAGGCGAAACGCTGCGCCCCGAAATCGTCGGCCAGTTCGGCATCGTCGCGGCCGGCCGCCATTATGCAGTGGCGGCCGGCACCCGCATCCTGATGGCGGGGGGCAACGCGACCGACGCCGGCGTTGCCGCGGTGTTCGCTGCGGCGGTGACGGAAATTTCGCATTTCGGCTTTGGTGGCGAAGCGCCCACCATCATCTATGATGCCAAGGCGAAGAAGATTTCGCTCGTCAGCGGTCAG
Organism: Pseudomonadota bacterium; assembly: GCA_021849075.1. GTDB lineage: Bacteria > Pseudomonadota > Alphaproteobacteria > Sphingomonadales > Sphingomonadaceae > Sphingobium. Next base: position 7,621 of record JAJZTH010000052.1, on the reverse strand, counting down.
GGCGTCGCGCCCGGCCTGGCCACGCCAGACAAGTTCGCGGCGGCCGGCGTCATTCCGGGCAATGGTCCCAATGGCGGCACAGTGCCCGCGATGGTCGACGCCATGGCGCTGGCCCTGCAACTCAATGGCACGATGACGCTGGATCAGGTGATGCAACCGGCGATCGAACTGGCCGACGGTTTCGTCATGTATAACTTCCTGGCCGAAGTCTTCGTCAGCCAGCAGAAGGCGACCGCCAAATATAAGGACGCCTACGACGCCTATTATCCCGGCGGACAATTGCCCAAGACGGGCGAGATGTTCCGCCAGCCCAATCTGGCGCGCACGATGCGGACGATTGCGCAGGCCGACCGGGGGGTGTTCGAAAAGACGAAGGACCGCAAGGCCGCCATTCAGGCCGGGCGCGACGCTTTTTACAAGGGCGACATCGCCCGCCGCATCGGCGCGGCGATGGAGCGCGACGGCGGCCTGATGCGCTATGACGACCTGGCCAAATATAAGGGCAAGATCGAGACGCCGACCATGACCAGCGTGTTTGGTTATCAGGTGTACAAGGCCGGGTTCTGGAGCCAGGGGCCGGCGATGCTGATGGCGCTGAACATTGCCGAAGCGGCCGGCATCGCTACCATGGAGCCGGGGTCAGCGCCCTATCTGCATACGGTAGCGGAAGCGATCAAACTCGCCTTCGATGATCGCAACATGTATTTTGGCGATCCCGATTTCGCGACGGTGCCCATGAAGGGCCTGCTGTCCAAGGACTATGCCGCCGCCCGCGCGCGCCAGATCGGCCCAAAGGCGTCGCTGCAGCATCGCTTCGGCGATCCATGGGCGTATGAAGGCAAGGCGCGCAGCACGCCGGTCTTCACCCCCCATATGCTCAAAGCCCCGCCAAAGCCCACCGCCGACACCACGGCGATCGAGGTGGTGGACAGGGACGGCAACCTGTTTTCCTGCACCCCCAGTTCCGGCTGGATGCTGGGCGGCGCCTATATTGCGGGCGACACCGGTGTACCGATGAGCAACCGCCTGACCGTGTTCGATCTCGATCCGGCCAGCCCCAATGTGCTGGCGCCGGGCAAGCGGCCGCGCACCACCCTGTCGCCGTCGATGGTGCTGAAGGACGGCGCGGCCTATCTGGCGATCGGCACGCCGGGCGGCGACAATCAGGACCAGCAGATCATGAATGTGCTGCTGCGCGTGCTGGCCTTTGGCCAGCCGTTGCAGGCCGCGATCGAGGCGCCGCGCATCAACTCCAGTCATTTCCACGGATCGTTCGGCATCAAGAAGGATGAGCCAGGCGTGCTGGAAATCGAGGATCGGGTGCCGCAGACGGTGCGCGACGATTTGACCGCGCGGGGCCACAAACTGGATGTGCTGGGACCGTTCGCCGTGTCCACCGGCATCGTCGCGACCGGCGTGGTTCCGGGCAGCGGCACGCTGCGCGGCGGGGCCGATGTTCGCCGCGAACGCTATGTTTTTGGCTGGTAAGGGAAGACCAGAATCATGAAATCTGCCATCACATTCTTGTCAATCGCCCTGCTGTCGACCGGCGCGGCGACCGCCTATGCGCAGCCCGCAAACCTGCCGCCGCCCGGCGGCGAAACGCCTATCGCATTCGACGTGCATGAAGGCACATCCATGGCCGTGTCCGTCTCCCCTGACGGCAAATGGCTGGCGGTGGATTTACAGGGCAGCCTGTGGATCATCCCGGCCAAGGGCGGCAAGGCGAAACGGATCACCGACTATTTCAACGATGCCCGCCAGCCGGTCTGGTCGCCCGATGGATCGCGCCTCGCATTCTTCTCCTACCGCGACGGCGGCTATGACCTGTGGACGATCCGGCCTGACGGCAGCGACATGAAGAAGCTGACCGACGGCGCCTATGACGATCGCGAGCCGGCCTGGTCGCCCGATGGCAAGACCATGGCCTTTTCATCCGACCGCAGCGGCAATTACGATATCTGGACGCTGGACATCGCCAGCGGCGCGATGAAGCAGATTAGCAGTAACGGCCGGGAAGATCGCCTGCCCAGCTGGTCGCCCGACGGGTCGCGCATCGCCTATGCCGGCGTGGAAGGCAACAAGACGGCGCTGTACGCGACCAGCATCGCCGATGGGCAGGAAAGCCTGTTGAAACAAGTGGACGGCAGGGTCGATGCACCGTCCTTCGGCCCCGGCGGGCAGCTTGCCTATGTGGTGCAGGATGCACAGGGTAGCCGTCTGGAAATTGACGGCAAAGCTGTCAGCGGCACGGAGAATGTCTTCCCCTTCCGCGTGTCATGGGGGAAATCGGGCTATTATTATGTGTCGGACGGCAAGATCCGCAGCCGTAAGGGGACTGCGCTGTCCACCGTTGATTTCGCCGCTACGCTGGAAGTGGTGAAACCCCAATATGCGCGCGCCAAACGCGACTGGGATAGCGCCGCACCGCGCAAGGCGCTGGGCATCGAACACCCCACCATTTCACCCGATGGCAGCCGCATCGCCTTTGCCGCACTGGGCGACCTGTATGTCATGGCGTCCAAGGGCGGCGTGCCGGAAAATCTGACCAAGGACGGCGCGCTGGACACCGATCCGGCCTGGTCGCCCGACGGCAAGAGCCTGGTCTACACATCCGACAAGGGCGGTGGCCTGCCGCAATTGTGGATCCGCGACATGACGACGGGCAAGGACCGCCGCCTGACCGATATCGACACCCAGCCGCTGGGCGCGGCATGGTCGCATGACGGTACGCGCATTGCCTATATCGACGTCGATGGCCGATGGGGCGTGGCGGGCGTGTGCGTCGTGGACGTCGCCACCGGCAAGATCACGCGACTTCAGGGATCGCTAGGCCAGCCGGGCAGCCCAAGCTGGTCGCCCGATGGCAAGCATGTCGCGATTTCCCTGTCCTACAAATATTCCAACAGCTTTCGCGAAGGTACGAACCAGATCTACATGATCCCGACCGACGGGGTCGGCAAACCATTCTGGCAATTGCCCGAACCGAACATGTCGATGGACACGCGCGCAGGCGGCGGCCCGACCTGGTCGCCCGACGGCACGAAGATGGCGGCGATCTATGAAGGACTGCTGAAAATCTGGCCGGTCGGCCCGGACGGAAAGCCCCTGGGTCCGCCCCGCGCCTACACATCGGATATCTCCTATTTCCCGACCTGGACGGGCGACAGCAAGACCATATTGTTCCAGTCCGCCGACAAGTTGAAATCGATCGACATTGAAACCGGCGCGATCACCGATATTCCGGTCGACCTGACCTATCGCATCGCCAATCCCGAAGGGCGCACGGTCATCCATGTGAGCAATCTGGTCGATTCCGTGCATGATGTGACCCAGCATGACAAGGACATCATCGTCGATGGCCACCGGATCGCCGAAATCCGCGATCATGATCCCGCGCTGCACAAGGCGGAGCATTTCGTTGACGGCACGGGTCTTACCGCCATTCCCGGCCTGATCGAACATCACAGCCATGCGCAGAAGGATTTCGGATCGAATCTGGAGCGAGCTTGGCTGACCTATGGCATTACCACGGTGCGCGATCCCGGTACGCAGATTTATGATGCGGTGGAGGATCGCGAAGCGGCCGAAGCGGGCGTGCGCCTGTCTCCGCGCCTCTATGTCGCGGGGCCGCTGCTGGAATGGCAGCGCGTCTATTACAAGATGGGCGTCGCCGTATCCAGCCCGGCGCATCTGGAGCGGGAGTTCACCCGCATGCGCGCGCTGAAATATGACATGATCAAAAGCTATGTCCGCATGCCCGACCTGTATCAGCGCCAGATCGTGCGCGCAGCGCATGAGATGGGCATAACGGTGAGCGGCCATGAAATCTTCCCGGCCGCCTTTACCGGCGTGGATGCCACCGAGCATATGGGCGCGACCAGCCGGCGCGGCTATTCCCCCAAGCAGGGACCGCAGGGCATGGCCTATGACGATGTCGTCCAGTTGTTCGGACGCAGCGGCCGCACGCTGACGCCGACCAATTTCGGCGCGATGACCCCCTATCTGGCGAAGAACCCCAGTTATCGCGACGATCCGCGGCTCAATCTCTATCCCACCTGGGCGCGGGAGACGATCAGCGGCGCCGACCCGATGGCGGCGATGCTGAAACCGTTGCTGGAAGGGCAGTATAAGAGCCTGAAAAAGATGTATGATGCCGGCGCGCTGGTGACGGCGGGCACCGACACGATGATCGCGAACAATCTGCATGCAGAGATATCCTCCTATGTCGATGCGGGGCTGACGCCGTTTCAGGCGCTCCAGACCGCAACGGTCAATTCGGCGAAGGATCTCAATCTGGACGCCGGCACGCTGGAGCCGGGCAAGCTGGCCGATATCGTGCTGGTCGACGGCGACCCGCGTGAAAATATCGCCAACACCTTCAAGGTCAGGAAGGTCATGGTGAACGGGGTCAGCCATGATGTGGACGACATCATCGCGAGCGGCATGCGGAAGTAAGCGGGCAAGAGGCCATTCCGCCTTCCTGTGGCGGGATGGCCCGGCATCATGAGCGGGTCAACGATCTGCGAATATGTCCGGGTTCCTGAAGCCCTTCGCCAAATGGTCGATCCAGGCGCGGACCAAAGGCGGCAAGCCGGTGCGGGTCGGGAAGATCAGGTGCACGATGCCGTTTTCGCTGACCCATTCAGGGAAGAGTTGCACCAGCGCGCCGCTGCGCAATTCGGCGGCGCAGGCATGATCCGGCAGCATGGCCACGCCAAGCCCCGCGACCGCCGCCGCCCGGATCGCACCGAAATCCCCGCAGGTGAGGCGCGGAACATGGCGTATCTCGCGCAGGGCGCCCTCCGGTCCTTCCAGCCGCCACATTATTTCGCCATCCTCCCCTGACGAACTCAGCGTCGGCTCCGTGCGCAAGGCGTCGATCCCGCGCGCGGCCACCCGATTGGCCAGCGCGGGACTGGCGATCAGGATGCGCCGACTGTGCGCAAGCGTTCGCATCGTCAGTGCGGCATCGCTGTCCAGTCGGGTGCGCACGCGCAAGGCGACGTCGACCCGTTCGGCAATGACGTCAACCGGCCGGTCGATCGCAATCAGCTGAACATGCGCCCTGGGATAGAGGGCGAGAAAATCCGGCAGCATGTCTGCGACGATCGCGACAAGCCCGGTCGGGCAGGACATGCGCACGGTGCCGCGCGGTTCGGTGAGGCTCGCTTCGACCAGCGCCTCCGCCCGTTCGGCGGCGGCGACCGCAAGCTGGCATTGGGCATGGAAGGCAAGGCCAATATCGGTGACGCGAAAGCGCCGGGAAGAGCGTTCGATCAACCGGACGCTGAGCTGTTCCTCCAGCGCGGCGACGCGCCGGCTGAGCTTCGATTTCGGGACACGCAGCGCGCGGCCCGCCGCCGCGAAACCGCCATTCGCCACCACGGCATCGAAATAGCGCAGATCATTATAGTCTTGCATAGCATCGTTCTATTGATGGAACGATAAGTGTCAATATTGCCGACTACAGCGGATATCGTTGCGGATTTATCTCCTACTCATCGGACGGCGACGGTTCGCCGGCCAGAAAAAGGAGAATGATAATGACCTATGATCTGTCCAACAAAGTCGCCGTTGTGACCGGCGGAAACAGCGGCATTGGCCTGGGCATCGCGCAGGAACTGGCCGAACAGGGCGCCAAGGTCTTCGTGACCGGACGGCGGCAGGAAGAGCTGGACGCGGCCGTCAAGGCGATCGGCCATGGCGCGGTCGGCGTGCAGGGCGACGTCACCAGCCTGGCCGATCTCGACCGCCTCTATGATGTGGTGCAGCAGCATGGCGCGCCGATCGATATCTTGGTGGCGAATGCGGGCGGCGGTGCGTTTCAGCCGCTCGGCGCGATCACAGAGGAAGAGTTTGACCGCACGTTCGGCCTGAATGTGAAGGCGACATTACTCACGGTGCAGAAGGCGCTGCCGCTGCTGCGTGACGGTGCTTCGATCATCCTGACCGGATCGACCAGCGCGATCAAGGCGCTGCCCGCGTTCAGCGTGTATGGCGCGACCAAGGCCGCGATCCGCAATTTCGCCCGTCACTGGATATTGGACCTGAAGGACCGCAAAATCCGCGTCAACGTCATCGCGCCCGGCGCGACCAAGACGCCCGGCCTTCAGGGGCTGGCGTCCAACGAGGCGGAATGGGAGGGTCTGGAAAGCGGCCTGACGGCGGGCATTCCGCTGGGCCGGCTGGCCGATCCGCGCGAAATGGGCAAGGTTGCCGTTTTCCTCGCTTCGGACGCCGCCAGCTATATCAATGGCGCTGAAATCTTCGTCGATGGCGGCTTCGCGCAAATCTGAAGGACGGATCGACGCCCTGCCTTTCTGATCGAATGGCGGGGCGTCTGCCGATCAGGAGTTTTCAAGCCCCGGGGCGGCGCGGCCGCAGGACGCAGCGAAAACCGATATGGCTGGTAGCGCTGTCGATCATTTCGGGATGGCGCGCCGCGGGCCGATAACGCTGGCAATAATTGTCCGCGCACAGATGCGATCCGCCCTTGAGCACCCGACGGCCGATCTTCACGCCGGGCATGGTCGGGTCCATGCTGGCCGCCAATGTGCCGCCGCGCGGATTGGGAATGACGCAGCAGGCCCCTTTGCGCTTCCGTTCGCTCTTGGGTTCCGACCACCAGTCGCGCGTCCATTCCCACACATTGCCGATCATGTCGTAAAGACCATAGCCATTGGCCGGAAAGGCGCCCACCGGAGAGGTGCGGTCCCATCCGTCGAGGCATTGATTCACCACAGGGAAGAGGCCCTGCCAGTAATTGGCCATCATCGCGCCGTCGGGCGCCAGTTCATCGCCCCAGGCATAGTCGCGGTCTTCAAGGCCGCCGCGCGCCGCAAATTCCCATTCCGCCTCGGTCGGCAGATCCTTGCCCGCCCATTTGGCATAGGCATGGGCATCACGCCAGGCGACATGCACCACCGGATGATCCTCCAGTCCATCGATGCCGCTGCCTGGTCCCAACGGATGTTTCCAGCAGGCGCCCAGTTCATAGCGCCACCACTGGCCATAATCGTCCAGCCCCGTCTGCATCGACGGCTTCGTAAAAACCAGCGATCCGGGATGCGCCAGTTCGGGCAGCATATCGGGGTAGAGTTTGGGATCGGGCGCTTCCTCCGCCACGGTGACATAGGCGGTCGCCGCCACGAAATCAGCGAACTGGCGATTGGTTACGGGCGTTTCATCGATCCAGAAGGCGTCGACGGATACGCGCCGTTGCGGCGCCTCTTCCGGATAGAAGCGGTCCGACCCCATCGTGAACGTACCGCCCGCGACCAGGCGCATGCCGTCCGTCATGCCGGAAATGCGATCATGTCTGACGGCCCTCTTGCTGCACGGAACGAATGCGCATCCCTTGCCCGTTGGTGATCGGCATGTCCAATGCTTCGGCAACCCACCGCTCTTGCGCAAAACAATCACTTCTCCCCAAAAGCAAAATTGAAATATGCATTCTGTTATGGGTTGACGGACTCGGATGGCGTTATTAAAACTGGTCTGCCCCCACCGAGTGGACCGATTGGTTTGTTAGTGCATTAAGCGCATCGCCGCCATATCCGGACGGAGGTGGAGCGAAGCGGAACCGGAGGCCGGATATGGCGGTGTCGCCGTTTCCGGT
>JAJZTH010000021.1 GCA_021849075.1 Pseudomonadota bacterium | reverse complement strand
GCTCTCCTGACCCCATTATGCGGCGGCCACGCGCCGACCGCGGAGAGAAGCGAGTGATCCATGGGAACGATCAAGAAATCGAGGAAGCAGCTTGACCTAGGAAGCCCCAATCAGAGAAGACTCTTAGTCCTTTTGATCCGCATAGGCTTTGACCAGCCCATAAAGGAAAGTGCGTCCTTCCATCACCGATCGCACCCGGATGCGCTCGTTCAGGCCATGGACGCCATTGCCGTCGGGATCGCGGAACAGACCGGTCACGCCATAGGTCGGGATGCCCGCCGCATTCATCGTCACGGCGTCGGTCGCCCCGGTCGCCATATGCGGCACCACCGGAACGTCGGGCCAAACCTGCTGGGACACTTTGATCGCCGGTCCCAATATCCTGTCCGTAACCGGCGCGGGGTTGGCCGGGCGATAGGTGCGGCTGGCGCTCACCTTCACTTCCGGATCGTCTACCACCTTCACCAGCGTCGCCAGCACCTCCTCGGTCGGGACACCGGGGATGACGCGGCAATTGACCGTGGCGGTCGCCCGCTGCGGCAGCGCATTGGCGGCGTGCCCGGCCGACAATAAGGTCGCCACGCAGGTCGTGCGCAGCATCGAATGGTAGCTGGGCGACTTGTTCAGCAGCGTATTGGCCGCCTCATCCTTCGGATTGGCGACGATCGCGCTCATCGCCGCGCCTTCCTCGCCGCCGACCACCTTGGCCATCTTGCTGAAATAGCCCCGATTGGCGTCGATAAACTGGACCGGGAAATCATATTTGCTCAACCGGTCGAGCGCCCGCGCCAGGCTGTAGATCGCATTGTCCGGGCGCGGCACGGACGAATGGCCACCCGGATTGGTGGTCTCCAGCGTGAACTGCATCACCACCTTCTGCGCCGCCTGGAATGTCTGGTCGACGCGCTTGCCCTTGTCGTCCAGCTCGCCATAGCCCCCCTCATTCAGGGCAACGCTGGCGTCGACCAGTTCCTTCTGATTGTCGACCAGCCATTTGGCGCCATTCAGAAACCCGCCGCCTTCCTCGCCACAGGTCAGCGCCATCTTGATCGTGCGCAGCGGCTTATATTTCTCCGCCTGAAACCGCAGCAGATTGTCGACCCAGATCGCATCCTGCGCCTTCATGTCGGCGACGCCGCGACCATAATAATAGCCATCCTCCTCGATGAAGGCATAAGGATCGCGGGTCCAGTCCGCCCGGCGGGCATTGACCACATCGACATGCCCCAGCATCAGCACGGCTTTGCGTTTCGGGTCGCGCCCCGGATAGACGGCGACCAGCGCGCCGGCCTTTGGATGGCCTTCGGGCACGAACAGGTGCAGATTTTGCTCGGGATAGCCCGCCGCCTTCATCCGCGCCGCGATTTTTTCCACGACGCTCGTGCAACTGCCCGAATCCGCGCTGCTGTCCGTCTCCACCATTTCCTTCAGCATGGCGCGGAAGGATGCGTCCTGCGGACTTGGAGCCGCTGTCGCCACGCCCGCGCCGCACGCCAAGAGCGCCACTGTTGCGCCAGCCTGTCTCAACCAGCCTGCTGTCATCTCTCGTCTTCCCGCTGATAGCTTCCCTCTGTCAGACGGTCGGCGCAGCATATTCCACGGGTGATGAGTGTGAATATTTTCGTCAGCCAGGGTCCAATATCGTCCGCCTGAACGCCAGAGTCGTGGGCGACGCCTCGGTACGATGGATCAGCCACAGCCGGCTCATGACGGGTGGGGTAAGCTGCCGATAGACCAGTGTGTCGACATGCAGCCGGGTCAGCGAATGCGCCAGCACCGTCGCCCCAAATCCCGCCGCCACCAGCCCCAGCAGCGTGGCCAGGCTGCCCGCTTCCTGCACGATGTTCGGCGCAAAACCCGCCTGGCTGCACAGGGCGAAGAAATGCTCGTTGAAACCGGCCCCGTTGACGGCGTTATAGAATACCATCGCCTCGCCATCGAGGTCGGCGATATCTAGTGCATCGTCGCGGCTGGCGAAAGGATGATCCTCCCGGATGGCCAGCAGCATTTCCTCTTCGGCCAGCGTCAGGGCGACCAGCCCGTCCGGCAGGGCAGGCGGATCGAAGCCGCGGATGATCCCGATATCGAGTCGATGCCGCTCCAGCGCATCGATCTGCTCATCGCGGCTTTCTTCGCGCAGAGCCAGTTCTACCCCGGGGCGCGACTGGCGGAAGGCATAAAGGGCGCGGGCGACGCGCGGGACGAAGGGGCCTGATGCGGTGAAGCCGATCGCCAGTCGTCCGATCTCGCCCGATTGCGCCTGCCGCGCAACATGCATCGCCCGATCCGCCCGGTCCAGCGCGGCGCGCGCTTCCGGGGCGAACAGGCGGCCTACATCGGTCAGCGTCACGCGCCGGCTGGTGCGTTCGAACAGGCGCACGCCCAACTCCTCCTCCAGCGCCCTGATCTGCTGGCTAAGCGGAGGCTGGGATATGCCCAGCCGTCGCGCGGCGCGGCCGAAATGCATTTCTTCGGCGACGCACAGAAAATAACGGAGGTGACGCAGGTCCATGAATCAATTCGTCCAACATATCGATGGAGCCGTATTATATATTAGACGCGCACAATTCTAGGTTGCATGGCGAAACCGGATGTGGCGGTGGTTCCGCGCTGTCGTTAAGGGAGGTGCGGCGCAAGCCCCCTGATGCCGCTGCCCGACAGTATCGGGGCCGCCGCCACATTCTTGAATGGCAATCATAAGTTTATGCCGTGATAAGCGGCTTTATTCGCAGGAATGGTTGCGCTAGAGGATGACGCATCCCTTCAGGAGAGGCGCCATAGTTTAACATCCGGCCTTGCCGCCGGTGCGTCCCGGAGTCGTGGATGATCGGTATCGTCAAGGTTGCTCTCAACCGCCCTTTGACCTTCATTGTTATGGCGATTTTGATCGCGATCGGCGGCGTGATCGCGGCCGTTCGCACGCCTGTCGACATGTTTCCCGAAATCAGGATTCCGGTTGTCGCCATCGCCTGGACCTATTCGGGTCTGTCGCCCGAAGATATGTCGAACCGGATCATCGGTCCCTATGAGCGCGCTCTGACGACTACGGTTAACGATATCGAACATATCGAAAGCCAGTCGTTGCAGGGCATCGGCGTGGTGAAAGTCTATTTCCAGCCGGGCGCCGACGTTCGTCTGGCGACCGCGCAGGTGACGTCGATTTCGCAGACGCTGCTGCGTCAGATGCCGCCGGGCGTTACTCCGCCGTTGATCCTGAACTATAGCGCGTCGACCGTGCCGATCCTGCAGTTGGCGCTGTCGGGCAAGGGCTTGACCGAACAGCAGTTGTTCGATCTTGGCCAGAACCAGATTCGTCCGCAACTGGTGACGATCCCCGGCCTCGCCATGCCCTTCCCCTCGGGCGGCAGGCAGCGTCAGATCCAGATCGATCTCAATCCGCTGGCGCTTCAGTCCAAGGGATTGTCGGCGCAAGATGTCGGCAACGCCATCGCCGCCCAGAATCAGATCAATCCGGCCGGCTTCGTCAAGGTTGGCGCCACCCAATATAGCGTCCGGCTCAACAATGCGCCGACCTCGATTGAGGCGCTCAACGATCTTCCGGTCAGGGTGGTGAACGGCGCGACCATCTATATGCGCGACGTCGCCTATGTCCGCGACGGCAGCGGTCCGCAGCAAAATGTCGTGCATGTGGAAGGCGGTCGTTCGGCGCTGCTGACCGTGCTCAAAAACGGCTCGACCTCCACCTTGTCGATCATCGACGGCGTGAAGCAGGCGCTGCCCCGCATCGCGGCGACTTTGCCCGACAGCCTTCAGATCCTGCCCATCGGCGACCAGTCGCTGTTCGTGAAGGCGGCGGTCGAAGGCGTGATCCATGAAGGCGCGATCGCCGCCGCGCTTACCTCTTTGATGATCCTGCTGTTCCTGGGCAGCTGGCGTTCCACCGTCATCATCGCCCTGTCGATCCCGCTGGCGATCCTGGCGGCGATCGCGGCGCTCGCCATGTTCGGCCAGACGCTCAATGTCATGACGCTGGGCGGCCTGGCGCTGGCGGTCGGCATCCTGGTCGATGACGCCACCGTGACGATCGAAAATATCAACTGGCATCTGGAACAGGGCAAGGGCGTGACCGAGTCCATTCTGGACGGTGCGGCCCAGATCGTGGCGCCCGCCTTCGTCGCCCTGCTGTGCATCTGCATCGTTTTCGTGCCGATGTTCTTCCTGCCGGGGGTTGCGGGCTTCCTGTTCGTGCCGATGGCGCTCTCGGTCGTGTTCGCGATGATCGCGTCCTTCATTCTGTCACGCACCCTGGTGCCGACGCTGGCCATGTATCTGCTCAAGCCGCATGTCGACCATGGCGACGCCCATATGGCGGGCAATCCAACGTCGCATAATCCTCTGGTCCGCTTCCAGCGTGGGTTCGAAGCGCGGTTCGAAAAGATTCGCGCCGCCTATGTCGGGCTGCTGCATCGCGCCTTGGGCGTGCGCAAGCCCTTCCTGCTCGGCTTTATGGCCATCGTCCTCTTGTCCTTCGGTCTGTTGCCGATGCTGGGCAGCAACTTCTTCCCGTCGGTCGATTCCGGTCAGATCGCGATGCATATTCGTGTGCCCATCGGCGCACGAATCGAAGACACGGCCGCCCGCTTCGATCGGATCGGCCGTGAAATCCGCAAGATCATTCCGGCTGAGGAATTGGGCACTGTTACGGACAATATCGGCCTGCCAGTCAGCTCCATCAACACCGTCTATAATAATAGCGGCACTATCGGCCCGCAGGATGGCGACATGCTGATCGCGCTGAAGCATGGCCATCGTCCAACGGACGAATTTGTCACGCAGCTGCGCCGCGAACTGCCCCGCCGCTTCCCCGGCACCAGCTTCGCTTTCCTGCCGGCCGACATCACCAGTCAGATTCTGAACTTCGGCGCCCCGGCACCGATCGACATTCAGATAGCCGGCAAGAATGCTGAAGCGAACCGCATTTATGCGCAAAAGCTGATGGCGCGCATCGCAACCATTCCCGGCCTTGCCGACGCGCGCATCCAGCAGCCTGGTCGTTCGCCGCAGCTGGACGTCGATGTCGATCGGTCGCGCGTCAGCCAATATGGTCTTACCGAACGCGACGTCACCACCAGTCTGGCAAGCCAGCTGGCCGGTACGTCGCAGACCGCACCGGTCTTCTTCGTGAACCCGGAAAATGGCGTGCAATATCCGGTCGTGGCGCAGGCGCCTGAATATCTGGTCGGATCGCTCAGCGAACTGTCCAACGTACCTGTGTCGGGTGCGAACGCAAATTCGGTGCAGCCGCTGGGTGGCTTGGCCACCATCGTGCGCTCAAACACGGTGCCGGTCGTGTCCCACTATAATATCGCGCCAGTGCTCGACATTTTCGCGACCACGCAAGGTCGCGATCTGGGCGCCGTGGCCGGCGATATCGAAGATGCGATCAAGGCGATGGAGGCGGATCAGCCCAAGGGCACGACCATCACCATCCGCGGCCAATATGCCACGATGAACACCGCCTTCTCGGGGCTGGGCTTTGGCCTGGCTGGCGCGGTGGTGCTGATCTATCTGCTGATCGTCGTCAATTTCCAGAGCTGGGTCGATCCGTTCGTCATCATCACGGCGCTGCCTGCGGCGCTGGCCGGCATCGTCTGGATGCTGTTCATGACTGGCACAACCCTGTCGGTGCCCGCTCTGACGGGGGCGATCATGTGCATGGGCGTGGCGACGGCCAATTCTATTCTGGTGGTCAGCTTTGCGCGCGAACGGCTCGCCGAACTGGGCGATGCGACCAAGGCTGCGCTGGAAGCGGGCATGGTCCGCTTCCGCCCGGTGCTCATGACCGCGCTGGCCATGATCATCGGCATGGGACCAATGGCGCTCGGCCTGGGCGAGGGCGGCGAACAGAACGCTCCGCTCGGTCGCGCTGTCATCGGCGGCCTGATCTGCGCCACTATCGCCACCCTCTTCTTCGTTCCCACCGTCTTCGCCCTTGTCCATCGCAAACATGGTCAGAAGGCCCCCACCACGGAAATGCAGCCAAGCCATGTCTGAGCATGCAGCCCCCATCGCACATCCGGCCGAAGCAGGGCCGGACAGCCGCACCTTGAAGCGCGTTGGCATCGGCGCGGCAATTTTGGCTGTCGCGGTCGTCGGAGTCGGGATCGCATCGCGGATCAGCGCGACCGAAGAACTGCGCGAGACAGCTGCTTCGGCCGCCTTGCCCAATGTCGTTGTCGTGACGCCCAAGCCGGATGCGGACGGCAATGCGCTGGTGCTGCCGGGCAATGTTCAGGCGTTCAACAGCGCGGCCATTTATGCGCGCACCAATGGTTATGTCCGCCGTTGGCTGGCCGATATTGGCGACCGGGTCGGGGCAGGGCAGTCGCTTGCGATCCTGGATGCGCCCGATCTTGACCAGCAACTTGCCGCCGCGCAGGCCGATTATCAGACCGCGCTCGCCAATCAGCGGCTGGCCGCGACCACATCGACCCGCTGGTCCGCCATGCTGAAGGAAGACGCCGTCTCCCAGCAGGAAGTGGATGAAAAGGCAGGCGATCTGGCTGCACGCATGGCCGTCTCCAACGCTGCGCTCGCCAATGTGAAGCGGCTGAAGGCGTTGCAGGGTTTCACCCGCCTGTCCGCGCCCTTCGACGGCGTCGTCACCAGCCGCTCGGCGCAGATTGGCGCGCTCGTCGTCGCGGGTAACGCCAGCGCCCAGCCGCTCTTCACCGTGTCGGACATTCATCGCGTGCGCATCTATGTGCGCGTGCCGCAGGGTTATTCCGCTGCCGTAAAGCCCGGCGCGACCGCCACCCTCTCACTGCCGGAATATCCGGGGCGTAGTTTCACGGCCACCATGACCAGCAGTGCAGGCGCGGTTGATCCGCAATCGGGCGCGGTGCTGGTGCAGTTGCAGGCGGCCAATCCCGATGCCGCGCTCAAACCTGGCGCCTTCGCGCAGGTTCGCTTCCAGGTCGGCGCAGGCCAGGGTAACGCCCTGACGCTGCCGGGCAGCGCCATCCTCTATGGCAATGACGGCCCGACCGTCGCCGTCGTCGGATCGGACGGCCGCGTGACCGTCAAGCCCGTCACCATCGCGCGCGATGAAGGCGCGACCGTTCAGCTTTCGACCGGTGTGACCGCACAGGACAAGGTGATCGATACGCCGCCCGACGCCATCCGCACCGGCGATCGCGTACAGGTGCAGGCCGCATCGGCAGAAGGGAAGGGCGCTGCGCATGGGCGTTGATCGCCGGGGCGTCGCATTGCTGCCCATGCTTTTGGCGGCCTGTTCGATGGCGCCTGATTATCATGCGCCCGAAACCGCTGCGCCCGCCGCCTTCAAGGAAGTGGCGGGCTGGAGCGCGGCGCAGCCAATGGATGGCGCCGCGCGTGGTCCCTGGTGGGAAACATTCGGCGATCCGGTGCTGAACAATCTGGAAGCGCAGGCCGAAAAGGCCAGTCCCACGCTGGCCGCCGCGTTGGCGCGCTATGATCAGGCGCGCGCCGCCGCCCGGATCGAGGGCGCAGACCTCATTCCCACGATCGGCGCGGGCGCTGACGCCAGCCGCCGTCGCGTGTCGGGCAACCGTTTCCAGGGAAATGGCAGCGCCGTCACTTATAATGACTATGTCGTCGGCGGTTCGCTCGATTATGAAATCGACCTGTGGGGCCGCATTCGCAACAGCGTCGCCGCAGCCAAAGCCGATGCGCAGGCTAGCGAGGCGGACCTTGCCTCTGCCCGCCTCAGCCTTCAGGCGGCGGTGGCGGACGCCTATGCCCGGTTGCGCGGCCTGGATGCACAGGCGGCGCTGCTGCGCCAGACGGTTGAGGCGTTTGATCGCGCCTATAGCCTGACTGCAACCCGGCATCGCGGCGGCATTGCATCGGGCATGGACGTCAACCGTGCGAAGACCACTCTCAGCAACGCGCGCGCGCAGATTTCCGACGTCGCCAATCAACGCGCCGCGACCGAGCATGAAATCGCTGCGCTGGTCGGCGCGCTCTCGTCGGACTTCTCAATTCCAGCGCAGGATGCGTTGCCGCAATTGCCCGCCATGCCCACCGGCACGCCGTCCGAATTGCTACAGCGCCGGCCGGATATTGCGGCGGCGGAAAGGCGCATCTTCGCCGCCAATGCCGGCATCGGCGTTGCCAGGGCAGCCTATTTCCCGTCGCTGACGCTGGGTCTGACCGGTGGATGGGAAACGACGCGCGGCGATCTGCTGCGCAGCCCCAATAGTTTCTGGGGGCTTGGCCCGCTGTCGGCGCTCGTCACCCTGTTCGACGGCGGCCGGCGCAATGCGCAGGTGAAGCTGTCGCGCGCCCAATATGATGAAATGGCGGCCAATTATCGGGAAACCGTGTTGGGCGCATTCCGCCAGGCGGAAGATGCGATCGCGGCCGGCCGTCATCTGGCGGCGCAGGCGGTGGATCAGCGTGACGCCGCACAGGCGGCCGAACGCACCAGCAAGATCGCCTTTAGCCGCTATCGCGACGGCGCATCCGACTATCTGGAGGTCGTCACCGCCCAGACCGCCGCGCTGGAGGCGCAGCGCGGGCTGCTCGCCGTGGAAACCAGCCGCATGCGCGCCAGTGTCGCCCTGATCAGGGCGCTGGGAGGCGCGGCCAGCTAAAGCTGAACCGGTTCTGCTCTTGCCAAGCATCGCGTTATCGCTCAGAGTAATGATAACGCTAACAATGCTTGGGAGAGAGATGCCGTGTACCTGTCCAATACCCTGTCGCGCCTGCGACACAGCGCTGGACCGGCCACCTCCCTGCTCGGCCTCACCGCGCTGGCGATGGGCGTCGCCGCGCCCGCCCTCGCGCGCGACACCGTGTCGATCAGCCGGGACTGGCGCTTCATAAAAGGCGATCCGGCCGGCCTTACCACTGACCTGCGCTATGATGTGCGCCCGCTGATTGAGGATGCCGGCGATGGCAAGATCGCGGACGCCCGCCCCGACGCAGCGGTAAAAGTCGACGATGCCGGCGCGCAAGTCCTCAAGCCATGGATTCTCCCCAACGCTAATCCCTTCATCAAGGACCCGGCGAAACATCATGTCCGCCCCGTCGGCAATCCGGGCGGCGACGTCCCCTATGTGCAGGCGAATTTCGACGACAGCGGCTGGACCCATGTCGACTTGCCGCATGACTGGGCGATCGCGGGGCCTTTCATCAAGGATGGTCCTTATGGCGGCATGGGTCGCCTGCCCAGCTGGGGCATAGGCTGGTATCGCAAGACGCTCGACATTCCCGCCAGCGCCAAGGGCAAGTCCCTTTTCCTCGATGTCGAAGGGGCCATGTCCTATGCTACCGTCTGGCTGAACGGCAAACTGGTCGGCGGCTGGCCCTATGGCTATAACAGCTTCCGTCTCGACCTGACGCCCTACGCCGTGCCCGGCGGCAAGAACCAGCTCGCCATCCGCCTCGACAACCCGGCGGCCTCGGCGCGCTGGTATCCGGGCGGCGGCCTCTATCGCGACATCTATCTCACCACCGCGAACAAGGTTCATGTCGGCCAGTGGGGCAGCACCGTCCGCACGCCAAAGGTGAGCAAGGAACAGGCGACCGTCGACTTGAGCCTCACGCTCGACAATGACGGCGATGCCCCCGCGCAAGTTGAAGTCGCAACCACCCTTTATGCGCTCGACGCCAGCGGCCGGCGCATCGGCGGCCCCGTCGCCGGCATCGCGCGCCAGTCCGCCAGCATCGCCCCCCATGCCAAGGCAGTGCTGAGCGGCTCCACCATCCTCGCCAATCCGCGCCTCTGGGGGCCTCCCCCGACGCAGCAGCCCAACCGCTATGTCGCCATCTCCACCGTGACGCAGGGCGGCAAGGCCATCGACAGCTACGAAACCCGCTTCGGCGTGCGCGACATCCGGTTCGATCCCGACAGGGGCATCATCGTCAACGGCGAACATATCCCGCTGCGCGGCGTCAACAATCACCATGATCTGGGCGCGATTGGCGCCGCCTTCAACGCCCGCGCGGCCGAGCGCCAGCTTGAAATCCTGCGCGACATGGGCGCCAATGCCGTGCGGATGAGCCATAATCCGCCCGCGCCCGAGCTGCTCGACCTCACTGACCGCATGGGCTTTCTGGTGATGGACGAAGTGTTCGACAGCTGGGAAAAGAAGAAGACCCCGCACGACTTTCACCTGATCTTCCCCGACTGGCATGAGGCGGATGCGCGCGCCATGCTGCGCCGGGATCGCAACCATCCTTCGATCATCCTGTGGAGCGTCGGCAATGAGGTCGGCGAACAATATGATGGCGAAGCCGGCGCAAAGATCGGCCGCGAACTGGTCGCCATCGCGCATGAGGAAGATCCGACCCGTCCCGCCACCGGCGCGATGAACTTCGCCAAGGCGGACATGCTGCTGCCCACCACCGTCGACGTCATCAGCCTCAACTATCAGGGCGCGG
This sequence comes from Pseudomonadota bacterium, assembly GCA_021849075.1. Classification (GTDB taxonomy): domain Bacteria; phylum Pseudomonadota; class Alphaproteobacteria; order Sphingomonadales; family Sphingomonadaceae; genus Sphingobium. The sequence continues at coordinate 50,318 of JAJZTH010000021.1, read as the reverse complement.
GCATTCGCGGCATCATCGGCCAATATCCCGCCTTCCGCGCGAAATTCCCCGAAAAGGTGATCCTGTCCACCGAAAGCGCCTCGGCGCTCTCCAGCCGCGGCGAATATATGTTCCCGGTCGCCGGGGCGATCAGCGGCCCGGTGCGTCCCTGGTCGGGCGGCAACCCCGAAACGCATCAGGTGTCGGCCTATGAGATGCATGCGGCGGACTTCGGCTCCTCACCCGATCGCGTTTGGGCGGCTGACGATCAGAACCCTTATGTCGCGGGCGAATTCGTCTGGACGGGCTTTGATTATCTGGGCGAACCCACGCCCTATTACACCTCGCGCAGCAGCTATTCGGGCATCCTCGACCTTGCCGGATTCCCCAAGGATCGCTTCTGGCTCTACCAGTCGCGCTGGCGCCCGGACCTCAAATTCGCGCATATCCTGCCGCACTGGACCTGGCCGGACCGTGTCGGCCAGATCACGCCGGTCCATGTCTTTTCCTCGGCGGATGAGGCGGAACTGTTCGTCAACGGCAAGTCGCAGGGCAAGGTAAAAAAGCGCGATTATGAATATCGCTTCCGTTGGGATTATGTCGTCTATGAACCGGGCGAGGTGAAGGTCGTCACCTGGAAGAAGGGCCAGCCCTGGGCGACCGAGACGATCCATACGGTAGGCGAAGCGGCGAAACTGTCGCTGACTGCCGACCGGGCGACCATTGCCGATGATGGCCGCGACCTCAGCTTCGTGACGCTCAAAGTGCTGGACAAGGACGGCAATGTCGTCCCCGCCGCCAAGCAGCAAATCGACTTCGCGATCGAAGGACCGGGCGAGATCGTCGCGACCGACAACGGCGACCCGACCGATCTGACCGCCTTCCCGTCAAAGAGCCGCAATGCCTTCAACGGCCTCGCCCTGGCGATCGTGAAGGCCGATCCTAAACGCGCCGGCAAGATCATCCTGCACGCCCGCGCCGAAGGACTTGGCGAAACGCAGGTAGAGATCAGCAGCAAGGCGGCGCGTTAGGGCGTTGTGCGCAACTTTAGAATTCCGTTCGCCCTGAGCCTGTCGAAGGGCTGCACTTCCTGTGTAACAGGAGAGGGCTTCGACAGGCTTATCCCGTCTTCAGATGTTGCTCCACCAGCGCGACGTGCAACCGCACGCCCAATTCCAGCACATCGTCGTTAAAATCATAATGCGGATTGTGCAGCGGCGTCGATCCTTCGGGTTTCGCCTGCCCCAGCCAGATATAAGCGCCCTTGCACGCCTGAAGCATGAAGGCGAAATCTTCGGAAGTGAAGGCCGGGTCGGACGCCAGCCGCGCCGTACCGATCGTGGCCGCGGCGTTCAGTGCTTCCTGCGCCGCCTCCGCATCGTTGATCGTCGCGGGATAATAGCGTTGATAATCGACGCTCGCCGTCAGTTCTCCCGCCAGCGCGACGCCAGCCGCAACCTGCCGGATCGACGCCTCGATCCGATCCTGCACGGCCGGGTCGAACGTCCGCACCGTCCCGGAAATGGTCACGGCTTCCGGGATCACATTATGCGTATGCCCGCCATGAATCTGGGTGATGGACAGCACGGCCGAAGCGGTCGGTGCGATGCGGCGCGACACGATGGCGTTCAATTGCTGCACCAGCGATGCGGCCGCCAATATGGCGTCGGGCGTATCCTGCGGAATGGCGGCATGGCCGCCGCGTCCCTCCAGCCGGATTTCGAACTTGTCGGCTGCGCCCATGATCGGGCCGGGCCGCGTGGCGATCGTGCCGGCGGGCAGATCGGGCCAGTTGTGCAGCCCGAACACCCGATCGCAGGGAAAGCGGTCGAACAGCCCTTCATTCACCATTTCGCGCGCGCCGCCCTGACCTTCTTCGGCCGGCTGGAAGAAGAAGTTCACCGTTCCATCGAAATGCCTGCTGCGTGTCAGATGCTGCGCTGCGCCCAGCAGCATCGCGACATGCCCGTCATGGCCGCAACCATGGAAGGTGCCCGGCGTCGTGCTGGCATAGGGCAGGTTGGTCTGCTCATGGATCGGCAGCGCGTCCATGTCCGCCCGCAACCCGATGCTGCGGCCTGACGTTCCGTTGCGCAGCACCGCGACCACGCCGGTCCTGCCGATCCCCTCATGCACTTCCAGCCCCAGCGCGCGCAGCTGCTCTGCGATCCGCCCGGCGGTGCGATGCTCGCAAAAGCCAAGCTCGGGATGGGCATGAATGTCGCGCCGGAACGCGACGAGCGGTTCGATCAGGTCGGCAATGTCGGTCATGTGGGAAGTATAAGCCTTATCTCTGCTCGCCGAACAGATGCTGGATCGGATAATGATGTTTGATGAAGGGGGATTTGATCACGACATAGCTGAAATATTTTTCGATGCCGTAATCGCTCTCCAGCATCCCCTCAATGATCGACTGATAATGCGCCACGCCGCGCGTCACGAATTTCAGCAGATAATCGTATCCGCCGCTGACCAGATGGCATTCGACGATTTCGTCCAGCTTGCGGATGCGCGTTTCGAACCGGGAAAAGTCGCCGGCGCGATGTTCGGTCAGCGTCACTTCGGTAAAGACGGTCAGATATTCGCCCAGCTTGTGCAGGTTGATATGCGCGCCATAGCCGGTGATATAGCCCGCTTTCTCCAGCCGCTTGACGCGGGTCAGGCAGGGACTGGGGGACAGGCCGACCGCGTCGGCCAGTTCGACATTGGTGACGCGGCCCGATTGCTGAAGCTGCGTAAGGATTTTGAGGTCGATCCTGTCCAGTCTGGGTCCGCCCAACATAGTCCTTGCTCCCCCTTGTTTATCGCACCGCTGCGCGAATATCGGCTTCTTCGAGAAGATCGTCCAGCGTCTTGGCGATGCGGGCGAAAATCTCGTCCATCTCGGCGTCCGACGCGCACAGCGCCGGGGCGAGGCCGATAATATTGTCGGCAAAGGCGCGGAAGATGACGCCATTGTCATAGGCTTTGGCGAACAGCCGGTCGGCCAGTTTCAGCGACGGGTCGAACCGCGTCTTGCCGCCCTTGTCGCTCACCAGTTCGATTGCGCCCAGCAGGCCGCGTCCGCGCGTATCGCCCACCATCGGATGATCGGCCAGCCGCGCCAGCCCCGCGTCGAACCGCGCGGCAACCTTCTGCCCGTTCGCCAATATGCCGCCCTCGGTATAGAGGCGCAGAACCTCCAGCCCCACGGCCGCGCTGACGGGATGACCCGAATAGGTTGCGCCATGGCCGATCGCGATCTCCGGCGCGGCGCCATTGGCGATGCCCTGGTAAACCTTGTCGGACATCAGCACCGCGCCCATCGGAATGTAACCGGCGGTCAGCCCCTTGGCGAGCGTCATCAGGTCGGGCGACACATCCTCCGCTTCGCAGGCGAACATCGGCCCGGTACGGCCGAACCCGGTGATGACCTCATCGGTGACGAACAATATGTCCAACTCGGTGCAAGCTTCCCGCATCGCCTTGAGCCAGCCGACCGGCGGCACGATCACCCCGCCAGATCCCTGGATCGGTTCGCAGAAGAAGGCGGCGACCTTGTCCCCCCCCAACTGCGCCACCTTGTCCTTCAATTCCTGCACCGACCGGGCGATGATCGCGGCGTCATCTCCTTCCAGATCGCTGCGATAGGGATAGGGCGACGCTATATGATGCTGCCAGCGCAGCGGCAGGTCGAACCCGCGATGGAAATTGGCGAGCGCGGTCAGCCCGGCGCCGGTGCTGCTCGATCCGTGATAACCCCGCTCCAGCGCGATGAACTGCTTCTTCTCGGGCTTGCCGATCGCGTTATAATAATGGGTGATGTACCGGATCGCGCTGTCCACCGCGTCCGATCCGCCCAGCGTGAAATAGACATGGTCCAGCCCCTCGGGGCTAAGGTCCACCAGACGCTGCGCCAGCCGCACCGCCGGCTCGCTGCCGAAATGGAAATAGCCCGTGGCATAGGGCAGGCGGCGCATCTGTTCCGCCGCAACATCGGCAATGCTGTCCTGGCCATAGCCGACATTCACGCACCACAGGCCGGCAAAGGCGTCCAGCAGATCCTTGCCGTCCATATCCTTCAGCCACATGCCCTTGCCACTTTCCAGCATCAGCGCGCCATGCGCTTCATGCCCGCGGAAGGAGGTGACGGGATGGATCAGGTGATCGCGATCAATGTCCAGCAGGGAACGGTTGGATTGCAGCGTCATCAGCAGGCTCGCCATAGTGGGTCTTGGGGTTCAGCCTAACCTTATGCCGCAGAGCGAAAGCCCGATATGGGGCGAATGGCGGCTGTCGCCGCACTTAATCGCGAACCGCCGCGGCATAATCTGCCGCTGTCCTACAGAGGGAGGAGCATGCGATAAATGACGAAAGGGCCGGCCTCCGGGACCGACCCTTTCTCCTGCGACGCGCACTTTCCGATAGGATCAGGAAAATGGAATAAAATGTCTCATTTGGCGGGAAATATGCGAAGTTAAGCGCTCCGCCGCCCGCCCGGACTCAGGTCAGCGCGTCGGCGATCGCCTTGCCGCACTGCTCGGTATTGGCCGTGCCTTTCAGGTCCCCGGTGCGCAGGCCCGGTTCCGCCAGCACCGTTTCCACCGCCCGCATGATCGCGGCGGCGGCATCATTCTCGCCCAGATGTTCCAGCATCATCGCCGCCGACCAGATTTGACCGACCGGATTGGCGATGCCCTTGCCGGCAATGTCGGGGGCGGAACCATGGACCGGTTCGAACAGCGATGGCGCGGTGCGATCCGGGTTGATATTGCCCGACGGCGCGACCCCGATCGTTCCGGTGCAGGCCGGCCCAAGGTCGGACAAGATATCGCCGAACAGGTTGGACGCCACCACCACGTCGAACCGGTCGGGGTTCAGCACGAACTGCGCCGTCAAAATGTCGATATGATATTTGTCATGGGTGACGGTCGGATAGTTTTTCGCCATCTCCTCCACCCGTTCATCCCACCAAGGCATGGTGATGGCGATGCCATTGGATTTGGTGGCGGATGTGACATGCTTGCGATCCCGCGTTGCCGCCAGTTCGAACGCATAGCGCAGCACGCGATCGGTGCCATGGCGGGTCATCACCGTTTCCTGGATCACCACTTCGCGCGGGGTGCCGGGGAACATCTTGCCGCCGACCGAGCTATATTCGCCCTCGGTATTCTCGCGCACCACCCAGAAATCAATGTCGCCCGGTTCGCGCCCGGCCAGCGGACAGGGGACGCCGGGCATCAGGCGGACGGGGCGCAGATTGACATATTGATCATATTCGCGCCGGAACTGGAGCAGCGATCCCCACAGCGAAACATGATCGGGCACCGTGTCGGGCCAGCCGACCGCGCCGAAGAAGATGGCATCGGGGTTGCCGATCTGCGCCTTCCAGTCGTCGGGCATCATCTGGCCATGCTTGGCATAATAGTCGCAACAGGCGAAATCCTGCCACTTCTGCTCGATACTGAACCCATAAAGGCTCGCCGCGCGCTCCAGCACGCGAATGCCCTCGGGCATGACTTCCTTGCCGATGCCGTCGCCGGGAATGACCGAGATATTGTAGTTGCGGGCCATAAAAAACCTCCCGTTCGGGCTGAGCCTGTCGAAGCCCTGTTCTTTCTTGAAATAAAATACGGCCCTTCGACAGGCTCAGGGCGAACGGAAATGGGGGAGGGGGAGGGACTTAAAGTTTCAGCCCCGCGATATGGAACGCCTTGGTTTCCAGATATTCCTCGATGCCCGCATGCGCGCCTTCGCGGCCCAGACCCGACATCTTGACCCCGCCGAACGGCGCGACCTCCATCGCGATCGCGCCGCTGTTGAGCGCCACCATGCCCGCCTCCAGCCGCTCCGCCACGCGGAAGGCGCGGTGCAGATTTTCGGTGTAGAAATAGGCGGCCAGCCCATATCTGGTGGCGTTGGCCAGCTCGATCCCTTCCTCTTCATGGGTGAAGCGGAACAGCGGCGCCACTGGCCCGAACGTCTCTTCCTCCGCCAGCCGCATGTCCCGCGTCGCCCCGGTCAACACCACCGGCCGCGCGAACCGCTCGCCGGTCGCCCCATCCGGCGCCTGCGCAAAGAGCGTCGCGCCATGGGCCAGCGCATCTTCGACATGCGCCTTCACCTTGTCGGCGGCGGCGGCGTTGATCAACGGGCCGATGGTGCTGCCCGGCATGTCGCCCGGCGCAACCTTCAGCGCCGATACCGCCTTGGCCAGCTTTTCGGCAAACAGGTCATAGACGCCATCCTGCACCAAGATGCGATTGGCGCAGACGCAGGTCTGTCCCGCATTGCGGAATTTGCTGACCATCGCGCTCGCAACGGCGACGTCCACATCGGCGTCGTCGAACACGATCAGCGGTGCATTGCCGCCCAGTTCCAGACTCAGCCTTTTGATCGTCGCAGCGCTCTGTTCCATCAGCAGCGCGCCGACCCGGGTCGATCCGGTGAAGGATAGTTTGCGCACCACCGGGCTGGCTGTCAGCGCGCCGCCAATGGCGGTCGGCATGCCGGTGACGATATTGAACACGCCCGCCGGGACGCCGGCTTCCTCCGCCAGCTTCGCCAGCGCCAGCGCGGTAAAGGGGGTCAGGTCGGATGGCTTCACCACCACCGGACAGCCGGCCGCCAGCGCGGGCGCGCATTTGCGTGTGATCATCGCCGCCGGGAAATTCCAGGGTGTGATCGCCGCCGACACGCCGACCGGCTCCTTCATGATCAGGATGCGGCGATTGGCCTCGGGCGCTGGCACCATGCCGCCGTCGACCCGCCGGGCTTCCTCGGCGAACCATTTGATGAAGCTTGCCGCATAGCGGATTTCGCCCTCCGCCTCGGCGATCGGCTTGCCCTGCTCAGCGGTCATGATCCGGCCCAGATCGCCGATATTTGCCAGCACCAGCGCGTGCCAGCGTTCCAGCACGGCGGCGCGATCCGCCGCAGTGCGCGCCTTCCACGCCGGGAAGGCCGCTTCGGCGGCAGCGATGGCGGCCTGCGTTTCCGCCTCTCCGCAATCGGGCACGGTGCCGATGATCGCGCCGGTTGCGGGATTGTCGACCGCCACCGTCGCGCCCGAAGCCGCGCCGATCCACGCACCGCCGACAAAGGCGTTCTGAATGAAGAGGGCGGGATTGTTGAGAGAGAGGGTCATCCAAGGGCCTGCGTCGTAAGGGAGAAGGTCGTTATCGAATGATCGAGCGCCGGCAAAGGTCCGCGCACCATCCGCATGACCCGGCCGACACAGGGCAGACCCAGTTCATCGAGCCATTCCGCCAGCCCGCTCTCTTCCGGTATGTCCAGCCGGCAGAAGATGCCCGCATTCGACCCCAGCCAGTGCGAGATCAACGCTTTCGCCCCGCCCGTATCCGGGGCAATGGTCGGCCCGACGACATAGCCGCGACCAAAGCGGCGGAACAGCGCGAACCCGACCGGCTCATTGCTGCGCGTCAGCACCACGCCCTGCGCGCCGGGCACCAGAGCCTCCAGCAATGCGTCGCGATCCATGCCGCTCGCCCGCCGGGCCAGATCGCACAGCGTCGGCATATCCTTGGCCCCCAGCGGGCGCACGCGCTCATCGGGGATCAGTTCCGCCATCGGGACGGCAAAGGCCGCGCCCTGATGCTGGAAGACGGGGCCGATCGGTTCGAAGCCGAGCTTGCGATAGAGCGGCGCACCTTCGTCGGTCGCGTTCAACAACACCGTGCGATCGCCCAGATCGCCCAGCACCGCCTCCATCAGCCGGCGGCCAATGCCCATGCCCTGCGCGCGCGGCGATACGATCACCATGCCCAGCGTGGCGGCATCCGCGCCATAAAGCCAGGCCATAGCCGTGCCGACCACTTCGCCATCGCGCTCGGCCACATAGCCAAAGCCCAGGCCCAGCAATATTTCCCAATCCTCGATACGGTGCGGCCATTTCTGCTCGCTCGAAAGATCGTGGGCGGCGGCCAGATCCTGCGCGGTCATGCGCCGCAGGTCCACCATCGCCTCTATGCCTGTCGCCATGCGTCTTGCTCCTTGGCGGGGTTAGGGGGCACCCGCCGGGGTTGGTCGGAATCGGTGGCTGGACATTAGGAGGCCGCGCCAAGCATTGGCTGCTGCCTTCGCCCTGTTTTTGGAAGATTATCGCGCGAATTTTCCTGCGCAACTGCAACAAATGCCGTTGAGCGCTTCTATCCTGCCGCGACGCCCGCAACAGGAGATATGCGCAGTGTCCGGTTTCGACCCCGATCAGATTCGCCTTGCCACCGCCCATAATTTCATAGGCGGCCGCCGGGTGCTGGGGCGCGGCCCTGCGATCGTCGTGCGCCGGCCTTCTGATGGTCGGGTGCAGGCCGACCTGGACAGCGTGGACGCCGACCAACTGGTCGAAGCGGTCGACAATGCCCAATTCGCCTACAAGAATAGCGGTTGGGCGCAGACCGATCCGCGTGGGCGGATGAAGATACTGCGTCGCTGGGCTGACCTGATAGAAGCGGACGCCGCGACCCTCGCTCCGCTTGAAGCCCTGGGATCGACCCGCACAATTGCCGAGATCAACGCCTGGGACCTCAGCTACACGGCGGAAACCATCCGCTTCTTCGCCGAATGGGCGGACAAGGTTGGCGGCGAAGTCGCGGCGACCACGCCCGACAAGCTGGGCCTGACTATCGCCGAACCCTATGGGGTCGTCGCCGCCATCGCGCCGTGGAACCTGCCTCTGGTCATGGCCGGGTGGAAGATTGCGCCGGCCATCGCGGCCGGCAATTGCGTGGTCCTCAAGCCCTCCGAAATGACGCCCTTCTCCATCGTGCGCCTTGCCGAACTGGCGATCGAGGCCGGGCTGCCCGCGGGCGTCTTCAACATCGTGCAGGGCGATGGCCGATCGGTCGGCGATCCGCTGGTGCGGCGCCCCGAAGTCGCCAAAGTCACCTTTACCGGATCGACCGCCACGGGCGCTGCGATCATGACCGCCTGCGCCCAGACCGGACCCAAGCCGGTGACGCTCGAACTGGGCGGCAAAAGCCCGCAAATCGTGTTCGCCGATGCCAGCGTCGACAAGGCTGCGGCGCTCGTCGCGCGCGCCATCACGCTCAATGCCGGGCAGGTCTGCGTCGCAGGATCGCGCCTGCTGGTGCAGGACAAGGTCGCCGATCAGGTAGTCGACCGCATTCTGACCGCCTTTCGTGCGCACCGCGCTGGCCCAACTTGGGCGACCGATACGAGCCTTGGGCCGATCATTTCCGAAGGCCAGCTCGATCGGATCGACGGCATCGTCAAGCGCGCCATCACCGATGGGGCCGAGGTGCTGGCGGGCGGCGGCCGGGCCACCGCGCCTCAGGAAGGCAGCTATTTCGCGCCGACCCTGCTCACCAATGTCGATCAGAAGAGTGAAGCCGTGCAGGGCGAAATCTTTGGCCCTGTCCTCACCGTTCAGACCTTCACGGACGAAGACGAAGCCTATGCCCTCGCCAATGACAGCGCCTATGGCCTTGCCGCGGGCGTGCATACCGGTGATTTGAACCGCGCCCTGCGCGCCACCCGTTCGCTGGAGGCAGGCACCGTCTGGGTCAATCGCTATGGCCGCAGCAATGATTTCATCCTGCCGACCGGCGGCTACAAGCAATCGGGCATCGGCAAGGATCTGGGCCGCGAAGCCTATATGGCCAATCTCAAGACCAAGACCGCGCTCATCGAATTCTGAGATCGGCGATGCAAGGCTGTGGCGATCATGCCAAGTCTTGCATCGGTCATGCGCATCTTTGAGTTGGACCGTTCGGGCCGCTCCTCCCTATTCAGCATCTCAAGCACCGGCGAACATTGATCACGCCGAGGAGAGGAGATGCACGGATATGAGCCATTTTAGCCCCACTGATCTCGCCCGCCAGCTGGGCCAGGGGCTGCTGTCCTTCCCCGTCACCCATTTCGATGCGCAGGGCGCATTTCTGGAAGGCCCCTATCGCGACCATTGCGGATGGATGCTGGAACGGGAATTGACCGGCCTGTTCGCGGCGGGCGGCACGGGCGAGTTTTTCTCTCTGACTCCGGCGGAAGTCGCTCAGGTCGTCGCGGCGGCGGTTGCCGAAACCAACGGACGCATCCCCGTCATTTCCGGTTGCGGCTATGGCACGGCGATCGCTACCGGCATCGCGCGCGACGCGGAAAAGGCTGGCGCGGATGGCCTGCTGCTGCTTCCGCCCTATCTGATGCACGCCAAACAGGAAGGGCTAGCCGATCATATCGAGGCTGTCTGTCGCGCCACGGGACTGGGCGTCATCGTCTATAATCGTGACAATGCCATCATCAATGACGACACCCTTGCCCGCCTGTGTGATCGCAATCCCAATCTGATCGGCTTCAAGGATGGCGTCGGCGATATCGAGCTGATGACGCGCATCTATGCCCGGATGGGCGATCGCCTGACCTATATTGGCGGCCTGCCCACGGCCGAAACCTTCGCCACGCCCTATCTGACCATGGGCGTCACCACCTACAGCTCGGCGATCTTCAACTTCATGCCGGAATGGGCGCTGGCCTTCTATAAGGCGGTGCGCGCTGGCGATCAGGTCTATGTGATGGACCAGCTGCGCAATTTCGTACTGCCTTACATCGCCCTGCGCGACCGGGGACGGGGCTATGCCGTATCGATCGTCAAGGCGGGCATGCGCGTGATCGGCCGCGATGCCGGGCCGGTGCGCTCGCCCCTGACCGACCTGTCGGCCGCCGAAGAAGAGGAACTGCGCGCGCTGATCGAACGCGCGGCCGCGTGACACAATGGCGGAGCGCGGATAGTCTGGCATGATGTTCGAACTCAGCCAGCTCCGCTGCTTCGTCGCCGCCGCCGAAGAACTGCATTTCGGCCGCGCCGCCCAGCGGCTCAACATGACCCAGTCTCCGCTCAGTCGGCAAATCCAGCTGCTGGAACGGATATTGGATGTGCAGTTGCTGGAACGCACCAGCCGGCAGGTCAGCCTGACCCCGGCTGGCAGCGTCTTCCTGATCGAAGCGCGCCGCATCGTGCGGCTGGCCGACAGCGCTGCCCTGTCCGCCCGCCGGGTGGCGAAGGGCGACGCCGGGCGGGTGGCGATCGGTTTTACGGCCGTGTCGGGCTATAATGTCGTGCCGCGCATCGTGGCGCAGGCGCGGGCCGTGCTGCCCAATATCGAACTGGAACTGCGTGAAATGGTATCGGGCGATCAGGTCGACGCCCTGCTTACGGGCCTTGTCGACATCGGCTTCGTGCGCCCGCCGGTCAACCGCCATGAATTTGACAGCGCCTGCGTGCTGCACGAACCGCTGTTTGTCGCCCTGCCGCCGGGCGATCCGCGCAAGTCGCTCGCTGCGCTCAGTCCCGCCGATTTCGACGGGCAACCGCTGGTCATGTATTCGCGCCAGGGCGCGGCCTATTTTCACAATATGCTGGAACATCTGTTTATCGAGGCGGAGGCCGCGCCGCTCTATGTCCAGCATGTGACGCAGATCCATTCGATGCTTGGCTTGGTCCATGCCGGCGTCGCGCCCGCGATCGTACCCGAAAGCGCGACCGGCCTCCATATGAGCGACGTCCATTTTCGACGCCTGATGACGCCGCAGGAAAAGCCGGTCGAACTGCACATGGCCTGGCGGCGCGACAATGCCAATCCGGCCCTGCCCGCCATGCGTCAGCTTTGCACCGAAATGACCGCATGATCGACATCGCCCGCCGCACCCTGATCACCGGCATGGCGGCCGCGCCCGTCGCCGCATCTGGGCGGGCGCTGCGCGCCAGTCCGGTTGCGACAACGCGCCATGGCCGGGTGCGCGGCGCGATCGAGAAGGATGTGCTGGTCTTTCGTGGTGTCCGCTATGGCGCGGACACGCGGGCCACGCGCTTTCGCCGCGCCGTTCCGCCAGCAGCCTGGAATGGCGTTGCCGACGCGACCCGGTACGGCGCTGCCGCGCCGCAGACCCGCGCGGAGGAGGCGACGTCCGAAGACTGCCTGTTCCTCAATGTCTGGACGCCGGCGCTGGATGCCGGAAAGCGGCCGGTCATGGTCTATCTGCATGGCGGGGCGCATGCCCATGGGTCGGGCAGCGATCCGCTCTATGACGGCGGCAATCTGGTGCGGCGCGGCGATGTGGTGGTGGTGACGCTGAACCATCGTCTGGCCGGCATGGGCTATGCCTATCTGGCGCAACTGGGCGGGCCGGCGGAATCGGGCAATGTCGGCAATCTCGACATCATATTGGCGCTGCAATGGGTGCGCGACAATATTGCCGGCTTTGGCGGCGATCCCGGTCGGGTGATGATCTTCGGCCAATCGGGTGGCGGGGCTAAGGTCGTGACCCTGATGGCGATGCCGGAGGCGCGCCCGCTGTTCCACGCCGCTGCGACGATGAGCGGTCAGCATGTCACCGCCGCCGGGCCGATGCATGCGACGGCGCGGGCGCGGGCCTGGATGGCGCAGGCGGGCGCCGCCGATGTTAAAGCGCTGATGCAGCTTCCCATGGAGCGCCTTGTCGAAGCGATGGCCATGATTGATCCGCTGGAGGGCAAGGGGGAGATCAGCTTTACCTCCACGCTCGATCATGGCGTGCTGGCGCGCCATCCCTTCGTCCCCGACGCGCCCAGAGAGGCGGGGCATATCCCCCTGATCATCGGCAATACGCATGACGAAACCGCGCTGTGGATCGAAAAGACGCTGCGCGCGGGCGACACGACATGGGATAATCTGCCCCAGCGTCTGGCGAAGGAAATGACCAAGGATCTGGCGCCGGACTATGTCATTGCCCGCTATCGCCAGCTCTATCCCGATCGCAGCCCGGGTCAGATATTGCTGGCGGCGTCGACGGCGGGGCGCTCCTGGCCGGGACATTTGATCCAGGCGGAGGAACGCGCGCGGATCGGCGCGCCGACATGGATGTATCAGCTCGATTTCCCCTGTCCCGACGCGGGTGGCGTATTGGGGGCGTTCCATACGCTCGACATTCCGCTGGTGTTTGACAATGTCGATGCGGCTGGCGCGCGCACCGGATCGGGTCCCCAAGCCCGGCGGCTGGCCGGGCAGATGGCGGATGCCTTCATCGCCCTTGCCCGCAACGGCGATCCCAATCATCGCGCCATCCCGGCCTGGCCGCATTTCAACCTCGACGACCGCCCGACGATGATCTTCGACCGGGACGTGCGCATCGATCATGATCCGCGGCGGGAGGAACGGCTGCTCTTTGCCGTTGCCCCCTACATCAAGCCGGGCGGATAGATCATCCGGCTTGTCGCCTAACGATCCCAGGGGAAGGCGAGCGTCGGTCGGTTGGCGAAGCGAGTCATGGCGATGGTCAGGCGCGCGCCGCAGCCCGGCTCCAGTCCTATGGTGACGTCGCGGCCGTTTATCGCCATGGTGCGTCCGTCCAGCGTCACCGCGTCGATCCGATGTTCGGCATAGGCGCCGCCCTGTATCGTCACGCTGCGGGGCCGTTGGCCCAGGTTGACCACTGTGACATCGGTCTGTCGGTCGCTCATGCTGTGGACCAGCGCGCCAACATCGGCTGGCACACCCGCGCGTCGCGCCGCTGGATCGAAATAGCGCAGCCGGCAATGGAGCGGCACGCCACCCTGCGGCGGGGAGGTTTTCGACCAGGGTGGCCGGGCGATGTGCAGGCCGCCGGTCATCAACTGGACCAACGCCTTGACGCTGGCCGGATTGATATCGATCGGCCAGTCGGCGAGCCGGGTCTGCGGTGTCGTCGTGTCCGCCTGCCGTGCGGCGACGCGATCGGCCACGCGCTTGAGGTCCGCGCCAAGCGCCTGTTCGGGATAGGCAGGATTGCGCCCTTCCAGAAAGGCGATCCAGGGATCGTCGCCCGCGTTAGCGCGATCCTGCGGCTTTTGCGTCATGTACCAGATTTCAAAACCGTTGGTGCGCACCGGGCCGGGCTTCCAGCCATACCAGCCGTCGGCGCCATGCATGGTGGGCGTACTCATGACACCGTCGATCAGGCGGGAGGCATTGTTGAGCCGGTCACTCTGCCGCCGCCACAGGTCGATATAGGCCATGTCGCCACTCATCAGCAGCCCGCCCATGAAGGCAGTGATCGATCGGGGCACGCGGTTGCGATTTTCGCGCACCCCGGTCTGCGGCACGCGGGGGGAGAAGCCCCAGCCATAGACGCCGCGCCACCAATCGTCCCCGACCGTGCCGTCGGGGCGAACATGGCTGGGCAGGATATCGTCGTTGCGTACGGCGCGCTCCGCCCAGGCGGACAGATAGTCGAGCGCCCACACGCGGAAACGATCGCCGCCGCCCAGCGCATAGGCGTTGAGCCCCAGCGTCGTCGCCTGAAGATTGAGCGGATTGTCCCCGACTACATCGCCATATTCGGCATAATGATCGAGCGTTTCCTGATAGCTGCGCTCGCCATGCTCCATGTGGAATGGGCTGGGATCGAACGGATCGCCGGCCCAGTCGAGCGGTGTGGCCTGTCGCAGCATCGGGCCGCGACTGCCGTTAAGCAGGCTACGGATCATGCGGCGCTGGGGGTCGTAATTGCGGACGGCGGGATCGCGGCCGGTGTAGAAATCGGCATAGCGGCGGGTGCGCGCCAGCAGCCGGGCGTCGCGGGGCATGGACAGGCCCATGACGTTGAAGCTGGTCAGCCCCTCGGCATTATGCTGCCAGTCCATCTGCACCGGAAATTCGCGGTGATACATGCCTTGCCGCGCGATCGGCACATCGGTGGTGCGGGCGGCGGTGAATTGGCGCAAATGCCCTTCCCAGAAGCGGTCAGCCAATGTCCTTATCCGGTCGCTGCCGCCCAGCGCGTGGAGCAGGAACCAGTCGTTCGTCGCCTCCGCCGCATCGTCCGGCCCGTCATTCGCGCCCCAGCGTTCGAACACTTTGAGCCGGTCGCGCCGGTCGACATAGGCGGCATAGAAGGTTTCGCAGGCGGCGGCGTTAGCGTCCAGCAACTGGCGCTGGAGCGTGGCCCATGTCGGCGCCGCCATCGGCGTGGCGGCGATCAATGGGGTGGGCAGGGTGCGGGCCTGGGCGGGAAGGGCGACGGCGGCGACACCGCCCAGGAAATGCCGGCGATCAATGCGCATCAGGCCAACTCCAGCCGGCGGATTGGCCCCACGATCACGGTGAAGGCGAAGATGGTGAGCAGGCAATGGGCGCCCACGAATACCAGTGCCAGGTCGAAAGACCCGGTGACGGCGACGATATAGCCCACGACGATCGGGGTGACGATGCCGGCCATATTGCCGAACATGTTGAACACGCCGCCCGACAGGCCGGCCAGCTGCTTGGGCGCGACGTCCGCCATTACCGCCCAGCCGAGCGAGGCGATGCCC
This sequence comes from Pseudomonadota bacterium, assembly GCA_021849075.1. Lineage (GTDB taxonomy): Bacteria > Pseudomonadota > Alphaproteobacteria > Sphingomonadales > Sphingomonadaceae > Sphingobium. The sequence goes on along the minus strand of JAJZTH010000021.1, from coordinate 35,056 downwards.
TTGCCGAAGAAGGCGATCGCCATCAGGGTCACGACCAGCCATTCGGCCTCTACCCATACGCAGGCGATGATCAGCGTCGCCAGCACCATGCCCACGACTAATGGTCCCTTGCGCGCCAGATCGATCGATCCGGTGCGGCGCAGGATGAAGTCGGATGCGAAGCCGCCCGCCAAGCCCCCGGCAAAACCGCACAATGCTGGAGCGGCCGCGGCGAAGCCCGCCTCCATGATGTTGAGGCCGCGTTCCTTGACCAGATAGATGGGGAACCAGGTGACGAAGAAATAGGTCAGCACATTGATGCAATATTGGCCCAGATAAATGCCCAGCATCATTCGGTTGGCCAGCAACTGGCGCACATTGGGCCAGGTGAATGTGGGCGCGCGCGTTGCGCTGGCGCCGGCATCCTCCATGTGGATGAGGCCCCCGCCCGCCTCGATATGCGCCAGTTCCGCCCCATTGATCGACGGATGCCGTGCAGGGCTGTGGATGAAGCGCAGGAACAGGGCGGTCGCGACCAGCCCCAGCGCGCCCATGACCCAGAAGACCGACCGCCAGCCAAAGCTGTGGACCAGCCAGCCCATCAGCGGCGCAAAGGCGACGAGCGAGAAATATTGCGCGCTGTTGAAAATGGCCGATGCCGTACCGCGCTCCGCACCGGGGAACCATGCTGCGACCAGACGGGCATTGCCGGGGAAGGAGGGCGCTTCGGCCGCGCCGACCAGAAAGCGCAGCGCGAACAAGGTCGCCACTACCGGCAGGCCGGTGATCAGACCGACGGTGCCCTGAACGGCGGTGAAAAGGGACCAGATGGCGATCGCGCCGGCATAGATTTTCTTGGTGCCGAACCGATCGAGTAATGCGCCGCCGGGAATCTGCGCCAGCACATAGGCCCAGGCGAAGGCGGACAGAATGAAGCCGGTCTGCACCGGCGACAGGCCCAATTCGCCACTGGCCGCATTGCCCGCGATCGAGAAGGTTGCGCGATCGGCATAGTTGATCGATGTGATCAGGAAGATCAATGCTATGATGCGATGGCGCACATGGGTCGGGCGCTGGCTTTTCGAAAGGACGGCGGCCTGGGTCAAAATACTCTCCTGCTGGCGCCGCCCGTCTGTCGAAGCGGTCAAGGGTCTGGAGGAAAAGGCTAACCCGACGAACGGCTTTGGTCCAAGTCCAAATGCGGCATGATCAAGCCATTTCTTGGCATAATCCGCAATTGACCACCGGTGTCCATTTGCGATCAGTGCAAGCTGTGCATCAATTCATGCCGGATTGAGGTTGGCATATCGCCACTTTGCGGGTCTATCCAACCATGACCGACCCGGCGCCGACGCCGGGCATGATGATTAGGGGAGTGAGAAGGCCATGAATGGCACCCGTCGACTGAAATCCTGCCTCAGCCTGTCCAGCGCCGCTGTCGCGCTGCTGTTTGCGCCCCATGCGCTGGCGCAGGAGCAGGCCCCGCCACAGGATGAGGCCCCCGTCGCCGACATCGTCGTCACCGGATTTCGCGCCAGCCTGAACAATGCGCTGGCGGTCAAACGCAACGAAACCGCCACGGTCGACGCGATCAAGGCGGAAGACATTGCCGAATTTCCCGATCTCAACCTGGCGGAATCGCTGCAACGCATTCCTGGCGTGGCCATCAGCCGCGTCAACGGCGAAGGCCGGAACATCTCCGTGCGCGGTCTGGGCGCCGAATATACCCGCGTGCGCATCAATGGCATGGAAGCGATCGGCACCACCGGCGGCACCGACAATTCAGGCGGCGTGAACCGGGGCCGCGGTTTCGACTTCAACATCTTCTCGTCCGATCTGTTCAGCAACCTGTCGGTGCGCAAGACCGCGACCGCCGATGTCGAGGAAGGGTCGCTGGGCGGCACGGTCGACCTCCAGACTTCGCGTCCACTCGATTATAAAAAGCCTACGGCGGTTCTCTCCGCTGCCGCGAGCTATAATGATCTGAGCGAAAAGACGACGCCGCGCCTGTCGGGGCTGGTCGCGACCCAGACCGACGACGGCCGCTTCGGCGTGTTGCTGTCGGTCGCTTATGAAGAGCGCAAGATCAAGGAAGAAGGCGCGAACATCACGCGCTGGACCTATGGCGGGTTCAACGGCGGCTTCAATGCGGCCTCGACCCTGCCGGGCTACACGATCGGCCAGATCAACGACGGCAACCCGGACACCGCGCTGTTCCACCCGCGCATTCCGGGCCTCGTCAGCTATGATATTTCGCAAAAGCGGCTGGGTGCGGCCGGATCGGTCCAGTTTAAGCCGACCGATCGCACCCTGCTGTCGATCGACGGCCTCTATTCGCGGCTGGACGGCACGCGCAAGGAAGCGCAGTTGCAGGCGATCAGTTTCAGCCGGTCGGGCACCGGCAAGCCGCAGACCATCATCCGCGATGGCGTGGTGGATGACAATAATAACATCGTCAGCGGCACGTTCGACAATGTCGATCTGCGATCGCAGGCCCGGTACGATGTGCTGAAAACCGAATTCTATCAGGTCACGGGATCGGTGGAGCATGAGTTCACCGATCGACTGAAAGTCTTCGCCATGGGCGGCTACGCCAGTTCGGAATTCACCAATCCGATCCAGACCACGGTGACGATCGACGCGATCAACACCGGCAATTACCAATATGATTTTTCCAGCCGTTTCCCGATGATCTCGCCGGGCGTGGATGTCGCCAATCCGGCCACCTGGAGCTTTATCAACGGTACGTCGGAAGTCCGCATCCGGCCGCAGACGGTGAGCAACGCCTTCACCACCGCCAAGGGCCATGTGGAATGGGAAGCGATCGATGGCATCACTTTCAAGGCGGGGCTGGACTGGCGCAAATTCGAATATGATTCGACCGAACGCCGCCGCCTGTCGGGCGAAAGCGTCATCGCGCCGCTGACCGCCGCGCAACTGGCCGGCATGACCACCCTCTATTCTGGTTTCGGTAAGGGGCTGAACATCCCGGCTGGTACGCCGACCGCCTGGATCGTGCCTGACCTCAACGCCTTCATCGAACAGGGCGGCATCTACAGCAATCCGCTGTACGCCACCGGCGGGGTTGAGAATGCGACCGCGCGTGGTTCCTATATCAATGTGACCGAAGAGGATACCGGCGTCTGGGGCATGACCCAGTTCAACTTGCAGGATATTGCCGGCGTGCCGATCCGCGGCGACATTGGCCTGCGCTATGTGAAGACCGACCAGTTTTCCAGCGGCTATGCCAGCCAGGGTACGGCGATCAATCTGGTCACGGCCGATCGCAGCTACAAGCGCTGGCTGCCTTCGTTCAATCTGGTCGGCAACATTACCGACAATCTGCAGGTCCGCTTTGCCGCTGCCAAGACGCTGGCCCGCGCCGGCATCGCGTCACTGACGCCGGGCGGCAACCTGAACGTGTCTGGCGGCAATCGCAGCTTCAGTTCGGGCAACCCGGACCTGAAGCCCACATCGTCGAAGAATCTGGATGCGTCGATCGAATGGTATCCGATGTCGGGCGCCATCTATGCCGTGTCCGCCTTCCGCAAGGATATTGGCAGCTTCGCCCAGACGCTCAGCGTGGGCCTGCCCTATAGCAGCCTGGGCCTGCCCGACGCGCTGCTGAACGGCACGACGGCGTCGCCGACGGACATCTTCATCGTCAGCCAGCCGGTCAATTCGGATGGCGGCATTTTGAAGGGCTTCGAAATCAACGTACAGCAGCCCTTCAGCTTCCTGCCCGGCATATTGGCCAATTTCGGCGTGATGGCCAACTATACCTATGTGAAGTCCAACATCGAATATCTGACCTCCGCCAATGGCGCGACCTCGGTCACGGCCCCGCTGGTCGGCCTGTCCAAGCAGGCCGCGAACGCCACCCTCTATTATGAGGACAAGAAGTTCCAGATTCGCGGATCGGTGGCCTATCGTTCCAAATATCTGACCGCCGTGCCGGGCACAGAGGGCAATGCTTATAACGGGACCAACAGCACGCTGAACGTCGACGCGCAGGCCAGCTATAACATCACCGAGAAGATGAAGGTCAGCATCGAGGCGATCAACATCACCGACACCAAGAATGACCAGTTTGTCGACGAAACCAACCGCCTGAATGTGCTGACGCACAGCGGTCGCCAGTTCAACTTAGGCGTGCGCTACAGCTTCTGATCCTTTCCTCCCTCCCTGGAGGCTGGATGCGCCCCGCGCCGGTTGCCCCAATGGGCGGCCGGCGTATTTTTTAATCTCCTGCGGTCTATTCCTGCCATCCGTCGGAACCATGGCGTGGGCCGTGCCATTGACCGGACATGACCCGCAAAATCCTGATCCCGTTGATAGCAGCCCTGCTTTGCAGCGCGCAGTCGCCGTTGCCGCCCAGTCCGCAGGATATCTACGGCCCCTTGTTCGAAGCGGTGCAGGCGCAGCGCATCTTCCCCGACGGCAAGAGTTTCGTAGACGCGACGCCGCATGAGGCGCCCGACGCGATCATGGCGGCCTATCGCAAGGAAGCGCCGCGCGACAAGGCGGCGCTACGCGCCTTTGTCCTGCGCCATTTCGATGTGCCGGGGGAGGGGGCGCCTGCTCCGCAGACATTGGCCGGGCATATCCGCGCATTGTGGCCGCAGTTGACCCGGCCTGCGCTCGAACCCATAGCAGGATCAAGCGCGCTAGCGCTGCCGGCGCCCTATGTCGTGCCGGGCGGCCGGTTTCGCGAAATTTATTATTGGGACAGCTATTTCACCATGCTGGGGTTGAAGGCTGACGGGCAGGACGCGCTGATCGCGTCGATGCTGACCGACTTTGAAAGTCTGATCGACCGTTATGGCCATGTCCCCAATGGCACGCGGACCTATTATCTCAGTCGATCACAGCCGCCTTTCCTGTCGCAGATGATCGATCTGGCCGGAGACGCCGATGCGCCGAGCGCCGCGCGGCATCTGGCGGCGCTGCGGGCGGAACATCGCTTCTGGATGGCGGACAGCGATGTCGCGCAAAAGGACGGAGCAGCCCGGCGCGTCGTGCGCATGCCCGACGGCAGCCTGCTCAACCGCTATTGGGACGACAGGGATGATCCCCGTGACGAAAGTTGGGCGGAGGATGTCGCTACGGCACGGGAGAGCAACCGGCCGCCTGCCGAAACCTACCGGCATTTGCGGGCAGGTGCAGAAAGCGGATGGGATTTTTCGTCCCGCTGGCTGGCCGATCCGGCACGGCTGGCGACGGTCCGCACCACCGATATCGTCCCGATCGATCTCAACAGTCTGATCTGGGCGATGGAGCGGAACATCGCCCGTCGCTGTCGCGCGGCGGGGGACGACGCCTGCGCCAGCGATTATGATCGGGCGTCGGCGCGGCGAGCGCGGGCGATCAACCGCTATCTGTGGGTAGCGCGGGACGCGCGCTTTGCCGACTGGGATCGGATGACGGGCCGGCCCACGCCGATAGTGTCTGCGGCAGTGCTTTACCCTTTGTTCGTCGGCATGGCGGACAAGGCGCAGGCTGCTGGGGTGGCGCGGATCGTGCGCGCTCGACTAGTCGCGCCGGGCGGATTGCGCACCACTCAAATCGAGAGTGGCCAGCAATGGGACCGACCCAATGGCTGGGCGCCGTTGCAATGGATCGCGATCGCGGGGCTGGGGCGCTATGGCGAGGAGCAACTGGCGCGGACCATCGCAGCGGGTTGGGTGCGCACGGTCGACACCGCCTTTCGATCGACCGGCAAGATGCTGGAAAAATATGATGTGGAACAGCATCGGCCCGGCGGCGGCGGAGAATATCCGTTGCAGGACGGCTTTGGCTGGACCAACGGCGTGACCCGCGCGATCCTTGAGCGATATCCGGCGCTCGTCCCGCCGGAGCATCCATAACGTCAAGGCATGGATTGGGCAGTCGCTGCGGCTTATACTGCGCGGGCGGGCATGGGATGATGTGATCCAGCAGGAGGTTCATCATATGTCCAACGCCATCGCCACGGTTTCGCTCAGCGGCACGCTGGAGGAAAAGCTGCGTGCTGCTGCTGCGGCCGGCTTTGCCGGCGTCGAGATTTTCGAAAATGACCTGATTGGATCGTCGCTGTCGCCGCGTGCTGTGCGAAGGATGCTGGACGATCTGGGCCTTGCCTGCATGCTCTACCAGCCATTCCGTGATTTTGAAGGGGTGCCGGGCCATCTGCGCCAGCGCGCCATGGACCGCGCCGAACGCAAGTTCGACCTGATGGGCGAATTGGGTGCGGATCGCATTCTCGTCTGCTCCAACTGTTCGCCGGTGTCACTGGGCGAGCGGGAGCGGATCGTCGATGATTTCCGCGAACTGGGCGAACGGGCGGCGAAGCGCGACATCCTTGTTGGCTATGAGGCGCTCGCCTGGGGCCGCCATGTGTTCGACCATCGCGACGTCTGGTCGATCGTGGAACAGGTCGATCATCCCAATATCGGCATCATCCTGGACAGCTATCACTCCTTGTCGCGCAGGATCCCCAGCGAGAGCATCCGCCAGATCCGGGGCGACAAGATCGTTTTCGTGCAGTTGGCCGACGCGCCGCTGCTGGACATGGATCTGCTCTACTGGAGCCGGCATTTTCGCAATCTGCCGGGGCAGGGCGGGCTGGATGTCGATACCTATGTCGCGGAAATTCTGCGGACCGGCTATGACGGGCCATTGTCGCTGGAAATCTTCAACGATCGATTCAGATCGAACAGCGCGATGCTGGTGGCGGAAGACGGGCATCGTTCGCTCGATCAGGTGCGCGATGCTGCACTGCGCCAATTGGGCTGGCAAACCACCATGCCCGCGCCGCAACCCGTGCTGGCGGCCGAGTTCGTCGAATTTACCGCCGACAGCGTCGATGTCGCGCGGCTAAGCGGCACGCTTGCCACGCTGGGCTTTACGCTGGCGGGCGAGCATCGGCAGAAGAAGGTGACGCGCTGGCGACAGGGCGGCGTCAATCTGGTCATCAATGCCGAGCCGAAAGGCTTTGCCAGCGCCTATCGCGCCGCCCATGGCCCGTCCATCTGCGCCATTGGCGTGCGGGTAAAGGACAAGGCGGCGGTGCTGGCGCGCGCGGCGGCGCTGGGCATTCGCGCCTATAGTCCGGAGGGGCGGCCGGGGCGCATGGCGATGCCGGCATTGCGCGGCGTTGGCGGCAGTCTTGTTTATCTGATCGATGATAATGAGGTAGAAGGGCTGTGGGCGCGGGAGTTTGTCGCACGCGACATGGAACCTGATGCGCCCGTTCATGCGCGCGGTTTCGATCATCTGGCGGCCGTGGTGCATGAGGATGAATTCCTTTCCTGGCAACTGTACTGGCGTGCCCTGTTCGGTCTGGAGGCGAAGGCGGCGCAGGATGTGATCGACCCGTCCGGTCTGGTGCACAGTCAGGCATTGCAGTCGCCCGATGGCGGCTTTCGGGTAACGCTCAATGCGTCCGACGCGCGTCAGACCTTGTCGTCACGCTTTCTGGAGCAGGGGATTGGCGGCGGCTACCAGCATATCGCGATTACCACTGACGATATTTTCGCAACCGCGCGGGCGCTGCGCGATAGTGGCGCAGCCATGCTGGCGATCCCGGACAATTATCATGCCGATCTGGCTGCGCGTTTCGGCTTTGACGACGCCATGATCGCGCGCATGGCGCAGCTTGGCATCCTGTATGACGAGGATGGGGAAGGTAACGGCTTCTGGCAGTTGTACAGCCGCGCCTTCGACAAGCTGTTCTTCTTTGAAATTGTGCAGCGTGATCCGGCCTATACAGGCTATGGCGCACCTAATGCCGGGGTGAGGCTGGCGGCGCAGAACCGTTTCCGCGATGACAGCCTGATCGATTGAACGCCGCTCAGAGAATGAGTTTAACTGTCAGCCCGCCCACCACGGCGTCGGGATAGCGGCTGGTGGCGCCGACGCGGTGGATATATTGCAGATTGGGGCGCAGCAGCAGCGATCGGGTCGCTTGCCAGCCGTAAAATAGCTCCCCGCTGGCCTCCCATGTCTGAACGTCAACTGCCTGCCCCAACGATTGTTGGTCGCGCTGGCGATCGGCGATGCGCGGATTGACCCGGGCGTAGACGAGGCCGAGGCCGAAATTATCTTTGAGCTGGCTGTCCCATAGGCCGCGCGCAACGAAGCCGCCGCTCAGGAAGAAGGGGACGCGCGCGGTGTGCTTGTCCGACAGGGTCATAGTGCCGAACAATGCCAGCCCGCGGTCGCCAGAGCCAAAGCGCGCGATCATCTTTTCACCCATGATCCAGGCGCTCCACCGTTCCTGCCGCATTGCGGGCGCAAGGCCGGACAGCGCATAGCTGGTGCCGTTCACATCGTCGCGCACATCGGCCCTGTCGGTCGTGTCGACCAGCCCGCCGATGCGCAGCAATCCGGGCAGGCCGCCATCCCGTTGGCCGAATTTCCAGCCCAGTTCGACCGGCAGCACGAAACTGTCAAAACGGGGCGCGAGTTGCCAGCCGCTGCCGGTCTGCGCGCGATAGGCGTTCACCTCGAAAGCGGCCACCGTGACGGTCAGGTTCCTGGCGATTTCCTGACGGGCGCGCACGCCCCAGCGCGGAATGGGGAAGCCCGAAAAACCGCTATTGTAGAACAGCGTGGTTGGGCGTGGACAGAAGGCGAAATTCTGGAACTGGCAGCCCGATGGCAGCGTCGCGAAATCATCGCCGGTATGATAAAGGCCGATCTTGAGCGCGGTCTTGCCCCCATTCAGCTGCTGTTCGTAGCTGAGTTCTGCCGGGCGCAGATCCTGCCCGCCGCCAAACAGCTCTTGTACTTCGAATAGATTGCCGATGCGGGTGGCGGTCAGATCCTCACCCTTGCGATGGATGATGGTGGCGATGAGTTTGCCGCCGTCCAGCCCGAACGCCTTGCCGGTGTCGACCACCGCCGACGCCAGCAATTGCTGGGTATAGGCCGCGCCCTGATCGCGCCCGCCGCTGATCGATGCGGCGCTTTCGGAGATGTAGGAGAAAGTCAGGGTGACGCCCTTGTCCTTCAGGTGCCTGCGCCAACCGGGGCCATGACTAGTCGCAGGCGGCGGCGTCTGTGGTCCGGCTGGGGGACCCGATTGCGCGATCCCGGCGGCGGCGACCTGCACTGGCTGGACGAGGGTGACGGGTGGGGTGGGGGGCGCGTCGGCGATCATGCGGCGGTCCTGCGCTGTGTGTCGCGCGCGAAATCCGCCAGCATCCGGGCGCTGTCCGGCTCGACTCCGGTGAACAGGGAAAAGGCGTGCGCCGCCTGCATTACCGCCATGCCGCCGCCGTTCAGCGTGGCGCATCCTTTTGCCTGCGCTGCGGCGAGCAGGGGCGTCTGGAGCGGGAAGTAGATGATGTCAGACACCCATTGATCGGGATGCAACAAGTCGGGGTCGAAAGGCAGGCCGGGATGGCTTTCCATGCCGATGGGGGAGGTCTGGACCACGCCATCCGCGCCGGCGATCGCATCTGCGGTGCTGGTGGCGATCACCTGCGCACGCGGGAAGAGCGCGCCGAGCCGGTCGGCCAACGCTGCCGCGCGATCCTGCGCCGGGTCGCTGATGGTCAGATAGGTCGCACCCAGATCGAGATGAGCATAGCCGACCGCTGCCGCCGCGCCGCCCGCGCCGATCAGGGCGATGTGCGCACGCCGCCGATCGCCAAGGCCGGCGAGAAAATGCGTGCGATAACCCGACCAGTCCGTATTGTCGCCAAATGCCTGACCATCTTCGAACAGGATGGTGTTGACCGCGCCGATCGCCCGGGCCGCGTCGGACAAGCTGTCGAGCAGGGGCATCACATCCTGCTTGAAAGGATGGGTGACGTTGAGACCATCAAAGCCCATGGCCTGAAACATCGGCAACAACCGGGGCAGATCGCCCGCAGCATAACCCATCGGCTCGCCATCGAGGATGCGGTAGACCATGGTCAGGCCCAACGCGCGTGCTTCGCTCTCGTGCATTTGCGGGCTGCGCGATCCGGCGATGCCGCTGCCGATCAGGCCGCAGAGAATGGACGCGACGGGTCGCCCCGCATCGATGACGGGTTGATGGATCATGATATTCTGGTCCTTCAGGTCAGGAAGCGTCAGTCGCCCTTGGGCAGACGGATCAGCGCGGCGCAGATGCCCGCCAGCACCACCGGCACCGCAAAAATGCCGAAGATGATCGATAGCGACACCTTGGCCGCCAGCAGGAAGCCGCCCAGCATCGGCCCGATCACCGCGCCGATCCGGCCCATGCCCATGGCCCAGCCAATGCCTGTGCCGCGCGCTTCGGGGGGATAGAGGCTGGCGGCAAGCGGATAGCAGCCGTTGAAGCCGCCTTGCACGAACACGCCGATCAGGAAGGCGGTGACGAGCGTCGCAGCCAGCGGCATGGCGACCGATCCGAACAGCATCAGGGCAGCGGCGGCCAGCAACATATAGGCCAGGATCAGCTTGCGCAGGTCAAAGCGCATGGCGACCAGTCCGATGGACGATGTGCCCACGAAAGCGCCGATATTGTAGATCGCGCCGGCATAGATGGCGTCGGTGGCGGGCAGCCCGGCCTCGATAGCCAGCTTGGGAATCCAGCTGATGACGAAATAGAGCGTCATGAAGCTGAAGATGATGGCGAACCACAACAATATGGTGCCGGCAGCGCGTCCTTCACTCAGCAGACCGCGCACGCCGGCATGCTGCGTTTCGCTGACATTGCGCGCGGGCAGCGCGTCAAGCCGGGGCTGGCCGATGGAGGCAAGCAGGCGATTGGCCTTGTCCAGCGCGCCCGCAGGCTGGCGGCTCAGCAGGAAGGCGATCGATTCCGGCAGCAGCAACCAGACCAGCGGAATGGCGGCTGCGCACAGGATCGCTGCGCCGAGCAACATTGCCTGCCAGCCATGTGTGCCGACATGGCTGGCGACGATGAAACCAGTGAGGGTGGCGCCAACCGGATAGCCGGCCTGCAGGAATCCGACGGCGAAGGTGCGGTGTCTGGCGGGCGCATATTCAGCGGTCAGCGCCGCCATGCTGGCCAGCACCGTGCCGATCCCGATGCCGACGATGAAGCGGCTGGCGATCAGTTCGCCGATGGAGGTTGCGATTCCAGATCCGAACATGGCGGCCGCCATCATGATGAGCGAGGCAAGGATCAGCTTGCGGCGACCGAAGCGGTCGGCCAGCGGCGCAATCAGCAAGCCGCCAGCGGCCATGCCGGCGAGGCCCGCGCTGAACACCACGCCCAATCTTTCGGGACTGACCTGCCAGTCGGCAGACAGAGCCGGTGCGACATAGGACAGGATCAGCACATCCATGCCGTCCAGCATGTTGAGGATGAAACAGATGGCGACGACCAGAATCTGGTGCGCGGTCCAGTGGGACTCCGATGCATGCGGCGGGGCATTGTCCACCGTCACATAAGGGCGCACGGACACCGTGCCGGTTGGGGAATAGCTGGCCATGGCCGTGACGCCTTTCATCCTCTCGGGGACGCGCGGCGCCCCTTGTACTGCATATCAATCCGGTGGCCTTTTGGCTTCTATTCTGCGGCTATGCTTCCCTCGGACTTTCCATAAGTAATTTCCACCAGACCAAATGATGTCCGCTATGCCCTTATGTTATGCTATGGCGGGGCAAGTTCATCAGCGTGCTGCGGGCGATCTCCTCGAATGTCTCACCGATGATGGCGCGCGGGGATTCAAGGTTGCGGTTGATATAGACCGGCAGCAGGCCGGGGTTCTCGAATTCCAGAAAGCGGACCGTGTCGGCATGGGGCTGCATCGCGGTGAAGCTGTCTACCAATGCAATGCCCATGCCGCTGGCGACAAAGGCGACGGCGGTTTCGGCGAAGCGGATATAGGTGGATACATCCAGCTCCCGTCCCGCTTTGGCGAACATGTCGGCGATGATGCGGCCATGGGGCGTGTCGGGACGGAAGGATTGCAACTGCTCATCGGCAATGTCGGCAACGTCGATCCGCTCCCGCTCGGCCAACGGGTGGCTGGTCGGTACGGCGCAGACCATGCGCCCCGCGCCGATCCGGCTGGATAATATGTTGGGATGGTCGATCGGAAAGACGCTCAGCGCATATTCGCCGCGTTGCAGCGCCAGATAGTCGCCGGCCTGTTCGACCGACAATATGTCGAACTGGATGGTGAGGCCGGGATAATTGGCAGTCAGCCGGCCCAGCATCTGCGGCACGACCGAATGGCCGAGCGAGGGCGATGCGCCCACGCGGAAAGTGCGATCCTCTCCCTTGGCGAGCCGCTGGATGACATGACCAAGATCATCGAACCCCTTGTAGATGCGTTCGATCTCATCGAACAGGATGCGTGCTTCCTGAGTGGGGACCAGCCGGCCGCGGGTGCGATCGAACAGGCGAAAGCGCAGCCTGTCCTCCATATGCGCCAGCATTCGGCTGAGGCCGGGTTGCGACGTGCCCAGCATGCGGGCGGCGCCGCTGACCGTTTTGGTGATCATCACCGCGCGGAACATCTCTATCTGTCTTACGGTCAGCATGGGTCTTCTTGGGCAATCGGGAACGCTTTTCCCTCTGCTACTCCAGCGGAACGGCATGGAACAGGGCAAAGCCTGACGGGACGATCCTGCCATTGAAAAAGAAACGGCGCCGGTGGCAGCCGGCGCCGTTCCATGATCCCATCTGGCCGCCAATTAACCGGCCGTCATGCCCCAGCCGCCACCAAGCGCCCGGAACAGATCGACCTGCGCGAAGGAGACGGCGCGGGTTGCCGTGGCGAGATCCGCTTCGGATCCGGCCAAAGTCCGCTGGGCGTCGAGCACGGTCAGAAAATCGATCTGGCCTTCGCGTTGCCTGGCCAGGCTGATCCGGGCGGCGCGCGCCGCCTCGTCCCGCGCGGCGCTCAATGTCTGCGCCCGTTCGATCGCGTGGGAATAAGCGGACAGGGCGCGTTCGGTTTCTTCCAGCGCCTGCAATACCGTCCCGTCGAAGGTCGCGAGCGAAGCGGCGCTGTCCGCCTGCGCCGCGCCGATGCGGGCACGGATCGCCTCCTGGTTGGGGAAGGCCCAGCTGATTAACGGTCCCAGCACCCAGTTGAGCGGGCCGCCGCCAAACAGATTTCCGCCGCCCAGCGCCGTGGTGCCGATCGATCCGCCTAGCGTGATGCGGGGATAAAGGTCCGCCGTCGCCACGCCGATCCGGGCGGTGTCCGCCGCCAGCCGCCGTTCGGCCGCACGCACATCGGGTCGCCGCGCCAGCAATGCCTGTCCGTCGCCGACTGGTATGGGTTGCGCCAGTTGTGGCGTGCGGATGGCGGCGCGGACCGTGTCCGGCAGTTCCTGTGGCGTCCGGCCGGTGAGCGTGGCGAGGCGGAACAGCGCCGCATCACGATCCGCCAGCAGGGCAGGGATCGCCGCTTTCTGTTGTTCCCGAAGTGTCGTTACGCGGATGACGTCCAACCGGTCAGACCGGCCAGCGTCGAAACGGGCACCGGTGATGCGCACCGACTGGTCGAGCAGGTCGACCGTCCGTTCCGCCACCGCCAGCCGTTCAGCCGTGGCGGTTACGTCCAGATAGGCGCGCACCGTATCGGCGATCACGGCGACGCGCACGCCGTCGGCATCGGCCTGCGTCGCGGCATAATCACCGCGCGCCGCCTCCACGCCGCGTTTCACCCGCCCGAACAGATCGACTTCGTAGCTGACGTCCAGGCCACCATCATAAATGGTGTTTTCACGATCGATGCCGGGCAGCGATTGCGCAGCGGAGGTTTGGCTGCGCACGACGGATGCGCCCAGGCTGGTCTGTGGCAGGCGATCGGCCTTCGCGCCACGCAGGGAAGCGCGTGCCCGCTCGATCCGCGCAACAGCGATGCGCAGGTCGGTGTTGGCGGTCAAAGCGTCCGACACCAGACTGTCGAGCAAAGGATCATTATAGAGAGTCCACCAGCGATCCTGCGCAGCGGTGGTGCTGACCGCCGGGCTGGCCGCCCCGATGAAGGGGGCGGCAGCCATGGTCGGGGTGGCGGGCGCCTTGTAATCCGGCCCGGCGGCGCAGGCCGTGAGCGCGCTGGCGCCGAGCAACAGGGCAAGGAAGTTGCGTGTCATGTCTCTGTTCCTCATTCGGCCGGCTGCAACGCAGGTTCGGCCTGTTCGGGCCGGCGGCGGGCGAAACGATCGCCCAGCGCGCGGCACACGACATAGAAGGTGGGGGTGAAGAGCAGGCCAAAGGCGGTGACGCCAGCCATGCCGAAGAAGACAGCCGTGCCCAGCGCCTGCCGCAGTTCTGCGCCAGCGCCAGTCGCAATCACCAGCGGCACCGCACCCAGAATGAAGGCGAAGCTGGTCATCAGGATCGGACGCAGACGGGTCTGCGCAGCCTGAACGGCGGCTTCGACCGTCGACAGGCTCTGTTCCTCTTCCGCCTGCTTGGCGAATTCGACCACCAGGATGGCGTTCTTCGCAGCAAGCGCGATCAGCACGACCAGACCGATTTGCGTCAGGATATTATTGTCCATTCCGCGCAGGTTCACGCCCAGCATGGCCGCGAACAGGCACATCGGCACGATCAGGATGATCGACAGCGGCAGCGTCAGGCTTTCATATTGCGCCGCCAGCACTAGGAAGACGAAGAACACCGCCATGCCGAAGACAAGCCCGGCGGTGTTGCCCGCGCTGACCTGCTGATAGGCTACGCCCGTCCATTCGCCACTGTAACCGGCAGGAGCCGCTGCGGCGAGCTTCTCCATGGTGGTCAGCGACTGACCCGACGAATAGCCCGGCGCCGTGTCACCGTCGATTTCCACCGCCGGCAGCAGGTTGTAGCGAACCACGCGATAGGGACCAGTCTTGTCCTTGAAGGTGGAGACGGAGCCGATCGGCACCATCTGGCCGCTGTTCGACCGGGTCTTCAGGTTGGCGATGTCGGCCACCGTGCCGCGATGATCGGCATCGGCCTGCGCGGTCACGCGATAGGTGCGGCCCAGCAGATTGAAGTCGTTGACGAACGCCGACCCCAGATAGACCTGCATCGCTTCGAAGATGCGTTCGGGCGGGACGCCCAGCAGGTCGGCCTTGCGCCGGTCGACGTCTGCATAGACGCGCGGCGTGCCGACGTCGAACAGGGTGTAGACCATGGCCAGGCTGGGGGACTGGTTCGCCTTGGCGATCATGTCCTGCGCAACCTTGTTGAGTTCCGCGTAACCGCGATCCTCACGGTCCTCCAGCATCATGCGATAGCCGCCGGCCGAACCGATGCCCTGGATGAGCGGCGGGGGCACGAGCAGGATGCGCGCCTTGTCATAGCCGGCGACCGCTTTGTTCGCCTGTTCCATGATGCCGGCATAGGTGACGCCTTCCTCCTTGCGTTCGGCAAAGCTCTTGAAGGGGAAATAGATCGCCGCGCTGTTGGGCGCCTGCGTCTGCGAAGGACCGTGGAAACCGGCGAACATCACCGCGCCGCGCAGGCCCTTGATCGGCAGGATTTTGGCCGCGACTTCGCGCGTCACCTTGTCCGTGCGTTCCAGCGATGCGCCGGAGGGTAACTGCACGACGGCCAGGAAATAGCCCTGATCCTGCGCCGGGATGAAGCCGCCGGGCGTCACCCAGAACAGGGCGATGGTGGCGGCGATCAGGCCGGCATAGGTCAGCAGCATCTTCTTGGGACGAGCAACGAGGAAGCGGGTGAGGCGGCCATAGCCTGCGCTCATCCGGTCGAAACCGGTGTTGAACGCATCGACAGCCACGCCCAGCTTCTGCCGCCAGACCGGATCGCCGCTGCGGTCGCGCGGGCCGTGCTTGGGCTTGAGCAGCAAGGCTGCGGCGGCCGGCGACAGGGTAAGCGACAGGATCAGCGAGATGACGGTCGCGGTCGAGATGGTGACGGCGAACTGCTGGTAGAAGGCGCCCGAAATGCCGGTGATGAAGAGCGTCGGCACGAACACCGCGCACAGCACCAGCACGATAGCGATCAGCGCCGTCGATACCTCATCCATGGAGACACGCGCGGCCTCCAGCGGCGACATGCCATGTTCGATATTGCGCTCGACATTCTCGACCACGACGATGGCGTCGTCGACGACGATGCCGATGGCGAGGACCAAACCGAAAAGCGACAGGTTGTTGAGGGAATAGCCAAGACCCGCAAGGATCGCCGCCGTACCGATCAGCGACACCGGGATGGCGATGATCGGGATGATCGCCGCGCGCCAGTTTTGCAGGAAAACCAGAATGACGAGCACGACCAGCAGCACCGCTTCGATCAGAGTGTGATAGACGGCGTCGATCGACTGGCTGATAAACTCGGTCGGGTTGTAGATGATGCTATATTCCAGGCCCTTGGGGAAGCGCTTGGACAGTTGCTCCATCTCCGCCTTTACCTTCTCCGCTGCGTCGAGCGCGTTGGAGCCGGGGCGCTGCATCGTCGCGATGACGACGGTGGGCTTGTTGGAAAGATAGGTGTTGGTGCCATAATCCTGCGCGCCCAGTTCGACGCGGGCGACGTCGCGCACGCGCACCTGGCGGCCGTCTGCGTCGGACCGGATCACAATGTCCGAGAACTGCGCCGGCGTATTCAGGCGCCCCTGCATTTCCACGCCAAGCTGGAAGGCTTCGCCACGGTCATAGGGCGGCTGGCCGATCGAGCCTGCCGATACCTGCACATTCTGCGCGCGCAGGGCTGACACGATCTCGCCCGCGGTCAGGTCCAGCGCGGCGGCGCGATCGGGATCGATCCAGATGCGCATCGCATAGTCGCGCGATCCGAACATCTGGACATCGCCCACGCCATCCAGACGAGCCAGTCTGTCACGCACCTGCGTCAGCGCATAGTTGGAGATATAGTCGCGATCGAACGTGCCGTCGGGCGACTGCAAATTCACGACCATCAGGAATTCGGGCGTGGTCTTGCGGGTGACGACGCCCAGACGCTGCACTTCTTCGGGCAGACGCGGC
The DNA here is from genome assembly GCA_021849075.1 of Pseudomonadota bacterium. Taxonomy (GTDB): domain Bacteria; phylum Pseudomonadota; class Alphaproteobacteria; order Sphingomonadales; family Sphingomonadaceae; genus Sphingobium. The sequence continues at coordinate 18,196 of JAJZTH010000021.1, read as the reverse complement.
GTGGCGACGGCGACGCGGTTCTGCACCAGCACCTGCGCGGCGTCGAGGTCGGTGCCGATCTTGAAGGTGACGGTGATGACCACCTTGCCATCGCCGGTCGACTGGCTGCTCTGGTAGAGCATGTCGTCGACGCCGTTGATTTCCTGTTCGATCGGTGCGGCCACGGTCGACGCGACCGTCTCCGCCGATGCGCCGGGATATTGTGCGGACACCGTGACCGTGGGCGGTACGATGTCGGGATATTGGGATACCGGCAGGCCGATGAAGGCCAGCGCACCGACCACGGTGATGACCACCGCGATCACGGCGGCGAAGATCGGCCGGTCGATGAAGAAACGGGAGAAGCGCATCGGATCATCCTTTGCGAACGAAAGGGATGCCGCGCGATCCGGCGGGGGCCGGATCACGGGCGTGGGTCATATTCGGTTTTGCGCGAGGCGCGGTTTACCGGGTGAAAGTCGCCTGCGCCGCCACCGTGGCCGTGCCGTCGACCGGCGTGACCGGGGCGGGGGCCGGCCGGATCGCGGCCGGTTTCACCGCTACCTTTGCGCCGGGCATCGCCGCCTGAATGTTGGATATGATCACCCGGTCCTGCGGGCTTAGGCCCGACCGGATGATCCGCAGCCCGTCGACAATCGGACCAAGCTCGACCGGCTTTGCCGTCACATTATCGTCCTTGTCGACCACCAACACGGTCTTGCGCGCCTGATCGGACTGGATCGCCTCGTCCGGAACAAGCAGGGCGTTCGCCTTGCCGCCATTGGCAAGGCGCATGTTGCCGAACATGCCTGGGGTCAGGAAATTGCCCGGATTGTCGAAAACGGCGCGAATGCGGATCGTGCCAGACCGCGGATCAAGCCCATTGTCGGTGAAGTCGAGCCGGCCCTGATGATTATAGTCGGACTCATCCTGCAAGCGCACTTCGACCGCGCCTTCCGCCCCCTTGTCGCGTTGCGACTTCAGGTACAGCGCTTCGGACGCATCGAAGTTGAAATAGATGGGATCGAGCTTGTTGACCGTGGTCAGCAGAGTCGCGCCCGTACCTTCCGCGCCGGCGACCAGATTGCCGATGTCGACGCGGCGGTCGGAAACGCGGCCCGAAATGGGCGCGCGAACCTGCGTAAACTCAACGTCCAGCGCCCGGCTGCGTTCGCGCGCCTGCGCGCCTGCAAGGGCGGCCTGCGCTGCCTGAAGGCGAGAGCGCAACGCATCCACTTCGCTGGCAGATACGGCCTCGTCGCCGCTCAGCCGCTGGACGCGGGCATAATCATTCTGCGCCAGCAGCAGCGCACTGCGAGCCGATGCGCTGCTTGCCCGCGCTTCGGCAAGGGCGGCGAGGAAGGGGCGCTGATCGATGGTGAAGAGCAATTGTCCCTGACGGACGAAATCGCCGTCGCGGAAGTGAATGGCCGTCACAGCGCCCGATACGCGCGGACGGATTTCCACCGTCTGGCTGGGCGCGAAGCGGCCGACATAATCATCCCATTGCGTCACGCTGCGGGCGAGCGGGGCGGACACGCCGACTGCCGCCAGCGGCGCGGCCGACGCCTGTGCTTCGGACTGGCCCAGATATTTCCAGCTGGCGCCGCCCAGAACAGCAATGCCCAGCGCCGCCCAGGCCAGATGCCGGGTGCGCCAACGCTTCGTACCAGCGCGCGTTGCGTCGCCCTCCACATCGGTGTCGATCTTTGCGATCATATTCATGCGTAAGTCCCTTTGAAATGATGGCGCTCGGCATTGACGGCGGTCAGCAGCGTTTCGAGCTGCCCGTCGCTGAAGCCGGCTTTTTTAAAATCGCGGATGGCGGAGGGACGGACGGCAAAACCGTCATACCAGGCTTCGACCGCCAGCCTACGCAGCGCTTCCAGCTTTCCATCCGCCAGCCTGAAATGAGGCTGGGTGCCAAAAATCATGGTCTTCAGTCGCGACCAGCGGCCCGGTTCGCGCAGCGAAGCGCGGCCGTCCGTGCGCGCAAGCCGCACGATCTGCCATTCCATCGGCGAAAAGCCGGTTGCGACCGCCCTGATCCTCTCCCGGATCGCAGGCAAGGAGATGCCGTCCCCAACCGCCGGCAGCGGCTGGGCAAAATCGATATAAGCCATGGTCCAGTCCCCTGATTTGCACGCAATCCGGCGGCCTGCGCTCTCATGGGCGCATGCAGTCCTTTCCCGAACCCTTTTGGCTACAGGATTGCGCAGGCCACAGGCATCGGGGCGCACCCCAACCGCTATGGCCAGACGATGAAGAATGTCGCGAGCGCACACGGGCGCGCCGCGCGATCGATGTCAGTCGATTAGCGTGTACAGATGATATGCATGGAGCCTCCTTCGAGGGCGACGCCTCAACCGGATTTCATACTTATCGGTATATAATGAGATGCTGCATTGCGTCAACCGCTTTCTGTACCGCCTGGTAAAATTTTCTGTACCGTGGCTGAACGTGCGATTTCATCCGGTTTAGCTGGTAGGCCACATCGCCATCGTAGTTTCGACCAGTTGCGCCAGTTGGGTGGGGGTGGCGCCGGCGCTGGCCTGAACGCCCATACCCTGCATCACGGCCATGACATAGCTTGCCAGGGCTGCCGGTTCGACGCCGGCAGGCAGATCGCCTTCGGCCCTGGCGCGTTCCAGCCGTTCGATCAGGGCTCTGTCGGAGGACGCGCGGCGCGCGATCACATCGCTCTTGATCGACTCTGCCTGCGTCGTGCAGGCAACCATGCTGATGACGCCAAGGCAAGCCCGCGGATCATCGCCACCAGTCTGAATCTGCAGCGTACCGCGCAACAAGCGTTCGGCCACGGCCCGGGCCGTAGGCTCCTCCATGGCAGCCCGCATATAACAGAGCTTGTCGCGCTCATACAGGTCGAGCGCCTTGTGAAACAGCGCTTCCTTATTGCCGAAACAGGCGTAAAGGCTGGGCTTGGTGATGCCCATCGCCTCGGTCAACTCAGCCAGGGACGCGCCCTCATAGCCCTTTTCCCAAAAGACCTGAAGGGCGGCCGACAGGGCTTCCTCGGGATCGAATTCCCGCGGGCGTCCTCTGGTGACAGGTTCGACTGCGCTATTCATACCGGTCGGTATATAGGTGAGGGGGGAGGCACTGTCCACTGTTGGTCATCAAATATCCGGGGCGTGATGGTTGCGGCTTCTCCCTGTCCTGGTCGGCCGCTAGAGGTTATTGGAAATGAAGGAGCCGCGCATGATCCAATCGCCCGTCATCACGATCGACGACATCAGGGACGCCGCCCGCGTCATTGCCCCGGCGGCGGTGCGGACGCCCTTGCTGGAAAATGCGGTGCTCAACGATCGTTGTGGCCGACGGGTGCTGCTGAAGTTCGAAGGTGCGCAACATACCGGATCGTTCAAATTCCGGGGCGCTTATAATCGGTTGGCGCGGCTGGATGTGAGAGAGCGGGCGGCTGGCGTCGTTGCCTGGTCTTCGGGCAATCATGCGCAAGGGGTTGCGGCGGCGGCGAAGCTGCTTGGCATTCCCGCGGCGATCGTGATGCCTGCCGATGCGCCGGCAGTGAAGCTGGCCAATACTCGTGCGCTGGGTGCGGAAGTCGTGCCTTATGACCGGCATACCGAAAGCCGGGAGGCAATTGCTACGGCCTTGTCGCAGAGCCAGGGGGCGACGCTGGTGCCTTCCTTTGATGATCCATGGATCATCGCCGGGCAGGGGACCACCGGACTGGAAATCATCGATCAGGCGGCTGAGGTCAATGCGTCGGTCGGTCAGATTCTCGTCTGTTGCGGGGGAGGCGGGCTGACGGCCGGGATCGCGACGGCGGTAAAGGCGCTGTCGCCGCAAACGGCGCTCTACAGCGTGGAGCCGGGCGGTTTTGACGATACCGCTCGGTCGCTGGCCAGCGGCGTGCGCGAAACCGTGTCGCCCGACGCGCGCAGCATTTGCGACGCGCTGATGGCGCCCAGCCCCGGCGCGCTGACCTTCCCGATCAATCAGGCGTTGTTGGCGGGCGGGCTGGTCGTCAGTGACGATCAGGTGCGAGAAGCAATGCGCTTTGCCTTCTCCGCGCTCAAACTGGTGGTGGAGCCGGGTGGCGCTGTGGCGCTGGCGGCTATGTTGAACGGGCTGGCCCCTTCCTGCGATGGCGCCAGCGTGGTCGTCTTGTCCGGCTCCAATGTCGATCCGGCCGCCTATGCCGCAATATTGGCGGGCGCGGACGCATGATCGATCCGCGCGCCATCCGCACCTTTCTGGCGGTGTGCCGCGCCAATAGCATCAGTGGCGGCGCGCGCGCTCTCAACATCTCGCAACCGTCTGTTTCCAACGCTATCGCTCAACTTGAACAATCGCTTGGCGCATCCCTGTTCGAACGATCGCGCAGCGGCATCCAACTGACGCCAGAGGGGCAGGCGTTGTTGCGTCGCGCAGAGGCGATCGACAGCCTGCTGGCGGATGTGCAGGCCGAGGTGAACCTGGCCAGTGCCGGTGTTGCGGGACCATTGCGTATCGGGGGCACGCCGGGCGCGCTGGTCAGTCTGCTGCCAAATGCGATCAAGACTCTGGAGGCGCGCATTGGCCGCTTCGCCTTGCATGTGGTGGAGCGGCCCGATCATGATCTGGCCGCCATGCTTCATCGTGGTGAGATCGAACTCGCCTTTGTCACCACTGGTATCGAACAGCCGCCTGAAGGGATAGAGGAGCGCACTTTTTCGCGCGATCCCTTTGCGCTGATCGTGGGAAGGCAAAATGATCATCTGCCCGCATCCATCTCCCTGCGCGCCACCGGGTTGATGCGCTGGGTTTTGCCTGAAGCGCGCGGCGCATTCCGGCGGCAGGTCGACGCCCTGTTCATGACCGCTGACATCCCGGTGCCGCAGGACATCATCCGGTGCGACTCTTTGCTCACCACCAAGGCGATCGTGCGGGGCAGCCAGCGCGTCACCATCCTGCCAATGCAGGTTGCTTCGGCGGAACTGTCGATTGGCGTGCTGCGTGCGATCCGCATCGAGGAAGCGGGATTTCCGCGCAGCATCGGCGTGCGCCGGCTGGCTGGCGGTCGCCTGTCGCGACTGGGCGAAGCCTTGTTCGACACGCTCATCCATAGTGAGAAACTATGACGATCCAAAAAATCATTATTATTCTTTTGGCATGGGACGGCGCATAAGCATCCCGACAAGAGACTTCGGGAGAGCAGACCGTGCGGCAACTGATCCGCAACATCGCCATCTTCGACGGAACGGGCAGCCCGCCCGCGCCCGGCGCGGTTGTCGTCGAAGGCGACAAGATTGCTGCCATTCTGCATGATGATGCGGCGATTTCGGCCGTGGAGGCCGACGTCGTTATCGACGGTCAGGGTGGGACGTTGATACCCGGCATGGTGGATGCCCACACTCATCTGACCTGGGGCAGCTCGGTCGAAAAAATCTATCACCAGTTCATTCTACCGCCTGAAGAGTTGAAGGTCGCCGCCTGGCGCAACGCTCGCGTGCTGCTCGACCATGGCTATACCAGCCTTTATTCGGCAGGCGCGTTGGGCGACCAGATCGAACCGGAACTGGCCCGCGCGATCGAGGCGGGCGAAACGCCCGGTCCCCGCCTCGTCCCTTCGACGCTGGAGCGTAGCCCGGAAGGGGAGGAGGGCGTTGAAACCGGCGATGTGTTTAATGGCCGTGGTCCCGATGCGATGCGCGCCTTCGTCGCTTATTGCGCGGGCGAGGGCGTCAAGTCGCTGAAGCTGGTCATCTCCGGCGAGGATGCGCTCAAGCCTGGATCGTCGGCCGACATTCTCTATACCGATGCAGAAATGCAGGCGGCCGGTGAAGCGGCGAGGGAGGCGGGCCTGTGGATCGCGACCCACGCCTATACGCCGCGCGCCATCGCCCTCGCGCTCGAAGCGGGCGCGCGTATTCTCTATCATTGCTCCTTCGCCGACGATGCCGCCATCGACGCTATGGCGGCCAGGAAGGACCAGATTTTCTACGCCCCCGGCCCCGGCGTTTCTGTCGCCGCGCTGGAGGCATCGCCTCCGCCGCATATTGACATGTCCTCGATGAAGGCGAGCGCGGCCGAACGGCTGGAACTGGAAAGGGCGCTGGTGCCGAAGCTCAAGGCGAAGGGCGTGCGTGTCTTGCCGGGCGGCGATTATGGCTTCCCGTTCAATCCCCATGGCCGCAATGCGCGCGATCTGGAGCATTTCGTCACTTATTACGGCTTCACCCCAGCACAGGCGCTCAGCGCTGCGACCATGCTGGGCGGCCAGTTGATGGGACAGCAAGTTGGACAGGTGAAGCCGGGTTATCTGGCGGACCTGCTGCTGGTTGACGGCGACCCGACCCAGGACGTCCGCATCATGCAGGATCCCAATCATATCAAGATGATCATGCTGGGTGGGCACTTGCATAAATCGCCAGTGCCGCAGCCTGTGAACGCCTGACCGGAAAGACGCCACCATGTTCGATGTTGCGATCATCGGCTGCGGGCCGGTGGGGGCCTTTGCGGCCAATTTACTTGGAAAATCAGGTGCTTCTGTTCTGGTGATCGAGCAGGAAGCGCGTCCCTATCCGCTGCCTCGCGCAGTGCATCTGGATCATGAGATGATGCGCCTGTTCCAGTCGGCCGGCGTCATCGACCGCGTCGCCCCCGACATGCGCGATACGCAAGGTCATCTGCATGTCGGCGCAGATCATGGCGTCATCCGCTATATGGGTACGGTCGGTCGGGCGCGTCCGTTCAGCTGGTCCAACGACTATTTCTTTTACCAGCCCGAACTGGAGGATCATCTTCGCGACGCGCTGAATCGCTTTACGAATGTAACTGTCCAACTCGGTGTCGCATTCGAAGGATTGGAGCAGAATGGCGATGGCGTAACCCTGCGCCTGTCGGGCGGCCGCGTCGAGCAAGCCCGCTATGTCATCGCCTGCGACGGCGCTCGTAGCGCGGTGCGCAAGGCGCTGGGCGTCAAGCTGGACGATCTCGATTTCGAGGAACCCTGGTTGGTGGTCGACGCGCAAGTCGATGGTCCGGTCCGCTTCCCCGACCTGTGGGGCGTGCCGCAGGATGCCGACCTACAAAATCTGTCGGTTATGATGTGCGATCCCAAACGCCCGGCGACGATCGTGCCGGGACGCGGCAGGCATCGCCGCTGGGAATTCATGCTGTTGCCCGGTGAAGATGATCAGGCGATGATGGCGCCGCAAGCCGTCGCCGCCCTTGTCGAACCTTATCTCTCCGGGGTTCCGCATAAGGTCATGCGCGCAGCGACTTATCGTTTTCATGGGCTGATCGCCGAGCGGTGGCGGCAGGGCGGCGTCTTTCTGGCCGGCGACGCCGCGCACCAGACGCCCCCCTTTTTCGGACAGGGCATGTGCCACGGCCTGCGCGACGCCGCCAATCTCGCCTGGAAGCTGGACATGGTGCTGAAGGGCAAGGCGCACGATGGGCTGCTCGACAGCTATCAGCCCGAACGCGATCCCCATGTTCGCGCGGTCATCTCCGCTGCTGTGGGGGCGGGCCGCTATATTTGCATGCTTGATCCCGAAGCCGCCGCCGAACGTGACGCCAGGATGCGCGAAGCTGCAAAGAGCGTGCAGCATGGCACCGCCGCCGATCTGATCCCCGCCATTGCGACCGGGATCGTTGCTGCAGGCACGGCAGGCGCGGGTGAACGCTTCATCCAGCCGCGCGTCGGCGATTGCCTGCTCGATGATGTGACCGGCGGCGGCTGGCGGCTCTTCACCCGCGCGCCGATCGATGGCGGCGATGTGACCATGATCGATGTTGCCGCACTGGATGATGAGGGCGCGATTGCTTACTGGCTGGCCGACCGCAAGGCGCAAGCCGTGCTGGTTCGTCCCGATCATTATGTCTTCGGCACTGGCAATCCTGCCGATCTGATCGCACGCCGTGACGCACTGATCGCTGGCCTTGCCCGTCAGGAGGTCGCTGCATGAGCCTCACCCTGATCCAGGCGCGTACCATCATCGACGCCGCGCTGGAAAAGGCGCGCATCGAGGGCGCCCAGCCGCTCGCCGTGGTGGTGCTGGATGCGGGGGCGCATCCCGTTGCGGCGGTGCGCGAGGATGACGCCAGCCTGTTCCGGTTCGATATCGCGAAGGCCAAAGCCTCAGGTGCGCTGGGGATGGGAGCGGATACGCGGGTTCTGGCTGTGCGCGCCGCCTCGAACCCTGTCTTCTTCCAAAGTGTGGCGGCCGCGACGGGCCGCCTTGCCCTGTCCCCCGGCGGCGTTCTGATCCGTGAAATGGAAGGCGCGGTGATCGGCGCCGTCGGGATCAGCGGCGACACCGGCGATTGCGATGAAGCCTGTGCGATTGCGGGCATCCTTGCCGCCGGACTTTTCCACGGAGACAAGCCATGAAATTGCGTAGCATCGAACTGGCGCTGCCGGGCGCCGCACAGGCTGCCGCCTTCCTGACCGACATATGGGGCATGGCTCCGGCGGCGGTGGTGGGCGACATCCACTATCTGCGCGGATCGGGCGGCTACCCCTATCTGGTCGCGCTGGAGGAGTCGGCCGACGCCTATATCCGCTCCACGACTTTCGTCTGCACCCCTGATCGGTTGGAGCAGTTGAAGCGTAGCGTCAGCGATGCTGGCCTGACTGCCGCGCCGGTTGCTTCCGATGATCCAGGCGGCGGCCATGGCATCATCGTCGAACTGGCTGAGGGTGAATTGTTGCGGTTCCTGGTCGATGCGACGGAAGTCGCACCGATCGAGGGCGCAGACCTGCCGGTCAAGTTGACCCATGTCGTCTTCAATAGCGTCGACGCCGAAGCGACCGGCCATCTGGTTGAGGCAGCACTCGGCTTTCGCGTATCGGACCGGACCAAGGGGATGGTGTTCGTGCGCTGCAATGACTCGCACCACAGTACGGCCTTCGCCCGTGCAGGCTTTGCCAGCCTCAACCACATCGCCTTTGAAATGGCGGATATGGATGCGGTGATGCGCGGTATCGGCCGACTGCGCGATCAAGATATGGCGCCAGCCTGGGGACCGGGCCGCCATGGACCAGGCGCCAATGTCTTTGCCTATTTCATCGCACCCTTTGGCCCCGTCATCGAATTTTCGACCGCTGTTGAAAAGGTGCCTGAAGATTATCAACCCGGCGCGCCAGAAGACTGGACTTGGCCCGAAGGCCGGATCGACCAGTGGGGCATGTCCGACAAGGATTTCGCCGGTCTGCGCGCCGCAGAAGAGAAATTTCGCCATCGCCGCGACTGGGACGCCCGGCCGCTCACCCCGATCCATGAGGAACAAGTCTGATGCGTTATGTCAGTTTCCGCCGTCCCGACGGCAACCCGAGCTTTGGTCGCGTCGATGGCGATACGATCGTCGAACTGGCGACCGAAGCGACGTCCAGCCTGAAGGCGGCGCTGGCGGACGGTAGCCTGTCGACGCTGGCGGATGGCCCGACCTATGCCGCGGCCGATGTCGTGGCGCTGCCCGTCATTCCCGATCCCGCCAAGATACTGTGCGTCGGCCTCAACTATGCCGAACATGTCAAGGAAACCGGGCGGGAACAGAAAGAGCATCCGGCTATCTTCGTGCGCTATGCCGACAGCCTGATCGCCCATGGTCAGCCGATGGTGAAGCCCGCCGTTACGACCCGCTTTGATTATGAAGGCGAACTGGCCGTCGTCATTGGCAAGCCCTGCCATAAGGTCGTCGCGGCCGATGCCTGGAGCTATATTGCGGGCTATGCGCCGTTCAACGATGGGACGGCGCGCGACTGGCAACGGCACAATATCCAGTTCACGCCTGGCAAAACCTTTCCTGGCACCGGCGGTTTCGGCCCGGCTTTGGTGACGCCGGACGAGATTGCTGATCTGTCCGCTCTGCGCGTCCAGACCCGGCTGAACGGCGAACTGGTGCAGGATCAGGCGATCGGTGACATGATCTGGGATATTCCGACCGTGATCGAATATGTCAGCGCCTTTACGCCGCTGGCGCCCGGCGACGTGATCGCTACCGGCACGCCCGGCGGCGTCGGCGACAAGCGGACCCCACCGCTCTACATGCACGCCGGCGACACGGTCGAAATCAGCATCGGCGCCATCGGCACGCTCACCAACCGCATCATCGACGAACAATAAACTCGAACTACCCAATGATAAGAAGGGGAGGAGATATCATGCGTAAGATCAACCTGACCATTGCGGTGCTCGCCAGCGCAAGCAGCATCGCCCTGTCGATGCCGGCTTTCGCGCAATATGCCGCGCTCCAGCCAGCGGCCGATGCCTCCGATGTCAACTCGGACATCATTGTCACCGCCCAGCGCAAGGCGGAAAAGGTGACGGAAGTGCCGATTTCCATCACCGTCGCCAATGCTGCCCAACTGGAGCGGCAGCAGGTCAACACCATGAACGATTTGAACCGCATTGCGCCGTCGCTGGAAATTCAGCAGGCTCCGGGTCAAAATACCGGCGGTGGCGGTTCCATCCGCGGTATCGGCACGCAGACTTTTTCTGCCGGCGCGGTCGCATCGGTCGGCGTCGTCGTGGATCAGGTGAGCCAGGGCAACGCCAATATCTCCGACTTGTTCGATGTCAGCCGCATCGAAGTGCTGAAGGGGCCGCAGGGCACGCTGTTCGGCCTCACCACATCGGCGGGCGTCATCAACATCACCACTAATGCGCCCGACCCCACCGGTTTTTCTGCGCGTGTCCGCACCGAATTGTCCGACGCCGGTACGCTGGGATCGCAATTCGGCAATCAGATTGTGCAGGGCATGGTCAATATTCCGTTGGCGACCAATGCCGCGCTCCGTCTGTCGGGCGTCGCCAATTTCCGCCAGGGGCCGAACCGCAACGCGAGCACCGGGGACTATAATGGCACGGATCGCTATGGCATTCGCGGTCGTTTGTTGTGGGAGCCGACCGATCGCCTGACCGTCAACATGATCGGCGATTATACCAAGAGCCGGATCGAAAATGGCGGCGATTTCTTCACTTTCGTCAAGACCAGCGGGCCGGGCGCTGCGCTGGGCGGCCTGCTGACGGATATGACGGGCATTACCGCTCGCCTTGCCAGCTGTGGCGTGACGCCGGGCGAAGGCAATCGCAATTATTGCAGCGACGACACCTATGTCGGTCATACGGAAAATTACGGTGGATCGTTGCAGGTCGATTATGAGGCCGACCCCTTCACCCTCACCTCCATCACCGCCTATCGCAAGTCGAACGAAACGGGCCATGGCGCGGCGACCAACGTCTTCCGTGGCGACCCGCTGGAGTTGCAGGTCGGCAACGGTCCGACCAACCGGCGCCTGAGCCTCTTCACGCAGGAATTGCGCGTCAGCTCGCCTGCCGACCAGTTTCTCGAATATACTGCTGGCGTCTTTTATTCGAACCAGAAGCAGACCCGCGATCCCGAAACGCTGGCCGTTTCCGTCGTGCCTTTCCCCGGCCTCGTTATCCCGATCGTGCGCAATCCGGGCGCGGATATCGACATTCAGGATGAATCGCTGGCTGTCTTCGGTCAGGGCACTTTCCATTTGTCGCCAGCTTTGCGTCTGATCGCGGGTGGCCGATACACGACGGATCGCCTGTCGATGGACCGCTATGATTATTTCACACCGGCCGACCCGTTCAGCCGGACAGTGCTGGACGTCCAGAAATTCTCTTGGCGTCTGGGCGCGCAATATGACTTGGCCCACGACACGATGGTCTATGCGACGGCGTCGCGCGGCTTCAAGGGCGGGCAGATCGCCATCCCATCGGCTCCAGCCAAGCCCTTCGTCGTGCTTCCGGAAATCCCGACCGCCTATGAACTGGGCCTCAAGAGCACCTTGTTCGGCGGCTGGGTTGCGGATCTCAATGTCTTTTACAGCAAGATCAGGAATTTCCAGGCGCAGCAATGCACGGTGGACAGCACGGCGGTCATCTCCTGCGTTCAGACCAACATCAACGGCGTCAAATCGCGTGGCGCGGAAATCAACTTTTTCGGCAAGGTCTTCGATGGGCTGTCGCTCAACACCGGCTTTATCTATGCCAAGGCGACCTATCCGGGCGGCTTCATTGGCACTGACGGCAGCAATATTGGCGGCACCCAGCTCGCTTATGCACCCAAGTATAAATTCACCCTGTCGGGCGAATATGAGGCACCCGTCACCAGCCGCCTGAAGGGCTTCGTTGCGGCGGATACGGTGTGGAAATCGAAAATCCGTTACGAAGCCAATTCGAACGATGAGACGACTTTTCGATCGCACTGGCTGGTCGGCGGTCGCATTGGCCTCCGCACCGATGATGACCGTTACAGCATCGCGATTTTCGGTCGCAACCTGTTCAACGTGCATGAACCCTCGCTGATGCAGAGCGATTTTCCCTACACCACCGATCAAGGTGAACAGAATATCGGCGCCATCTATGGCCCGCAATCCTTCCGTCAGATCGGCATCAGTCTGGACGCGAAATTTTGATCGACCGGGCATGTGGCGACGCAGATGGTGTCGCCACATCCATCATGGGGACGGAAATGGGGCACATGAACCAGGTCGGACACGCGATTGCGGCATTGGGAACGGATCTTGGCCCGGATATACTGATCCAGTGCCACGCGCTGTTCGATGCCGAGCAAGGTGCGCTGCTGGCGCAAGTGCCGGTTTCCAACGGCGACGTCGCTTATGGACCGCATGAACGGCATCGGCTCGACCTCTATCGCCCGGAAAGAAAGGGGGGAGCGCCGATCCTCGTCTTCGTCCATGGCGGTGGTTTCCTGAAAGGCGACAAGGGTGGCGCGGACGCCTGGCCGAACGCCAATGTGGGCCGAATGGCGGCGCAGGCCGGGTTTCTGGGCGCGGTCATCAACTATCGGCTGGCGCCTGATAATATGTGGCCTGCCGGCGCTGAGGATGTGGCGGCGGTTGTTGCATGGTTGAAAGTCAACGCCGCGCGGCATGGCGGTGATCCCGATCGGATCGTGTTGATGGGGACATCGGCGGGGGCTGTGCATGTCGCCAGTTATGTTGCGGTGGCTGGCGTAGCCGATGTTCGGGCAGCCATCCTGCTTTCGGGACTTTATGGCTTTACCCCGCTCGAGGCGCGTGACGCGCTCTATTATGGTGATCCTTCGGTCTATCCTGAGCGCATGCCGCTGGAGGCGGTCGCTTCGACCGACCTGCCGCTGCTTGTCGCTTGCGCCGAATTTGATCCGCCGCGTTTCCAGGCGGAGTTTCTGGGCCTGATGCAGGATCGGCTGTCGCGGCATGGAGCAATGCCGCGCGCTCTGATCCTGCCGGGCCATAATCATTACAGTATGCCCATGCATCTGGGCACCACCGATCGAAGGCTGGCCGACGAAATTTGCGCCTTTGTGCGCGAAACCACTTCCTGACAGATATAATAGGAGAGACGGAAACATGTTGGACCGCAGAACCTTGCTGGCCACCGGCGCAGCCCTGATGGCTGCCCCCACCTTTGCTGCTCGCAAAGGTGCCGAGCCGACTTTCCCGAAAGACTTTTTTTGGGGAGCAGCTACGGCGCCGCACCAGATTGAAGGCAATAATGTCGCTAGCGACCTGTGGTTTCTGGAGAATCAGCAACCCACCGTCTTTGCCCAGCCTTCCGGCGACGCCTGCAACAGTTTCGAATTGTGGGAAGCCGACCTCGACATCGTCAAGGCCATGGGACTTAACGCCTATCGCTTCGGTATCGAATGGGCGCGCATCGAACCGGAAAAGGGTCTGTTCAGTCAGGCGATGCTCGATCATTATAAGGCCGTCATTGACGGGTGCCGCGCGCGCGATCTGACCCCGATCGTTACGTACAGCCATTTCACCGCGCCGCGCTGGTTCAGTGCTCAGGGTGGCTGGACGAACCCGGAAAGCGCATCGTTCTTCGCGCGTTATTGCGACAAGGCGACCCGCGCATTGGGGCAGGGAATCGACCGGGTCATCACTTTCAACGAACCCAATATCCTGCTGTTGCTAAAGCCCATGCTGCCGCCGCAGGTGTGGGATATTCAGAAACTGACGCTGGAAACCGCGGCCAAGCGCCTGAGTGTAGCGAAATTCGTCAGCGCCAATGTCGCCGGCTTCGATGATCTGCCAGCGCTTCAGGCCGGACTGGCCGCCGCGCACAAGGCGGGCAAGGCCGCGATCAAGTCGGTGCGCCCCGATCTGCCGGTGGGTATTTCGCTGGCGATGATGGACGATCAGGCCGTTGGCAAGGCGTCGATCCGCGACAAAATGCGCAAGGAACTTTATGGTCAGTGGCTGGAGATAGCGAAGGGCGACGATTTCATTGGCGTGCAGAATTATGAACGCGCGCTCTGGGGTGACAAGGGCCGGCTGCCCGCGCCCAAGGGATCGACAGTCAACTGGTCGGGCACCGAAGTCTGGCCGGGTTCACTGGGCGGCGCAGTTCGGTATGCGCATGAGGCGACTGGGCTGCCGATTCTGGTGTCCGAGCATGGCGTGGGCAGCGACGATGATGCAATTCGCGCCAAGTTCATTCCCGAAGCGCTCGCCGGTTTGAAAGCTGCAATCGACGATGGCGTGCCGGTGCTGGGCTATTGCCACTGGTCGTTGCTCGACAATTTCGAATGGATTTTCGGCTATAAACCGAAATTTGGGCTGGTGACAGTCGATCCCATCACCTTCGCCCGCACGCCCAAGCCGAGCGCCAGCGTCTATGGCGCTATCGCCCGCCGCAACGCAATATAGTGGGAGTTGATTGTTGTGAAGCAACACCTTCTGACTGCGGCGTCCTGGATGACGATGCGTGGCCCGCTGGGCGCGAAGGTCTGGCAGTGACACAGGCCCTTTCGATCGGGAGGGAAACGGCGATCAGTGTCATCATCAACGGCGTATTGAGCCTTCTGTTCTTCATCGCCCTCTTTGGGATGCAGCCCCGTCTCCTGGCGTGGCGCGCGCCCGACGGACTGGCGCTGGACTTCCTACCGCAAAGCGTTGCGGTGGCGCTGATGAGTGCGCTGGTCCCTGCACTGATCGCGCGGCGAAAGATGGATGGTGAGCCGGCTCTGCGCCCTATTCTGGTTCGGGCGGCGCTGTTTGCGTTGGCCGGCGGGGCTTTGGGTGGGGTGCTCGCCTTTCTGGTTGGCGGCTTGGGCCTGGTCTTCATTGGCTGGGGCTTCGCCTTGATGATCAAGGTCACTTATGGCGGCGCGCTTGGTGCGCTGGTCGCCAGTCTGGCGCTCCGTCAGTTGCTGGCGTCTCAAAAAAGAATGGAAAAGAGGATCGATCGTCGATGAAAGCCCGCACCCTTCACTTCGTTATGCTGCTGGCCTGCACCGCAATGGCAACACCTGCCCTGGCCGACGATCTGGCCGATGGTTTTCGCAATCCGCCGCAATCAGCGCGGCCGCGCGTCTGGTGGCACTGGATGAACGGCAATGTCACCAAGGACGGGATCGACAAGGATCTCGACTGGATGGCGCGCATGGGCATTGGCGGGGTCCAGAATTTCGACGCCAATCTCCAGACGCCGCAGATCGTCCCGCAACGCCTGATCTACATGACGGATGGCTGGAAAGATGCGTTCCGTCATGCAGTGCAGACGGCGGATGCCAAGGGGTTGGAATTTGCGATCGCGGCCTCGCCGGGCTGGAGCGAGACGGGCGGTCCATGGGTGAAGCCCGAAGACGCCATGAAGAAGCTGGTCTGGAGTGAAACCAGCCTGCAGGGCGGCCAGCGTTTCGCCGGAGCATTGCCGCCGCCGCCGTCGATCACCGGCACTTTTCAAAGCGCGACGCTGGACGATCCGTTGGACGGATTTGGCGGGAATGAAGGCAAGGTGCTGCCGAGCCTCTACCGCGATGCCCGGGTGCTGGCCTACCCGATCCAATCCACCGTTATGCCCGACGCTGTTGCGACGCAAGGCGACGGCGCGACCGTCGCCATGAAAGCGGCGGTGGACAGCGATTTGGACACTATCGTCGAAATCGGCAGTGGCACGAAAGAACAGCCCGGATCGCTGACGCTCGATTATGGGCGGCCGGTGACAATCCGGTCGGCCAGTCTGTTCATTCCAAACGCCAAGCCGCCGTTTCGCATGCCGCTCTATCGCCCGGTGCTGGAAGTGGAGGACAAAAGCGGATGGCGACGGTTGGGCGACTTTCCCCTATCGGAAACCAGCACGACCATCGCCTTTCCGGCCGTCAAGGGACAGCGTTTTCGTTTGCTTTTGAGCCTCAATAGCGGTCCAATGCCGCCGGGGCTGGGCGAAGGCGCACCCGGCTCCATTCAGATTGATGTGTTCGGACAGAAACAGGCGCCGACCGTCAAGATTGGCGACTTCCGCCTGTCTGGTGAGGCGAAGATCGACCAGTTCGAAGCGAAGGCCGGTTTCGCCATCGCCAAGGATTATAATGCGCTGCCCGCAGGACCGGTGGATGCGCCCGCCATCGATCCGGCCAGGGTTATCGATCTGACCGACCGTCTGCGATCGGACGGCACGCTCGACTGGACGGCGCCCAAGGGAGCCGACTGGCGCATCGTGCGCATGGGTTATTCGCTGACCGGCAAGACCAATCACCCCGCCACGCCCGAAGCGACGGGGTTGGAGGTCGATAAATATGATGCCGCCGCCGTCCGCCGCTATCTGGAAACCTATCTGGGCATGTATCGCGACACGGTGGGCGCGGACTGGATGGGCAAGAAGGGCATTCGCGCCCTGCTGACCGACAGTATCGAGGTCGGCGCATCCAACTGGACGCCGCGCATCGTGGAGGAATTCAAGGCGCGCCGCGGCTATGATCCCGTGCCCTTCCTGCCGACGCTGACGGGCGCCGTCGTCGGATCTGCCGCGCGCAGCGACGCTTTCCTCCATGATTATCGCCAGACGCTGGCGGATCTGCTGGCCGACGCCCATTATGGCACCGTGGCCAAGGTGGCTCATGAAAATGGGCTGATCGTCTATGGCGAGGCGCTGGAAAATGGCCGCCCGGTGCTGGGCGACGACCTGACCATGCGGTCGCATGCGGATGTGCCGATGGCGGCGCTGTGGACCTATAATCGCGGCGCGCAGCCGACGCCGACGCTGCTGGGCGACATGAAGGGTGCGGCATCTGTCGCCCATATCTATGGGCAGAATATCGTGTCGGCGGAGTCCATGACATCGGCCTTTTCGCCCTGGGCGTTCGCGCCTTCGGATCTGAAACGGGTGATCGATCTGGAATTCGCTTCGGGCGTAAATCGACCGATCGTCCATACATCGGTCCATCAGCCGGTGGACGACAAGCTGCCGGGCCTTAGCCTCATGATCTTCGGCCAATATTTCAACCGGCATGAAAGCTGGGCGGAAATGGCAAAGCCATGGGTCGATTATATGGCGCGCACCGGTTTTCTGCTGCAACAGGGACGCGATCATGCCGACCTTGCCTATTTCTATGGCGAGGAACAGCCGATCACGGCGATGTTCGAACTGGCTGCGCCTGCCGATCTGCCGACCCATTATGGCTATGACTTCGTCAATGCCGATATCCTCGCCAACCGCATGCGCGTGGACGATGGCGCATTGACGGCCGGCAATGCCCGCTATCGCGCGCTCTATCTGGGCGGATCGAGCCGGGTGATGACCCTGGCGACGTTGCAGCGCATCGCGGCGCTGGTAGAAGCTGGCGCAACCGTCATCGGTGTCGCGCCCAGCCGCGCCCCGGGACTTCAGGATGACGCGGCCGCTTTCAAGGCGTTGGCCGATCGTCTGTGGAGCGGCGCGCCGGTCGGCAAGGGGCGGGTGATCGCCAGCCAGGATGCGGAGGCTGCGCTCGTCAGCGCCGGCGTCGGTCCCGATTTCCGTATCACGGATGGCGCGGCCGACAGCGATTATCGCTTCGTCCATCGCAAGCTGGCGGATGGCGATCTCTACTTCGTCAACAATCGCACAGCCAAGGCGGGACGCATAGAGGCACGCTTCCGCGTTACCGGTAAGCAGCCGGAAATCTGGCGTGCGATCGATGGGACGGCGACGCCCATATCTTATCGCACTGAAGGCGACGAAACGGTCATTCCGGTCGACGTCGGCGCGGAGGACGCCTTCTTCATCCTGTTCCGCACGCCGGCCAATGCTCCATCCGCTACGATCGTGGCCAAAGTGCCACGGACGGTTGCGACACTGACCAATGGCTGGACCGTCCTCTGTGGATGGCTCCCGCGTTGCAAGCATAAAGTGATGATCTGGCGTTTCGTCGGGTGCAGTCGTCTGTCCGGCCTGTTGATGCAGTCGGCGTAGACTGCTGGCCCTGATGGGGTCCGCGA
>JAJZTH010000051.1 GCA_021849075.1 Pseudomonadota bacterium | reverse complement strand
TCACGCAGGAAACGGCGCGCAACTATTCCAAGCGCATCTACGCCAAGACCGGCGTGCGGGGGCAGGCCGAGCTGGCGCGCCGCATCCTTCTGAGCAGTGCGATGCTGGGATAATAGTCTAAGAGGCTGTTTGGAAAATGCGCGAAAGGGCGCATTTTCCAAACAGCCTCTAAGCCGCAGGCACCGGCGCGCGTGCGTCGATCAACGCTTCGCTTTTCAGCGCCTGCCAGAAAGCGGGCGGGATCGGTTGCCCCATCAGGTCCAGCGCGGACTGGAGGTGCCGAACCGATCCGATGCCCGGTATCACCGTGGCGACTGCCGGATGGGCCAGCGGAAATTGCAGCGCCGCCGCGCCGAGCGCGATCCCGTAATCGGCGCAAATATCCTCCATCCGTCCGACCCGCGCGACGATATCGGCCGGCGCAGGCCCATAATCATAATGCACCGCGCCACCATGACGAACGCCCTGCGCCAATATGCCCGAATTAAACGGGCCACCCAGGATGATGCGCACGCCCTTCTCCCCGCATAGCGGCAATAGGCTGTCGAGCGGCGCCTGCTCCAGCAAGGTGTAGCGGCCGGCCAGCAGGATCAGGTCGATATCGGCGCGCGCCATTATCTCTTCGCACACGGCGATTTCGTTGACGCCCAGGCCGATTGCGCCGACCACACCCGCATTGCGCAGTTCGGTAAGCGCCCGAAAGCCGCCCTCCATCAATTCGCGCATGCGCGCCTCATGGGCGTCGCCATGCGCAAAACGGCCGATATCGTGGACGTACAGAATATCGATGCGATCCCGCCGCAAGCGCCGTCGGCTCGCTTCATAGGACCGCATCACCGCATCATAGCTATAGTCGAAGACGCTTTGATATGGTTCGGGCGACACGAAACCCTGCCGCTGCTGCGACAGGTCCGCATCCGGCGCAGGATCGAGCCGTCGGCCGACCTTGGTGGACAGGATCGCTTCACCCTGCGGATCGAGATCGGCCAGCGCGGCGCCCAACCGCTTTTCGCTGAGGCCAAAGCCATAATGGGGCGCCGTGTCGAAATAGCGCAGCCCGGCGTCCCATGCGGCTTCGACAACCGCTTGCGCGTCCATATCAGGTATCGCGCGATACAGATTGCCGATCGCCGCCGCGCCAAAGCCCAGCCGGCCGAAGTCCAGCGTCATGCGACCTCCCCCAACCCGTAAAAGGCGCGCGCAGCCCCTTCGAACAGGCGTGCGCACGCTACCGCATCCAGATCGCCCGCCAACCGCAGCGCATCGTCGATCCAGTCGCCATAGCTGTCGCCCATATGCAGCAATACCGGCCAGTCGCTGCCCCACATCACCCGATCACCAAAACAGGACAGAATGTGCCTGACATAGGGCGCCAGCGCATCCGACGCCTGCCCCTGCGCCTGCTCGGTACGCAAGCCCGATAACTTGCACCAGATGTTGGAATAGCGGGCGAGCGCCGCCATCTCTGTCCGCCAGGGATCGAGGATCAGATCGGCGGCAAAGGGCTTGGCGCCATGGTCGATCACGATCGGCAGGTCGGGCCAGCGCTCGGCGAAGCGCGCGATTACCGGAAGGTGCCGGGGCTGAATCAATGCATCGAACCGCAGGCCCTGTTCGATCATCGCGCCGATCGCTGGAGACAGATCATCGCGCAAGATCCAGTCGCTATCCTCCACTCCCTGAAGCATCGGCCGCAGCCCGACAAATTTGGGTTGCGCCGCCAATTGGGCGATCCGGGCTGGAGCATCCGCCGCCTCCAGGGCGACCCAGCCGACCACAGCCAGCACCAATGGATCGTCCGCCGCCAGATCGATCATCCAGTCGGTGTCGCGATCGTCGGGCTGCGACTGAACCAATATCGTGCCCGCCATATCCAGCCCCTGCGTCGCCACCCGCAGATCATGCGGCAGGAAGTCGCGATGAATCCGGGGCCAGTTGGCATCGGGCCAGACTTGTCCCGGCCCGCCTATGCGCCAGAAATGCTGGTGCGAATCCAAAATGCGGGGCAAAATCGGGGCCAAAATCGAGGGTCGCGTCATGCGCCAACCTCGTGCATGTCCGCTTTTGCCTGTCCCACCATCCTCATACCTTGTCATTTTCACAAACATACGACATCATACAACATGATCGACGGCTGTCCATGCCGCTCCGCCACCTGCCATCAGAAAGGACGTCTATAATGAAATTGTGCCGCATCGGGGAAGCCGGTCAGGAACGCCCGGCCCTGGTCGATGCCGACGGTCGCCTGCGCGATCTGTCCGCCCACATCACCGATCTGGACGCAGCCGCGATCGGACCGGAGGGCCTTGCCCGCCTCGCCGCGATCGACGTCAGCAGCCTGCCCGTGGTCGAAGGCCCGGTGCGTTACGGACCGCCCGTTACCGGTACGCGCCAGTTCGTCGCGATCGGCCTCAACTATGCCGATCATGCCGCCGAATCCAATCTGCCCATCCCGGCGGAACCCGTCGTCTTCAACAAATGGGTCAGCTGCATTCAGGGACCGAACGACCCGGTGATCGTGCCGGTCGGATCACGCAAGACCGATTGGGAAGTCGAACTGGGCGTCATCATCGGCCGCGCCGCACACAATGTCAGCGAAGCCGACGCCCTGTCCCATGTCGCGGGCTATTGCGTGATCAACGATGTGTCGGAGCGTGAATGGCAGATCGAACGCGGCCCGACCTGGGACAAGGGCAAAGGCTTCCCGACCTTCGGCCCGGTCGGCCCCTGGCTGGTCACGAGCGACGAAGTCGGCGATCCGCAGGCCCTGTCCATGTGGCTGGACGTCAATGGCGAGCGCAAGCAGGACGGCAGCACGGCGACGATGATCTTCACCGTCGCGCAGATCGTCGCCTATGTCAGCCAGTTCATGACCCTGCTGCCTGGCGACATCATCACCACCGGCACGCCTCCCGGCGTTGGTCTGGGGCAGAAGCCGGACCCCTGGTATCTCAAGGCCGGCGACGTCGTCGCGCTCGGCATCGAAAAGCTGGGCGAACAGCAGCAAAGCTTCATCGCCGCCAATTGACAGCCTTCCATCACCCTGCTTAAACATCATACATATTATCAAATATGGAGCAGGAAGATGGGGCGTCTCTCGGGCAAGACGGCATTGGTGACGGCGGCGGGGCAGGGAATAGGCCGCGCCACCGTTGAGGCTTTCGTCCGGGAAGGCGCGCGCGTCATCGCAACCGATGTGCGCGCCGAGGCGCTGGCCGGCCTGGACGGCGCAGAGGCCAAGGCTCTGGACGTCACAAATCCCGCCGCGGTGCAGGCCATCGCGGCGGATCATCCCGATCTCAACATTCTCTATAATTGCGCCGGCCGAGTGCATGCCGGTACGATATTGGACTGCGATGAGGACGAATGGGCCTTTTCTAACGCTCTGAACGTCGCCGCCCAATATCGCATGATCCGCGCGGTGCTGCCGAACATGATCGCGCGCGGTGGCGGATCGATCATCAACATGTCGTCCATCTGCTCCAGCATCAAGGCGGTGCCCAATCGCTTCGCCTATGGCGCGACCAAGGCGGCGGTGATCGGCCTCACCAAATCGGTCGCGGTCGATTTCGTGACGAAGGGCATAAGATGCAACGCCATCTGCCCCGGCACGGTGGAGACGCCCTCTCTGATCCAGCGGCTGCACGACACCGGCGATTTCGACAAAGCCTATGCCGAATTCACCGCGCGACAGGCGATGGGCCGTTTCGGGCGGGTTGAGGAGTTGGCGGCGCTTGCCGTCTATCTTGCCTCCGACGAATCCGCCTTCACCACCGGCACGGTCAATGTGATCGACGGCGGTTGGGTCAACTGACACCCATCAGCGCCGGCAAGAGCGCGCGACGGATAGATAAATCGGGAGAGGATGGATGAAGCTGAGCTGGTGCATGGCATTGGCGGCGATGACGCCGATAGCGGCCTTTGCGCAGGAAAACCCCGTCACGGTCCATGTCTCGCTATCAGGCGACGACAAGGCGCCCGGCACGCAAGTCCGCCCGGTGCGCTCGTTCACCCGCGCGCAGGCATTGGTGCGGCAGAATAATGCGACCCGCGACGTCGTCGTCATCCTGGCCGATGGCACCTACAGCCTCGACGCCCCCTTGCTCTTCCGTCGCGCCGATGGTGGGCTGAATGGCCATAGCGTCACCTGGCGCGCGGCGGAGGGCGCTCATCCGGTCCTGTCAGGCGGTCTAGTGGTAAGCGGCTTCAAACCTTATGATGCGGACCGCCGCCTCTATGTCGCGGATGTGCCCAAGGGGACGGATGCGCGCCAGCTCTGGGTCGACGATGCGCTGGCGGAGCGGCCGTGGATCGAGATTCGGGCTTCCGACGTCGCCTTCAACGCGACCGGCTTCGCCATCACCAATCCTGACCTTCAATGGCTCGCCACGCTCCAGCACCCTGAACGGCTGGAACTGGAGGCGACCGGCTTCTTCACCGATCGCGTCTCGCCGGTGAAGGCGATCGCCGGCGCCCGCGTCACCATGGCCCAGCCGGCGTGGGACAATAATAGCTGGGGCTATGACACAATCACCAAGCCGATCTTCCCGGACGACAGCCGTCTGTTTCTGGTCAATGCGCTGGAATTTGTCGGCAAGACCAATGAGTGGCACGGCAAGCCCTATCAATGGGTGATCGATCCGCAGGCCGGCAAACTCTATCTGCGCATGGGTTTGGACGAGGATATCGCCCAGCGCCGCGTCGTCCTGCCGCGCCTCGAAACATTGGTGTCGATCAGCGGCACGCCCGACGCCCCGGTCGAGCGGCTGCGCTTTGAAAGACTGCGCTTCTCACACAGCAGCTGGCTCGGCCCGTCGCGTGCCACCGGCTATGCCAATCAGCAGAGCGGCTCCTTCCTGTTCGAAACATCCCCCATCCGCCCGACCGATGCGTGGACGACCTGCGGCTGGGGCTGCGTCGAATTTGAATCGATGCGCCAGAAATGGCACCAGATGCCCGCCGCCGTGCAGGTTTCGGCCGCGCGCGACATCATGTTCGAACGCAATCAATTTTCGCAACTGGGGCAGATTGGCCTTGGCATCGGCAATGACGCCAACGCCAACCTGTCGGGCATGGGCCTCGCCACCAGCAATATCCGCGTCGCGCGCAACCGCTTTTCGATCCTGTCGGGCAGCGCGATCATGGCCGGCGGCATTCGGGCGGAGGCGCATCATCCCGAACAGGCGACGCTGATCAACCGCGACCTGACGATCGAGGATAATATTATCGCCACCGTGTCGCAGGATTATAAGGATAATGCCGCGATCCTGACCACCTATGTCAGCGGCGCCCGCATCGTCCATAACGACATCAGCGACGCGCCCTATGACGGGATCGCGGTGGGCTGGGGGTGGGGCTATAATGACGCAGGGGGCAATCCCAATTATGACGAGAACGCCAAAGGCTATGTCCACAACGTCAAATATGCGACGCCCACCACGCTGCGCGATACGCTGATCGAAGGAAACCGCATCCATGGCGTGAAAGGCTGGTTCATGGATGGCGGAGCCATCTACAATCTTTCCGCCAACCCGAATGCGATCGTGCGCGGCAACCACATCTTCGACATTGGCGACAAGATCGGCCTCTATCTGGACGAAGGGTCCAAATATTTTCGCGTGACCGGCAATGTGATCGAAACGCGCGGCAAATGGCTGAACATCAATACTGCCGGCAAAATGTATCAGCGCCGGATTTCGACCGACAATATCGCCACCGGCAACTGGCATAATTCCGCCAGCACCGGCGGCCGCTGGTTGGAAGAAATCGGCAATGTGGCGCGCGACAATAGCCTGTTGCCCAATCGCGACTGGCCGGCCGACGCGCAAAAGGTGATCGATCAGGCGGGGGTACGGCCATGAGCCTGATTGAACGCCGTACACTGCTCAAGGGTGCAGGCGCGCTCGCCGGGCTGCCCGCCTTCGCTGCGAAAGCGCAGGAGGGTGGCGATCTGCGCATAGTCGATCTGCGCGCCGAAGGGCTGGTCGAGCCGATCGGTCTCGATCAGCAGGATGTACGCCTGTCATGGCGGCTGGAGAGTCGCGACCGAGCCGTCCGCCAGACCCGCTGCGAAGTGCAGGCGGCGAGCAGCCGCGCACTGCTGGAGGCGGGCGCGCCCGATCTTTGGCACGCGGGCGAAGTGCTGACCGACAAGAATATGGATATGGGCTGGCTGGGCGCACCACTGCGCGCACGCCAGCGTGTCTGGTGGCGCGTGCTGGTGCGCGACGATCGCGGCGTGCGCGCGACCAGCCCGATCGCCAGTTTCGAGATGGGATTGCTCGACCCCGCTGACTGGCAGGCGCAATGGATCGAGGCGCAGACCGATCTGGAGCGCGCGGACCGCGCGGCCGGCCTGCACTGGATGCGCGGCGATCGACCCCACGACAAGTCACCGCGCCAGTTTCGCCTGCCCTTCACCCTCGACAAGACCGGAGACGTCACCCTCTTTTCCATCGGCAATTTCCGGGCGCCGCGCGTCTGGCTCGATGGCGAACCCGTCGCCCTGCCTGCCCCCGGCCCGCATCGCTTCGGCGCGGAACCGATCGCGCAGACACAGCACAGCCTGTCCGCCGGCCGCCATGTCGTGGGGATCGAGGTCAGTGATCCCGCCGGGTTCGACGAGCCGCGCATGCACGAAATCGCCGCCGCGCTGATGATCCGCGCCGGCGACCGGCGCATCACCGGTCAGGCGATGCGCACGGCAACCCATGCGCCGGAAGGCTGGCAATCGACCAGTTTCAATGACGGCGCATGGGCGAAGGCGGAACGCTCCGCCAGTCAGCCCCAGGCATGGCCCCGCGCCGGCGCCTATATGTTGCGCCGCGACTTCACCCTGAAGCGCCCCGTCCGCCAGGCCCGATTGCGCATCACTGCGCTGGGCGCCTATGTCGCGGAAATCAACGGCCAGCGCGTCGGCGACGGCCATCTCGCGCCGGAAAGCAGCGACTTTCGTGAAACCGCGCTGGTGCGCACCCATGACGTCACCGCCCTGCTCCGCCCCGGCGCCAATGCGATCGGCGCGCTGCTGGGCGAAGGCTGGTATGGCAGCTACCATGCCCCGGCCGGCCGTTATGCCTTTGGCCCGCCGCCGCTGCGTCTGTTCGCGCAGTTGGAGGTCGAGCATGACGATGGCAGCCGATCCGTGATTGCCACCGACGATCGCTGGCAGTTGCACACCGACACGCCGATCACCCAGGCGGAAATCTATTATGGCGAGGATTATGACGCCCGGCGCGAACAGCCCGGCTGGTCCAGCCCTGGCTTTCGCGCGACAGGCTGGACGCCTGTGCGGATCGGCCAGACCCCGCCCTGTCGCCTGCGCAGCCATGTCGCCCCGCCGATCCGCGCGATCGAACGACGACAAGCGGTCAGCATTCGCAGCTTCGATGGCGACCGTCATGTCATCGACTTCGGTCAGAATTTCGCCGGCTGGGCCGAATTGAAAGCCAAGGCAGCGGCCGGCCAGACCGTGTCGCTGCGCTTCGCCGAAATCCTGCATCCCGACGGCACGATCGACGTCGGCAATCTGCGCGCCGCGCGGGCATCCTGCCTCTACACCTTCCGGGGTGATCCGGCAGGCGAACGCTACCAACCGCATTTCTCCTATTTCGGCTTCCGCTATGTCGAGGTGAGCGGGCTTGGCCGCGCGCCCACCGCTGACGAGGTCATCGGCATCGTCCTGTCCAGCGCACTGCCCGAAACCGGCAAGCCCCTGATCGAAAACCGCATCATTCAGGGCCTGTGGCAGAATAGCCGGTGGAGCCAGCGCTCCAATTTCTTCGGCGTGCCGACCGATTGTCCCCAGCGCGACGAGCGCCTTGGTTGGACCGGCGACGCACAGGTC
Organism: Pseudomonadota bacterium; assembly: GCA_021849075.1. GTDB lineage: Bacteria > Pseudomonadota > Alphaproteobacteria > Sphingomonadales > Sphingomonadaceae > Sphingobium. The sequence goes on along the minus strand of JAJZTH010000051.1, from coordinate 6,341 downwards.
TTCTGGGATGCCGCCGCCTTCACCATGGATGTCGGTCCCTTCACTCATCGCTTCATGGGCGACTTGCGCGACGCGCAGGGACCGCGCGGCGAGTTTCCCGACTATGCCCCGACTGGATGGCGCGATCTGTCGCTGGGCGCGTCACCCGGCTGGGCGGACGCAGGCATCATCCTGCCCTGGACGGTATGGCAACGCTATGGCGACACCGCCATCGTCGATCGCAACTGGGCAGCGATGACCCGCTATATGCGCTTCCTGTCCGAACATAACCCCGACCATATCTGGCGCAATCTGCGCGGCTACGATTATGGCGACTGGGTCGCGCTCGACGCGAAGAGGCCAAGCGACGAGACGACCCCCAAGGATCTGATCGCGACCGCCATGTGGAAATATGCGGCCGACGCGATGGCCGACATGGCGTTCGGATCGAAGCGTCAGCCCGAAGGCGATCGCTATCGTCAATTGTCGCGCGACATTGCTACCGCCTTTGCCGCGGCTTTCGTTAAGTCGGACGGCAGCGTCGGTAACGGATCGCATTGCGGCTATATCCTCGCGCTACGCTTCGGACTGGTGCCCGAACCGCTTCGCGCGGCCGCCACCGCAAAATTGGCGGCCGATATCCGCCGGCGCGGAACGCTGATTTCCACCGGCTTCCTCGGCACGCCCTACAGCCTCGATGCGCTGGCCGATCAGGGTGAGGAAGCCTTGGTCTATGATCTGCTGCTGCGCACAGCCTTTCCTTCCTGGGGCTATATGATCGCCAAGGGCGCAACGACCATCTGGGAACGGTGGAACGCCGACATGGTCGATTCCGCGATGAACAGTTACAATCATTATGCGCTGGGCGCGGTCGCGGGCTTCATCTTCCGCCGCGTCGCCGGGATCGATCCGACCTCAGCCGGCTTCCTGACCTGGCGTTTCAATCCCGTGCTGGACAAACGACTGGAGCGCGGCGGCGCGAGCTATGACAGCGTGCTGGGACCAATCCGCACCGACTGGCGAAGCGCGGGAGATGGCTTCACGGCGGATATCAGCGTGCCGGCCAACAGCCGTGCGGAAATATGGCTGCCGGCTGCTTCCGTCGACACGATCCGCGAAGGCGGCCGGACCATCGACGCCGCACCGGGCCTTCGGCCGATCGGCCCACGCGGCAATCGTTTCGTGCTGGAAGCCGGATCAGGCGACTACAGCTTCACCGTCGCGCGCTGAACCTCCCATCCCCCGCTGGCCGCCCGATCCCTTCGGGCGGCCTTCTTTTTGCATCAGGGCCGGGTCGCCCAGGTCCAGCTTACCGCATCGGTCAGCATCTTGCCGCCCGCCTGCGCCCGCGCTTCGACCCGATTATCGCCCTTGGCCATATCGATATCCCAACTGGCGATATGATCGTCCACCGGCACCCGCATCCAAGCCCCATCATTCAGGCGCAGCTCTATCGTTGGCTGATTGCTAAAAACCTGCACCTTCACCCGCTGCGTCCGCTTCATCCCATCGCGGCGGCTCGCGATATGCAACATGGGCACATCCGACCAATTGGCCTGATACCAATAATAGGCGTCCTTGCGGACTTTGCGATCCTCGCTCACCAGCCCCTTGTCGTTGATCGCCGGCCGGTCGCCCTCATTTCGCTTGAAGGACGGGAAATCGATCCCGACCCAGACGAAGGTCGACCAGAGAAAGGGCCGCTTCCTCATTTCACGCCAATGCTTGATATGAAAGTCGGTTTGATATTGTTCGGGATGCCAATAACCGTTGGATTCCGGTCGCTTCATCACCGGGTCTTCCTGATGCAATATGCTCGCCCCCGCGCCATATTCGCTGACGCCGATCGGCCGGCCGGGCAGCTTTGCATGCAGTTCGTCGGCCCAAGGACCGATGTCTTCCGACTTGGTCCAGTACCAACCGAAATAGCGATTATAGGACACGGTGTCGCTATGCTGTGCGATCGGATCGCTATCCTCCAGGCAGCAATGCGCATAGGTGGTCGGCCGGGTCGGATCGATCGCCTTGGCCGTCGCCTGCAATTCGGCAAGGATGCGGTTGGACGCAGCGTCCGATTTGCGGATTTCATTGCCGATCCCCCACAAGGCGACAGAGGGATGATTGCCCGTCTGCGCGATCAGTTCGCGCATCTGCTCCACCAGATTTTCACGGAACGCATCCGACAGATCATGATCATCGATCAGCGGCACTTCAGTCAGCAGCAACAGGCCAAGCGCATCCGCCCGTTCATAGACGCGCTGGGGATGTTGCATATGGGCAAGGCGGATTGCCGTCGCGCCCATATCGGCGAAGATACCCAGATCCTCGTCAATCTCCGCATCGGTGACGATCGGCCCGCGCCCGAAACGGGTGGGATGCTGAAGGTTCACGCCATGGAGTTGATAGGGCGCGCCGTTCAGCAGCACGCTGCCATCGGGCTTCACGGCGATCGTGCGTACGCCCAGCGGCACGCTTTGACTGTCGATGATGTGACCGCCCTCCACCAGTTCGGTCACGACATGGTAGAGATAGGGCGACGGGCGCCCCGCCCAGAGATGCGCATTGGGCAGCGCGATCATTTGCTTCACCCTGTCGCGCGCGCCGGGCGCGAGCGTCGCCGGCGCGACGGACCGCGCCACCGTCTTGCCGCGCACATCCACGATCCGACTGGTAAGGGTGAAGCGCGCCGGCGCGGCCCGATCATTGCGCAGCGCAACCTCCACGCCGATTGTTGCGCGGCGCAACTCCAGCGCAGCCGTGCGCGCCTGTACCCCTGGCCCAGCATGATCGAGTCGGTCGATCGCCAGCGCATCGCTCTCGATGAGCGAGACGCTGCGATAAAGGCCGCCGAAAATGTTGAAGTCGCCATTGAGCGGCGCGATATGCGTGTCACGGCTGTTGTCGACCCGCACCGCCAACAGATTGCGCCCCGGCTTCAACGCATCGCTCGCATCGATCCGAAATGCACCATAGCCGCCCTGATGCGCGCCGATCTTGCGGCCATTGAGCCAGATTTCGGCCTTCAGCGTTGCTCCACCGAAATGCAGCAGATAGCGCTTGCCTGGCTGCGGCCTATGCTCGACCTCCAACCGATACCAGGCCGGGCCGCGATAATAGGTTCCCTCCGGCTCGCCTCGCGCCTTCGCTCCGCCGATGCCGCTATCCTGCGCATTATAAGTATGCGGCACACTGACCGGCGTCCATGCGCCATCATCGAAACCGGGCGCTTCCGCCCCGGCGGCATCCGTCTTGATGAAGCGCCAGCCATTGGCGAGCGGTGTTTCGGTGGCGGCCTGAGCCACGCCCGACAGCAGCAGGGCAAGCGCGAAAAGCGGGCGCATGGTCATTCCTTCAACTCAATGTCTGGATCGCGCCGATCTGGATACCGCTGCTGGCGGTCGACCGGATCGAGTTATCGCGGGACTGCCGAGAGCGCAGGCCATCGACCATCGCCCCTTGCACGTCGTCGAACATTATGGCCGGGCGCGCATCCCCCGCCTCGACATCGAAACTGACGTCGCGCAGGCTGATGTTGCGGGCGTGGCGGACGTAGAGACCATGGGCTGGGAAAGCGCCCATGAAACTTGGCTCCAGGCTGCTGGCCGGCCGTTCCGGGATAATGCGCCGCGCATCCCCTTCGCTCCCGCCGCCAGCCGAGCGGACATGCACGCTGGAAAAGCTCACATCCTCGATCGGCTCGCCCGGATTGCCGATAATGCCGCAGGCATAGGGACCGGGCGCACCCGACACATTGATGTCGGAAAAGCGCACCCGCCGCACCTTTGAAGGGCCATTGCCGTGCGGCGCCCGGTTGCGCGCCGCCAGACGCACGAAGATCGGATGATTGACCGGATTGCGCAAATTAATGTCGCTGAAGGTCACATCCTCCAGCACCCCGCCATCGATCGCACCGAGTTGCAGCCCGCGCGTATGTTCACAAGTGCAACCCGATATCAGGATGTTGCGAAACCCGGTTGCGGAATCCGTGCCCAGCTTGATCCGCCCCAGCACGCCCACATCATCGACCGACCGATACGGCGACGGGCGGTAACGTCCTCCCACCACTGACCCCAGATCATAGCCACTGGTCTTGCAACCGATGACGCTCACATCTTCGCAAAAGACCGGTTCCTGCAAGGCGTAGCTGCTTTTGAGGACGATCGCGTCATCCTTGGGCGCATTGACCAGACAATTGGTGATCCGCACGTCGCGGCAACAGTCGATATCGATACCGTCGCGATCGGTATCGACCATCAGATTGTCGATGGTGACATTGGTCGATCCCAACACATAGCAGGCGAAATGCCCCCCCTGCAGGATGGTGAAATCGCGCAGCAGCACATTGCGGCAGCGGCGCAGCGCCACCGCCTTGTTGCCGCGGCCTTCATAGGCCATTTCACGCGGGATCGCCCGGCGCGCAGCATCGGCGGACAGGCCCTGCTCCTTCGGCGACGTCCAGCCCTCAATCCCATGCCAGCGCGGCGCCGGTCCTTCCCGGTCCAGCCCCAGCCCATGGATCAGACCACGCCCGACGATCGCCACATCATTGACGCTGTCGCCATAGATCAGGGCGTTGTGGAAATGTGCGACACCAAAGTCGACATATTGCTCGTCAAAAACGCCTTCGGGCAAATCGTAACGGCCCTTGTGCCGGCGTGGGTCGGCCGCTTCGATCAGACTGCCTGGCATCAGCAACAGGGTGATGTAGCTTTTGAGGCGGATTGAAAAACAGAGATAATGGCCCGGCGGGACGACCACCGTCCCGCCGCCCGCTGCGCTCGCCGCATCGATCGCGCGATTGATGGCGTCAGAATCGACCGCGACGCCATCGCCTTTCGCGCCATGATCACGGACATTATGAAAGCCGCTGAGCGACCCCGTTGCGCGTACCGGCGCGGATGCCAGCGCAAAAGCAGCGCCCAGGCCCAAAGTCATAGCGCGGCGGCTGAATGAAGCGCGCTCGATCACGCCAGTCATGCGGCAATCCCCTCATTATGTTGTATGACGTATTACATAATGAGGGCTGCAAGCCAAGCCCCTTGCAGCGGCTTGGTCAACTGCCCCCATTGCGGAGAAACCGTAAAAAGCCATTGTCATATCGCCTATTATGGCGACCTTCAGCGCCGCATGAATCCCGCTTTGATTGAATTGGCATGGCATTTCGTCATCCATGTCTCGCAGGATCAATCTCGGCCCGCTATCGTTGCTTATGTCAGTGCGGAAAAAGCATTGGGGCATGCATGGCTGATTTCTTCGACGCGATCATCAAAGCCACGAAGCTGGTGCGAAGAAGGCGGCCCTTTTCCGCTGCCCTCGCTTTTCAAAAAGCCATGACTCCGTCTGGTCGTAGACCGGGCGTCAAACGTACCAAAATAGCGAGCAAGCCAAGCTCGACCTCCCGACAAAAGGCGCGGTCCAGTCCTTTGCCAAGACCTGCCCCGGGGAGTTTCCTCAACCAAGAATTCACCTGCCGGCATGGGTCGCTGCATTACAGGCTCTATACGCCAAAGGGATCGTCGCGACGGCGCATGCCGTTGATCGTCATGCTACATGGCTGTTCCCAGACGGCCAGCGATTTCGCCGCTGGCACCGGCATGAACGATCTGGCGGATGAACTGGGCTTTTTGGTGCTATACCCGCAGCAGTCGAGCGCCGCCAATCTGGCGCGCTGCTGGAACTGGCACAGTCCGGACAATCAGGAGCGGGGTCGTGGAGAACCCGCGCTTATCGCCGCGCTTACCCGTCATGTCGCCGCCCTGTGCCGCGCCAATCCTGCGCGCATATATATTGCGGGCCTGTCTGCCGGTGGCGCAGCGGCTTCGATTATCGGCGCAGCCTATCCCGATCTTTATACCGCCATTGGCGTTCATTCCGGCGTGTCGCGGGGCGATATCCGGTCCCTGGGCGCAGCTTTGTCTGCGATGCGCGGTCGGCCAGGGTCGCGGTCGACGGACCGTTTGCCGCGTCAACTTCCCACGATCGTTTTTCACGGGGACAAGGATCGGGTTGTTCATCCGTCGAATGCGGGTGGATTTTTGCATAATATCGAGCGGTCTGGCGCTGGGCCTCTGATTTCCCGGAGCCGTAGCGGGCGGATGGCTGGCGGGCGGGATTACACGCATCGGGTTTACCGGGACCGGGGCGGTGAGACGGTGCTGGAGGAATGGATCATTCATGGCGGGGGCCATAGCTGGTCCGGGGGGCATTCCGGGGGCACGCACACGGACCCATTGGGTCCGGATGCTTCGCGGGAGATGGCGCGTTTCTTTTTGTCGCGTCGTCGATAGGCTGGAGGAGCGTTGGGACGCAAAAAAGCCCCGGCTGCGCATGCATCCGAGGCGTTATATGTTGGTTGCGGGAGG
>JAJZTH010000066.1 GCA_021849075.1 Pseudomonadota bacterium | reverse complement strand
TGGGCAAGGAAACAGCGGCTTCGCGGTCTGATCCGTCCAGATCCAGCAGTCTGCGCGACCGCAGGTGCCGCTTGCGGCAGAAAATCCTTGTCTAGCGCTCGGATACAGGCGATCTTCACCTCAAACGACACGCCACTTGGGGAATGCAGGTTTATTGGGACTATATCCTTGGCGTGGTGCTGGCGGGCGTCGTCTTTGCGTTCACGCTGGGCAGCACCGGGTCTGCGGGCGAGCCGTTTCTGGCAAATCTGGCGGCGGCGGACAGATCCAATATCGGTTTCGCGCTGGTCGCGGGCGCGATCTTCAACATCGCCAATGTCCTTCTCGTCGCGGCGCTGGATATTGCCGGTCTGTCGATCGCGTTCCCGATCGCGATCGGCATCGCCGTGGTCGAGGGCGTGTTGGTCAGCTACGCGCTGCAGCCCAAGGGAAGCGTCCTGTTCCTCTCGGCGGGCGTGGCGCTCGCCCTGCTGGCGGTGATCTTCAACGCCCAGGCCTATCGTGCGATCGGAACGGCGGGCCACGACGGTTCGCGGCGCAATCGCGGCATCGCGATCAGCATCATTTCCGGCCTCCTGATGGGAATTTTCGCGCCGCTGGTCACCCGCGCCCTGACCCACGGCCATGCGCTGACACCATACAGTGTCTCGGTGTTTTTCGGCATCGGCGCGCTTCTCTGCTGCTTCCTGTTCAACACCTATCTGATGCGGCGACCGATCGAAGGCGCTCCGGTGACTTTCGGGGAATATCGCCGGGCCGACGCGCGCAATCATATTCTGGGCCTTGTCGGCGGCGTCGCCTGGGGCTGCGGCGGGTGCCTGAACTTCATCGCGGCGGGTTTCGTAGGCGTACCCATCTCCTACGCCATCGGCCAGTCGGCGCCCATGATCGCCGCGGCGTGGGGCGTGTTCGTCTGGCAGGAATTCAGGGGCGCATCGTCCAGGGCGTGGCGCATGCTGGCGATGATGACGGCGTGCTATATCGCCGCGATCGTCGTGATCGCGCTGGCTTACAGGGGTTGAGATCATGCGAAAGATCGTCGTGGCAGGCAGCCTCAACATGGATCTCGTCGCGGTCGCGCCCAGGATTCCGGTCGTCGGAGAAACGCTGACCGGCAGCGAATTTCTCACCAATGCTGGCGGAAAGGGTGCAAATCAGGCGTTCGCCGCAGCCCGTCTGGGCGGACATGTGAGCATGATCGGAAAAGTCGGCTCGGACGATTTCGGCGCGCAGCTGGTAAACGGCCTTCGCGAGGCAGGCTGCGACGTGTCGGGGATCGCCGTCGCGCCGGGCCACAGCGGTATCGCGGTCATCGTCGTTTCGCAGGACGGAAAGAACAGCATTGTCGTCGTGCCGGGCGCGAACGCGCAATTCGATGCGGCACAGGTAGAGGCTTCGGAACCCGCCCTTGCCGGGGCGGCCATCTTGCTCCTGCAGCTCGAAACGCCGTTGCCGACGATAATCGCCGCCGCCCGGCTCGCCAAGTCTCACGGCGCCACCGTGATCCTCGATCCCGCGCCCGCGCCGGAACAGCCATTGCCGCCCGAACTGCTCGCCAACGTCGATATCATCACGCCCAATGAGGTCGAGGCCGCGCACCTGACTGGCCGCTCCCCGGATCGCGCGTCGGACAGCGACACGACCGCGACCGCGCGCGAGATACAGGAGCTCGGCGTGCCGAACGTGGTGCTGAAGCTCGGTGAGCGGGGTTGCCTGTTGATGCAGGACGGCGTCGAGCTCAGAATTTCCGCGCCTGCGGTCAGGGCGGTCGACAGCACGGCTGCGGGCGATTGCTTCAACGCCGCGCTGGCGGTGGCGCTTGCGGAGGGACGCGCCCTTGGCGAGGCGTGCCATGCCGCGACCCGCGCCGCCTCCCTGTCCGTTACGCGGCTGGGCGCCCAGGCCAGTATGCCGTCCCGCGAAGAGCTTGAGGAGTTCCTTGGCTCCGGCGACGCAGCTTCGTGACACCGGGCCGGTCACGCGAAGGCGAATAGCCGGAGCGATTCGACCAGTTCCTCAAGAGGCGCAGGCCCCTTGCTCGCCTCGCAAACCTCTCTGACTGCTTCGCGCAGCGCGAGGGTCGCCCGCCCTACCGCCGCGCGAACACGCCCTTTAACCATGCGTCCACGACGGCGGTTTCGGGGTAATCGGGGTCGCCCAGCGACCGGTTGATCTCCATATGCCCCTTGAGGCCCGTGCCTGGAAAATCCCGGCGCTCGACTGGCGTTCCTGCCTTCGCGAGCGCCGCCTCCAGCGCTTTCGCCTGCGCGATGCCGTCCGGGCGCTGCACATGCAGCAGCAGAAACGCAGGTGCGTTGGGTGCCACCGCCTGCCAGGTGGGCGACAGCGCCCGCTGCCGCTCCGGGTCGGTACCGAACGCCTGAAGATAGGTGTCCTGCATGATGCCGGGACCGCTCTTCATCTGTTCAGGCACGTCATATGCCGCGCCATCGATCGGGATCACGCCGCTCAGGTCCGACAGGCGCAGCCCCGCCTTTTCGAGATAGCGCCCGTCGGTGCCCACGAGCGCCACCAGATGGCCCAGTCGGCCCGAAGCTGCGATTTTGGCCAGGTTGAAGAACGAACACTGAACGCTTGATTGATTCTACCAGGACCGTTGCTGACCACCGACCTCGTAGATATCGGCTTCCATGGAGCAATTG
>JAJZTH010000020.1 GCA_021849075.1 Pseudomonadota bacterium | reverse complement strand
ATAGGCGCGGCCTGCCCGGCGGAAGTCGGGTTGCTCCCCGATAGCTCAGCGGTAGAGCATTCGACTGTTAATCGAATGGCCGTAGGTTCGAATCCTACTCGGGGAGCCACTTTTCTTCATCAACCGAACCTATCCTTCCGTCATTGGCTGACGGATATTGCTATTTGACAGGATATGGTGGGGGAAACAGTCGCAACCCTTCTCTTGATATCTGGCGGCTGCGCGGAACCGATCCTATATCGGCGCGCATGTATGATTTTGCTCCCAGCTCCACCGCCGACAAGGCAAGCCTTTATGACGATCTTCTCTCCGCTGCCGACGCACTGACCGCCAGCGAGCCGGATCCGGTCGCCAATATGGCCAATATTTCCGCGCTGATCTGGCAATTTTTGCCCGATCTCAACTGGGCGGGCTTCTATCGCATGGTGGAAGGCGAGTTGGTGCTCGGCCCATTCCAGGGCAAACCTGCCTGTATTCGCATCCCGGTTGGCCGGGGCGTATGCGGCGCCGCAGCACAAACCCAGGAAACCCAGTTGGTGGAGGATGTCCACGCCTTTCCCGGCCATATCGCCTGCGACGCGGCCAGCGCTTCGGAAATCGTGGTGCCAGTTCTTCAGGACGGACGCCTGATCGGGGTGCTGGATCTCGACAGCCCGGTTGCAGCCCGCTTCGACTCACAAGATGCGCAAGGGCTGGAGGCGCTCGTCGCCCGCATCGCGCCGCGCATCGCCTAACATTAACCATAGCGACGTGCCGAAGGAGCGATGGCGATCTGCCGTTCGCCCCGTTTCGGGACAGGCTTTTATCGGCTCGATCATGGATCGCGGCGGATCATCATGCTAAATAAGACGTTAGCATTTTCGATCCGCCCGCCGCACCTGCGCGCGTGTCAACAGGGAGCGTTAACGATGATCCATTCCCGCCTTCTGCTTATCGCCGCAGGTGCGGCATTGGCGGGCGCAACGACGCCGGCAATCGCCAATGGCGCGTCCGGCCATAGCGGAAGCTGGACCGGACCTCGCCCCGGCGCCCAGATGCCTGGAACGGTCGGCAATTGGGGCAGCCATCGCTGGGGTCCGCGCCAGAATGGACGCTGGTTCGCCGGATGGGGGGCGCCTGGCGGCTGGGGCGCCTATCGCCGCCCCGTCTATGGCTATGTCCTGCCGCGCTACTGGGTCAGCCCCAATTATTATATCGCGAATTATGGCGCCTATGGCCTGCCCGCCCCGGCCTACGGCTATGGCTGGTCGCGCTATTATGACGATGCGGTCATGACCGATCGCTATGGTCGGGTCTATGATCATCGCAGCAACCTCGATTGGGATCGCTACGAAGGCGGCTACGCGCCTGACGATGGTTATTATGATGCGCCGCGCCGGGACAATGGCGTCGGCGGCGCGGCGATTGGCGCTGTGGTCGGCGGCGTCGCGGGTATGGCGATCGACAAGGCGGAAGATGCGCCGCGCCATAGCGCCCCGCCCCGTCGTCGCCCCGGCGCAGCCTATGACGAGGGCTATGGCTATGCCGATGACAGCGTCACCAGTAGCAATGAATATGAAGGCCGTTGGACCGGCACATGGACCACTGATGACGGCCGCAAGGTTAGCGGCACCTATGACGGCCGTTTTGAAGGCGATGTCCGCGGCGCCGGCGTCGATTATGATGCGCCGCCCTATGGCGTGGCGCCGCATTGGGGCGCTGGTCCCATGCCGGGACCAGGCGGCGGATATGTGTCAGGCGGCTATTATTATCCTGCCCCCATCGTGACCACGGTAACGGTGGAGCCGAAGGTAACGACAACAACGACCACCAGCTATGTCACGGAAAAGGTGCGCTATCGCCCGTCCGTGCGGCGCAAAACGGTACGCAGCTGCCGTTGCAAATAATCAGTACCGGCAAGTCACGATGCTGATGCAGGGGTCAGATTCCGGCGGATCTGGCCCTATTCTCTACCCATGACCATGTTTGGGCGGGTTCAGTATAGCGAAAGGTTGGGGCCGCCCCAGATGGAAGCCCTGTCCTACGACACAGCCGCGACGCAACAGAAATTGTGCCTGCGCTTCGGTTTCCACGCCTTCGGCAACCACTTCCATGCCGAAACTGCCGCCCAGCTTCACGATCGCATCAACGATGGCCGCGTCACCGGCATCCTCCTCGACATTGCTGACGAAACTGCGATCGATCTTGAGCACATCGACCGGATATTGTTTCAAGTGGGTCAGTGAAGCGAAGCCCGTGCCGAAATCGTCCAGCGCCACGCGCACTCCGGCCCGTGCAAAATGCGCCAGCGCCCGCGCTACCTGATCCGTACCCCGGCCCAGAAACACGCTTTCGGTCACTTCGACCTCAAAATGCTCTGTCGGGATGGCGAAGTCCTCAAGCTGCGCCAGCAACTGATCGGCAAAATCGCCCGCTGCGAAGTCCGCCGCCGACGCATTGATCGCAACCCGCCCCGGATCATACCCCGCTTGCAGCCATTGTTGCAGATCGTACAGCACCGACTCCAGCATCTGTCGGGTTAGCGCCACGGCGATCTCGCCATGTTCGAACGCAGCCGCAATGCTGCCGGGCAGTTGCAAGCCCATTCTGGGATGCTGCCAGCGCAGCAGAGCCTCATATCCCAGAACCTGATTGCTCCGCAGGTCGACGCGCGCCTGATAATGAGGGATGACAAGATTTTCAGATACGACCTGCCGCGCCATGCGGATCATCGAGCTGCGCTGCTGCGCCTCTGCTCGCAATTCCGAATGGAACAGGGTCAAGCGGCCGCGTCCGGCCGCCTTGGAGGCGTAAAGGGCCAAGTCCGCCGCCTTCAACAAATCCTCGGCCCGGTCGGCATGTTCGCCGAAAACCGCACCACCGATGCTGACCCCGCAATCCAGCATGCGGCCTTCATGGATATGCGGCGCGCGGACCTTCTCGATCAGTTGCATGCTGAACCGCTCCAGCGCGCTGCTGTCCGTCAAAGACTCCGCAATCAACCCGAATTCATCGCCGCCCAGACGACCTACGACGGCATCTTCCGGCGCGAATGCCATCAATCGATCTGCAAAGGCGGTCAACAGCGCGTCACCCGCGTCATGGCCGAGCGAATCATTCGTGCGCTTGAGTTCGTCAATGTCCAGCAGCAGCAGACCAAAGCCATTCTGCGCCCGCGCCGCCATCTCCTCCAGCGCCGCCTGCCACAGCGCGCGATTTGGTAGGCGCGTCATTGGATCATGCGTTGCGGCCCAGCGTATTCTCTCTTCGGCGTCACGCTCTTCGGTGACATCCAGAAAAGTGACGATGATGCGTTGAGGCCGGCCGGCATCCGTGCGGGTGCGCCATCCCGTGCTGCGGATCCAGCGCAGTGCACCCGTATCCGCCCTGAACACCCTCAACGTCGCCTCAAAATGCGGTGGCGCGCCCCCTTCCGCCACGGCATCCAGCATGGCGCGCAACCGATCGCGATCCTCGGCATGCACCAGACTGAGCGCCAATTCGGTCGTGGCAGGCTGATCGTCGTTCAAACCGAGCATACGGCGAAACTCGGCCGACCAGGTTCGCGCGCCCGTTGCGCAATCAAAATCCCAGATGCCCAGCCGCGCAGATTGAACCGCGAGCCGGAACCGCTCCTCACTCTGACTGAGCGCCCGCTGCGCCAGTCGCTCGGCATGAACATCCTCCAGCGTGCCATACCAGCGCAGCACCGCCCCCTTGGCGTCCAGCCGCGCCGATGCGCGCGCGCGCATCCATCGATAGCCGCCCGCCCGCAACCGGATTCGATAATCCACATCGACCGGCGTCCCGGTGGCAAGATGGCTGGTCCAGGTCGCCACCGTCCGCTGCAAATCATCAGGATGCACTGCGCCCAGCCACCCCGTCCCCAACGCCTGCTCCGGCATCATCCCGGTCAGATCGAGCCAACGCGGCCCGACCTCCTCGACATTGCCGTCCGCTCCGGCCGTCCATGGCACTTGAGGACTAAGGTCCACTGACCAGCGATAATGTTCCCGACTTTCCGCCAATGCATCGGCCAGCAAACGGGCTGCATCATGATGCTGGTCGGACACATCCTCGACCGTGCCATACCAGCGGGCGCGGTCATCCGCACCCGTCGCGCACACCAGACGGACAAGGCACCAGCGCTCCACTCCGCCAGCATGGCGAATGCGCAATGTCAGCGGCTGCGGCCGATCTTCCGTCAGCGCCGCACGCAGCAAGGCGCGCCGGTCGTTGCGATGAAAAAGGTCGCGCCAGCCAAGCCCGATCGGGTCGCCGGCAAATCGAGGCAGGATGCGACCACCGTCTCGCTCGATCGCGATCAGGCGGCCGCCCCGATCCGCCACCCAGCGAAGCAAGGGCGGTGACACGCGATCAAATAATGGCGAAGAAAGAAGATCGTTACGTTCCAAGAACAAATCGGACGCGCCGGCGCCATTGCCCAGCGCCAGCCGGATCTCATCAAATCGATGGTCAGCAAAGCGGTCCATCGCCCGCCCCTAATCCTGATGTCCTCTTCCCTCGCATTCAGAACGAATAGCGGAAAAGGTTAAAAAAATTCTCTAGGGAAAGATCATGTCGTCATGACGACAAATAAGAACAGGGTAACGCCCCATGTTCCAGCCTTTCTCTACTTGCGAAACATGCTCGCAAGTTCGACCGGCAGGGGAGGCTCATCGCGGCGTACCGCGGGATTTTGTGTCGCAATCTGGTCGTCCGGTTCGAAACGAACCCAGCCGCTGCGGCTGAGTTTTTCCAGCGGTCGATAACGCACCTTATACTGCATGCGCTGCGATCCATCGACCCAATAGCCAAGATAGACATAGGGCAGTCCGGCCTTCGCCGCCCGCACGATATGGTCCATGATGATATAGTTGCCCAACCCCGGGCGTTCTTCCAATTCGGTGTCGAAGAAGCTGTAGATCATCGACAGCCCGTCGCCCTGCCGATCGGTCAGGCACGCCCCCACCAGCTTGCCCGGACGCCCGTCCACGCCCGGCTCGCGATATTCGACGACATAGCTATCGACCGGGGTCTGTTCGACCATGTCGGAAAAGTCCATCTCGTCCATCTCGGTCATGCCGCCGCCGGGATGACGCGCCTGGAGATAGCGCTGGAGCAAGGCGAACTGCTCTTCGGTCGACCAGGGCTTGCACGCGGTGACGATCAGGTCGCTGTTCCGCCGCAACAATTTGCGCTGCGTGCTGTTGGGCTGAAACTCGCCCGCCACGACCCGCACCGACACGCAGGCCGAACAGTCGGCGCAACTGGGACGATAGGCGACATTCTGACTGCGGCGAAAACCGATGCGGCCCAGCGCATCATTCAGTTCCGCCGCATTGTCGCCGTTCAGTTCGGTGAACACCTTCCGCTCGCTCCTACCCGGCAAATAGGGGCAGGGGCTGGGGTTGGTGACGAAGAAGCGCGGGAATCGGAATGGTGCGGTCATGCCACATCCTCCGATTCCATCATGCGCCTGTTGCGATCCATGCTTGGCTTATGCCGTCGCCACGCCCCCCTGAAAAGGGCGTTTACCACGAAAATTGCACCCCTGTTTCACTATCAGACAACCTGCCAGTATAGGACGCCCGTATCAGGCGACCTCGATCGGCGCGACCTCATAGCCCGCTTCGCCCAGCGCTGCGATCAGACGCTGAAGGTGCGCGCGATCGCGCGTCTCGCACTCGACGTCCAGGCTCAGCCCCTTTGCCGGCAGGTTGGTGAAGATGCGCTGATGCGCCAGTTCGAGAATGTTGACCGACTCCTGATCGAAGATGCGAGCGACATGGAACAGCGCGCCGGGCCGATCCTGAAGGATGATGCGCAGCCGCGCCAGCCGGCCCGACCGGGCCAGATCGCGCAACAACACATTGGCCAGCAGTCGGGTATCGATATTGCCGCCCGTCAGGATCAAGCCGACATTGCGACCGGCAAATTGTTCGCGATGGCTGAGCAGCGCGGCAAGGCCGGCGGCGCCAGCGCCTTCTACGACCGTCTTTTCGATCTGAAGCAACAGGCTGACCGATTCCTCCAGCCGCCGTTCCGTTACCAGTAGAACATCGTCGGCCAGTCGTTCGACGAAGCGCCGCGTCATCTCGCCCGGCTGCTTGACCGCAATCCCCTCCGCCAGCGTATCGCCGTCGCAGGGCAGGTCTGCGCCCTTCACGAAATCATACATGGACGGATAAAGTTCGGCCTGCACGCCGATCAGTCGGATATCCGGCTTCATCGCGCGCGCCGCCGTCGCCATGCCGGAAAACAAGCCGCCACCACCGATCGGGATGACCAGCGTGTCGATCTCCGGTGCATCCTCCAGCATTTCGAGCGCAACGGTGCCCTGCCCGGCCATGATGTCCGGCTCATCAAAGGGATGGATGAAAGTCAGGCCCTGCTCCACCTCCAGTTTGCGGGCATGGGCATAGGCGTCATCAAACTTCTCGCCATATTGCACCACGGTCGCGCCATGGCTGCGGGTCTGAGTCACCTTCACGATCGGGGTGGTCGTGGGCATGACGATGGTGACGGGTACGCCCAGCCGCTTGCCATGATAGGCCAGCCCCTGGGCATGATTGCCCGCCGACGCGCCGATGACGCCCTTCGTCTTCGACGCTTCGTCCAGTTGCAGCAGGCGATTGAGTGCGCCGCGCTCCTTATAAGCGGCGGTGAACTGAAGATTTTCGAACTTCAGGTAAATCTTGCAGCCCAGCATCTCCGAAAGCGTCTGGCTAATCAGCGTCGGCGTCTTGACGATCGAACCCGAAATGCGGGTCCGCGCGGCAAGGATATCATCGACGGTGACGGGCAGCGGCAGAGCGCTTTCGAGTGTGGCTAGGCTGGTCATGGGCAGGCCCCGTAAAGCATTTTTCAGTCGGCTGGAACAGCCGACGGCTTGGAAAATGCGACCATTATAAAAATAGAAGCCGGATTGCTCCGGTCGGCCTTCGACGCAAAATTGCGGCTGAAGGAACTGGCACTGTCGGAAAACTGGCCCTATGGCGGGTCGGCACGCACAAATTGTACGAGGCATATGGCTAATATCGCGTTTATCGGCCTGGGCGTCATGGGCGGCCCAATCGCAGGACATCTGGCAAAGGCCGGACACAGTCTGACCGTCTACAACCGCTCCATCGGCAAGGCGAAGGTCTGGGCCGAAACCTATGGCGGACAAGTGGCGATCAGCCCCGCCAAGGCGGCAGAGGAGGCGGAAATCGTCATCAGTTGCGTCGGCACCGACGATGATCTTTCGCAGATTACGCTGGGCCGCGACGGCGCGTTCCGCACGATGCAACCGGGCAGCCTCTTCATCGATCATACCACCGTGTCGGCGCGGATCGCCCGACAATTGTTCGTGGAGGGCGAAAGCCGAGGCATTCACAGCGTCGACGCCCCCGTTTCCGGCGGGCAGGCTGGCGCGGAAAATGGTCGCCTGTCGATCATGTGCGGTGGCGGCGAACCGGCGGTCGCAGCAGCGCAGATCGTGATGCAGGCTTATGCCGCGCGCATCGTCCATGTCGGCGGCGCGGGCGCAGGCCAGACCACCAAGATGGTGAACCAGATTTGCATCGGTGGCGTGTTGCAGGGCCTGTCCGAAGCATTGCGCTTCGCTCAGGCGGCCGAACTTGACCTCGATACGGTATTCGAAGCGATTTCGGGCGGTGCGGCGCAAAGCTGGCAAATGGACAATCGGTGGAAAACGATGGCGGACGACAGTTTCGATTTCGGCTTCGCGGTCGACTGGATGCGCAAGGATCTGGGGCTGGCGCTGGAAGAGGCGCGCGCCAATGGCGCGACCCTGCCCGTAACGGCCATGATCGATCAGTTTTACGCCGATGTGCAGGCGCTGGGCGGCAGCCGGCAGGATACCAGCGCGCTGGTGCGGCGGATCACGCGGGCATGAAGGTGCTGCCTCTGGCGGCCATCGCCGCCCTCGCCCTGCCCTTCCCTGCTTTCGCTTCCGGGGTCATCGACAATGTGAATGGCATCGCCCTCGATGCGAATGGCAAGATTGTGCATTTCGGCGCGCTGCTGGTCGATGATGACGGCAAGGTCCAACAGTTGATCCCCGGTCGCTATCAAGAACCGGAATATAAGCCCAAAAAGCCCAAGCGCGGCCAGCCCTGGCCGGAACGGCCCAAGCCGCTCAGTTTCAAGATGGATGCGGGCGGCAAGACGCTGATCCCTGGCCTGATCGATGCGCATGGCCATGTCATGGGCTATGGCCTGTCGCTGATCACGCTCGACCTGTCCGACACGCAGTCATTGGCGCAGGCGCAGGCGAAAATCCGCGCCTATGTGGAGGCCAATCCGGGCCGCAAATGGATCATCGGCACCGGCTGGAACCAGGAACAATGGGGACTGGGCCGTTTCCCGACCGCCGCCGAACTGGACGCGGCGGAAAGCGAAACGCCGGTCTGGCTGGAACGGGTGGACGGCCATGCCGGCTGGGCCAACAGCGCCGCCATCCGCGCGGCAGGCGTCACCGCCGCCAGCAAGGCGCCGATGGGCGGCCGGATAGAAATGACGGCGGGCAAGCCTGCCGGTGTCTTCGTCGACAAGGCGATGGAACTGATCCAGAAGGTCGTGCCGCCGCCCGCCCCCAAGGATCGTGACACCGCATTGGAAAAGGCGCAGCGCGCTCTTCTGTCGATGGGCATCACCGGCATCGCCGACATGGGCACCAGCATGGACGATTGGCAGGCATTTCGCCGTTCGGCCGATCGCGGCGCTCTGCGCGTGCGGATCATGTCCTATGCCTATGGCGTCGACAATATGGTGCTGATCGCAGGGCCGGAGCCGACGCCGTGGCTCTATGACGATCATCTGCGCATGGGCGGGATCAAGCTGTTGCTGGACGGCGCCCTGGGATCGCGTGGCGCATGGCTGCGCGCCGACTATGCCGATGCGCCTGGCCAGCGCGGCCTGCCGATGATCCCCGACACGCAGCTGCGCAATTATATGAGCCGTGCGGCGATGGACAATTTCCAGGTCGCCGTGCACGCGATCGGCGACGCGGCAAATCGCGAAGTGCTGAACGCGATCGAGGAACTCAGCGACACCTATAAAGGCGACCGGCGCTGGCGCATCGAACATGCCCAGATCATCGATCCGGCCGACCTGCCGCGCTTCAAGCCGCTGGGTGTCGTCGCTTCCATGCAGCCGGTGCATGAATCGTCGGACTGGCGCATGGCCACCGCGCGCATGGGCGAGGCCCGGCTGAAGGGTGCCTATGCGTGGAAGACGATGCTCGACAATGGCGTGCCCGTGGCCTTCGGTTCCGATGTGCCGGTGGAAAGCCCCAATCCCTTCGTCGGCATCGCCGTCGCCATGACGCGCGAAGATGCGAAGGGAGAACCGGCTGGTGGCTGGATGCCCGAACAAAGGGTCAGCTTCGAAGCCGCACTGAACGGCTTCACCCGTCAGGCCGCCTATGCGGGCTTTGCCGAAAAGCGGTTCGGCAATCTGGCGGTCGGGCAACGCGCAGACTTCCTGCTGATCGACCGTGACATCACCACTTCCCGCCCCGCCGACATTCGCCAGACGCAGGTTCTGGAAACCTGGATCGGCGGCAAGCGCGTCTATGTGAAGGGCCAATAAGAAGGATTATCGTGACTTTGCGGGGTTCCAGATGGTGACGGTCCGCCCGCTCATCGCCTTGATAACCCCCTGCAAGGTCGCGGCATAGGCAATCAGCACGTCGACCAGCGCGGCGAAGGGACCACTCTTCGCCCGCACGCCAATCCACAGGATGAACACCACCCCTAGCGCGCCCGCCAGATAAAGCGTCGGCGAAATACGCATGGCCAGCGCGCCGGCCGCAACCGCGCCCGTCAGGATGAACAGCCCACCAAACCAGCGGACGATCTTGCGCGACGCATATTTGAAGCGGTCGATCGCCGCCATCTGCCGGAGTTGTGGCCGCAAATGGCCATGGGTGTGCCAACTGCGCGCTGCAATCCGCACCTTGCGCCGATATTCATCCTTGCGCGCCGTCACCAGCCGTTCGCGGGCGATAACGTCCTTCGCCTTCACCAGCCGCCTGCCAGCAAACACCACCGCCATCGACACGGTCAGGTCGTCCAGCACACTGTCGGGGAAATCGGGATAGAGGTCGCGTCGGATCGAAAAGATGGAGCCATCCGCGCCGAGCACATTGCCGGTGCGCGATTCTTCGTCCTTCAATCGCTCTTCAAGCCGCCAGTATAGAGATCCGACCGAAGCCGTCGCACTCTCATCCGCACCGACATAATGAAGCGATCCCAGCACGCCGCCCACATCCGGGTCCGCGTAACGGGCCAACAAACGGTCGATAGCCTCTTCGTCCAGCAGTACATTGGCGTCGGTAAAGATCAGCACGTCGCCCCGCGCCCGCACGGCCAACTGCTTCATGCCATGCGCCTTGCCGCTGCGTCCCGGCCCACGGATCAGCGTCACCATATCGCCCCGCGCCGCTATCAGATCGCCCGTTCCGTCGGACGAACCATCATCGAAAGCCAGAAATTCCAGACCCGGATAGCGCCGCTTCAGCATCGCCAGATTGGCGAGCTTTTCCGGCATCGCCTCCGCCTCATTATAGGCGCAGAACAACAAGGATGCCGTCGGCTCCACCCCATCGACCGGCTGTTCCGGTCGCGTCGGCAGCGCGCGCAGGATCAGCGGATAGAAGAAGAAGGGCCATGCCACTGCAGCAAGGCACAGCAGCAGGATCGCAGCGAGGATCAGATTGGTCGCCATCGGATCAATATGCCTTGTGGTGGACAAGCACGCCCAGCGTCGCGACGATGATGCGCAGATCACGCCAGATGGACCAGTCGCTGACATATTCCAGGTCCGATTGGAGCCGATCGATCAGATCCTGATGATGGTCGGTCGCGCCGCGATGCCCGCGCACCTGCGCCAGCCCGGTCATGCCCGGCTTGATGCAATGCCGCTCCCAATAGCGCGCATCGACCTCCCAATAAAGGCTGTCGCCCGCCTTGGCGGCGGCGGCGTGGGGACGCGGGCCGACGATACTCATGTCGCCCTTCAGCACGTTGAACAGCTGCGGCAGTTCATCAATGCTGGTCTTGCGCAGAAAGGCGCCGATGCTGGTCACGCGGTCATCGTCGCGCTTCGTCAGCGTCGCGGCCTTGTGGTCGCTCGCCTCCGTGCGCATCGACCGGAATTTGTAGATGGAGAAAGGCCGGGCATCCTTGCCGATGCGGGGCTGCCGGAACAGGATCGGCCCCGGGCTGGTCAGCTTTACCGCCAGCGCCCCTGCAATCAGGATTGGCGACAAAAGGATGGTGGCGATGCTCGCGACAATCAGGTCAAACAAGCGCTTTATCAGCCGGTCCCGGAACTGGAGCGGACCGCCCGCCACGATGATGGTCGGCTGGCCGTCAAATTCATCCACCCGCGCAGGGGCGAAGCGCAGCAACTCCGGCACCACGATCTCGCCCCGCGCCGACAGCGACTTGAGCGCCGCCGACCAATCGTCCATCCGCTCCAGCGGGCATGCGACGATCACGCGCTCCGCCATGCCGACCGCGCTCGCCAGCCGCGCCGCCATGTCGGCGTCATGCCGTCCGGGATGCAGATTAGCGGCGTCCGCGTCGATCAGGTCCATATGCGGTCCCGTCTCGATCGCCACGCCGTCCAAGATGACAGCGGTCAGATGCGGCACATCACCCAGTACGCTCACCGCCAGCCGCGCGACCGCCAGCCGTACCAGCGATACGGACACCGCGCCCAAAGCCAGCCCGGCAACGAAGGTCAGACGCGACAACTGCTCCGCAATCTTGCCCAGATAGACGATCAGCAGCATCAGCAGCGCCGCCTGCGCCAACGCCCAGAGCGCGCGGAAAATGCCGCGCCGCACCCGGTCCAGCGTGTTGATGCCATAAGCACCGCCCTGCACCGCAAGGATGGCGTATAGCGGCGCGACCATGGCGAACATCACCAGACCATGGGGCTTACCTGGCTCTCCCCACAGCGCCCCAAGCACGAACCAGTTCGCCGCCAGAAAGGCGCAGAACAGGCCCGCCATGTCTCCCGCCAGACACAGCGCATAAAGCCGCAACCGCACGATTTCCTTGGAGACTGTCACTTAAGCGCCCTGATTGTCGTCATGCATCCCGTTGGCACTGGCGGGCGCGGGTTGCAAGGGGGTCTTGGTTACACCCCGAACAAGCGGGTCAACGCCTTGTCCAGCATCAGCAATTGCCACAGCAGCCGGCCATGATCCGACACCCCGGCCCGATGGTCCGCCGCGACTTTCGCCAGCATCCTGGTGTCGAACCAGCCGGTCTTCGCCAGCGCCGATCCGCCGGCAATCGCCGTCGCCTCCCCCGCCAGCGCGCCGCGGAACCAGGCGCTGATCGGGGTCACAAAACCCATTTTCTGACGATAGAGAATGTCCTGCGGCAGGAACGGCTCCATCGCCTTCTTCATGATATACTTGCCGCTATTGCCGCGGATGCGCTGCGCGACCGGCAGCTTTGCCGCGAACTCGACCAGCCGATAGTCGAGCAAAGGTTCACGCGCCTCCAGACTGACGGCCATGCTCATCCGGTCGGTTTTGGTCAGGATATCGCCGGGCAACCAGATGCGGATATCGGCATATTGCGCCCGGTCGAGCGGATCGCGCGCGGGCGCATCGGCCATCGCCTTGATGTAGCGATCCTCGGCGCGATAGGCGCCAAGGCGGCTCTTCATATCCTGACCGAATAATCGCTGGCGCAGCGCATGCGGCGTCACGCCCACTGACGCGGCATAGGCTTCGCCGCCATCGCCCGCCAGTTCAAGGAAGGTGGATTTTGCCCGCAGCGCGCGCGGCGCCCAATCGGCCTTGGGATAGTAGCGCCCCAACGTGCCGAACAGCGGTTGCCGCACCGAAGCAGGGATCAGCCCGCGCAACCGCTCGCCCTGCATCTGGAAGCGATGGCGACGATAGCCGGCAAACGCCTCATCCGCACCATCGCCCGACAGCGCCACCGTTACCTGCTCGCGCGCCAGTTCACACACGCGGAAGGTCGGCAGAGCGGAAGCATCGGCAAATGGCTCGTCAAAATGGAAGGCCAGCCGGTCAATCAACGCATAATCATCGGGTGATACTATGCGCGAACGGTGATCGGTCGCAAAGCGCCGCGCGACCCTGTCAGCGTAACCCGTTTCGTCCAGACTGGCGACGTCAAAGCCGATGGTGCAGGTCTTGACCGCCCGGGTCGATGCTTCCGCCATCAGCGCCACGACGCTGCTGCTGTCCACACCGCCCGAGAGGAACGCGCCCAGCGGCACATCCGCCACCATGCGCGACCGCACTGCATCGCGCATCAACGCGACCAGTTCTTCCTCCAGCGCTTCGGGCTTGGCCTTGCTGCGATCGGCAAAGCTGACGTCCCAATAGCGTTGCGGCTGCGGCAAAGGCCGCCCGCGCACCAGCCGCAGCGTCTCCCCCGCGCCCAGCTTGCGCACGCCCGCCACCAGACAGGCGTCGTCGGGCACATAGCCATATGCCATATAATCCTCGACCGCGCTCAGGTCCGGCGCACGGCGTAACAAGGGGTGCGCCAATAAGCTCTTCAATTCCGATCCAAAGATCAGACTGCCGTCCGACAGCAGCGCATAGTGAAGCGGCTTCACCCCCAGCCGGTCGCGCGCCAGCCACAGCGACTGCGCCCGCGCATCGAACAGAGCAAAGGCGAACATGCCGTTGAAGCGATGCACGCAATCCTCACCCCACTGGCGATAGCCGTGCAGGATGACTTCGGTGTCGCTGTGGGTGCGGAACACATGTCCCTTGGCCTCCAGTTCGGCCCGCACTTCGGCGAAATTATAGATTTCGCCGTTGAACACGACGACCAGACTTTCGTCTTCAGTCAGCATCGGCTGCGCACCACCGCCCAGGTCGATGATGGACAGGCGCAAATGACCCAGCCCCACGCCCGGCGCGGTCCAGATGCCGCTGCCATCCGGGCCGCGATGCGGCATCACGTCCAGCATTGCGCGCACCCGCGCAGGATCGACCGGCTTGGCCGTTTCGAGATGGAAGATGCCCGCTATGCCGCACATGCGAATAGTCTCTAGCGGGAACCGACGGCGCGGTCAGCCAAAAGCTGCACATCGCCCAGATTGGTCAGGAAAGCGGCAATAGCAGCATCGGACGGCCGCCCTTCCGCCTCTTCGGCCGAAATCAGGATCGCGACCGCGCGCTGATCCTGCCCCAACAGCCGCGCCTTCATCGTGTCCAGCTTTACGGTCGGCCTGCTGCCGGTCAGAGTAGCGTCCCCCACGCGATAAAAGCTGACGACATGGCGCACCACCGGGCCGGGCGCCGTAATCTGCTCGCCCCGCGCATCCGCTGGCGCTCTGGCGGGCGAGGACCACACCCATTCGCTGTCCGGGTCTGCCGCCCCCTGGCCGAACCCCACCAGTTCACGCCCTTCATCCTGCCGGTCGAAGGTGGCGATGGCCAAGTCGACCATTTGCCCCGCTGCATTGCGATAGCGGCCAATCACAAGGTGATCCGCCCCGTCGAAGCGCGGCTTCCATGGATAGGCTTGGGCGTCCGCCGTTCGGCTCCAACCCGCGACCTGCGGCATGCCCAGCACCGGCGGCAGGGGATCGGCCACTGCCGCCGTCGCCGCCAGCCACAGGGGCACAGCGACGATCATCGCCAAAGCCAACCCGGCCAGCCCTCCCGTCGGTTGCATTCGATTTGGCGCATCCCCCTGCAAGGTGCGCGGATCGAACCAGGGATCCCCCGGTTTGCGGTCGAAGAAGGGCCACGCCGCCGCCATGACAATGACCATGATGATGGCGAAGAAGACCCAGCCATAGACGACATGATCAAACCCCACCGCCGCATCGACCGTGGTCAGATGCGCGACCAGGATGGTGGCGAAGGCGCGCACGCCATTGGCCAGCACCGACAGTGACAGCGCGCCGGCCATGAACAGGATGCGCCGCGACCAGCTTTTGAAACAGACATTGCAGACCAGCACGCCATAGGCGGTCATGGCGATCAGGAATTTCGCGCCGGAACAGGCTTCGGCCACTTCGAAATAGCCGGTCGGCGTGGTGATGAAGATGCCCTCCATATGCGCCGGCACGCCCGACAGGTCGAGCAGCAACATCGCCAGCCGCGCCGTCACCAGTTGCAGCGGCGGCACGATCTCGTCGCCAAAGGGCACCATGAAGAAGGCGTAGAATAACGGAAAGAGTAGCGCGCGCGCCACCGCCGGTCCCAGCAGGGTTATGACCGCGCCCTGTAGCATCACCACCAGCGCGCCATGACGCACCATCGCCACTCCGGCGGCCGCCCCCAGCAGCCAGGCGAACGCCCCTGCCCCCAGCCATAGCAGTCCCGGCGCCCAGGCGACCGGCGCCATCTGCCGCAATCCGGGCAAACGCTGTTGCACCAGCCACGCGATCAACAGCGGAATGAACAGGCAATGGCCAAAAGTGGAGGCATACCACCAGATTGACACCATGCTGCGTACATCGGCGAAGAACAGCGTCAGGACCGCGACCGTCACCACCCCCAGCGCCGTCAGATGACCGCGCCACCCCTGAAGGTCGATCAGCGGCGTCCGCTCGATCGGAAGAACGCGGTCGCTCATGCCGCGCGCACGCCAGCCCCGCCGGCGGACGCAAGAAGCATGTCGGGCAATGCTGCTAGCGTCGCGGACCAACGATAGCGTTCCTCCATCCGCGCGCGCGCTGCAACCGCCATCAGCGCAGCCCGCGCCGGATCGGCCAGCAGAGCGATGGTTTTGGCCGCTTCCTCGGCCGGGTTGGCCGCAATTAGGAAATGGGCGTCATCGGTGGCGTCGATCCCCTCTGCCGCCTGCGGTGAAGCGACCACCGGCCGCGCCATCGCCATCGCTTCCAGCACCTTGTTCTGAATGCCCCGCGCGATCCGCAGCGGCGCGACCACAACATCCGCCGCCGCCAGCCAGCCGCGCACATCCGGCACCCCCCCGGTTACGATCACACCGGGCAATTGCGCCAGCGCCTGCACAGATTTGGCCGGATTGCGCCCGACAATAGCGAAGCGCGCATCGGGATGGACGGTACGGATCGCGGGCAAAGTCTGCCGCGCAAAACTCTCCACCGCCTCGACATTGGGCCGATAATCCATCTGCCCCGTGAAAACGATCAATGGCCCGTCGCCATGCTCGATCGTGGGGAAATCGGCGGCGGGATCGAAATAATCCAGCGCAACGCCATTTTCGATGCCGACGATCCGGTCCGGTCCCAATCCGCAGGCATCACGAAACAGAGAAGCCTCCGCCTCGCTGACGAAGGAGCAAATATCGGCGCGCTGCGCCGTTCGCCGCTCGAAATCCAGCAGCACCCGCCCTTCGCGCCGGTTGATCCACGCCATCGGGCCGCTGCCTTCCGCGCCATAGGTCGCATATTTGGCCGAATCGAAATCGACGAAATCCATCAGGAAGCGCACATCTGGCGGCAGGGCAGGCACGAAATGGGCCATCTGCGCCGAGTAGGCGACGACGGCCCGGATCGGCCGTTCCGCCATCGTCCGCGCCACCCAGCGATGCAGATCGGGATGATCGAACAAGGACACCAGCAGCGATTGCCGCTTCGCCAGCCCGGTCAAGCCCGCCACCACCTTCGATCGATCGCGCATCAGCACGCTCTGGCTGGCCGTAACCTGCGCCATCTCGCCGGCAAAGCCCATGTCGCGCGCATCATCGGCAAAACAACCGACATGCACCGGCGCGACTTCGGCCAGGCGCTTTAGCAGATGATAGGATCGGATCTTGTCGCCCCGATCCGGTGGAAAGGGGATGCGATGGCACAGGAAGAGGATGTCGCCGCTCATCCCAGCCCTCGGGCGATATGCGGGCCGATCAGGTTGGCGATCGATTCCGGCAGCTTCTTCCACAATTCGACCTTGCGCCGATATTGCGGGGACAGCGGATTGACGTCGCGCGTCTCCTTCCCCGGCGCGGTGCGCAGATAATAGCCGAGTGGTTCGCCCTCAAAGCCCCATGTTTTCTTCCACGCTGCGGGACCGGTGCCGACCTTGGACCTGCCAAAGTCAAAAATGGTGCAACCGCGCGCACGCGCCGCGCCCATCAATTTGAAATAAAGCGCTTCGTTGGAGCGCATCGTCCGCGCGCCTTCCGCCGCGCCATGCCAATAGGGCATGCATGCGCCGTCATGATAGAGGCTGATGACGGCGGACAGTGGCTTCCCATCCTTGGAAACCATGGCGATGTCGGCATCCTCGCCGAAGCGATCCAGCACCTGTTTGAACAGCGCGCGCGGAAAGACCGGCGTGCCCAGATTATGGACGCTGTGCGCATAGAGACGATAATGGATATCGCGCAGCCGCTTGCTGCGCCCCATCTCGAAATCCAGCTCATTGGCCAGCCCTTTGCGGATTTCAGCGCGATGCCGCTTGGGCACGGCCTTCAACTCCGCGTCATCATCCGCCGCCAGCGGCCGCGCAAAGCCCAGATAGGCGTCCGCCTTTGCCTGCCACGACGCACCATCCGGCGCTTCGCCGCCGCGCAGTTCCAGCGTGTCGCACCCCAATTGCCCGGCCAGCGTCCATGCAGCATCGGCCAGCGCCTCGCCTGCCTTGCGATGCGTTGTCAATATACCGCCGTCGACGGCAAAACCGCTGCCCACCAGCGCGCGGCCGAACAGCGCGGATCGGATGAAGGTCAGCGGCAGCACGCCCAATATCTCGCCGCCGCCCGATCGCACAACCAGCATCTTGGCTTTCTGTCCAGTGCCGGCCTCCACGCCCATGATCCAGCCGGGTCGCTGGAACGGGGTTGAGTCGGGATGCGCCAGGACCCAGGCGTCGACTTCCGCGACGACCTCTGGATCGGCCAATCGCGCTTCTTCGACCACGAAGACCAGACCGGTCATTACGCTCATGGACCTGTTTCCCTTGTCTTGCCCAACTTCTTGATACGGAACTGGAGCCTATATGCTCCGGCTGAATAATTTATGTGCGTTTCAACCAAGGCCGCGCGAAATCATCGGTCCCAGCATATTGGCGACCGGCAGCGGCAGCTTTTTCCACAGATCGATGCGCCGCTGATATTTGGCGCTGGACGGGCTGACATCGCGCACAACGCCGCCGGCTGACCAGTCATAATAGGTCAGCGGGCGTGGTTCGAAGCCAAAGCTCTTCTTCCACGCCGCCTGACCGCTGCCGGCTTTTGATCGGCCAAAGTCGAACCAAGCCATGCCTCGCGCCCGTCCATGGCCCATCAGCCGGTAATACATGAGTTCGTTGGATCGCAGCCGCCGCGCATCAGCCAGCCCGCCGCCCCAATAGGGCATGACCTTGCCGCCATGATACAGCGTCAGCACCGCCGACACCGGCCGCTCGCCTTCGCGCACCACCAGCAGGTCCGCGTCCGGTCCGAAATGATCCAGCACCGCCCGGAACAGCTCGGCCGGAAAGACCGGCGTGCCCAGATTGCGCACGCTTTCGGCATAGATGCGATAATGGTCGCGCAGCAGGGCCACACTCCGTCCCGCCTCGACACGCAGCGCCGGGTTGGCCAACGCCTTGCGCAATTCGGCGCGATGCTTGCGCGGCACCGCCAGCAATTCGGCTTCGTCATCCGCCGCAATCGGACGGACGAAGCCGACATGCTCGCCTTCCCGCTCGGTCCAGTTCCCTCCGGGTGCCGCGCCGCCGCGCAGTTCGATCGACAATCCACCGCGCTCATTCGCCATGCGTTCAGCCGCGCTCGCCAGCGCCGCGATTACGCCAGGCCGGTCCGCCAAAATGCCGCCATCCACGGCAAAGGCCGTGGACACCAGCGCATTGCCGAACAGCCGGCTCTTCACATGATGAAGCGGCAGCAGCCCGGCAATCTGCCCCGACGGCGCGACCGCCGCCAACAGGATCGGCCGATGGCCCATCGCCTGTCCAATGGCGCACAGCCAGGCCGGGCGATGAAAGGGCGTGCCGTCCACCCGCGCCATGACATAGGCGTCGGCCGCCTGCGCCTGCGCCGGGTCGGCCGGGTCCAGCATCGTTACCGCCAGATCGGCGTCCCTGCCGGCGATCATGACGCCCGCGCCGCCTCCGCATCCGCCAGCGCATCGACGCGGGTCCAGGCGAAATCGCGGGTCAGCCGGCGCAGCTTGGCCGCCATGACCGACAGGTTGCTGTAATGGCGCAGTTTTGATCGCAGCGGCGCATCGGCGACGCGCGGCTGATCCGGGTCGATCTCCCACGGGTGGAAATAGATGATCGCCGGCCGCCCAGCCTCTTCATTCACCTGCCGGATCGCCCAACGCGAAAAGCCATAGGGCAACAGACGGAAAAACCCCCCGCCGCCGGCCGCCAGCGTGCGCTTGCCCCATTGGGCGGTCGTCACCGGCAGTTCGACCAAAGGCGACCCCGGCACCGGCTTCCATGCAAAACGCGGCGAATCCGGCCAGCCATAATGGTCATGCCGGATCGGCGCGACGCTGGAGGAATAACGATAGCCCTCCTCCGCCAGGATCATATGCGCCCAGGGCGTGCGCGGATCGATGGAAAAGCTGGGCGCGCGATAGCCGGTCACAGCCTGCCCGCTCGCATCCTCCAATATGCCGCGCGCCTTGCGCAGATCGGCGCGAAACTGATCGGGGGTAAAGGTGAAGACGCGGGCATGGTCATAACCATGGCTCGCCACCTCATGCCCCGCATCGGCAATGCGGCGCATCAGCGCGGGATAGCGCTCCGCCACCCAACCCAGCGTGAAGAAGGTCGCCTTGACCCCGGCGGCGTCGAACAACTCCAACACCGCATCGGTGTTCCCCTCGACCCGATGGGTCAGCCCATCCCAGTCGGCACGGCGGATCGTGCGCTCGAATGCGCCGACCTGGAACCAGTCCTCGACATCGACGGACAGGGCGTTGTGCATGGCTTTCCCCCTGGCCGCTGTCAGGCGACGGCCTGCGCGCCGGCCAGTTGCTCCTCACGTTCGACCCAGTCGACCAGCAGCGTCAGCACCCGGCGCAGCGCCGTGTCCTGCTCCTCGGCGCGGAACTCCAGTCCCGCCAGCCGCTCCTCGATCAGGGTGAAGCAGCCCTTGAGCGCCTCCAGATCGATTTCCGGGGCGGACGGCTCGCTCGGCTGGGCAAAGGGGGCATGCGCCTGCATCGCCCGCAGCGACGCGATTTCGGCGCGCAGCACTTCAATCTCGGTCAGCATATCAGCCCGTGGCGCCTCGATGGATACCGCAGTTTCGGCCGCCTCCTCATAAGCAGCCGATAGGTCGAAATCCGTCTCCCCCTGTTCCGCTGCGACCTCTTCCACCTCGGCCGGCGCGACGAAGGACGCAACCACCTGCTCCTCGACCGGCGGCGCGAAAGCCCCGACCGTGTCCGCCGTCACCGGACGCAGGAAAGGCGTCACCCGCGCATCCATGTCGATATCGCGCAGGTCAAAGACTTCCGCATAGCCCTCTTCGTCCGTCTCTTCCTGCACCAGCGCAACGGGACGCAGGAAAGGCGGCCGTGCGGCTTCCGGCTCGGCTTCCACCTCCGGCTCAGCAATCACTTCGGGTTCGGCGTCCATTTCCGGTTCGGCGAAGACAGCCGCTGCGGGTACATCGTCAATCGCCTCGGCCCAGATGGGTTCGGACATGACGTCCTGCGCTACGGCTTCCTCGGCCGACTCTTCAACGGAGTCCTCAACCACAAGCTCGTCTGCGGCCTCATCCCAATCCTCGACCGCATCCAGTGCGGAAGCGACCACCGGTTCGGGTGCAAAGTCGACGTCCAGCCCCATGTCGGCGACAACAGCGCCCACAACCTCGCCGTCGATCGCATGCAATTGTTCGATCGCACCCAGCAACAGCACCCGGCTCACCAGCGCGTTCAGCCGGCGCGGCACCCCGCCGGTCGCGCCATAGAGCGCGGCAAAGGCGTCGGGCGTGAAGGCGGGATTGCCTGTCCAGCCGGCAATGCCCAGCCGATGGACGATATAGGGTTCGATTTCGTTCGCCATCATCGGTTCCAGATGATGGGTGGCGATCACGCGCTGGCGCAGCTGCTCCAGCTCAGGCGAGCGGACCAGATCGCGAAACTCAGGCTGGCCCAGCAGGAAAATCTGCAACAGCGACTGGCCGCCCAGCTGGAAATTGGACAGCATCCGCAATTCCTCGACCGCGGAAATGGGCAAATTCTGCGCCTCATCCACGATCAGCAACGTGCGCCGCCCAGCCCGGGCCTGCGCGTGCAGATATCCTTCGATCTGGCGCAGGATCGTCGCCTTGGCCTGCCCGTCGGTGACAAGGCCAAAGCTCTGCGCAGCCAGGCGCAGCATGTCGTCGCCCTCGACCTGGGTCGACACGATCTTGACCGCCGTCAGCCGCGCCGGATCGATCGTCTCCATCAGATGGCCGACCAGCGTCGTCTTGCCCGCGCCGATATCGCCGGTGATGACGATGAAGCCTTCTCCCTGCGCCAGGCCATAGCCCAGATAGGACAATGCCTTGCGGTGGGTCGCGCTCTCGAAATAATAATGCGGGTCGGGCGTCAGCTGGAACGGGCGGCCCTGCAATCCGTAGAATTGATCATACATCTCTTCGTCTCCCAGGTGCCGTCAGAAGCTGTAACGCAGGCCGACCTGCCCCATAGCGCTGATGATCGTATCGAAATCGTCCGCCTGCACACCGTCCAGACCGACCGAGGCAGAGGCCGAGAGGCGACGACCCAAGCCTTTATAATAGCTCGTAAATGCGCCATAATTCAGCACATCCGGGCGATCACCGCTGGCGTTGAAATAATTGATGTACGTCACGACGTCGATACTGTCGCGATCGTTGAACATATAGGTGACGGACCCGTTGCCGTACCAGTTCTCGTCCCGCGACCCGCGGATCAGCACAGTCTGGCCCTGCGGCGTCAGGAATTTACGCTGCGAATAGCCTGCACCCAGGCCATAGCCCCATGGGCCATGCCGCCGCGAATATTACGCCGCCACGCCGCGATAGCGGAAATTGGCGTCGGTAATGCCCGACAACGCATCGTTGAAGCATTGCCCGCCGCCGGTGGTGGAGAAGGCGCAACCGGTCATGTCGCCGGTGAAGGGATTGCGCGCCACATCGAAGCTGCTGCCCGACAATGCGGCGACATCCGCCGTGATCATCCGGCCGAAACTGTCGATCCCGTCAAAGACCATCACGGCAAAGCTGCTGTCGCGGCCCTGCCAGATGAAGCTGCCCTGATAGGTCATGCCGCCATAGCGTTCGCCCACCCGCGCCTGCAACGATGTGCGATGATTGGGCCGCCACAGCACGCCCGCATCCCAGATGATATCGTCGAAATTATAGATCAGCGCGCGCGGCGAACTCCTGTCGGTGACATAGCGACCATTGCGGATGACCGGCAGGCCCGCTTCGTCCAGCAGCGGCGAACGCTGGCTGATCTTGATCTCCTCATAGCCGACCCCGCCGACCAGAGCGACCGTGGGGGTCACTGGCACGGTGGCATCGACGCGGCCCCATTTATCCTCGAACCGCTGATCCAGCTGACTGGCGTCTTCCCGGTCATAACCGGCGCTGGCGGTCAGGCCCACGCCCGGCAGCACCGTGTCGGGCGCGAAGCCGATCGATCCGGTGACGCTGTTGGTCCAGCTGTCGGCAAAGGAGCCATTGGGTTGGCCATTGGCATTGTTGAAACTGACGCTGTCATCGACCCGCGCATAGCCCAGCCGATAGGCGGCGTTGACATTCAGGTCGCCGATCTGCGTCGTGTAGGACGGGCCGACATAGCCCGACCAGACCTGGCTGCTAAAGCTATCGCGCTGCCTCGCCGCGCCCGACAGGCCGTCGGTGCGCACTCGCGTCGCAAGGCCGCCGGCCTGGATGGACAGGCCGCGCGCCACATTGACGTTGGCGGTGGCGACACCGCTCAGCACATCCTGATCGGTCGCTTCGCTGCCCCAGCCAAAGCTGTGATTATATTGCAGGTCAATGGCCGCCTCGACGCGCCGCGTCTGCACTTCAGCTGTCACGCCAGCGGTGATATTGGTATAGGTCAACACATCGCCCTCGCCCTTCAGTGGGCCGGTGACGACCTGATCCACCCCGATATAGGGCGTCACATTGACGCGCTTGTCCTGCGTCGATTGCGCCAACGCGGGCGTCGCGACAGCCAGTGCGGCGATCGATGCGCCTGTAATCCAGTGCCGGACACTCATGCCTCGGCTCCCCCCTTCGCATAATAGCTGCCGAACCGGCGGCCGCCGCCATGATAGCGCACGGCGTTGAGCAGAAGTTGCACCTGCGCCCCGCCCTTCAGCATGCCCGCCGCATCGCGCAACGCGCTTTCGGACGTTTTGTCCGCACGCACCACTAGCAGGGCGATGGCGGCATGGCTCGCCAGCACCGCAGCCGGCGACGCTGCCAGCAAAGGCGGTGAATCGAAGATGACGATCCGGTCGGGACGCCCTTCGGTCAGGCGGCGCAGCAACTGTTCGGTCCGCGTCGACGCCAGATATTCCGTATCATTGTTGCTGCGTTGGCCCGCAGGCAGCACCGCCAGCGATGCAATGTCAGTGCGGATCACGATATCCTCGATCGCGATCGCCGGATCGGCCAGCGCGTCCATCAGACCGGGACCGGCCTGCAAACCTAGCTGTGCGGGAATGCCCGGCTTGCCGAAATCGGCATCGACCAGCAGGATTTCGCGATCCTTCTCCGCCGCCAGGCTCAGCGCCAGATTGATCGCGCAGAAGCTCTTGCCCTCGCCACTATGGGCGGAACAAACGAGAATGCGGTTGCCGCGCGGATCGTTGCGCAACTGGGCCAGCAGACCGCGCTTGAGCAGGCGAAACTCTTCGCTCATGGCCGTCACCGGGCCATCGGGGCGCAGGAAGCCCGCTTCGCTCAGAGCGATCCGATCGATCGGCTGTATCGGCCCGGTCCAGTCGGGCGCACGGAAAGCGGCTGGCGCGACCGGATCGGCAGGCGTCGCTGCAACCGGCTCTGCCGCGGAGACAGGTGCAGGCGGCAGATCCGCAGGCACTTCCACTGCGGGAGCGGCGCGACCACGCAGGGCGGCGTTGAAATCATAGATTTCGGTCGCCCGTTCGATCAGCGATCCCCGGCCCTTGATCGAACTATGCTGGTTCATCTTCCCAGGCTCCTTCATCTCAAGCCATGCCGCGCTGAACGAATTCTACGACAATCAGCAGCAGACAGACCGCCGCCAGTCCTGCGCTTGCGCCGGCAAACCATTTGAGCCGCTGGCGTTCGATGGCGACCTGCGCCGCGTTCACCGTCTGACTGATCGATCCGGCGACCGGCAGGCCGATCGCTTTTTCCAGTCGTGCGGCGGTCGGGAACGTGCCCTTGAGCTGCCCCAGCGCAAAGGCGACGCCGACGCCCGCGCCGATCCCCACGATCAGCACGCCCAGCAACAGCAGCGGCCGGTTGGGCGCAGACGGGGCCGTCGGCGTGCTTGGCGGCTGGATGACGCGGAACTGGACGGAGCCGGTTTCGGTCTTCACGTCGCCGCGCAGGCGGATTTCCTCACGGTCGGCGGCCAGCTTGTCATATTGCGCTTTGAGCGCGGCATAGTCGCTCTCGATCTTTTCCTGCTCCGACGCGACGCCCGGCTCATTCACCTGACGCGACATCATGGTGTTCAGGTCGCCCTGCAACTGCGCCTTGCGCGTGCTGAGCGCCTGTACCGTCGCGGCCCGGTCGGCCTGCATCGACTTGATCGACAGATAGGCCGGGTTGGGCGTGCTGCCGGCAGCAGCAGCGGCTCCACCACCCGCCTTGCGCAAGGCGTCGACCTCACGCTGGGCGGCAATCACATCGGGGTGGCTGTTGGTCCAGCCACGCGCCTTCATCGACGCCAGGTTGGATTGCGCCTGCGCCAGCGGCGATACGCCGCCCGATGCCGTCATGCCCGGCAGGGTCGCTGGCGTACCCGCCAACTGGCCATTCATGGCGCTCAGAGCGCTTTGCGCCTGAACAAGCTGCGAATCGATATTGCTGATTTCCGCGCGGGCCGCGTCCATACGCTGGCTGATCGATCCGGCCCCCGGCAACAGGCCAATATAGCGCTGGGCGAACTCGACACGGCGCTGGTCGGCCGCCTCCAACTGCTTGCCGCGCGCGGCGATCTGCTGATCCAGGAAGGCCAGGCTCTGCTTGGTCTGGTTCCGGTCGCCCGACAGATTTTCCTCTTGGAAAATGTCGATCAGCTTCTGCACCACCTGTTGGGCGATGCGCGCATTTGCGCCGTCCGACAGGCTCGAATCGGCCGAAATGGCGCTGATGTCGATCATGCTGGGATCGGCCTGCGCCATGACGGTGATGTTTTCGCGCAGCGTGGTGATTTTCGCGGCAATGTCGCGCGGGCCGGACACGGTCTGTGACAGGTCGGTGTCACGCACCACCTTCTCCAGATTTTCCGCGCTCGCCAGCGTGCTGCGCACCCGATCCAGATCCTGCTGGGACTGGACCTGGGTGATGCCCATCTTGTCCTCCAGCAACGACTGGGTGTTCACATAGACCCGCGCCTTGGACTGATAGCTGTTGGGGATCAGCGCCACGCCCAGCCAGCCGAGCATGGCCACGCCCCAGGCCACGCCCAGCGCGATCCAGCGGCGGCTCCATATGCCATGGAGCAGGACAAGCAATTCGTCGAAAAGGCCAGCCATGGTCAGAACATGCTTTCCGGGATGATGATGACGTCACCGGGCGACAGCAGCACATTGGCGCGCGTATCGCCCTTCTTCAGCAGGTCGCCCAGGCGCACCTGATATTCCTTCTGCTTGCCGGTCGCCTTGTCGAATCGGACCAGCCGGGCGCGATTGCCCGCCGCATATTCGGACAGGCCACCGACCGATATCATCGCGTCCAGCAGAGTCATATTTGCCCGATAGGGAATCGATGCCGGTTTTTCGGTCGCGCCGACGATCCGCACCTGCTGGCTGTAGGTGCCGTTGAAATTGTTGACGATCACCGACACCAGCGGATTTTCGATATATTGCGTCAGCGCCAGCTTGATATCTTCGGCCAGCATCTTGGGCGTCTTGCCCACGGCCGGCATGTCGGTGATCAGTGGCGTGGTGATGCGGCCATCGGGGCGCACCTGCACCTTGGCGCCCAGTTCGGGGTTGCGCCATACGAAGATGGTCAGGTCATCCAGCGGGCCGATGACATATTCCTCGCCCGG
The DNA here is from genome assembly GCA_021849075.1 of Pseudomonadota bacterium. Lineage (GTDB taxonomy): Bacteria > Pseudomonadota > Alphaproteobacteria > Sphingomonadales > Sphingomonadaceae > Sphingobium. The sequence continues at coordinate 38,749 of JAJZTH010000020.1, read as the reverse complement.
CCCCTCCTGCGTCGACACGAAGGACGCGGGCGGCAATTGCGGCCCGGACGGTCCCGATGCGCACCCCGACAGGGCGACCACCGGCAGCGATGCTCCGATCAGAAGCCTGGAAACCGCCTTGAAACGCATAGACTAACCCCTTTGACCAGCCATGGGCGGCGGGCCGCCGGAAAGGGGGCGGCGGCCTGCCTGCACATGCTTTGGGGTTCTTCTTGCCGACAAAGGGTAAAGATACCGTTAGGAGTTAAGTCGCGCACAAATCAGCCAAGTAAAAGTTCGCGAGAACTTGGATGGCCCAGAAATGCCGCGGGGCTGGCCGACGCGCCATAGGCTCCGGCCAGGAAGATAGCGATCAGATCGTCTTCCTCCACCGGCGGCAGCGCCACCTTGTCCCCCAGCCGGTCGATCGGCGTGCACAGACACCCCACGACCGTCACCGGATCGGCTGCTACCGGCGCCCCGAAGCGATTGGCGACCGCCATCGGATAGTTACGCCGCACCACCGTCCCGAAATTGCCGCTGGCCGCCAGTTGATGATGCAAACCGCCGTCCACCACGACGAAAGTCTCGCCCTGGCTGGTCTTCACATCGACCACGCGGGTCAGGTAGACACCAGCCTCCCCCACCAGCCAGCGCCCCAGTTCGATCGCAAAATCGCTGCCGCGCAAAGTATCAGGCAAACTGTCCAGTTCGTTGTCCAGCGCCACACCGACCGGCCGAATGTCGAGCGCCGCATCGCCGGGGAAATAGGGCAAGCCAAAGCCGCCACCCAGATTGACCAGCGGCGGCGACGCGCCAACCGCATCGGACAGCCGCGCCGCCAGCGCGATCGTTGCCGCCTGAGTCTCGATGATGGCGGCCGGGTCGAGATTCTGGCTGCCGGCAAAGATGTGCCAGCCCCGCCAGTCCGCCCCGGCATCGATCATGGCGCGGGCCAGCGCAGCCGCCCGGTCGGCATCCACGCCGAATGGCTTGGCCCCGCCCCCCATCTTCATGCCTGAACCTTTCAGGTCGAAATCGGGGTTCACCCGGACGGCCAGGCGCGGCGTCTTGCCTACCTTTTCTGCGGCCGCCAGCGCGCGACGCCCTTCGCCTTCTGACTCCAGATTGATCGTAACGCCGGCAAAGATCGCCGCCTCCAGCTCATCCCGGCGCTTGCCCGGCCCGGCGAAGCTGATCCGGTCGGGCGCCATACCCGCCGACAACGCCATTTCCAGTTCGCCGCCCGACGCAATGTCGAACCCATCGACCTGCCCCGCCATCCGCGCCAGCAGCGGGGCGTAGGGATTCGCCTTCATCGCATAATGGAGATGCACCGCATCGGGCATTGCCTGCCGAAACCGACGGACCTGCGCTTCAATGATGCCCATGTCATAGACGAAAAGCGGCGTGTCGCCCGCTTCATCCACCAGGCTCGCCGCGCCGCAGCCGCCAATCAGCAGCATGCCTTCTTCGGCCCCGAACCAGGCCGGGATCGGTCCCATCGGCTTCATGCGCCATGCTCCCGCGCCAGCATGACCCGATCGATCTTGCCATTGGGATTGCGGGGAAATTCTGGAAGCACGACGATATCCCTGGGCTGCATGAAATTGGGTAATTCCTGTTTGAGATGCGCGGCCACGGCATCGGCAATGTCTGGATCAGCCGCACGCAGCAACAGACGCACCGCCTGCCCCAGCCGATCATCCTTCACCCCCAGCGCCACCGCTTCGGCGACGCCCGGCACAGCGACAGCGGCCTCCTCGATCTCGGTGGGGCTGATGCGGTTGCCGGCCGACTTGATCATCGCGTCGTCGCGACCGACGAAATAGAGCAATCCATCCGCATCGCGCCGCGCCGTATCGCCCGACCAGACAGCCGTCCCGCCATAGCGCGATGCGGCGGGGGCAGGCTTGAACCGTTCGGCCGTGCGCGCGGGGTCCCGCCAATATCCCTGTGCCACCAGCGGACCGCAATGCACCAGTTCGCCCGGTTCATCGGCATCGGTCAGGCTGCCGTCCGGGCGCACGACCAATATTTCGGCGAAGGGAATGGCCCGCCCCATGGAATCGGGATGGCTGTCGACCAGAGCGGGCGGCAGATAGGTCGACCGGAACGCCTCCGTCAGGCCATACATCGGATAGAGGTCCGCCTGTGGAAACAGCGCGCGCAGCTTCGCCACCAGCGGCCGGGTCAGCGCGCCGCCGCTGTTGGTCAGGCGACGGAGTTTTGCCGCGACCTCGGCAGGCCAGTCCAGTTCGGTCAGTTGCACCCAGAGCGGCGGCACGCCGGCCAGCGTCGTAATGTCGCGCCGGTCCACCAGCTTCATCACATCGCGCGGCGTCAGATAATCGAGCGGATAGACGCATCCACCCGCAAACCAGGTCGAAAGCAGCTGATTCTGACCATAATCGAAACTGAAAGGCAGGACGCAGGCGGTGCGATCCTGCGGCGTCAGTTTCAGATAATCGGCCACCGCGACTGCGCCGAGCCACAGATTGGCGTGGGTCAGCACCACGCCCTTGGGCCGCCCGGTCGATCCGCTGGTGTAGAGGATGGCGGCCAGATCATCGGGCGCTGCGGCGGACGGGCCGATCCCCTCGCCGCCACTCATCGCGCAGGCGGCGTCATCCTCCCGGTGCGACTGGCACCCGGCCGGCACATCGCCAGATTGCAGGCTGTCGAGTCGCGCCGCCGTGCCGATCAGCAGCGCCGCGCCGCTGTCGGCCAGAATATGGGCGACCTGCGCATGTTTGAGCAGCGGATTGATCGGTACATGGACCAGCCCCGCACGCGGCGCGGCAAGCGGCATCAGCGCGGCAACCGGTCCCTTGGCGATCCAGCTGGCGACGCGCGCGCCCGGCTCCAGCCCGAACCCCGTCAGCCAGCCGGCCAGTCGGCCCAGCGTCTCCTCCAGTTCCGTATAATTATAGCTGCCCGAACGGCCATCCAGCGCCGGGCGCGCCGGATCGCCGCGCAGCAGCAGATGGTCGATCGGCTGCACCTGCACGCCGTCGATCGTCGCCCCCCCTTCAGTCACAGCTGCTTAACTCCATATGCAGACTCTTCTTCTATCCTTGCCTATGACGAGGGCGGAGATAGTCGGTTGCGATCGCCAAGGGAATATCACAGCATCGATGATGTACGGCAGGCGCTTGCCGGCCAGCTCGATCGTGCGCGTGGGGCCGCCCTGTTCGACCGGATCGACTGGTTCGACGGTCTGCGTCGCCACTGCTTCCCCGACACGCCCATTCGTATCCTGCAAGCACAGGAAGATGCCCAGGACGCATGGCTGTTCCTGCTCTCCCCCACGCCGCGCCGCGTCAGCGCGCTGGCCAACTGGTACAGCTTTTCCTGGGCGCCGCTCTTTCCCGGTGCACCCGACGCGGCAACGCGGCAACGCTTGTTGGACGCCCTTGCCCGGCATTTGCTGAAGGGCTGTGCGCAGATAGACCTCTACCCGCTGGAGGAGGCCGCCCCGATGATGGCGGCGCTGCGCCGGGCGGGCTGGTTCGCGGTCGAGCGGCCGATGGGTGGGCGTCATATATTGCCGTTGGCGGGACGCAGCTTTGCCGATTACTGGACCTCCCGCCCCGGCCGGCTGCGCACTCTGGTGCGGCGGAAGGGGCGGAATAGCTCCTACACTCTCTCGATCGAAGAGCGGCTGACCGACGATCTGTGGCGCGACTATGTCGACGTTCATGCGCGTAGCTGGAAGCAGCCGGAACCCGATGCCGGCCTTGCCTTCCTGCATGATCTGGCGCGGCGAGAAAGTGCGGCGGGGACATTGCGACTGGGCTTTGCGCGGCTGGAGAGGAGGCCGGTGGCGACGCAATTCTGGACTGTCGACGGCGGCGTCGCGCTGATCCACAAGCTTAGCCATGATCGCGCCCATGACGCCGGGTCGCCCGGTACGCTGTTGAGCCACGCGATGTTTGCCCATGCCATCGACACCGATCGGGTCGAGACGATCGACTATGGGACGGGCGACAATGGCTACAAGACCGACTGGATGGAACGACGCATCCCGCTGCACCGGATCGACGCCTTCAACCCCCGTTATGCGTCTGCCTGGCTGCCGGCGGCCCGCACCGCGATTTCGGCGCTTGTAGGTTAGCCCGCGAACCACTAGTTAGGCGGCCGTTATGCAGGCGCAAAATTCTCAGCCGGTCGACCGGACAGCAGATGTGGAGAGCCAGATGCGCGCGCTGTTGCGCGATGTGCTGGGCATTTCTCAGGATCGTGTTGACGCTTTTACTGCGGACACGCCCTTGTTCGGCGCGCTGCCCGAACTGGATTCGATGGCCGTCGCGGGCCTGCTGACCGAGATAGAGGATCGGTTCGATATCCTGATCGAGGATGAGGATATTGACGGCGATACGTTCGAGACGTTCGGCACGCTCGTCACCTTTGCCCAAGCCAAGGTCAGCTAAACAGCCGACCTTGGCTTGGGCAGGCTTACGCCTCCACCAACTCTTCGAAATCGGCTTCGGCCAGGAATTTCTCGACGTCGAGCGCGGCCATGCAGCCCATGCCGGCGGCGGTCACGGCCTGACGGTAAATCTTGTCGGTCACGTCGCCCGCCGCGAAGACGCCGGGGATGGCGGTGCGGGTCGTGCCCTTTTCCACCACGATATATCCTTCATCGAGCGGCAGCTTGCCTTCGAACAATTCGGTCGCGGGATGATGGCCGATCGCGACGAAGCCGCCGTCGGTGGGCACATGCAACTTTTCACCGGTCACAGTGTCGATCAGGTCGACGCCGACCAGACCTTCGGGCGTGCCGCCGCCCACGAACTTGTCGACCGCCTTGTTCCACAGCACCTTGATGTTCGGGTGCGCGTGGAGACGGGCCTGAAGGATCTTTTCGGCGCGCAGCGAGTCGCGGCGGTGGATCAGGGTGACATCGTGGCTGTGGTTGGTGAGGTAGAGCGCTTCTTCGACCGCGGTGTTGCCGCCGCCGATGACCACCACCTTCTTGCCGCGATAGAAGAACCCGTCGCAAGTGGCGCAGGCGCTGACGCCCTTGCCCTGCAAATGTTCTTCACCCTCGACGCCCAGCCATTTGGCCTGCGCGCCGGTGCAGATGACCAGCGTGTCGGCAACGTACAGTGTGCCGCTGTCGCCCGTCAGGCGGAAGGGGCGCTCGGACAGGTCGATGTCGACGATCTGGTCGTACATCATTTGCGCGCCCACATGTTCGGCCTGCGCCTGCATCTGCTCCATCAGCCACGGTCCCTGGATCACATCCTTGAAACCAGGGTAATTTTCGACGTCCGTGGTGATGGTCAGCTGACCGCCGGGTTGCATGCCCTGCACCACGATCGGCGCCAGACCTGCGCGCGCGCCATAGATGGCGGCGGACAGGCCGGCGGGGCCGGAACCGAGGATCAACATGCGGGTGCTGTGGGTAGCGGTCATATCAGGCTTTCAAACTACGATTCGGATTGGCCAGAGAGATAGGCAGGCATGCGCCGTGCGCCAAGCGAAGGATTTGCTTGGGGGCATGGAAGCGCGGCTGTGGGCGATCCGGCGGCGCGGGGCGAACGGCGCTTAACTTCGCACATTTCCCGCCGAATGAGACATTTTGTTATACCGCGCTGATCCTATCGGAAAGTCTGGCGATGCCGGAGCCAATGCGAGACAGGGAGGAAAAATCCCATAAAAGCGCGATGTAGGACAGGCGCAGCGCCGCTTAGAGCCTGTTTGGAAATGCGCCTAGGGCGCATCCGCACCGGCCCTCACCCCCACCCGACCGCCCAGACATGGTATCCTGATGGGTGGTCGGGTGGGGGCGCGGGCCGGTGCCGCATCGAAAATGCGCTCTTCCGCGCATTTTCCAAACGGACTCTTAACCCTGCTCGTCCCGATAGGCCGGCAGGCCAAGGCCGCGCCAGATGGCGACGGCGCGCAGGGCAAAGCCCAGCAGCGCCGCGATGACGCCCGCGACCGGCACATCCAGCCCCGCCCAGCGCAGCGCGACGAACAGGCCCGAAGCGAAGGCGGCAGCGGTGACATATAGTTCCGGGCGCAGCAGGATGGACGGCTCCCCCGCCAGCAAATCGCGCATGATGCCGCCGACGCAACCGGTGACGACGCCCATCATCCCCGCAACGAACGGCGGGACGCCAAAGCTCATCGCCTTGGCCGCGCCAAACACGGCGAAAGCGGCCAGCCCGATAGCATCAAGCCAGTCGAGCGCGCGAGCGCTCCACCAGCGGCGCGGCGTGAACCAGACGACGATAGCCGCGCTCATGCAGGCGATCGCCGGCACCGCATCCACCACCCAGAAGACCGGCGCACCGATCAGCAGGTCGCGCACCGTGCCGCCCCCGACCCCCGTCACCAGCGCGAAGAAGGCGAAGGTGACGAGCGTCTGGCGCAGCCGCGCCGCCGCCAGCGCGCCGGAGGCGGCAAAGACGAAGGTGCCGATGATGCTCAATGTTTCGAGCACCGGGCCAATGGTGGTGGCAAGCGAAGGCGTGGGTGGAAGCATGGCGACTCTGCAACAACGTCCGTTCGCCCTGAGCTTGTCGAAGGGCCGTACTTCTTGAAACAGTACAGGGCTTCGACAGGCTCAGCCCGAACGGATCAGGACATGGGCTTTCTTACTTCCGTCCCTTCTCCACGGCCAGCCGGCTCATCAGCATGGCGGCGCGCTTGGCCTGGCGGGGCATGGTGGACAGGTCCGCCTTTTCCGCCGGGCTGTGATCGCCGCTGGAGGCGAGGCCAAGGCCCACCAGACCGTCCGTATCGGCCGCGACGAAGGCGATATCGCCCGCCCCGCGCTTCAAGGGATCGAGCGCCGGCATATCGGGCAGGCCAAGATCTCGGTTGATGGCGTTGAGCTTCGTCAGCAGCGCCCGGTTGCCGTCGGTCGGGGCCATCGAGGGATAGCCAAGATCGAACGCGATGCTGGCCGATGTGCCGTTCAGATGGCCGCTGTCGACGATCGCCTGCATCTTTGCCTGCACCCGCTGCGTCTGTTCTTCGCTGAGCGTGCGGAAATCGCCTTTGGCCACCGCGATCGGCGGGATGATGTTGGTTTTGCCGGTAACGGTGATGCGCACGCCGTCCCTGTCTACATCCGCGCTCTGGCCGCCGCCGATCAGCCCGACATTGAAGGTCAGATTGGGTTCGGGCAGTTCCTTGCGGAAGGCGGTGATGATGCGCGCCAGTTCATAGACCGCGCCATCGCCCGCCTTGTCGGAAAAGATGCCCGAACTGTGGCCCGACTTGCCCGTCGCGGTCAGCGTCCAGCTGTTGGAGGAGCGTCGGGCGATCGATCCCATGTCCCTGCCGTCTTCCTGAGACAGCCCTTCGAAATCGAGCGCCACATCGGCGCGCGTGCCCGCCGCGACCAGATCGGCGCGGGCGATGGAGACGGGATCGCCCGAATCCTCTTCATCGCCGGTCAGCACCACTTCGATATTGGCGCCCTTCAGCGTGCCAGCCGCCTGCATCGCCTTGAGCGCGAGGATCATCGTCGCCACGCCGCCCTTGTCGTCGGCGACCCCGGGACCACTGGCCCAGTCACCGTCCCGCTTGAAGGTCTGGAAAGGCGAATCGGGTTCGAACACGGTGTCGAGATGGCCGATGAGCAGCATCCTCGTGGTGCCGGCCTTCCCTTTGTGCAGCGCGATCAGATGACCGGCGCGCTTGGCGGCGTCCATCGGCTTCCAGGTCACGGCAAAGCCCAGCGCTTCGAATTCGGGCCGCAGCATGTCGGCGACCGCCTTCACCCCGGCCAGGTTCATCGACCCGCTATTCTGGTTCACCAGTTTTTCGAGCAAGGCGACCGTGGGTTCAAAGCCGGCGTCGACGGTTGCGCCGATCGTCCGTTCGGCCGGGCTGAGCGCGGCATGGGCCATGGGCGCTCCACCCAGCAGCAGCGCGCCTGCAATCAAGGAGTAGAATTTCACTTGGCCAGTTCCGCCTCGATCGCGGCGACCAGCGCAGGGTCGTTGGGGGCTGTGGTCGGCGCGAAGCGGGCGGCGACGCTGCCATCCTTGGCGATCAGGAATTTTTCGAAATTCCAGAGGACTTCGGGCACGGGATTGGGGGTCATGCCATAGCCTTTGAGCTTCTCGCGGAAGGCGTCGCCCTCCCCCTGCGCTTGCGGTTGGGCGCTGGTCAGCGCGGCGTAGAGCGGATGCTTGTCCGGCCCTGTAACGACGATCTTTTCGAACATCGGGAAATCGACGCCGAAATTGGTGGTGCAGAAGGTCGCAATCTCATCATTGCTGCCCGGTTCCTGCGCACCGAAATCATTGGCGGGGAAGCCGGCGACCACCAGACCTTTGGCCTTGTAATCGGCATAGAGCTTTTCCAGCCCCTCATATTGCGGGGTCAGCCCGCATTTGGACGCGACGTTGACCGCCAGCACCACCTGCCCCGCATAATCGGCAAGGCTGGCGTCGGCGCCCTTGATGGTCTTGAGCGGAATCTGCTGGATATCGGTCACGCATCGTCTCCTGTGAATCGGATCGGCGCGGACCTTGGCATCAAATCGCCGCGCCGAACAGATGCCCCGCGCCCGCCGTCGCCGCCATCGCCAGCGCGCCCCAGAACAGCGTCCGCAGGATCGACCGCAACGGCCGTGCGCCGCCCAGTCGCGCGCCGACATGACCCAGAAGGATAAGGCAGAACAGACACATAGCGACGATCGCGACGATCGCCCCGCCGGCTGGCGCGACCGCCGCAGCCAGCACCGGCGGCGTCGCGCCCACGGCGAAACTGGCAGCCGACGCCATCGCCGCCTGCACCGGCCGCGCGGTCGAAAGGTCGGAAATGCCCAGCTCGTCACGGGCATGCGCGCCCAGTGCATCGGCCGCCATCAACTGCTCCGCCACCTGCCCCGCCAGATCGGACGTCAGGCCGCGTTCGACATAGATGTCGCGCAATTCCACCCATTCGGCATGGGGCTGGCTGCGCAGCGCCTTCGCCTCCTTGGCCAGATCCGCGCGTTCGGTGTCGGATTGCGCGCTGACGGACACATATTCGCCCGCCGCCATCGACATGGCCCCGGCCACCAGCGCCGCAACGCCAGACAGCAGGATCGACTGGGACGACGCGCCCGATGCGGCGATGCCGGTCATCAGGCTGGCGGTCGACACGATCCCGTCATTGGCCCCCAGCACCGCCGCACGCAGCCAGCCGACGCGGTTCACATAATGGATGGCGTGATGGGGGATGGACGCGCTGTTGCTCATGCCAGAACCTCCTGCTCTGTCGCGGCGATGCGGCGGGCGGCGATATGCATGGTCAGGAACCGGCCATGCCGCTCAACATCGACCACCGCCTGCCCGAAGCCGCGCCGGTGCATCATCGCGAAAATGGCGGAGGCGGGATATTCGTTCATCTGCATCATCGGTTCGTCCGCCCGTTTGCCGCGCAGCCAGTGGGACAGTTTCTGAACGCCCGGAATGCGCGTGCGCGCCCGATAGAAAGCCGCGCGCCACGGCGTATCGCCGCGCCGCAGCGCGACATGAATGCTGGCGACGCCGCCAACCGCCACCCGGTCCAGCAATCGCCCGATCAGCGGCAGGCCGCGCGCGACCGGAATATGCTGAAACACGATGGAACTATGGACAAAATCATAGTCATGTCCCGCCGCGCTCAGCCGATCGTCGGACAGGGCGAAATGGGCGTTGGGCGCATCCTGCCGCTGTTTCAGCATTTCCGCTTCGGCCAGCATGGCGGGCGCGACGTCCAGCCCCGTCACCTGATCGAACAACAGCGCCATCGGCAGGGTGACGCGGCCGACGCCGCAGCCAAAATCCAGCGCACGGCCCCGCGCCACCGGTCCCAATTGCCGCTCCAGTATCGCCAGACGCTGCACGATATAGGCTTCGCCGGTGTAGAGAAATGCGTCGATATCCACCCGGTCGCGGCGATATTCCGGCGCGGTCGTCACGCTGAAATAGGGGTCGGTTTCCGCCCATTTGCGCCAGTCGCGATCGGTATCCGCCATCGCCCTATCCCGCCAGCCCTTCGGCCTTTTCCGCCAGTTCCAGCCAGCGTTCCTCGGCCGCGTCCTTTTCGCCCCGCGCCTTTTCGATGGCGGCCGTCAGGGCCGCGAACTTCTTGGGATCGCGGGTATAGAGCGCCGGATCGGCCAGCTCTTCCTCGTCACGGGCGATGGCTGCTTCCAGTTCCTCGATCCGCTTGGGCAGTAAATCCAGATCGCGCTGATCCTTGTAGGTCAGCTTGGCGGAGACGGGCTTGGGCGGCGGGGGCGGCGCGGCTTCCTTCTTCTCGGCTTTGGCGGCCTTGCGCGGATCGCGCTTGGCGATCCAGTCGGCATAGCCGCCGACGATGACGTCAACGACGCCGGTGCCATCGAGGCCCAAAGTCACCGTAACCGTGCGGTCGAGAAAGTCGCGATCATGGCTGACGATCAGCACCGTGCCATCATAGTCGGCGATCACTTCCTGAAGCAGGTCGAGCGTTTCCAAGTCGAGGTCGTTGGTCGGCTCGTCCAGCACCAGCAGGTTGGATTCGCGGGCAAATTCGCGCGCGAACAACAGCCGCGAGCGCTCGCCACCCGACAATGTGCCGACCTTCGCCTCGGCCAGCGAGGGATCGAACAGAAAGTCCTTGAGGTATCCATGGACATGTTTGCGAACGCCCCGGACATCAATCCAGTCGCCGCCCTCGGCCAGAACGTCGCGCACGCTCTTGTCGCCCTGCATCAGGCTGCGCTGCTGGTCGATGAAGATCATGTCCAGCGTCTTGGCCAGCGTCACTTCGCCGCTGTCAGGCTCCAGCGCGCCGGTCAGCAATTTCAGCAGTGTCGATTTGCCCGCGCCATTGCCGCCGACGATGCCGATCCGGTCGCCGCGCTGCACGCGCAGCGACAGGTCGTTGATGATCGTGCGCTGATTCTCTCCGGCCCCGAATTTCTTCGTGACATGCTCGGCCTTGATCACGCTCTTGGTCTTGCTGTCGTCGCTGGCGACGGCGATCTTGGCCGTACCCTGCGGTCCCTGCATCGCGGCCCGCTGGGCGCGCATTTCCCACAGCTTGGCAAGGCGGCCCTGATTGCGCTTGCGCCGTGCGGTGACGCCGCGCTCCAGCCAGTGCGCCTCGATCTTGAGCTTGGCGTCCAGCTTTTCGGCGGCGCGCGCCTCTTCGGCATAGACGGCTTCCATCCATTGTTCGAAGCCGCCAAAGCCGATTTCGTTGCGGCGCATCTGCCCCCGGTCCAGCCAGAGTGTCTGGCGCGTCAGCCGGGTCAGGAAGGCGCGGTCATGGCTGATGACGATGAAGGCGCCATTATAGCGGGCCATCCAATTCTCGATCCAGTCGATCGCGGCAATGTCCAGATGGTTGGTCGGCTCGTCCAGCAGCAGCAGGTCCGGCTCGCTGGCCAGCGCGCGGGCGATGGCGGCGCGGCGGCGTTCGCCCCCGCTCGCCGTCTTCGCTTCCCGGCTGAGATCGATGCCCAATTGATCGGCGATCGCCTCCACCTCATGCGCGGGGGGCGCGAACTCACCCGCCAGCGCGAAATCATGCAGCGTCTTGAACGGCGTGACGTCCGGGTCCTGCTCCAGCGTGATGACCCGCGCCCCCGGCTGGACCGAGCGAATGCCTTCATCCGGTTCGATCTGCCCGCCGATCAGTTTCAGCAGCGTCGTCTTGCCCGCGCCATTGCGGCCGATCAGCGCCAGCCGGTCACGCTGGCCGACATGAATGTCGATGCCGCGAAACAGCCAGTGGGTGCCCTGCGAAAGGCCGAGATTTTCGAACGAGAGAATAGGAGCTGCCATGGCGGTGCAGCTAAGATGTCTGAAGCGGGAGGGCAAGAGCGGAACCCGAAAGCTGTCGGACGGCTTTCAACGCGCGACAGCGTCCGTTCATCGCACCCGGGCCAAAGAGGGTGCAGGACATATAGAGGAGAAACGTCCATGAAATCCGCCCTCGCCCTGATGGCGCTCGGCGCCGCTGCGCTTCCCGTTGCAATGTCGACGGCGGCTGGCGCCCAGACCAGCGTCACCATCGCCGAGACGGCGCCGATCGTGACGCTGAACGTGACCGAAAGCGTCGAAGCCGCGCCCGATATCGCGACCGTGGGCACCGGCGTCCAGACCCGCGCCCAGACCGCGCAGGCCGCCATGCAGGATAATGCCGCCAAGACCGAAAGGCTGATCGCCGCCCTTGCCAAGGCCGGCATCGCCAAGAAGGATATCCAGACCAGCGGCATCAACCTGTCGGCCCAATATGATTATAGCAACCGTGACGGCCAGCCTGAAGGACCGCGCTTCATCGGTTATGAAGCGTCGAACCAGCTGACCGTGAAGCTGCGCGACATCAAGAAGGTGGGCGCGTCGCTCGACGCCTTCGTCGCGGCCGGGGCGACTAGCATCAACGGGCCAAGCTTTGCGATCGACGATCCTTCGCCGCTGATCGTGCAGGCGCGCGGCGCAGCGTTGAAGAGCGCGAAGGCGCAGGCCGATTTCTATGCGCAGGCGGCGGGCTATCGCTCGGCCCGGCTGGTGTCGATCAGCGAAAGCAACAGCGGCGGCCAGCCGCCCATGCCGATGGCGATGACCGCCCGCTTCAAGGCGGACGCCGCGCCCGTCACCCCGGTCGAACCCGGCCAGGTTAGCGCGTCGGTCACACTAACGGTGCAATACGCGCTGGAGAAGTAAAGAAAGCAAGGGGCGGTGATGCTTGCGGATCATCGCCCTTTTTGTTCATTTCCACGCCATTCACCACCTGTTCAATGCCATTCACCTATGCCATGCCCATGATGATGAAGAGGAAGAGCCTGACCTCCGCGATCACGGCCGCGCTTGCCTTGGTCCTGATCGCCCCCGCCGCCGATGCCGGCAATCGCCGTGACGAGCAGGATGCTGCGCGCCGCGCGATGCTGGACGGACAGGTCATGCCATTCGCCATGATCAAGCGCCGGGTCGATGCCGCCGTGGGCGGAGCCACCTATGTCGGCAGCGAATTCAATCCCTCCGCCAACCGATACCGCCTGAAATATGTGAAGGACGGCAAGGTGATGTGGGTTGATGCCGACGGCCGGACAGGCGATATCATCGGCATGGCGCGCTGAACCGCGCACCCGCCTGACACATTTATAACAGAAACGGAAATAGCCCCATGCGCCTGCTGATCGTCGAGGATGAACCGAATCTGGGCCAGCAGCTCAGGAACACGCTGGAGGGCGCGGGCTATGCCGTGGACCTGGCCACCGATGGCGAGGACGGGCATTTTCTGGGGTCCACCGAAAGCTATGACGCGGTGGTGCTGGACCTGGGCCTGCCGACCATCGACGGGCTGACCGTGCTGGACCGTTGGCGCAAGGAGGGAAAGAGCTTCCCCGTGCTGGTGCTGACCGCGCGCGACAGCTGGTCGGACAAGGTCGCCGGTCTGGATGCAGGCGCGGACGACTATCTGGCCAAGCCGTTCCAGAGCGAAGAGCTGATCGCCCGCCTGCGCGCGCTTATTCGCCGCGCGTCGGGCAATGCATCGAGCGAACTGATCGCCGGCGATGTGCGGCTGGACACGCGATCGGGCAAGGTCACGCTGAAGGGCGATCCGGTGAAGCTGACCGCGCAGGAATATAAGCTGCTCTCCTATCTGCTCCACCACAAGGGCAAGGTGGTCAGCCGCACCGAATTGATCGAGCATATTTACGATCAGGATTTCGACCGCGATTCCAACACGATCGAAGTGTTCGTGACGCGCATCCGCAAGAAATTGGGCGCTGACGTCATCACCACCATCCGCGGTCTGGGGTATAGCCTGGACGAGCCGGGGCGCTGAGCGACGCGCCCTTCTCCGTTCAGTTCGAGCTTGTCGAGAACCCTTCTCGACTTCGGTTCTCGGCAAGCTCGAACCTGCGCTCGAAACGAACGGGGATGATATAGTCGGCCATGGACAGCCCCTCCCCTCCCCCCGTCCGCTCCACCGGCTCAATCAGCCGGCGGATGATCGGCATTGCCGCGCTGTGGATCAGCGTGCTGCTGGTCGGCGGCGGCGTGGCGCTGGACCGGGTCTTGTCCGATGCGATCACCCGCAATTTCGACGACGGCATGAATTATGTGCTGACCGCGATGATCGCGGCGTCGGAAATCGGCCCGGACGGCGAAGTGTTGTTCAATCGCGAACTGGCCGACCAGCGCTTTCTGGAACCCAATAGCGGCCTTTATTACCAGATCAGTGCCAAGGGGCATGAGGATTGGCGATCGCGATCATTGTGGGACCGCGCCCTGAAGGCGCCGGGCGAGCATCATGACCGCCAGTTGCATGTCTATGACAGCAAGCAGTTTCCGGGCGAGGATCTGCGCATCATGGAGCGCACCGTCCTGTTGCCCGGGTCCAACACGCGCTGGCTGTTCATGGTGGCGCAGGCGCGCGAGGGGCTGGACGCGCAGATCAAGACGCTGCGCGCTACGCTCTTCAACAGCTTTGCCCTGCTGGCGCTGGGCCTGTTCGTGCTGGCGACGATCCAGACCATCTATGGCCTGCGCCCGCTGCGCAAGGTGCGGCTGGAAATCGTGCGGATGCGTGGCGGCGAAAAGAGCCGCGTGACCGAAGCCATGCCAGCCGAAGTGCTGCCCATGGTGGAGGAATTGAACGCCCTGCTCGCCCATAATGAGCGGCAGGCGGAGGAGGCGCGCACCCATGCCGGCAATCTGGCCCATGCACTCAAGACGCCGCTGACAGTCATCATGAACGCCGCAACGGCGCAGGCGCCCGATCTGGGCGACGCGGTGATCCGCGAGGCGACGACGATGCGGCGACAGGTCGACCATCATCTGGCGCGCGCGCGCGCCGTCGGCCGGCGCGGCGCTGCACAGAGCCGGGCGGAAGTCTGGGCCAGCCTGACCGCGGTCGAGCGCGCGGTGCAGCGCCTCTATCCCGAAGCCCGTGTCGACATGGACGGCGACAAGGACGCTGCCGTGCGGGTGGAGCGGCAGGATCTGGACGAAATGCTGGGCAACCTCATTGAGAACGCAGCCAAATATGGCGGCGGCAGCGTCTTCGCCACGGTCGTCGCGCGGGCCGGCGGCATGGTAGAAATATTGGTCGAAGATGACGGCATGGGTATCCCGGAAGCCGAGCGCGTGCGCATTTTCGACCGGGGGGTGCGACTGGATTCGGGCAAGCCCGGCACGGGCCTTGGCCTGGCCATCGTGCGCGATGTGGCGGAAATCTACGGCGGATCGGTGATGCTGGAAGAGAGCGAGGATCTGGGCGGGTTGCTGGTGCGGTTGCGGCTGCCGGCGGCGTGAGGTGAAGGGGCGGGTTACGGCCAATTGTGGCCCCGTCTCATTTCGTCACCCCGTGCTTGATCCGGGGTCCCGCTTCTTTTCCAGCGTCGCCAAGGCAGCGAGACCCCGGATCAAGCACGGGGTGACGAAAGCAGGTATCGACCACTATCCGTCATCCCAGCGAAGGCTGGGGTCGTAGGAGAGGACGCGCTACGAGGCTCCAGATCCCAGCGTTGGCTTACGCCGCCCTTCGGGTCGCTGGGATGACAGCGAAAAAGCAGCCAGTCTCTTATCCACACCTACCGGACTATTGCCCAGCCCGCCCCCACAACCGCCTTGCCATCTTTCAGCGCAGCTGCGAAGCAATAGCATTGGCAGCGGGAAGGTCATGCGGCGCTATCTCTATCTTATCGCGGGTTTCGTTTCGATCGGGCTGGGCGCGATCGGCGCTTTCCTGCCGCTGCTGCCGACCGTGCCGTTCATGATCCTGGCCGCCTTCTGCTTCGCCCGGTCCAGTCCGCGTCTGGAAGCCAAGCTGCTGGATCACAAGCATTTCGGCCCGCATATCCGCCGCTGGCGCGAGCATGGCGCGATCAGCCGTCGGGGCAAGAAGGCGGCGCTTGGCGCCTTTGCCTTCAGCGTCGTGCTGGCGCTGATCTTCTCCCCCTGGCCCTGGTTTCTAATTCCTGTCGCCGCCGCCCTGATCGGCGGGACATGGATATGGACCCGGCCGGAACGCTAACCGGTTCAGGAGTCTTTTGTTTTGCTCATTTTCCGAGTCAGCAGATGATGCCATCTGCTTCGAAAATGCTCTAATCCAGCACGTTGGGCAGGTCCTCAAACGCCTTGCGCAGGGCCGCGCTCCAGCTTTGAGAGATCATCGCGAACTCCTCATTATCCGCCTCGATCCGGGTGCGAACACGGAAATCATAGGCGTCGGTCGGGATCACCGTCAGGTCTAGCGGCATGCCCACCGACAGGTTGGAGCGCAGCGTCGAATCCATCGACACCAGAACCGCCTTGGTCGCTTCCTCCAGCGTCGTTTCGCGTTTGATGATCCGGTCCAGGATCGGCTTGCCATATTTATGCTCGCCAATCTGGAAGAAGGGCGTGTCTTCCGTCGCCTCGATGAAATTGCCGGCGGAATAGATGAGATAAAGGCGCGGCTTGCCGCCCCGGCGCTGGCCCGCGATCATGATTGACGCGCTGGCGCCCGATCCGCCCATTTCGATGCTTTCGCGATATTTGCTCTGCATCGACCGCATGGCGTCGCCCACAATCTGAGCGGCGCGATGCATGGTGTCGCAATTGAGGATGGTTTCGACGTCGGGATTGAGTTCGGCTTCGCGAATCGCCTTGCTCAGCACCGCCTTCACCCCCTGGGTGATGGACAGGTTGCCCGAACACAGCAGCGTGATCGCCCGTTCGCCGGGGACATGATAGGTAAAGCTCTTCCGAAAACGCGCAATATTGTCCATGCCCGCATTGGTGCGGGTGTCGGACAGCATGACCAGTCCCTGGTCCACGCGCACGGCCACACAATAAGTCACGGCCCCCCGGCCTCCTGCTTCTTCTCTGCCGCGATGCCCGAGTCGTCGGGATCGATCGCGCTGTTCAACCCGCAGAGTCGGGCGGCGGGGTGCTTTGTTGCTGCTGTTTCTGCAGCTGCCGTTCCTCGACTCCATCCTCCGCCTGCGCGATACGAACGTCGGCGTCAATCCATATGTCGCCCGCAACCGTGACCGATCCCCGGATCGGCGCAGCTTCATCGGCGTCCAGGCCACTGGCCACGCGCAGATAGCGTTCGGTCACGCAGACGCGGTTGGACGGATCGAACCCGATCCAGCCCAGTTCGGGGACAAAGGATTCGGCCCAGCCATGGGTTTCATGCAGCGCGTCGCCATCGCCCGCCAGCAGATAGCCCGAAACATAGCGCGCCGGGATGCCGATCGACCGGGCGGCGGCGATGAAGACCTGCGCATGATCCTGACACACGCCCGCGCCCAGCGCGAAGGATTCGGCGGCCGTGGTTTCGGACGTGGTGACGCCGGCGCGATACTGAACGGCGTCGCTGACGGCGGCCGACAAGGCATGGAGCGTGGCGAGTGGCCCGTCCCCCTCCGGCAAGTCCTGCGCCATCGCCTTGATCCCGTCCGACGCGCGGGTCAGGCGGGTATCGCGCAGAAAATAGCGGGGATCGACCCGGCTTTCCAGATGGCCCACCACCCCATGGCTCTCGCGGGTTTCGACCAGCCCCTCCGCCACGATCACCGCATTGTCGAGCCGATCATGGCGAATCCAGATGGCTTCCTTTTCCCCATAGCTGTTGGGGTGAAAACCGGTCAGCGGCTCATCATTCACACTGACCCGCCATTCCAGAACTTTTTGCGCGGGCGTATCGACCGGCATCAGCTTCAGCCGCATCGCCACCCGCCCGGCGGAGGCGGCATAGCGATAGATGGTCTGGTGTCGGACGAGCAGCTTCATGCGGTCAGCCTCCCCCGGCCTCCTTCAGCCGAAATGATAGGTCTGGGCGATTTCGCTGCCCAGCCGGTTGGTCATGGTCAGGCCGTTCTGCACGGTTTCATGCAGGCCGCGCCGGAAAATCTCGCCACTATCCTGCTGTTCCAGCCCGGCGACCATGTCGCGCACCGTATCATGGCATGGCCCCTTGGCGTCGTGCCAGCCCGCCAGGCGATTGAGCCGATAGGCCAACTGATCGTAGCAATAGGCGACGCTGCGTGGGAACAGGCGGTTGAGCATCAGGAAATCGGTGATCTGCCAGGGCGTGTAGGTGCCGCCATAGACATGATGATAGGCGCGCGCGCCCGACAGGGCGTAGAGGACCGACGTCCATTGATAATGGTCGCGATTGCCGCCGATCACCTCGGTTTCGGGCAGCAGCACATAATATTTGACGTCGAGCAGCCGCAGCGTCATCTGCGCGCGCTCCAGCGCGGAGCCGGTGCGCAGGAAATCATGGCCTTCGTTGCGCAACTGCCCCGAATGAGCGGCGCCGCGGAAGGTCATCACCCGGGTCTTGACCCAGTCGATCAGCGCTGGAAGCTGCTGCCGTGCTTCGCTGACGTCATAGCTGTCCAGCTTGCGCCAGCCTTCGTTCAGCGCCTCCCACATATCCTGCGTCAACATGGTGCGCGCCGACTTGGCGTTGGCGCGGGCCTTTAGCAGGCAGGAACGGATCGAACTGGGATTGTCGAGATCCAGCATCAGAAAGGCTATGGCGTCGCTTTCGGTGACGATCGTGCCTTCGGGAAACTGGTGCCCGGCCCCGGTCGCGCGGACCACCGATCGCCATTCGTCGCGATGATGGGCGCCCGGCAGGATCGCCATACGCTGTCCCATGGTCAGCAGGCGCGACGTGGCCTCGGCCCGCTCCATATAGCGCGCCATCCAGAAAAGATTTTCGGCGGTCCGGCTCAGCATGGCTTGTTCTCACATTCCGTTCGCCCTGAGCGAATTCGAAGGGCTGGGCAGAGCGAAGCGAAGCCACTTCGACTTCGCTCAGTGATGGGCTTCGACAGGCTCAGCCCGAACGGTTGAGAGGTGGTCAAAGAATGCATCCCCATCAATCCTGCAACACCCATGTATCCTTCACCCCGCCGCCCTGGCTGGAGTTGACCACCAGCGACCCTTCGGTCAGGGCGACGCGGGTCAGGCCGCCGGGGACGAGGCGGATTTGCTTGCCGACCAGGCAATAGGGGCGGAAATCGGCGTGACGGCCGACCACCGCCGCCGGTCCCAATGTCGGCACGGTCGACAGGTCGAGCGTGGGCTGGGCGATGAACTCGCTCGGATTCGCCTTGATCCGCTCGGCATAGGCGGCGATTTCATCCTTGGTGGACTTGGGGCCGATCAGCATGCCGTAGCCGCCGGAGCCATGCACTTCCTTGGCGACCAGTTCGTGCAGATTTTCCAGCACATATTTGAGTTCGTCCGGCTTGCCGCATTGCCAGGTCTGGATGTTGTCCAGGATCGGCTTTTCGCCAAGGTAGAAGCGGATCATCTCCGGCACGTAGATATAGACCGCCTTGTCATCGGCGATGCCCGATCCGGGCGCAGACGCCAGCGTCACACCGCCATTGCGATAGACGTTGAAGATGCCCGGCACGCCCAGCAGGCTGTCGGGGCGGAACACCAGCGGGTCGATATATTCGTCGTCGATGCGGCGATAGATGACGTCGACCGCCTTGGGACCCAGCGTGGTTTTCATCCACACCCGGTCATTGTCGACGAACAGGTCGGCCGGCTCCACCAGTTCCACGCCCATCAGGTCGGCCAGGAAGCTATGCTCATAATAAGCGCTGTTGAGCGACCCCGGGGTCAGCACGACGACGACCGGATCGCCCTTGCACGCGGGCGGCGCGACTTCCTTCAGGCTTTTCAGCAATTCGGCGGGATAATCGTCCACCGGCGCGACCACGCCCTGCGCGAACAGCTCCGGGAACATGCGCGTCATGATCTCGCGATTTTCGAGCATGTAGGACACGCCCGAAGGGGTGCGGCAATTATCTTCCAGCACCTCGAAACTGCCCGGCCCGGTGCGCACGATGTCGATGCCGACAATATGGCTGTAGACTTTCCCCGGCGGGGTGAAGTCGGCCATTTCGGCGAGATAGGCGCTGTTCTTATAGATGATATCGGCGGGCATGATGCCGGCCTTCACAATCTCGCCGCGATGATAAACGTCATGCAGAAAGGCGTTCAGTGCGCGGGCGCGCTGGCGAATGCCCTTGTCCAGGATGCGCCATTCGTTCGCGGTGAAGATGCGCGGCAACAGATCGAAGGGGATCAGCCGTTCCGGATCGCCGCCCTCGCCATAGACGGCGAAGGTGATGCCGATCCTGCGAAAGATCGCCTCGGCCTCATCCATGCGACGGTTAAGCCCGGCTATGCCGGTTCGCTCCACCCACTTCTGCACTTCGTCGTAACAGGGGCGTATCGAACCATCAGGCTCAAACATTTCATGGAAGGGCAAGTGGATAATCCTCCCTCAGCCAATATGGCCGGTTGTGCATCGCAATATTAGGGCGTCGCGTCGCAGCGATTGCAAGATAAAAATGCGGGGCAGGAAAAAGGTTTCCGGGCCAGTCACCATGATGGCGGAATGCGGGACGCGGATCGTTCGCGCGCGGGGTGCGGATTTTTTCCGTACCAGATGCAAAGCCCGGTTGACCGATCTGAAAGCCATGCGTATAGGCCCGCCTCACCGCAGGGCACTGCCCCGGCGAGGCCCTTTGGGGCGGAGTAGCTCAGCTGGTTAGAGCAGCGGAATCATAATCCGCGTGTCGGGGGTTCGAGTCCCTCCTCCGCTACCATTCAAATCACTGAAATGGCCCCATCTCCTTTTGGCTTTACCGTTCCCGCGATATGGGCGCGGAACCCTGTTTGGGAAAAATCCGTTCGCTTCTTGCGCTTCCCAATGGCGCTTTAGGCGAAGTACGGATTGCGGTTCGGATGGCGTGAATTCAGTGCCACGCACAGATCACGAAGCGAGCGTCCAGTAGCAGTTTGTTCTGACCGAACAGAATCTAACAATATTTGTACAACTTCCCGCTGATCAGATTAACTTTTAGGGAATAATCGACAGTTACGCCCCAATCATTACCGGGGCATAACGACATGGCAATTTCTCACGCAAATCGGCAGCTTGACTGGCCCAACGTCGCGAAGGCCGGATGCATCATATTGGTCGTGATTTTGCACTGGCAATCGCACTTCCCCGAGACGCCTTGGCTGTACAAGGAGGCGTATAGCGCGCTGTGGTACACATTGAATGAACTTATGCGACCACTTCGCATGCCCCTGTTCTTTCTCGTATCCGGCCTGCTCGCCTCTGACTCCATTTTGCGTCCAAGGGCGACGACACTCCGCAAGCGGTTACACAAGCCGTTATATCTTTATATTGTCTGGGGCCTGATCACCGCAATTGCGACCCCCATGGTTTCCCCGCAGGCGATCGACAATATTTTTGCGCGCGTGCTGGCCGAAGTGGGCATGTTGGCCGCCCTGTCCTGGTATTTGGCCGCGCTGGCCATTTATTATGTCCTGGCGAAGATGACCTTGAAAGTGCCCGTAATCGCTGTTCTCGTCGCCTGCATGCTGCTTTCGATCATGGGCACCATATATCAGGATGCCTTGCCGGGGCATCAGCACAAGATTTTACGATGTGCGTTATTCTTTGCGGCGGGCGTGCGCCTGAAAAGCCCTATATTGGCATTTGCGAACGCTGCGACCGGGAAACGCACCATCCTCCTTGGAGCGGCATTTGCCGTCGGGGCCATCATGAGCGTCGCCAATGGCGCATATTATCTGCCGGTCGATATGATCGCCACGGCTTTCGGCATATCGCTCAGTCAGATGGTGGCGACCAGAATGCAGATACTGGTGCCGTCATCCACGTGGATCGCGCACCGAACATTGCCGATTTATCTGATCCATTTCCTCATTCTGCCAGCCGTTGCAGGGGCTGCTACATGGTTTCTGCCTCAAGCGCTTCTCGGCAGTTTCTGGTTGGGGTTGATTTCCCCCGTCATGCTGGTGCCACCTATCATAGCAACTTCGCTGGTTGCCCATCGCTTGCTCCTGGCAAGCAAGTGCGGATGGCTGTTCGACCTGCCATCAACTGAACGGAGCGCTGTCACGGATCTGGAAATAAACTTCTCGAAAAAAGATTCCGCCGTCACGGTCTGACATCATCTTTTCTCGATATATAAGCTGCTCGCCGACAGCGATCGGACGGCAAGGCCGGCCCTTCCGTTTCCAGCGCCAGCACAATCCAAACCTCACGCGATCCTGTCGATGGCCACGTCCGGTTTGTGCGCTGGCGCGACGTTCTTCGCCCCTTTCATGATGGAGACTATCGTCGCATCCTGGCCAATGTGCCGGAGCAGATCAGCCTTGCGTCAGACGCGAAAGCGCGCCAATCAGCGGCGCAAAGCTTGAAAAAGAGGATGGCGGGCGGATGAGCTATTATGACGTTCTGATCGTGGGAGCAGGGCATGCCGGCGCGCAGGCGGCGATTGCGCTGCGGCAGGCGGGCTTTGAAGGCAGCGTCGCCATGATCGGGGACGAACAATATCCGCCCTATGAACGGCCGCCCTTGTCCAAGGAATATTTCGCGGGCGACAAGAGTTTCGACCGTATCCTCATTCGCCCGGCCGCCTTCTGGGAAGAGCGCAAGATCGACTTGGCTCTGGGCAAGCGCGTCAAGAGCGTCGATCCGGTCGGCAAGTTCGTGACCGTGGGCGAGGAAGAAATTGGCTATGACAAGCTGATCTGGTGCACCGGCGGTTCGCCCCGCATGCTGACCTGCAATGGCGCGGATGCGATCAACGTCCATGCCGTGCGCCGCCGCGACGATGTCGACGCGATGATGGCGAAGATCGACAACATCAATCATGTGACCATCATCGGTGGCGGCTATATCGGGTTGGAGGCGGCAGCCGTGCTGTCTAAATTCGGCAAGACGGTCGTGCTGCTGGAAGCGCTGGACCGGGTGTTGGCGCGGGTCGCGGGCGAGGAATTGTCGCGCTTCTACGAAGCTGAACATCGCGCCCATGGCGTCGACCTGCGCACTGGAGCGCGGATGGATTGCATCGAAGTCGCAGATGGCAAGGCGACGGCGGTTCTGATGCAGGACGGCGAACGGATCGAAACCGACATGGTGATCGTGGGCATTGGGATCATTCCCGAAACCGGCCCGCTGATCGCGGCGGGCGCGGCGGGCGGCAATGGGGTGGACGTGGACGAATTTTGCCGGACCAGCCTGCCCGACATCTATGCCGTGGGCGATTGCGCATCGCACGCCAACCGTTTCGCCGGCGGCGCGCAAATGCGTCTGGAATCCGTGCAGAACGCCAATGATCAGGCGAAGGTCGCGGTCGCGCACATCATGGGCAAGGAAGACGCCTATGACGCCGTGCCCTGGTTCTGGTCGAACCAATATGATCTGAAGCTTCAGACGGTCGGGCTGTCCACTGGTTTCGACCAGACGGTGCTGCGCGGCGACACCGCCAATCGCAGCTTCTCAGTCGTCTACCTTAAGGGCGGCAGGGTGATCGCGCTCGACTGCGTCAACATGGTCAAGGATTATGTGCAGGGGCGGGCGCACGTTCTGGCCGGCGCAGCGCTGGACGTCGCGCAACTGGGGGACGCCAGCGTGCCGCTGAAGGAAGTGGGGCTAGCGTAAGGGGTGGAAGCGGCCACAACGCGCCCTTGCATAAATCGTCACCCTGAACTTGTTTCAGGGTCCATTTCTCCCAACAGAGCAAAGGATTGTAGGCACGATAGATGCTGAAACAAGTTCAGCATGACGTCGGTGGAATGGCAGGAGTCCACCCATCTTTGCCATTCCCCCCTATCCCCTGAACATCGCCTTCATCGCCAGTTCCCAGGGACCGCCGCGATAATGCCAGGCGGCAAGGCCGGCGATCGCCAGCGGGTGCGGGCGGAAATCACGGCGGAGCGCCTGCGCCAGCGCCTTCGCCTGCTCCGGCGTGACCTTGTTCTGCACGGTGATGTGCAGACGGGGCCGCGCCTGATCCTGCGGGGTCAACAGGCCGGCAAAGGCGTCCGCCAGGTCATCGCGCATCGCCAGCAACGCCGGGCTGTCCACGCGGAACGCCACGCCCCGGCCCAGCAGCATCACCGCCGTCAGTCGGGCCGGCGGCGGCGGGCCGGCGCATAGGCGCTTCAGCCGCCCGGACACCTCCTCCAGTGCCGATGGCGGCAGATGATGGAACAGCGTCAGGTGCGCCGGGATGACATTGCGGTCGGGCGGAAAATGCGCGCGGCGCAGTCCATCCGCCCAGGCAAAGTCCCCTGCCCCCATCAGCGCCGTGACGATGACCGGCACGGTCATGCAAGACGCTTCCGCTTGGCCGCAACAAGGCGTAGCATAGGGTCATGACGGCCGCGCAACATCCGGCCGCGCCCATGGGAGGGACATATCATGTCGGCACCACGATCCTTCATCCTCATCGCCATCCTGTTTCTGCTGTGGAACTGCATGGGGCTGGCGTCCTTCATCATGCAATATCTGATGGATTTGAACGAACTGGCGAAGACCGATCCCGGCGGCGCGAAAATCTTTGCCGCCATGCCCGAATGGCTGTGGCTCGACTATGCGGTTGCGGTGCTGGCGGGGCTTGGCGGGGCGCTGTTCCTGCTGCTGCGCAAGCGCGCGGCCGTGCCGCTCTTCCTGCTCTCGCTGATCGCGGTGGTGGTGCAGTTCGGCTATGTTTTCATCGCCACCGACATCATCGCGATCAAGGGCGTGGTGGTGGCGACCGCCTTCCCGATCCTGATCTTCGTCATCGCGATCATCCAGTGGCGCTATGCGACGACCCAGCGAGCAAAAGGGGTTTTGCGGTAAGTCCCGCCGCGTTCAAAGCTCCCCGCGCGACCGGCGGATCTCGAACCATTTGCGCACATTTTCATTATGCTGCTGATATGTTTCGGCGAAGATATGGCCGCCCTTGCCATCGGCGACGAAATAGAGCGCCCTGGTTTCCGCCGGATGCAGCACCGCCAGGATCGACAGCCGCCCCGGATTGGCGATCGGTCCCTTGGGCAGGCCGGTCATGGCATAGGTATTGTAATCATTGACCGCCGCGATTTCCGACTTGCGGATGCGGCGCCCTAGCGGCTTGCCCTTGGTGATCGGGTAGATGATCGTCGGGTCAGCCTGAAGCATCATGTTGGTGCGCAGGCGATTGCTGTAGACGCCCGCGACCATCGGTCGTTCGGACGGGACGCCCGTTTCCTTTTCCACGATGCTGGCCAGGATGATCGCCTCGCGCGGACTTTTGGCAATGGTGTTGGCGGCGCGTTCCGCCCAGAGCTTCGCCAGCGCCTTGTCCATGGCGTCCTGCATGCGCCCCAGCACCACGGCGCGCGCCTCGCCCTTGTCGAAGGCATAGCTGTCGGGCAGCACGCTGCCTTCTTCGGGCACCTTGATATCGCCGGTCAGCTGGTCATTCGCCATCAGCCGTTCGTAGACCAGGATGGACGGCATGCCTTCGGGAATGGTGACGAGGCGGGTGAGCGTCTTGCCACCCTGAAGGATGGACAGGATATCGCTGTTGCTGGCGCCGGCGGGAATGACGAATTCGCCGGCCTTGATCGACTTGCCGCCGCCAAACAGCTTCGCGCGGGTCAGGAAGGCGTCGGCGGAGCGCACCGCGCCCGCCTGTTTCAGCAGTACCGCCGCATCGGAGAGGGTCGATCCTTCCGGCACGATGATGCTGATGTCCTTGGCGGCCGGTCCCTGCTCACTCCAGCCATGGACGAAGCGGAAGGCGACGAAGGCCGCCACGGCAAGGCCGATCAAAAGGACGATGCAGCCCAGACGGCGCATGGGGTTTCCGGATCGTCTTGCCATGCCCGTCCAGCCTATAGGTGGTCGCGCGCGCCGCAGCACGGCGCGCGCGAAATGATCAGATCGCCTTCATGATCAGCGAAGCGTTGGTGCCGCCGAAGCCGAACGAGTTGTTCAGCACCGCGCGCACCTTCCGCTCCTTGGCGACATGCGGGACCAGGTCCACGCCCTTGCAGCTTTCGCTCGGTTCATCGAGGTTCAGCGTCGGAGGGACGATCTGGTCGCGCATGGCGAGAATGCAGAAGATGCTTTCCACCGCGCCCGCGCCGCCCAGCAGATGGCCGATCGCCGACTTGGTGGACGACATCGACATGGTCGACAGATTGTCGCCGAACAGCCGCTTGACCGCGCCCAGTTCCAGTTCGTCGCCCAGCGGGGTCGATGTGCCATGGGCGTTCACATAGTCGATGTCTTCAAGAGACAGGCCCGACTTTTTGAGCGCCATCTGCATCGAACGGAAGCCGCCATTGCCCTCCGGGTGTGGAGCGGTGACATGATAGGCGTCGCCCGACAGGCCGTAACCGATCACTTCGGCATAGATTTTCGCGCCGCGCTTCTTGGCATGCTCATATTCTTCCAGCACGACCACGCCCGCGCCTTCGCCCATGACGAAGCCGTCACGGTTGACGTCATAGGGACGGCTCGCCTTTTCCGGCGTGTCGTTGAAGCCGGTCGAGAGCGCACGCGCCTGCGCGAAGCCGGCGATGCCGATCGGGCAGATCGCGCTTTCCGCGCCGCCCGCCAGCATCACGTCGGCATCGTCCATCGCGATCATGCGCGCTGCGTCGCCAATCGAATGGGCGCCGGTCGAGCAGGCTGTGACGACGGCATGGTTGGGACCCATCAGGCCATATTTGATCGACACCTGACCCGAGATCAGGTTGATCAGACGGCCATGAACGAAGTGCGGCGATACGCGGCCCGGCCCCTTATTGGCCAGCACCAGCGATTCGCTTTCGATGCCCGGCAGGCCGCCAATGCCCGAACCGATCGAGCAACCGGCGCGCAGCCGTTCTTCTTCCGACATATTGTCGAGGCCCGCGTCGCGCAGCGCTTCGCTGGCGGCGGAAATGCCATAGACGATGAACGGATCGACCTGACGCTGGATCTTGTGATCGACGTCCAGCGAAGCGTCATAGCCATATTCATGGTCTTTGGGCTTCACTTCGCAGGCGATGCGACACTTATATTCACTGGCGTCGAAACGCTGGATCGTCGCCGCGCCCGATTTGGACGCAATGATGTTCTTCCAGCTGGTTTCGACATTCCCGCCCAGCGGACTGACCATACCAAGGCCGGTTACGACGACACGACGCATATCCTAGCTCCGAAATCTCTT
Organism: Pseudomonadota bacterium; assembly: GCA_021849075.1. Classification (GTDB taxonomy): domain Bacteria; phylum Pseudomonadota; class Alphaproteobacteria; order Sphingomonadales; family Sphingomonadaceae; genus Sphingobium. The sequence continues at coordinate 11,802 of JAJZTH010000020.1, read as the reverse complement.
ATGGGCTTTGCGCCGCCCATGTAGCCATTTGAATCGCGTTTTCAAACCACGCGCCAGATACGAAAAGGCTCCCCACACCCCGGGTTCACCGGACAGGAGGAGCCATTTCTTGTGCGTAAGCGCGGCCGTCACCCCAATGGGATCAGGCCGGAAAGCGCCTTACTGCTTGCTGTCGATATAATCGATGGCGTCCTTGACGGTGGCGATCTTTTCGGCCGCATCGTCAGGGATTTCGACGCCGAATTCTTCTTCGAACGCCATGACGAGTTCAACGATGTCCAGGCTGTCTGCGCCCAGATCGTCGATGAAGCTGGCGTCTTCGGTCACCTTCTCGGCTTCGACGCCCAGATGCTCGACGACGATTTTCTTTACGCGATCCGCGGTCTCACTCATGAGTGGTCCTTCTTGACTGGTATCGTTGGTGGTTGTGAATAACCGTTAAGGCATTGCCCTAGTGCCAAGCCCCGATAGAGGCAATAGGGAAGGCCGCCAAGCCCCTTCATGCGCCTGCGCAACGGCCCGGCAACAAAAACCGCCCATTTCGCCAACAATGAAGCGCGATTTATCATGATTTCAGCGGGTTTGCGTGTGGAAAGCGATATGACGGCCCTTCTCGACGCCGATTCTGTCATCCTACGCTCGCGTACGCGGCTGACGATGTTGCGGGCGCTGGCGACGCGGTTAAACGACCCGCCATGCCTGTTCATGACCGCGCGCCCATCGGATTCGCCCGGTCGATCATCGACGCAATTAATCTTGTTTTAGCGCAAGGCCGGTAGAGGCGATGCCATGGAGCAGGCGCATTCCATCATGAGGCGATATCCGCAGGGGCATGACGATGCGGCATGGCTGCTGCTGGGTTTGACCGGCCTTTTCATCCTGCCCCTGCAAATGATCGACCCTTTTGTCTGGTCCATCCCCGGCCTGATCGCGCCATGCGGCTTCGCGCTGCTATTGGGCGCGCTCGCGCTCTTCTACAGCCGCCATCGGCCCGACCCGAAAATCTTTGCGATGGTCACGGCCTTGCAGCTCATGATGCTGTTCAGCGCGGCGGGCGCATCCCTGTCCTACATGATCGCGGCCAGAGCCGGCCCCTTGTGGGACGCACAGCTATCGGGATGGGACCGGGCGATGGGGCTGGACTGGATGCACTGGATGCACTGGGTCAACGATCACCCGCTGTTCGCCACCCTGTTCAACCTGGCCTATCGCACGCTCATTCCCCAGATGATCGCGCTTATTGTGGTGCTGGGGCTGTGCGACAGGCTGGCCGCGCTGCGCATCGCCATACAGGCGGCGATGATTGCGGGGCTGACGATCATCTTGCTGTCCGGCCTGATGCCCGCCGTCGCCGCCTATGCCCATTATGGCCTGCATCCGGCGGATTATCCCAATCTGCATCCTGCGGCCGCGTTCGTTCACATGTCCGATATCAGCGGGCTGCGCAGCGGTGCGCTACGCCTGCTGGCGCTGAACCATATGGAAGGCATCATCACCTTCCCCAGCTATCATGGCGCATTGGCCGTGATCTTTTGCTGGGGCTTTTCGCGCGCAACCGTCGCAGTCGCCCGCTATACCGGCATAACCGTCGCCTTGCTGACGCTGATCGCGACGCCGGTCGATGGCGGTCATTATTTCAGCGATGTGATCGCCGGCGCGATGATCGCGGCGGTCAGCCTGTGGATCGGGCACCGGACCATCCATCTGAAGGTCCGGTTCCGTCCCGCCGCTGCGTCGCCCGCCAATATGGCGCCGGCGACCTAATGATCAGATCATCGCCATGCCGCCATTCACATGCAGCGTCTGGCCGGTGACATAACCGGCTTCCTTGCTCGCCAGATAGACGACCGCCGCGCCAATATCATCGCCGCTGCCCAGATCGCCCGCAGGGATCTTGGCCAGGATGCCGTTCTTCTGCGTGTCGTTGAGGGCGTCGGTCATGGCCGAACGGATGAAGCCGGGCGCAACGCAGTTCACGGTGATGCCGCGGCTGGCCAGTTCCTGCCCCAGCGACTTGGACATGCCGATGATACCCGCCTTCGACGCGCAATAATTGGCCTGCCCCGGATTGCCGGTGACGCCCACGACCGACGTGATCGAAATGATGCGGCCGAAGCGGGCCTTCATCATCGGCTTGGCCGCAGCGCGGACAAGGCGGAAAGCCGCCTCCAGATTGACCTGAATGACCTGCGACCATTCGTCATCCTTCATCCGCAGGATCAGGTTGTCGCGGGTGATGCCGGCATTGTTGACGAGAATGTCGATCCTGCCGCCCAACGCTTCCACCGCCTGCGGCACCAGCGCATCGACCGAAGCCGGGTCGGACAGGTTGCACACGATGGTCTTGTGATCCCCACCCAGTTCGGCGGCGAAGGCTTTGAGCTTGTCCTCATTGCTGCCCGACAGCGCCAGCGTGGCGCCGCGTGCGGCCAATGCCTTGGCAATGGACGAACCGATGCCGCCCGAAGCCCCCGTCACCAGTGCGGTCATTCCTGTAAGGTCGAACATGAATTATCCCCCAATTATATGTCAGAAGGCCGCCAGTGCCGCCTCGATATCGTCCATCGTCATGATGCTGCGCACCGTTGCGTCGGGCGCGATGCGCTTGACCATCGGACCTAGCACCTTGCCGCCGATTTCGACAAATTCCGTCACGCCCGCGTCCCACATGGCAGCGACGGACTCGCGCCAGCGTACCCGTCCCGTCACCTGTTCCACCAGCCGCGCCTTGATCTCTTCCGGGTCGGCGATCGGCGCGGCCAGAACATTGGCATAAACGGGCAGCAATGGCGCGTTGATGACAGCCTTTGCCAGCGCGTCCGCCATCGCTTCGGCGGCGGGTTGCATCAGCGGACAGTGGAAGGGCGCGGACACCGGCAGCAGCACGCCACGCTTGATGCCATGATCCTTTACCAGCGCAACGGCGCGCTCGATCGCGCCGCGATGGCCCGAGATCACGACCTGGCTGGGATCATTGTCGTTGGCGACGGTGCAGACTTCGCCTTCTGCCGCCGCATCGGCCAGCGCCTGCGCCTTTTCCATGTCCGCGCCCAGCAGCGCCGCCATCGCGCCCTCGCCCACCGGCACGGCGGCCTGCATGGCCTGACCGCGCAGCTTCAGCAGGCGCGATGTGGTGCCGATGTCGAATGCCTCGACCGCGCACAGGGCGCTATATTCGCCCAGCGAATGGCCGGCGACATAATCGCCCTTGTCACTCAGCGAAAAGCCGCCTTCCTTCTGCATGACGCGCAGGGTCGCTATGGCATTGGCCATGATCGCGGGCTGGGCGTTTTCCGTCAGGGTCAGGTCGCTGTCCGGGCCTTCCACCATGATGCGGAACAGATGCTGCGACAGCGCCTCATCGACTTCCTGAAACAATTCTTTGGCCGCGGGGCTGGCATCCGCCAGCGCCTTGCCCATACCGACCGACTGGCTACCCTGCCCGGGGAAAAGAAATGCCCGCATCATCGAACTCCATACTCAAGCGCCGCGAAAAGCGCCGATATTCAAACTCGTTACACTTTGAGACATAAATGTCGTTGAGCCGTACATGCGCTTGCGGCAGGCAAGCGATGGACGCCCCTTTCCCCTTTCGCGGGGGATCAGCGTGGCGGCTCCTTTAACGATGACGGAGTGCTAGGAAAAGGTGCGATATCGCTTTGCATGGATCAGCGGGCCGGCGCTCATGCTGTCCGCCTGCGCCGCCGGCCCCGATTATCGCGCCCCGCAGACGGCCGCTCTGGGCGTGCCGGCCGCCTATAGCCAGGGAAACGGCGCGGTACTGGACGATGCCGATCTGGCCCAATGGTGGACCCGCCTCAACGATCCGGCGCTCTCCACCCTGATCGACAGCGCGATCGCCAATAATCTGGACATCATGCAGGCCCAGGCCCGGCTGCGGCAAGCGCGCGAGAGTTTGCGTCAAGCCAATGCCAGCTTCCTGCCACAGGTTAACGGATCGGGTACTGGCGGGCGCAATTATAGCAGCCAGGATGCCGGCGGCCGCCTGGACAGCAGCGGCAACCCGATCGGCGGCGGCTCCAGCAACTGGTCCAGCAGCTATTCTCTGCGCGCCAACGCCAGCTGGCAGGCGGACCTGTTCGGTGAACTGGCCCGCACGTCGGAAGCCGCGCGCGCCGATCTTGCCGCATCGGGCTATGACCTGGCCAATGTGCGGCTGACGATCATTTCCGAACTCGTCACCAACTATGTGCAGGCGCGTCTGGCGCAGGAGCAGTTGCGGGTCGCGCAGGAAACGCAGAAGGTTCAGCAGGACAATTACAACATCGCCGGCTGGCGGTTGCAGGCGGGTCTCGTCTCCTCGCTGGACGAACAGCAGGCCAAGGCTCAGCTGGCCCAGACCAATGCCACCATTCCCCAGTTGGAAGCCAGCCTGCGCGGCAGCCTCAATCGCATCGCCATGCTGACCGGGCAGGCGCCGGGCGATGCGACCCGCGCGTTGGAAACGCCCGCCCCCATCCCGACCGCATCGACGCAGATCGCGACCGGCATTCCCGCCGACACGCTGCGCCAGCGGCCCGATGTGCGCAGCGCCGAACGGGCGCTGGCCGCCGCCACCGCGCGGATCGGCGTGGCGCAGGCCCAGCTTTATCCCTCACTGGGCATCAGCGGCAACATCGGCACCACATCGAACAGCTTCCGGGATTTGTTCAGCCTGATCACCGGCGGCATCTTCGCCAATGTGGCGCAGACCATCTTCGACGGCGGCCGGCTCGCCTCGCAGGTCCGGTCGCAGAAAGCCGCGACCGACGCCGCCTTCGCCGCCTATAAACAAAGCGTGCTGACCGCGCTGGAGGATGTCGAAAATGCGATGGCGGCGCTCGACAGCGCGCGCCGGCGCAAGGTCGAATTCACCACCGCTTATGAAGCGTCGAACAATGCCGCCATCATGGCGCGCAGCCAGTATCAGGCGGGGCTGACCGATTTCCAGACGCTGTCGACCAGCGAAACCACCCTGCTGAACGCCCGCAACAGTCTGGCCTCCGCGCAATCGGACGAAGTTCTGGCCATCGCCCAGCTTTACAATGCGCTGGGCGGCGGATGGCAGACCATGGACAACCGCCCCGCTGAAGGGTCAAAATGATGAGCAATGATGTGAACTCAGATAAGGACCTCAGCGACTTCCTGGGCGAAAAGCCGCAGAAACCGTGGCGCAAATGGGCGATCCGGGGCGGCGTGGGCTTCGTCCTGCTGATCCTCGTCCTGCTCGTCGCCCGCTGCTTTTCGGGCGAGGACAAGGCCAGCTACGCCACCCGCGAAGTGCGGCAGGGCGACCTGACGGTCAGCGTGTCCGCGACAGGCAATTTGAAGCCCATCAATCAGGTCGATGTCGGGTCCGAACAGTCGGGCAAGATCACGGCGGTCTATGTCGACGTTAATGATCGCGTGACCAAGGGGCAGAAGCTCGCCGAACTGGACACCCGCCGTCTGGTCGACACGGTGAACCAGAATCAGGCGCAGGTCGCATCCAGCCAAGCCAGCGTCGCACAGGCGCAGGCGCAGGTCGCGCTGGCTAAGGCGACGCTGGACCGGCAGGAGACGGTGTTCAAGCTGTCGGGCGGCCGCGTGCCGGCCAAGACGGAGATGGATTCGGCCCGCGCCGACTATCAGAGTGCGCTCGCCAATCTGCGGTCCGCGCAGGCGCAGGTGAATGTCTCACGCGCGCAGTTGTCGACGGCCCAGACCAACCTGTCGATCGCCCAGATCGTGTCGCCGGTGAACGGCGTCGTCCTGTCCCGCGATATCGAACCGGGTCAGACGGTTGCGGCCTCCCTGAACGCGCCGGTGCTCTTCACCCTGGCCGAAGACCTGACGCAAATGGAGGTCGAAGTGTCGGTGGACGAAGCCGACGTCGGTCAGGTGAAGGAAGGCCAGACCGCCAGCTTCGCCGTAGACGCCTTCCCTGGCCGCACCTTCCCGGCCAAGGTGACGCGGGTGAATGTCGGGTCGAACGCATCGAGCAGCTCCTCCTCTTCCTCCACCAGCAGCAGCACGACCAGTTCGACCGGCACCGTGGTCGCCTATACGGCGGTGCTGTCGGTCGACAATAAGGATGAAACGCTGCGCCCCGGCATGACCGCGACGGCGGACATCGTGACGCAGGAACTGCATGACGTTCTGCTCGTCCCCAACAGCGCGCTGCGCTTCAAGCCCAGCGCCCAGGCGCAGGGCGGCGGCATCACCAGCGTCCTGCCCGGCCCCGGCCGCATGCGCCGCAGCGGCGGCAATCGTCAGGTCAGCTTCGGGGCGGGCAGCAGCCAGACCGTCTATGTCGTGGGTGAGGATGGCAATCCCAAAGCCGTTCAGGTGACGGTCGGCGCCAGCGACGGATCGCGCACGGTTGTCACCGGCGGCGACCTCAAAGCCGGGGCGCGGGTCATCACCGGCCAGCTTGCCGCAGGACAGCAGCCCCCTGCCGAAGACCAGAAGCCCTATAGCAGCGGCGACACCAAGGCGCCTGACCGTCGGCAGGCCAATCCGGCCGCGGACGGCACGCCCGCCAGCGTCGGCAAGCTCGGCAATTCGGGCGACGCCGCGCCGGAAACCGCGCCCGTCGCGCCGGCCGCAGGAAAACCCGCCTCCCCCCGCCCGAGCGGAAACTGACCATCATGGCCGCTGACCCGATCATCTCCCTGAAGGGCGTGACCAAAATCTATGGCGAGGGACCGACCGCCTTTCAAGCGTTGAAGGGCGTCGACCTCGACATCCAGCAGGGCGATTTCGTCGCCGTCATGGGACCATCTGGATCGGGCAAGTCGACCACAATGAACATATTGGGCTGCCTCGACGTGCCTTCGGGCGGCACCTATTTGTTCAAGGGCCATCATGTCGAGACGCTGGACCGCGACCAGCGGGCGCTGCTGCGCCGCCGCTATCTCGGCTTCGTGTTTCAGGGCTTCAACCTGCTGTCGCGCACGACGGCGCTGGAAAATGTCGAACTGCCTCTGCTCTATCGCGGCGAGGACAAGAAGTTGCGCTATGACATGGGCATGGCCGCGCTCGACAAGGTGGGCCTCAAGGACTGGTGGGACCATACACCCGCCGAACTCTCCGGCGGGCAGCAGCAGCGCGTCGCCATCGCCCGCGCCATCGTCACCCAGCCCGATGTGCTAGTGGCGGACGAACCAACCGGCAACCTCGATTCGCAGCGATCGGTCGAGATCATGGAATTGCTGACCGACCTCAACAGGAACAGCGGCATCACCGTGCTGATGGTGACGCATGAGCCGGACATGGCCGCCTATGCCCGCACCATCGTCCATTTCCGCGACGGTCTGGTCGAAAGCATCGAAGCGGGGGTGAAGGCGTGATGCTAGGCACCACCATCATCCTCGCCTTCCGCGCGATCAACCGGCACAAGCTGCGCAGCTTCCTGACGACGTTGGGCATCATCATAGGCGTGGCCGCGGTCGTTACCATGGTCACGCTGGGCAATGGCGCAACCGCCGCGGTGCGGGAACAAATCAGCTCGCTGGGCGCCAATGTGTTGCAATTGCGGCCGGGTCAGGGCTTTGGCCGGGGCGGCGGCGGCCCGCGCCCGCCCGACTTCAAGCCCGCTGATTTGACCGCCATCGAAAACCAGCTGACCGGCGTGCGCGCCGTCGCCCCGGTGGTGCAGTCGAGCGGCACCGCCATCTATGAAGGCAATAACTGGTCCACCACCGTCTATGGCACCACCTCCGCCTATTCGGAGGTGCAGCAGTGGAAGGTGCAGGACGGCCGCCTGTTCCTGCCCGATGAGGAGGAGGCGGGCAAATCCGTCTGCATCATCGGCAATACGGTGCGCACCAACCTGTTCCAGGGCGCAGAGCCGGTCGGCAAGAGGATGCGAATCAAGGGCGTGTCCTGCCAGGTCGTGGGCGTGCTGGCGACGCGCGGCCAGGGCGGCTTTGGCGATCAGGACGATGTCGTCGTCATGCCGATCAAATTCGTGCAGCGCCGCTTCACCGGCGACCGCGACATCAGCCAGATCATGGTCGCGGTGGACGACGCCTATGACAGCGCGACCGTGCAGAACAGCCTTGAGGAACTGATGCGCGAACGGCGCAAGATCAAACCCGGCGATCAGGATAATTTCAACGTCTTCGACACCAAGCAGATCAGCGACACATTGACCGGAACGACCACCATATTGACCCAGATCGTGGGCGCGGTGGCGGCGATTTCGCTGCTGGTGGGCGGCATCGGCATCATGAACATCATGCTGGTGTCGGTGACGGAGCGGACGCGGGAAATCGGCATCCGCCTCGCCATCGGCGCGGTCGCGCGCGAAGTGTTGCTGCAATTTCTGGTGGAGGCGATCGTGCTGTCCTGCCTTGGCGGCCTCATCGGCCTCGCGCTGGCGCTGGTCGCCTCGCTCGCCATCGCCCCGCTGATGCAGGTGCCCTTCCTGTTCGACCTCAAGGTCAACCTGATCGCCTTCCTCTTTTCGGCGGCGATCGGCGTAGTGTTCGGCTATTTCCCGGCCCGGCGCGCCGCCGCGCTCAACCCCATCGACGCGCTGCGGCACGAATAGCGGGCAACCTTCCCTCTCCCATCGGGAGAGGGAAGGAGCCGCGCGAAGCGCGGCGGAAGGGTGAGAGCGAAAAGCCGCCCCGCCTATTTCCCTGATACATTTTCCGACAAAGACGGCGCAGCCACGGCACAGTCCTGCGACAACCGTCTCCTAATGCTCCTTCCATGCCGCCGCCCCGGCGCACGCAAGGAGCATGCCCATGAAGACCATCGCCCTCAGCATCGCCAGCAGTGCGCTGGTCCTTAGCGCCAGCCTGTCCGCGCTCGCCGCCGCGCCGGTGCAGCATCACGCCCCGATCGTCGAAGGGAAGAGCCAGCCCATCCTCCTTGCGCGCATGGTGGTGACGGCGACGCCGCTGCCGAACTGACCTCCCCATCCATCTCACATTCTCAAGCCTCGCAGCCTCCGCCGCGGGGCTTTTTCTTGTCGTCTCTTCTGCAACACACTGAAAAATCGCCATTTCTGAACGCCGGCTCAGCTTAAATCGCGCTTTGTTACAATTTCCGACATTCTTCGTTCGCCTGCGACACATTCACGCGACAAGCGGCTTCTATCTCTGTCTTCGACGCCACGGAATGGCGCCCGATACACAGGTAAAGGAGCAAGACATGTTCAAGAAGATCATCATGGCCCTGACCGCCACGACGCTGATCGCCAGCCCGATCGTCACCGCCCAGGCGCAGGCCGCCCCCCATCAGGAACGCCACGAAGTCAGCCGCACCACCGTCAAGCACAAGGCGAACGGCCGCACCGTCGTCAAGAAGCAGACCATCGTGCGCAAGGACAGCGGTCGCCGCTGGGCCAAGGGCCAGCGCTTCGACCGCCGCTACGCCACCAACTATCGGGTGGTGAACAATTATCGCGATTATCGCCTGTCCGCTCCGCCCCGCGGCTATCAGTGGGTCCGTTCGGGCAATGACGCGGTGCTGATCGCCATCACGAGCGGCCTCATCGGCGCCGTCGTCGGCAGCGCGATCCGCTAAATTTTCCCAGCCGGCCAAGCCGACGGGTCGTAAACGCTCCGGGGTTTCTCTCCCCCCGGAGCGTTTTTTTCATACTATTCCCGTCAGATAATAGACGGCGATCACCACAAAGACGGTCAGCGTCTTGATCAGCGTCAGCGCGAAAATATCCTTGTACGCCTGCCTATGGGTCAGGCCCGTCACCGCCAGCAGAGTGATGACCGCGCCATTATGCGGCAGGCTATCCATGCCGCCCGACGCCATCGACGCAATTCGGTGCAACACTTCGCGGGGAATGCCCGCCGCATCGCCCGCCGCCATGAACTGATCCGCCATCGCCGCCAGCGCGATCGACAGGCCGCCCGAGGCCGAACCGGTGATGCCCGCCAGCGACGTGACGGAGATCGCTTCATTCAGCAGCGGATTGGGAATGGCGCGCAGAGCCTCCTTCACCACCAGAAAGCCCGGCAGCGCCGCGATCACAGCGCCAAAGCCATATTCGACCGCCGTGTTCATCCCCGCCAGCAGCGCGCCACCGACCGCCGCCTTCGATCCTTCGGCAAAGCGCTGCGCCACGGTGCGGAAGGCAAAGAGCAGGATCGTCCCGATCCCCAGCAGCAACGCCCCTTCCACCGCCCAGAGCGCCGACATTTGCGCCACCTTGACCGCGACCGGCTCCGCCATGCCGGGCAGTGCCAGCGTCACCTCCTGTGCATCCACCCAGCGCGGAATGGCCAAAGTCAGCAGCAGATTGCCCACCCCCACCACCAGCAGCGGCAGCAGCGCGATCAGCGGAGCTATGCGCACGCCTTCTCCCTGCTGCTCCGGCTCATTCACCAATGTTTCGGGCGCGCCATAGCCCTCCCCCGCCGCCATCAGCGTCCTGCGCCGCCACGCCAGATAGGTCAGCCCCATCGCCGCGATACAGACCGACCCGATCGTGCCCAACACCGGCGCGGCCCAGGTGGTGGTGCCGAAAAAGCTGGTCGGGATGATGTTCTGGATCTGTGGCGTCCCCGGCACCGCATCCATGGTGAAGGTGATGGCGCCAAGGCCGATCGTCGCAGGCACCAGTCGCTTGGGAATGTCGGCGCGACGAAACATCTCGGCGGCGAAAGGATAGACGGCGAACACCGCGACGAACACCGACACCCCGCCATAGGTCAGCAGCGCGGTGACGATCATGATTGCGGGAATGGCGCGGCTGGCCCCCACCACCCCAATCACCGCCGTCACGATCGCGCGGGAGAAGCCCGATATCTCCACCAGCTTGCCAAACAATGCGCCCAGCAGGAAAACGGGGAAATAGAGTTTCAGGAAACTGGCTACCCTGTCCATGAACAGGCCGGAAAAGGCGGCAGGCACGGCCGCCGGATCGGTCAGCAACACCGCCAGCATCGCCAGCAGCGGCGCCATCAGGATCACGCTCATGCCGCGATAGGCGGCGATCATCAGCAATATCAGCGACAGGGCGGCGATTGCGACGGCCATGCTCTCTCCTGGTCTGTTTTTCTTCTTCCCGTGATTTAAGGAGAAAAACAGGCTCAGGACAAGCATGCGATCCCCCGCATCGCCGCGCCTGCGCGCCGCATGGATGCGCCCTTGCCTTTCCCCCACTTTTCGGCCATAGGCGCGCCTTCGCATCGGCTCCGGGGTGACTCGGCGTCACCGCGAAGCATTGAGACGACAGCCGGAGGGGCGTTCCACATGGGGTGGGCGTCAGCGATCGGCCAACATGATGAGGCTTACCCATGGCTCTTTACGAGCATGTGTTCCTTGCGCGCCAGGATCTGGCACAGGCGCAGGTGGACGCTCTGGCGGAAACCGCCACCAAGATCGTCGAGGAAAATGAAGGCAAGGTGACCAAGGTTGAAACCTGGGGCCTGCGTTCGCTCGCGTACAAGATCGCCAAGAACCGCAAGGCGCACTATGTGATGCTGAACATCGACGCCCCCGCCGGCGTCGTCGCGGAACTGGAGCGTCAGACCCAGATCAACGAAGACATCATCCGCTACATGACCGTCAAGGTCGACGAGCTGGAAACCGGCCCGTCGGTGATGATGCGCAAGCAGGAGCGTTCGGAACGTGGCGACCGTGGTCCCCGTGGCGATCGTGGTCCCCGTGGCGATCGCGAAGATCGTGGCCCGCGCCGCGACCGCGAAGAAGCCCCGGCTGCTGAATAAGGAGATCTGAAACATGGCACGCCCGTTTTTCCGCCGCCGCAAGAGCTGCCCCTTCGCCGCCAAGGATGCGCCGAAGATCGATTATAAGGACGTTCGTCTGCTTCAGGGCTTCGTGTCCGAA
>JAJZTH010000019.1 GCA_021849075.1 Pseudomonadota bacterium | reverse complement strand
GGCAGTGCCGCCCGCCAAAAGCTGATCGAGAAGCTCATTCGGTATGGCAGGTTCTTTGCGTCGTGACATAGTGGGACTCCTTGTTGCCCATTATGCCCGGCCACACACGGAAATCCTGACAGTCCCATTGCTCTTGGAGGGTATGACGGCCTCGACTTCGGTCTTGGCTCATTCCTCTCGGATGGCATCGGCATCATAGCCCTTATTGGCCAGCAGTGTCTCGATCTTGTAGGCGATCATAAGAAACAACGGGCCAAAACCCTGAATGTCATGCGTTTGCCCCGGCGTCAGGACAAAGCCGAACGGGTGTCCTTTGGCATCGCACCGTGCGTAAAGCTTGGTGGTGAAGCCTCCTCGCGATCGGCCAAGCGCCTCGGTTTCCTGAGTCCCTTTTTTATGCCGACAGCACAATGATGTGCCGGGATCACGGTGCTGTCTATCATGTCGGCGGCAGTGTTTCGCTCCACGGTTTCGGCCAGCGTTTCGAGCATCGCGTCGAACACTCCGGTCGTCACCCATCGCCGATAACGTCGGAACACGCTGTTCCATTTGCCATATTCGTTGGGCAAGTGTCACCATTGCGAACCTGTTCGGGCAATCCACATCATGCCCTCGTATACAGCCGGTTATCTCGCGCCGGACGGCAGCCGCGACCTTGTTCAGACGGCAAAACCGCGCTGATAATCGCCCATTCCTTGTCCGAAAGCCCAATCCGCTCGCCCAACACCCCCTCCAAGAGACAGCGTTGAGTCAACCAGAAATGCCTAAGTCAACCTTTGTCCACGAAACCCAGTATTGCGCAAGCACGCGGTGCAGCAGAGGAAAGCGAGATACAGGTTCTGGAAGCTGAGCGCAGCGTTCGAGAGCGCACCGCATGTCCCTACGCCACCCAATAACTGCTTAATTCAGAAAAAATATGAAAAAACAAGCCTTGAATTTTGGTTGACCTACTTCGTTTCAGCATCATAGTCACGAAATATGATATGATGATTGGGTTGATAATTCCGCTTATTTCATAAATTATGAAAGTGATGCTGGCATACATGATCTGATATTATGTATCGACAATCGTCATTATTCTTGTCAAAAAAGAGAGACTTCATGACTTCATTGACAGAAATTTGGCATATGTCTTCAGAAATTTGCGGAGCGCCAAAAGGTGAATTTTCAAAACCACCAAGCTATCTCGATTTTTATGAGAAAAATTTTTCTGATCGACGAAATGAAGCGTTAAAAATAATTGAAATAGGCGTATTCCGCGGGCAGTTTCTTGAAACACTTGCTCAATATTTCCCGAATTCGTCGATTATTGGTATAGATCAACTTCCGGATCGCGTTCACACCCAGTCATCCAATATAACATTGGTCAAAGGCGATCAGGCCGATCGCGAGGGGTTGAGAGCCATTTTTGATGCTTATGTCCCTGATGGCGCAGATATCATTATCGATGATGCGAGCCATGTCGCGGAATTGACCCAATCCTGTTTCGAAGCGACCTTCCCGTATCTTAAAAGCGGATGCGATTATTATGTTGAGGATTGGGCCACCGGATATTGGCCGGACTGGCCCGATGGCAGGCGCTTCGCGGCGCCGACGTTCAGTGAGATAGGAGCGGACGGGTTTCCTACGAGAAGGACTTCGCACGATTTCGGTATGGTGGGTCTGATCAAATCATTTGTAGATCTTGTCGGAGCGCCCGAGAAACTTCAGGTTACAGGATTATCATCTTTGCAGATCATTCCAGGGATCGCGAAACTGACCAAGTTGTGAATGGGTTCCTTGTCAGGAAATTTTAGAATATTCACTAAAAATCAGAATATTGTCATTCATAGACTATTATGGCGCAGCGGCAGATAGCCGCCTGCAACCAGACCAGTCGTGTCGGCGAGCGGCTTGTTCGCCGACACATGCCTATGTGGAACCGGGCTTGCGTTGTTCACGCATTGTCTAGGTTGTCGTGGACAAAGGGTGTCCAGTTTAGGTCAGCGAGGAGAGTGATGAAGCCGAACGGGTGTCCTTTGGCATCGCACCGTGCGTAAAGCTTGGTTTCGGCCAGCGTTTCGAGCATCGCGTCGAACACTCCGGTCGTCACCCATCGCCGATAACGTCGGAACACGCTGTTCCATTTGCCATATTCGTTGGGCAAGTGTCACCATTGCGAACCTGTTCGGGCAATCCACATCATGCCCTCGTATACAGCCGGTTATCTCGCGCCGGACGGCAGCCGCGACCTTGTTCAGACGGCAAAACCGCGCTGATAATCGCCCATTCCTCGTCCGAAAGCCCAATCCGCTCGCCCAACGCCCCTCCAAGAGACAGCGTTGAATCAACCAGAAATGCCTAAGTCAACCTTTGTCCACGAAACCTAATCTTTCCTATCGCCGCTGCAAAATACTAAGCCTTTGGATTAAGGCTCTTATTTCGGTGCAAATTTCACTTTTCATCGCGCATATGCGCGAAGTGTGTAAAGTTAGCGAAAGGGCATATGTCTTTTCAATGGCTTAGGTCATGTCTGCTTCTGCCTGCGCCGCATATCGGCATGCAGAACCGTATCAAAAAGGGCGCCCTTCCATCGGAAGAGCGCCCCTTCTGTTTCACATGGCGATGGTGCGGATCAGAATTTGACCCGACCCTCCACGCCCACGACGCGGGGCTGGACGACGCCATAGCCATAGCCGCGATAGAGGACGCCGTCATTGACGATGCCGGCGCGGGTCAGGTCGCTCGACGTGCCGGATACGGCATATTTGTCGAAGATGTTGTTGGCGAACAGCGACAGGTCCCAATGTTCGGTCTGGTAGGTCGCCGATGCGCGGTGCAGCACATAGGAAGGCAGGCGTTCGCCACCGGCGCGTCCGCCAACCGACGTCATGATGCCGCCGGTATAGGTCGCGGTCCAGTTGAGCGCCAGTTCATTGTCGCCCATCGGCACCGTGTAGACCGCGGCCAGCGCGCCCTTGTTCTTGGCCGACCCGGGCAGGCGGTCGCCGGAAAAGACGTCGCCCGACCCTTCATAGGGCGACAGCAGGTCCGGGGCATCCTCGGTCAGCTTCGCGTTCAGGTAGCTATAGTTGCCGCGCAGCGAGAACTGGTCGGTCACGCGGGCGTTGAACGAGAAGTCGACGCCGCGGCTGCGCGCCTTGCCTGCGTTGGCGGTGATGCCGATGCTGCCATAGAAGGTCTGCGTACCCAGCTGGATGCCGTCCCACTTGACCTGGAACACCGACACCGTGCCGGTCAGGCGACCACCGAACAGCGCCCCGCGCACGCCCAGTTCGATATTCTTGGTCTTGTCCGGGCCATAGGCCAGTTCGTTGGGCAGGGCGCACAAATTCTGGCCCGGCGGCGGCGGAGCCGGCGGCGGCGCGAAGGTGCAGGGCGCGACGCGATTGACGCCGCCGATGCGATAGCCGGTGCTGTAGGTGGCATAGGCCATCAGGGCCGGCGAGAAGGTGTAGGAGGTGTTGGCCTTCCACACGAAGCCGTCATCGCTGGCCGATCCGCTGCGCACGCGCGATGCCGCGATTTCCAGGCTGGGATAGGGCATGCGACGACGGCCGCCCGGAGTCATCGGCGTGTCCGACCCGCCGGTGATCGACGTGTCATAGCGGAAATAGCGGCCGCCGCCCGTGATCTGCCACTTGCTGGTCGGCTTAATCGTCACTTCGCCGAACACGGCCTGTTCTTCGGTCTTGGACCGGGTGAAGGACACATATTCCGCGTCATCGGGACGGACCAGGCCGTCATAGAAGCCGCCGTAAATGTCGCTGCCGGTCGGCGAGGCGGCGAAGGCTGCGAAGCCGGGCAGGGTTTCCACGCCGTCGGACTTGAACTTCTGATAGTTGAAGAAGCCGCCCAGCACCCAGCTGATGGGGCCGCCATGGGTGGAAACCAGCCGGATTTCCTGATTGAACTGGTCGCGCTTGGTCGATCCGCTGGTGGTGTAGCCGGCAAAGGCCGGGAACAGTTCATAATCGTAATCGAGTTCGATCAGCAGGTTGGTGACGTCGCCAATCTGGTTGACGTTCTGCTTGGTGTAGGCCGACGTCCAGATCGCCTGCGCCACATCGCCCAGCTGCGCTTCCATTTCCAGGCTGACCAGTTGCGACTTGCGGTTGGACGGGGTCAGCATGCGCGCGGCATTTTCATATTTGCCTTCGCCAAGGACGCCGGCGGAATTGCCCTGAATGCCGTCCGTCTTGGTCTGCTGGAAGACATAGGTCAGATAGGCGTTGAAATCGGGCACCGAAATGCCGAGCTGGTTGCGGCTGCTGAACGTCTTTTCGAAGTTCACATCCTTCTTGCCTGCGAAATTCTCGTCCCGCTGCGCCTGCGTTCCGGCCGGATTTTCCAGCGTGCCGGGCTGCGGAAGGGAGACGCCCAGCGTCTTCACCAAGAACGGATTGTCGATGAAGCCGGGGTCGTAATAATAGCCGGTGGAGGTGCGGAACGCCATGACATCCTTGATGATCGGGATGTTCAGCGTCACGTCGCCGACATAGCCCAGCCCCTTGGAATGGGCGACGTCATAGGCGCGGCCATGGACTTCGGCCGAGAATTTGGTGACGTCCGGGCGGTTGGGAATGTAGCGGATCGCGCCCGCCAGCGTGCCCAGGCCATAGAGCGTGCCTTGCGGACCGAGCAGCGTTTCGACGCGCTCGATATCCATCAGCTTGAAGTCGAGATAGAGCGGCACTTCGCCCAGATAGGTGCCGACCGCGCTGTTGGCGTTGCTGCCCGAAGCGCCAGCGCCGTCTGAGGCGAGGCCGCGCATGACGATGGTGGCGGCGCCGCGCGGGCCATTGTCGGCAACGGTGATGCCCGGCGTGAAGGCGCCCAGATCCTTGATGTCGTCAATCCGTTCGGCCGCCAGTTCCTTGGCCCCGATCGCGGTGATGTTGATCGGCGTTTCCATCAGCGTCGTGCTGCGGCGGGTGCCCGTAACGACGATCATGTCGCCTTCGTCAGCGGCTTCGGCGGCGCTTTGCGCCATGGCGGGCATGGCGGCGACGGCGCCCGATATGATCGTCGCGGATAACAGCCCCATTTTCAGTCTTGCGCGATACGACATGGTGTTCCCCTTCTTTTCCAATGTCTTCCCCGGTCGTAATCCTCTGCCTGTCGTCAGCCATGCTGCGTCTGTGCGCTGCCATGGCCTGCGGACGGCTGAACTGCCGCCTCGTGCTTTTCTGGCATGGTGGAAAGGCTATGGAGCGTGCAGGCAGGCAAACATGGGGCATTTGACGTAGCTGGCTCGTCTCTGCGGCCATGGGCCTGTCCTACGTCAAATGCCCCATTGGGATGCGGCCCCTTGCCCGCCTAGCCTTTGGGCCAAGCGACGGGATTTCCGTCCAATTCCTGTTGCCTTTGCCCGCTTCAGCCCAATGGGGGGTCTTTCGGGCCGGAGAATTTGCATGCCGTCTATGACCGCCATCACAGGATGGAGCATGGCCGGGATCGCGGCGATCGGCGCTGCGGTCGCTGGCGACCTTCCCTATAACAAGCCGGATCGCAACGCTGCGACGCCTGCGATGCAGACGCCGCTGGAAGATGATATGGGCCGGCCCCGGCCGATGGAACTGCCCAAGGATATCGAAGCGAAGCTGGCCGGCATCGACAAGGCGAAGGTCGATTTCCTCAAGAGCGGCGTCACCGGCCGCTATGTCGAGAAGGACACGCTGTTCGAACGTATCCGCAAGGATGATCCGCAGGCGGTCAGCGCCTATATCGACGCCATGATGGCGCTGCATGCGCAGGTCGAATATAAGGCCGGTCGCGATCTCTCCGTCATTCCGCTCGACACCAAATCGCCCTGGTTTAACGCCTGGAAGGTGCGCCGTTCGGCCGCGCTGGACCCGAAGCGCGATGCCGGGCCGCTGGAGCTGAGCCGCTATATTGGCGGCTGGGGTGGGGGCTTTGCCACCTTCGCCGGGGCGCCCGTAGCCATGACGCCGGAAGACCTGAAGGCGGGGAAGGTCGACGTCGCCATCGTCGGCGCGCCGCTCGACATGGGATCGGGCTGGCGCAACGCGATAGACGGGCCGCGCGCGCTGCGCATGACCGGCGGGGCGGCGGGCAACGACATGTACAGCATGATCAACCCCAATGGCGCGCTCAAGATCGTGGACTATGGCGACATCGCCATCGACCAGAATAGCACCGAACGCAGCGTCGATCATGTGCGCGAGATGGTGGGGGAAATCGCCCGCACCGGCGCGATCCCGATCGTCATTGGCGGCGACCACAGCCTGGAATATCCCAATGTCGCCGCGGCAGCGGATGTGCATGGCAAGGGCAATGTCAGCGTCATCCACTTCGACAGCCATTATGATATCGGGCGTGGGCGCGTGCACCTGCTCGACCATGGCCAGCCGGTCTATCGTGTCCTGTCCGAAGGGCATGTGCGCGGCAGCGACTATATTCAGGTCGGGCTGCGCGCGCGCGGTCCCGACCTCGAAACCTTCGGCTGGATGCGCAACAAGGGTATGCGTTACCACACCATGGTCGAGGTCGAGAAATGGGGCTGGGACAAGGTGATGGCCCGCGCGCTCAAGGAAGCGCGTGAGAATAGCAAGAAATTGTGGATCAGCTTCGACGTCGATGTGCTCGATCCCGCCTTCATGCCCGGCACCGGCACCCCGGTTCCCGGCGGCCTGACGATGCGCGAAGCCCAGCCGATCATGCGCAACCTGTGCGCCCAGAATGACATTGCCGGCATCGATATCGTCGAAGTCGCGCCCTATCTCGACACCAGTTACAAGACTGCGCTCAACAGCAATTTCCTGCTGAACGCCTGCCTCGCGGGCATCGCCATGCGCAAGAAGGGCCTGAAGCCCGGCTATCTCAACCCTGTCTCGGTCGATCATGGCCTCGACGCTTATTATGGGAAGAAGAACTGATGGCACGCACCACCCTGTTGGCGCGCAGCGCCGCTTTCGTCCTTGCCCTTGCAACGCTGTCCGGCCCGGCTGTGGCGCAGGATGCCGATCCGCTCGCCAGCCTGTCGCCCGAAAAGAAGGCGTTCCTGTCCGATCCCGCGACGCTGGAGCGGTTCGGCCTGACGCCGGAGAAGGTCAGGGTCGCGTTGACCGGGCGGTCGGCGGCCGATGTGGACGCCTATGCCGTCGGGCTGATGGCGGTGGTCGCGGACAGCAAATATCAACCCGGGCGCGACGCGGGGGAAATCGCGCTCAACCCGCAGGCGCGCGGCTGGAACGCGGGCACGACGCTGCGCCCCAAGATGTTCGACAAGATGAAGCGCGACGATGGCCCCTTCAGCCTGAAGCGCTACATGTTCCAGAAGGGCGCCGTCGCCACCTTCGCGGATGCGCCGGTCGCCATTCGCAAGGAAGACCTGATCGCGGGCAAGGTGGAGGTCGCCTTTGTCGGCGTGCCGCTCGATTTTTCGTCGGGCTGGCGCGACGCCAAGCATGCGCCGTCCGCGCTGCGCAACATGGACGGGCTGGTCGGCGCGGATGCCGATGGCGGCGTCGATCCGGGGCTGGTCCTGTCGATCGCCGATTATGGCGACCTGTCGCCCGATTATATGGCGCCTGACCGGGGGCTGGACCATATCCGCACGATGATCGCCGAAATGGCGAGCGTGGGGACGGTGCCCTTCGTCGTGGGCGGCGATCATACGATCATGTATCCCGACGTGGCGGCGATGGTCGACACTTATGGCGCGGGGAAGGTCGCTCTGGTCCAGTTCGATGCGCATGCCGACGCCGAACTGGGCGGCGATCACCTGATTTCCGACAATCAGACGCTGACCCGGCTGCTGGAACAGAATCTGTTGCGCGGCAGCGACGTCACCCTTGTCGGCCTGCATGGCCGCGACGCTGGCCCCGCCACGCAGAAGCGACTGACGGACGCCGGCGCGAAGATCGTGCCGACCGCAGCCGTGCAGGAAAAAGGCTGGCAATCGGTCACGAACGATCTGATTGCGGGCCTGAAGAAGGGGCCGGAAAATGTCTTCGTGTCGTTCGACATGAGCGTGCTGGACCCTGGTGACGCACCGGCATCCGGTCGTCCGGTGCCCGGCGGCCTGTCGGTGCGCGAAGCCATTCCGATGGTGCGACAGATTTGCGCCCAGACCAAGGTCGTGGGCTTCGACCTGCTCGACGCCGCGCCGATCCTGGACCCGACCTATGCCAGCCGGATGAGCGCCAATTACATCTTGCACGCCTGCCTCTCCGGCATCGCGATGCGCAAGACGGGAACGCCGGTCAAGACAGCCAAGCGCTAACAGGGGGGAGACTGCGTCATGCCTTCGATCAACGCGATAACCGGGTGGGGCATGGCGGCGGCGGCCGCAGCCTCCGCCGTGGCGGCCGGCACCGGATTTGAAACGCCCAATCCGCCGCCGCCCATCCCGCAGGAAGACATTATGGGCGAACCCAAGCCCATCGACATTCCCGCCGATGTGCTGGCGAAGCTGAAGGATATCGCGCCGGAGAAGGTGGCGTTGATCAAGGAAGGGCGCACCGGCCGTTATGTGGAAAAGGATGCGCTGTTCGACCGTATCCGCACCATGCCGGCGGCGGAACTGACCGCCTATATCGACGCGATCGCGGCGCTGCATGCGCAGGTGGAATATCAAGAGGGCAGGGACGCCAAGACGATCCCGCTCGATACCCGATCCGCCTGGTTCAATGCGTGGAAGGCGAAACGTCCGCTGGCGATGGACCCGAAACGCGATCCAGGACCAATGGACCTTGGCCGCTATATTGGCGGGCGGCGGGGCGGCTTTGCGACCTTTGCCGGCGCGCCGGTGGCGATGACCCCTGAAGACCTGAAGGCCGGCAAGGTCGACGTCGCCATCGTCGGCGCGCCGCTGGACATGGGGTCAGGCTGGCGCAACGCGATCGACGGGCCGCGCGCACTGCGCATGACCGGCGGCGCGGGCGGCAACGACATGTACAGCATGATCAATCCGGGTTCCGTGCTGGAAATCGTGGATTATGGCGACATCGCCATCGACCAGAACAGCACCGAGCGCTCGGTGGCGCATGTGCGCGACATGGTGCGCGAAATTGCGCAGGCCGGCGCGATCCCCATCGTCATCGGCGGCGACCATAGTCTGGAATATCCCAATGTCGCGGCGGCGGCGGACGTCCATGGCAAGGGCAATGTCAGCGTCGT
Organism: Pseudomonadota bacterium; assembly: GCA_021849075.1. Lineage (GTDB taxonomy): Bacteria > Pseudomonadota > Alphaproteobacteria > Sphingomonadales > Sphingomonadaceae > Sphingobium. Next base: position 56,030 of record JAJZTH010000019.1, on the reverse strand, counting down.
CCATTTCGACAGCCATTATGATGTCGGCCGCAATGGCGTGCATTGGATCACCCATGGATCGCCCGTTTATCGCGTGCTGCACGAAGGCCATGTGCGGCCGCAGGATTATATCCAGGTCGGGCTGCGCGCGCGCGGCCCGGACCTCGAAACCTTCGGCTGGATGCGCAACAAGGGCATGCGTTACCACACCATGGTCGAGGTGGAGAAACATGGCTGGGACAAGGTGATGGAGCGCGCCATCGCCGAAGCGCGCCAGAACGCCAAGAAGCTGTGGATCAGCTTCGACGTCGATGTACTGGACCCTGCCTTCATGCCCGGCACCGGCACGCCGGTTCCCGGTGGTCTGACCATGCGGGAGGCGCAGCCGATCATGCGCCGGCTGTGCGCTGAAAACGACATTGCCGGCATCGATATCGTCGAAGTCGCGCCCTATCTGGACACCAGTTACAAGACCGCGCTCAACAGCAACTATCTGCTGAACGCCTGTCTGACGGGCATCGCCATGCGCAAGAAGGGGCTGCCGCCGCGTTACTGGAATCCGGTGTCGTCCGAACATGGCATCGACGATTATTACGGCGAAAAGAAAAAATCCTGACGGCCGTCAAGATTTCCATGGCGGATTGCCATGGGGCCATACGTCATTTGGGCAATGGCGCCAGACGAGCGCCTGCCTAGGCTTTCTATATGCGCCCAAGGCAAAATGCCGGGGCGCCAAGGGGGACATAAAGGGTGAAGCGGCTTCCCGTCACGAAATTGGGCCTGCTGGCGCTGTTTTCCGCGTCGGTCGTGTTCGCGCAGGGCGATAATGGCCCGGATGGCGCGGCGATGAAGGAGACGGAATCCGGCATCCCCGTCGCCGATCCGTTGGTCAAGGAAAAGTGCGGCGCGTGCCACACTGGCGACGACAAGGGCAATTTGTCGCGCATCAGCTGGGTCCGCACCACGCCGGAAGGCTGGGCGCAGGCGATCAAGCGGATGGTGCGTTTGAACGGCCTGTCGATCACGCCGGAAGAGAGCCGGGCGATCGTCAAGTCTCTCGCCTCGTCCCACGGCCTTGCCCCGGAGGAAGCCCGCCCGGTCATGTATCTGCCCGAAAAGCGGATCATTGACGAAGTGCTGCCCAATGACACGATGCGCGGCGCGTGCGCCAGCTGTCATGCCTATGCGCAGCCTTTGTCCTGGCGGCGATCGAAGCTGGAATGGAAGACGTTGCAGGATCTGCACGTCGCCCTTTATTCGCAGGCCGACGCCCAATATCGCCGTCCGGCCGAAGATGCCGAACAGCCCGCAGGGCGCGACCCCAAGGACAAGCTGACGCGCGGCGAATATGCGCTGACCTATCTGCCCAAGGTGGCTGGGCTGCATACGCCTGAATGGGCCGCCTGGAGCGCGCGCCAGCGTAATCCGCGCCTCGCCGGGGAGTGGCTGGTGGTCGCATCGGTGCCGGGCAAGGGCAAGTTTGTGGGCGAACTGACCGTCGCGCCGGGCAAGGCCGCCGATGAGTTCACGACCAGCACGACATTGCGATCGCTGGCGGACGGCGGGACGATCAGCCGCACCGGCGCGGGCATCGTCTATGCCGGCTATAGCTGGCGTGGATCGTCAAAGGGCGGGGCCGCCGCCGCCAAGCCTGACGATCTGGGCAGCGCCGTGCGGGAAACGATGTGGTTCGCCCCCGACCAGCAGAGTGCGCAAGGCCGCTGGTTCTGGGGCGAATATCAGGAATTCGGCTATGATGTGAAGCTGGTCCGGGCGACCGCCGCGCCGACCATCCTGGCGGTCACGCCGGGACCGGTGAAGGCCGGGACGAAGGGGGTGCAGCTCCGCATTCTAGGCAACAACCTGCCCGCCGCGCCGACCGCTGCCGATATCGATCTGGGCGCGGGCGTCACCGTGACCAGGATCGTGTCGGCCAGCCCGAAGGAACTGGTCGTAACCGCCGATGTCGCGCCCGCCGCGCCATCGGGTCAGCGCGACGTCGCGCTGGCCGGGGCGGTGCTGGAGCAGGCTTTCCCGGTCTATCGCAATATCGACTATATCAAGGCGACGCCGGAAACCGCGCTGGCGCGGCTTGGCGGCATCAAATTCGCCAAGGGATACCAGCAGTTCGAAGCGATCGGCTATGACAATGGCCTAGATGGCAAGCCCAATACGGGTGACGATGTGGCGCTGGGTCCGATCGAGGCCGACTGGGCGATGCAGGAATTCATGACCGTCTCTTATGATGACGACATGAAATATGTGGGCGCGCTCAGCCCCACGGCCTTCTTCACCCCCGGCGAGGAAGGGCCGAACCCGGCCCGCCGTTTCGCCCGCAATAATTATGGCGAGGTCTGGGCGGTCGCCACGGCGAAGAGCGCGAAGGACAAGTTCGGCAAGCCCTTGAGCGCCCGCGCCTATCTGGTCGTCACCGTCCCCATGTATCAGCGCTTCGATCAGCCGGAGGTGTCGCGATGACGGTGATGCAGGCCCCGCCCGCCTATGCCCGGGCGGAATATCATGGCTTCGAAGCGGGCGGCAGTCAGTTCGTCTATCTGGTGAGCGCCGGCGCGATCTTCGAAATCGATGCCGATGTGCAGGCGGTCCTTTCCCGTCTGGACGGGCAGGAACTGACCCACGCCGCGCTGATCCGCGAACTGGTGAGCGACGGGCGCGATCCGGCCGATGCCGAAGCGCTGGTGCGCGAATTGCGCGCCGCGCGGCTCATTCAGCTAGGCGTCGCCGCTCCGGTCATGCCGTCTGCCCCGCCGGCCGATTTTCCGCTTCAGGCTCTGGTGCTGAACGTCACCAACCAGTGCAATCTGGCCTGCACCTATTGCTATGAGTTCGGCGCGGACAAGATCGCCACGCCGGCGGGCAAACCCAAATATATGACGCTGGAAACGGCGAAGGCGTCGGTCGACCTGCTGATCGCCGAAGCGGTCGGGCGCAAGGCGGTGCATATCACCTTCTTCGGCGGCGAAACGCTGATGAACTTCCGCCTGCTGCGCGATGTGGTGGACTATGCCAATGAAGCGACGGCAGCGGCGGGGAAGGGGATCACCTATAGCCTCACCACCAACGCCACGCTGCTGACGCCGGAGATCGTCACCTTCCTGTCGGACAACCGGATCGGCGTCACCGTATCGATGGATGGCCCGCCCGAAGTGCAGGACAAGCATCGCGTCTACAAGAATGGCAAGGGCAGCTATGCGGTGATCGAGCCGCGGTTGCGCACGCTGATCGCCCATCACAAGACCCGCGCCATCACCGCGCGCGTGACGCTGACCGAAGGCGTTACCGATGTCGTGCGCATCTTCCGTCATTTGAAGGATGAATTGGGCTTTCATGAAGTCGGTTTCGCGCCGGTGACGACGGGGGAGGAGCGCGCTTATTCGCTGGACGCCAATGGCATGGACAGCGTGCTGGCGCAGTTTACCGCGCTGGCCGACGAGTGGCTGGACTATGCGCTGCGTGGGCAGGTCCATGGCTTCACCAATGTCAGTGAAACGATCAGCGAGCTGATTTCGGGCGTCAACAAATCGCATCCCTGCGGCGCGGGGCTGGGGCTGATGGGCGTCAGCCCGTCAGGCGACCTGTCCCCCTGTCACCGCTTTACCGATGCGGACACGCACACGATGGGGCATGTGTCGAGCGGCATCGACCGGGCGAAACAGGGCGAGTTCCTGTCGAAGGGCCATGTCGAGGCGAAATATGATTGCCAAAGCTGCTGGGCACGGCCGCTCTGCGCGGGCGGATGCCATCATGAGGCGTTCGTGCGCTATGGCGACACCGGCCATGCGAACCTCCATTATTGCGACTGGATACGGCAATGGACCGACACCTGCCTGCGCATTTACGGCGTGCTGGCCGTGAAAAATCCCGGCTTCCTCGAACGCTTCGCTGAACGAAAGGGCCTGTCATGAAGCATCTTCGTGCCATCAACAAAAAGGCGCAGGCGATCGGCGAAGCGGTGACGCAGATCGAGGCTGCCGCCGCACAATCGCCTGCCGAAGGCAATGCGGCGGATATGGAGGAGGATGTCGTCGCCCTCCAGCAGCAACCCCGCCCGCATGTACCGATGGGCTGCACCCTGTCCTTCTCTCCGGGCTGGGAAGTGGATGCCGGCGGCGGTACGGCGGGCCTGTGCCAGCCGGTCGAACGCGACATTTACGACTGCTACGTCACCTGCTTCTGGCCCGTTCAGGTGCCCGACCATGTGAATTACTCGCCCGACTGGGCCAGCAACTGCGCCACGGCCACCAAGGACTGGCGCAACCTCGACCTCGTTTTTCCGTGAGGCGCGCCATGAAAATTCGCACCCTTCTCGCCGCCGGACTGGCTACGCTCGCCACCTTACCGGCTGCCGCCTCCACCCTGTTCATGGGGTCCTATCCCGACCAGTTGCTGATCTTCGACGAAGGCAAGGCGGCGGTGACGGGCAAGTTGAAGCTCGCCACCGGCCTGCCGACGTCGATGATCCTGTCGGACGACGGCAAGCGCATCTATGTGACCACCATCACCACCAGCGGGATCGAGGTGGTCGATACCGCGACGCGCAAGATCATCAACAAGTTCAGCCTGAACGATGGCACGACGCGCTATCGCTTCTGGGGCGGGGCGGTGGACCCGGCGGGGCGCTATTTCTACACGGTCATCACCCGTTTCGACAAGGAAGTGGACCGCTACAAGGTCAGCAAGCCGATGTATGGCGTGATCGACCTGAAGCTGCAAAAGGTCGTGCGCACCGCCGAAATCGACAAGGAAGATGAAAGATCGGGCGGCGGATATCGCGCCGCGTATAAAGTCTCGCCGGACGGCAAATATCTCTACATGTTCGGGGAGAAGATCCTGATCATGAACCTTGCCGACTTGAAGGTGGTGGACCGCATCGACCTGGCCAAGCCCGAAGGTACGGGCCTGGAAAATGTCGGCTTTGGCGGCGCGATCGACAATATGCGCACGCCCGGCCAGTTCATATCGCTGTTCAACGCGGCCGACCCCTATATCCACAACAAGATGTTCGGCGTCGCCCGCTTCGACCTCAACACGCGGCAATTCGCTTTCACGCCCATTGGTCCCGCCCCGGCGGCGATGGCCGGGCTGGAACTGACGCCGGATGGCAAGCAAGCCTATACCGTCGTCACCAACGGCACGCTGGGCGCCAAGCGCTGCGAATTCTGGCATATGGACATGACCACCAATGAAGTGGTCGACAAGGCTGAATTCCCCTGCCGATCGCGCTTCCGCTTCGGCATGTCGATGGATGGAAAGAAGCTCTATATCTACGGCGCCAGCTACGACATCGAAGTCTATGACGCCAAGACGCTGAAACTGGAAACCAGCTGGGATCTGGGCAACGACACCACCGGCGCGGGCATGGTCGCGGTGGAATGAGGCTGGCATGAAAACGATCGCCATCCATGGCAGCGGCATCGCCGCCAGAGGATGCGCCCATATATTGACAGGCGCGGGTCTTCGGGTCGCAATCGAGGAAGTCCGTCGCCCGTCCGTGCCGACGATCATGCTGAGCGACCCCGCCGTGGGTTTGATGCGCAGCGTGTTCGATCGGCCGGACCTGTTTTGCGACCACCCGCAGGTGCGGCGTCGTCTGGTCGCCTGGGGTGGGCCGCCGGTTATGGTGCGGCACGGGGCGGTGCTGACATCGGAAAATCAGGTGCAGGCGGTGCTGCCGGTTGTCGCAAATGCGCCCGATGTGCCTGCCGATTTCACCATTCACACTGCACCGCCCTTGCCGTTGGGTGACATGCGCATCTTTGGCGAGCGTCATGCCGTGGCGATGAAGGTGAAGCTGCGCGACCGCAGCGGCGCAGAGGAAGCGCGGATCGAGGCGGTGGCGGCGGGCTGGCTCTATCTGGTCCCGGCCGAAGCAGGGATGGGCTGGTTGCTGGGCGTGGGTGGTTCGATCGACAATTTGCTGGGACAAAGCGCCCTGATCGCGTCGGCGGTGGATGCAGCAGGGGGAGAGGCGGCGCCCTTCCTGGCCGCGCCGCGCCTGCATATGCCCTTGCATGGCGATGACTGGCTGGCCTGCGGCACGGCGGCGCTGGGTTTCGACCCGATTTGCGGCGACGGCACGGCGCAATCGGTGCGCGAAGCGATATTGGCGGCGGCGGTCGTCACCGCCATCGTCGAGGGCGGTGATCGTGCGGCGTTGCTCAACCATTATCAATCCATGCTGATCGCGGCGATGCGCCGTCATCTGCAACTGTGCGCACAATTTTACGCCAATGGCGGGCTGGGCGATTGGTGGCGCGCGCAGCATGATGCGCTGGTGCAGGGGCATGGCTGGTGCACGGCGCTGCTCGCCAACATGCCCGAACCGCGCTTCCTGCTCGACGGTTTCCGTCTGGCGCCCCGGCAGGCGGCGGCATGAGCATTCAACCGCCGCCGCCCGTTGCCGAATGGCGCACCTATCGCCGCCTGACCCCCTATCTGAAGCCTTATCGCGGCGCGCTGCTGGTCGTGCTGGCGATCAGCCTGTTGTCGACCATGCTGGGGCTGGCGCAGCCTTATCTTTCCAAGCTGATGATCGATCAGGCGCTGCTGAAACGCGACATGGGCGCGCTGTTCGAAATTGCGGGCGTCATGATTGGTGTCACCATTGCGGGCTTTGCGGTCAACATCCTCGCCAGCTATCGCTATGTCGCGCTGTCGGCGGCGATGCTCTATGATATTCGCGCGGCATTGCTGCGCCATCTCCAGACATTGTCGCCGCGCTTCTATGGCAGCTTCCGGCTCGGCGACCTTGTGTCCCGGATGAACAGCGACGTCAGCGATGTGCAGCGGATCGCGTCCGACACATTGCTGTCGGTGGTCAGCAACCTGCTGTTCTTCGTCGGTTGCGTCGCGATGATGCTGTGGCTCGACTGGCGGCTGTTTCTGGTGAGCGTGGTGCTGGTGCCGGCCAGCCTTGCGACCTTCTCCTACTATCAGCGCCGCCTGACCGCGCTGACCCGCGACATGCGGGAGCGGGGTGCGGATTTGGGCAGTCTTCTGGTCGATACGGTGATGGGGATGCGCGTCGTCGCCTCGCTGCGCGCGGGAGAGCATGAGGTGGCGCGCTTCAAGGCGAAGAATGACGCTTTCATCGGCGCGATGCTGAAGATGCAGGTCGCATCCTTCATGACCGGGGCGTTGCCGGGTACTTTGATGATGGCGGCGACGTCGGCCGTGATCCTCTATGGCGGTTGGCGGATCATCGACGGGGGGATGAGCATCGGCACGCTGGTCGCCTTCATGACCTATCATATGCGGCTGCTTTCGCCGATCCAGACGTTGATGGGGCTGACGTCCGGCCTCGCATCGGCGCGGGTGTCGCTGGGGCGCATCTTCGAATTGTTTGATACGAAGCCCGATGTAGTCGAGCGGCCCGAGGCGCTGCCGCTGGAGCGGGTGGGCGCATTGCGTTTCGACCGGGTGGCGATGCGCTATGATCGCGACGCGGTGCTGCGCGATATCGACCTCATCATCCCGGCGGGCAGCCTGTGCGCCATCCTTGGTCCCAGCGGGGCGGGCAAATCGACCATGGCCGATCTGATGGTCCGCTATCTCGATCCCGACAGCGGGCGCATCTTGGTCGATGGTCGCGACCTGCGCGATTGCCGGCTGGACGATCTGCGGCGCGAGATCATATTGGTCGATCAGGCGCCCTATCTGTTCAACGACACGATCGCCGCCAATATCGGCTTTGCTTTGCCGGAGGTTGCGCCCGAAGCGATTGCAGTTGCGGCGCATGCCGCCGGGCTGGATGGCTTCATTGCGCGCCTGCCCGATGGGTTGGAGACGCGCGCTGGTGAGCGGGGCGCGGCGCTGTCCGCCGGGGAGCGGCAGAGGATCGTGCTGGCGCGCGCTTTGCTGCGCAAACCCGGCATCCTGATCCTGGATGAACCCACATCGGCGCTGGACGGCGACACGGAGGCGCTGGTCGCCGGGCGGCTGCGCGATGCGTTGCCCGATGCGACGATCATCGTCATCACCCACAAGCCGGCGCTGGCCGACATGGCCGATCACATCATCCGGCTGGAAGATGGGCGGGCGACGATGACCGCGCGCGCCGAGCCGGTTCATGCCTGATCCGATCCGCATCGCCATCATCGACAGCGGCGTTCATCCCGATCATCCGCATATCGATAACGGGCGTTTGCTGCCCGGCTTTTCGGTCGCGAAGGATGGTGCGATCAACGAGTTGGACAGTTTGGACGCATTGGGTCATGGCACCGCCGTCACCGCCGCCATTCAGGATCAGGCACCTGATGCGCTGTGCCTGCCCATCCGGGTCTTTCAGGATTCACTGCGGACGACGGCACGGGCTTTGGTGTCGGCGATCGGCTGTGCGATTGGCGCGCAGGTCGACCTCATCAACCTTAGCCTCGGCACTACTAATCCGGTACATCATGACCTGTTCGCGGCAGTGGCGGATCGCGCGCTGGCGGCGGGCATGCTGATCGTCGCAGCGCGGGAAGTGGATGAGACAGCTTGCTATCCCGGCAGCCTGCGCCAGGTGCTGGGCGTCTCGCTCGACTGGGATTGTCCGCGCGATCAATATCGGCAGAGCGGCGGGCTGTACCATGCCTCCGGCCATCCCCGGCCGATCCCCGGCGTGCCGCAACAGCGCAACCTTTATGGTGTCTCTTTCGCTGTCGCCAATATGAGCGGGATCGTGGCGCGGGGCGGACGGGCGGAGATCGCCCGCTTGCGCGATCAGGCGGCGGCGAACCCGACGACCCGGTCGACCATCCAGAAACAGCCGATCGCGCCCACAGCATAGAGCGCCGCGACCCGCACCGGCGCGGCCAGCGAAACCGCACGCAATCCGGCGAGCAGCGCGACGATCGCGCTGACAAAGATCAACTGTCCAGCCTCCACGCCGATGTTGAAGAATATCAGGGCCGGCAGTCGCTCGTCCGCCTGCACCCCCAGTTCGCCCAGCGCCGTGGCGAAGCCCAGCCCGTGGAGCAGGCCGAAGAGCGCGACGACCACCGCCTGTCGCCGAAAGGCGAAAAGCTGTTCGCCCCGGCCGACGAGCAGCGCTTCGCGCGCCATGAAGGCGATCGACAGGGCGATGGCGGCCTCCACCGGGGGGACGGGCACACGCACCAGATCGAAAAAGGCGAGCGCGAGCGATAGCGAGTGACCCGCCGTAAAGGCGCTCACCAGCCACAGCAGATCGCGCCCGCGCGCCAGCAGCGCCAGGCACAGGACGAAGGCGAGATGATCCCAGCCCAGCCAGATATGCCACACGCCCTGCGCCAGAAATTCCGGCGCGATGACGCCGATCGGACGGGCGGTCGCGGCGGTTTCGCCGGCCGGCACGGACACGCCCTGCGCGTCGCCGGTCAGGCTGCGGTTGACCTGTGCGCCCATGATGTTGGTGACGAAGCGACCGCCATCGACCTTCCATGGCGTCTGGATCACATCGCCGGCGGCAAAGGGGCGGTCGCAAGCCAGTTCAAAGGCATAATGCGCGCGGCCGCCGCCACTCTGGCGCGTCATGCCGGTCTGGCGGCAACCGTCGGGCAGGAGGATCGGCGCGGGTTGCCCCACCGTTTCGGGGACGGCAGCGGTAAATTCATAGCTGTTGGGGTCTTCGCCGGCGCTCAGGGCGAAGTCGGCCGACAGGAAGATGTCCGCCATGGCGGGGCATGGCAGCAGCGCGGCGAGTGCGATCAGACACGCGGCGATCCTATTCCGCCACATCGAATTTCTCCCGCAGGCCGCCCAAGGCCCGGTCGATCGCGGCGTTGCTGTGCGCAGTCATATAATCCTGCCGCACCTGATCGCGTATGGCGGGAAAGGGGAGCAGGGCGGAGGCGATGCGCTCGCTGCGCTTCACGAAATGCCAGCCGCGTGGGCTTTGAATCGGGCCGATCCACTGACCTTCGGGCGCAGTCTTCAACTGGTCGACAAAGGGCTGGCCGAAAATGCCGCGCACCATCGAATCGCCGTAGCGCGGGAAATTGCGCCCCTGCCAAAATTCATCGCTGGCGATGCTGTCCCCGGCGTTGAGCCGGGCCAGCAGCAGGGCGGCGTCGGCCGGTTTCTGCTGGCGATACAGCTGGATGAAGCTGGTGCGCGGTTCGGCGCGATAGAGGTCGAGATGGCTGGCATAATGATCGACCAGCTGCTCTTCGGTCGGTTCGGGCGGCGCGCCGGCGATGAGGTAGCGGACCTTGTCGACCAGTCGCTTGCGGGTTTCGCCGTCGGTCAGGTGCATGTTGCGGTCGATCGCCTCACGAAACAGCAATTCCTCCGCGATATAATCGGCCTTCAGCTTCGCGCGGTCGGCCTCGCTCGCCTTGCGTCCGGCCAGCAGTTCGAAATCGGCGACCTGCGCCTGCTCGATTTCCGGGGTGAAGATGATCGGCGGCTTTTCAAAATGCCGGACGATGCGATAGCCGCCGAATAGGGCGACGCCCGCCAGCAGGAACGCGAATAGCGGGTCGCGCACTATCCGGCCGGCCATGGCGCGTAATGGCGGGCGCCCGCCAGACGTTCGCCGGTTCCCTGCCGCCTGATCCATGATGTCCGCCCCGCTGCCCATGGCGCATTTTTACCGGGAGGTGGCGCGCAACAGCCTACGTCAAATGACGCATACGGCGGTTTGCCGGCTTTCCATAGCCTTTGGACGACAATTGCCGCGTCGCCGCACCGGGCGTCGCCAGGGAGATTTTCGCTATATGATCCGTTCCAGGCTGCTTCTGCTCGCCACTTCCGCCTGCGCCCTGACGCTGACCGCCTGTTCGGGTGGCGGCAGTTCGAACGCGCCGACGGGCGACAGCGTCTCCGTGGGCGTGCTCCAGTCGCTGACCGGCACGATGGCCATCAGCGAGATGACGGTGAAAAATGCCGAGATGCTGGCGATCGAGGAGATTAATGCGGCGGGCGGCGTGATGGGCAAGACGATCAACGCGCTGGTCGAGGATGGCGCATCCGACCCGTCGACCTTCGCGCAGAAGGCGTCGAAGCTGATCGAAAGCGATGGCGCTGTGACGGTGTTCGGCGGCTGGACGTCGGCCAGCCGCAAGGCGATGTTGCCGGTGTTCGAGCGGACCAAGAACCTGCTCTGGTATCCGGTGCAGTTCGAAGGCAATGAATGTTCGCCTAACATCATGTATTCGGGCGCGCAGCCCAACCAGCAGGCGCTGCCCGCGCTGGAATGGGCCGTGGCGCAGGGGCATAAGAGCTTCTTCCTGGTCGGCTCCGACTATGTCTATCCCCGCACCGCCAACCTGATCCTGAAGAAGCATATCGAAAAGGGCGGGATGCAGGTGCTGGGCGAAGCCTATGTGCCGCTGGGCGGAACCGACTTTTCCGGTGTGATCGCCAAGATCGCGCAGGCCAAGCCGGCGATGATTATCAATACGCTGAACGGCGACAGCAACGTCGCCTTCTTCAAGCAGTTGCAGGCCGCCGGCATCAGCACCAAGACGATGCCGGTCATGTCCTTCTCCATCGGCGAACAGGAAGCCAAGGCGATGGGCGCGACGCTGGTCGAGGGCAGCTATGCCGCATGGAATTATTTCCAGAGCCTGCCCGGTGACGCGAACGCCAAGTTCATTGCCGCCTACCAGGCCAAGTTCGGCAAGGACGCCGCGATCACCGACCCGATGGTCCATGGCTATCTGGACGTCTATGCGTGGAAGGCCGCGGTGGAGAAGGCCAAGAGCTTCGATCCCGACGCCGTCCGCAAGGCTGCGGCCACGCTGGGCGGGTTCGACACACCGATGGGCAAGGTCAGCTTCGCCGCGAACCAGAGCCTGACCCAGAAAGCCTATATCGGCAAGCTGAAGGGGGACGGCCAGTTCGAGATCATTGCCGACAGCGGCAAGGATATCGCGCCTGAACCTTATGATGCGCTCGCCTTCCCCGGCAAGACCTGCAAGCTTTGATGTGAAAGCGGGCTGGGCCTCATTTTCTCCCCTCCCTTTTAGGGAGGGGCAGGGGATGGGTAGCCTCCGAAGGAGGCTCGCTTCGCTCGCCACCCACCCCCTGCCCCCTCCCTGGAAGGGAGGGGGGGAGTAGGTTTATGGACGCTCTTTTCCTCAACCAGCTGTTCAACGGCGCGTCGTTGGCTTCGCTCTATCTGCTTGCGGCGCTGGGGCTGGCTTTGTCCTTTGGCCTGATGCGCGTCATCAACATGGCGCATGGCGAAATGCTGATGCTGGGCGGCTATCTCGCCTGGATGACGTTGCTGGTCGTGCCGGGCGCGCTGGGCATCGTCCTGGCCATTCCGGTCGCCTTCATCGGTGCGGCGGCGATGGGCGGGTTGATCCAGTCCACCCTGATCCGTCGCCTGTCCGCCCGGCCGCTCGACACGTTGCTGGCGACATGGGGCGTCAGCCTGATCCTGCAGCAGGCTGCGCGCGATCTGTTCGGTGCGATCGGCGTGGAAGTGCGCGCGCCCGACTGGCTGACGGGCAGCTTCATGATCGCGGGCGTCACTTTGCCGTCCGCGCGGCTCTTCATCATCCTGATCGCTGCGCTGGTGCTGGGCGGGCTTGCGCTGCTGTTGCTCAAGACGCGGATCGGCCTGCTGGTGCGCGCCGTCAATCAGGACCGGATGATGGCATCGGCCGTGGGCATCGATGTGAAGCGCGTCGACTTTACCGTCTTCTGCCTTGGATCGGGGGTCGCGGGGCTGGCGGGCGTCATGCTGGCGCTGCTTGGCCCGGTGACGCCCAATGTCGGGCAAAGCTATATCATCCCGGCCTTTCTGGTCGTGGTGATGGGCGGTCTTGGCAGCATTGTCGGCACTACGGCGTCGGCGATCATCCTGGGCCTGTTCGCCGCGCTCGCGCAAATCTTCGTCGATGTCAGCGTAGCGCAGATGCTGCTGCTGGTCTTCGTCATCCTCTTCATCCAGGTCCGCCCGCAAGGTGTGATCGCCGTCAAGAGCCGTCAGCTCGATGCCTGATCTGTCCCGCCTGAACCCCGCCAAGCCTTTCCTGCCATGGGTGCTGCTGGCGCTTGGCATCGCCGCGCCCTTCGCGCTGTCGGCCTATGATCTCAACCTGCTCGCCCGCTTCATGGCGATGGGCATATTGGCGTTGGGTCTCGTCCTCATCTGGGGGCATGGCGGCATCTTGAGTCTGGGGCAGGGAGTGTTCTTCGGCCTTGGCGGCTATGCCATCGCCCTGCATATGAAGCTGGCGGATTTGCCGCAGGGCGAGATCCCCGACTTCATGGTGTGGAGCGGCCGGGAAAGCCTGCCCTTCTGGTGGGAGCCGTTCGCCAGTCCCGCCTTCACCATCGCCGCGATCCTGATTGTGCCGACGCTGGTGGGGGCGCTCTTTTCCTGGGCGGTATTTCATCGCCGGGTTGGCGGCACCTATTTCGCGCTGATTACGCAGGCGCTGGCGCTTGCTTTCTCCACCCTGATCATCAGCCGGCAGGATGTGACGGGGGGCTTTAACGGCCTTACCGATTTCTACTCCATCTTCGGCATCGGCCTTGCCAGCCCTGGCACCGGCAGCATGCTTTACTGGGTGACGCTGGCGATCCTGTGCGCGGCGTTCGTCGGTCTGCGCTGGCTGCTCGCCTCGCGCTTCGGCATATTGCTGCGGGCTGCGCGCGATGGCGAAAATCGCGTGCGCTTCCTTGGCTATAGCCCCACGCCCTTCAAGGTCGTCGCCTTCGCCATCGCCGCGATGCTGGCGGGGATAAGCGGGGCGCTCTTCACCCTGCATGCCGGGGTCGTTTCGCCCGCGCTGATCGGCGTTGTCCCCTCGATCGAGATGGTCGTGTGGGTCGCGATCGGCGGGCGCTACAGCCTGGCGGGGGCGATCGTCGGCGCGCTGCTCGTCAACCTTGCGCGGGACGCAGTGTCCAGCGCCTTCCCGGAACTCTGGCTTTATCTCATGGGCGCGCTCTTCATCTTCGTCGTCACCCTGCTGCCGCGCGGACTTGCCGGCCTGATCAAGGGGAAGGCGGCATGAGCGGCTCTGCGGTTTCCGACCTGTTGCTCAGCGTCGATGGCGTCACCATCGACTATAGCGGCTTCAAGGCGCTCGACAATTTCAGCATGACGCTCAATCGCGGCGAAACCCGCGTGGTGATCGGTCCCAATGGCGCGGGCAAATCGACCCTGTGCGACACGATCATCGGTCGCGTGCGCCCCAGCGAAGGGCGCGTTATCTTCAAGGGCGAAGAAATACAGCGCCTGCCCGAACAGGCGATCGTGGCGCGCGGCATATGCCGCAAATTTCAGGCGCCCGGGGTGCTGCCCACATTGAGCGTGCGCGACAATCTGGCGCTGGCTGCGCGGCGCGACCGGCGCTGGTGGAAGAGTTTCGGCACCGGCATCCCGGCGGATGAGACGCTGGCGATCGAGGAAGCGCTGGAGAGCGTGGGCCTGACCCAGCGCGCCACGGTAGAGGCGGGGACGCTGGCCCATGGTGAGAAGCAATGGCTGGAAATCGCGATGGTGATGGCGACCGGCGCGGAACTGTTGCTGCTGGACGAGCCGACCGCAGGGATGGGACCGGCCGAAACCAGTCGCACCGCGCAGTTGATCCATGGGTTGGGGACAAGCCGCACCGTGCTGGTGATCGACCATGACATGAGCTTTGTCGAACAGCTCGCCGCGCCTGTCACCGTCATGCATCAGGGCAAATTCCTGAAGCAGGGCAGCATTGCCGATGTGCGCGCCGACCCGGAAGTCGCCGCCGTCTATCTGGGCCATACCGCATGAGCGCGCCGCTGATCGAAATTTCCGCCCTGTCGAGCGCCTATGGCCAGAGCCAGGTGCTGTGGGACGTCGACTTGACGCTGGAGCGCGGGCAGGTGATGGCGCTGATCGGCCGCAATGGCGTGGGTAAGACGACATTGCTCCACGCCATCATGGGCACGCGCCCGGCGACGGGCGGCGCGATCCGGTTCGACGGACAGGACATTAGCAAACTGCCCGCGCATAAAAGAGCGCGAGCGGGCATCGGCTTCGTGCCGCAGGGGCGGCATGTCTTTCCGCAGCTGACCGTGATGGAAAATCTGGAGACGGGCCTGTCTGCACTGGCGGGCCGGGGGCAGGGCGGCGCAAAAGTGCCGCAGCATATCTTCGACCTGTTTCCCAAGCTGTGGGACATTCGCACGCGGGCCGCCGGTTTCCTGTCGGGCGGCGAGCAGCAGCAATTGGCCATCGGCCGGGCGCTGGCGGGAGAGCCGAGCCTCTTGTTGCTGGACGAACCGACTGAGGGCATCCAGCCCAATGTCGTGCAGCAGATCGAGGCGGCGCTGGTCCATGTTCGCGACGAGTTGGGCATGACGGTGCTGGTGGTCGAGCAATATCTCGACTTCGTCTGGCGCTTTGCCGACCGTTACAGCGCGATGCAGAATGGCCGGATCATCCGGCAGGGCAATATCGCGGACGAGAGCGCGAAGGATGTCGCGCATCTCGTCCAGATTTAGCGCAACGGTTTTACCGCACCGCCGTCCAGGTCTGGGTCTTGCAGAAGAAGGCGATGCAGCCCTGGACCTTCAGCGTGCCGTTGGCGTTGCGGCTGACTTTCGACGTATAGCTTTTGCCGCTTTCCGGGTCATAGATGGTGCCCTTCCACAGATCGCCATCATCTTCGAACCCCGACAATAGGGCGAGGCCCACCAGCGGCTTGGAACGTAGCGCGGGATCGGGATTTTTGATGTCGGTTTGCGGGCGGCCCGGCGTTGGCTTTACGATCTTCTCTATCTTCCCGCACAGATGCTTGCCGCAAGGTGCGATCTGGACGATCGCCTTGCCATCGACGGTCGCCCAGCGGCCAGTGACGGGCTGGGCGGCCTGCGCGGGGAGGGCGATGCCGGTCAGGGCGGCGGTCAGGGCAAAGATGGCGACATTGGCCGATTTCATGCGATCCACTCCTTTGTTTGACAGGGAGATAAGCCGAAAAAAACCGCGCCCGCCACCGCCTTTTTTGGCGGGGCGGGCGGGTTTTCGGGGCGACGCTACGGCAGCGCCTCTCCCCGCTCTCCAACTTTTTTGGAGCAGTCGATCCAATTGCATCGGATCGACTGCTCCAAGTTTTTGTGTTTCCGCATTCTCCGAGTCGTCAGGTGATTCCACCTGACTAGAGAATGCTCTAGCCGGACGTGCTGATCGAGCAGGCCGCCGGACCCAGAATGACGACGAACAATGTCGGCAGGATGAAGAGAATCAGCGGCACGGTCATGATCGCAGGCAGGCGTGCGGCCTTTTCTTCGGCGCGCATCATGCGTTCATGGCGAAATTCGGCCGAAAGGACGCGCAGTGCCGAAGCGAGCGGCGTGCCATATTTTTCGGTCTGGATCATGGTCGTCACCACGCCCTTGATGGCGTCCAGCTTCACCCGGTTGGCGAGATTTTCGAACGCCATGCGCCGTTCGGTCAGGAAGCTGAGTTCGATCGCGGTCAGCTGAAACTCGTCGCCCAGTTCGGGATAGGCTTTGCCCAGTTCGCGCGACACGCGGCCGAAGGAGGCGTCGACTGTCAGGCCGGCTTCGGCGCAGATCACCAGCAGGTCGAGCGCGTCGGGCAGACCCTTGCGGATGGCGGCGGAACGCTTCTGCACCTTGTTGTCGATGAAGATGTCGGGCGCTTTATAGGCCAGCAGCAGCGCCACCGCGAAGGCGAAGAAGCGCTTCATCGGTCCCCATTCGGGTTCGATGCCCACGCCATAAAGCAGGATGGCGGCCAGACCGCCAATGATGATCGGCAGGATCATGCGGCCGAAAATGACGGCGACCGCCAGATCCTTTGACCGGATGCCCGCCTGTGCCAGGCGGATCTGCGCGTCCTTCAACTGGTCGTCCTGCAAGACCTTCAGGCTCGACAGGAAGGACCGCATCTGATCGGTCGTCTGGTTCTTCTTGACCAGCTTGGCGCGGCGTTTGGCGGTGGAGGCGGTGATGCCGGCCTTAAGCTGTTCGCGGCGATCGTTGAGCGCCTTGACGCGCTTGGCCATCGGGTCGCGCACCGTCATCACCGCATAGAGGGCGGCGAGCATGGCAAGCGTCGCCATGGCGGCGAGCAGCGTGCCGAAATCGGTGGCCGTCAGGCCGAACAGGGTGCCAGCGGGGGCAGGGGCGTCCATCGTCTTTTCTCCCTTCCCGTCAGATTTCGAAATTGACCATCTGGGCCATGATGAAGGCGCCGATGCCCATCCAGCACATGCCGCCGATGCCGACCACCTGCATTGTGCTCAGCCCGAACACACCGGCCGGATCGGAGGTGAAGAACGGACTCATATAGTTGAAATTGATGTAGCTGATCATGCCGAACACCATGAAAGGCAGCACGCCGATAATGTAGGCGGACGCCTTGGATTCCGAAGACATGGCGCGGATCTTGAGCTTCATCTGCGCCCTCTGGCGCAGCACGGTGGCAAGGTTCGACAGGGTTTCGGCCAGGTTGCCGCCGGTTTCCCGCTGGATCGCCAGAGTGATGACGAAGAATTGAAATTCGGGCGTGCCAAGGCGATCGGCGGTTTCCTGCAACGCCTGTTCCATGGTCCGGCCGATCTTGATGCGTTCGGTGATCAGTTTGAATTCCTCGCCGACCGGGCCGGGAATTTCGCTCGACACCACACCCAGCGTTTCGGTGATGGGAAGGCCCGACCGCAGGCCGCGCGTCAGCAGTTCTAGCGCGTCGGGAAATTTCGCGTTGAACTTGTTGATCCGCCCCTTGATCAGGCGACCGACCCACCAATGGGGCAGGCCAAGCCCCGCCGCCAGCCCGACCATCATGGCGAACAGGAAGGGGAAGCCGCGCAGCATCAGAAAGGCGGCAATCAGCAGGAATGTGACGGCGCAGCCCGTCATATACTGGCTGAGCGTCCATTTCTTGCCCGTCATCCGCAGGCGCTTGGTCAGGTTTTCCGGGTTCGGGACCAGCGACACCAGCATCTTGGCTTCGGCGCCGGTGGGGCGATTGGAAATCGCCTTGCGCATGCGCGCTTCCAGCAAGGCTTCGGCGGACTCGCTGTGGCGACCACGGATCATTGCAACGCGGCGCTTGCGCGCGGTGTCCGGGGATGGCCCCGCAAAGGCGACCACGACGACAGCCATTAGGGTCGCCAGCAGCACCGTGATCAGGATGAAGTTGCCGTCCATCATTTCG
The DNA here is from genome assembly GCA_021849075.1 of Pseudomonadota bacterium. Classification (GTDB taxonomy): domain Bacteria; phylum Pseudomonadota; class Alphaproteobacteria; order Sphingomonadales; family Sphingomonadaceae; genus Sphingobium. Next base: position 37,945 of record JAJZTH010000019.1, on the reverse strand, counting down.
CCCGTTCGTCATGGAAGGGAGCCGCCACAGGGGCGGCGCCCCAATCAATCTTCCAATGCCGCCTTGTCTTTGCGACGCGACGGCAACATCGCCCTGAAGTCGATCTTGCCCAGCAGGGAATCGCCCTTCTTTGCGCTGCTCTTGCCGGTGGAGCCGGCATCGTCCGAATCGATGGCGCCCAGCGCCTCGTTCATCATCGCCGTGCAGGCTGCGCCGACCTTGCTGCCCTTGGCGGTTTCAGCAAGCGTCTTGCCCAGCTTCGCCGCCTGCGATGCGATTTTGAGATCGAAGGGGATGAGGACATCCACTTTTCGTTCGATCGACTGTTCAAAATCCTTGCGGCTGATTTCGGGCGCGCCGGGGTGGACGCGATTGGCGACCACCTGCACCCGGGTCTGCGGCGCATTGCTCTTGAGCCAGGAAAGGATGCGGATCGTGTCGCGCGCGCCGGCCAGGGTGAGTTCCGTCACCACCAGCGTCACATTGACGTCCGCCATCAGATGCGGATGCTGGATCAGCATGTGGCGCGGCAGGTCGATCACGCTGCATTCGAAGGCGAGGCGGAATTCCTCCAGCAACTGGTAGAAAGCGCCGCCGTCGGTCAGCATCGGCTGGCTGATCGGCGCTTCGGCCGACAGGATTGCGAGCGTATCGCTGGCGCGGACCATGGCGCGTTCGATGAACAGCCCGTCGATGCGGCTGGGATTTTCGATCGCGTCGGTCAGGCCGCGTCCCGGCTCCAGGTCCATCGCCAGCGCATTGGTGCCGAAATGGACGTCAAGGTCGAGCAGCGCGGTCGGGCGCTTCTTCTTGTCGGACAGCAGCCAGGCGAGCGAGGTCGCAAGGCTGGACGCGCCGACGCCGCCGCGCGTGCCGATCACCGCCATGGTGCAGTGCGGGCGTTCCGGCCCGGTGTCGCGCGGGGCCATGAACACAGCCTGCGCCTGCGCCAGCGCATCGCGCAACTGATCCGCGCCGAAGGGCTTGAGCAGATAATCCTGAATGCCGCTGGCGACCAGATCGCGATAGAGGCGCACGTCATTCACCTGACCAGCGGCGATCACCACCGTTCCGGGTTCGCACACTTCAGCCAGGCTGTTGATGTCGTTGAGCGGATCGCCGCTTTCAGACATGTCGACAAACAGGATCTGCGGCGACGCGGTGATCGACAGGCTCTGCACGGCATTGCGCATGCCGCCCTTGTTCACCTTTTCCGGCGCCCATCCCAATTCGGCGGAAATGGCGCGCAGCAGATCGAAGCTGTGATCGTCACAGACGAAGGCGTGGAAAGGGTCGCGCTGACCGACGCCGCCGGGTTTCCATGGAGCGTTCATGTTACTGGCCTCCTGCCGTGATCTGCTTCAGGTCGCCGGCACCCGTCGGCTTCTTTTCGCGATAGGTGGAAATGGCGCGGTTGGATGTGTCGGTGCGCAGATCGCTGTTTGAACCCTGCCCACGAACCAGATCTTCAGGGTTGGCGACCATGGCCGCCAAATTGCTGTTGGTGGCGCAGCCGAAATTGGACGAGGTCGCCAGATTGGGATCGGTTTCCTGCGTCGAGCGCCAGTTGGGGCAGCCCGGCACGCTGGCGCTGGCGCGACGCACGACCAGACGGATGCTGCCCGCCGGCGCAGCGCCCGCCGCAGCCGAGCTGTCTTCGCCGACCAGCAGGCCGTGGCGCGCGACGACATTGGCGATGTCTTCGCGAACGGCCGGGCTGTAATAGCCGCCATCGGTCACGACCGCGACCTGATCGCCATAGCCAAGCCCGATCGAGCCGAACCAGTCATTGAGGCGGCCAGCTTCGGCCGGCGACAGGTCGCCGCTCGATCCGGCCTGCACATCGAACGTGTAGGTCGCGTAACTCACGACGGGCTGGTGCACCGATTCCACGCTGCGATTGGGGGTGTCGGTCATGCAGCCCGCCAGCGGCAGGGCCATCAGCGCGATTGCGCCAAGGGTCTTGAGCGAGAGACGGGGCGAGAGGTGGGAAGTCATGTCTTTCGTCCTTCCGTCAGAAGCTGAAGCCGGGGGCTACCGTGCCCGCCTTGCCCGGCCGCGGCGCCGTGGCGGATGCTTGCGGCCCGGGGGCGGGAACCGGCGAGCCGGGGGCGCGGCTGGGCTGATAGCTGCGCCCGCCGCTGACGCCGTCGCTGCCCTGTTGCAGCAGCAGGCCCTGCGCTTCGGTCGCGGAGCGGAAACCATCGGTGGGCAGGCGCACGTCGGAGGCATTCATCGGCTTCACCAGATAGGGGGTGACGACGATGACCAGTTCCGTTTCGTTGCGCTGGAAATTGCGCGACTTGAACAGGCTGCCCAGGATCGGGATGTCGCCCAGACCCGGCACCTTGTTGACCGCATTGCTGGTTTCATTGTTGAGCAGGCCGGCGATCATGAACGCCTGACCTGAACCCAGTTCGACCGTGGTTTCCGCCGTGCGGCTGCGCAGGGCGGGAACGCTTGCGTTGACCGAAAAGTCGAGGCTGGACACGGTCGGGCGCACCCGCATCGAAATGCGGCCATCGGCCAGCACCGTCGGCGTGAAGGCCAGCTGCACGCCATATTGCTTGAATTCGATGCTGTTGCCCGACGACGGCCCGTTGTTGACGGTGTAGGGATATTCGCCACCGGCCAGGAAGCTGGCGGTTTCGCCGGAGATTGCGGTCAGGTTAGGCTGCGCCAGCATGGTGGCGAGGCCGCTCGATTCCGCCAGGTCCAGCGCGCCGGCAACGTCCATGCCCAGAATGCGGGCGACGCCGCCCAGGCTGTAAGTGCCGTCCGTCGGTGCGCTGAAGGTCCACCAATTGTTGTCGCGATCATAGGTCGCGGCGCTGCGGGTGCCGCCACCCACGAAGCCGCCCACCTTGCCGCCACTGGTGTCGACGCTGGTGAAGTTGGTGCCGATCCGGTGGCCGACATCCTTGGCGACTTCGGCGATCTTGACCTGCAACATCACCTGAAGCGGGGTCGCCATGCGCAGGCGGCTGACCACGGTGACGTCCTTGCCAACGAAAGCCTGGGTCAGGCGTTCGGCCTCGGCCGCGTCTTCGGGCGCCTGGATCGTGCCGGTCAACAGGACCATGCCGTTCATCTTGTTGACCGCGATGTTGGCGCCGGGCATCGCCAGACGCAGCATGTCATCGATGCTGGTCAGGTTGTTGCCGACGCGCACTGTGCCGGAAAACAGCACCTTGCCGTTGGTAGCCGTGGCGAAGACGGTGGTTTCGCCGGGCTTCTTGGCGATCAGGTACAGCTGGTTCTGCGAACGGACATGGACATCGACCACATCGGGATCGGCGATCACCACATCCGACATCTTGGCCGGCAGATTGACCACCCGGCTGCCGCCCACCGACAGCAGGATCGCATTATCCTGCGTGCTGGATGGGGCCGCGTTGAGGGCGGTGATCGGGGCCGCGACGGCCGCGACCGCCAGGCCCAGCGCAATCGCCGGGGCGGCGAGGCGCGGGGTGCGATAGTGCAAGCTCTTCATCTCACTTACCCCCGACCGGAACTTCGGTCACATTGGTGCCGCGCGCGACGCGGATCACTGGTCCCTTGAAGGCGACCGTGCCCACGGGCGCGCCGTTGGCGGCCGCCATCTGCGGGATCGGCGCGTCGGCCTTGGCAGGCACGGAGCTGCGCTGGTAGCGCGACACGTCTGCGCCGGTCGAATAGGTAGAGCCGCGATCGACAGGGCGAGCCGCCAGCTTTGCGATGATCGCCTTTTCTGCGTTTGCGTTCGCATTACCGGGCAGGTCGACATCGGTGCCGGCGATCGCCGCATCCAGATCCGACGCATTGTCGGCGATCGAGCGGAGCGACATGGACAGCGATCCGATGGTCTGCGACACGGCGATCTTCTCGGCGATCTTGGGCGTCACTTCGATCGTGACGTTGGAATAGGTGCGCACTTCGGGCTTGCCGTCCGCACCCATCGCATCCATGCGCTGGTCGGTGGCGAGCACGCGCAGATTGCGCAGGATGGTTTCGGACACTTTGAGCGGATCGCCGTCGCCGCCGCCATTGACGCTCTGCGTCAGGACGAGGTCGATGCGGTCGCCCGGAAAGACGAAGCCCGCGACCGAGCTTTGCGCCGATACCGGCACCGTCACGGCGCGCATGCCCGGGCCAAGGGCGGCAGCCAGGAAGCCGCGTTCGCCCGGCTTCACCAATGCGCCCTGCGTCAGTGGTTGCCCGGCGGTGATGGCGGTGCGCACGACGCTGCCGGCCAGCTTGGCGGGATCAGCCTGACCGCGCAGATAATAGACCTGTTCGACCAGATCCTTGGGCCAGGGCTGGAAGCGGAAGCTTTCCGCGTCCAGGATGGTGCCTACGGGCAGCGCCTTGGTCGCGACCAGCACATGGGGCTGATCCGCTTCGTTCGGCATGGCCGCAGCGTTCACCTGTGGCGCGCTGGAGCTGCTCAACATGCTGCGAGCAAGCAGGGCTGTCGTGACCGCTATGATCAGCGCCCCCACCAACAGCACGATTTTCTTGGCATCCATGACGAAATTCGCCTCCCTCAAATGGGTGCACTGCCCCCAGCACCCGGAACATCACGCAAACTGGTTAAGATATCGTTCGCCAAGCAGCCAAAGCGCTGCGATGGATATGGCGACGCCGTAGGGGATCTCCGGCTGGCCCTGTTTTTTCGCCATCCGATGATGGATGAGCGTCACGATCGTCACCGCGCCGCCCAGCAGCGCCATCAGCACGATCAGCGACAATGTGGCCTGCCAGGGGAACCACAACGCCAGCGCGCCCAGCAGCTTGACGTCGCCGCCACCCATCATGCCGATGGCGAACAGCGCCGCGAACAGCGCGAACACGACCAGCCCGGACAGAAGCTGCACCGCCATGTCCGGCCAGACCGCCAATCCCCAGGCCAGCCACCAAAGCGGCGCCAGAAGGGCGATGGCCAGATTGAGCCGGTTGGAGATGATGCGCGTACGCAGATCGGTGATCGCCGCCAGGATCAGCAACGCCCCCAGGGCGCAGATCAGCAAAAGCCTGAAAAAATCCCATGACATGCGGTCTGTCCCTAGACCTTATGGCTTACCAAAGAGTAACCATCGCCTATGGATTCACCCGATTTCCAGTTTGCGCACGCCGCCTTGCCGATCGATCGGCGGGCCTGGCCCGTTGGCGGGCGGCTGGATTACTGGCATGCGGCCGATGGTTGGGCGATCCGCCGCTATCGACTGGGCGATGGCGCGCGCGGGCGGATGCTGGTGCTGGGCGGGCGCGGCGACATGATCGAGAAATATCTCGAAGTCATCCACCATTGGGCGATGCGAGGCTGGGCCGTGACCAGTTTCGACTGGCGCGGGCAGGGCGGATCGGGTCGGCTGACCGACGATCCGCTGTGCGGCCATATCGATGACTTTGCCGATTATATCGCTGATCTCAAAGATATAGCGGATGACTGGCGAAATGCAGGCGATGGTCCCACCGCCATCGTCGCCCATAGCATGGGCGGGCATATGCTGGTGCGGGCGCTGGCCGAAGGGATGCCGCCGCCCGATGCTGCCGTGGCGGTTGCGCCGATGCTGGGGCTGCACAGCGCGCCCTTGCCGCGCTGGTTGGCGGTGGCGATCGCGCGGGTCATGGTGGCGCGCGGGCATGACAAGAAACGGGCCTGGACGCAGAAGGAGCATTCGGAAAGACTCCGCCGGTTGCGGCAGAAAAGACTGACGCATGACCCGGATCGCTATGCCGACGAATTGTGGTGGCGCGACCATAGCCGCGAGATCGCGCTGGGGCCGCCGAGCTGGAACTGGGTGCTGCAAGCGCTCGAATCGACTCGGGCGCTGGCGGAAGGGCCGGGCGTGGCGCAGATCGCCACGCCGATGCTGATTCTGGCGACGTCGGCCGATCAGCTTGTGTCCACCCCGGTCATCCGCCAGGTGGCGGCGCGCATTGCCGGCGCACGCCTGCATGTCTATGGCTCCGAAGCGGCGCATGAAATATTGCGCGAACTCGATCCCGTCCGGCTCGATGCGCTGGGCCGGATCGACGCCTTTCTGGACGAGAATGCCCGTTGAACCATCCTGACATCGTGATCATTGGCGGCGGCATGGCGGGCGCCAGTCTGGGCGCCGAACTGGCCGCCCATGCTCATGTCGTGGTGCTGGAGATGGAGGATCGCGCCGGCTATCACGCAACGGGTCGGTCGGTCGCCTTCTGGGAAGAAACCTATGGCGGGCCGGTGGTTCAGCCGCTGACGACTGCGTCCGGGCCTATGTTGTCCGCGCCAGATCCCGAATTTCATGACGGCAGTTTCCTGTCGCCGCGCGGCACGCTGCATATCGGGCGGCCGGGGGACGAACCGTTGCGGGATGGGTTTCTGACCGCCTTTGCCGGGCGGGTCGACTTGCAACCGGTTGATCCGGCGACGCTGGTGCCGGGGCTGCGGCCGGGTTGGACGCTGGGTGTGATGGAGGCGAGCTGCCAGGACATTGACGTTGCGGCGCTGCATCAGTCCTATCTGCGCAAGCTGAAGCGATTGGGCGGCGAGGTCAGGCTGGCGACCCGGCTGGAAGCCGCGCGCCGGGAGGAAGGCGGCTGGCGCATCGAGACGCGCGACGGGGCGATCCATTGCGGCTTGCTGGTCAATGCGGCCGGAGCATGGGCCGATGATGTGGCGATGGCCTGCGGCGTTGCGCCGGTGGGCATTGTGCCGCTGCGGCGGACGGTGGTGCAGATCGACGTGCCCGACCTGCCATCGCCCGATCTGCCGCTGATCATGGACATGCAGGCGCGTTTTTACTTCAAGCCGGAAGGACGCAACCGCATCTGGCTGACCCCGCATGATGAGGAACCGTCGCCGCCCTGTGACGCCGCGCCCGAAGAGCTGGCGGTGGCCGAAGCGGTCGCCCGATTCGAAGAGGCGGTGGACTGGCGGATCGGCGGGATCGCGCATAAATGGGCGGGACTGCGCAGCTTCGCGCCCGATCGCGCGCCGGTCTATGGTTTTGATCCGACGGCGCCCGGATTTTTCTGGTTCGCCGGGCAGGGGGGCTTTGGCATTCAGACGGCGCCGGCAGCGGCCCTGCTGGGGGCGGCAATGATCACCGGAGCCACGCCGCCGGCGACCATTGCCAGCGTCGATTCGCGGGCCTATTGTCCAGATCGGTTTCGCTGACGAAACGGGTCTCTGGAGACAAGCCATGGCGCATAAGTTCGTGATCGAGAAGAACAAGGCGGGCGAGTTCGTCGCCAAGTTCAAATATAATAGCGAAACCATCTTCTGGACCGAAGGCTATGCCAGCAAGGCCGGGGCGAAGAACGCGATCGAGTCGGTGCTGAAGAACGGTCCCGGCGCGCCGGTCGAAGAAGCCGACTGAAAAGTTAGAAGGGCGGTTCTATCGCCCTCCGTTCGGGTTGAGCTTGTCGAGCCGAAGGCAGTCGTAAGGCTAACCCCTGTTCCTTTCTTCAAGAAGTGCAGCCCTTCGACAGGCTCAGGGCGAACGGTTTATCTTTATCAACTGCGCATCGCGCGGCGGCTGGCGAGGCCCATCATCGCGAAGCTGGCGAGGGACGACAGGATGTTCGCCATCGCCGCGCCTTTGGTGTCGTACAGCGGCAGCAGCGCCGATTGCAGGCCCAGCAGCAGCAGCGTCGATACGAAAGTGATGCGCAGCGACAGGCTGGCCCGGTCGGTCGCCATCAGCAGCGGGCGATAGCTGACCCCGATCAGGTCGATGCAGGCCGCCACGCCCAGCATCAGCAGCAGCGGATAGGCGGGCAGAAATTCCTTGCCCGCGATCAGCCCCAGCAGCGGATGGCCGATCGTCAGAATCAGGCCGATGATGACCGCGCCCGCCGCCAGCGCCAGCTTGTTGGTGCGGCGGAACAGCGCGCCCAGCGCTTCCTTGCCATGGGTGCTGGTCCGGGACAGTTCGACGAAGATGCTGCGCGAGAGCAGGCTGCTGATCTTGGTCAGCGAATTGGCGAGCTGATTGGCGAGGCGATAGAGACCCGCGCCGGTCGGGCCGACAAAGGCGCCGACAATCAGGACCGCGACCTGCTGGCCGATCGACCCCAGGCTGGTCTGAAGGTTGGTGGCGGTCAGGAAGCCGATGATGCCGGGATTTTCATGGCGCGCATCGAGCGCGCGGCCCGCGCGCCAGCTGCCGATCCGGTCGCCGCCGACCCGGATCGCCAGCCACCAATAGGCGATGGCGCAGACCAGTTCGGCAAAGGCCCAGGCGATCAGGAAGCCTGTGATGTCGGGCATGACCACCCAAGCGACGACCGCGCCAACCATACGGCCCACCGGAATCATGGTTTCGGCGAAGGCGGCCGAATCGAAGCGGTCGAACAGGCGCAGCACGCCGGTCGGGCTGGACCGGATGGTGATCATCATCACCATGCAGAAGAGCCACGCCTGAAGCCCGGCGCCCGGCTCCAACTCCAGCATGTTGCCGAACAGCAGGATGATGGCGGCCGCCACCGCGCCGCCCACCAGCGCGGAGGCGAGGTCGATGACGATGCAGAAGCGCAGCACGCGGTTGAGCGCGTCGCCATTGCCCTGCGCCAGATGCGGCTGGCCATAGCGCACGACGATCTGCCAGCTGTCGAAGCTGGTCAGCGCCTTGATGACGTTGGCGGCGCTGAGCACCAGCGCGAAGCGGCCGAAATCCTCCACCCCCAACGTGCGGGTGACAATGGCGAGATAGGCGAGGCTGAGCACTGCGCCCACGCCCTTGCCGCCCAGCAGCCAGCCGGTATTGGCCAGGATGCGGGCGAAGCCGTCGCCTGCCGCGCCCGATCCGCGCTTGAATATCATATGGACTGCCGAACCTTGCGTCATGGCATCGAAGATGCCTCGCGCTTTAGGCGAGCGCGGGGGTGAGTGCAAATGCCGCCTTTTTTTTGGCAAGATTGGCCGTTAACAGCCGCGTCATGACGATCACTAAAGCCATCATCCTGTCCGCCGGCCAAGGCTCGCGCCTGCTTCCCCTGACCCGCGACGTGCCCAAGTGCATGATCGAATTCAATGGCCGCAGCCTGATCAGCTGGCAGGTCGCGGCGCTGGCGGCCAATGGCGTCACCGACATCGTCGTCGTCACCGGATTTCGCACGGAGCGGGTCGAAGACCATGCGTTGCAGTTGTACCGCGATACCGGCGTGCGCATCCGCACCGTGTTCAACCCCTTCTTTCAGGTGGCCGACAATCTGGGCACCTGCTGGATCGTGCGGGAGGAGATGGACCGGGACTTCATCATCCTGAACGGCGATACCATCATTTCCGACGAGATCGTCGCGAAGCTGATCGCCGGCGCGCAGGATGCGATCACCGTGACCGTCGATGTGAAGCCCGACGGCGATTATGATGATGACGACATGAAGGTGAACCGGGACGAAAGCGGCCGGCTGCACCATATCGGCAAGCGGCTGTTGCCGCCCGACACCAATGCCGAATCGATCGGCATGCTGGCCTTCACCGGCGAAGGCCCGGCGATCTTCCGCAACCAGATCGATCAGATGATGCGCACGCCCGAGGGGGTGGAGCGCTGGTATCTGCGCGCGATTGACATCATCGCCAAGGGCAATCGGGTCGGCACCGCTTCGATCGAGGGGCTGGAGTGGCAGGAGGTCGATTTTCCGCAGGATGTCGATGCGGCCAAGGCGCTGACGGCGAGATGGGTGGCCGAGGGGCGCTACAGCAAATAGGAAGGCGCGGGCTTAACTTCGCATATTTCCCGCCGAATCGGACATTTCATTGCTGGATCGGGACAGATCGTTACGCGGCCGTCATTCCTCGCCGAACTTGTCCTCCACCAGCGTCACCAGCTTGCCCAGCGAATCGACGGCTTCGGGACCGGTCGCCTTGATGGTGATATGATCGCCCATCGCCGCGCCGAGCATCATCAGGCCCATGATCGATGTGCCGGTGACATGATTGCCGTCCTTGCTGACGATGATGTCGGCGGGCAGGCCGCTGGCCAGGGTCACGAATTTGGCGCTGGCGCGGGCATGAAGGCCACGCTTGTTGCTGATACGGACTTCCTGGCTGATTTCATTCATGTGCTGCTGCCCAACAATTCCGATGCGACGCTGATATATTTCTGACCGGCTTCGCGCGCGGCGGCCACCGCGGCGCGCACGTCCATCACCTTGCGCGCGCTTTCCAGACGGATCAGCATGGGCAGGTTGATGCCGGCAATCACCTCTATCTCGCCGGCCTTGAGCAGCGAGATGGCGAGGTTGGAAGGGGTGCCGCCGAACAGGTCGGTCAGCAGGATGACGCCCGACCCGTCATTGACGCGTGCGACCGCGGCGGCAATGTCCGCCCGGCGCAGTTCCATGTCGTCTTCGTGACCGATGCAGATCGTATCGATTTGCGTTTGCGGGCCGACGACATGTTCCATCGCCACGACAAATTCCGTCGCGAGCGACCCATGGGTGACGAGTACGAGTCCGATCATGCGCTTGCCTGGCCCACCTGTGTCATGATTATGCTTTCGGGCCTCCCGGTCGGCGCTTCTCCAGACTATTCTGGGGCGACGATTCTATATTGCGGTGCAAGACCGTGGGCGAAAAGCCCGCCTCTTGCAAGTGTTTCGCGACCCGCGTGGCGACATGGACGGAACGATGTTTGCCGCCCGTGCAGCCAAAGGCCACCGTGATATAGGCTTTTCCGCCCTCCGCGTAGCGGGGCAGGAGGAGGAGGAGCAGATCCTCTATCCGGCCGACCGCGTCCTCATAGGCGGGGTCCGCCTGAATATAGGCTGCGACGTCGGGGTCCAGCCCGGTTTTGGGACGCAAATCCTCTTCCCAATGCGGATTGCGCAGGAAGCGCATGTCGAACATCAGGTCGGCGTTGCGCGGCACGCCGCGCGAATAGCCGAAGGACAATATGGTCAGCACCGGCGCCGATAGCCCTTCGACCGAGAAGCGGCTGCGCATTTCCTGTTGCAGGGCGTTGCTGGTGAAACTGGTGGTGTCGATCACCTGGGTCGCCCAGCGGCGCAGCGGTTCAGTCAGTTCGCGTTCGCGGGCGATGCCGTCCGCCGCCGGCCGATCCAGCGCCAGCGGATGGCGGCGGCGGGTTTCGGCAAAGCGGCGCTCCAGTTCGGTGCCCGAACAGTCGAGATAGAGGGTTTCGACATCATGGCCATGGCGTTCGCGCAGCGCCTTGATCCGCTGGACGATGGCGCTGGCGTCAAAGCCACGGGTGCGCGCGTCGATGCCCAGCGCCAGCGGCCGTTCATCATCGCCGGCATGCCCTTCGGCAAGCGGCGTGTCGAGCAGTCGATCGAGCAGGACGAGGGGGATATTGTCCACCACTTCCCAGCCCATATCCTCCAGCGTCTTGAGCGCCGTGGTTTTGCCCGCGCCCGACAGACCGGACAGCAGGAGAATGGTCTTGGGCTGGGTCATGCCGGCCCCTCGATGGGCAGGCCATGGGCCTTGAGCGCCAGTTCGACCTTGATCGGGGCGGAGGTTTCGAACGGGGCGATCTTGATCACCGGCACATCGATGCCGGCGACGGTGCGCTGCATGGGCTGCATCGGCATCCGGTCGACCTTGTCGAACAGCATGACGATGAGGCCGACGGGGGCGTCGGCGATGGCGGGCAGATCGACAATGCCCAGGCCGCGCACTTCCATGCGACCCGCGATCGTGGCGGGTGCGGTGGCGATCAGGCGGCCGTCGATGCGCTGGACCAGGGTATAATCGTCGCTGACCAGTTGTCCGCCGCGGTCGATGAGGCGCAGGCCAAGGTCGGATTTGCCGCTGCCGCTGGGACCGGACAGCAGGACAGCGCGGCCGCCAATGGCCACGCTGGTCGCGTGAAGCGTTTCGGATGAAAGTGCGCGCGCCATAATCCCCTGCACCGTTCTAGCCTGTGTCGGCGGAGTTGGAAATGGCGTTATTTCCGGCCCTTGATCCTATTCCGACACGATGCCGGGGTCGCGCGCCACCGCCATGGGCAGGCGGACGACAAAGCGCGCGCCATTTTGCGCGTCCTCGCGGTCGCCAATGGCGATCTTGCCCTGATGCCCCTCCACGATCGACCGCGCGATGGCGAGGCCCAGGCCCGAATGCTTCCCGAACGTCTCGCCTTCCGGGCGGACGCTGTGGAAGCGGCGGAAGACATGTTCGCGCTCGGATTCCGGTACGCCGGGGCCTTCATCCTCCACGCTGACCAGCACTTCGTCGTCGGCGACGGTGGCGATGATCTGGACGAGGCCGCCGTCGGGCGAGAAGGACACGGCATTGTCGATCAGATTGTCGAGTACGCGGATCAGCCGGCCTTCTTCCCCCAGCACCACCGCCACATCCTTGCGCGGACGGGCGAAGGCGAGGCGGACGCCGCGCGGCACGCCGCGCGCTTCGCGGGCGATGACCATCCGTTCGATCAGTAGGCCAAGATCAATCGGCTCGAAGCGGGTGCGGGACAGCTCGGCGTCGACGCGGGAGGCTTCGGCAATGTCGGTGACGAGGCGGTCGAGCCGACGAACGTCATCCTGGGCGATCGCCATCAGCTGTTCGCGCAGATCCGGCCGGTCGACCCGATCGAGCGCATCAAGGGCGGAGCGCAGCGAGGCGATCGGATTTTTGAGTTCATGGCTGACATCGGCGGCGAAGGCGTCGGTCGCGTCGATCCGCTGGCGCAGCGCATGGCTCATATCCGACAAGGCGCGGGCGAGCATGCCGATTTCGTCGCGCCGTTCGGGCAGGCGCGGCACGGTGACTTCGCGCGCCCGGCCAAGGCGCACGCGCACGGCGGCGCGGGCAAGGCGCTGAAGCGGCTGGACGATGGTGCGGGCCAGAAAGAGCGAGAGGAGGACCGAGGCGAGGACCGCCGCGCCCAGCACGATGCCGAGGCGGAAGCGTTCCGCGCGTACGGTGCGGGTGATGTCGCGCGCATTTTCGGTCGCGAGCAGGCTGCCGCCGTCGCGCATCGGCACCGCTGCCGAGATCATGAAGGTGCGGTCGGGCGCATAGCGGTTCGCCGCCTGCGGCCGGCTGCTCTTGCGCGCCAGCATCAGTTCGGGCCAGGCTTCGGCGCGGTCGACCGCCGGCTCCTCAAAATCGGGCGGCCGGTCGGCGGACACCACCTTGTCCACCATCTTGTCGAGGAAGCGGGCGACATGGCGCTGCCATTCTTCATCCGCCGGGGAGCGCAGGCGATAGCGCGGCGCATCCATGGCGAAGCTGTCGGCGATGCGGGAGCCGCCCGGCGCGTAACGACGCACCCGATCCCCGGTCTGGCGCGAATAAGCGGCGATCAGCGCGTCCTGCCGGTCGGCAGGGGCATTGTCGAGGCCGATGGCAAGCAGTTTCAGTTCGCGCGCCGACTGTTCCAGCCGATCGTCGACGATGCGCGTGCGATAGCTGTCGAGATAGAAGAAGCCCCCCGCCAGCAAGGCGAGCGCGAACACGTTGACCGCCAATATGCGCGGCGTGAGGCTCAATCGCCCCGACCAGCGCACAGCCAGCGGCGCGCCTTCATTCTTCGGAGAATCGGTAGCCGGCGCCATAGAGCGTGTCGATTGCGTTGAAATCGGAGTCCACCTCGCGGAACTTGCGGCGGAGCCGCTTGATATGGCTGTCGATCGTGCGGTCATCGACATAGACGTCATCCTGATAGGCCGCGTCCATCAACTGGTTGCGGTTCTTGACCACGCCGGGGCGGGCGGCCAGCGTTTCCAGGATCAGAAATTCGGTGACGGTCAGGGTGACGTCCTGTCCGTTCCACTTCACCCGATGGCGCGCCGGGTCCATTTCCAGCCGGCCGCGCACGATCGGTTCGGCGGCCGGTTCGTCCGGGGCGTCGGGCGTCCTGCTGACCTCGGCGCGGCGCAGGATGGCGCGGATGCGCGCGATCAGCAGGCGCTGCGAAAAGGGTTTGGCGATATAATCGTCCGCGCCCATGGCGAGACCCAGCGCTTCGTCCAGTTCATCCGCCTTGGAGGTGAGGAAGATGACCGGCATCTGCGTCTTTTCGCGCAGGCGGCGCAGCAGTTCCAGCCCGTCCATGCGGGGCATCTTGATATCGAAGACGGCGAGGTCTGCCGGATTGTCGAGCAGGGCCTTCAGCGCGCCTTCCGGGTCGGAATAGATGCGCGTCAGGAAACCCTCCGTCTGAAGGGCGATCGATACCGAAGTCAGGATATTCTTGTCGTCATCCACCAGGGCGATGGTTGCGGTCATGCGGCATCCCAGAAGATCGGAAGGGCAGGGTGAAGCCCGAGCGTTAGACCATGCCGCCCATCGTCGCAAGAAAGGGGTGTGCGGCGGATGATGCGGCATGGGTGTCGATATTCGGGACGGATGGCTGTCCGCAGGGATTTGACGCTGTGGTCGCAAAGCCTTATGCCATCGGCGTCAGCAGGGAGAGACGTTGCCGACCAAACAGGCGGCGCTCAATGGGCAGATCGGTCGTGAGCATAATGATGAAACGGCGATAACACATATCAGGAGTAAAGGCGTGCAGGCCACATCCTCAATCACCCTGGCGGACCAGGGCATCTCTACCCGTGCCACCCAACATTGGAATCTGGGCACCGCGCCGCTGGTGGAAGCGGCCATCCGCAATGGCGAAGGCATATTGTCCAAGGACGGGCCGCTGGTCGTGAAGACCGGCAAGCATACCGGCCGGTCGGCCAGCGACAAGTTCATCGTCAAGGATGCCGAGACGGAAAACACCGTCTGGTGGGGCAAGACCAACGTGCCCATGACGCCGGAACATTTCGCCGCGCTGAAGGAAGATTTCTTCAAGGCGCTGGGCGAGAAGGAGACGCTGTACGTCGCCGACCTGTTCGGCGGATCGCAGCCCGAACATCGCGTGAATGTGCGCGTGATCAACGAGCGCGCCTGGCACAATTTGTTCATCCGCACCCTGCTGGTGCGTCCCAGCGCCGATGAACTGGCGGGCTTTGCGCCCGAATATACCATCATCGACCTGCCGACCTTCAAGGCCGATCCGGCCCGCCATGGCAGCCGCAGCGAAACCGTGATCGCGGTCAACTTCACCGAAAAGCTGATCCTGATCGGCGGCACCAGCTATGCCGGTGAAATGAAGAAGTCGGTGTTCGGCATCCTCAACTATCTGCTGCCGGTGAAGGGCGTGATGCCGATGCACTGTTCGGCCAATATCGGCGCGGACGGCGATACGGCGGTCTTCTTCGGCCTGTCGGGCACGGGCAAGACGACGCTGTCGGCCGATGCCAGCCGCACGCTGATCGGCGATGACGAACATGGCTGGTCGGACACGGCGGTCTTCAATTTCGAAGGCGGCTGCTATGCCAAGATGATCAACCTGTCGGCCGAGGCCGAGCCGGAAATCTTCGCCACGACCAAGCGGTTCGGCACGGTGCTGGAAAATGTCGTGATCGACGAGGAAACCCGCGTCATCGACCTGGACGACAACTCGCTGGCCGAAAACAGCCGCGGTTCCTACCCAATCGACTTCATCCCGAACACGTCGGAGAAGAATCTGGGCCCGGTGCCCAAGAATATCATCTTCCTGACCGCTGACGCTTATGGCGTGCTGCCTCCGATCGCGCGGCTGACCCCGGAACAGGCGATGTATCATTTCCTGTCGGGCTATACCGCGCGCGTCGCGGGGACCGAAATCGGCGTGACCGAGCCGACCGCCACTTTCTCGACCTGTTTCGGCGCGCCGTTCATGCCGCGTCACCCCAGCATTTACGGCAACCTGCTGAAGGAACGGATCAATAAGGGCGGCGTCACCTGCTGGCTGGTCAATACCGGCTGGGCGGGCGGCAAGGCGACGATGCCGGGGATCAAGCGCATGCCGATCAAGGTGACGCGCGCGCTGCTTAACGCTGCGCTCGACGGCAGCCTGAACAGCGCCGAATTCCGCACCGATCCCAATTTCGGCTTTGATGTGCCGGTTGCGGTCAATGGCGTGGAGCCGACCATCCTGGACCCGCGCGCCATGTGGGCCGACAAGGAAGCCTATGACGCGACCGCGCTGACGCTGGTGAAGGCGTTCGTGGATAATTTCGCGCAGTTCGTGGACCATGTCGACGAAGGCGTGCGCAGCGCGGCGCTGACCGCCGCCTGATCGCCACGACAGGACTGAAGCAGGGAGCCGGAGGGGAAACCTTCCGGCTCTTTTGCTTTTGGGCAGGGGTTTGCGGTGCTATGATGCCGTTCAACCTTCATGCGGGAGTGCAAGGGCATGTTCGAAGATATGATCGGCAAATTCGGTGGGCTGGAAGCGATCGCGGCGCAGATCGGCGTCAGCCCCGAACAGATGCAGGGATTGCTGAGCGAGATCAGCGCGAAGATCGGATCGGGCGAGACGAGCGTGTCGGCGCTGGCGGAAACGGCGGCCGAACATGGCGTGTCGGCCGACAAATTGCAGGAATTGCTGGGCGCATTTGGCGGGCCGGAAGCGATATTGGGCAAGCTGGGCGGCTTTTTCGACAAGGATGGCGACGGTAATCCACTCAATGAACTGGGCGGCATCGCCAAAGGTTTATTTGGCTGAAGATCCGGGAACGAGGGCGGCCAGAAAGGACGCCCTTTGCCCGCTGCAAGTTTTTTTGGCCTTGTCATCCCGGTGCGGAAGGGCCATTCGCGGATTTAGCGTTTATTGCGAACGATCCGCAAAAAGCATCGCGCGCAGGCGGTGCAGACGATATGCAAGGATAAGGTGTTGACCGACGTGACGATCGAAAAGCCGGTACTGGAACCCACCGGCGCGCTTTCCGTGGAAACCGTGCTGTCGGTGAAGCACTGGAACGAGCATCTGTTCAGTTTCCGTATCACCCGCCCGGCCAGCTTCCGTTTCCGGTCGGGCGAGTTCATCATGATTGGCCTGAAGGGCGACAATGGCAAGCCGTTGCTGCGCGCTTACTCGATCGCCAGCCCGTCATGGGACGAGGAAATCGAATTTCTGTCGATCAAGGTGCAGGACGGCCCGCTGACCAGCAAGCTGCAGAAGATCGAGCCGGGCGACCAGATTTATCTGGGCCGCAAGCCGACCGGTACGCTGGTTACGGACGCGCTGCTGCCTGGCAAGCGGCTGTTCATGCTGTCGACCGGCACCGGCCTGGCCCCGTTCCTGAGCCTGCCGCGCGACCCGGACGTCTATGAATTTTACGAGCAGGTCGTCGTCGTCCATTCGGTGCGCCGGGTGAGCGATCTGGCGTTCCGTGACGAAATGGAAGGCAAGTGGGCCGAAGACCCGCTGGTGTCGGAACAGGCCGCCGGCCAGTTCCATTATGTGCCGACCGTGACGCGCGAGGAATTCCCGAATAATCAACGTATCGACAAGCTGGTCGAGAGCGGCAAGCTGTTCGAGGGCATTCCGGGTGCGGCGAAGTTTGACCCGGAAACCGACCGGATCATGATGTGCGGCAGCATGGAGATGATCAAGCAGTTCGCCGCCTATTTCGAGGAAAATGGCTTCACCGAAGGGTCCAATGCCGCGCCGGGGCAGTTCGTGATCGAGCGCGCCTTCGTCGGCTGATCGCTGAAACGAGGATATTGGGAAAGGGTCGGGAGAGCGTCGCCTGGCCCTTTTGGTTTGGTCTTGGTCATCACCGTTCGCTCCAGGCTTGTCGTGTCCTTCGGCATTGCCAAGAAAAAGAACGGGGCTTCGACAAGCTCAGCCCGAACGGGGTGAGGGTGCCCGATAGCTTATTCCAGCATCGCGGCGAGCGCGGGGGTCATATATTCCATCGGTCCGGTGTCGCGGCGCAGGACGAGGCGCGCTGCGAGGCCGTTGCGGGTGGCGAGGGCCATGCCGCGATCGGGACCAAGGATGGTGATCGCGGTGGCCCAGGCGTCGGCCAGCATGGCGCTGTCATGCAGGACCGTAACGGAGGCGACGCCCTGCGCGATCGGCGCGCCGGTCGCCGGATCGATGCTGTGCGACAGGCGCGCGCCATCCTGCATACGGAAGCGGCGATAGTCGCCCGAGGTGGCGATGGCGCAATCGCTGAGCGCCACGCGCAGGGTTGGGATGGCAAGGCCCGGCGGCGCTTCGACATCGACCCACCAGGGCTGGATATCGGGCTTGATCCCGTCGCCGCGCAATTCGCCGCCTATCTCCACCAGAAAATGGACGACGCCCAGCTCGCGCAATGCCTGCGCCACGGCGTCGACGGCGAAGCCTTTGGCGATGCCGGAAAAATCGAGCGTTACGTCGGCGAGGCGGCGGGCGTGATTGCGGTCAACCTCGATCCGGGTCCATGGCGCGGGGACGGCATAGCCGGGCTGGCCCTGCAAGCCGGGACCAAAGCCCCAACTATCGACCAGTCGCCCGATGGCGGGATCGAAGGCGCCGTTCGACAGGCGGGCCATGTCCAGTCCGGCGCGCAGCACGGTTATCATGTCGGGCGGCAGCGGCATCCATTCGCCGACCGGCGCGCGGTTGAAGCGGCTAATGGCGGAGGTCGGCTCCCAATTGCTCATCTGGTCGATGATGCGCGCCAGCACCGCTTCGATGGCGGCGGCGCAACCGGGCGGCGGAGCGACGATCTGCGCCGACCAGCTGGTCCCCATGGTGGGACCGCCATAGGCGACGATAGCGCCCTGACGCTGACGGCCGAGGAATGCCTCGGGCGTCAGGTCGGGGGCTATCGCGATGCGGATGCCGTGGCCGGTCAGCCCTGCACCTCGATCGTCATGGCATAGGTGGCGCGGTTCTGGGGCGGACCCATGGGCGGACGGGGCGCGCCCTGGCCTTCGCCGCCAGCCTGAGCCGGCTGTCCGCCAGCGGCGCTGCCGGGGCCGCCGGGCTGGCCACCGGGACCGCCTTCGCCGCCGCGCCGTCCGCCGGTGCTGACACTGACCCAATACATGCCGGCATCCGGCCAGGTCAGCGTGACCTTGCCTTCGGCGTCGGTCTTGGCATCCATTTGCTTGAGATCCTGACGATAGCGCACGCCGCCGGGAATGGCGGTGACGTCCAGACCCGCCGCCGGCTTGCCATCGAGCAAGAACTGGAATGTGGCCGGTTCGCCCACGGCAGCATCATTGGGATGGGTGACGGGCATCATTTCCAGCCCCTTGCCCGTCAGTTTGAAGGCGTCACGGGTCGGCTCGCCAGCGCTGACGAATGTTTCGATGCGGGTGCTGGCCTGGGCAGTCTGAACATCGGTCGCGCCCTGCGGGATGGCGGCCGCCAGCGTTGCGGGCGTGGTGCCGCGCGGCAGCATCTTGCGCTCGCCATTAAGCATATAGCCGCCCATCACCATGACGTTGGTGATCGCGATCTTGTAGCTGCCCTTTGCCGTCACCGGCACGTCGAAGGTTTCGCGCAGCTTGCCCACGGTGCGATTTTCGGCGGTTACGGACGATCCGTCCGGGGCGGTGATGACCGGCTCCCAATTCTGACCGGGATGGTCGAAGTAGAAGAGATCGCTGGAGATGGCGGCGTCTACGGTCAACCATTCATTGCCGGTTCCGGCAAACATGGTTTCGGATGGCAGCATCCACGGGCGGGGCGCAGCCTGAGCCACGGCAGGCAGGCAGGCCAGAGCGCCTGCTGCAAGCAGCAGTGTGCGGAACTTCATCATGGCAATCCCCTCCTTAGCGTGACAGGTTGACGGCGACGGCACCGAGTTCGGCGGAGCCGGTCGCGCTGCCCTTGGCGCCCGATGCCGTGACGGTCAGCGGCACGCGGACCACTTCCCGGCCGCCCACTTCCCGCGCGGCTTCGACCACCAGCGTATATTTGCCCGGCGTCAGCGTGGGCATGCCGCCCTTTCCGGAGACGAAGCTGAGCTTATGGGTTCCGGGCGCGCGCGTGGCGCCGCTGACGCCGTCGGCCGGCAGGCTGAGCGAACGACCCGATACGCGCCACCAGCTGCGTACGTCCCGCAGCCATTTCGTGCCGGCATTGTTGCGCTTGCCCAGATCATAGAGAACGGACAGGGTCCGGGCAGGCGCGCCTTCCTTTTCGATCCAGATCGCGACATAGGGGCGATGATATTCGGCGACCGACAGGCGCGGCAGCGTCAGCGTGACGTCCAGCGTCTGCGCGGTTGCGGGCGCGGCAAGCGTTGCGGCGGCGCTCAGTGTCGCCCCGCTCGTCAGCATGAGCTTGTGGGTAATCTGCATGTGCGGAAAAATCCCCCGTTAGTGGATGAAGATGACGGCGAGGATCGCCGGAATGACAAGGCCGGCGATGACGATCGGCCAGGTGGTCGGGCGCTTCTTTGCGTGCAGTTGCAGCAGCAGCAGCCCGGTCAGGGCGAACAGGAAGCAGGCGACCGCGAAAATATCGATGAACCATTTCCAGGCGTCGCCGGCATTGCGGCCCTTGTGCAGATCATTGAGATAGCTGATCCAGCCGCGGCTGGTGCTTTCGCTGGTGACGGCGCCTTCATGCCGGTCGATCGCGACCCAGCCGTCGCCGCCGGGGCGGGGCAGGGGGAGATAGACTTCGTCGGCCGACCATTCGGCAACGCCCGCGCCGCTCTGGCCGATTGCCTTTTCCACCCATGCGGCGACGGGAGCGGGCAGCGGCTTTTTGGTATCAGGCGCATCGTCTGCCGCGACCTGTTTCAGCAGATCGGCGGGCAGGGTGGCGTTTTTCGAAATGGTCTGCGGCGCGCCCTCGACATCGGCGGCGTGGTTGAGGGTGATGCCGGTAAAGGCGAAGAGCAGCAGGCCAATGAGGCTGATCGCCGAACTGACCCAATGCCAGGTATGCAGCTGCTTCAGCCAAAAAGCCTTGGCGCTCTTCTTCTTTTGGGTCGGGACGCGGGCGGTTCCGTGCATCGGAAAGGGACAAGTCCTGCAAGAAATGAGGCGGATCGCATACCGCGAACGACTCGCAATTGCAAACGAGTCGCATTGGGTAAATTGTATCAAAATGTAAGCGATTGATCTTCTTGCGGCGGATGCCCTTACGGCAAAGGTGGCTGCGCAGCGGTGCTATTGACGGGCGCGGTCATCCCGCCTAGCCGCAGTGTCTGCCCGATGTAACACGGATGAAATGGCGCCGGGACGTCGGGCGCAGAACGGTCCGCTCTTCAGGAGAGCGAGCGGTGGCCGCAACAGGGAAAAGACTATGCTGCTGCCGGCCGTCGCCGCGGGAATGATGATGATGGGGACCCAGGCGCAGGCCGATGCGCCGCAACTGGCCATGGCCGCCGTTGCGGACGCCGCTGTGTTGCAGGATAGCGCGCCTGCCGGCGCTGCGCCGGATCAGGCGGTCGACGCCGCGCCGCCGCCCGTTGCGCCCACGACTCCGCCGTCCGCTGACGCCGCCGGGCAGGATATCGTCGTCACCGGCGATAAGGGCGCGCCCAAGGGCGACCCGCTGGAGCAGCTGAACGCCAAGAGTTTCGAAGCGGTGCAGTCGGTCGACAAGGCGGTCGTGGAGCCAGTCGCCAAAGCCTATAACAAGGGCCTGCCGCGTCCGGTGCGCAAGGGGCTGCGCAATTTCTTCTCCAACTTGCAGGAACCGGTGGTGTTCGCCGCCTATCTGCTCCAGTTCAAACCGGGCAAGGCGGCGGAGACGGCAGGGCGCTTCGGCGTCAATTCGACTCTGGGTTTCCTGGGCCTGTTCGACGTCGCCAAGCGCAAGCCTTTCCATCTGCCGCATCGCAATAACGGACTTGCCAACACGCTGGGCTATTATGGCATTGGTCCCGGGCCGTACATGTATCTGCCAATCGTCGGCCCGACGACGTTGCGCGATATTATCGGCGACACGGTGGACAAGATGATCGTGCCGCTGGCGGTGGGCAAGCCGTTCAATACGCCGGCTTTCGTCATCCCGACGACGATCCTGAACCAGCTTGGCGAGCGTGCGGCGTTCGACGAAACGATCCAGGCGATCCGCAAGGAAGACGACCCCTATACCGTCTACAAAAATCTTTACATGAAGCAGCGGCAGGCGGAGATTGACGCGCTGCATGGTCGCGCGCCGCCGGAAGGCGTGGTCCCCATCTATGGCGAGGATATGCCGACGCCCGGCAAGAAGGGTGCGCCCAAGGTGACGATCCCCGATCCTTATGGCGATGACGATGCCGTGGATGATGCGCCGGCGACGGACGCGCCGCAGCCTTAAGCGGTTTGATCATCACCGATGTAAAGAAAAGGGGGCATCTGATTAGGATGCCCCCTTTTTTACATCGATCAAGGGTAAGGCACCTGGCTTTAAACATAACCCGTTCGCCCTGAGCGCCTGCCTTGGCAGGCAGTCGAAGGGGGCTGCACTTTTCTTAATCGTCAAGAAAGAGCGGGGTTTCGACAAGCTCAGCCCGAACGGATGTTGGGTGTTTAAGGCATAAGCGTGAAAGCATTACAGCCATAAAAAAGGGGCGCCATCCGCATCGGATGGCGCCCCTTTTGTGTTGATCGAGGGTCAGCGGCCCAGCAGGCCGCGGGCTTGCCCGGCGATTTCGGCCAGCATGGCGACATTGGGCGTCGCCGCCGCCTTGGCGCGGTGGACGAGCGAGCGGAATTGCTGGATGCGCGCGCCCTTGGCCTGGAGCCATTGTTCGACATGCTCGGCAATATCCTTGCCCTTGCCCTGGGCCAGGAAGTCAAGCCGCACCTGTTGCATGTCGCGCGCGACGCCAGAGATGAGCAGGCGTTCCCACGGGTCGGTCGGCTCCATGCGGGCGGCGGTGGACTGAACCCAGTCGATGCCGACGGCTTCGCCCAGATGGGTGAAGGCGCGGGTGAGCGCGATCTCCTCCAGATCCAGTCGCGCGGCCAGCGCCGCGATGCCGACGGCGCCGTCCAGTTTGAACAGGCCGGCGGTGCGCACCGCCAGCGTTTCGGGCGCGCCAAGGCCGAGCAGGCGATCGGTCACGGCATTGACGCGGCGCTGCGCTTCGCTGGTCAGCAGATCGTCGACCTGCGATGCGAGCGCGCCCACGCCCTTGGCCAGACGATCATGCCCCTGCGCCGGAAGCGTGCCGGCAGGCACGGCGCGCAGGATATCGGCAATCTGCGCACGCATGCCGCTGGCGATGTCGCTGAACAGGGCAAGGCGCGCGGCTTCGCCCATGTCAGCGGCGTCGATGTCATCCCACAGGGTCCGAATGTCGTAGAGCCGCTCGGCGATCAGGAAGGCGCTGGCGAGGTCGGCGAGCGAGCAGCCTTCCTCCTCCGCCAGTTCGAACGGATGGATGAGGCCGAGGCGATTGACGATGCGGTTCGCGACCTTGGTGGCGATGATTTCCTTCTTCAGCGCATGAGCTGCGATCGCGTCCGCTTCCTTCTTCTGCATGGCAGGGGGGAAGGCGGCGGCGAGTTCGGCGCCCATGCTGGCGTCGGACGCCAGTTCGCCATGTTCGATCGCGTCCTGCAACGCCAGCTTGGCGGTGGAGAGCAGCACGGCGAGTTCAGGGCGGGTGAGGCCCAGGCCATCCTGACCCCGGCGCAGCAACTGGTCATTTGCGGCCAGCCCTTCCACCTGACGATCAAGCCGTCCGGTTTCCTCGAACGTCTCGATCAGGCGGACATAGGAGGCGAGGTCGGCCGCGCCGCCCGCTTCGGCGATGGAAAGGCCCAGCGCCTGAAGCCGGTTATCCTCCAGCACGATGTCGCCTACCGCATCGGTCATGCTTTCCAGCAGCGCGTTGCGCTTGTCGAAGGGCAGGCGGCCTTCCGCCATTTCCTTGTTCAGCGCGATCTTGATGTTCACTTCATTATCCGAACAATCGACGCCGGCCGAATTGTCGATGAAGTCCGTGTTGATCCGCCCGCCGCGCAGCGAGAAAGCGATGCGGCCCGCCTGGGTGGTGCCGAGGTTTGCGCCTTCGCCCACCACCTTGACGCGCAGCTGTTCGGCGTTGATGCGCAGGCGATCATTGGCGGGATCGCCCACATCGCCATGGCTTTGCGCCGCCGCCTTTACATAGGTGCCGATGCCGCCGAACCAGAGCAGGTCGGCCGGCGCCTTCAGGATCGCGGAGATGAGTGCGGCCGGCTCCATTTCCTTGTCCGTGACATCCAGGATCGCCTGCATTTCGGGCGTCAGGGGGATGCGCTTGAGGCTGCGCGAGAAGACGCCGCCGCCCTTGGAAATAAGCGCCTTGTCATAATCCTCCCAGCTCGACCGGGGCAGGGCGAACATACGGTTGCGCTCTTCCCAGCTTTTCGCGGGATCGGGCGCGGGGTCGAAGAAGATATGGCGATGGTCGAAGGCGGCGACCAGCTTGATCGCTTTGCTGAGCAACATGCCATTGCCGAACACGTCGCCCGACATGTCGCCGCAGCCCACGACGCTGACCGGCTCGCTCTGCACATCGACGCCCATTTCGGCGAAGTGGCGCTGGACCGAAATCCACGCGCCGCGCGCGGTGATGCCCATCGCCTTGTGGTCATAGCCGTTGGAGCCGCCGCTGGCGAAGGCGTCGCCCAGCCAGAAGCCCTGTTCCAGCGCGATCGCATTGGCGACGTCGCTGAAGGTGGCGGTGCCCTTGTCCGCTGCGACCACGAAATAGGGATCGTCGCCATCATGGATGACGATATCTGCGGGGTGCTTGACCTTGTTCTTGACGATATTGTCCGTCACCGACAGCAGCGAACGGATGAAGATGCGATAGCTTTCCGTGCCTTCGGCAAACCAGGCGTCGCGATCGACCTGCGGGCTGGGCAGCTGCTTGGGGTAGAAGCCGCCCTTTGCGCCGGTCGGCACGATGACGGCGTTCTTCACGCGCTGCGCCTTCATCAGGCCCAATATTTCGGTGCGGAAATCGTCGCGGCGGTCGGACCAGCGCAGGCCGCCACGCGCGACCGGGCCGGCGCGCAAATGAATGCCCTCGACGCGCGGGGAATAGACCCAGATTTCGCGCCAGGGCAGTGGCGCGGGCAGGCCCGGCACCAGCGCGCTGTCGAGTTTGAAAGCGAGCGCTTCCTGCGCGGCGGGCGCGTAGAAATTGGTGCGCAAAGTTGCGGTGATGACCGCGCGGAGCAGGCGCAGCACCCGATCTTCATCGATCGCGCTGACCTGTTCCAGCCCGGCGTCGATTTCCGCCTGTGCATTGGCGATGCGGTCTTCCGCGCCATCCCGCGCGGCGGGGTTGTGCAGGGCGTCGAACAGGGTGATGAGGTTGGCGGTGACGCCCTGCGCCTTGCGCAGCGTGTCGGCAAAGGTCGCCATGCCATAGGCCACGCCCGCCTGCCGCAGATAGCGATAGAGCGCGCGCAGCAGCACCACTGACCGCGGCGCGAGGGCGGCGGTGACGATCAGTTCGTTGAAGCGGTCATTTTCGGCATGGCCTTCTAGCACCTGCGCGATGGCTTCGGTGACGATCGCGGCGCGATCCACCACGGCCTGGGCATTGCCGCCCGCCGGCAATTCCAGCACGAAGCGCTGGACATGGCCCAGCGTGCCGCCGTCGATGGCGGTCGTCATCTCCTCGATCACGCGGAAGCCGAAATTTTCGAACACCGGGACGACTTCGGACAGAGCGACGGTGTCGTGGCTGTAGAGTTTCAGGCGCAGCCGTTCGGCGCTGTCTTCCGGGTTGCGGTAGATGCGGATCGACTTGTCGCCCTCACCCGACAGGCCGTGAATCAGGCGAATGTCGATCGCGGCTTCTTCCGGCCCTGCGCCGTTGCGATAGGCAAGGGGGAAGCCGCCGCCATAACGCTGCGCCAGCGCGGCGGCGCGGCCCGGCTCCTCGGTGGTGGCGAGCGCTTCCTCGACGGCGGGAATCCAGCCGCGCACCATTTGCTTGAGCATCCGGTCCAGCGCGACATCATCCGGCACGACGCCGCCGTCGCGCAGATCGAGCGTGATGCGCAGCAGCGCCAGGCCGCCTTCCTCCAGAGCGATCGACCAACTGAGCACCGCGCCATGGCTCTTGAGCGCCAGCATGTCCTGAATGCTCACGCGGCGCGCGGTCGACAATTCTTCGCGCGGCAGCCAGACGAAGGCGTAGAGATGGCGGGCAAGAGCGCTGGTGGCGAGCGCCAGCTTGGGGCGCGGCCGATCCGTCAGCGACATGAAGGTCAGCGCCAGCCGCTCCAGCGTGTCGCGATCAAAGCCGATGGTGATGTCATGGGGCAGCGCGGTCAGGGCGTGGGCCAGCGTCTTGCCGGCATGGCCTGACGGGTCGAAGCCGAACTTGTCCATCAGCGTGGACAGGGCCGATCGCAGCAACGGCACCTTGTCCGGCGTGGCGGCCAGACCCGAACTGGTCCACATGCCCGCGTGGATCGACAGCGCCTTGATCTGCTTGCCCTCGCGCACCGGGATGATGACGAGGTCCAGCAGCACATGGCGATGCACCCGCGACAGGCGGCTGGACTTGATGATCAGTGGGGTGCGCTTGCCTTCTTCGAACCAGGTAAAGGCGGCCTCCAGCGAGGCGGGCGCGATCAGCGGCCGGTCATGCCGGGTGCAGATGCCGAGCGGCGCGCTGCTGGAGCCATCGCGGCTGACGATTTCATGGCCGGTCTGGGTGAAGTGGCGGGCAAGGAACCAGCGCAGCAGGGCGGCGCCTTCCTCATCGGGCACGGCGTCCGCATCGGCGGCCATCGCCGCCTGCATGCGCGGCCAATCGGCCACGGCGGTGCGCACGTCCGACAGCGTTTCCTGCAACGCCTTTTCCAGCGCGCGGCGCGCCTTGGAATCGGCGCGGTCGGTTTCGACATAGATCATCGATTCCCGGCGCGCGCCGGGGGCTTCATCATCCAGGATGGCGGACAGGGCGCCGTCGCCCTTGCGCTCCACCGACAGGACGGGGTGCAGCAGTCGATGAATGGTGATGTCGGCGGCCGCCAGCGCATTGGCGATCGAATCCACCAGGAAGGGCATGTCGTCATTGACGATCGCCAGCCGCATGAAGCGGCCATTGGCCCCTTCGCCCAGCGTTTCCATCGCGATCACCGCATGACCCGGTTTGCGACCATTGGCGGTCGCGCCCAGGAACGTGGCGGCGGCGGTCAGAGCCGCATCGTCCAGTCCCTCGCTTTCGCCGGGCAGGGCGCCCTTGCTCAGCGCGTCTTCCAGCGCCTTTCGGATGATCGTGTCGACTTCGTTCTTCTTCGCTTCCGCCAGCGCCGTCATTCGCTTCCACCTCTCACAGCGGATTTTCCCGCTTTGATCGTAAACGGAGGAGGAGCTGGAACGCCGCCGTGCGACTCCTCGGCTAGGGGCGTGTATATGCGCTCGCGACAAGGGCGGCTCAACCCTTGTCGCGAAATAAAATTTCTAATTTTTGAAATTATATGATGCAACGCAAAACGGCCCGCGCAAACGGCGCGGGGCGTGGCTGACACCCTGTTATCGACCAGCGCACGCCGCATGTCGAGCGCGAATGCGGCCTTATTCCAAGCATTTTACCGCCGTTCGCGATCATTCGCACGGCGCAACCTGCCGGGGCCGGTTATGGGGCGGCGGCGACGATCACGCGCTGGCCAAGGTCGCTATCCTGCGGCAGGGCGGCGACGATCGCCAATGTGCCATCCGCTTCGCGCCGGGCAATGACGACGGCCAGGCCGTCGGCATCGGTAGTGACGGCAACCGGATCGATCGCGATGGCGGCCTTGATGGCGGCGCGGGCGGCATCACGGCGGCTGGGACGGGCAGGGGCATCGGCCTTGCGCGCGGCGCGTTCGTCGCGGACCAGCGCCTTGAGGCCGCCACGATAGGCGGCCAGATAATCGCCCAGTTCGCCCACGCCCAGTTGCTGCGTCATCGCATGGTCGAGCGCGGTCGCATATTCGGTGATGCGCGTCTTGTCATAGGTGGCGCCGAAGACCAGCTTGATGATCGCGGTCATGGGACTGCGCGCCTGCGCCTTCAGCCCATAGTCGGCGAGCAGTTCGGCATAATCGTCCGGACGCACCTTCGCCACGCGCGCGAAATCGTAGGACAGGCTGACTGCGCGATAGAGGGCGGCATGGCTGCGCGCTTCGGAAATGCGGACACGCGCCGCGCCATCGCGGGCGAGCGCCAGCCAGTCGGACAAGGAAGCGTCGTCCGGCGGGCATTCCATGCCGGCCAGGTCGAGCGTGTCTTCCTCTTCCTCATCCTCTTCGAAATAGTTGGAGGCGGCCGGCGCAGCGGGACCATCGGCCCAGACGGGTGCGCTGCTTTGCGGCACAGGCGCGGTGCGCAGCGCTTCGCCGACTTCCTGCTCCAGCGTTTCGATGACGGCGTGGCTGGCAACTTCCTTCCAGTTGATGACGCCGAAGACGAAGTCGATCGTCTCGTCATCGGAGGAGAAGGGCATCAAAATGCCGCGATACATGATTTCCGCGCCACGCTGATTGATGAATTCGGCCTCGAAGCCGATCGGCGCGGCATTGGCGATGATCTGGAGATAATGGTCGGTCAGGCGCGAGAGCAGCGAGCGGGCTGGCACATCGTTGATATAGTCGATGGCGCCTTCAATCTCACATTCCTGCCGCAGCGCAGTGCCCAGATAAACGATGGCCGGATTGTCCAGGCCGACGCTGAAGTCCAACAGCACGGCATGGGGACCGAAATCCTCCAGCTGTTCGGGCACCAGATCCTCGATCGAGGGCAGGGTGCGGCTCCCCAGCAACGACGTCCAGTAATTATAGGCGCGCACCTGCATGCGCCGTTCGTCGGATACGAGAACGGGCGGATTTTCGACCTCCATAGCATCGGCATAGTCGAAATCATCTTCGTCATTGGCGGCGTCATGCCCCCGCAGAGTATCCATCCGGTCGTCCTATCTCAGGCCAGAATATGGCATGGTCAAGCGCGACCGTGCCACCAGATGGTAAATTTGCGGTAAATGGGACGGGGTTTTCCCCGCCTGCGCCGCGCCGGCGCGGATGTTCGCATAAAAGAAGGAAGCAGATGCAAATGCCCGCTTGTCCTCCGCGCCAACCGCTGTTATCTGCCCGCCCCGACGCCGCTTTAGCTCAGTTGGTAGAGCACATCATTCGTAATGATGGGGTCACGTGTTCGAGTCACGTAAGCGGCACCAGGAACGCCACTCGAAAGGGGCCTAAACCCTCGAAAATCAGCTAAAAATTTGCTATGCTTGAGCATCGGCTTTCCGGTGAAGCCCCCACGCGTCCACCTGTATCCAGGTGATTTGGGGGCCCCAAATCCGGGGGCCTAAATGACATGCTTGAGTCGAGGCCCCCAGATGCTGACTGCAGTTCAGATCAAGACCCTGAAGCCCAGGGAAAAAGCCTATAAGGTGGCCGACGGCGCCGGGCTCTATCTCCTGGTCAACCCCAATGGCTCGCTGCTATGGCGGGTGAAGTTCCGCTTTCACGGCATCGAGAAGAAGATGGCGCTGGGGCGCTATCCCGACATGAGCCTGAGAGAGGCGCGCGAGAAGCGCGACGAAGCCCGGGAATATCTTGAGCAGGGCGTCGACCCTGTTGCCCACAGGAAGCAGGAGAGGCTGAAGGCCGAGGCTGCGGCCCGCACGACCTTCCGGGTCGTGGCGGACGAATTCATCGCGAAGATGGAGATCGAGGGCAAGGCTCCCGCCACGCTCAAGAAGATGCGCTGGTTTCGCGACGTGCTGGACCCCAAGATCGGCAATCGGCCCATCAAGGACATCACGGCCCATGAGTTGCTCAGGGCGCTCAAGCGGTTCGAGCAGAAAGAGCATTATGAATCTGCCACCCGCGCCCGTGCATTCTCCGGCCGTGTATTCCGTTATGCGGTGGCAACCTTACGGGCGCAGCACAACCCGGCCGACATTCTGCGCGGTGCGCTGGTCACCCCGAAGGTGAAGCATCATGCGGCTATCCTGAAGCCGGAGAAGGTTGGCGAGCTGCTGCGTGCGATCGATGGCTATGGCGGCAGGATCGAAACGCGGTTTGCTTTGCAGCTGGCCCCGCATGTCTATCTCCGTCCGGGCGAACTGCGGAAGGCAAAGTGGGACGAGATTGATTTCGAGGCGGCGATTTGGCGCGTGCCTGCCGAGCGCACGAAGATGCGCAAGCCTCATGTTTTTCCCTTGTCGAAGCAAACGCTTGATTTGCTGCGGGATCTCCGAGCGTTGGGGAATCGCGGTGACTATCTGTTTCCTGCAAACAGTACATGGCTCAAGCCCATTTGCGAAAATACGCTGAACATCGCGATCCGACGACTGGGCTTTACGGGCGAGGAGATGACCTCGCACGGATTTCGATCCACTGCGAGCACGCTTCTGAATGAAAGCGGCTTGTGGCATCCCGATGCAATCGAACGGTCGTTGGCGCATCGCGAGCGTGACAGCGTCCGGGCTGCTTATCATCGCGGGGCGCATTGGGACGAGCGGGTTCGCATGGCGCAGTGGTGGTCGAATTATCTCTGTCGGTTGCGGGATGGCGCGGAGGTGATCCACCCCATGTTTGGCACGTGACACTTATTGACTCCTGACTGTCTAAATATTGCCAAATGGCATTATATGAATTACGTCATGCCAGATGGAGGTATGTATGGCGATGTTGCAGCGGATTGACACTGTTCCGGCCCCTTTCCGGCCAGAGCCGATTTCGCAGGAAGAAGGTGGTGCGCTGTTCCGTGCGGCGCTCAACCTTTTTGCGCGATGGGGTGTCACGGATGAGCAGGCTGCTGTGCTGACCGACATGCCGGTGCGGACCTACCGCAGGTGGAAGGCAGAGGGGCCGGGACGTATCTCGCGCGACGGGCTGGCCCGGCTTTCCAACCTGATGGGCATCCACAAGGCTTTGCGGATCATCTTTCAGGAGCCGCAGCGCGGATATGACTGGATCAAAGCCCCCAATGCCGCTTTTGGCGGCGCCAGCGCTTTGCAGGTGATGATCGGGGGAGAACTGACCGACATCATGCGGGTCCGGCGCTATCTCGACGCGGAGCGTGGTGGCTGGTGACGACGCCAGACGAACCGCCGGTCAGCAAGGTCGAATGGGAGGGGGCGGTCAGGATCATCCGCAGCATCTATCCTCCCATCGACCTGTTCGAGGATATTGCGGACCCCGCCGACTGGCCCCTTCTGCTTTCGGCAGAGCAGAAGACGAACCCGCGCATCATGGCATCCGTCGGCAACATCGATCTAGTGCCGTCGGGGCGCCGGGTTGGAGGCGTCGGCTCCTCATATCTGATGGCATCGTTCACGCATGTCAGCATCGATCGGCCGAGCCGTTTCTCGGGCGGAGAATTTGGCGTCCTATACGTGGCACGCAATTATGAAACCGCGCTTTTCGAGACGATCCACCACCATGCGGCCTTCATGGCGAGAACCAGTGAGCCTCCGGGCTGGACGTCTCAGTTCCGCGAGATAGTGATGAAGGTCGATGCCGAGCTTCATGACCTTCGTGACGACAGAAATGAATTCCGAGCCTGCCTTGACGCGGATAGTTATCGAGCGGCGCAGCAACTTGCGGCGCGCCTGCGGACCGGCGGGGCGAACGGCATTGCCTATCCAAGCGTTCGGCAGACTGGTGGGGAATGCGTCGCTCTCTTCTACCCGGATTGCGCGTCCGGTCCTGTTCAGGGGCGGCATCTGGATTATCACTGGGATGGAAAGCGGGTCGATCTCGTGCGCGACGCGGGAAGCGGTGCCGTCTTCAGGGTCGTCGAGGCAGCATGAGCGCCGTCCATGATCGCCATGCGCATGCGGCCGAATTGTTGAGCGCACATCCAGACTTCCGCGTGCAGCGGCCTCATGCCGGTCACTGCCTTTCACGAGGCGGCCCCACTCGTCCCGAGCCGGATTGGCGTCGCGATCGACGTTGAGACGACCGGGCTGAACCACGATGCGGATCGCATCATCGAGCTGGCTGTCCAGCGCTTCCGGTTCGACGCACAAGGGCGCATCATTCAGGTCGGTGTGCCCCGCGTCTGGCGTGAGGATCCGGCCATGCCGCTGGACCCCAGGATCACGATGCTGACCGGCCTGACGGAGGAAGACGTTGCAGGCCAAGCAATCGACGATGCTGCGGCCGTGGACATCCTAGCCTCCTCTGACATCATCGTTGCCCATAATGCCGCTTTCGACCGGCCGTTTGTCGATCGTCGCCTGTCGGCCATTGCCGGCAAGCCATGGGCTTGTTCCATGGCCGATCTAGACTGGTTCGAGCTTGGTTTCGAAGGGCGCGCGCTTGCGCATCTCGTTTCGCAATGTGGGTGGTTCTAGGAGCCACAGGGAACTGCTTCGCGATGAACCGATGCAACCGATCCGAGATTTCGATTAGATCTTCGGGCCGAAGCTGCGGCACGCCCCATCGAGATAGCGTGGCGGTGGCGCGACTGGTCCGGATAGCCAGGTCCAGATCAGGTTTGTCCGCGGCGAGAAAGCGATGCATTGCTTCGCCGAGCAACTGCATATCCGGGTTTCCGACCAGCGCAAACCTTGCCCCAAGGGGTTCGATCTGAGCGGTCTTTACGACGAGCGCATCGTTGCTGCTGTCGCTCGGGCGCAGCCGCAACACGGGATGCGCAACTGGATCTACCGACGGCCGGGTAAATTCTATAGCTGGCGTCGCACCAGAGTCAGCCGAATCGGCGGCATCGGGTTGCGAACGGTTCGGGACTGTCTCGCCGTCAACGCTGAGCGTGCCACCGGCGTGCGCAACGAGCGGAGTGCCGTCGTCGCGCATCAATTCATCGAGCCAGGCCTGCGCCGCTCCAGTCGTGGCCAGCGCCAGGTGATCGCGTGCGCGGGTCAGCCCGACATATAACAGCCGTACCCGTTCAAGACGCTCGTCGTTGAGCGTCGCAGCGCCTTGAGGCGATGCCGGAGCGGTTACGTCTAGATGGACATCCTTGCGCTGTTCTCCGTAAGGCCAGGGCCAATAGCGCAGAATGCGCGCGGCAAGCGGATCATCCCAGCTTGGCGGGGCCTCATCCTCCGCGCTGACCCCAAACGGCCACGCTTTTGCCGCGGCGTCGAGTTCGCTCAGCACTACGATCGGCCATTCAAGCCCCTTCGCGCCATGATAAGTGAGAATGTTGACCGCATCCGGATGTCGGCTCGCAGGCTGGCGAGCATCGGCGCGTGCTGCGATCCATTCGCTTGCGCCCGCGAGCGTCGCGGCTTGTCGGTCGCCGTGTTGATTGTCCTGATATGCCAGCACTAAAGTTCGCAACGATTCCAGGTTCTGCAGCCGCTGCTCGGCATTCCCCCAACGCAGCACGGCGTCGAGCACCGTGTCGACATGAAGCAGTGCATCCAGCACTTCTGCCGGCGAGAGTTGCGCGGCACGCTGGCGAATTGCCGCTAAAGGAGCGACAAAGGGAAGGCAGGCCTCCAATGCCGTTCGGGATTGCGCATCGAAGGCGGCCGTGAACCAGTCATCGCTATCTGAAGCTAGGCGGCCCAGTTCGGCGAGTGCCAGGCTGTCGCTCGGGTCGGCAATCCATCGAAAGGCTGCGAGTGCCAGTTCGATCTCGGGTTGATCGAGTAG
This sequence comes from Pseudomonadota bacterium, assembly GCA_021849075.1. Taxonomy (GTDB): domain Bacteria; phylum Pseudomonadota; class Alphaproteobacteria; order Sphingomonadales; family Sphingomonadaceae; genus Sphingobium. Next base: position 4,663 of record JAJZTH010000019.1, on the reverse strand, counting down.
GCCGGGCCGTTCGACCGCAACCCGGACTCCATGTCCGGCGAGCGCCGCGGCCAAGTCTGAAACCTGGATATTTCCGCGACACAGCACGGCAATATCTCCGCCGCGAGCATCGCGGGAGGTTCCGTCTTTGAGCGACACAGGCCATTGATCGGCTTGTTTCAGCAAGCCAGCGACCCGTGCGGCCAATAGGGCCGTGCGTTCCCCCTTGTTCTTTCCCGATGCCCCCCAGATTGAAAGGGCGGGCGGCGCGTCAGGATTCTCGGATCGCTCGCACCCGTCGAACGTGATTTCCTCCGCCTTCATGTCCGTGCGCAGCATGTTTGGCGCAATCGCTGCGTTGACGAACGCCGCCAGTGTTGGCCGCGTGCGGTATGAACGGCGCAGAAATCCGGTTTCGCCGCCGGAAGCAGTGGTGATGGCCGCAGCGGCTGCCGATGTGAGTGCTGGATCCGCGTCACGAAAGCCGTAAATCGACTGTTTGGGATCACCAACCCACAGATTGCGGCTCGCGATGCGCGACAAGGCAGTAAAGATCGCGATCTGTATCGGGCTCGAATCCTGGAATTCGTCGACGAACACGGCGCCGATCAACTCTCGAAGCCGGCTCGCATTGGTTGGCGTACGCAGAATCTCAAGCGCCAATAATTCCTGATCGACAAAATCGAGCAGGCCACGCGCCGCTTTATAGTCAGCATAGGCGATCATGCAGCGCGCCGCACAATCGAAGATCAGGCCGATGTAGCGCTCGATATCGTCGCGCAGGCCAGGATGATGCGGATGCACGATTGCGGTCGCAACGACGCCGGCGAAGAGATGCGCATCGGTTTTGGTCGCCCCGAGTTTTGCAAGCTTCGCCCACTCTGCCCAACCAATGCGATCGCCCGTATCGAAAGCCCGAAGTGCCTTTTCGACAGCGGGCACATCGCTTTTCAGCGTCCCGCCCTTCAACGTCGCTCGGTTCTTCTCAACCTCGACAATGCAGGCCCGAAGTGCAGCTTCGAGCGCGCTATCAAGACTATTGCCGTCGCTGCTGCTAGCCGCAGGCAATAGGGCGAGCAAGCTCTGCGCCGAATAGTTGGCACAATGTGCCAGTCGCTCAGCCGGGATACCATTGGAGCGTGCCAAATCGACGAGCCGACGCACTTCATCCTGCCAGCCAGTGATTGTTCTACCATTGGCTGTGTAGCTGCGCGGCGGAATCCCGAACCTTTCCGCGATCTCGGCAATCTCCTGGCCGCAGGTCTCGATCACGGAGCCGGAGGCGCGATTGAAAATCGGGCCCTGCCGGTCTTCAGCGATAACCTCCGCGATTGGCGTACGTCCCATCTCGAACGCGAACTCGCTAATCAGTGCGCCGCAGACCGAGTTGACCGTGCCAATGCGTGCGGCAAGCATCGCAGCCCCGAGTTTTGGCTCACCAAGATCGATCAGCCGGGCTCTGATCCGTCCAGCAAGTTCCGCCGCGGCCTTCTTGGTGAAGGTCGTGGCCAAGATGCGGTTAGGCGGTGTGCCTGCGATAACTTCGGCAGCGATCTCCTCAACAAGGCGGTAGGTCTTGCCCGTTCCGGCGCTCGCGATGAGCGTATCGACACGATTGGACATCACAGTCTCCGTCATGCGAGCCCCCGCACGCGGCAGAGCGTGGCATAGTCGCACCAGTTGCAGTGGACATCACGAGCAATGGCGATCTCTGCCGGGACCAGATCGGCAGCGCCGGCAACGCCCATCGCCAATAGCTGTCCATCTCCCGCGGCTCCTCGCCACCGCTTCCAGGCATCAACGATCGTCGCCCAGGTTTCTGGAAAGCTACGCACGCCGTCGATCGGTCGCCCCACCAAGTTGTTGTCCGCCAGCGTCAGGAACTGTCGTTGGCTGAGCAGAAAATAGCCGGCGCGATAGGGATGGTCGTCAGCAATGAGAGCGCCATATGTCGCTAGCTGCACAGCGCGACCAGTCGAGATTTCGTCAACGCGCGTTCGGTCGCTGCGCGTCCATTTCAGATCGACGATCACGGCATTCCCCGCTGGATCACGCGCGACGAGATCGACCGCACCGCGCAGCGCGAGCAGTGATTCGAAAGTACCGCTAACCTGCTGTTCGGTTGCTTCGACAACCAGGTCATTGTCGATCAGGCAGCGCGCCAGCGCTCCCATCGCTCTGGGTATGCGGCGGCGTGCCAGATTGAGTTCTTCGGCCAGTTCGGGATGGCGAAGCGGTGCCGCAAGCTGGTCGATGCGTGCCTCGAGCAGCGTATTCGCATGGCTCTCGGCATCTTCCGGCTGGGGTGGAGCCCCTGGTGGAAACACCTCTCGCGCAATCGCGTGCGCGAGATTACCGAGCAACTGGTTCCCATCCGGGATCGCGCGGACGCGACCCGGGCGCAATCTAGCGACGTGGCGAAGCGCCCACATCAGCTGACAGGACAGCAGGCTTTCCAGCGAGGATGCGGACTCATGATGATCCGCAAGCCGTTCCTCGAAACCAGCAGGTGTAGCCCATGCCGCGCGTGGTTCGGCAATAGCGCTGGGCGTTATAGGCTGGCGTGCGAGACTTGCCCCGGCAAATTCGAGGGCGGGCTGGGTGAGTGCGCTTTCTAGCGAAACCCGATTGCCGAGCTTATCCAAGGCGGGCTTAAGCCGATGGGCGAGGGGGTGCATCGTCTCATCCGCTTCGCAGGCCAGCCCCGTACCAACAAAAATTACCCGGTCGCGCGCGTTGAGCACCGCCCGCTCCCAGGCGGCGCTCGCTGCTTGTGGTGCCAGCGTGACGGCGTCGGGTGCGCAGCCTGCTGCGGTCAGTTCCTCTCGTTCTTGTTCGGTCCAGGGCGATCGGACACTGCCTTCGGTCGTGGCGGTGAAATTCCACCACAGCACCGTCGATACCGGCGCCCAGACTGCACCCGGACTGGACACGCCGCGCCACGACGCAGCTTCGGCGCGTGCGTTCGGATTGGGCTGGCCAAGATCAAGTGCTTGATCAATTATACGCTCGATTAGCAGGCGTGGAAGGCGATCCCGGCCTAAGGCAGCGAGCGCGGCGCGCACTTCGCTCGCAAGCTTGGTGGTCGCCGCATATAGTTGATCATCGGTCGTGGCATAGCGTGCGCCGGCCCATGCGATCGTCGCGTCGCAAATGCCTAGCGCTTGTGCGATCGGCATACCGGCTACCGGATCGGCGATGGTGGGTTCCGCCCAGCTCCGCCAGCGGGCCAGGCGTGACGCGATTTTCTGAGGACTGTCGCCTTTTGCTTCGCCATAGCCTGTGGCCGCTACCGCAATATCGTCCCACGCTTCGCCCCATTCGGGGCCGCCGCGTCCGGGCGCGTCCTCAAGCGCTGCAGCGAGCCGGCGCGCTGCATGGCCGGCAACGGGCGAGCCCGGAAAAACCAAGATCTCCATCAGCGCGCGGGGATCGAACGGTGCCCATGCGGACTTGAATGCGAGTAACAACAACTGAAGCGACCCGCGATGTACGGATCGTTGGCTCCGCCCGGCGCGCGGCTGCGCCGAACCGGACAGACCATGATCCAGCAGATCGGTATCCCCTCCTTGCGCTATGAGTGCGACATCTGCATTTTCTTGCAGCGCAAACCATTGGCCGACAATCTCAGCCGCAAGTGTGCCGCTCGATGCGGTTGCGGCGGTTACGGTTGTATCTGCGCCTTCAAGCGTGGTTTCCTGACCAAGAATCCAGCGTTGTAATTTGCCAAGCGCGGTCTCGGCGGTAGCGGACGGAGCCGGTGTGATTTCCTCAATCACGCACCCCAACTCTTCGAGCCGCGTAACGAGGCGCCGCAGCGACGCAGGGCAGACATCGAGCGCATCGATCATGCGGATATGCGGTAGGGGTGCGCGGTTCGCAGCCGCTAGTTCCGCCAGTATCACCTGAATGCGATCTTCCAATCCGGCGGGAAGATCGCTGGCCGTTTGAGAGGCGGTTGCAAGGTCGCGCAGGCGCGGGCTCGTCCACGCCTCTGTGTCGCACCAGCCTAGCCCGATCAATTCGTCGCGCCAGCCAAGTAAGGTCCGGGCGGTCGACCAAGGATCTACGGCGAGCGAGCGGGTCCAGAAATGCGAGTCTGCCAGCATTTCGAGCGATGCCTGAAAGCGAGCGATGCGAACGACCTGCGAAGACAACGGGCCGCCAATCCCGAGCGTCGTTTCGAGAATGTCGAGAAGCCCGATAGGGCCGACAACGGGTTGGCCGAGCGCACCGTTCGCGCCACCGCCATGATCTGGATAGGCGCCGCCATCGGCCCAGAGCCCGAAGACTATTTGCATGATATTCCTCCCCCAACCCACAATATGTCAGGCCTTGCCTTGCGAGTGCAACCAGGATTGTTGCCGATCTCGACGAGATTTGACCGGTTTGGGCCGCAATAGACGGCGCGTATGCGAGCAGAATCACGGTACATGGATTGGCAATCGCAAGCTCAGCGGCCAATCGGAAAGAGCCTCAGAAAAATATCTCACTTCACGACGAAGCGAAATGTTGTGTTGGCAAAGGCCTGCATGCGACATGTTTGGGATGCGCTTTGGTCGCGTCCGTCAATGTGGTGTAAAATCGGGTGTGGCCACTGGGCTGCATTTTCAGGCGGCCTTGGGTTTAATCTGTAGCGGCTGTGCCTCCTCGATCATTGGTGTGGCAAGGGCGGCCATGCCCT
>JAJZTH010000018.1 GCA_021849075.1 Pseudomonadota bacterium | reverse complement strand
ACCAAGGGCGCCGCCGCCGAGGAGGAAAAGAAGGTGCAGGACGGAAAGGCCAAGAAGGACAGCGCCCTCGACCAGTTCACCGTCAACCTCAATGAAAAGGCAGATCGCGGCAAGGTCGATCCTCTGATCGGACGCACGGCGGAGGTGGAGCGCACCATCCAGATCCTGTGCCGCCGGTCGAAGAACAACCCGCTCTATGTCGGCGATCCCGGCGTCGGCAAGACCGCCATTGCGGAGGGTCTGGCGCGCAAGATCATCGAAGGCGAAGTGCCCGAAGTCCTCAAGGACGCCGTCATCTATTCGCTCGACATGGGCGCGCTGTTGGCCGGCACCCGCTATCGCGGCGATTTCGAAGAACGCCTCAAGGCGGTCGTTACCGAACTGGAAAAGATGCCGCACGCGGTTCTCTTCATCGATGAAATCCACACCGTCATCGGCGCCGGCGCGACCAGCGGCGGCGCAATGGATGCGTCGAACCTCTTGAAGCCCGCTTTGTCGGGCGGCACGATCCGTTGCATCGGGTCGACCACCTACAAGGAATTCCGCAACCATTTCGAAAAGGACCGCGCCCTGCTGCGCCGGTTCCAGAAGATCGACGTTAACGAACCCACGATCGAGGACACGATCAAGATTCTGACCGGCCTGCGCACCGCCTTCGAAGAACATCACCACGTCAAATACACCCCCGACGCGATCAAGGCGGCGGTGGAGCTTTCGGCGCGCTACATCAACGACCGCAAGCTGCCCGACAAGGCGATCGACGTGATCGACGAAGTCGGCGCGATGCAGATGCTGGTGGTGCCCTCCAAGCGCAAGAAGACCATCACGCCCAAGGAAATTGAGGCCGTCATCGCGACCATGGCCCGCATCCCGCCCAAGACCGTCTCGTCCGACGACAAGAGCGTGCTGGAATCGCTGACCACCGATCTCAAGCGCGTCGTCTTCGGTCAGGATCAGGCGATCGAGGTGTTGTCCTCCGCGATCAAGCTGTCGCGCGCGGGCCTGCGCGATCCCGACAAGCCGATCGGCAACTATCTCTTCTCCGGCCCCACCGGCGTCGGCAAGACGGAGGTGGCGCGCCAGCTCGCAACCCTGCTCGGCATCCCGCTCCAGCGCTTCGACATGTCGGAATATATGGAGCGCCATTCGGTCAGCCGCCTGATCGGCGCCCCTCCGGGCTATGTCGGCTATGATCAGGGCGGCCTGCTGACCGACGCGGTCGATCAGAATCCGCACAGCGTCCTGCTGCTCGATGAAATCGAAAAGGCGCATCCCGACCTGTTCAACATCCTGCTGCAGGTGATGGACAATGGCCGCCTGACCGACCATCACGGCAAGACCGTCGATTTCCGCAACACCATCCTCATCATGACCACCAATGCCGGTGCGTCGGATATGGCGAAGGAATCGATCGGTTTTGGCGAACTGTCGCGCGAAGATGTTCAGGAAGACGCGGTAAAGAAGCTCTTCACCCCCGAATTCCGCAACCGTCTCGATGCGATCGTGCCCTTCGGCTATCTGCCGCCGGAAATCGTCGCCCGCGTCATCGACAAGTTCGTGCTGCAACTGGAACTGCAACTGGCCGACCGCGACGTCCACATCACCCTGGACGAAGACGCCAAGGCATGGCTCACCAAGAAAGGCTATGACAAGCTGTACGGCGCCCGCCCGATGGGCCGCCTGATGCAGGAAAAGATCAAGCAGCCGCTGGCCGAGGAACTGCTCTTCGGCAAGCTGGTCCATGGCGGCGAAGTCCATGTCCATATGAAGGATGAGGCTTTGGCCTTCCAGATCACCCCCGCCGCGCCCAAGAAGGGCAAGAAGGGCGGCAAGGCCAGGACCACCGAAGGCACCAAATAAGCGTCTTCCCCCACGAAACGAACAGGGCGGCCCGCAACGGCCGCCCTTTTTGTATCACTTCCAGCAGATCGGCACGATCACCCGCCTGATCATGATGACCGCCAAGCAGAGGACGCCTCTCTCATCTTTTACGGGAGAAGGTCTGCTTGGGGTGGATTCCTGCCATTCCCCTCCCGCACGCGGGAGGGGTAGCGAGACTTAATGAGCGTAGCGAATTTAGTCGCAGCGGGGTGGGCTGTTGCTACGTCCAGCCCACCCCCCCTACCCCCTCCCGTCTACGGGAGGGGGAATATGTCCGAACTTGGCCAAAGCCCGCCATCCCCCCCCTCGTCATGCCGGACTTGATCCGGCATCCCGCGTTTCTCGATAAATGCCAGACAAGAAGCGGGACCGCGGATCAAAGTGCCTTGAGCCTGCCAAAGGGGCCGATTTGACGGCAGCTGGCGATTTCAAACCCCGGCCTCTCCCCAACCGCCTCTTCCGCGCGCCCAATGACGGCAAGGTCAGCGTCGCCGCCACCCATGTCGCGGGTCAGAGCGATCACCTCATCCTGCCCGTCGCCCACACCGCCATGATCTACAGCCAGCCGGTCGCCGATCAGGTCGCGCACTTCCTGCGCGAAGGCCGCTTCAAGCGCCCCTGAAACTCTGCTACACACCGCCATCCCAGAAAAAATGGTCGCATCTCTTCCGCAACGATCAAGGAACAGATGTAGTGCACAGACTTCTGACCTCGCGCCCCGCTCGCGGCGCGCTTCTCCTCGCCTCCTTCACTTTCCTTGCCGCCCCCGGCTCCAGCCAGCAGGCGTCCGGTCCGATCGCCCGCTACACGATCGACGCCGGCACCATGTCGGGCATGGCCGCCATGGGGTCGGGCGGCGGTGGCATGGGCGCGGCCATGGGCATGATGATGGGCGGCGGCCGTTCGCAGGCCATGCATGAACTCGTCCTGCGCCTCGGCTCCACCCGCGCCCCTGCCAGCGGCGCTCCCGCCGCCGATCATTTCCTGCCCGCCGGCGTCGGCCTTGGCGCATCGGTCCCGCTCGTCACCCCGCGCACCGCCCCCAGCGAGGAACAGGCCATTCCGGGTGAAAAGCCCAAGGGTCGCCTGCTCCTCTATTGGGGCTGTGGCGCCACGCCCGGCCCCGGCCAGCCCGTCATCATCGATTTTGCGAAGGTCGCCAGGGGCCAGATGCCGCCCGGCCTCTACATGACCGGCGCGTCCATCCCGCAGGAATGGCAAATTCGCGTCTCCAACAGCAAAACCTATGGCGACTGGCCCAATGGCCAGACCCGCAAGATGATCCCGGCCAACGCATCCCTGCTGGGCGATCATCGCATCGCCGGCAATTACAGCCCCGACATCGCCTTCAATCTGAAACAGGATTTCATGCCCCCTATCACCGGCCGGGCACGACCGGGCGCCGGCGGCGCGACCGAACTCAGCTGGAACGCGCTGCCACAGGCGACCGGCTATTATGCCTGGGTGTTCGGCGCGAAGGAAAATGGCGACATGGTCTGGTGGGCCTCCTCCGCCAGCCAGGCATTTGGCGGCCCGGTCTGGGACTGGATTTCGCCCGGATCGGTGCAGAAGCTGATCGGCCAGAAAATCGTGATGCCGCCCAGCCAGACCAGCTGCACCGTCCCCGCCGCCGTGGGTCAGGCCGGCGCGGACATGCTGATGGGCAGCCTCTACGCCTATGGCCCGGAAGCCAATTTCGCCTATCCGCCCCGCCCCGCCGATCCCAAGATCGCGTGGAAACCCGAATGGATCGCCCGCGTCCGCTATCGCGCCAACAGCATGTGGATGCTGAACGGCCCGAACATGGGATCGATGATGAGCGGCGCGGATGAAGCGGATGCGGGTGACGATCCCGCCCCGCAACCGCGGCAGAAAAAAAAGAAATGCGGCGGCGGCCTTGGCGGCATGCTCGCCGGCGCGATGGGCGCGGGCTGCTGACCATAAACGGGGTGGCGCATGCAATCTGCTTGCGCCACCCTGCCGCATCCCGATTCAGGAGCGCGCCATGACCCTCGACCTCATCTTCTACACCAATCCCATGTCGCGCGGCCAGATTGCCCGCTGGATGCTGGAGGAAGTGGGCGAAGTCTACGAAACCATCCTGCTCGATTATGGCACGACGATGAAGGCGGCCGATTATCGCGCGATCAACCCGATGGGCAAGGTGCCGGCCATCGTCCATGAAGGGCGCGTCATCACCGAATGCGCCGCCATCTGCGCCTATCTGGCCGATGCCTTTCCGGCTGCCGGCCTCGCGCCGCCCGTCGACCAGCGCCATGATTATTATCGCTGGCTCTTCTTTGCGGCCGGTCCGGTCGAAGCCGCCGTCACCAACCGGGCCTTGGGCTTCATCGTCCCGGAAGGGCGCGAACGCACCGCCGGCTATGGCAGCTTCGACGATACGATCGATGCGCTGGAAAGCGCCGTCGCGGGCGATGGCTGGATTTGCGGCGATCAGTTCACCGCCGCCGACGTCTATGTCGGGTCACAGATCGATTGGGGCCTGATGTTCAAATCCATCCCGTCCCGCCCCGCCTTCGAAGCCTATGCCGCCCGCCTGCGCGCCCGCCCGGCCTATCAACGGCAAAAGGAAATAGACGGCGCCCTGATCGCGGAAATGCAGAAACAGGGTTAGGGCAGAAAAGCCCGCCTACCTCTTGGGCCAAATCCAGCGCGGCGCATCTTCCGCATCGCTTTGCGTTTCGCCCAATGCTTTGGACAATCGTATCTCCTGCATCCCGCCGCCACGCCGCAGTCCCTGGATCAGCCGTTCGCTGTGCGACACGATAACGATCTGGCCATGGCGGGACGCACGCTGGAGCAAGCGCGCCAGCGGTTCCAGCAGCGACGGATGCAGACTCGCCTCCGGTTCGTTCAGCACCATGATGTCAGGCGGCCGTGGCGACAGCAAAGCCGCCGCCAGCAGCAGATAGCGCAATGTCCCGTCGGACAATTCCCGCGCGCCCAACGGCCGTAATAATCCGGGCTGGCGCATCTCCACCACGCCATGGCCATCAACCTCGCCCACCAGCAGTTGTGATCCAGGAAAGGCGTCCTCGATCGTCTCGTCCAGTTCCTCCCGGTCGCCAATCGCCATGATCGTCGCGATCGCCGCCGCCAGGTCGGCCCCATCGCTCGCCAGCACCGGCGTATAGGTCATCACCTGCGGCCTGCGCGCCGGCGCATCCGCATCGGTGCGCAGCGCGTCATAAAACCGCCAGTTGCGCATCCGCTCCCGCATCATCAGCAATTCCAGCCCGTCGGCCGGGTCGGCGCAATGCGTCACCATGCTGTCAAATGCGGACAGGCTGGTCATTGCATGCCGCCATTCCCCGCTTTGCGCCTGACGCAGGCTCACCGCCCCGCCGCGCCGCTCGGCAAACAAATTGGCCCGGCCCAGCATCGCGCCGGTCCACATCGCCTCGACCTTGATTTCCGGGTCGCGCTGAAAGGGATGGGTCGGGTCTGGCAGCCCCAGATCGATGGCATAGCCAAAATCATCGCCCGAAAATCCCAGCTTCAGGCTGATCGGCCCGGATCGCACCGTGCCCTGCACCGGCTGCGCGCCCGCCCGCATCGCCCGACTGAAATTTTCAGGCCCGGCCCATAGCGCGGAGGATAGCCCGCCTTCCGCCGCCAGCGACGCGATCAACCGCCCTTGCGCCGTTTCCGCCAACAGCCGCAGCGCCCGATAGAGGCTGGATTTGCCGCTGCCATTGGCGCCGGTGATCAGGGTCAACTGCCCCAGTTCCAGCACTATGTCCCGCAGCGATCGATATCCCGCAACCGCCAGTCGCGTGATCAAGGCGCCCTCCTCAACTCTGCCGGCCTACCGCGACGGCGTATCGCAACCGTCGATGCACATAGAAAAAGGGGCCGGTCGTTGGACCAGCCCCTCAATCTCGTTCCGTCCCGAAGGATGGAAAATCGGCTTACTGGCCCGAACCCGGACCGTAGCTGATTTCCACGCGACGGTTCTGGACTTCACGAACGCCGTCCGCGGTTTCGACGCGGGGCTTCGATTCACCGAACGCCTGGGTGGTCATCACGCCGTCAGGGATACCCTTCGAAGCGAGATAAGCCTTGGTCGCGTCGGCGCGACGCTGCGACAGACCGACGTTGTACGAAGCCGAACCCGACTTGTCCGCGTGGCCCGCCAGCATGACCTGGGCGCTGCCGCAGCTGCTGTAGGCCGAAACCGCGTTGTCCAAAATGGTGGCGGCGTCAGGCGTGATGTCCGACTTGTCCCATTCGAAGAACACGATGTACGGTCCGGGGTTGCATTCCGGCGCCGGCGGCGGCGGAGGCGGGGGAGGCGGCGGGGGCGGCGGCGGCGGGGGAGGCGGCGGCGGCGGAGCCGCTTCAGCCGGAGCGCCGAAGTTGTAGGTCAGGCCGAGCAGCAGGCTGTGCGTGCGCAGCTTGGTCTTGATCGTGTCGCCCGCATCCGCAACCGCGGTGGTGTATGCCGGGATCAGCTTGATGTCGTCCTGGTTGAAGAAGCGATACTTCAGCGAGACGTCGACATTGCTGGTGACGGGGTAACGAACGCCAGCGATCGCCTGCCAGGCGAAGCCGGTGTCGCTGTCATTGACGATGTCGGTGGCCAGCTTGCCACGCGAAACGCCGACACCGCCGCCGACAAAGCCCTGAAGGCCATCATCGGGACCGAAGTCGAGCAGGCCGTTCAGCATGAACGACAGGGCCGAAGCCGCGCCGCCGAAGCCGGACTTGTCAAGATCAACCTTGGCGCGCTTGTACGCCGATTCCGCTTCCAGGCGGAAACCGCCGAAGTCGTAACCGATGTTCGCGTCGAAGTCATAACCCTTGTGGTAATCGACCGCACCGCCGGCATCGACGCCGTTCACGGTTGCATTCTGGTCTTCCACAAGCAGGACGCCGGCGTCGACGCCGACATACCAGCTACCATCACGCGCCAGGGCCGGGGTGGCCAGGGCGCTGGTCGCAAGAGCAGCCGCGAGGGCAAGCTTCCGCATTTGAATTCCCCTTTCAAAAGTGTCACGAAGGACTGCTGAAACCCTGTATCCCTTAGAAAGTTTCATGGCAAGTCCACAATTAGTGAAACCGTTGCAAAAATAACGCACTAGGGCCGAATTCCAGGGCGGGAGCAAGCTTTCGCAAAGGAAGGCTAGACTATTGACGCATCATCGCAACAAGAAAAACATGTTTACGTAATATTAACCCGCAATCAGCCCATGTGCGCGCAAGATGGTGAGAATGGCCGACAATGTAGAGCGCGCCTCGACATCGATCACCGCGCCCCCGTCCGGCGTTGCAATCGCCCCCTGCCGGCTCGCCACCACCCGCTGATCATTATGATAGAGGCCATCGCTTCGCACCGCACCGTCGCGCCATAGCAGGCCGTCGTGAAAAATCCGGTGCCCACGATCGGCAACATCCATCGTCATGCCCGCCCGCGCGGGAACAAAGCGCCACCCGCCCTCGGTCCAGCAGGCGATCGCCCCCGCCTGCCCGGCCCAATCCTCCGCCGCGCCCGCCGCTACGACCCAGCATTGCCCCAGAGCAGGCGCCATCGGCGGGGTCGCGGCATCGGCGCTCTCCACCCGCCCGTGCAACAGCGCGTCGATCAGGATCAGCGCCTCATTGTGAAAGACTTCCTTCTGCGCCTGCCCGGCAAAAAGCAGCGGCAGCGCCCAACGCGGCGTTTCGTCCATCCGTCCGTTCCTTTCCCAAAAATCACAGAATGACGGCGATCGACGCCGTGCGCCCCATGGCCATCGTGCCGATCTGCGCCACCTCGATCGCGACGGACATGCCTGCCACCCCATCGGCGGCGATCATGCCCGCATCATAAATCCATGCCGGCGCCGTCACCTCGCCGCTGCGCACCACCGCGCCATCCGCCAGCACCCGCACCCGATAGGCTTCACGCTCCTCGGCCAGCGGCACATCGCCGCCATTGGCCCATCGCCACCCCGCCCGGCTGCGCCGCACCCAGCGGATCGTCCAGCCGCCATCGCCGGCCCGCGCGCGCAGATGCACCGGCGCAGGTGGGATCAAAGCTTCGCCCCTGATCGCCAAAGCCGCTTCCACCGGCGCAACATCGCCCAGCCCCACCGCCGCAACGCTCAGCATCGCCCCTGGCTCGCCATTCCCGCCCGACAGCATCAGCGGCTCCACCAGCCGCGCCTCCTCGATCAGCAGGAAACGCGCGCCAGCCTCATGCCCGGCCATCGCCCATTCGGTGCCGCGCAACCCGCGCCTTAAGCCGCTCAACCGCCACGCGCCCGCCCCCGTCCGCGCCGCCGTCTCGAACTGAATCAGTTCCTCCCCCACCCGGCACAGGTTGCGGCCTTGCGCCAAAGCCGCCTCCTGCGCGCTTGCCAGGTCCATATCCTCGCCCAGCAGCCGCACGGTCAGCGCCGCGCGCCGATCCACCAGCATCGCGCTGCCTTGCGGCAAAGGCGCATCCACCGTCCCCATCACCGCGCGCAACCCGCTCCGGCCGATCGGTCGCGCCTCGCCGCCTTCCATCACGAACAGCGCCGCACTGCGCCAACCCGCTCCGCCGCTTGCCGCCGCCACGATCAGCGGCGCGTTCGCCGCCCCGTCGCGCAGCATCGGCAGGTCCGCCAGCATCAGCGTCGTGGCGCCATGAGGCGCATCCGCCTGCCGCACGATCGCACCGGACGATGCGCCTGCCGGCAACATGCCGCCCGCCCCCGGCACCCGCCGCAGCGCCAGCCGCACCGCCATCGCCTCCCATTCCCGCTCCTCGATCCGCCACAGTCCCGGCGCGTCCGCCACGGTGACGACCTGCCCCGGCATCAACGTCAGCGCTCCCCATCCGCAGCGCAGCGTCATGGTCGCGCGCCCGGTCCATGCCGCGCCCAGCCGCGCCGCCGCCCAGGCCCGCGCATCGTCGGCGCTCATCGCCGCCGGCAGTTCCATGCCCTGTTCCTGCCGCCCCGCGCCCGGCCGCACCACCCGCTGAACGCCCGCCTGATAATCGCGCGCCGCATCATGATGACGCAGGCTCAGCGCCACCGGCACGCCATCCGTTGCCGCCCCCATGCGCTCCACCGGATCGATCGCCCGGCCGTTGATCCGCCGCGCCAGCATGTCCGCGCCGATTGCGCCGGCCGCCGCGCCCCCGGCCGCCTTCAGCCGCAACCCGCCTTCTTCCGACGCCAGCGCCAGCCCCTGCGCCTCGACCAGCGGCGCGATCGCCACCCCCACATCCGCCCCGCTCGCCGCAAAGCCATCCACCGCCGCCAGATCGCCTCCGCCCACTCGCCCGTCGCTCAATTCTCCCGCGATCGCGCCAATCGCCACCGGCTCCGCATCCGCCTCCACCTCGAACGTCAGCGACGGGATGCGATTGCCATAATCGGCCAGCGCCAGATCCTCGAACAGCACATAGGCTATGCCGCGATGCGCCGGCGTGTTCCCGATCCCCTGCGCGGCGGCGATCAGCGGATCGACCGGCTGATCCTCGCTCCCCAGATGCACGCGAAAGCCGCCCACCTCGCTCTTGAAGTCGCCCGCCGCCCCGCGCAGCAAATTGCCGTCGGCCCAGATGCGCCCGATCGACCGGATCGCCCGCGCCGAAAGCGCCACCGCAAAACTCGCCGAATAGCTATAGGTTGTGACGCTCGGCCGCCCCTTGCCGCCGCCGCTCCGGCTGCGCACTTCCTTCAGGTCGGTCGCCCAGATGACCGTGCCCGCCACGCGCATCGTCCCGAAAATCTTCGGCACCTGCGTTCCGTAACGCGACGTCTGCACCTGCAGGTCGGACAGACGCGCGCCCTCCCGCCCCCTTGGCCGGAACAGGATCTGATTGTCGATGACATTGCCGACCACCGCCCCGATCGCCGCGCCGACCGGCCCGCCCAGCACCGTGCCCACCGCTGTCAGCACCACCGTCGCCATATATCTCTCCTATTCGACAGACCACCAAGTCAGGAGCGGCCATGGCGACACCCCCGGCATCTCCACCACCCGCCCCAGCCCGGCATGGGCATGGACAAATCCCGTCCCCGTCGCGATCATCAGATGCAACTGCAACGGTCCCGGCCGCACCAGCGCCAGATCGCCCGGCCGCCCGCCTTCCACGCGCCGCAGCCCCGCCGCCCGCAACCATCGCTCAGCCTGCGTCCCATCCCCGCTCCGCAGCCCATAGGCGAAGGGCGCATCCCGCCCCAGAGCCAGCGCCGCCAGCCCCACGCAATCCAGCCCGTCCCGGCTTCGCCCATGCAGCCGAAACGGCACGCCGATCATCGCCCGCGCCCGCTCCACGACCGCGCTCATGCGCCGGGATAGCGGGTCAAAAGGTCCATGCCGGGCAGATATGGCTCGCCGCGAAAATTCACGGCATTGCCAAATCGCTCCGCACAGGTCGCCAGTTGCCGGTCGCACCCCTGCGTCACCAGCGCCAGCGTGCCCGCCGCCACGGCAAAGGCCGGCGCATCGGCCAGGCTCAGCCCGTCCGCGCCATTATCCACCACCCCCTGCGTCAACCCGGCATTGGCCCCGCCCAGCCAGCGCAACGTCCCAAACGCATAAAGGCCCGGCTCCAGTCCCGCCGCCGATACCTCCGCCCCCTCGACGCCCGCCACCGCCACGATCCGTCGCCGCCCCGCCATATCGACCCGGCACGCCTTGTCGCCCAGCCGCGCCCGGCAGTCGGGCGATGTGCCCGGCGCCACCGGCGCACCCAGCACCGCCGCCGCGCCGATCAGTTCGGCGGTGAAGGCCGCGCCCCTGCGCGCCACGGCCCCCATCTCGCCCCGCGCCAGCAAATGCCACAGCGCGCCCGGTTCCTCCCACTGCGTCAGCCGCAATTCCAGCGCCGCGCCGTCCCATCGCCCGGCCATCAGGTCCGCTTCGCTGATCGCATCACCGGTCAGCGCGCCTGCCACATCGCTATCTTCGCCATCCAGCCCGATGCCCGATCGCACGGCGGACGGCGTCATCCCCGGCGCGGCGCGATAGATAAGCCCGCCAATATCCAGATCGCGATCATGGCTCGTCAGGCCAATCGTCATCCCGTCGCGCCGCTCGATCCGCCAGCAAAAGGCCAGCGTCGACAGCTCCTCCTCCAGCGCCGCGCTCATTCGCGTATCTCCACCAGCGGCACCGACACCGCCTCGCCCGCGGCAAAGGTCGCCCGGTTGATCTCCAGCCGGTCCTCGGCAAAGCGCACCGGCACATCAAAACGATAGCCCGCGCTCAGCACCACGCCGTCGGCCGGCGCTTCGTCGAACGCGATCACGCCCATCCCCGCATGGCTCCAGCCATCGGCCATCTCGATCCCGTCGGCCGCCACGCGGATGCTCCCCGCCACCGGCCGGGTGATCCGCCGCGCCTGCGCCTCCTCGCCCGCGCCATAATAGCGCATCAGCGGGAAGGCCGCCGTCACCCCGTCGCCCACGCCCAGCCGCTGATCGAGTGGCCCCGGCGCAGCGCCCGCCGGGCTACTGCGATCATCATAGACATCGGTGAAGCGAAACCCCCGCGCCGCACCCCTGCGCGCCCGGAAAAAAGCGATCAGCGCCGTCATGTCCGCCTCGCTCCTTATGCCCGGCCCCGCGTCAAAGGACAGCCTCGCATCGGCCCAGTCGCTCGACCGCCGCTCATGCCCGGCCGGGCTTTCCACGATCTGCGTCGAAAAGGCCGGGCTGACGCTCGCCTCCCGCCCGATCGCCAATGGAAAGATCACATCGTCAAAGGCTTGCACATCATCCTCCCCATGCATTGCAAAGCAGGTGAAGCCATCCCGGCAAATCTGCGGCAGCGCCCAGACAAAGGTCGCCGCCGTCCCGCGCGCGACCGACGCCTGCGCCGCCGCCACGATTTCCTGCCACTGCCCGGCCTGCTCGGGCAACAGCACGAAGCCGGCAAAATAATGCTGCTCCCCGATCGGATAGTTGAGGCGCGCCGTCGCCATCGCCACGCCCCGCGCGGTCAGATGCGGCCGCCCCTCCGTCACCCAGTCATAATCCTCCAGTTGCAGCGCATCGAAAGCGGGCGCCGCCCAGCCGACCGGCATGTTCGCCCGCTTGGCCTCCGGCGCGCGCGGATCCATTATGGTCGGCAGATAGGCGAGCAGATGCGTCACCGCTCCCGGCGCGATCGCCTTCACCTGCGCGCACAGCGCCGCCGTCGACGCCGCCAGCAAAGCCCCCGCCGCATCCAGCAGGTCGCATTGCGCCACATCCAGCGCGCCCCACACGCTCCCGATCGACACCGGCGCGCCGCCAAAAGCCGCCCGCGCCGCATCGTCATAAAGGCAGATGCGCCCGTCCCCCGGCATCACCCACCACCAGGGTTCACCGACCTGAAACAGGATCGGCAATTCCGCCTCCAACCCGATGGAAACAAAGGCCCCCGCCACCGCCTGCACATAGCCCATTGCCTCGCCATGCGCCGGCGACAACAGGGTGGAGGGCGGCGACCATCCGGTCAGCGCCGGATCGCCATTGTCCGCCCGCTGCTTCCAGTCGTTCCAGCAATGCGCATCGAACAATTCGTAGGACAGCGACCAGATGACGCCAAAGCCCAGCGCCCTCGCCCGGCCCGCAAAATCCCGGTGCCACGCCGCGCAGGGCGCATTCAGCACCCCGCCCGCCAGACTGACGAACAGCCCGCCTCCCGCCCGCTCCAGGCGGAAATAATGGCTCATGCCGACATAATGGTTGATCGCCCCGCGATAGCCCAGCGCATGGATCGCCGCCACGACGCGCGCGGGCGTCTGGTTGAAACAATCATCATAGCCGGTCGCGATGCCCAGCCCATGTTCGGGCAGCATCACATCGCCCACCGCCAGCACCGATCCCGCCCCGTCGCAGCGCAGATCGCTCAGTTCCGCCCAGCCCTCTTGCGGCCCGGCAAAGGGCGTATCCCCCGCGTCATAATCGGGCGGCGCCAGAGAGATGAACATCCGGTCGACATCCCCCGCCCACACCGGATCGGCCTCGCCGGGCAACAGATAGCCACCATCGATCGCCGCGAAATCCAGCGTGACCACAGCATCTTCCGGCCCGCCGCTCGCATAATTCCACAGCCGCACATACCAGGCGCGCGGCGTCCCGCCCGCATCCCGCCCCTCGATCGTCAGCGTCGGCCCATGCGTCTCGTCCAGCCGGCGCAGCCCGCCCGATCGCCAGCGGAAGGACAGGCTGCAATCGCGAAAATCCCGCCGCGTCTCATAGGCCAGCAGGGGGTGACTCCACCGGTCCTCCGCCTCCCAGATCAGCCCCGCCAGATCGCCCGACCCGTAGAAAACCGCATCTACCCTCACAGCGTCCGGCGCGCGCGTCACCACGCTCGCCATCATCGGCCGCGGAAAATTCACCGTCCAGTGGCTCGCGGCAAAGCGCTTCATATGCCCTGCCTCCTGCCCGCGCCGCGCGTCGGCCAGCCAATATCCGATAGTCATCGCTCCAGCGCCCCCCGCACCGCCCGCGCCACCTGTCGCGCGCTCTTCGCCAGCAATCGCGGCTCGCTTTCGCCCCCGCGTCCGTTGACCGCGATGCTCACCCGCACATCGCGCCCGCCGCCACCGCCATTGGCCACCACCTGCCCGCTGCTCGTCGGCACGAACAATTCCGGCCCGCGCTCGCCCACGCGATAGGCCCTCCCGCCCGTCACCGGCCCGCCCGTCGCCCGCCCCGGCGATCCCGTCAGCGCCGACACCAGAGACGCGCCCAGCCCCGCCAGTCCGCTCCCCCCGCCGCCAATCGCCGACTGCAACGCACTCGCCGCAATCTCATTAAGCGCGGACAGCGCCACCGCGCGCAGATCGTCAAAGCCCAGCCGCCCGGTCCGCACCGCGCGCATCAGCCCCTGCTCGATCCGCCGCCCGGCCCGCTCCGCGCCATCAGCCAGCGACCCCTCCATCTCCCCCCGCATCGCCGCCACATCGCGGCTCAACCCCTGCGTATCGGCGCGCACCCGCACCACCAGCGTCTCGATTTCGTCTTCCATGCGATCGCTTCCCAACCAGAAAAGCCCCTCCCCTTCAGGGGAGGGGTTGGGGTGGGGGCGCGCCCCACACTCCAGCCTCCATTTTCAATCCGGCATGTCCCGCATCAGCCGCGCCAGCTCCGCCGCATCCACGCCGCCCTCGCCCGGCCCCTCCTCCCCCCGCGCCGCGCGCAGCACCGCCGACAGTTCCGCCGGGGTTGCGCGCCAAAACTCGTCGGGCCGCCAGCCCAGCAGCCACCCGGCCACCCCCGCCAGCCGCCCCGCGCCCGCGCGAAACGTCGTCATTTCCCCGCCAATATCTGGTGCAGGATGGTGCGCAGCACCGGCGTCACCCGCGCCAGCCCCACCGCCAGCACGGCCTCGCCCAGCGCCTCGCGCGTCATCCGATCGCGATCGACCAGACAATGCCAGAACAGCGCCGCCAGATCGCCCAGCGACAGCTTCCCGTCCGCCGCCCGGTCGACCAGATCGAACAACGGTCCCAGTTCCGCCTCGGCCGCCACCAAAGCCGCGAAACTCGGCCGCAGCATCAACTGCTCGCCGCCCATCTCCAGCGCCGCCTCCCCCCTTTCGGGATTCGGATCTCCATGCACGGGGCCGGTCATTCGCTCACCACCGCGCCGCTGCTTTCCAGGTTCAGCGTATAATTGCGCTCGCCATTATAATCGCCGGCATAGTCCAGCCGCGTCACCAGAAAGCGCCCGCGCATCCGCTCGCCGCTTTCGAAACTCAGCTCATACGCCTCGATCGTCCCGGCCAGCGCATGGCTCCGCACCCGCACCTCGGCCGCAGAGCCGGTGAACAGCCCCGCCGCCGACACGCTGACCGATCGCACCCCCGCGCCCGACAGCAATTCGCGCCAGCCGCCCGAATCCTTGCTGGTGATGTTCACCGCCTCGCCATTCACGGACAATTGCGTGGTGCGCATGCCCGCCACCGTCGCATATGTTGCGGGCATGTTGCCGTCGCCCACCTTCAGCAAAAACGCACTTCCTTTTTCCACCGCCATGGCGCATCCTCCGGCCAAGCGACCCCGACGCGCGCGGCACCCTGCCACGGCCCGGAAAATCGCGAAAAAACAGGAGACTCGGCCGACCTGTGGACGGCCGATCTCAACAGAAAACTGGGGTTGATGGAGAGGTCCCGATGTTTGTTGCCGCTTCGCTCGCGATGATGCTTGCCGCTGCGCCTTCCGCTGATGCCGTTGGCGCCGGCCGCAAGGAATTTTCCAAATGTCTGAGCGCGCAGATGCAGCCCTCGCTCGACAAGAAACTCTCACTCGCCGATTTCCAGTCCGCCCTGAAAAGCGCCTGCGCCGACAAGGAAGCCGCCTTCCGCGCGGCCATCGTCGCACAGGACAAGGCCGACAAAATGTCCGATGCAGACGCCAACAGTGACGCCGACGATCAAATCTCTGAATATGTCGACAAGATCACCAGCGAATATGAAGACAGCAGCCGCCCGGGCTGACGCATCGAACCAACCTCCTCCCCTCCCTTCCAGGGAGGGGCCGGGGGTGGGTAGCGAGCGCAGCGAGCCTCTGCCACATCATTCCCGCACCACCCTGATCCGATAATCCACCACCGCCCGCCATCCCGGCGCACCGCCCCCTTCGCGCGCCACGCGCGATCGCAGCAATCTTGCGCTCACGATGCGCCAGCCATCGGCCACGCCCGCCGCGCCGACCGCCGGATCGACCCGCGCCATCATCGCCGCCAGCCGCGCCGGCGTCTCCTCCGCCACCGCCAGCCCGATCGTCAGCCGCAATTCGCGCCCTTCCACATCCTTCCCGCCCCAGTCCGCGCCCAGGCATTCGCCGACATAGGCATGGGGCGTCGCCGCCCGTCCCGGCGCGCCGTCATGCACGCCATGGACCAGCGCCATCAGAGCCGCGTCGCTCCGCAGGGCGGTGAATATCGCCGCCCGCACCGCCACTTCCGCGCTCATCGCCCTCTCCCCGCTTCCCGCACCTGCAAATTACGCCACCATAGCGCCACCAGCCCCCGCCCGGACGCGACCACCGCCTCACCGTCGATCACCGCCGCAACGCCCGCCTGCTCCAGCGCCGTCACGATCCGCGCCCGCCTCTGCGCCGCCCGCGCCTCCAGCACCCGCGCAAAAGCCGCCCTCATGCCAGCCGCATCCGCCGGAATGGCCGCCACAGCGCGCTCACCAGTGCGGGCGGCGCGGCGCTCTCGGTCCCGCGCGCCAGATAATGGTCCGCCGCCAGCCGCACGATCCCCTGCCGCAATCCCTCGGGCAGCCCGTCCATCGCCGCCGCCATGCCTGCCTGATAGGTCACGGCCAGCCGCCGTCCGTCGCCCGCGCCCGTCAACCGCACCCATCCATCCCCCGCCGCATCGATATCGATCGCATAGGCGCCGACCGGCAGCGCCACTTCCCCGCCATCCGCATCCACCGCCGCCACGCGCCCGATCGCCAGCACCGGCCGCGCCGCCAGCCTCTGCCAGCTTATGTCGCCCGCCACCGTCTCGCGCGCCTCCCGCACGATCAGCCACTGGCCGACAAATTGCTCGCACAGGCTCGCCGCCGCGCGCAGCAGCCTTTCCAGCACATCCTCTTCCCCATCGCCCGCCATCCGCAGATAGGCTTTCAATTCCTCCAGCGACGCCGCCAGCCCCGCCCCTTCGTCCTCGATCAGCATCCCGGTCCCCCGCCGCCTATAAAAAGAAAGGGAGCGCGCCCGCCGGCCCGCCCCCTTCCGCCGTCTAATCGGACATGCGCCTGTGGCGCATCCGCACCGGCCCACGCCCCCACCCGACCGCCCAGACATGGTATCCTGATGGGAGGTCGGGTGGGTTCAAACGAGTCACGTGCCTCGTTTGAAGGGCCGGTGCCGCAACGAAAATGCGCTCTTTCGCGCATTTTCCAGACAGCCTTATTACGTCGCCGAAAAACGCATCAGCTTGATCGCCTCGCTATTGGCCACCCCGCCGCCGATCCGCTTGACCGCATAGAAATGCACGAACGGCTTGTTGCTGAAGGGGTCGCGCAAAATGCTGGTGTCGCTGCGCTCGGCGATCACATAGCCCATCTGGAAATTGCCGAAGGCGATCGACAGGCTGTTGGCCGCGATATCGGGCATGTCCTCGGCCTCGACCACCGGATAGCCCAGCAACGTCGCCGGCATCCCCGCCGCCATGGACGGCTGCCACAGAAATGCGCCGTCCGCCGTCTTCATCTTGCGAATGGCGGACAGGGTGGCGCTGTTCATGACGAAGCTCGCCCCCTGACGATAGGGCGCACGCAAACTCTGCACCAGGTCGATCAACCGGTCCTGCGGATTGCTCGCGGAAAAACCGCCCGCCGCACCCGCCGCCACATATTGCAGCGATCCGAATGCGCGCACCCCGTCCGCCTCATTGGTGGTCGTATAGGTCAGGAAACCCTTGGGCTTGTTGGTCCCATTGCCGTTCACGAAGGCCGCGCCCTCCGCCACCGCAAACTCGCGCGCAATCTCGCCCGCCAGCCAGCCTTCGACATCGAACTGCGCATCGTCCAGCATCGCCTGCGACGCCGCCGGATTGGCGAAAAGCTCACCCGATGGCGGCACGATCTCATTGAAGCTCGGCGTCCCCGTCTCGGCCCGCGCGCCCGTTTCGCTCGCCCAGCCAGAAACGATCCCGCCCGCCGTCACCAGCTTGCGGTATCCCGCCGTCCCCGTCCGCACGACATTGGCGATGGCGCGGATCGGCGAAATCGCCTTCAACGTCGTGCCGATCAGCTGGTCGATCTCGCGCGGCACCGCATAGCCCCCCGCCGCGCCGCTCGCCCCCGACAGGCTCTTCAGCTCGACCCCCGCTTCCAGCCCCTGCCGCAGATAGCGATCGACAAAATGCGCCCGCGCCGGATCGACGGCCCCGCCTTTGACGCCATCCAAAGCCGGCCGCTGCTGCACCAGCAACGCCCCTTTCAGCGCCGCAATCTCCCCCGCCAGCCCCTCAATCCGCTCACCCTGCGCCACCAGATCCAGACTCTGCTCCAACATATCTGTCATGCCCGTCTCCACAAAAAAGGGCGGCCCAACCGGACCGCCCATAAAAAGCAAACAAACCTTCTCCCCTCGGGGGAGAAGGATACGAAGTCTTACCGGCACAGCCGGTTAGACGAAGTTGGATGAGGGGGAAGCGCCCTTGCCGACAGGACAAGGCCGATGCATGAAAGCAAATCATGCCCCTAACCCTAACCCAAGACGGCGCACACCATATCCCCGCCGCGCTGCCCGAAACCGCGCTCGCCACCATCGAAGCCGCGCTCTCAACCCTACCTACCGACCGCGCCGGCCAACGCCTCGCCAGCCTGCCCGCCCTCGCAGACATGCTCAGCGCCACCGGCGATATCGGCCGCCACGCCGCCGCTCATCTGGGCGCAGTCGCAAAACCCGTCCGCGCGATTTTCTTCGACAAGAGCGAAGCCACCAACTGGGCGCTCGGCTGGCATCAGGACCGCACCATCGCCGTCCGCCAGCGCATCGACACGCCGGGCTTCGGCCCCTGGACAGTCAAATCCGGCATCCAGCATGTCGCCCCGCCGCAATCCCTGCTCGATCGGATGCTGACCCTGCGCGTCCATCTCGATCCCGTCGATGCGGCCAATGCTCCGCTGCTGATCGCGCCCGGCTCGCACCGCCATGGCCGCGTGCCCGAAGGCGACGTCGCCGCCCTCGTCGCCGACTACGGCGCCCATGCCTGCCTCGCACAGCGCGGCGACATCTGGCTCTACGCCACCCCGATCCTCCACGCCTCGGACGCCGCCACCAACCCGCGCCACCGCCGCGTCCTGCAACTCGACTATAGCGCCGACCCGCTGCCGGGCGCGCTGCAATGGCTGGGGGTGTGATTTAGCGCTCGGCCGTCGCCCAATTCTGTTCAATTGGCTGAGCAATGGCTTTCAGATAATCGGCCAGAACCGCCTCGGCGGCCAATCGCTTTCGTCGCGCCCGCCGCCATTGCCAGATGCCTACAACAGCGCAGAACAAGCCTCCTCCCAAAGTCCAGGTCAAAATCTCGGCAGGCGCGTCGATAAAAAGACTATAGATTCCAACAGACAACAGCATCAGTCCGCTAATGCCACCTTGGATCATCGCCATGATTTCATGATAGCGCCCCGGAACTTCGGGGCGTCCTGTTTTTCGCGAGACGACAGACCAATATCGCGGAAGCTCAGCCATAGCCCTCACTATCAGGTTAATCCGCCCGGCTCTACCCTGACCACCCGCGCCATCGGCTGCATCGGATGCGTCACCACGCTCACCTCCACCAGTTCCAGCGCCAGCAGTTCGCGCGGCCCCGCCCCGCGCGCCGCCTTCACCCGATATCCGAAGGACAGCCCATCCACCGCCCCGCTCGCCAGCGCCGCCGCAGCCTCCCGCCCGGCCGCCGTGCGCCGCGACACCCGGCCGATCACGCGCAGCCCGCGCTTGTCTTCCCGCGCCGCCTCCACCACGCCGATGACGCTGCCCGGCCCATGCTGCCACAGCAAGGGCACGCCCGTCGCCGGCACGGCTCCAAAAGCCCCCGCCCGCACCACATCCCCGCCCCGGTCCACCCGATCGAAAATCGCCGCATAACCGGCAAAGCGCAGATCGCCGCTCATCCCTTCACCAACCCGACCAACCCCACCTTCACCGCGATGCCCAGCAGCAACAGCGCCATGCCGATCCGCACGATCCAGCCGATCACCGCGCCGCGCGCCGCTTTCTTCGCGTCGCGCCAGGCGGACAGCAATTCGCGCAATTCCCGCACATCGCCCTCCGCGCGCCGGTCCGCCAGCCCCAGCCGCTCCAGCGCCCGCCCCGCGCCCAGCTCGCTCGCCTCCTCGATCAGCGCCCGGATCGTCACCATATCCAGCACCTGCCCGTCCGCCTGCGCCACCATCCGCGCCAGCATCTCCTCTTTCATCGCCCGCTCCTTCCCATCCGCCCGCTCTGCCCCTATCTGGAACGCCATGAAGCGCCCCCACCGCAAAGTCCTGATCGTCCTCATCCTCGCCGCGATCGGCGCCATCGCCTGGCATTTTCACCTGTTCCGCGCCGGCGATTGCCTGACACAGGGCGGCACATGGAACTGGGCCGGCGATTTCTGCCGCCTCGATTCCATGCCCGCCCGCGCGCCGGATTAAATCCCCAGCATCGCCTTCTTCTCGTCCCCCGACAGGAAATCCGCCGCCGCCACCCGCTCCCACAGCGCCGCGCGTTCGTCCGCCAGCGCCGGCACCGCATCCAGATCGGCCTCGATCGCCACGCCCGGCCACCATGGCTGCAACCCTTGCGACAGCCCCGCGCAAATCTTGCCCACCAGCGGCAAGATCGCCTGCCGCCACAACGCCTTGTTCGCCTCGCGATAATTGGCGTAGGCATTGTCGCCGGGCAGCCCCATCAGCATCGGCGGCACCCCGAACGCCAGCGCGATCTCCCGCGCCGCCGCGCTTTTCAGCCCCACGAAATCCATCTCCGCCGGGGTCAGGCTCATCGCCTTCCAACTGAGGCCACCTTCCAGCAGCATCGGCCGCCCGGCATTGGCCGCCCCGGCAAAGGCCGCCTCCATCTCGCGCTTCACCCGCTCAAACTGGTCGGGCGACAGCACCGATCCGTCGCCCGGCTCATAGACCATCGCGCCCGACGGCCGCGCCGCATTGTCCAGCAAAGCCTTGTTCCACACGCTCGCCGCATTGTGGATCGCCACCGCGCCTGCCGCCGCGCCCAGGCAGCCCAGCCCATAATGATCGTCCAGCGGATGCAGCGCCTTCAGATGCAGCAAACTCGTCCGCCCCGCGCCATCTTCCGGCGACAGCCGCGTCACGCTCTCCCCCACACGATACAGATAGGCCGCCGGCCACCCCCGCGCATCCGCCTCCACGCTGACCCGCTCGGGCCGCAGCGCGAACAACTCGGCCGGCCGCCCATCCGCTCCCGCCATCATCTGCACATAGCCATTGCCATGCAGCAGCAGATGACAGGCCAGCGTCTCAACCAGCCCTTGCCCGGCCGACGCCCGCCCGACCAGCGCCATGACGGCCGCACCATCCTCCACGCCCCGCACCTTGATCGCACAGGCCCCCGCCCCTTCGGACACCAGCCGCATCGCCCGCTGCGCCACCGGATTGCCCATCACCCCCGCGCGCAGCTGCGCCTCATAGGATGCCGGCCACTCCCCCAGCGCCACCGCCCCCGAACCCCAGGCGCGCGCCAACACCGGCCGCGCATCCTGCGATGCGGCCGCCTTCATCCCAAACCATTTCATATGAGCATCCCCAAAACGCAAAAAGCCTCCTCCCACATCAGGAGAAGGCTGGTGAAAGTTGGCGGCAAAACTGCGAGAAGGAGACTAGCGTCCCGCCTTATCAGACCATCCGCAACTGATCCCGCATATCTATGGCTGTCTGCAAGGACAGGAACATGCCCATCCCATGATTATAGGGTTCAAAACCCAGCGCCGCGTAAAATCCGGCAGCCTTGCGGCTCACCGGCGTCAGGATCAGCAGCGGCAGGCCGATCTTTTCGCCATGACCGGCAAAATCGGAAATCAGCCTGGCCATCATCGTCGATCCAATCCCGCGATTCTGGCGATCCTGCGCCACCGCCAGATAGACCATGCTCAGACAGGGGAAATAATTGGGATTGCCGAAGAACGGCACATAACGAACGCCCGGCAGCAAACGAGCTTCTTCGATGACCGTGGACAATGCATAGAAGCCAACAGGTTTCGCCATATCGTCACCTTAATAGGCACATGTGACGATATGCTTTCTTCTCCCATGATCTTTGAGCGATTTCGATCGGAACCATGTATCGATTGCACGTACACCACATCGAAAAGAAGCGATGTTCGTTTCGGCGCTATGCTCTCGAAAGGAAATTACCCCTTCGGGCACGATCGCTCAGCGCGCGACCTTGGCATTATAAATCGCAATCAGCTTGCGCATGGCCGGGGTCAAGCCGCCCCGCTTCGCGTGCGCCTTTGCGCCCACTTTGAAGGCTATTGCCGTGCCTTTGTCAGATAAAGCTTTGGAAGCCACGAACGGCTCCTTTCTGATGACTGCCACGCGAACCTCCTTCCCGCTATCCTAATGCCGTTATAAAATGGACCTTTACGATACATAAAATAGCAATTTCGCGATTGAGCGACAAGCATTCCCTCGCATGAAAGGAATGCTTGCGGCCCAATCTCGTCACCGATTCCGCGCCAGCACCCGGTCGCACACTGAATTGGTGCCCTCACTCTTGCCGATCACACGCCCGGCCACCGCGCCCGCAGCGCCCGCCAGCAACGTCTCGCCCAGGCCGCCGCCGGCCAACAGGCCCACGCCTGCGCCGCCGGCCGCGCCGATCACCGTCCCCTTGTCGCGCCCCTGCTTGCCCTTGAGCAGACAGTATCGCACATCGTCCCGATCGCGCGGCGCGGCGCGGGCCACCCGCGCGCGATCCTTGCTGTTAAGACTGGCGGCCATCACCGGCGTCGCGATCACACTCACGCCAACAGCCACCGCCATCAGCTTCACCATCTTCATGTCACTTACTCCTGATTACGGCAGGAGAACGATCAAGGCCGTCCGCAGGTTCCCCGGCGGACGGCCCCGAAACACTCAATCAATCCGCGACACAAAGTCCTCGATCGGCCGCCGCACCTTCTTCAAATTCACCAGCCAGTCGCCCTCCTCCGCACGATAGCCGACCGGCATGATCGCCACCGACCGCAAGCCGCGCGCGCGCAAATCCAGGATCGCGTCCAGCGCATCGGGATCAAAGCCCTCCATCGGCGTCGCATCCACCTCCTCGAACGCAGCAGCGGTCAGCGCGATGCCCAGCCCGACATAGGCTTGCCGCGCGGCATGTTCGAAATTGGTCTGCGCGTCGCGCTGCGGGTATGTGCCCAGCAGCATCTGGCGATAGGCTTCCCAGCCCTCGTTGCGGAACCCGCGCTCGTCATTGACCAGATCGAACATGCCGTTGATCCGGTCGGCGGTATAATTGTCCCACGCGGCAAAGACGATCAGGTGCGACGCATCCGTCACCTGTTCCTGATTCCAGGCGATCGCCTTGATCTTCTCGCGGATGTCTGTGTTGGTGACGACGATCACCTCAAATTGCTGCAAGCCGCTCGACGTCGGCGCCAGCCGCACCGCTTCCAGGATGCGCGCAATCTTCTCTTCCGGCACAGCCTTGTCCGGGTTCATCTTCTTGGTGGCATAGCGCCAGTTCAGCCGGTCGATCAGCATGGAAACTCCTTCATAACAACGCCCGCCGGGGACATAGGCCCGGCCGATAACGCCGTGATGTAGAGCGGTGGACGGAGAAATAAAGGTCTTATTTTGAAACTTTATGTAGACATCTCGGCACAACTGATGGGGAAGCGGCGTACCGCCATCGCCTGATTTTCGCGCATGCTTTGCAACGCTTGCGAAGCTATTGCCGGGGGAATATTCGCAAAGCATGGGCATCCGGCCAATCCTACCGACCTTATTGATCTTTGCGATCATCGTTCTTGGCGGCTTTGGCATATTGCGTATGGCGTTAATTCGGCATGATTTGGTCGGGCTGCTTTCGATCCTCGCCTCACTCATCCTATTCGAGGTCTTTCGTCGCCTCCTGCTCGCCAAAAACCCGAAGATCAGGAAGTTCGCGCAAGCGCCAAAACGGCCGATACAGCTTTCGACCCATGCATCCGATGCGTTCCAGATCTACCCCGGCAAACCAGAAGGATATGCTGGCTATACCGACTACACAGCAATGAGCGTGGACGTAAATGACGATCTGATGGCAAGGCCGCCTTTGGAGCAATATGCCCTGCTCGGTTCCGGCAACGGCTTTCTGCACGGAATTGAAAGCCGACTGGCAGAAGGGACTCAAACGCCCTGCAACGCTTTCCGTCTGCCCAATGCATCTGCATGGGAACGACAATTTATAGGCTGGCTATCCTACTTGCAGAAATCCGGCACTGACAATGCGGGGCCCTCTACCGAAAATCTTCGCTCGGTTATCCGCTCCACTGCTGCAACAGTCTGCGAAAATGGCCCTGTCACGATGGGTTTCTGGGACAAGGTTCATAATAAAAAGACGGAAAATGTCGATGCGAGTTGCACTTCTCCGCAATTCCTGAACGAACTTATAGACGAATATCGCAAGCGGTTCACCGAGGGCGAGCATGCCGCCAGGACGGCAATATCCTTATCCCTTTGACGAAAAAGCCGAATGATGGCGTCTATAGCCTGTCTGTCGCCAGTTGAACCGGATGGCCTGGGCGAGTGAATGCCCGACCGGCCGCTATTCCAGGCTTTTCAACGCAATCATGCGATCCACTATGATTGTGTTGCCGGACATTCCCATATGACCATAGCTGCCGGTATATTTCGTTTTCCGTCCCACAAACTCGACAAACATCTTTTTGCTGCGATTTGCGCGAAATGGAGTCAGGTCGACGCGACTCTTATCGAGCCAAATTCTGGCCGCTCGCGCCTTCTCGAACAACTCCGCGGCACCGGGCGTTCTCATGTCGCCCCGCGGCCATTCAGGTGGATCGCTCCCTTCCGGAATGAATTGCTGGCCTTCAAATTCATCGATCCAGACGCCGCGAAAGCGGCGTGGTTTTTCCATTTTATAGCATTGATCGGTTCGGCGATGAATGACGACGCCGTTCCCATAATCTGCGCAGGGACTAATTCGCCAAAGGCGATTATTACTGCGCCTGCATCCTTTTCCCACATCCGCTTCGGCGCAAGGCTTATCCAGCAGACGGGCAAGCTCCCGGTCTGCCTTATGCGCATAGACCTCCGGCTTTGGACGATCAAAAATGCCGGCATGCGATATGCCGGATGCAGAAATGGCGATGGCGATCGCAATCGAAATCCGCATGATGCAATTATCATCCTGCACAGCTGCCGAAGAACAGATATTCCGCCGGAACAATATTCATATCAAGTGTGGAGCAGCTATTCTGGAGTCGATGCTGGCGCGCATTTTGCTGTGATGGAAATCACATCCCCCGCACCCGCGCCTCTCCCACCTTCCCCAGCATCAGCTCGCTCATCGCCCACACCAGCGCGTCGGCCCGGTCCGGCGATCGCCCCGGCCCCACATAGCCGCCCCCCGCCAGCAATCCGCACATCTCGTCCTCCAACTCGGGGAAGGCCCCGCGATGCGCCACCCGCCCCGCCTCGTATAAAGCGGCCACCGGCTCGGCCCGCGCCGTCTTCCCCCGGCTTGCATGGACCAGCCGCACCGGCAACGCCGCCTCCGCCGCGCGCAGCACGCTTTCCACCATCTGCCCGCCATTATTCGCCTCGGCCACGACCCGGTCGGCGCCATGCACCATCGCAGCGGCCGCCACCGCGCGCGCCCAGCCTTCGGGCCGCATTCCCGCAACACTGGCGTCCGCAATCACATAGCCGCGCCCGTCCCCGCCGATCCCGGCCACCACTATCCCGCACGCATCCCCATCAGCCGAAGCCGGCGGATCGACCGCCACCACCACCCGCGCCAAAGCGCCCGGCACATGCACGACCCGACACCGCTCGATCATATCCCGCGTCCACAGCGCGCCCTCCGCCTCTTCGATCATCTCGCCGTCCAGTTCCTGCCGCCCCAGCCGCGTGCCGCCATAGCGCGCCGCCATAGCCTCGACGAAGCCCGGCGCCAGATTGGCCGCATTGTCCGCCGTCCGCCCCCGCGTCACCGCCACATCCGCGCCAATGCGCGCCATCAGCCCGCGCACCAAAGGCACCGGCCGCGGCGTCGTCGTCGCCAGCACGCGCGGCGCGTCACCCAGCCGCATCCCCAGCATCAGATTGTCCCACGCCGCCTGCCCGCCCGCCCATTTGGCGATTTCGTCGGCCCAGCCATGGCTGAACTGCGGCCCGCGCAGACTTTCCGGCTCGGCCGCGCCGAACAGCTGCGCCTGCGCGCCATTGGGCCAGCGCAGCCGCCGCAGCGCCGGGGCATAGTCCGGCCGCGCCCACCGTGGCGCGATGGCCAGCAGCCCGCTCTCCCCCTCCACCATCACGCTGCGCGCCTCGCCCAGCGTCGCGCCGACCAGCGCGATCCGCGCCGCCGGGTTTGCCTCCGCAATACTCCGCACCCATTCCGCCCCGGCGCGCGTCTTGCCAAAGCCGCGCCCCGCCAGCATCAGCCAGATGCCCCAGTCGCCCGGCGGCGGCAATTGCCCCGCCCGCGCCGTAAAATCCCATCGCCATGCCAGATATTCGCCCGCCGCCAGCGCCTTGCCTTCGTGCAGCCGCGCCTGGAACGCCGCCTCCGCGCCGTCCAGCCATTCCCGATCAGACCGCTCCATCGCCCTCCCCTTTATCAGAGTCTGTTTGAAAAATGCGCGAAAGAGCGCATTTTTGTTGCGGCGCCGGCCCGCTCCCCCACCCGTCCGCCCAGCAGGATACCATGTCTGGGCGGTCGGGTGGGGGAGCGGGCCGGCGCCGATGCGCCAGAGGCGCATTTCCAAACAAACTCTTAGGAGGGCAAACGGCCCTCCTACTTCCGCGGCGCCATTCCGCCAAAGGTGACGATGCTTTCCGCCCCATCCTTGCCCACCGCCGCCACGCCGATGAAATGATCGTCCACGACCACATCCTTCAGCACGACCTGCGTCCCGCCGGTCACGACCCGACTATCGGTCCAGTCCTGCGCATCGGCCCGCCGCCAATAAACCCGATAGGCCACCGCCCCCGGCACCGCGTCCCAGAAGACCCGCGTATCCATCGAAAGTGCCCCGTCCAGCGATACCGTGGCGGGCGCGGCCGGCGCATCGGCCAGCACCCGCAGCGTCGCGATATTCAGCGCCGTCACCTTCGCCAGATAGGGAAAGTCCATCCCTTCGACCGTATCGCCATAGACGCGGCCATTTTCGGTCCGCAGATCCTGATGCTGCCGGTCGTAATTTTCGATCCCCACCGAAAAGCGCACCGCCGGAAAGCCCAGCTCCAGGAAAGGCGAATGATCGCCCCCGCGCCCGAACCGGTCCAGCCGCCGCACCGCAAACACATCCAGCCCGATCTGCGGATTGGCCTCGGCCACGCCATCGACCTTCTTGGCCAGCGCGCGCGAAGGCCCGTCATCCTCGCCGCCAATCGCCCGGCGCGTCAGATTGGCCTTGGCGTCCTCGGCAAAGCGTATCCCTTCGGAAAAGACCCGCACCCGGTCCGCCACGACATGGCCATTCTGCCCCACCGTATTGCCGACAATGTCATTGTTCAGCATCGCCCGCACCTGCCAACCGCGCGCCTTGGCCGTGCTGGCCAGCAGTTTCGCGCCCCACAGCCCCTGCTCCTCGCCCGACAGCAACGCATAGACGATCGTCCCGTCGAACTTTTCGCCCGCCAGCACCCGCGCCGCCTCGATCACCAGCGCCGTGCCAGACGCATTGTCGTTCGCGCCCGGCGCATCATCCTTAATGTTCATGACGTCCGTCACGCGGCTGTCGATATGCCCCGCGACGATCACCACCTGGCTCGGATCCCCCGTCCCCTTCTGGATCGCCAGCACATCGGCCACCTCCACCCCATCGGGCGCGCGCGGCCCGGTAAAGCGATCCGCGATCGTCTCGATCGTCAGGCACCCGCCACAGGCTTTGGAAATCCGGCCAAATTCCTCCGCGCCCCACCGCCTTGCCGCGCCGATCCCGCGCTTGGGGTCAGTCGCCGAAGACAGGGTATGCCGCGTGCCGAAACTCACCAGCTTCTCCACCGTCCCCTTCATCCGCGCAGGATCGGGCGCTTTCGCTTCGGCAAAGGCCGGCGCAACAGACGACAGGGAAAGCGCACTGGCGCTGGCGATCAGGATCATGGTCTTCATGGCCTCCCTGCATATCGCCTGTTGCACGCCTGTAAAGCACTCCCTCCCCGAAACAGCCGCCCCAAATAAAGTGCGCGATCAATCAACAGTTTATCGCTTGACGACTTGCTCTGCACATCGCACCACTTGCGCCTCGGCTCCGGGGGGAGTCGTGTCTATTTGGGGGTCTCTTTATGAAGTCCGTTTCCAGCGCCGTTCTCGGCGTGATCGCTGTCGCCTGCGCGCCGTCCATCGCACCGTCCGCTTTGGCCCAGGTCGCCGCAGCGCCCACCATCGCGCCCGCCACGCCGGTCGCCACCATCGTCGCCAGCCCGGCCGGGGGCAACATCCTGCGCGCCGGCACGCAAATTCCGCTCAAAACGTCCGAACCGCTCACCACCGAAGGCAAGAAGCTGCGCGTGGGCCAGCGGGTCCAACTGGAAGTCGCCGAAACCGTCACCTTGAATGGCCAGACGGTGATCCCGGCCGGCAGCCCCGTCACCGGCGAAGTCACCGACGTCCGCAACAAGGGGATGTGGGGCAAATCCGGCCACATCACCGGCCGCATCCTCTATGTCCGCGTCAACGGCAATCAGATCCGCCTGACCGGCACCTTCGATGACAAGGGCGTCACCGGCACCGCCGGCGTCGTCGCCGCCATCGCGCTCGTGCCCGTCGCCGGCTTCTTCACCACCGGCACCAGCGCCCGCATCCCGCTCGGCGCGCCTGTCACCGCCTTCCTCGACGAAGACATCACCGTCGCCTTCGCGGCCCCGGCCACGCCCGCCACGGTACAGGCAGCACCCGCGGCCGTGCCTGCGGCCACGCCCGCCATCGCCCAGCCAGCCGCCGCCGCGCCCGCCGCGACCAAAACCTCGCTGGTCGACCCGTCGCTGGAAATCAAAGCAACCCACTAACCCTTAAAGCCCTCTCCCGTTCTTCACGGGAGAGGGCAAAAAGCGGGATGCCGGGTCAAACCCGGCATGACGCAAGAAAGAAGCTCGCCAACGCAATCCCTCTCCCACCCGGAGAGGGAGGGAGCCGTGCGAAGCGCGGCGGAAGGGTGAGGGGCTGCGCACCCGATACGCTGGACCTTCGAGCAGACGCAGCCTGTTCCCCCTCCCGCGGGCGGGCGGGGGTTAGGGGGTGGGCTGGACGCCGCAACAGCCCACCCCGCTGCGACTAAATTCGCTACGCTCATTAAGTCTCGCTGCCCCGCAAGCGAGAGGGGAATGGCAGGAAACCACCCATCCCCTCACTCCCCGCGCGCCGTGCGCTCCCGCCTGATGATCCGCATCATCTCGTCGGACTGTGCGATCGCTTCGGGGCTGTCGGGGCGTTGCGCGGCGCTCTGTGCGGCGGCCCGCGCCTCGCGATAGGCCATCACCCCCTCGCGATGGAACGTCAGCAGCCGCAACGCGATCGACAGATCGCGACTGCGCTTCACCTTGCGCGTCTTCATCTGCATCACCGGCGCCCCGGCATGCACAGCGGCATCCGCCGCCCGGTCAGCCTCCACGCCAGCGCCTGCCTCCGCAGCCTCGGGCGCCCCGCCCCGATCCTGCGCCTTCACCGCTTCATACACCATCTCCTCCACCTCATCGCCGAACCGCACGGCGCGCATCGCCATCAGCTCGATCTCCTCATAGCCGATGGACTTCGCCTCCATCCATGCGTCGGCAAAGGCCGCATCCTTCGACCGGCGGCGATAGACGCTGGCCCGGCACATGCCCGAAGCGCGCGCCGCCTCGCTCGTATTGCAGGTCATGGCCAGGGTCGCCAGAAACCGCTGCTCCTTCTCCTCCGTCCACCCGTCGCTGCGCGCCGGGGCCAACTGCACGCACACATCGTCCTTCGCACCCGCCTGTGCGCCCACCGCGCCCGCCCGCTTGCCGCCGCCCCGCTGCCCGCCAATCCTCTGCCCCACAGCCTGCCGGCGCGTCACCAGCTTTTGCATCACCACGGCCTGCGCTGCGGGCGCTTCCGTTGGATTTCCGGCCTGCTTGCGCCCCACCCGCTTCACCGATCGCCCCCGCTTCGCCATATCCCGCTCCCCTCCCGCCTGCGCACGGCACAGCAAAAGGGCCGGCCCAAAACTGGACCAGCCCTTTGCACCGCCATGTCGGCGACTCACATTTTCCCAATATCCATATCTCTGCCAGAACAGCGTGACGCTGTCAAGCAAAAATCACCATATGGGTTATTTATGCCAGCATCGGCTCCACCATCGGCCATTCCGCCGCCATCGCCGCCGCCACGCTCGGCCGCGCCTTCACCCGCTCCAGCCAGCTTGCGGTGCGCGGCCACCGGTCCGCGCTCAGCCCGGCCGAAACATAGCCGACATTGATCAGCGGACAGGCCACCGCCAGATCGGCCAGCGTAAAGCGATCCGCCACCAGCCAGTCCCGATCGACCAGAACGGACTCCAGATAATCGTGAATTTTCGGCATTTCCTGCGCCTCGGCCAGGTCCGCCGCCGCCAGATCCGGCTCGCGCTTCAGTCTTTTCGCCACCGCCCGGTTGAAGAATATCTTCTGCCCCGCCGCCTGCACGATCGTATCGCCAAACTCCTCATACCATATGGTGCGCGCCCGCTCCTTCGGCGCGGCCGGGATCATCTCCT
The DNA here is from genome assembly GCA_021849075.1 of Pseudomonadota bacterium. Classification (GTDB taxonomy): domain Bacteria; phylum Pseudomonadota; class Alphaproteobacteria; order Sphingomonadales; family Sphingomonadaceae; genus Sphingobium. Next base: position 37,020 of record JAJZTH010000018.1, on the reverse strand, counting down.
CGCCGGGCTGCAATGCATCCATATAGGTGACGATCGCGGTCGAATCGCACAGCAGAAAATCGCCATCCTCCAGCGCGGGTATCTTGCCGAACGGCGATCCCTTCAAATAGCCTTCCGCTCCGCGCCCAAAGCCTGCCGGCTCCACCGTCACCTCTATGCCCTTCTCGGCGGCAAAGACGATCACCTTGCGCACAAATGGCGAAGGCCGCGCCCCATGGATGATCATGATCTTCCTCCTCTCCTGTGGTCGGATGGCGGCATCCTGCGCATCCAGTAGCATTTTGCAACCGGCAATCGCGCCGATCGGCCTCACTCCGACCCCACAGGACATTCCCCCATCCGCTCGCCCAGGATCGTCCATCGCCGCATATCGGGCTGCACCTGATAGCCCGGATCGGGGATCATCGGCTCCTGCCGTCCCTCAAAATGGAGCAGGATGCGGTCCGCCCCATAATCGCCCGTCACGGTCACGCTTTGCCGCGCCGGCTTCGATGTCTTGGGCTTGCCTGTCACCATATGGCCGCCCGTGCAACTCTGGGTCGCGCGCAGCCGCCCGTCGCCCATGCTTATGGTCAGCGGGCCGCAGCGGGTTCCCCCCGCCGCCTCGGACTGCCCCTCCCCCACCAGCAACCGGGCAAAGGCCGCCACATCGCTGTCGGGCAGGCAGAAACGCCATTCTTTCTCTGTCCCCTGCGGTCGCATCTCATCCCAATCGAGCGGGCGGCCGAAATGATAGGATCGGCTGATCGCCACGCGCCATTGCCCGCGCGCCAATAGGGGCGTGTCGCGCCGCCCTTCCACGATGATCGGCGCATCCTCCGCGCGCTCCTGCGCCATCGCCGGGATGGATGCCGCGCCCGCCAGCATCGCCATCATCATCCGCCAGCCCAGCCACGCCATGCCTCATTCCCTGCGAACCCGTTAATTCGTAGAAATTATACTAAATCAGCCATCATTCAACCCCGTCCCCCAGAAACGGCGTCACCACCCCTATCACCCGCGCCACCGTCTCCGCTTTCTCGCTCACTGGCGCGACATAGTCGATCACCGCCCGCGCCGCCTCCACACCCGCGCCCCGCGCTATCGTCCAGGCCGCCAGATAATGCGCCGCCATGCACCCGCCCGCCGTCGCCACATTGCCGCTCGCATGGAAGGGCGCGTCCACGACCCGCGCGCCTGTCTCCATCACCCAGGGCTTGCTCGTCAGGTCGGTGCACACCGGCGCGTCGCCCAGCAGGCCCAGCTTCGCCAGCACCAGCGCGCCCGAACATTGCGCCCCGATGATCTGCCGCGCCGGGTCCAGCCTGATGCGCGCCATCAGTTTCGTATCCCAAACGATATCGCGCGTCCGCACCCCGCTGCCGATCAGAACGGCGTCAGCTTGTTCAATAAATTCAATGCCTTGTTGTGTCTCAACCCGCACGCCATTCATTGACGTCACCGTCCCGCCCGGCCCGCATAACGCCGCCCGCCACCCCGGCACGCGATTGAGCAGCGCCAGCGCCACGAAACTGTCCAACTCGTTGAATCCGTCGAACGTCACAATCGCCGCCCGCATCGCCGCCTCCATCATCAATGGCGACGTTCCTAGAGCCGGACGCACCATCCCGCGCGATCCGCTCCCGCGATATTGGCTTCCTTCAAAATTGCGGTCCGGCGACCCCCGGCCCCAGCCGCTTCATTTCCGGCCGCGTCGGTTGTGGCCTGGCATCAGATCCAGCCGCATCATCAGCGCCGGCCCCACCCATTCCCGATCCCGGAACCATCGTGCGGGTATAATCGATGCGGATGCGCACCCAACTGCCCACCATCACCTTGCCATTCACCCGGGGCGGCAGCACCAGAAACTGCCACGCCGCCAGCCGCACCGCCTTGGCAAGGCCCGATCCCAGCGGCGATTCCCCCAATGTCTGGCAATTTTCGACATGATAATGGTCGACCGTCTTGCACGCCACCAGGCCATAGCCCCGCGGCGGCGCATTGCTCGGCAGATAGGTCGACAATTCGGCATGGGTTGGCCGCCGATACCATTCCGCCTCGAACAACTGCACCCCGCCCGGCCCTTCGCCCGGTCCCTGCACCATGGCGCTATCGCCCTTGCCCTGGCCTGCGCCCTGCGTCCCCTTTGGCATGTTGCCGATATCGGCCGACGCCATCTGTTCGCGGTTCAGGGTCAGAAAGGGGAATGGCGATGGCGGCTGTTCGGCGGGTTTTTCCACCGGAATGGGCGGCCGCACCACCGGGTCGGCCTGTTTCTGCGGCTGCGCGCTGTCCTGCTCGCGCTTGCGCGTCTTTTCCGCCTTTGCCTGCTGTTGGTCGTTCTTGGGACCGGTTTCGACGTCGAACGTCACCGCCATCCGGTCATCCTGCCTGGGCGGGTCGAAATTGGGCGACAGGGTGAACAGCGCCAACAGCAACAGCAGGTTCAGCACCAGCGCAAAGACGATGCCGCCCGCGCGCTGCCGCACCTTGGACCATGGGATGGATGAAATGTTCAAAATGCTGCGACCGGACAGGACTATCGGGATGGGGTCATGCCCAGACGGCGCGGAACAATCAAGCCCGTCGCCCCACACCGCCATCGCGCCAAAAGCGCTGGCGGCCATCCCTGATCTCGGCTAGTCCCGCCCGCGATGCTCACAAAGCTCTATCAATGGACGCTGGCCAAGGCCGCCCATCGCCACGCCGAACGGTGGCTCTTCGCCATCAGCTTCATGGAATCCAGTTTCTTCCCGATCCCCCCGCATCCGCTGTTGGGCCTGATGTGCCTTGCCCGCCCGGAAAAGGCGATCCGCTTCGGCTTCATCTGCACCCTCGCCTCGGTGCTGGGCGGGTTGCTGGGCTATGGCATCGGCCATTTCCTTTATGAAACGGTCGGGCATCAGATTCTCTCGGCTCTGGGCCTCACCGCCAAATTCCCGGTCGCCGCCTGCTATCTGCGCGATTACGGGGCGGAAATCATCCTGATCAAGGGCGCGACGCCCATCCCGTTCAAACTCATCACCATCACGGCGGGCTTTATCGGCCTGTCGCTCTTCACCTTCCTGTGGGCCAGCATCGTCAGCCGCGCCTTTCAATTCATGCTGGTCGGCTTCCTCTTCTGGAAATTCGGCCGCCCCATCAAAGCCTTCATCGAAAAATATCTCGCCCTCCTGTCCGCAGCCTTCCTCGTGCTGCTGGTCGGCGGTTTTCTCGCGGCCTCGATGCTGACCGGCGGCGGGCACAAGAGCGACAAATGTTCCGGCGCCACGCTGGAATCGATCCGCTAACGTGCTGAAAAACGCTTTCGCCCGCCACCCCAAGGTCGCGGCGCTTCTGGCCGGCTTCCTGTCGGCCACCGGCTTCGCCCCGCTCAGCCTCTGGCCCGTCACCCTCGCCTGCCTCGCCGCGCTGATTCTCCTGATCGAAGCCGCGCCCGACCGCCGCGCCGCCTTCCTGCGGGGCTGGCTGTTCGGCGTCGGCCATTTCACCCTGGGCCTCAACTGGATCGCCCACGCCTTCACCTTTCAGGATTCGATGCCGCACTGGTTCGGCTATGGCGCGGTGGTCCTTCTCTCGCTCTATCTCGCCATCTATCCGGGCCTGGCGACGCTCTGCGCATGGCGGCTCGACAAGATACTCGCCTCCCTTCGGTGGAGGGGCCGCAGCTGGTCAGATTATCAAAGCGTCCCCTTATCTGTCCCGCTCCTCTTCGCCGCCCTGTGGATCGCGACCGAATATCTGCGCGCGACCCTCTTCACCGGCTTCGCCTGGAACCCGCTGGGCGTCATCTGGATGCCCACCAGTATTTCATGGTTCGCGACCTGTTTCGGCACCTACGGCCTTTCCGGCTTGACCGTCCTGATCGCAGGAGTCTTGCTCGAAAACTATCGCAACTGGGCATCGCGGACAGACAGATCCTTTGCCAAATGGCGAGATGATCTGGCAACGGCGTGGAAGGACGGGACATGGCTATCCTATGCCATTCTCTCGCCCTTCCGCTTGCTGGCGCCGCTGCTCCCGCTGCTGCTCCTTTCCTTCTCTCCCTCGCCCGGCCCCACCGCCCCTTCCGGCGCGCCGCGCATCCGTATCGTTCAGCCCAATATCGGCCAGGACGAAAAATATTCGGTCGAGGCGGAATATCGCAATTTCCGCAAACTCACCGTCCTCTCCGGCCAGCCCCGCCCCGCCCCGCGCCTCATCTTCTGGCCCGAAGCGGCGATCCCGGCCTATCTCGACATGGAACCCGACTGGCGCGGCCGCCTCGCCGCCCTGCTGGGTCCAGGCGACCTGCTGCTGACCGGCGGAGACAAGGTCTATTTCAAGACCGCCGAGGAAAAGGGCGTCCTCGTCAACAAACTCGCCGGCGCGAACAACAGCGTCTGGATCGTCACGCCGCAGGCGACCCTGCTCGGCCGCTACGACAAATCGCACCTCGTCCCCTATGGCGAATATCTGCCGCTACGGAACATTCTCGAACCCATCGGCCTGTCCCGCCTGGTGCCCGGCGACGCCGATTTCTGGCCCGGCCCCGGCCCACGCAGCCTGACGCTTCCCGCCACGCTCGGCCGCCCTGCCCTCAAGATGGGCGTGCAAATCTGTTACGAGATCATTTTCTCCGGTCAGGTGATCGACGCACACAACCGCCCCGATTTCCTGTTCAACCCCTCCAACGACGCCTGGTTCGGCAGTTGGGGTCCGGTCCAGCATCTGGCGCAAGCCCGCCTGCGCGCGCTGGAGGAGGGCATTCCCATCCTGCGCTCCACCCCCACCGGCGTTTCGGCAATCATCGACGCGCGCGGCCATGTCGTCCACGCGCTCGACCTCAATCGCGCCGGCTTTCTGGATTCCGGCCTCCCCCCCGCACTGCCGCCCACGCTCTTCGCGCGCCTCGGCAACTGGGCGCCTTTCGCCCTCATGCTCCTGCTTCTTGGCGCGGCCCTTGCCTTGCGCCGAGGCAAAAGCTAATAACCACATAAAGTTTTCTTTATATCCATAACTCGCCAAGCGTCTTACGGGAGTCTCATGCGTAACCAATTCCTCTTCACATCGGAATCCGTTTCCGAAGGCCACCCCGACAAGGTCGCGGACCAGATTTCCGACTCGATCGTCGATCTGTTCCTGTCCAAGGACCCCGAAGCCCGCATCGCGTGCGAAACCCTGACCACGACCCAGCTCGTCGTCCTGGCCGGCGAAATCCGCTGCAAGGGCGTCTATGAAAATGGCGAATGGGCGCCCGGCGCGAAGGAAGAGATCGAAGCGACCGTCCGCGCGACCGTAAAGCGCATCGGCTATGAGCAGGACGGCTTCCACTGGGAGACGTTCCGCTTCGAAAATAATCTCCACGGCCAGTCCGCCCACATCGCGCAGGGCGTCGATGAAAGCGGCAACAAGGATGAAGGCGCCGGCGACCAAGGCATCATGTTCGGCTATGCGTCGGACGAAACCCCCGACCTCATGCCCGCCACCCTCTATTATTCGCACAAGATCCTGGAACGCATGGCGGACGACCGCCACAACAAGGTCGTTCCCTTCCTGGAGCCTGACGCCAAGAGCCAGGTGACGCTCGAATATATCGATGAAAAGCCGGTCCGCGCGACCGCCCTCGTCGTCTCGACCCAGCATGCCGCCGGCATGGACAATGACGACAGCCGCGCCGAACTGCGCGCCTACGTCAAGGGCGTGATGGCCGATGTTCTGCCCGAAGGCTGGCTGCCGGGCGACGAAAGCATCTATGTCAACCCGACCGGCCTGTTCGAAATCGGCGGCCCCGACGGCGACGCCGGTCTCACCGGTCGCAAGATCATCGTCGACACCTATGGCGGCGCGTCGCCCCATGGCGGCGGCGCGTTCAGCGGCAAGGACCCGACCAAGGTTGACCGTTCGGCCGCCTACATCACCCGCTACCTCGCGAAGAACATCGTCGCCGCCGGCCTCGCCCGCCGCTGCACGATCCAGCTCAGCTACGCCATCGGCGTTGCCGAGCCGCTGTCGCTCTATGTCGATCTGCACGGCACCGGCACCGTTGAGGCTTCGGCGATCGAAGCCGTCCTGCCGACGCTGGTCCGCCTGACGCCCAAGGGCATCCGCACCCATCTGGGCCTCAACAAGCCGATCTACCAGAAGACCGCCGCCTACGGCCATTTCGGCCGCACCCCCGACGGCGACTATTTCCCCTGGGAAAAGACCGATCTGGTCGACGCCCTGAAGGCCGCTGTAGCCTAACCCTGCTCCCCTCCCGTTTATGGGAGGGACAGCGAGGCGCGTTGGTCGCAGCGGGATGGGCAAACTGCCACACGCGAAAAGGGGCGCCGGAGCATATCTCCGGCGCCCCTTTCCTGTCCGCAACATGACGAAAAGTTCATTAGGAAACCGCCCCTCTCCGGCGCATACAGCCCTTGTCAGGCTCGCACCCCTGTCGAGCCTGACACCCTCTCCCCAAAGAGGCACCCAATGACCAAGATGGTTGCCACGGCTCTCCTCACCCTTGCCCTGACCCTCGGCAGCGCCGCTCCTGCGTCTGCCGCCCCATGCAAGGATGCGAAGGGCAAATTCGTCAAATGTCCGCCCAAGGCCCCTGTCAAAAAGGCGCCCTGCAAGGATGCAAAGGGTCGTTTCATCAAGTGTAAATGACCTGATGACGATTGTGGCGGCAGACAGCTTTCAGCTCCCCTCCTGCCGAAATCCGGCGATGTTTTCTCCTCAGCATCAACGGCCAGCCACTGATCATTCTGCCCCTTCCCGGTCCCCGACTGCACCGAAGGCGACCGGGAAGGGGCAGCTTCCTTTTACCCGTCCCCATCCGTCATCGTCGCCGCTTGCCCCAGTCGCCCCGGCCCGCTATCGGCGCGGCCATGACAGCGCATAAATCCGGCGATCCCACGACCCTCAACCGCCTCTATGGCCGCCAGTCGGGGCCAAAGCTCCGCAAGGGCCAGCAGGAACTGGTCGACACGCTCCTGCCCGCCATCTCCGTGCCGGAGGAAGGCGAAGTGACCGCCGCCAATCTTTTCGGCTATGATCGGCCCCTCCACTTCGAAATCGGCTTCGGCGGCGGCGAGCATATGGCGTATCGCGCCGACATGCTGCCCGACCATGGCTTCATTGGCTGCGAACCCTTTCTGAACGGCGTGGTGCAGGCACTCGGCCATGTCCGCGACGGCGCGCTGGGCAATGTCCGCCTGCACATGGGCGACGCGCTTCAGGTGCTCAGCCGCATCCCCGACGGCGCGCTCAGCTTCGTCTATCTGCTTCACCCCGATCCCTGGCCCAAGGCGCGCCATGCCAAGCGGCGCATGATGAACCCCGGCCCGGTCGACATGATCGCGCGCAAACTCAAACCCGGCGGCGAATTTCGCTTCGGCACCGATCATCCCATCTATCTGCGCTGGGCGCTGATGGTGATGAACGGCCATCCCGATTTCGACTGGCTGGCCAGCGACCCCAAGGATTTCCAGAACCGTCCCGGCGGCTGGCCCGAAACCCGCTACGAAGCCAAGGCCCGCAGCATCGGCCATGAAGTCTGGTATTTCCGCTATCGGCGCAAGAGCGCGTAAAGACGCGCCTTTTGCGCCGATAGGGAAGCCCCCCTCCCGTCACACAGAAAAGGCCCGGCTCCACCGATGGAACCGGGCCTTTTCCTGTCATATGCTGGCAGCGATGCCCTTCGGACTACAGCGCCTGCTGTTCCTGATTGAGGTTGCGCTTCGCCGGCTGCTTGACTTCTCCCGCAGGCGCCGCCCCGGTCAGGGTCGCCGGCACCTCGATAAAGGGCAGACCCAGCGTCTGGCTGGTCATGCGCCGGATGCGATTGGTCATCTCCGGGCTGACGTTGAGCTTTTGACCATAGGAAGGCACCATCGCCGCAACCTTGGGCTTCCAGCTGGTCGCCATCTGCTGCGGGAATGCGCGGCGCATCACTTCCAGCATGATCGCCGGCGATGTCGATGCGCCGGGCGAAGCGCCCAGCAGCGCGGCGATGCTGGCGTCCTTGTCGGTGACGATTTCCGTGCCGAACTGCAACACCGTGCCCTTCTTGGGATCGCGCTTGATCACCTGCACACGCTGGCCCGCCGTGATCAGCTTCCAGTCGCCTCGCTTTGCGTTGGGATAATATTTCACCAGTTCGGCTTGGCGCTGGGCATCGGTCAACGTCGCCTGCTCCGCCAGATAGCGAACCAGATCCAGATTTTCCGCGCCGACCTTCAGCAGGCCGCCGACATTATTCTTGTAGATGGATGCGAACAGGTCGAGCGACGAGCCATTTTTCAGGAACTTCGTGCTTTGCAGCGCGAAGGGACCGAACAATGTCACCGACTTGCCGTCAAGCTTGCGCGCGTCCAGATGCGGCACCGACATGGGCGGCGAACCGGCCTCCGCCTTGCCATAGACCTTTACATTGTGACGACTGGTGGCGGCCGGTCCTTCGAACGCCAAGAACTGCCCGCCGACCGGGAAGCCGGCATAATTTTTCGATTCCGGTATCCCCGACATTTGCAGCAGCTTGAGCGATGCGCCACCCGCGCCGATGAAGACGAACTTCGCCTTGACCACGCTGTTGCTGTTCTTTTTCAGGTCATGGACGGTGACGTTCCACGTCTTGTCCGCATTCTGGTGCAACCCGCGCACTTCATGGCCCAGCTGCAGGTGGAAATTGGGATTGCGGGTCAACGCATTGGTCAACTGGGTGGTGATGACGCCGAAATTGACGTCGGTGCCCAGCGGCATGAAGGTTGCCGCCACTTTCTGCCCGGGGTCGCGGCCTTCCATCACCAGCGGCGCCCAGCGGCGGATTTGCGCCGCATCCTGCGAATATTCCATGCCGTAGAAAAGCGGGTTCTTCACCAGCGCATCGCGGCGCTTGTGCAGATATTCGATATTATCGTCACCCCACACGAAGCTCATATGCGGCGTCGCATTGATGAAGTCGGTCGGCTTGGGCAGGCGGCCCTCGCGCACTTCATGCGACCAGAACTGGCGCGAAATCTCGAACTGCTCGGCGATGTCGACGGCCTTTTCCGTCGCGATCGATCCGTCTTCCTTCTCCGGCGTATAGTTCAGCTCGGCAAAGCCCGAATGGCCGGTGCCCGCATTGTTCCAACCGTTGGTGCTTTCCTGCGCCACCTTGTCCATGCGCTCATAAATGTCGATCTGCCAGTCCGGCTCCATTTCCTGGAGATATGTGGCCAGCGTCACGCCCATGATGCCGCCGCCGATCACCAGCACATCGACCGGCTTGTCATTGGCCGCCGCCTCGCCCTCGGGCGAGGCCATCGGGCGAAACAGGAAAGCGGTGGCCGCGATCGCCAGTATCAGCAGGACGATGGCAAGGCCGAAGAGGATTCTCTTGAACAAAGGCCGGCGGGGCGATGCCGCCGGACTGGGGGAGGATGTCATGAACAGGGTTCCGAATCTGCGTGAAAAGGGGGCCGAACGGCAGGGCGCGCTTGCGCGATTTTTCTCGATCAGGTCATGCGCACCACCCCATTCGCCTCAGAACCGGAAGCTCAGCCAGCCGGCCAGATAATCGCTGTTGCCGTAACCGGCCCGGCTGAGCACTGGCCCGGCGTCCAGATGTTCGTAACGCCCGGTAAAGGAAAGGCGCGGCGTGATCGACCAGCTGATCTGCGCGCGGATCGATTCCCCGATCTTGTGGCCGGGCACCGATTGCGTTCCTGCAAAGATCGACTTGTTGGCGCGATAGACCGCGTCATTTTCATCGGCGCGCCAGGCGAACTGATATTCCATCGTCGCCTTCACCCCCTTGAACGGCGACAGCGTCAGGCTGGGCGCCAGCGTCTTGAGGTTGGTCGGCGTCATGCACAGTTGGTAGCTATAATAGATATTATTGCCGAACGGCGCATAGGCTGCCTTCAGCGTGCCGCCCTCAAACGTGCCGCCGCCACTGGCGTAATCAGCATGGAAGCCGATGCGCGGGGCCATCGGCAGCGTGCCGGGCAGCTTGTAGCTTTGTTGGAAAAATAGCTGCCAGGCGTTGATGTCACGGCCATCGAAGTCGCCGAACTGGTGGTTGACGGTCCAGTCGATATTGACCGGCCCAACTTCGCCCCACAGGCGCGCGCCGGCATAGAAACGCTCCACCCGGCCGGAAACGCCGCCCCACAGCGCGTCGCTGGTGCGCAGTCGCCACAAGAAGGGGTCGAGATACAGCTCCGAACCGCCCAGCATCTTTTCGGGCAGGCGGATGCCGGCGGTGAAGCCGGAAAAGCGCCGCCCCTGCTCCACCTTGTCATCGCCGGCGCCGCCATTGCCCAACGCGGTCGGTTTGAAATCGAAGGCGTCGATGCGCAGCGATCCCGTCCGCGCCCAGGCCCGCACGCCGTTCAATGCATAGCGGATCGTATTATTGTCGCGCTGCGACGTCAGCAAATTGGCGCCATCGGTAAATTCCTGCCGGCCATAGCGCAGGCCCAGATCCATGCCCGCAACCCGCCCCTTCACTTCGGCAAAGGACTGAAGCAGCACCAGATCGTTGCGCAGCGATCCTGACGGCGCACCGATATTGTCGCCGGCAATGCCGCCATGGGCGATTTCGCCATAGAAACGCACATGCGGGCCGACATGCAGGTCCGCGCCGCCGACCAGCCGGTTGATGTCCTGCCGCTGGCTGCCGGCATTTCGCAGGTTGAGGTTGGTCGTATAATTGACCCGAACCCGCGCCTCGCCGCTGAGCGTCAGATAAATGTTGCCATCCTTATCCAGCGGCAGATATTTCAGGCGATCGAACAGGTCGTCGCGATTGTCGGCATCGGCCTTGCTGCGCCAATCCTCCGCCCAGCGCGACAGGGCATAGCCGCCCGACACCGCGCCTTCGCCGACGGCATCGGCGGGGTAGAGGCTCGTCGGATCAGCCGGCATGTCGTCCGCCCGGGCCGGATGAGCAAACAGGCTGGAGAAGGTGAGAGCGGAAAGAGCGACGGGACGGCGCAGGGCCGCGCGGGAGAAACATACCATGGTGGCTGCGCCTCATTCCGCCGGGACGGCGTTGGTGAGCGCAGGCTCGGCCGGGGATGGCGCCCCGCCCTGCCCCCGCATCGCCGCCTGCAACTGGCTTTGGTCCAGCTTCCCTTCCCAGCGCGAGACGACGATCGTCGCCACCGCATTGCCGATGAAGTTGGTAAGGCTGCGGCATTCGCTCATGAAGCGATCGACGCCCAGAATAAGGGCCATGCCGGCGACGGGCACGGAAGGGACGATGGAGAGGGTCGCCGCCAACGTGATGAAGCCCGCCCCGGTCACGCCTGCCGCACCCTTGGACGACAGCATGGCCACGCCAAGGAGCAGGATCTGATCGCCCAGAGAGAGGTCGACGCCGGTCGCCTGCGCGATGAACAGCGCGGCGAGAGTCATGTAGATATTGGTGCCGTCGAGGTTGAAGCTGTAGCCAGTCGGCACGACCAGCCCGACGATCGATTTGGGACAGCCTGCGCGCTCCATCTTCTCGATCAGGGCCGGCAGAGCGCTTTCCGATGAAGAGGTGCCGAGCACCAGCAGCAATTCGGTCTTCAGATAACGGATCAGGCCAAAGATGGAGAAGCCGGCGAACCGCGCGACCAGACCCAGGATCACAATCACGAACAGCGCCGACGTCAGGTAGAAGGTGCCGACCAGGAAGGCGAGATTGGCGAGCGTGCCGACGCCATATTTGCCGATCGTGAAGGCCATCGCCCCGAACGCGCCGATCGGCGCCGCCTTCATGACGATGGCAACCAGCTTGAAGACAACGATAGAGACATCTTCCAGCAGGTCGAGCACGCGCGCGCCGCGCGCGCCGATCATCGCCAGCGCGACGCCGAACAGGATCGCGACGAACAGCACCTGCAGGATATTGCCGCTGACGAAAGCGGACAGGAAACTGTCGGGAATGATCCCGGTCAGGAAGCCGGACAGCGTGCTGTCATGCGCCTTTTGCGCATATTCGCTGACCTTGCTGCCATCCAGCGTCGCGGGATCGATGTTGAGGCCCGCGCCCGGCCGCACCACATTGGCGACGATCATGCCGACGATCAGCGCCAGCGTCGAAAAGAACAGGAAATAGGCGAAGGCTTTGCCCGCGACCCGACCGACGCTGCCAATGTCGCGCATGCCGGCGATCCCGGTGACGATCGTCAGGAAGATGACCGGGGCGATGACCATCTTCACCGCCTTGATGAAGACATCGCCGACCGGCTTCATCGCTTCGCCCAGATGGGGCGCGAAATGGCCAAGCATCACGCCGGCGACGATCGCCAGCAGCACCTGCGCGTAGAGATGAAGATACCAGGGGCGCCGAATATCGGGCGCGTCGGGAAGAGAAGCAATCTGCATGACAGGTCTTTCTGGCCCTCGCCAAAAGCCTTCCCGCCTTCTTGATTGAGCGGGTCGGGGAATGAGGCGGCCAGTATCGCGCCTAGCCACAGGCGCGACAAATTCCCAAGCAACTGACATTATATCAATTAATATCAATTATTTAACCAACTCCAGAACCGGAGATAACACCGCAACAAATGCATGTTTCTGCCCATAAAAATGGCGAAATGTGTCAAAATTTGCACAAGCCGTAGCGACGCGATATGCAGGCTTATGAACGCCGCCCGCTTTCCGACTCGCATCCTGTGGATCGCCCTGTTCCTGGGTGCAGCCAGCGGTCTGTTGTGGCTGTCGGGCGAGGTTGCCGAACGCAACGCCGTTGCGCGGCTGAGCGCTGAGACGCGCGGCGCGGCAATATTGCGGCAAGCCTATCTCAAGAGCGAGATAGAACGGTTTCGCTTGCTGCCGATCGCTCTGTCCGACGATAGCGATCTGGTCGCGGGCCTGACCGGATCGCAGGCGGCCTTGCGCGCGCTCGACCGCAAGCTGGAGACGCTGGCGCGCACCACCGGCGCTGCGCAAATCTATGTGCTCGACGCATCGGGCCGCACGGTTGCGTCGAGCAACTGGAACAGCCCGCGCAGCTTCGTCGGCCAGAACTACGCCTTCCGCAATTATTTCAAGCTGGCGGTCGCCCATGGATCGGGCGCGCAATTTGCGCTCGGCACGATCAGCGAACGGCCTGGCATGTATCTGTCGCGGCGCTCACGCGGCGGCGGCTATGTCGTGGTGAAGCTGGAATTTGACGGGATCGAGCAGCAATGGGCGCGGCTGGGCGAAATCACCTACATCACCAGTCGCGAAGGGATCATCCTGATCACCAGCCGGCCCGACTGGCGCTTCACCACCATCCATCCCCTGTCCGCCGAGACCAAGCAGCGCTTCCGCGCCGAATTGCAGTCCGGCCGTGGATCGTTGTTGCCAGTGCCGCTCAAGGGACTGAGCGATGCCGATGGCCGACAAATCGTCAGCCCTGCCGACGAACCGCGCCGCCGCCTGTTGTGGCAATCGGTGGCGGCGGGCGAGCCGGGCTGGCAGCTCAACATGCTGACCCCATTGCATGGCGTGGAAAGCTTTGTGCGCACGGTGCGGCTGGCGACACTGTTGCTGCTGATGCTGCTGGCTGGCGGCATCTGGATTCTGCGTGAGCGCGCGCATCGTCGCGCCGAACGGGCCGCCATGGCAGCCGCCCGCACCAGCGAGTTGGAAGCGGTGGTCACGGCCCGCACCCAGGAACTGCGCCGCGAAATGGAGGAACGCGCCGCCAGCGAGACGCGCGCCGACACGCTGCGCGAAGGGCTGCGCCAGGCCAATCGGCTTGCTTCGCTTGGCCAGATTACGGCCGGCATCGCCCATGAAACCGCCCAGCCGGTCGCCGCGATCCGCAGCTATGCCGCCAATGGCCGGCTTTTGATCGAGCGCGGCGACACCAGTGCCGCGGTCGAGAATATGGCGGCGATCGAGCGGTTGACCGACCGGATCGGCAAGGTGACGGCTGAATTGCGCGGCTTTTCCCGCAAGGCGACCGGGGCGATCGACGCCATCCCACTGGCAGGACCGATCGAAGGCAGCGTGCTGATCCTGAAGTCGCGGCTGGCGCGGGTCGACCTGCTACTGCCCGACCTGCCTGACAAATTGCGCGTCATGGCCGACACGATCCGGCTGGAGCAGGTGCTGGTCAACCTGTTGCAAAACGCGCTGGAGGCGTTGGAGGGCGTGGCCGCGCCGACGATCCGCCTGACCGTAACGCTCGAAGCGGAGACGGTGCTTCTGTCCGTGATCGACAACGGGCCAGGTATCGACGCATCCGTGCAGGGCCAACTCTTCACCCCCTTCGTCACCAGTCGCCCGTCTGGCCTGGGACTTGGCCTCGTCATCGCCAGCGACATCATGGCCGACATGGGCGGCGCGCTGCGTTTGCTGCCCAGTGAAGCAGGCGCTCATTTCCAACTGAGCCTGAAACGCGCATGACGGACGCACCGCCCCGCCAGATCGCCCTGGTCGATGATGATGATGATCTGCGCGCCGCCATGGCGCAAACGCTGACGCTGGCGGGCCACCGCGTCCTGCCATTTGCGCGCGCCGCCGATGCGCTGGAAGCAATCGACGCGGATTTCCCCGGCGTGGTGATCAGCGATGTGCGCATGCCGCATATGTCGGGCATTGACCTGTTCCGTTCACTCAACGTCCGCGACGCGGAATTGCCGGTGATCCTGGTGACGGGCCATGGCGATGTGCCGATGGCCGTGGATGCATTGAAGGCGGGCGCCTGGGATTTCCTGACGAAACCCTTCGACCCGGACGCATTGCTGGCATCGGTGGCCCGGGCGAGCGAAAACAGGCTGCTGGTGATCGAAAATCGCCGCCTGCGCGCGATGGTCGATACCGCCATCCCCTCCCCCCTGATCGGCCATTCCCCGGCGATCGAGCGGCTGCGCGCCATGGTGGCGACATTGGCGGACACCAACATAGACATATTGATCGAAGGCGAAACCGGCACCGGCAAGGAACTGGTCGCGCGCATGATCCACCAGCGCAGCCGGCGCGCCAATACCCAGTTCGTCAGCATCGCCTGCGCCGCCGTGCCCGATGCGATCGCAGAAACCAGCCTGCATGGCGAAAGCGTCGCTGGCCGCGCGCCGCTGGAGGGTCGCCTGGCCCGCGCGCATCAGGGGACGCTGTTTCTGGATGATGTCGACCAGTCCGGCCCCGCATTGCAAGCGCATCTCATCCAGTTTCTGGAGGATCGGCTGGTCCGCCCCGTCGGCGCGCGTGAACCGCAACCGGTGGACCTGCGCGTCATCGGTTGCATGATGCAGCAGGGTCAGGCGGCGACGATACCGCCCGCCTTGCTCTATCGACTGGCCGCCGTGCAATTACACATCCCGCCGCTCCGCGAACGGCGCGAGGATATTCCGCTGATCTTCGCCCATTTGCTGGACGCCGCCGCCCGTCGCTTTCGCCGCGCCGCGCCGCCAGTGAGCCGCAAGGTGCTGACCCATTTGCTGGACCATGACTGGCCCGGCAATGTTCATGAATTGGGGCGACTGGCCGAGCGTTTGGCTTTGGGTCTGGAGCAGGAACCGGTTTCAGACGCCGAGTCGATGCCGCTCGACGAGCGTATGGATGCGTTTGAACGCACCGCGATCATAGAGGCGATTCAGGCAACCGGGGGCGACATGGGGCAAGCGATCGAGCGGCTGGGTCTGCCACGCAAGACCTTCTACTATCGGGTCCGACGACTGGGTATCGACCTGCGCAAGATTCGGGGCCTTGACGCTTAGACTCCGCAGCGATGGATTGGCGATCGGCAAATCCGCGTTCACATCTTCTTCGATCATTGCGCACCGTTCCGGCATCGCCGCCACGCATGCAGCCTTTGCCCGACGCAATAGCCCTGCCGTCCGATATCATCAATAAATGGTCTGACCTCTTGCATGAATAGGATCGGCCTGTAGAAAGGGCTGCAACTGAAAGGGCGCGCATGATCCGACGGATCATGTGTAGACTGAACGAAATGGAGGAATTGCGGCACCTGATTGACCGCAGCCTTCGCGACAGGAAGGAGAGGATGGCGTGGCTGATTTCGAAACGGCAGAAGGTTTGCCCGGGGGCAAGGGCGACCGGGTCGCAGGAAAGGTGGCGCTCGTTACCGGTGCAGGCTCTTCGGCCGAAGGGATTGGCAATGGCCGCGGGTCGGCGATCCTGCTTGCGCGGCATGGCGCCCATGTCTGCCTGCTCGACTATAATCTTGAAGCCGCGCAGGAAACCGGGCGGATGATCGAGGCGGAAGGCGGCACATGCTTTGCCATTCAGGGCGATGTCAGCGTAGAGGCCGATTGCCAGCGCGCCGTTGCGGAAACCATCGCGCGCTACGGACGGCTCGACATTCTGGTCAATGTCGTGGGCACCAGCAAGGTGCGGGGCGATGCAACCGCCGTCGATCTGGACGAGTGGGATCGCGGCATGGCGATCAACATCAAATCGATCGTCATGACGGCGCGCTATGCCGTGCCCGAAATGCGCAAGACAGGTGGTGGATCGATCATCAATATCGGGTCCATCACCGGACTCCATGGTGGTCATCCCAACCTGTTCTACGCGACGTCGAAAGGCACGATCGTCAACATGACGCGGACGATGGCCGGCAATCACGGCCCGGACGGCATAAGGGTGAATAATGTCGCACCCGGTTTCGTCTACACGCCTGTCGTCTATGGCAAGGGCATTCCCGACGATGTGCGCGCGTATCGCAGCCGGATTTCCGTCCTGGGGACCGAAGGCACCGGCTGGGACGTCGGCTATGCCGTGCTGTTCCTGGCCAGCGATGAAGCGCGCTGGATCACAGGGGTTACTTTGCCCGTCGATGCCGGCGTGAGCGCGATTTCACCCCATTTTCAGACGACGACGCCCAATCGAAATTTCGGTTCGTGACGGGAAAGCCCGCCCTGACCCAGGAAATCGCGCGCTATGCGGTGGAAACGCGATTTGACGCGCTGCCGCCGGCGGTTCGGCATGAAGCGGCGCGGGCATGGCTGAACTGGGTTGGCGTCGCCATCGCCGGCAGCCGCGAAAGCGCGCCGGCTCTGGCGGCAAGGATGGTGGCCGCGCAAGGCACAGGCGGCAAGGCCACGATCATCGGCCATGGCGTTCGCACCGACATGGCCAGCGCGGCTTTCGTCAACTGCATCGCCTCCTCCGTTCTGGCCTTTGACGACGCCCATCTGCCCAGCGTCGCGCATCCCAGCGGTCCTGCCGCCGCCGCGCTGTTCGCGCTGGCGCAGAGCCGCAGCATATCGGGCGAGGAATTGCTGAACGCGCTTGCCTTGGGGATAGAGGTGCAATGCCGGCTGGCCAACATGCTGGTCCTCCCCCCCGGTCCCGTCGACACGAGCTATTATGTGAACGGGTTGAGCGGTCCCATCGGCGTTGCTGCGGCGATGGGCCGGCTTCTGGGCCTTGACCGGCAAGCGATGGGCTGGGCGATCGGAATCGCGGCGTCGCAGGGATCGGGCTTTCGATCGACCCATGGGACGATGACGGCGCATTTCCGGCCCGGTCATGCGACGCGGTGCGGCGTGACGGCCGCATTGCTGGCGGCGGAAGGGTTCGATTGTACCGACGACGCGCTGGAAGCCGATGGCGGCTTTTTCGACGTCTATGCGCGAGGGTCCGATCCCGCGATCGCGCTGGCCGATCTTGGCACGCATCATGAAATGCTGCGCAATCGCTACAAGCCCTATCCTTGCGGGATCGTGATCCATCCGGTGATCGACGCCTGCCAGAGCATCCGCGCACAGGCGATGGCGCAGGCGTCGCCCATCGCGCAGGTGCGGTTGCTGGTGAACCCGCTTGTCCTGCGGCTGACCGGCAAGCGGGAGCCGCGCACCATGCTGGAATCGCATGTCAGCGTGTTTCACTGGGCCTCCGTCGCCCTGCTGCAGGACAGGCCGGGCATCGCCGCGACCCAGCCCGACAGCCTGACCGATCCGCACATCGCCAGATTACGCGCGCTTATCACTGCCGATCCGGTCCCGGACATGGGCAAGGGCGAAGCACGGGTGGAGGCCATATTGGCCGACGGGTCACAGGTGACGGCGCATGTCGAACATGCGCGCGGCAGCATCGAACGGCCGATGACGGACAACGAACTGGACACCAAGTTCATGGATTTGGCCGAGGGCCAGTTGGGTTCGCAAGCGTCGGCTCTGCTGCGGGACGCCTGTTGGCGCGTCGCGACGATGGACGATGTCGGCGCGGAACTGGGACCGTTAATCCCGTAAAAGCATGATGGAGACTGTGACGATGGATATGTCGAACGCACCCGATTCCATTAATACTCCTGATTTTTCAAAAGTTTATTCAGATTTCTCCGCCGCACTGTCCTTTGGCGCATTGCCGCGCACGGCGGTCGCTGCGGCGCGGCTGAACATCTATGACACGCTGGCGTGCGCGCTGGCCGGCGCGCATGCGCCGGGCGTGGATGAAGTGCGGGACATCGTGGCGGACTGGGGCGGCAAGCCGGAAGCCCATGTGCTGTGGACCAACCTGCACGTTCCCGCCCCGAACGCGGCATGGATCAACGGCGTGATGGCGCATGCGTGCGACTATGACGACACGCATGACAAAGCGATCCTGCATGGCGGCATATCGGTCATCCCTGCAGCATTGGCCGCCGCCGAAATGGCGGGCCGTCCGGTCAGCGGACAGGAATTTTACACCGGCGTCATATCCGGGCTGGAACTGATCTGCCGGCTGGGGGTCGCCACCCGCATTGGCCTGATCCAGGCCGGCTTCATCTATAGCGCGCTGTTCGCCCATTTTGCAGCGACCGCAGCGGCGGCGCGGATATTGCGGCTTTCCGTCGATGACACCATCAACGCGCTTGGCAACGCCTATAGCCAGGCGGCCGGCACCCATCAGGTCACGCGCGATGGCGCACTGACCAAACGCATGCAGCCCGGATTTGGCGCGCGTTCGGCCATGACCGCGATCGCGCTGGCCCGGAAGAATATTCGCGGCGCCCAGAATGTCTTCGAAGGGATTGATGGCCTGAACCGCACCTATTTGCAGGGCGAACTGGACAGCGATGTGCTGCGCGCCGACCTTGGCACGCGCTATCATTTCGAAGACCTGTCCTACAAACCCTATCCCTGTTGCCGCATGAACCATTGCGCGATCGACGCGGCCTTGCAGATCCGCACCCAGGATGGGTTTGACTGGACGAAGGTGACGGAAATCCGCGCCAACATCAATGCGCAGGGCAATCAGGCGGTCGGTACGCCGCTGGACATGCGCCGCGCGCCCAAATCCGTGGTGCAGGCGCAATTCAGCATCTGTTACAATATCGCCTGCGCGCTGGTGCAGGGATCGGTCAGCCTTTCCGATTTTACGGCCGAGGCGCTGGCCCGGCCCGACATTCTGGCTCTGGCGGCCAAAGTGACGCCGGTCGTCGACGCTGAACTGGACCGGCGCATGGGCCGCAACGTCACCCCCGCCCGGATCGAGGCGATGATCGGCGACAGGCCGTTCGTCGCCGAGATCACGGAAGCGCGCGGCAATTTCCTGAGCCCCATGTCCGATGCGGATATGCGCCGGAAGCTGGAGGACTGCCTGTCCTTTGGCGGTTTCGCGCCTTCGGGCGCAGATCGTTTCGAAGCGACCATCGCCGGGCTGGAGGCATCCACCGATATCGTCGCAGACATGCGCGCGCTCAGCAGCGCGATCATCGCCGGCTGATCAGGAAAACATAGGAGGGGTTTGATGCGATTGAAGGACAAGGTGGCGATCGTCACGGGCGGCGGCGGCGGCATTGGCCGCGCTTCCGTCGAACGGCTCGCCCGCGAAGGGGCGAAGGTGGTGATTGCCGAATATGATGCGGAAACCGGCGCCGCCGCGCTGGAGGCCGTGCGGCAATCGGGCGGAGAAGCGATATTCGTGCCGACCGATGTGTCGAACGAAACGCAGATGCAGGCATTGATCGATGCGACGATCAGCGCCTATGGCCGGATCGACATCCTGCACAATAATGTCGGCGGATCGACGCTGAACGACGGGCCGATCACCACCGTATCGAACGACGAATTCTGGCTGAAGATGCGGGTCGACGTATTTGGCGCCTGGCTGGGCTGTCGCTACGCTATTCCCCATATGATCGCTGGCGGCGGCGGATCGATCATCAACATGACATCGGTCAACGCCATCATCGGCGTAAAGGGCCGCAACGCCTATGCCGTGGCCAAGGGCGCCATCGTGTCGCTGACCCGTGCGCTTGCCGTGCAATATGGCGAAGACGGCATCCGCGTGAATTGCATCGCGCCGGGACGGACGCTGACCGATCGCGTGCTGGCGCGGCAAGGCAATCGCAAACCGACCGACCTGAAGGATTCCAGCCATCTTCTGGGCCTGATCACGCCCGACGAGATCGCCAGCACCGTCCTGTATCTGGCGAGCGAGGATTCGTCCAAGACGACCGGCCAGATGATCGTCGTCGATAGTGGCCTGACCATTCAGTAAGACCGGCGCAGACGTCAAATAAACGGCCTGCCCAATCCATCCGCCTCTTGACACCAGCCCTGTGGCGATAAATGGTGCAGCCATAAAGGACTGACCATTAAACAGTCTAACCGGAGAGTGAAGTGGCCAAGGAAACTGACACCTCGATGAAGGCCGCGTGGATAGCGACCGCGCTGTTCACCATCGTCTACGTCCTCCATTCCGTCGACCGGTTCGTCATCTCTGTCGTCATAGAGCCGATCCGGCATGAGTTCGGCTTGACGGACACCCAACTCGGGGCGCTGGGCGGCATTGCCCACGCCATTGCCTATTCGGTGTTCGTTCTGCCGGTCGGCTGGCTGCTGGATCGCACCAACCGCGTCCGCCTGTTGACGGTGGCGCTCGCCCTATGGAGCGGCCTGACCATGTTGGGCGCCCTTGCCAGCGGATATTGGCACCTGTTCCTGATGCGCATGGGCGTGGGCGCCGCAGAAGCGGCAACTTCCCCGTCCGTACAATCGCTGGTCGCCAGCCTGTTCCCGCCCAAGATGCGCGCCAGCGCAATGGGCGTCGTCTTTTCCGGCGTGGCCATCGGCACCGGCCTGATCTTTGCCATTGGCGGCGTGATCGCCCATGCATTTGGATGGCGTTACGTCTTTCTGGTCGCCGGCCTGCCCGGCCTGCTGCTTGCGATCATCATGTGGGCCTATCTGAAGGAGCCGCCGCGTCGCACGCCTCAAGGCAGCGTGGAAACGCCGCCGTCGATGCGCGAAGCATTATTGTTCGTCGCGAAAACGCCGCCGATCTGGCTGAGCGCGGTCGGGCTGACGCTGGCGTCGATGAGCGTTGCATCGGTATGGACATGGATCACGCCGATCCTGGTGCGGCATCAGGGCTTTTCGCTGGCGCAGGCCGGGATGATCGTGGGCGTATCCGCCGGCGTCGTGAAATTCGGATCGACATTCTTTTCCGGCTTCCTGAGCGACTGGATCGCCAAGGGGCGCGTCGAGCGGCTGTGGATCGTCCCCAGCACCGCGATGATATTGTCGCTGCCCGCCGCCGCCGGCGTCGCCTTTGCCCCCGCGCAATGGCTGGTGATCGCATGCGTCATGCTGTTGGGGCTGACATTGGGCACCCATTATTCCGCGCCCCGCGCCGTGATCGTTTCCGTCGCACCGGAACGGATGCGCGGATCCGTGGCGTCGATCGAACAGCTGGTGGTCAACCTGTTGGGCGCAGGCATGGGACCACTGGTGACGGGCGTGATTTCCGATCAATTTGGCGGCGAAAATTCGGTCGGACTGGCGCTGGTCGCGACGCTCAGCATCAATCTGGTGGCGGCGCTGTGCTTTGCCCTGTCCGCGCGCGGCGCCAGGGATGCGGAAGGCGATGCGATCACGGCCAGCGCGGCGACGCACTGACGGCCCCTTGATCAAAATATGATATGGACCTGAAACGAAGGTAGATTGATGACGGAAAAGATCGGCCCGCTTTCGGGCATACGCATTCTCGATGCGGCGACCTTTCTCGCCGCGCCCCTGGCGGCTTCGCAATTGTCGGAATATGGCGCGGAGGTCATCAAGATCGAGCAGCCATCGGGCGACTGGATGCGGAAGATTCCGCCGATGCGCGGCGATGTGTCGGTGTGGTGGAAAGTCATCGCCCGCAACCGCCAGAGCGTGACCATCGACTTCAACAGCGAGGACGGCCGGGATATATTCCGGCAGCTCGTCGCCCAATGCGACATCGTCATATTCAACTTCCGATCCGCAGCGCTGCGCAAATGGGGTCTGGAGTTCGAAGATCTGGTGAAAGTCCGCAAGGACCTGATCTACTATCACCTCACCGCCTTTGGATCGGGACCATATGAGCAGCGCCCCGGCTTTGCCCGGGTGGCGGAAGCCTATGCGGGCCTGACCAACCGGACCGGGTTCAAGGATGGTCCGCCGGTCCAGTCGGGCTATGCCATGCTGGGCGATGGCATAGCGGGCATTTATGGCGCGTTCGCGATCATGCTGGCGCTGCGCCAGCGCGACCGGACGGGCGAACCCCAGAAGATCGACCTTGGCCTGTACGAACCGATCCTGTCGATGATGGAGGACATGATCGTCACCTATGACGAAACCGGATCGCGCATGGAACGTATGGGCAATTCCAGCCCGCGCTGGTCGCCCCATGGCCTGTTCACCAGCAAGGACGGGCTTTATGCGGTCATCGCCTGCTCCACGGAAAAATTATGGCGCGAACTGCGCGCGTTGATGGGGGACGAATCCCTTGCCATTTATGATGGCGACGCGGCCGGCCGCGTGGTTCACCGCGAAGAGATTGAGGGCAAGGTCGAGGCATGGACGCGGCAATACACCTTGCCCGAATTGACCGAGATGTGCGGCAAGGCCGGATTGGCGATCGGTCCCATCTATTCCGCCGCGGAAATCGTGGATGATCCGCATATCAAGGCGCGCGGCTCCATCATCACGCTGGACGATCCCGAAACGGGGCGGCCCATCCGCATGGCATCCCCCGCCGGCCGCTTTTCCGGCTTTAAAGGCGAGGTCCGCCACCTTGGCCCCATGGTGGGCGAGCATACCGACGCGGTGCTGCGCGGCCTGCTCGACATGGAAGACAGCCAGATCGCGGCATTGCGCGACAAGGGCGTTTTGGGATGACCGGCGTGCAGGGACAGTGCGATCCACATTTCGAGCGCGTGGCCGATATATTGGCGGAGCAGATCGCCAGTGGAGCCGAGGTCGGCGCCAGCCTCTATGTCAGCGTGGAGGGGGAACCCGTCATCGACCTGTGGGGGGGATGGCACGACCGCGACCACAGCGCCGCGTGGGGCGAACATAGCATCGTCAATGTGTTTTCCGCGACCAAGACCGTCACCAGCCTGGCCATATTGATGCTGGCCGATCGGGGCGCGATCGACCTGTTTGCGCCCGTCGCCGATTATTGGCCGGAATTCGCGCAGAACGGCAAGGAAAGCGCGCTGGTCCGCCATCTGTTTAGCCACACGGTCGGCTTGCCGGCATGGGATCCGCCATTCAGCCTGGCCGAAGCGATGGATGTTGAAACAGCCACCGCCCGGCTGGCCGCACAGGCGCCATGGTGGCCGCCGGGCACGCGCGGCTCCTATCATGCCAGCAGCTTTGGCCATTTGGCGGGCGAGCTGGTCCGGCGCGTGACCGGCGCGCCGCTCAGCCGCTTCATTGCCGATGAGATTGCAGGGCCGCTCGACGCCGATTTCTTCCTGGGCCTGCGCGACGAGCAGTTTGCTGATGTCGCGACGGTCTATCCCGCGCCGGGCGACGACGGCGCGCCAAAGACCGGCGCGGCCCCGGCGCAAAGCGCGGACGATCCGCTGGCGACCGAACGGGCCATTTCCGCCCGGACGCGGCTGGGTTCCTTTTCGGGGCAGAAGCGCGATCCTCTGGCGCTGTTCAATTCGCCCGAATGGCGGCGGACGGAATTTGGCGGCAGCACCGGCCACACCAATGCCCGCGGTCTGGGCCGGATCATGACCGCGATCAGCAACGGGGGCGTTTCGCGCGGCGTGCGGCTGCTGTCGCCCGCAACGATCGACCTGATTTTTCAGGAACAGTTCCGGGGGGTGGATTCCTATTATCTCAAGCCGATACGCTGGGGCACCGGCTATGCTCTGGCGCCGCAGGAGAGCAAGGAGCGTGGCCCCCTTCCCTTCCTGCGGCCCAGCCCGCGGACATGCTATTGGTATGGCACGGGCGGATCGCTTTCCATCGCGGATGTCGAACGCGGCGTCACCCTCACCTATGCGATGAACCAGTGCCAGTCCGGGCGACATTCGCTGAACGGCGTCTATTATGACGCAATTTACGACTGCCTCTGATCGGGAAGGCATGCATGTATATTGATCGCGACCAAGCCCTGCGGCATCCCATTTCGTCCATTCCGTTCGATGTCGAACGCGGGCGGCTTCGTTTCTTCGCCCGCACCATCGGCCTGGACGATCCCGTCTATCATGATGTCGAAGCGGCGCGGGCGGCGGGATATCCCGACCTGCCGGTGCCGCCGACCTTCCTCAGCAATTCGCTGGAGCTGGAATTGCCCAACCCGCTGGGCTGGCTGGCGGAGCTGGGCGGCGACCTCACCAAGACGACCCATGCCGAACAATCCTTCACCTATCATGCGCTGGCCTTTGCCGGCGACGCGCTGCTGCTGCGCAGGCAGGTGATCGACGTCTATACGAAGAAGGGCGGGCAGCTGGAATTTGTGGTGAAGCGCACGCAGATCCTGCGCGGTGACGATCTGCTCGCCGATATCGACTTCACCATCGCCTTGCGTCATCCGGAGGCCGTCGCATGACCAGCCAGAATATCGTCGTCGGCATGGAATTGCCGCCCATTCGCATCGAACCCATTTCGCGCAAGACGCTGGCACTGTTTGCGGGCGCATCGGGCGATCATCAGCCGACGCATCTGGATATCGACGCAGCCCGCGCCAAGGGACGCGACGATGTGATCGCGCACGGCATGCTGATCATGGCCTATATGGGGCGCGTGCTGACCGATTTTGTGCCGCAGGAGCATATTCGCCGCTTTTCCACCCGCTTTGTCGCGGTCACGCCGGTCCATGGCGCGCCGACCTGTAGCGCGCGCGTGACCGCCATCAGCGAGGGTCTGGCGACGATCGACCTGACGGCGCAGCTGAGCGATGGCAAGATCGTCGCGCGTGGCGAGGCGGTGGTCGATATCGCATGAGATTTGCCGCCTCGCTTCAAAGCGGGGCGGCCATCCCGGCGCCATTGGGGAGCGGCGCGGCGGATCGCACCCCGCCGAACAGGCGTCCACGCATGGCGCGCCATTGCTCCTCCAGCCGATCACGGCTTTCGGGCGGCGCTATGGCGATGATCGCCTGCGCCCGCCGGTCCATCGACAGGCCGCGCACATCGGCAACGCCAAATTCAGTGACGATCAGATGCGCATCGACAGCGCCAATCGTCACGATCGCGGGATTGTCGATCAACGGCGCGATGCCGTCATGCCGGCCGGCTTCTCCCTTGGCCCGCACCGCGATGATCGACTGGCCATCCGGACTATCCTGCGCGCCGCGGACGAAATCGGGCAAGCCGCCCGGCGTCGCGGCGATGCGGCCCCCAATCGCTTCCCCGCTGATCTGCCCCAGCAGGTCGACTTGCAGCACCGAATTGATCGCATTGAACCGCTGCGCGCCGGCGATATTCGCATAGGCATGGGTATCTACGACCGATTTCAGCGCAAATCTGCGCGTGTCGGCCACAGCGTCATACAAAGCGCGCGTGCCGATCGCCGTGCCAGTGACGATGGGCGCATCCCGGTCCAGCGCGCCGGAACGCTCCAATGTCAGGATATTGTCGTCCACAACCCCGGTATGAATGCGCAAATGACGATGTCCGGCAAGCTGCGCCAGCACTTCGCTGGGCAATTGCCCCGTACCGACCTGCACCGTGGCCCCATCGGGAACCAGCCCGGCGATATTGCGCGCGATCGCGACGGAAACGGCGTCCCCGCCCCGCACCGGCACCTGCGGCAGGGGCACATCATAATCGATCGCCGCGGCCAGCGCCCTATAGGGAATGCGCGCATGCCCGGCCGTCGCCGGCATGTTCGGATTGATGAAACCGATCACATGCCGGGCCGACGCGAACAGGCTGGGATGAAAATCGGCCTGCACCCCAAAACTGCACATGCCCTTTGCATCGGGTGGAGACAACATGGCGATGACCACATCGAACCGGCCCGGCGCAGACAGCCAGCGATCGATCATGCTGTAGCGCCATGGGCAGAATTCGACCAGACCGCGCGCCATGTCGGCCTTGAGCGGGCGGGTCAGCAGAAAGGTTCGGACCGAAAGGCCGCGCGCGGCGTCGGCATAGGAACGGTGATTGACCATCGGGCTGAACAGGCCGGTCAGGACCGCATCGCGCGCGCCTGCCTGAACCAACCGTTCGGGCAGGTCCATGATTTCCGCCGCGCACGCAGAAACATAAATCTCCCGCGCGCCCGACAACAGCCCGTTCAGTTTCGCTCCGGCCATTGCGTCAGTAGCTTTTCGGCATGCCGAGGACTTTTTCCCCGATGAAGGACAGGATCATCTGTTCCGTTACCGGCGCGATGCGGGTGAGCATCACCTCTCGCAGCAGCCGTTCGACATGATATTCCTTGGCATAGCCCAGCCCGCCATGGGTGAAGACCGCATTTTCGCATGCCGAATAGGCAGCGCGCGCCCCCAGCAGTTTCGCGGCATTGGCTTCGGCGCCGCATGGCCGGCCATTATCGTAGAGCCAGGCCGCTTTTTGCACCAGCCCGAACGCCGCCTCCAGCTCTGCCCAATTGGTTGCAAGCGGATGCTGTATCGCCTGATTGGCCCCGATCGGACGGCCGAAAACGACCCGTTCACCGGCATAGCGCGCCGCGCGTGACAGCGCATCGCGGCCAATGCCGATCGCTTCGGCCGCAACCAATATCCGTTCGGGATTGAGGCTGTGGAGCAGATAGCGAAAGCCCTTGCCCTCTTCGCCGATGCGATCTTCATCCGGCACGAACAGATCGTCGATAAAGATCGAATTGGAATCCACCGCCTTGCGGCCCATTTTGGGGATCAGCGTGACGTCGATCTTGGTGCGATCAAGATCGGCGTAGAAAATGGTCAGGCCGTCGGTCGGCTTGGCGCATTCCTCGATCGGCGTGGTGCGGGTCAGCAGCAATATCTTGGTCGCCTGCTGGGCCGTCGTCGTCCAGATTTTCTGTCCGCGCACGATATAGCCGCCATCGACCTTGCGGGCGAAGGTGCGAATGCGGGTGGTGTCCAGGCCGGCATCAGGCTCCGTCACGCCAAAGCAGCATTTGTCTTCACCAGCCACCAGCCGGGGAATCCAGCGTTTCTTCTGATCATCCGTGCCGAACACCACGATCGGATGGGGACCAAATAGGTTGATGTGAACGGTCGAGGCCGCCGCCATCCCGCCGCCATGACTGGCCACTTCGTTGATCATCAGCATCGCCTCGGTCACGCCCAGGCCAGAGCCGCCATATTCTTCCGGCATGGTGATGCCCAGCCAGCCGCCATCGGCCATGGCGCGATGAAATTCATGGGGGAAACGACCATCTTCGTCCCGCGCCAGCCAGTAATGATCATCGAACTGCGATACGAGCGCGCGCACGCCTTCGCGAATGCTCAACTGATCGTCTGTGAAATCAAAATCCATTTGCCAATCCCATGCCTGCGCTGCCGATCATCCTAAATTCCGGCCGCCCGTCTCAAATCGCCCCAGCCCGGACCAGCTGCTCGATGTCTGCATCGCCAAGCCCCAGCCAGTCGCGAAACACGCCCTGATTGTCGGCGCCCACAGCGCCGCTCGGCCGCAATTTCGCAGGCGGAGCGCCAGCGAACCGCATGGTTCCAGCCGGCAATATGACATCGCCCAGATCGGGATGGTTCACGCGCTGCAATGCGCCGCGCGCATGCATGTGCGGATCATTCACCACTTCATCCAGGTCGCGCACCGGCGCACAAGGCACGCGATATTTGGCGCATGCCGCCAGCAGATCATCCTTGGTCAGCATCAGCGTCCAGCCGCCGATGATCGCATCCAGATCATCGACATGGGCAACGCGACTTGCCAAATCCACGAAGCGCGCATCCGCCCGCAATTCAGGCTTTTCCATCGCTTCGGTGAGGCCGGTCCAGTGCGCTTCGCTGACGCAGAAGAGCGCGACATGCCCGTCGCTGGTCGGATAGACATTATAGGGCGCTTCGGCCAAGCCGCCATGACGGTTGCCGGTGCGGGGCGGATTGCGATTGCCCAGCGAATGGTAGAGGCCGAGCGGCGAGCTGAGCGTGGGATAGACCGCCTCCAGCATCGACACTTCGACGAACCGGCCCTTGCCGGTGCGCATCGCATCCGCCAGCGCCGTGACCGCCGCGCCATAGAGATGCGCAGCGCCGAAGAAATCGCACAAGGCGGCGCCCGCCTTGACCGGCGGCCGATCGGGAAAGCCGGTCGACGCCATCACCCCGGACATGGCCTGAACCGTCAGGTCCATCGCCAGATAGTCGCGATATGGCCCGGTCCAGCCATAGCCCGACCCCGCCGCATAGACGAGGCGTGGATTTTCCTGAAGCAATCGCTCCGGCCCGATGCCCAGTCTGTCCATCACGCCCGGCGCAAAATTTTCGAGCAGGACATCGGCCTTGCGCACCATGTCCAGGAACAGGGCGCGGCCTTCATCCGACTTCAGATTGATGGTGACAAATTCCTTGTTCGAATTGAGCATCGCAAATGGCAACATCGCGCCATCGCTGACAGAAGCCCGCCGCCGCATATTTTCGCCGCCCGGCGGTTCGATCTTGATGACGCGCGCGCCATTGGCGGCGAACAGGAAGGCGGCATAAGGACCGTTGTAAATCTGACCGAGATCGAGAACGGTCACACCATTGAGCGGCAGTGCGCGCAAACCCATCCCGTCGGCATTGATACCGTCCACGCTCCACACCCCTCCTATTCTTCATCGGCGAACGACGCATAGCCCGTCGTATGGCGGTTGAATATATTGGTCTAACCTTTTTTGTCCAGCGCTTGCCGCCGCAATCCCGTTTTTTTCTGCTTCATGCAGGAGAGCCGGCATGGCCGCCCGGTTCCTGACCGGTTGTAGGGGCGTTCGCCTTTTCCGCTTGCGCAGAAATTCGCGAATGCATATCCCATATATAAATGGACTGATATTTTAGGACGAGGATATGCCGGGATTATATTTCGATGAGTTCGAAGTGGGTCAGCAGTTCGTGCCCAGCATGCGGCGCACCGTCACCGAAGCGGACAATGTCTGGTACAGCAGCGCGACCTGCAACCCGGCGGCGCTGCATCTGGATGAACATTATTGCCGCGAACATTCGCCGTTCGGGCAGCGAATCGTCAACAGCGGCTTCACCTTCGGCCTGATGATCGGCCTGTCGGTCGGCGACACCACATTGGGGACGACCATCGCCAATCTGGGCATGGACGAGGTGCGCTTTCCCGCCCCGGTCTTTCATGGCGACACGATCCGCGCGGAAACCGAGGTCCTGTCCCTGCGCGAAAGCCGGTCGAAGCCCGATCAGGGCATCGTCACTTTCCTGCATCGCGCCTATAATCAGGACAATATATTGGTCGGCCATTGCCAGCGTTCCGCCCTGATGATGCGGAAACCGCAGGCATGAGCGCGCCGGTCCGTTCCATCCTGTTCGTTCCGGGCGACAGCGAACGCAAGATCGAAAAGTCGCGCGCGTCGGGCGCGGACGCCATCGTTCTGGACCTGGAAGATTCGGTCGCACAGGCGCGCAAGGCGATCGCCCGCGAAACCGTCGCCACGCTGTTGCGGGACGGTGCGCGGGCGGACAAGATGGCCTATTGGGTGCGGATCAACCCGATCGATACGCCAGACGCCCTGCATGATCTGGCCGCGATCGTCGCGGGGCGACCCGCCGGCATATTGCTGCCCAAGGCGCAATCGCCAGCCGACGTCGCACAATTGAGCCTGTATCTCGACGCGCTGGAAATTCGCGACGATATCGCCCCCGGCAGCATCCCGATCATGCCCGTGGCGACGGAAACCGCGCGAGCGCCACTGACGCTGCACCACTATCCAGACGCGGCGCTGCCCCGGCTGTTCGGCATCACATGGGGGGCGGAAGACCTGAGTTCAGCATTGGGCGCCAGCAGCAACAAGGATGACGACGGCCGGCTGTCCCTCAGCTATCGCGTCGCGCGCAGCCTGACGCTGATGGCGGCCAAAGCCTGCGGCGTGGAAGCGATCGACACGGTCTATCCCGACTTTCGCGATCTGGACGGGTTGAAGCGCGATTCGCTGGCGTCACGCCGCGAAGGCTTTACCGGCCGTTTCGCCATTCACCCCGATCAGGTGGAGATCATCAACGCCGCCTTCAGCCCGACCAGCGACGAAATAGCCTGGTCGCAGCAGGTGGTCGCCGCCTTTGCCGCCGCGCCCGACGCCGGCGTCGTGGCCCTGGACGGCAAGATGCTGGACATGCCGCACCTTAAGCAGGCCCGGCATATCCTGGCCCTGAGCGATGCCCATATGACGGCATGACATAACGCAAAATCAAATAGATAAGGGAGTGGTTGCCATGGCCAAGAAGGTCATCATCACCTGCGCCGTAACCGGCGCCATTCATACGCCGACCATGTCGGACGCCCTGCCTTTCACGGCAGAAGATATTGCCCATCAGGCCATAGAGGCGGCCGAGGCAGGGGCGGCGGTGCTGCATCTGCACGCCCGCAATCCGGCGGATGGGTCCGTATCGCTGGACCCCGATCATTTCATGGCGTTCCTGCCGACGATCAAGCAATCGACCAACGCCGTCATCAACATATCCACCGGTGGATCGTTGCTGACCACGATTGACGACCGCATGGCCCCGGCGAAGCGGGCTTCGCCGGAAATGTGCTCGCTCAACATGGGATCGATGAATTTCGCCTTCCACCCGCTCGCCACCCGCTATGACGACTGGAAATATGAATGGGAGGAAGCCTATGTCCGCAATTCGGACAGCTATATTTTCCGCAACACCTTTGCCGACATCGCCAAGGTTGCGCGGGAATTGGGCGAACTGGACATCAAGTTCGAACATGAATGCTATGATGTCGGCCACCTCTATAATCTCAAATTCTGCATGGATCAGGGATTGTTCAAGGCGCCTATCTTCATCCAGTTCATCTTTGGCATATTGGGCGGGATCGGGCCGGAAATAGACAATCTTATCTTCATGAAGCGCACCGCAGACCGATTGTTCGGCGACCAGTATCAGTGGTCGGTTCTGGGCGCTGGCGGAGCGCAGATGCCGCTTGCCGCAGCGGCCGCCACCATGGGCGGCAATGTCCGCGTCGGCCTGGAAGATTCGCTGTTCATCAGCCGTGGCAAACTCGCCGCGTCAAACGCCGAACAGGTGCGCAAGGTGCGCGAGATCGTGGAAGGTCTGGGGTACGCCATCGCCTCCCCCGACGAAGCCCGCGAGATGCTGGCGCTAAAGGGTGGCGATCGCGTGACATTCTAGGGGCTGTTTGGAAATGCGCCTCTGGCGCATCCGCACCGGCCCTTCAAACGAGGCACGTGACTCGTTTGAACCCACCCGACCGCCCAGACATGGTATCCTGATGGGCGGTCGGGTGGGGGTGTGGGCCGGTGCCGCGACGAAAATGCGCTCTTTCGCGCATTTTCCAAACAGTTTCTTGGATAGCGTGTGACGAAACAGTCCCGCCGCTCAATCGTCGGCGTCGGCCTGATCAGGGACAGGCAATGCTTCGACCGTTTCCAGTTTCACGCGATAGGCGCCCAGATGGCGCAGCGTCCGCCGCTGCGCCGCTGCGGGGTCGCCATCCCGAATGGCGTTGTAAATCTGCCAGTGAATGCCGACCACAGCCTTGCGCACCGATGCGTCAAACTCCTCCAATTCGGTCGCAAGATGCATGGCCTTGGAAATGGAGGTCAGGAACGCGACGAACAGCGGGTTCCCGCTCGCTTCCGCCAGCGCCAGATGCCAGCGCAAATTGGCGTCGACAAAAGCCTCCATGTCGTGAACGCTGCGTTCGCATTCCTCATTCACTTCCCGCAGTTTCGCCAGCTTCTCTTCATCGGGGAATTGCGCGGCCTGCACGGCGGCGGCGGCCTCGATCGCTTCGCGGGCGTTGACCAGGTCGATCCAGCGGAACGCCTCCCCCTGTATCAGCCGGTCGAGCGACTGGACGATCGGGTCCTGGGAAGGGTTGGAGATGAACCAGCCCCCCTTTCGGCCGCGCTTGACCTCTATCAATCCCTGCCCGCGCAGCACCCTCAACGCCTCACGCACGCTGGCGCGGCTGCAATCATATTTCGTCATCAGATAGCGTTCGCTGCCCAGCGAACTGCCGACCGGGATATCGCCAGCCAGAATCGCGCTTTGCAGCCGCCCGGCCAGCGTGTGCGAAACCGTCGAGGATTCGCGCCGCGCTTCCTGGTGCAATTGTTTCAAAATTGGCGCCTTCGGCTCTCCGCTTACGGCCTTAAGTTCCTTCGTAATCAGCATCCTCCCGGCACATGACAAACAGGCTTGGCGCAAACCGGCCGTCTGCCCTGACGCAACAGCGTAAGCTCGTCTGTAAAAAGTGCAATGGTACTGTAGCTGACATTATCGCCGCGGCCATTGTTTGCTGGATCGCAAAGCTCGGTGGACATAATGGTTCGACCAATATATTGATGAGCCGATCCCGGCATCGCAGCGACCTGTTCGCCTGCGCAAAGACACGGGGCATCCTGATCAGGAGAGCGACTTCCATGCATCGCCGCCACCTTTCTTCCCTTGCAGCAATTGCCAGTGCCGGCCTTTTCGTGACGACGCCCGCAGCAGCGTCGGAATGCGACGCCCTGATCGGCAGTCGCTTCGGAGAGGCGCTGGTTTATGAAGTCAATGACGTGCGCGATACGCTCCACATCGCCAATATCGGCCATCGCACGCCGCTGACGCTCGATAAGCCATTATGCCGGGTGAAAGGTCTGATCGAACCGGTTTCCGGATCCCAAATCCAGTTCGAACTCTGGCTGCCGCCAAAGGCGACATGGAATGGCCGATATGCCGGCGTTGGCAATGGCGCGTTCAGCGGATCGATCATGTTCGACGAGATGATGCCGCCCTTTCAGCGCGGTTATGCGGTATCAAGCACCGACGCCGGCCATGTTTCCACCGGCTCGCAGTCCGGTTGGGCCTTGCACCAGCCCGAGCGCGTGACGGACTGGGCATGGCGGGCGCACCATCTGACGGCGATCGCGGCCAAGCAGATCGTGACCGCTTATTATGGCATTGCGGCCAAACATTCCTATTTTCTGGGCTGTTCGAAGGGCGGCACGTCCGCCATGATGGAGGCGCAGCGTTTCCCGGACGATTATGACGGTATATTGGTCGGTGCGCCGGGCTGGGACCAGTCGGGCCAGATCACCAGCTATCTGTGGACGCAGCAGGCCGTCTCCGCCCCCGGCGGCTGGCTGTCAGCCGGCAAACTCCGCCTGCTCAATCAGGCCGTATTGAAATCCTGTGGGGGCATGAACGGCTATCTGAGCGATCCGGCGCGCTGCACCTTCGATCCCGGCCGGCTGCAATGCAAAGGCGCTGATGGTGACGATTGCCTGACGGCGCAACAGGTGGGCACCGTGCGCAAAATCTATTCCGGGCCGACCGACGCGGCAGGCAAGTCCCTGTATCCCGGATTGGCGCGCGGCTCTGAACTGAACTGGGAACGGTTTTTGATGGGACCGGCGGACCGCCCGGCAACCGGCGCATGGATATATGCCAATATGCTGGGTTATATGGGCAATGTCCTGTACGGACAGACCGACATTGATTTCCGCGCCCTGGACCCGGCGTCAGTGTGGTCGCATTCGCGGCGCGACCTGGGGCGCACCGTCGATGCGGTGGATTATGACCTGACAAAATTTGCGGCTCGCGGCGGAAAGATGATCCATTTCCACGGCTGGAACGATCCTATCGTCCGACCGGCCGCCTCCCCCCTATATTTCGACCGCGTTGCGGCAAATATGGGTGGCGTGGAGCGCACCCTATCCTTCTATCGGTTGTTCATGGGACCAGGCATGGATCATTGCAGCGGCGGTATCGGTCCCAATGCGGCCGGCGGCCCGCATAATGATCCTGCCGCCAGCCAGGATCCCGAGCATGACATGCTCGCCGCGCTGGAACGCTGGGTCGAACAGGGACAGGCCCCGCAGCAGATCATCGCCACGCGCTATCGCGATAATGACCCGGCCAAAGGCATAGAGGCGCAGCGGCCATGGTGCCCCTACCCTGCCATCGCCCGCTATCGCGGCAAGGGCGATCCGACCCTTGCGGTCAATTATAGCTGTCAAAACAACGGGAAGGCAGGGAGCCGCCGATGAGCATCGCCGCAGAGCAATTAATGGGCACATGGAAGCTGGTTGAAGCAAGCGCCTTGGATGCCGACGGCGGCTTGCTTTCGCCGCCTTATGGTCCAGAGCCGATGGGGCGGCTCGTCCTGACGGGCGCTGGCCGGATGATGGCGGTCCTGTGCGATGGCCGCACCGAAATGCCGGCGGGTCAGAAAAGGGCCTATGCCTCCTATTGCGGCAATTTCAGGATCGAAGATGATCGGCTGATCACGACCGTCGACGCCGCCCTGATTGCGGACAGAATTGGCGGCGAACAGATACGCCGCTTCATCCTGGATGGCGAACGGCTGACGCTGATGCCGCCGCGCCGGGCCGATGGCGCACAACGCTTTCTCGTCTGGGAACGCGAAAGCGCCGGCTGACCTATCGATAGAATTGCAGCGATCTCAATCGCAAATAATCAAGCGACATAGTGGAACAAGGTGCCGGTCTCCAATTAATAGGCATCCTGTTTCAACAGACCCAGGCTGGCGACACGACCATGGCCGCGATAGTCGTCAACCTGCGCGCATTGCGTGTTGACGGTCATGGTCGCGCGGCGCTTGCCATCATAAGGATCCCATTTGGGCATGCGATCATTATTGGGGTTGCCGGTGCGCGCGAAGGCAAGGAAGGCCGCCATCACATTTTTCGACGCATCGATTGGCGGCACTCCCCCGCCAAGCCGGTCGACCAGCGCTTCGACATTGCCGAACGCGAAAGGAATGTCGACGGCGTGCGGCGCGCCCCAGACCCCGCCATCGGTCGGAATCCGCCAGCAGAAATTATACAGATAGACCGGCAAGGTCCGCGCATTGGCCAGAGCTTCGGCGGCCAGCAACATCCGGCCACGGAACATGGTGTCCGACGACAGGGACGCCAGTATATCCCAGGGCGTATGATTTTGCGGATCCTGACGATAGCCCGCGATCAGCGCCGCCGCCTGAGCATCGTCCATCCCGAACTGTTGCATGAACCGCGACCTGACCTGCGCATCCGTGACGGTCGCATTGGCAGGTTCGTTGCGCAACCAGAGCGTCGCTTCAGTATCGGTCGTCCCCATCATCAGCGGCACATCGCCATTCAGCGTCAGGCCGGCCTGCGTCAACGGACCGTGCGGAATGATGCGCCCATCGATGACCGGCCGGAAATCGTCAGTCTTCAACGCGCGGACCGCCGCACCATGCGCCGCCAGCAACTGTTGCGGCGGAAGCTGCTGCAATCGCCGGATGTCGCCCTTACCCACGCCGAGTTCACGGACGAAGGCGTTGGAGAGCGGTTCCCAATTGGCGGCAGGGTCCATCGTGTAGAAAGTGGGTCCGCTCAGATTGATCGCCCGATGAAACAGACCGCGCGCAGACGGCATGATCATCAACGTCGCGACTTTCGACCCGCCGCCCGATTGGCCGAAGATGGTGACATTGCCGGGGTCGCCGCCAAAAGCGGCGATATTGTCCCGCACCCATTGGAGCGCCGCCACAAGGTCCAGCTGACCGACATTGCCCGCATCGGCGAAATCGGGATCGAGATGGCCCAGCGTCAGATAGCCGAACAGGTTGAGCCGATGATTTATGGTCACGACAACCACATCGCCGGCCTTGGCGAGATTCACCCCGTCCAGTTCCGGCGCGTCGCCCGCGCCACTGCGAAAACCGCCGCCATGCATCCAGAACATGACGGGGCGCTTTGCACCCGGGTTGAGATCCGGCGTATAGACATTGAGGACGCAGCAATTTTCACTTTGGGGACGCGCCTCTCCGCGTTGGCGCGGCGGCTGACCGAAGCGCCCTGCCTGAATGCAGCGATCGCCATAAGCAAGCGCATCCCGCACGCCAGCCCATGGCGCAACGGGCCGTGGCGGCATGAACCGGTTCGGCCCGGATGTGTCGGCCGCATAGGCGATGCCGCGAAAGCTGACCGCGCCGCGCGCCTGCTCCCCGCGCAGCTTGCCATATCTTGTCTCTACGATCGCCGTCTGACTGGCGCTTTCGTCACGCAAGCCGATCAGCGCGGGCGCGCCGATGGCCAGGGCGCCCATCTTCAACATCGTGCGGCGATCGGTCTGTAGAGGGAAATGCATCGATCTCTCCGGTCGGTTTGTCGCGACGCAGGGTGCACAGCCCCCCACGTCGCGATGCCAGAGCATAATCCGATCATTCTGGATCGGATCATGCTCCATTTCTCTTTTTGTTTTCCGCATTTTCCGAGCCAGCAGATGATGCCATCTGCTTCGAAAATGCTCTGGCTGAAAATATCGGGTGGCGACGACCCTCAAAAGCTGTGCCGCAACGACAAGTAGATGTTGCGCGGCGTCGTGGGGTAGAATGTCGAATAACCCGATGAGTTATAGGAGCTGCCAACCCCGACCGGGCCAGAGAAACCCGTTACGTTGTTGACCGAAAGGCTGACCTGGAGCGGCTCATAACCCAGCGGTTCTTCCCAGTTGATGCGCGCGTTCAGATTGTGCCAGGACGGCGTGCAATTTTTATAGGCCCAGCCGCCATCTGCGGACAATGGGCCATAGCCGTTCGCGGCCGTGCGCCGCGCCTTGCATTGGCCACCGACCGCGATCCAATGTTCCGCCGTCCAGTTATAGTCAGCGCCAATGCTTATCTTAGAGCCCGATCCAAAAGTTGTTGAGCAATACCAGCATGTTATGATTCACGCCGTCCTTGCGAGAGATGGAGTGATCAATGGCATGGACTGGCATTGCTCGAGATGAGCATAGCCGCAAAGGACT
>JAJZTH010000017.1 GCA_021849075.1 Pseudomonadota bacterium | reverse complement strand
CAGCACGACCGACACGTTGCTCATCGGCTTGCCCGGCTGCATCGTGGGCGATCGGCAGGCCCAGCGGCCCAGCACCTGAAACACTATTTCCGATTCGCGGCCCCAGTCGGTCAGCTCGTAAATCTGGCTGGCGGCGGGCGGGGGCAGGCGGCGACGAATGAGGATGCTGGACGCTTCCAGTTCCTCCAGTCTTTGCGTCAGCACATTGGCGCTGATTCCGGGCAGGCCGGCGCGCAGGTCGGTGAAGCGCTTTGGCCCCAGCATCAGTTCGCGCATGATCGGCATCGCCCAGCGATCGCCGATGATGTCGAGCGCATGGGCGACGGCGCATCCGTCCTGATAGGCGCGTTTCTGACTCATGGTTATCTTTTCTAACTTAACTGTTGCATAATATAATCATGAGGCGCACAAAGTTCAAGCGGTGAGTCGCCGACAAGCGCGGACGCCGGAAAAATTTCTAGGAGAAGTGCGATGTCTTACCAGTCCGCTCCCAAGATGATTTTCGTCAATCTGCCAGTCCGGGACCTGCCCGCCGCGATCGCCTTCTATGAAGCGGTAGGCGCGGTGCGGAATGATGATTTCGCCGACGACGATGCGCAGATGCTGACCCTGTCCGAGACGATCCATGTGATGCTGCTGACCCATGACCGGTTCCGCAGTTTCACCCCGCGCGCCATCCCCAATGCGCATGAAACCGCGCAGGTGCTGTTGTGTTTGAGCGAGACGAACCGTGAGGCGGTGGATGCGACCGTGGACAGCGCGCTGGCGGCGGGCGGCAGCGAGCCGAACCCGAAGCAGGATCATGGCTTCATGTACGGCCGCAACTTCGCCGATCTGGACGGCCATATCTGGGAAGTGATGTGGATGGACATGGACGCCGTGATGGCGGGCAAAGGTTGAACGATCAGCAAGGAGAGAGACGATGGCCTATATGGACGGTTTCGTGATCCCGGTGCCCAAGGGCAATAAGGAGCGTTACAGGGAGGTGGCGGCCTATGCCGCGCCGATCTTCATCGAGCATGGCGCATTGCGCGTGGTGGAATGTTGGGCGAACGACATCAAGATCGGCAAGGTGAACGATTTTCGGACGGCCGTGATTGCGGAGGAAGATGAAGAGGTCGTCTTTTCCTGGATCGAATGGCCCGACAAGGAAACCCGCGACGCCGGGGCCGAGAAAGTCATGAAGGATGAACGCATGCAGCCCAAGGAGGGCGAGGACATGCCCTTCATCGGCGCGCGGCTGATTTATGGCGGGTTCGAAGTGTTGCTCGACGCCAAAGCCTGAGCGCTATGCGCTGAACTGGGTGCCCTGACCTCCCTGCAAGGAGACGGACGATGACCGATTTTTCCGGCAAATTCTTCTGGTATGAACTGATGACCAGCGATCCGCAGGCGGCGCTGGCTTTTTATGGCGATGTGGTGGGGTGGAGCAGCGCGCCCTTTGGCGGCGATCTGGCCGAACCCTATCATATCGTGTCGGGCAGCGCCGGGCCGCTGGGCGGGATCATGGCGATCCCGGCCGAAGCGAAGGCGTGCGGCATGACGCCCTGGTGGGGCGGCTATGTCGGGTCGGCCGATGTCGATGCGGATGTCGAACGCCTGAGCGCGGCGGGCGGCAGCATGAAGCGCGCGGCGGAGGATATACCGGGCGTCGGGCGCTTTGCGGTGATGAGCGATCCGGGCGGAGCGATCTTCATGCTGCTCAAAGGCTCCAGCCCCGACGGCATGGATGCACCCGCAGGCATGCCGATGGGGCATGTCGGCTGGCATGAACTCTATGCCGGCGATTTCGACAAGGATCTGGCCTTCTACACCGGGCAGTTCGGCTGGGTGAAAGGCGACGCCATGGATATGGGCGAAATGGGCAGCTATCAGCTTGTTTCGCAGACGGGTGGCGGCGATTTTCAGGATATGACCGGCGGCATCATGCCCCGGCCGCCAATGATGCCCATGCCGGCCTGGCTGTTCTACTTCATCGTAGGCGATATCGACGCGGCGGTGGCGCGGGTGACGGCGGGCGGCGGCACGGTGCTGCAAGGACCGATGGAGGTGCCGGGCGGCGCGTGGATCATCCAGGCGACCGACCCGCAGGGCGCGATGTTCGCGCTGGTGGGCGGCAAGGGAGAGGGGTGATGGACAAGATCACCCCCTGTCTGTGGTTCGACGGCAATGGGCTGGAGGCGGCGACCTTTTACGTTTCCGTCTTTGGCGGGTCGATCGATCATGTCAGTCATTATCCACAGGATAATCCCTCGCCATCGCCGCTGCCGGGTGGCAGCGTGCTGCTGGTCGAATTCACCCTGTTCGGGCAAAGCTATCAGGCGCTGAACGGCGGGCCGCAATTCAGCTTTGACGAGGCGGTGTCGCTGTCGGTGGCGTGCGAGGATCAGGCCGAACTGGACCGTTATTTCGACGCACTGACCGCCGATGGCGGCAAGGATGGGCCGTGCGGATGGGTGACGGACAAATATGGCCTGTGCTGGCAATTGGTGACGCGCCAGATCATGGCCAATTACCGGACCGACGACCGCGCCGCCATCGCCCGAATGATGGGGGTGATGATGACGATGCGCAAACTGGATACCGCCGCGATGCAGGCGGCCTTTGATGGAGAAGCCGCATGAGCAGCGCCGAGTATGAACTGTCCGTCACCTGCCATATCGCTGCGCCGCGGGAGATATGCTGGAAGGTGTGGACGGACCTCAAAGAGGAATGGTTCTGTCCCAAGCCCTGGCGTGCCGAGGTGATCGAGCAGGATTTGCGGCCCGGCGGGCGCAGCGCGGTGCAGATGTTCGGTCCCAATGGTGAGGAAACAGGTCCGATGGAGGGCGTGTTCCTGGAGGTCGTGCCGGGCGAACGGGTGGTGACGACCGATGCCTATGCGGCAGGCTGGATACCGCAGACGCCCTTTATCACCGCGATCTGGGAATTTGCGGAGGAAGGCGAGGGGACGCGCTTTACCGCGACCGCGCGCCATTGGGATGCGGAGGCGCAGGCGCGGCATGAGGAGATGGGCTTCCATCCCGGCTGGGACCAGATGATGGAACAGTTCAAGGCTCTAAGCGAAACGTCAGCGGCGAGCGCCTGACCTCCTTTTTCCGGTTAATCCATCTTCAGCAAAAAAGGGCGCCCGGTTGACCGGACGCCCTTTCCTTCGTGACGGGGGGAGGCGCAGGCTGAGACAGCCTGCTTCAGAGCGACTTTACGCCTTGTAGACTTTGTCCACGGCGGCGCGGAACTTGGCCATGTCTTCGGCGGAACCGACGGTTACGCGCGAGACATTGGGCCAGATCGGCCAGTTGCGGCCGATCTGCACCTTTTCCGGCGTGGCGAGCAGGGCGGCCTGCATTTCCTTGGCCGGCTTTTTCCAGTTGACCATGAACATGTTCGCCTGGCTGCCGGGCTGCACTTCCAGCCCCTTCTTGGTCAGCCATGCGATGGTTTCTTCGCGGTTGGCGATCATTTCATTCCGGCGCGCCTTGATCAGGGCGGCTTCGGTATAGACCGCATTGCCGCAATGCATGGCGGTGATGGCGAGGCCGCCTGCGGCCGGGCCGAACAGCGAAATGCGCTTCTGCACTTCGGGATCGGCGAAGGTGAGGCCAAGGCGGACGCCCGCCATGCCGAACAGCTTCGAGAAGGTCCGCATGACGATGATGTCCTTGCGGTTGCCGATCAGCGTGGCGGCGCTGGGGCTTTCGGAGAAGTGGATATAGGCTTCGTCCACCAGCAGCATGGCGTCGGCCGGCTTGTTGTCCAGCAGCCACTTGATGTCGGCGAGCGGGGTGATCGTGCCGGTCGGGTTGTTGGGGGTGCAGATATAATAGAGACCCGCGTTCGGATTGGCGGCGAGCATCGCCTTCACATCATGGCCCTTGCCGATCGCCTGGGGGGCTTTGGCAATGGGGGCCTTCATGTAATCGGCGGTGCGCCAGGCGGATTCGAAGGTCGGGTCGGCCGTGACGAGGCCCTTGGTCGGCGAGCAATAGGCTGCGACGATGCTGACCAGCGGGCCGCCCGAGCCGGGCCAGGGCATCACCTGCTCTTCGGGCAGACCTTCGACCGTGGCGACGGTCTTGATCAGGTCCGCCTTGTAATTGTCCGGATCGTACCAGTTGCCGAACGAGGCGGCTTCGGCAGCGGCCTGAACGCCCGAGGGGAAGGGGCCGGTCCAGCATTCATTGGCGCCGATGCGCACCGCGCCCTTGACCGCGCGGGCCGCCTGCTGCTGCGCCATGGCGCTGCCGCCCAGCAGCGAGCTGGCGGCGACGCCAGCGCCCAGCAGCGCGGCGACCTCGCCCAGCTGGCGGCGCGAATAGCCGCGCTCGATCAGATCTTCCTTGGCATCCTTCGTCAGCATCATGGTCATGTCGTCTGTCCCTCGTCTGAATGCTCTTCAGTTACGTGGGGAGAAACGAAAAGGCGGCGCATATCCGCAATGCGCCGCCTTTTCTTTTCTGCAATTTTCCTGCGGGCCGGCACCGTCACGGGATGCGCCTCTTTCGGCGCATCCCGCAAATAAGTTACGCCTTCCACACCTTGTCGATTGCGGCGTTGAACTTTTCCATCTCTTCCATCGATCCTACCGAGATGCGCGAGATGTTGGGCCAGATCGGCCAGCTGCGGCCGATCTGCACATTCTGCGTCATCAGCGCCTCCATCATGCCCTTGGCCGGCTTGCCCCAGTCGACCATGAACATGTTCGCCTGGCTGCCGGGGACGACCTTGATCCCCTTGGCTTTGAGATGGCTGACGGCCTTTTCGCGGGCGGCGTTCATTTCCGCGCGGCGCGCCTTGATGAGGCCGGCTTCGGTGACGGAGGCGGTGCCGCAGGCGACGGCGGTCATCGGCAGCATGCCCGTCACCTGTCCGCCGTCATAGCGCATCATCTTTTCCATGAGCACGGGGCTGGCGAAGGTGAGGCCAAGGCGCATGCCGGCCATGCCGAACAACTTGGAGAAGGTGCGCAGGATCAGAACATCGTCGCGCGTGGCGGCGAGTTTGGCGGCGTTGGGACCGTCGACCCAGTGGATATAGGCTTCGTCCACGACCAGGATCGCGTCCTTGGGCTTGTTGTTGGCCAGCCATTCAATGTCGGTGATCGGCGTGACGGTGCCGGTCGGGTTGTTGGGCGAGCAGATATAGTAGACGCCAGCATTGGGATCGGCCGCCAGCATCGCCTTGACGTCGTGCGCATAATCCTTGGTCAGGGGCACCTTCGTCACCTTGGC
Organism: Pseudomonadota bacterium; assembly: GCA_021849075.1. Taxonomy (GTDB): domain Bacteria; phylum Pseudomonadota; class Alphaproteobacteria; order Sphingomonadales; family Sphingomonadaceae; genus Sphingobium. Next base: position 62,158 of record JAJZTH010000017.1, on the reverse strand, counting down.
GCCCAGCCAGTCGCCGGTGCGCCAGATGGCTTCATAGGTCGGATCGGCGGTGACGATGCCGCGCGTGGGCGATGCATAGGCGACGGCGACGCGGCTCAAGGGATCGGAAGAGCCGGGCCAGGCGACGACGCGATCGGCCGGAATGCCCTCGACCGAGGCGACGGCGTCGAACAGCTTTTGATGTTCATTGTCGGGTTCGTAGCGATTGCCTTCCTTCACCAGTTTGAAGGCGGCGTCGGCAGCGACGGGAAAGGGACCGGTCCAGCATTCATTGGCGCCGATGCGCACCGCGCCGACAACCGCCTTGGCCGCCTGCTGCGCGCCGGCCCCGGTGACGTGGATGGCGGCGGCGCCGGCGCCCAGCAGCGCGGCGGCCTTCGCCAGCTGGCGGCGCGAATAGCCGCGGTCGATGAGATCCTGTTCAAATGCGGGTTCGAGTTGCGTGGCCATGTCCCATTTCTCCCTGCGGGCCTGTCGACGGCCCGTTCGATCCGTTGGACGATTGTACAGATTGTTCCCGCCATGCAAATAAGCTGTGATCAACAATATTGCGGCGCAGATAATAGGAAACGCCTTGGAAGTGGGCGCATCAATCTGATAGCGCAACTATTATGCCCAGTTCGCCCGCCGCCGCCGCCCGCCAGATCCTTGTCCGCCTTCAGGAAGTGATGGCCGCGCGTACCAGCGCGCAGGCCAAGCTGAACAAGGTTGTGGAGATTATCGGCGAGTCGCTGTCGAGCGAGGTCTGCTCCATCTATCTGGTGCGCGAAGGCGTGCTGGAGCTGTTTGCGACGCGGGGCCTGAAGCAGGAAGCGGTGCATGTCACCCGCATGGCGATGGGCGAGGGTCTGGTCGGCCTGATCGCCACCAATGTCGAGACGCTGAACCTGGACGAGGCGGCGTCGCACCCCGACTATAGCTATCGCCCCGAAACCGGCGAAGAATTGTTCCACAGCTTTGCCGGCGTGCCGATCGTGCGGCGCGAGCGCGCCATCGGCGTGCTGTGCGTGCAGCATGTCGAGCCGCGCAAATATGAAGAGGTCGAGATCGAGGCGTTGCAGACGGTCGCCATGGTGCTGTCCGAACTGATCGCCCATGCCGAACTGGCTGACGATGGCCCGGCGGACGCGCGCGTGACCGACACCGGCACGACGATGCTGCATGGCTTGCAACTGGTGATGGGCATGGCGCGCGGCCATGCGGTGTTCCACCAGCCGCGCATCCATGTCGAACATACCGTCGCGGAGGATACGGAGGCGGAGCGGGCGCGGGTCATTTCCGCCTTTGCCAAGATGCGCGAGCAGATCGACCGGATGACCGGAGCGGCCGAGTTCGGCACCGAGGGCGAGCATCAGGAGGTGCTCGAAACCTACAAGATGTTCGCCTATGACGAAGGCTGGATCCGGCGGATCAACGAGGCGATCGACAGCGGCCTGACTGCGGAAGCGGCGATCGAACGGGTGCAGCAGCGCACCCGGATGCGCATGCGCCAGATTGACGATCCGTTGTTGCAGGACCGGATGCACGATCTGGAGGATATGGCCAACCGGCTGCTCCGCATCGTGTCGGGGCAGCTGGGCACGGCGGCGCAACTGGGACTGCGCGGTGACGCCATCCTGATCGCGCGCAATCTGGGGCCGGCGGAACTGCTGGAATATGACCGGCGGCGGCTGAAGGGCGTGATCCTGGAGGAAGGGTCGCTGACCGCCCATGTCACCATCGTCGCACGCGCCATGGGCGTGCCGGTGCTGGGCCGGGTGCGCGATGTGCGCCACCAGTTGAACGAAGGCGACCTGATCCTGATGGACGTCGGCGCCAATTCGCTGCTGATCCGGCCGAGCGCCGACATGGACGAGGCGTTTGAAAGCAAGCTGCATGTGACGCAAAAGCGCCGCGCCGAATTCGCCGCGATGCGCGATCTGCCGTCGGTGACGACCGACGGGCAGCGGGTGGAGCTGATGGTCAATGCCGGTCTGCGGGAAGATGCGCAGGCGCTGGACATTGTCGGCGCGGACGGCATTGGCCTGTTCCGCACGGAATTTCAGTTTCTGGTGTCGGCCACCCTGCCGCAGCGGGAAAAACAGCAGCGTCTGTACAAGGATGTGCTGGATGCGGCGGGCGACCGGCCCGTCATTTTCCGCACGGTCGACATCGGCGGCGACAAGGCGCTGCCCTATATGACGCGCGACGGGGACGAGGAGCTGGAGGATAATCCGGCGATGGGCTGGCGCGCGCTACGGCTGGCGCTGGACCGCGACGGGTTGATGAAGGCGCAGGCGCGCGCTCTGCTGGAGGCCGGCGCGGGCAAGGTACTGAACATCATGTTCCCGATGGTGTCGGAGCCATGGGAATATGAACAGGCCCGCGCGCTGGTGGAGCATCAGCGCGAATGGTTGCAGTCGCAGAAGAAGAAGATGCCGATCGCGGTCAAATATGGCGCGATGCTGGAAGTGCCGGCGCTGGCCGAGGTGCTGGACATATTGCTGCCGCGCGTCGATTTCCTGTCGATCGGCACCAATGACCTGACCCAGTTCCTGTTCGCCGCCGACCGCGCCCATCCCAAGCTGGCGGAACGCTATGACTGGCTGAGCATCGCGGTGCTGCGGTTCCTGGACCGGGTGGCGCGCGCCTGTCAGGCGCATCAGGTGCCGGTGGGCGTGTGCGGCGAAATGGGCGGGCGCACGCTGGAGGCGATGGCGCTGATCGGCCTGGGCATCCGTCGCCTGTCGATCACGCCCGCGTCGGTCGGCCCGGTCAAGGCGATGATCCGCGCGATCGATGCGGCGCAATTGCAGGCTTTGATGCGCGAACTGCTGGACAGTGGAACGTCCGACATTCGCGGCCCGCTGACCCGGTGGGCGCAGGAGAGAAACATCGAATTGAGCTGAATTGCAGGGGCATGGCGTTGACAAGGCCCGTCCCGCAGTGAGACAAGGCCCGGCCCAAAAAGGTCGCGGGAGCAGCATGGCAGACGAAGCAGAACTGGAAACCGGCGCGAATGGCGCGCCGGAGGCGCAGCCCACTACCCCCGGCGCGAAGCTGCGCGCCGCGCGGGAAGCGCAGGGCCTTTCGATCCAGGATGTTGCGACCCGCACGCGCATTGCCGTGCGCCAGCTGGAAGCGGTGGAGCGCGACGATTACGCCGCTTTGCCGGGCATTCCCTATGCCGTGGGTTTCGCGCGCGCCTATGCCCGCGCCGTCGATCTGGACGAAGTGACGATCGCCGCGGAGGTGCGCCATGGCGTGCATGCCAGCGATCTGGGCGCCAATCGCTATGAAACATTCGAGCCGGTCGATCCCGCCCGCGTGCCGCCGCGTCGGTTGGCCTGGGTGGTCGCGGTCATCGTCGTCCTGCTGATCGCGGGCTATACGCTGTGGCGCACCCAGTTGCTGACCCCGCCCACCGGTGAGGAGATCGCCCAGGAAGAGGCCGCGCCTGCTGCCGCCCGCCCGGCCGGGGCCGCGCCGGTTGCGCCCGCCGCCCAGCCGGTGGTCTTCACCGCGATCGATGACGTATGGCTGCGCATCGTCGACGAAACCGGGGAGCGGCTGAAAGACGGCACGCTGAAGAAGGGCGAGAGCTTCACCCTGCCCGAAGGGGCCAAGGGGCCGACCATCCTGACCGGCCGGCCGCAGGCGCTGAGCGTGACGGTCGGCGGCAAGCCGATCGCGCCGCTGGGCGCGGCCGACCGCACCATCGCCGATGTGCCCGTCAGCGCCGAGGCGCTGTTGGCGCGCGGCACGACTGCGCCAGCCGCCGCCGTGCCGCCTGCCGCAACGCCCGCCGCCCGCCCGGCCCAGCGCCGTCCTGCGCCCGTCGGCACGCCGACCCTGGAAAGCCCGGTGCCGGCAGCGGCGCCGACCGCGCCGACAACGCCTGCGCCGTCCGCCGGGCAGGCCGGATCGGCCGGTTGAAGCGGCGGCTGAGCGGGCGAAACGCCGCGCTTTACCGTGCAAAATTACGCCTTATGGTTAAGGCGACCAAGTTAGTCGGGGATCATCATGCGTAACGCCCTTTTTGCGACCACCGCCGTCTTGTTGGCGGTCGCGTCACCCGCCGCTGCCCAGACATCGGTCGAAGGACGGGTCGACCGGCTGGAAAAGGAAATGCGCGCGGTACAGCGCAAGGTGTTTCCCGCCGGCACGCCGCTGGAGGCGGAAATCACCCGTCCGGCCGCCCCGGTGGTGACGCCGGGCAGCCCGTCGGGCACGCCGATTTCCGATCTGACCGCGCGGGTGGGGGCGCTGGAATCGCAGCTGGCCTCCATCACCGGACAGGTGGAGGAAAATAACTACAAGCTCCGCCAGCTGGAGGAAGCGTTCAACAAATATAAGGCGGAAACCGATGCCCGGCTGGCCCAGCCTGAGGTAGCGGCGCCTGCGCCGCGCCCGACCGTGTCCGCACCGGTCGCGGTCGATCCGGCCCCGGTGGCCGCCAAGCCCGCCGCGCCCAAGCCGGCGGCCGCCGCCAAACCGGCCGCGCCGGCCCCCGCCAGCGAAGAGCGCAAGACCGCCGTTGCCGCGATCGAGCGGCCCAGCACCGGCGACGCGGCCGGTGACGCCTATAATTACGGCTTCCGCCTGTGGGACGCGAAATTCTATCCCGAGGCGCAGGGGCAGCTGAAGGCGACGGTCGACAAATATGGCGCCAGCCCGATCGCCAGCAAGGCGCAGAATTTGCTGGGCCGCGCCTATCTGGACGATGGCAAGCCGGCGCTGGCGTCGGTCGCCTTCTATGAAAATTACCAGAAGCGCCCGCGCGGCGACCGCGCGGCCGACAGCCTGGCCTATCTGGGCGAAGCGTTGATCCAGCTGAAGAAGCCGGCCGATGCGTGCAAAGTCTATGAGGAACTGGAGCAGGTTTATGGCGAAAGCCTGTCGTCCAGCCTGCGCGGCATGATGACGTCGGGCCGCACGAAGGCGAAGTGCAGCTGAACGAGCAAGCGGCGGCGCTGACGGCGCGGCTGATCGCGGCGACGCGGACGCTGGTCGGGGATGATCCGGCGGCGCGCTTTGCCGTAGCCCGTTTCGGTGTGGCGGTTTCAGGCGGACCGGACAGCATGGCGCTGCTGTGCCTGGCGGCGCGCGCCTTTCCCGGCCGGGTGGCGGCGGTGACGATCGACCATCAGTTGCGCGCGGCGTCTGCGGACGAGGCGGCGATGGTTGCGGACTGGTGTGCAACGCAGAGCATCCCCCATGCGATCCTGACCCCGGACCGGCCGGTCGACGGCAATGTCCATGCCTGGGCGCGGGCGATGCGCTATCGGTTGATCGAGCAGTGGCGCGCCAGTCAGGGGATCGACTGGATCATGACCGCCCATCATGCCGACGATCAGCTGGAAACGCTGATGATGCGGCTCAACCGGGGATCGGGCGTGGCCGGGCTGGCGGGGGTGCGGGCGCGAACCGGGCGGGTGATCCGGCCGCTGCTGGGCGAGCGCAAGGCGGCGCTGGAGGCATTTGCGCACGATCAGGCGCTGCCGCATGTGGTGGACCCATCCAATGCGGACCCCCGTTTCGACCGGGCGGTGATGCGCGCAGCGCTGGCCCAGGCGCCGTGGATCGATGTGCAGGCGGGCGCGCGCAGCGCGGCGGCGCTGGCGGAGGCGGAGGGGGCCATCGCCTGGAGCGCGGCGGCGATGGCGGTTGATCATGTCCGGGCCGATGGGGTGGGCTGGCGGCTGGATCGCACCGATTTGCCGCGCGAATATCTGCGCCGTCTGGTGCTGCATATGCTGGAGCAGGCGGATGCGCCGCCGCCACGGGGCGAAAGCCTGGACCGGGCGATCGCCCTCGCTCTGGATGGCGGGCAGGCGAGTCTGGGCGACTGGCTTCTCAAAGGTGGTGGCGCAGCCTGGACGCTGCGGCCTGCGCCGCCGCGCCGTTAGATCGTTACGGAAAGGTTCCACCGGCAATCGCGCGACTCCCACGCTTTGCCGCTTTGATGCGCCGCAATGATCTTTTCTTAACCCGCTTCATGGTTAATCGTCGGGACGAGACTGCGGGGAATTTTGATTCATGATGGAATTTGCGGCCCTGACCTATGGCCTGTTGGCCAGCGTCATCCTTTCGGCGGCGCAACGGAACCGGAAACTGGCGCGGCCCCACCCGCCGCTGCTGCTCTATATGGGCTATTTGCTGTGCGGCCTGTCGGCGGGGCTGGCGCTGGCGCTGGGCTATGTCGCCCTTTCGCTGCTGCTGGGCCGCTGAAGACGATTGCATCCGCTTGCGCTTTTGCGGGCGCGACCTATCTTGGCGGGTGAAAGAGAGTGATGATGAACGACGAGAAAGACCCGCAGGGCAACCCCTGGATCAAGAGTGCGATGATTTGGGCGGGCGTGATCGTCGCCCTGTTGCTGTTCGTGTCGCTGTTCGACAGCCGCACGGCATCGACGGCGGGGACGGGTATCGCCTATTCCGAATTCCGGTCCAAGGTGCAGGAAGGCCAGGTCAAGGACGTCGCCATCGCGCCCGACAAGATCAGCGGGACGTTGTCGAGCGGGCAGAAGTTCAGCACCGTGCCCGTGAACGATCCGGGCCTCACTGGCTTGCTGGACGATTATAACGTCAAATATTCGGGCCAGGCCGAAGAACAGCCCAGCTTCTGGATGATCCTGATCTACCAGTCGCTGCCGTTCCTGCTGATCCTGGGCATCGCCTTCTTCGTGCTGCGCCAGATGCAGAAAGGCGGCGGCGCGGGCGGCGCGATGGGCTTTGGCAAGTCCAAGGCCAAGCTGCTGACCGAAAAACATGGCAAGGTGACGTTCGACGACGTCGCCGGCATCGATGAGGCGCGCGAGGAACTTCAGGAGATTGTGGAGTTCCTGAAAGACCCGAGCAAATTTGCGCGGCTGGGCGGCAAGATCCCCAAGGGCGCGCTGCTGGTCGGTTCGCCGGGTACGGGCAAGACGCTGCTGGCGCGCGCCATTGCGGGCGAAGCTGGCGTGCCCTTCTTCACCATTTCGGGTTCGGACTTTGTCGAAATGTTCGTGGGCGTGGGCGCCAGCCGTGTGCGCGACATGTTCGAACAGGCCAAGAAGAACGCGCCCTGCATCGTCTTCATCGACGAGATCGATGCGGTCGGCCGTCATCGCGGCGCGGGTCTGGGCAATGGCAATGACGAGCGCGAGCAGACGCTGAACCAGCTGCTGGTCGAGATGGACGGCTTCGAAGCCAATGAGGGCATCATCATCGTCGCGGCGACCAACCGCCCTGACGTGCTGGACCCCGCACTGTTGCGTCCGGGCCGTTTTGACCGTCAGGTCGTGGTGCCCCGCCCCGACATTGAGGGTCGCGAGAAGATTCTGGCCGTGCATATGAAGAAGGTGCCGCTGGCGCCCGACGTCAATCCGCGCACCATCGCGCGCGGTACGCCCGGCTTCTCCGGCGCGGACCTTGCCAACCTGGTCAACGAAGCCGCTCTGACGGCGGCGCGGCGCGGCAAGCGTCTGGTGGCCATGGACGAATTCGAATCGGCCAAGGACAAGGTGATGATGGGCGCGGAACGCCGCTCCATGGTCATGACCGACGATGAGAAGAAGATGACCGCCTATCATGAGGCGGGCCATGCCATCGTGTCGGTCCATGAACCCGCGTCCGACCCGATCCACAAGGCGACGATCATCCCGCGCGGCCGTGCGCTGGGCATGGTGATGCGCCTGCCGGAACGGGACAGCTATTCCTATCACCGTGACAAGATGCACGCGAACATGGCCGTGGCCATGGGTGGCCGCGTGGCCGAGGAAATCATCTTCGGCTATGACAAGGTGTCGTCGGGCGCTTCGGGCGACATTCAGTACGCCACCAAGCTGGCGCGCGACATGGTCACGCAATGGGGCATGTCCGACAAGCTGGGTCCGCTACAATATGAAGAGCAGCAGGGCGAAACCTTCCTTGGCTATTCGCAGAGCCAGCGCGTCCATATGTCGGACGAGACGGCCAAGCTGATCGACAAGGAAATTCGCGGGCTGGTGGAGCAGGGCTATGCCCGCGCGCAGGAAGTGCTGAAGGGTCATGAGGACCAGCTGCACCTGCTGGCCAATGCGATGCTGGAATATGAGACGCTGTCGGGCGAGGAGATCAAGACCCTGCTCGACAAGGGCGAAATCACCCGCGACGACGGTACGACGATCAAGCCTTCGGTCGTTCCGGCGGCAGGCAGCTCGATCCCGCGCATCCGCAAGCGCAAGGGACCGTTTGGCGATCCTTCGCCCGCGGTGTGAGGGGCTGAGGCTCCGGTGACGAAATGAGAAAGGGCGCGGCGGTGGTCGCGCCCTTTTTTGTTGAGCGGGGATTGTCGGTTCGTCAAAGGCACAGTGAATCAAGGATGTCGGGCATGGACATGGACGGAGCAGAAGGCGAAGCTACGCCGGGGCTGATAGAATTTGCCCGCTGGGAAACGGTGGTCGAGCGTGATGAATTGACGTTAACCGGGCTGACCTATGTCTGCGCCGATACCGTCACTTACCCGGAAGCTGAATTAGCGGTGTCGGACTTGAAATATGACCCGTCCTATGCGTTGCAGGCGCGGTTTCTGTCCCGACAGAAACAGGCCATCGTGAATGTGACCGCCCGGAATGTAAGAGCTTTTCGGGTGTTGGATGAAGGCGGCCTCGTCGATATCTGGACGGCAGCGCGGCAAGAAGGTGGGATCAGCCATTCGACATTCAGGGTTAGAGGGCATGGCTGGCAAACCGAAAGCGAGTTGGAGTGGCTCATGGAAGATGCGCCCGGTGGCTATAGTTACTTGATCGCCACTCCCTGGCAATGTCTGGAACTGGTGTGCCGCAATCCGCCGGAAATAGAGATTGCACCTGCGATCATCCGCTTGCCGCATTGAGCAGGTTAGTGTTGTGAGCAGAATAGGGCGGAAATGAAGCGGTTATTGTCCTGACATATGCCGCGCGACCGATCGTTCAGATTGTCCACCCAACATCCCCCAATAAAATCCCCCAAGGGGTCTGGCCGTTTGGCGCCGGAGTGGTTACATGGGCCGCCACAAATCCCCCAGCGATCGGGTTTCCTCAGCCTGGTCCGCACAGCAGAAAGTGGCTTTTTCCATGGACATCCGCCTTGGCCTCACCTTTGACGACGTGCTGTTGCAGCCCGCCGAATCCGATGTGCTGCCCAGTCAGGCGGATACGTCGACCCATGTGACCAAGGCGATCAAGCTCAACATCCCGATCCTGTCGTCCGCGATGGACACGGTGACGGAGGCCGACATGGCGATCGTGATGGCGCAGCTGGGCGGCATTGGCGTGCTGCACCGCAATCTGACGGTCGAGGAGCAGGCCGACGCGGTGCGCGCGGTCAAGCGGTTCGAAAGCGGCATGGTGGTCAACCCGATCACCATCCTGCCCACCGCCACGCTGGCCGACGCGCAGATGCTGATGCAGCGGCACAAGATCAGCGGCATTCCGGTGGTGGAGGCCAGCGGCAAGCTGGTCGGCATCGTGACCCACCGCGACACCCGCTTTGCCGAGAATCCCAACCAGCCGGTCAGCGAGCTGATGACCAAGGAAAACCTCGCCACGGTGAAGGCTGGCGTGGGGCAGGAAGAAGCCCGCCGCCTGCTGCACGCGCGCCGCATCGAAAAGCTGCTGGTAGTGGATGACGCCTATCATTGCGTCGGCCTGATCACGGTCAAGGATATCGAAAAGGCCGTCACCTATCCGCAGGCGACCAAGGATGCGTCGGGCCGTCTGCGCGTCGCCGCCGCCTCCACCGTGGGGGACAAGGGGCTGGAGCGCAGCAAGGCGCTGATCGATGCGGAATGCGATCTGATCGTCATCGACACCGCCCATGGCCATAGCAAGCAGGTGTCGGCTGCGGTCGAAGCGGTCAAGAAGCTGTCCAACCATGTGCAGGTCGTCGCCGGCAACGTCGCCACCGCCGAAGCGACCAAGGCGCTGATCGGCGCGGGCGCGGACTGCGTGAAGGTGGGCATCGGCCCCGGCTCCATCTGCACCACGCGCGTCGTTGCCGGCGTGGGCGTGCCGCAGCTGACCGCCGTCATGGATTCGGCCGAAGAAGCCGCCAAGCAGGGCGTGCCGGTGATCGCCGATGGCGGCCTGCGCACATCGGGCGACGTGGCGAAGGCGCTGGCTGCGGGCGCGGGCTGCGTCATGGTCGGATCGCTGCTGGCGGGCACGGCGGAAGCGCCGGGCGAAACCTTCCTCTATCAGGGTCGCGCCTATAAGAGCTATCGCGGCATGGGCAGCGTGGGCGCGATGGCGCGCGGCAGCGCCGATCGCTATTTCCAGGCGGACATCAAGGATCAGATGAAGCTGGTGCCCGAAGGCATTGAAGGCCAGGTGCCGTTCAAGGGACCGGCCAAGGATGTGATCCATCAGCTGGTCGGCGGCGTGAAGGCGGCGATGGGCTATACCGGCAGCCGCACGATCAAGGATCTTCAGGAGCGCGCCCGCTTCGTCCAGATCACCAATGCGGGCCTGTCCGAAAGCCATGTCCATGACGTGACGATCACCCGTGAAGCGCCGAACTATCCGACGCGCTGATTTAACACTTATTCCCCTCCCTTCCAGGGCGGGGTTAGGGGTAGGTGGCGAGCATCGCGAGCCTCCTTCGGAGGCGACCCACCCCCGGCCCCTCCCTAAGAGGGAGGGGAGGATTTTATTATGACCCCATCCGCCCGCATTCAGGCTGCGATCGATCTTCTGGACGCCATCATCGCGACGGCGCGCGATGGCGGGCCGGCGGCCGATACGCTGATCGCGCGCTATTTCAAAGAACGGCGTTATGCCGGATCGCGCGACCGGCGGGCGGTGCGCGACCATGTCTATGATGCGATCCGCCGCGTTGCCGAACGGCCCGAAACGGGGCGCGAGGCGATGATCGGGCTGGCGCTGGAGCGGCCGGAGATCGCCGCCTTGTTCGACGGGAGCGCCCATGCGCCCTTGCCGATCGAGCCGGGCGAAATCGGCGCGGCGGCGGGCGCGGTGCCGGGGTGGCTACAACCGTTGCTCGCGGCGCCGGTGGAGCAGGCGGCTTTGCTGGGTCGTGCGCCGGTGGACCTGCGCGTCAATCGTCTGAAGGCGGTTCCGGCCGATGTCGCGCCGCTATTGCCCGATGCCGCGCCGATCGCCGGGCTGACCGATGGGCTGCGCTTGCCCGAAGGATCGCCGATCGAGCAGCATGCCGCTTGGAAGGACGGGCGTGTCGAGGTGCAGGACGCCGGCAGTCAGTGGATTTCGGCGGCCTGTGGCGCGCAGCCGGGCATGACGGTGGTGGACCTGTGCGCCGGGGCGGGCGGCAAGACGCTGGCGCTGGCGGCGGCGATGCGGGGCCAGGGGACGCTGATCGCGGCGGACACGATCCGGTCGCGCCTCTCCCGGCTGGAGCCGCGGGCGGAGCGGGCCGGCGCGACCTTCATCGAAACGCTGCTGATGGACCAGAGCCATGAGGCGCGCGGGCTGGCGGCGCTGAACGGTCGGGCCGATGTGGTGCTGGTCGATGCGCCCTGTTCGGGCACCGGGACATGGCGGCGCAATCCCGAGGCGCGCTGGCGGCTGACCCCGGCGCGACTGGCGCGACTCGTCGCGGAGCAGGCGCGAATCCTCGATTTCGCCGCGCTCGTGGTGGCGCCGGGCGGCGTGCTGCTATACGCTACATGCGCGCTGACCGACCGGGAGGGGCGCGATCAGGTGGAGGCTTTCCTGACCCGCCATGCCGGGTGGGAGGCCGAGCCGATCGACCTGCCGGTGGGGCGGCCGCATGGCGCGGGGCTGTTGCTGACGCCCGGGCATGACGGCAGCGACGGCTTCTATTTTGCGCGGCTCAAGCGGGGGGCTTGAAACAGACCATGGACAAAGGCGCGCAAAACCGCGACACTTTTGCCCCGGACCCTATGCCTGAAACATGGCTGGAGATAGTAATGCGTTTTACCCCCGCCTCCATCGCCCTGGCCGCCGTGCTGACCACCGTGTCGAGCATGGGGCTGAGCCAGAAGCCCGACAACCAGATCAGTCCCCAGTCGGTCGAATGGCAGAAGGCGGGCGAAACGGCGCGCAAGGCAGGCAATCTGGACGGCGCGACCGATGCGCTGGAAAGCGCGCTGGCGATCGACCCGCGCAACCGCACCGCCTTTGTCGAACTGGCCGAAGTGGCGCGGGCGCAGGGGCTTCAGGGCAAGGCGATCCGCCTGTACAAGGAAGCGTTGCTGCTGGACCCGACCGATGTCGCGGCGCTGGCCGGGCAGGGTGAGGCGATGATGGAAAAGGGCGCGGTCGCGCGCGCCAAGGAAGTGCTGGCCCAGGCCCAGGCGCTGTGCAAGGGCAATTGCGCGCCGGTCGGGCAACTGGCCGCCGCGATCCAGAAAGGCCCGCCTGCCGTCGCCATGACCGACAAGACGGCTGGGCCTGAGGCCAAGGTTGCGCCGGTGGAGAAGCCCTGATTGGGGCTTGGGGCGTCGCGGGTTGAAGCGGAATTGCCGAACTTCCGTTCGGGCTGAGCTTGTCGAAGCCTCGTTCTTTTCCTGATCAAAGATAGTGCAGCCCTTCGACAGGCTCAGGGCGAACGGGCTATAATTAAACCAAGATCTTCTACACCCGCACCTCGCGCCACTGCCCCGGTGCGATGCCGTCCAGCGTCCAGTCGCCGATGCGCCAGCGGATGAGGCGCAGGGTGGGGTGGCCGACCGCGGCGGTCATGCGGCGCACCTGCCGGTTGCGGCCTTCGCGGATGGTGAGGCGGATCCAGCCGTCGGGTACGCTCTTGCGCACGCGGATTGGCGGATTGCGCGGCCATAGATCGGGATCTGCGATGCGTTCGGCCTCGGCGGGACGGGTGAGGCCATCCTTCAACTCCACGCCGCGTTGCAGCGCGGTCAGAGCCTCCTCGCCAATCTCGCCTTCCACTTGCACCAGATAGGTTTTGGGCATCTTGAACTTGGGATCGGCGATGCGCGATTGCAGGCGGCCATCATCGGTCAGCAGCAGCAGGCCCTCGCTGTCCCGATCCAGCCGGCCTGCCGGATAGACGCCGGGGATCGCGATGGAATCGGACAGGGTCGCGCGCGTCGTTTCGCTGCCCCGGTCGGTGAATTGGGACAGCATGTCATAGGGTTTGTTGAACAGGATCAGGCGGGACATGGGCGATCCACCATCGGTCGGTTCAAGCGCTCAATATCCGGGCGATCGCGACGAATTCCTCGACGCTCACCGTTTCGGCGCGGCGTTGTGGGTCGATGTCCAGGCTCTCCAGCGCCTCCAGCGCGCCGGGCAGCCCTTTCAGGCTCTGGCGCAGCATCTTGCGGCGCTGGCCGAAGGCGGCGGCGGTCAGGCGCTCCAGAAATTTGAGCTGCACGCCCTCGGGCGCGGGCTTGGGCGTGATGTGGACCACGGCCGACATGACCTTGGGCGGCGGGGTGAAGGCGCTGCGGTGCACCTTCATCGCGATCCGGGCGTCGCTGCGCCACTGGGACAGCACGGCGAGGCGGCCATAATGGTCGGTGCCGGGCTTTGCCACAATGCGTTCGGCCACCTCCATCTGGAACATCAGCGTCAGGCTGTTCCACCAGGGTAGGGGCGACCAGTCGGCCGACAGCCAGCCGACCAGCAGGGGCGTGCCGACATTATAGGGCAGGTTGGCGATGATATGCGCACCCTGACCTGCTTCGGCCAGCGCATCGACTTGCATCGCGTCGCCGGAAATGACGCGGAGCTGGCCGGGGAAGGCGTCGGTCAGTTCGGCGAGCGCGGGCAGGCAGCGATCGTCGCGCTCGACCGCGACCAGATTGGCCCCGGCGCGCAGGATAGCGCGGGTCAGGCCGCCGGGACCGGGACCGACTTCGAACGCCGGGGCGTCCTTCAACGGGCCGGGAATGGCGGCGATGCGGTCCAGCAATTGTTCGTCGAGCAGGAAATTCTGGCCCAGCGCCTTGCTGGCGTTCAGGCCGTGGCGCGCAATGACATCGCGCAACGGCGGGAGGGCCGGTCTGTTTTGGACAGGACGGGTTTCAGCCATGGGCGATGCGCGCGCGCGCCGCTTCGGCCGCCATTTTAAGCGCGGCCATCATCGCGCCGGGATTGGCGGCGTCGGTGCCGGCAATGCCGAAGGCGGTGCCATGATCGGGCGACGTGCGCACGATCGGCAGGCCCAGCGTGATGTTGACGCCATCGTCGAAGTTCAGCGTCTTGATGGGGATCAGCGCTTGATCATGATACATGCATAGCGCCGCATCATAGGCTTCGCGGGCGCGGGCATGGAACATGCCGTCGGCGGCGAGCGGGCCGACAATGTCGAGGCCGTCGGCACGCAGCAATTCGATCGCGGGGCGAATCACGTCGATTTCTTCGCGACCCAGCGCGCCATTTTCCCCGGCATGGGGATTGAGGCCGGCGACGGCGAGGCGCGGGCGGGCGATGCCGAAATTGCGTTGAAGCCCTTTGGCCGTGGTCAGCGCGCGGGCGCGGATCAGATCGATGGTCAGCACCGATGGCACATCGGCCAGCGCGATATGGATGGTGATCGGCACGACTTTGAGCGACGGCCCGGCCAGCATCATCACGGCGTTATGCGGCGCGACGCCGCAGCGTTCGGCGACGAATTCGGTCTGGCCGGGATGGGTGAAGCCCACGCCGTACAGCTGTTCCTTGCCCACCGGCGCGGTGACGATGCCCGCCGCCGATCCTGAGCGCGCAAGGCCGACGGCGACTTCCAGCGCCTGAAAAGCGGTGCGTGCGCCATCAACGCTGGGCGTGCCCGGCACGATGTCCCCGGCTTCGGCGACCTGGAGGCACGGCAGCGCCGTGTCGAAGACGGCGGCGGCTTCCTCCGGGCTGTCGATCCGGGCGACCGGGCCGAGCCACACCGCGCGGATCGACGCGATGTCGCCTACCGCAAAGAAGGGCGGCAGGCCGCGCGCTTCGCGCATCACCCAGCTTTTGGCGACGATTTCCGGGCCGATCCCCGCCGGATCGCCGAGCGAGACGGCGAAGGGGGGCAAGGCTGCCCCCGCCGGCGGGACGGCGTCAGTTATATTCGATGATGGCATCGCGGCGAAGATCGCGCAGATAGATGCGGGCGCGCTTGTTGACCCGTTCTTCTTCCAGCTGCGCCATGATCTGGTCAGCATTGGGGGCGTTCG
This sequence comes from Pseudomonadota bacterium, assembly GCA_021849075.1. GTDB lineage: Bacteria > Pseudomonadota > Alphaproteobacteria > Sphingomonadales > Sphingomonadaceae > Sphingobium. Next base: position 47,052 of record JAJZTH010000017.1, on the reverse strand, counting down.
CCGACGCCGGATCGTCGCGGCCGCAAACCACCAGCACGCGCACGCCGTCGGTGATGGAACCGAAGGGCGGCGTCGCTTCGCCGACCTGCAGATTGGCCAGGATTTCCTGCAACTGGGGCGGCAGGTCGCGCACCTTCACATTGTCATTGTCGACCACGTCGGCGCCGATCTTTGCGCCGACCTCATTGGCCTGGCCGCAGCCCTTGATCTCCTTGACCGCCGCAGCGAAGCTGGCCGCCTTGGCGCTGGCCTGTTCCTTGGTCGTACCCTGCGGGAAGAGCACGGACAATTGCTTGAGGCTGAGCAGCGCGTCGCGCGGATCGGCGGTCAACACCTTGCGCTTGTCCATCACATAGACGATTGAAACGCCGCCGACGGTGTCGATCGGGCCGGCAATCTGACCGACCTGCAATTCGTTCGCGGCCTGCGCCAATTCGGCAGGCAACTGGCTGGGGCGAACCCAGCCCAGATCGCCGCCGACCGATTGGGTCGATGCTTCCGAAAATTGCCGGGCATAGGCGGCAAAACTGCCACCCTTCTGAATCTGTTCGATGATGTCGCGGGCGTTGGCCACGACCTGCGCATGATTTTCCGGCGTTGCGGACAGATAGATTTCGCTGATGCGGACTTCATCGCTGCCCTTGGCGGCGTTGAGTCGATCGACCACCGACTTCACTTCTTCTTCCGACACGTTGACGAAAGGCTGGATGTTGCGGCGTTGCAGGCGGCTCCATGCCAGTTCGCCCTCGATCTGGCGCTTGATGCTGGCGGACGAACTGCCCCGTTCGCGCAAATAGGCGTCGAACTGGGTGGGCGACTGGCGGAAATTGGCCGCCACCCGCTCATAGCTCTGGTTCACTTCGGCCGGATCGACCTTGATATCGTTGGCGGCGGCTTCCTGAATCTGAAGCGTTTCGTCGATCAGGTTGCGCAGCACCTGCACGCGCAGCCGTTCCTTCTCCTCGTCCGACACCTTGCCGCCATTGGCGGTGATGATGAGGGCCAGGCGCTGGTCGACGTCGGTGCCGGTGATGATGCGGCCGTTGACGATGGCGGTCGCCTTGCGAACATTGGGGTCGCTCTTGCCAAAGACGGTCACATCCTTGGGCAGGTTGAGCTGTTGCGATGCAACGTCGTCATCGTCGGCGACCGTCTGGGCGGAAACCGAATGAACGCCGACGCCCAGCAGCGCCGAGGACAGAAGCAGGGTGCGCAGGCCCGAACGAACGCCACGAAGCAGGCGATTGGGCGAGGAAACGACAAGCAGCATCGTCGGCAAAAATCTCCAATACGGTCCGGCGCAATATGCGTCGGGCCGCCTTAACCAGCCCTGACAGGGACGCGGGAAGCGTGATCCTTATATGCCAATATTGCGGAAAGCTAGCCGTAGCGCGAAGCCATTGCCCTTCCGCGCGTCGCCATTGGTCTGATAGTCGCGCCGCCAGGTGAAGCCCAGCGTCAGGCAATCATCTTCATAGGCGATGCCCAGGCGATGGCGAACCGGCTGATAACCGTCTGACACGCTGACCGGATCTTCGGCCGCATCGGTCAGATCGATGACGGTCGATCCGAATATAGACCAGAAACGGGCGAACTGCACCCGGCCGCCCAGCCGCAATTCCTCACGGTCCTGCAAATCCTCCAGTCCCGATACGGCGTCGCGGTTCAGCCGCAGATAGCCGACCATGGCGTAGGTTTTCTTGCTGCCGACGGTGGCGTCGATCTCGTTCCGGCGAACCGCCAGACTATCCTTGTCCAGCCGGAAGCGGTGGGTGAAGGCGATGAAGTCCTTGTAACGGATCGTCGTGCGGCCGACGATGTCGGACATGCGGTCGGACAGGCCGGTGCCATCGGGCAGGATACTGGTGCGATCGGTTAGCCGATAGCTTTGGCCGACATTGCTCTGGAGGGAGAAGTTCGGCAGGTCGAGGCTATATTCCAGGCCATAGACCACGCGCGAACTGTCCTCGAACCGGTCATAGCCGGCAAAGCGGTTGAGCGCGAAGAGGTTGCTATCCTCCAGGTCGACGGCGCGGGCGTCCTCATTGGGCAGCGACAAATTGGCCAGATGCGGCGCGGCCACGATCTGCACGCGCGGGGCGATCCGCTGGACGCCGCCAAAAGCTTCGCCAACGAAGGGCCAGCGCATGTCGACCGCAGCGGCGGCGATGCCGCGCGCCTGCCAGCCGGGGCTGCCGGCATAGCTGCTGACCGACGTCAGGATATTGTCGCTGCTGTGATAGACGTCGCCACGCAGATAGCCGGTGAAGGTGACTTCTTGTCCCAGACCGGTCAGCGTGCGCAGATTCCATTCGGCGGCGGCGAAGGCGCGCTGCGTATCCTGTCCGCTGGTGCGGGTGATGGCCAGGCTGTTCGCCTGCAATTGCAGCACGCCGCCCAGCAGCGGGTCTTTCATCCGCAGACGATAATCGATGACCGGCAGGGCGATGGGGGTCTGCCCCTGCGAATCGCCCTGACGCAGCGTCTGGACCGCCCAGCCGCGAATCGAGAAATAGCTGTTCTCGCCAATCCGCTGCGCACCGATGGTCGACCGCAGCCGATCTTCGCGGCTGATGTCGTAGCGGCGCAGGAAGGTGCGGTCGGTGGCGAGGCGCAGCGATCCGTCCAGGCTCCATTCGGGCGACAGCTGCATCGCGCCGCTGGCGTCGAAATAACCGCGCAGATCCTTTTGCGCGTCGGCGGGCGTGGTGCTCGCGGCGTCACCAATGCCCACGCGCCGACCATGGGTGATATAGCCGGTGAGCTGATAGGCGCCCCGATCCCACAGATGGCGATAGGTGCTTTCCAGCATCGGCAGCGTGTCGCTGTAGACATGCGGCGTGACGGTCAGGTCGCGATTGGGCGCCAGCTTGAAATAATAGGGCAGCGCGACTTCCATGCCGTTATTGCGGTCATAGCGCAAATTGGGCACCAGCAACCCGCTGCTGCCGCCATCGCCGACCGGGTGGGACAGGCCGGGCAGCGGGATTAGCGGCAGGCCGAACAGCTCGATCGTGGCGTCCTTGTAACTGACGCGCTGGCGCACGGGATCATAGATGACGCGGACGGCGTTGATCTGCCAGGTCGGTTCCTTGGGGCAGCCGTCGCTGCCCTCCACGGTACAGCCGGTATAGGCGGCGTGGTGCAGCGTATAGATGCCGCTGACCCGTTCGCCCTTCGCCGAAGCGAGCCGTCCGCCCGACTGGAGCACCAGCAGCATATTGTCGACCGCGCCGTCCTTCAGCGTATCGGTGACGTCGAAGCGGTCGCCATAGGCGATATTGCCTTCGGGATCGGTGACGGAGACATTGCCCTGCGCCTCCACCTTGCCGCTGTTGCGGTTCCACACGACCTTGTCGGCGCGAAGGCGGTTGCCGTCGCGCAGCAACTGGACATTGCCGTTTGCGGTCACGACTTCGGCGTTGCTGTCATATTGCAGGCTGTCGGCGGCGAAGCCGATCTGATCTTCGCCGTCGGGCACCGGCGCGTCGGGCGCGCTGATCGGTGTTTGCGGCTCGTTCAGCTGCTGCGCCAGCGCAGCCGGAGCAGCCGCGAGCGCGACGCCGCCCAGCAATGCGGCGCGGAAGGAAAGGGGGAACAGGGTGTTTGGCAAGCGTTGGGGCCTCATGGACGGGCACTTCTGGCCTTCCCGCCTATCGCACCGATGGCCGGTTCGCAATCGTCCGCGATACAGGACAGGTGGCAAAATCGGTCGAACGGCTTTGCCAGACGGGGAAAGCCGCACTATCTGGCAATCAACAGAGCGGTTTTCGCCGCCCAAGGCCCAAGAGGAAAAAAGCCCAGATGGATATCCAGTTCAGCCCGACCCGTCCCGACGCCGACACTTTGGCCTTCATCGTGCCCAAGGGTGGATTCGATGCGCTGCCGCTGGCCGCAGCGCCGGTGCTGGCGGCGGGCGCGGCTGCATCGCGCTTTATGGGTGAAACCGGATCGAGCTTCGAAAGCTTCGTCGAGGAAGGCGGCAAGACGGTCCGCGTGCTGCTGCTGGGCGTGGGCGCTGGCGGCGAGCAGGATTATGAAAGGGCCGGCGCGGCGCTGACCGCGAAGCTGAACCTGAGCGGCGCGAGCCACGCCGCGGTCGAATTTGTCGGCGGTGCCACCGGCGAGCAGGCGGCCCAGCTGGCGTTCGGCGCGCTGCTGCGCAGCTGGCGCATCGACACCTATCGCACGCGACAAGCGGAGAAGGCCAAGCCGACGCTCAAGTTGGTAACGCTGGTCGCGACCGGCGCGGAAGCCGCCTGGGAAAAGCTGTCGGCGATTGCGGCGGGCGTCGCCTTTACCCGCGAACTGGTGTCGGAGCCGGCGAATATCCTTTATCCCGAAAGCTTCGTGGAGCGGTGCCAGCATCTCGCCGACCTTGGCGTCAAGATCACCGTGCTGGACAAGGCGGCGATGGAGAAGCTGGGCATGGGATCGCTGCTGGGCGTGGCGCAGGGATCGGTGCGCGAAGCGCGGCTGCTGGCGATGGAGTGGGACGGCACTGATGGCGCGACCGAAAAGCCGGTCGTCTTCGTCGGCAAGGGCGTGACCTTCGACACGGGCGGCATTTCCCTGAAGCCTGGCGCGGGCATGGAAGACATGAAATGGGACATGGGCGGCGCGGGCGCGGTCGCGGGCGCGATGAAGGCGCTGGCCGGGCGCAAGGCGAAGGCGCATGTCGTGGGTATTTGCGGCCTGGTTGAAAATATGCCCGACGGCAATGCGCAGCGCCCCGGCGACGTCGTCACGTCCATGTCGGGCCAGACGATCGAGGTCATCAACACCGACGCCGAAGGCCGGCTGGTGCTGTGCGACGCGCTGACCTGGGCGCAGCGCACCTATCAACCCGAGGTCGTGATCGACCTGGCCACGCTGACCGGCGCGATGATCGTGGCGCTGGGGCATGAATATGCCGGCCTGTTCGCCAATGACGACGGCCTGGCCAATGATCTGATCGCGGCGGGGCAGACGGCGGGCGATCCGCTGTGGCGCTTCCCGCTGCTGCCTGCCTATGACAAGCTGATCGACAGCCCGATCGCCGACATGAAGAATATGGGCGCGCGCTATGCCGGATCGATCACCGCGGCGCAGTTCCTCAAGCGCTTCATCGACGACGGCGTGAAATGGGCGCATCTCGACATTGCTGGCATGGTGTGGGCCGACAAGCCCGGCGCGACATGGGACAAGGGCGCGACCGGCTATGGCGTGCGCCTGATCGACCGGCTGGTGGCGGCGAAGTTCGAGGCTTAAACAAAACTCTCGTCCGTTCGGGCTGAGCCTGTCGAAGCCTTGTTCTCCTCTTTGAGAAGAACGGCCCTTCGACAAGCTCAGGGCGAACGGGTTTTGGATGGAGCCTATGCAGGTCGATTTCTACCAGTTGAGCCGCGATCCCGTGGAACAGGTGCTGCCCGCTATTGCCGGGCGCATCCTGGGCCTGGGTGCGCGGCTGCTGGTGGTGGCGCAGGAGGAGGATCAGCTTGCGCGCATTTCCGATGGCCTGTGGGCCGGGCCGCCCGACAGTTTCCTGGCCCATGGCCGGGCGAATGAGGATGGCGCGGCGCACCAGCCGATCCTGCTTGGCGCGACCTGCGACGCGGCGAACGGCGCGCGCCATATCGCATTGGCCGACGGGCTGTGGCCGGAAGAGGCGATCGGTTTCGAGCGCGCTTTCTTCTTTTTCAACGACGAAACGATCGAGGGCGCGCGGGCAAGCTGGCGCGACCTTTCGAAGCGGGATGGCATTGTCGCCCGTTACTTCCGGCAGGATGGCCGCAAATGGGTGCAAATGGCCTGAGCCGGGCCACGGTTAAGCCTCTTGCGGTGGGAAGCGGTCGCGTCTAAAGGCCGCGCAACTTTGTTTCCCCACCATCTGGAGTATTGAGGGCCATGGCCGTCACCCGCACTTTCTCGATCATCAAGCCCGACGCGACCCGTCGCAACCTGACCGGCGCGGTCGCCAAGATGCTGGAAGAAGCCGGTCTGCGCATCGTCGCTTCCAAGCGCATCCGCATGAGCCGCGAGCAGGCCGAAGGCTTCTATGCCGTTCACAAGGAACGCCCTTTCTTCGCCGATCTGGTCGCCTTCATGATTTCCGGTCCGGTCGTCGTCCAGGTTCTGGAAGGTGAAGACGCCGTGAAGCGCAACCGCGACATCATGGGCGCCACCAACCCCGCCAATGCCGACGCCGGCACCATCCGCAAGGAACTGGCCGAATCGATCGAAGCCAATTCGGTCCATGGTTCGGACAGCGAAGAAAATGCCGCGATCGAAATCGCCTATTTCTTCAAGCCCGAAGAAATCGTCGGCTAAAAAGCTGATCATCCGCAAGGATGGCGAAAGGCCCGGCGCTCCGATGGAGCGGCCGGGCTTTTTCTTTGGGTCAGCTGTGCGCCTGTCCAGTTGCGGGCGCTTCGACCTTGACCGGATCGGTGGCGCGCGCTTTCAGAAACAACTGCCACGAACTGACGGCCAGCACGGTGGCGAGCAGGGGTTGCAGCACCTTATCCGGCGCGTGGGAGGACAGGTAACTGCCCACGATCACGCCGGGGATCGACCCGATCAGCAGGTTCATCAGCAGCACGCCGTTGACGTCCCCCATCAGCCAGTGGCCGGTCCCCGCGATCAGCGCCAGCGGCACGGCATGGGCGATGTCCGATCCCACGATGCGCGCGACCGGCAGCCGGGGATAGAGGATTAGCAGCACCGTCACGCCGATCGCCCCCGCGCCCACGGACGAAAGGGAGACGGCTGCGCCGATCAGCGCGCCCAGCGCCATCGTGCCATAAAGGGTCGCGCCGCGGGAATGGGTGGACCCCAGGTCGCTGCGATGGCGAAACAGCCATTTGCGGCCGATGACGGCGACCGCCGTGACCGCCAGCAGTGTCGCCAGCGACAACAGGATCACATGTTCGGTCGATTTGCCCAGATCGCCGATCCAGCCCAGCACCAGCAGGGTCGCGATGGCGGCGGGAACGCTGCCCATCGCCATCCGCCGCACGATCGGCCATTCAATGGTGTCGCGCCGGCCATGGACGGCCGATCCGACGATTTTTGTAAGGGCGGCGAACAACAGGTCGGTGCCCACCGCCGTCTTGGCGCTGACGCCGAACATCAGCACCAGCAGCGGCGTCATCAGCGATCCGCCGCCAACCCCCGTCACGCCCACGAGCAGGCCGACCAGCAAGCCGGCGACCGCATGAAACAGGTCGATCGATGCCATCAGGCTCATCGCGATTGTCTTTTCCTTATTGTCCCAACCCTGTGTCCTGCCTTCCAGCCGGTCGGGGCGGACATGACAAGCGGGTTTCGGGTTTCAGGGGGGCAAGCAGGGCTTGGGCCTATTTGCTGGTCAGCCGCGCCCAGCGGGCGTCGATCCGGGCCTGGGCGCCGTCGGCGCTGAGCTTTTCCACGCGGGAAAGGCCCCGCAGCGACAGGCTGTGTCCGGCGATCCAGCGGCCCGCTATGCCATAGCCGATATCATAGAGGGCGATATTGTCATGCGTGTCGCCACCCACCACGAAGCGGGTGGTGATGGCGACCGGCAATCGTTCGTCGCCCACGCTGTCGTCGGGCAGCTTCGCCTTCGCCCGCGCCTTCTTCAGCGCATCGGCGAACCAGCCCGCCTCAATCCGCGGATCGCCGGTGGTTTCGACCGGATCAATACCCAGCGTGCGGGGGAAAAGGATGGTCTGGCTCTGGACGATCTGGTCGGGATCGGCGGGCCTGAGCGTGATCCGGTCGTCCTTCACCGCCTGCGCGTTCAGCACCAGCGCGCCCGCGCGGCTGGACGCCTTGCGGCTTTCCGCAGCCTTGTCGGCGCGTTCGTCCCGCTTGTCCGACCAGTTGAGATAAAGGGTGATGGCGGAAATCGACACCGCCAGCACCGCCACGCCTTCGCCCAGCGTGATCCAGCGACGGCGGATGGCGGCCGCTTCGGCGGCGCGTGCTTCCTTGGGGGTTTCCGGCTTTGGGTCTTCGGGCGTGTCGGACATGCGCCTTATACCGCCTGTGGCGGCCCTTCGAACCGGTCGATCACCCAGTCTTCGGCCTGTGCGCCGCCGATCCATTCCTGCATCCAGGGATGGGCGATGATGGCGCGCATATAGGCTTCGGCAAAGCGGGCGACGGGCAGCTGATAGGTGATGAAGCGGGTGACGACCGGCGCGAACATCACGTCCACCGCGCCAAATGCGCCGAACAGGAAATCGCCTTCGCCGCCATGGCGGGCGCGGGCCTGCGCCCACAGCTGCATCATGCGGGCAATATCCTGCGCCACCGCCTGCGACGGGGGGACGGGGGCATAAATCTGGCGGATGTTCATGCTGTGCTCGCGGCGCAGCGCGGCAAAGCTCGAATGCATTTCCGCCGCCATCGACCGGGCCATGGCGCGCGCGGCGGGATCGGTCGGCCAGAATTTGTCGCCGCCGGCCTTTTCATTGAGATATTCGACGATGGCCAGGCTGTCCCACACGACGATGTCGTCGCCATCCCACAGGATCGGCACCTTGCCGGAGGAGGGCGCGAACTCGTCGCCTTCGCGCCGTTTCTCCCATGCCTCGTCATAGAGGGGGACCACGACCTCCTCGAAGGGCAGGCCCGACAGCTTGCACGCCAGCCAGCCGCGCAGCGACCAGCTCGAATAGGCTTTGTTGCCAATGAACAGCTTCATCATGGGCCTGTCTTAGACGGCATAGGGGCGACAAGTCGAGATGCTTGCATTGAGCGGCCCTTGATCCACCTCCGTCAAATCGATATAAATATGATATCATAATTATCGGAAAGGAATCGTCATGGCCCTGTTGCAGGCAACGCGAGAAAGGTCGATCGCCACGGCGAGCGGCTATGTGATGTTGCTGGTTCTGCTGGGGTGCGTCGGCGGCGGCCTGTTCGCGCTCAGCCTGATGGCGGTCGGCGGGGCTGGCATGGGGGCGTTGCTGCTCATGGCCTGTGTCGCCGCATTCGTCTTCGTGCTGGCGGGCTTCTATCTGATCCAGCCTAATCAGGCGGCGGCGATCCTGCTGTTCGGCGATTATAAGGGGACGGACCGGCGGAGCGGTTTGCGCTGGGTGCTGCCCTGGCTCACCCGGCAAAAAATCAGCGTGCGGGTCCACAATGTCACCTCGGAAAAGCTGAAGATCAACGACAAGCGCGGCAATCCGGTGGAGATCGCGTCCAATGTCGTGTGGCGCGTGACCGACACGGCCCAGGCGCTGTTCGATGTCGACGATTATAAGGCGTTCGTCGAAATCCAGATCGAAAGCGCGGTGCGCGTGATCGGGTCGCGCTACCCCTATGATGATTTCGAACATGAGGAAAAGACGCTGCGCGGCGATGGCGCGCATGTGGCCGACGAATTGCAGGCGGAGTTGCAGGATCGGGTGGCGATCGCCGGCGTGTCGATCGACGAATGCCGCCTGACGCATCTGGCCTATGCGCCGGAAATCGCCCAGGCGATGCTGCGCCGGCAACAGGCCGAAGCGGTCATCGCGGCGCGCACGCGGCTGGTGGAGGGGGCGGTGACGATGGTCGAACTGGCGCTGGACCAGCTGTCGGCGAAGAATGTGGTGGAACTGGATGACGAACGCCGCGCTGCCATGGTCAGCAATCTGATGGTCGTGCTGTGCGGTGAGCGAGACACGCAGCCGGTCGTCAATGCGGGCACGCTCTACCAATAGGATCGGGCGTGAACGGCGACGATACTCCTCCCCCTGCGCGCAAGGCATTCCCGCTGCGCATCGACCAGAGCCTGTATGATGCGCTGGAGCGATGCGCCGCGGCCGAGTTTCGCAGCGTCAATGCGCAGGTCGAAATGCTGTTGCGCGAAGGGTTGAAGCGGCGCGGCGTGGCGCTGGCCGCGCCCGAAGCGCGCCGTCGGGGGCGTCCGCCCGGACAGGGCTGAACGCGGCATCGGCATCTGGAGAAAAATGGAGGCCGAGCCGGAATCGCATTCCAGAAGTTGTCACATTTAAAAACAAGAGCTTATGGGAATGCAAAGCGTGTAAGGCCCCCGATCGTGCCCCCAAACGTACCATCAATTAGCGAAAGAAGGGGTGGGCTGCCTGCGTCCGGCGGTACCACGTCAACGCGCGCGAGTTTCGACGCTATCATAGCGGATGCCGACTTGCTCCGAAATCCACAGGCGCGAGGTCAAATGAAGCGGCCGGCCCTTTCGGGTCGGCCGCGATCATCGGAAGACCTATGCCGCCTGCTTCAACTTATCTGGGCTTGCCAGTTGATGCAGATAGGCCACGGCCCGCTCCGCATGGGCAGCGGCTTGCACGATGGCGCGGGTATCGTTTTGCAGCACCTTGATCCAGGTTGCGATATAGCTGGCATGGTCGGGGCGCGGCTCGATGCAAAGCCCAAGATCGGCCGCAAGAAAGGCAGCGCCTAATTCTGCCACTAATTCCTCCCGTGCGTACCCTTCATCGCCCCATCTCTCCCGGCCAAAACTGCGATCAAGGCGGCTCTCGTGCCGAGTCCAATGGACAGTCTCATGGCCCCTCGTGGTGTAATAGCCATGGGCATCATGGAAGGCTGCAAAGGGCGGTAGCTGGATGCGGTCGGCTGATGGGATGTAATAGGCCTTGTCGCCGCCATGGTTCACGGTTGCCGGAATGCTGGCAAATAATGCCTCGGCGGCTTCGATGCGCTCTGCCTCCGGCGATGGTTCCGGCACAATATGGAACCGTTCCGGCAAGCCGTCGATCTGCGCCACGTTGAATACGGTATAGGTCTTCAGGAAACGGAAGCCCTGTTTCCGGTCCTCCCCACTGGCATCGTCATATACCGTCTTGGTGCTGTCGCCGTAATAGACCACGGTCGCACCATGCTCCCCCTTGCGCACTTGCGCGCCCAAGGCTTGCGCCTGCTTGTAGGTCATCCATGACGGGCTGACGAAACCGGATGCCTGCGCCTCGATCCACAAAAGAAGCACGTTGATCCCGCGATAGGGCTGGCCGGTGGCGCGCAAGGGTCGAACTTGCCCGGACGTGGCCATGTCGCCGCCGCTCCAGGGTTTCAGCCAAGGGCGAGTGCCTTGCTCAAGTTCGGCCAAGATGCGGTCGGTGATACGGCTGTGAGGGTCTTGCTTGCCGCTGCTCTGGGTCATTGCTGTTACTCCCTTTCAATCCGCGCAGCGGGTTATGCCGCGCATGACCCCTGCCGACCCGGCGAGGGGCGGAGAGAGTGGGGGCAAGGTCCGGTGCCGGGGGGTGGTGCGGGCGCAGCGCAGCGAGCCACGGCCCCAAAGCGGCACCTTGCAGGGAGAGAGAGGCAGAGCCTCTTTCTCCCTCCAGAACTGTGGCAAGATCGTGCCGCTGGCGGCGCTCAATCGCGAGCCTAGGAAGCCATTCTACAATCGATGCACAGAAGCCGTCCTGCGGCACCGTGCCAGGGCGCGCGTCATATGATATTCGACGCCACCGTAGCCAATGCCGACCTGTTCGGAGATCTCCGCATAGGTCATGCATTTCAGCCGGTGCATCAGGAAGATGCGGCGGGTCTTGCGCGGCATGGCCAGCAGTGTCCGCCGATAGACCCTCCGGATGTCTCCCTCCTCAATTCCCCACATTTGCTCGGGAGGCGCCGGTGCATCCCGACCCTCGTCGATCGGACAGGTGACGATGTGTGCCGACGCCCTGCGACGCGCGTGGCTGACAAGAAGGTTGCGCGCGCATCGGGTGAGATAGGCTGGCGGATTCTCGATTTGTTCGACAACTCCCGCAGCGAACAGCTTCACGAAAACCTCCTGCGCGAGGTCGGGAGCATCGTCTCCGCCCACCCTCTTTCGACATAGGCATATTTGACGTTGCGGCCTGGTCCGCCCGAGCGTTTTGGCGCGCTCATCGCCAGCATTTTCTCCATGTCTTCGCGATGCAGATAAAGGTCAGCCGGAAGGGACATGGCGGTCGGGAAGCGCATGACTATGGCCCGGTCATTGCTCTGCTCGGAAAACAGGAAGTAGCGCAGCCTTCCGAAAAACTGTCTGCGATTGAGTGGAATCCGCTTTTTGCCGAAGCGGGAGACATAATAGGCTTTCGGGCCATCCACCTTCTGCAAATGCCCCAGCACCTCGTCGAACAATTGATCCGATGGGTGGGGCAATCCCAGCGGGGCATCCGGGACTGCCAGACCATATTGATAGGCCCGCCGCCACAAGTAGGGGGCTAAGGTCCCTGCCAGCATCAGCAAGGTGCCATAATAGAAAAAGTCGGCGGATTCCGATCGGGTCGCGGCTGCAAGACCGATCACGAACACAAGGGCCAGAAACCCCAATATGCTGCTGACGGCCATGGCAAGTCTATAAGACCGTGAGAAGCGCGGCTTGATCCCTTTGAGAAACGCCGCATTCAGGCTCAATCCCTCATCCTGATCGTCCGCCCTGATCTTTGCCAGCACCTTCCAGAGCGGAATATCATCAACATCATCCCCGTCCGCAAAGACCTTCCATCTTTCGCCGGGACTGCCTGTCATCTGTTTCCACCCTCCCGCAACTCGTCCAGATAATCGCTCCACCATTGCGCCATGGCAACACGCTCCGACCAATAGGCCGACTGGTTGTAGATGCGCCGGACGCTGCCCGCCACCATATGTGCCAACGCTCGCTCGATGGCGTCGGGATTCCACTTTCCGGACTCGTTCAGCAGCGAAGATGCTGTCGTGCGGAAACCGTGCGCAGTCATCTGCTCCTTGGTGTAGCCCATGCGCCGCAAGGCTGCGTTGATCGTGTTATCGCTGATCGGCCTTGCCCGTGTTCTAATCGACGGGAACACATATTGTCCGGAACCGGATAGGGAGCGCATATCGGTTAGGATTGCCAGCGACTGCCGCGACAAAGGCACCGAGTGGGGCTGGCGCATCTTCATCTTCCTTTCCGGGATGATCCAAACCGCCTTTTCAAAATCCACCTCCATCCATTCCATTTGCCGAATTTCGCCCGGACGTTGGAAAACATGGGGCGTTAGTTTCAGCGCGTACATGACGGCAGGATCGCCTTGATAATCTTCGATGGCCCGGAGCAGCGCCCCGAAAGCGGCGGGATCAGTGATCGCGGGGAAATGTTTGACCTTCGCTGTTGTCAGCGCCCCCATCAGCAGTTGGGCCGGGTCGCGCTCGGCTCTCGCTGTCGCCACCGCATAACGAAACACGCGGCTGGCAAACGCCCGAAGAAGATTCGCCGTCTCCAGCTGGCCCCGCCGCTCATGCTTCCGCAGTTCATGTAGCAGTTCCTGCGGCGTGATCTCCGTAACGGGACGCCTGCCGAAATCGCCGCCCAGCAGCTTCACGAACCAGCGCATCTTTTCCAATGTCGGCCCCGCCAGCCCCTCCCGCGTTTTCTTTTCAATCAATTCCTCGGCTACGCTGGCGAAACTATTGCTGGCGCGGATACTGGCCTCAATCCGCGCTTGGCGCTTGGCGACGTTGGGATCAACCGCATGGGCAAGTAGTCTACGGGCCGCATCACGCGCTGATCGCGCCTCAGCCAGTGTGATTTCGGGATATGATCCGAGCGCCAGCTTTCGCTCCACGCCGTTGATGCGGTATTTTACCCGCCAGAGTTTGCTACCCCTTGGATTGACCAGGAGGTAAAGTCCCTGTGAATCTGAGACTTTATAGGGCTTGTCCTTGGGTTTTGCGTTACGGATCGCGGTATCGGTCAGCACCATTGGGGGCCTCGCTTCCGTGGGGGCTTCAAGAAGCCCCCAAATTAGGCCCCCATCGTCTGCGGCTACAGGCAAATAAGGGCAGTCGCTGACAACCAGCGATTGCCCATAAATTAGCAGAAATCAGGGATTTTTCCAACTGTTGGCGGCTCTCGCCAAACAGGATTTTGGAGGCCCGAGCCGGAATCGAACCGGCGTGCAAGGATTTGCAGTCCTCTGCGTCACCACTCCGCCATCGGGCCTCGATGCGGTGGAGGCGGCAAATGTGCGGCTTTGGCGGTAAAGTCAAGTCGGATCGGGACGAGAGGACGCAAGAATCTTGGCGGTCATCGCGCAAAGCCGCTTGGCGCGGGCCTCCTGCTGATTTAGAGGTCCGATGATCCCCTTAGTGTATTGCATTGCCAATACAGTTGTGCCAAGCGAGGAACTATCGTGACCGAGCAGAACTTTTCTTCGATGCGGGCCGCCATGGTCGACAGCCAGTTGCGCACCAGCGACGTGGACGACCAGCGCGTCATCGCGGTGATGGCCAAGGTGCCGCGCGAGGATTTCGTCCCCGCCGACCGCCGCGCCATGACCTATATCGACCGTCCGATCCCGCTGGCCGCCGGCCGTGCGATCAATCCGCCGCTGGTGACGGGCCGGCTGCTCAAGGAAGCGCAGATCGCGCCGGGCGACAAGGTGCTGCTGATCGGCGCCGCGACCGGCTATGCCGCAGCGCTGATCGCCGAGCTGGGCGGTCAGGTGACGGCGGTCGAGGAAGAGGGTGGGGCGGATATCGCCGTGCCCGGCGTGACCGTGGTGCGCGGCGCGCTCGCCGCCGGCGCTTCGGCCGGTGCGCCCTATGATGTGCTTTTCATCGACGGCGCCGTGGAGGAAGTTCCCGCCGCGCTCGTTCAGCAGCTTGGCCAGGACGCCCGCGTCGTGACCGGCGTGGTCGACCGCAGCGTCACCCGCCTGTGCAGCGGGCGCGTCGTGGACGGCGTGCTGGGGCTGAGCAGCCTGATCGATATGGAAATGGTGGCGTTGCCTGGTTTCGGCGCGCCCAAGGCTTTTGTGTTCTGATAATGACAGGCGGGGGGAGATGACGGCAAAGCGCACCTACACACGGCATCGTGCCGCAGCTGCCCTGTTGTTGCTGACCTCCGCCCTGGCTGGCGCCATCACCGCCCCCGTGCAGGCCGAAACGCTGCAGGGGGCGCTGGCCAAAGCCTATGCGTCCAACCCCACGCTGACCGCCGCGCGCGCCGGTCAGCGGGCGACGGACGAAAATGTGCCGATCCAGAAAGCGGCCGGCCGTCCGGGGCTGGACGTTTCCGGCAGCTATAGCGAAAGCATCCTCAAGCCGACGATCAGCTTCACATCGCCCCAGCGGACGGTGAACGCGCAAGCGAATTTGAGCGTGCCGGTCTATAGCGGCGGCACGGTGCGCAATGGCGTGAAGGCCGCCAAGATCCGCGTCGCGGCGGGGCAGGCGGGGCTGCGCGGCACCGAAGCCAGCATTTTTTCCCAGACGGTCGCGGCGTATATGGACGTCATCCGCGACATGGCAATCGTGTCGCTCAATCAGGCCAATGTGAAGGTGCTGGAGGTCAATCTCCAGGCGACCAACGACCGGTTCGAAGTGGGCGACCTGACCCGCACCGACGTCGCCCAGTCGCAATCGCGTCTGGCGCTGGCGCGGTCGGATTTTCAGACGGCGCAGGCGAATCTGATCACCAGTCGCGAAAATTACATCGCGCTGGTCGGCCAGGCCCCCGACGCGCTGGAAGCGCCGCCGCAATTGCCCGGCCTTCCCGCCGATCCCGATGTGGCGGTGCAGGTCGCGCTGAAGGACAATCCCGATATTCTGAGCGCGCAAAAGCAGCGGGAGGCGCGTCGCTATGATGTGAAGGCGGCGCGCGGATCGGTGATGCCGACGGTTTCGGCCTTCACCCAGGCGGGCTACACCAACTATCTTCATTCGCTGGGCGGCACTGCGCAGGATGCGGAAGGCAATGCGGTGGAAGGCCCGCAGATCAACAAGCAGGCCGCAGCCGGCGTGCAGCTGACCATCCCGCTCTATCAGGGCGGACGCCCCGCCGCGCAGGTGCGGCAGAATCAGGCGCTCGAATCGCAGGCGATCGAGCAGGAGATCGAAACCGAGCGTGGCGTCATCGCCCAGACCCGCGCGGCCTATGCCAGCTGGCAGGCGTCGCTCCAGACGATCGAATCGAGCAACCGGGCGGTCGACGCCGCCGACCTGTCGCTGGAAGGCGTGCGGGCGGAAAATTCGGTCGGCAGCCGCACTATCCTCGATATCCTGAACGCCGAACAGGAATCGCTCAACGCCAAGGTTCAGCTGGTGACGGCCCAGCGCAACGCCTATGTCGCCGGCTTCTCGCTGCTGGCGGCGATGGGCCATGCCGAAGCCGACGATCTGGGGCTGGAAAGCGGCGCGCTCTATGACCCGATGGTCAATTATGACCGGGTGAAGGGCAAATGGTTCGACTGGGATTTCGATTCGGCGGCAAAACCGGTCGCCACGCGCACCGTTGACACGCCCGCGCAAAACGCCAATGTCGACCCCCAGACAGTAAGGCAGCCTTAACCGCTTGTTAACCCGGCCGGGTAATCATAAAAGCGTGAAGGGTGCGCAATGCGTTTTGGACGGGGACTATCCATGGGTGACATGACCAAGGAACCCTCGATGGAAGAGATACTCTCGTCCATCAAGCGGATCATTGCCGAAGAGGGTGAGGAAGCGGTGCAGGCCGCGCCACGCAGGCCGCGCGGCGAAGCCAAGGCGGCCGCCCTGCCGCCGCTTCAGCCGATCCCGCAGCCGGTGATCGAGGAAGTGCTGGAACTGACCGAAGAGATTGCGGAGGAGGAAGCCGTGCCCGCTCCCAAAGCAGCGCCCAAGACCGTTGCCGCCGAAACCGACGATTCGATCCTGTCGGTCGAAAGCGAAGTGGCCGCGCGTCATTCGCTGTCCGCTTTGTCCTCCATGCTGGTCACGCCCAAGGATGGCGGCGACAACACGCTCGAAGGGCTGGTCCGTTCGATGCTGAAGCCCATGCTGAAGGAATGGCTGGACACCCGCCTGCCTTCGATGGTCGAAGAAATGGTGGCCAAGGAAATCGCCCGCATCACGGGACGGTGATCCTCCCGCCCCCTACCGCTTTTTTGGTACGGGGCGTGAACCATATCATGATGGACAGTCCCACCCCGATCCCCGGATAGAAGGCCGGGTTTTCAAGGGGGGTTCAATGATGCAGGCAAGCCGGCGCGCGCTCGTTCGTGGCATGATGGGCGCGGGCGTCGTCGCCTGTCTTCCCTCATTTCCGGCCATGGCGGCGACCAGCGGCGATGCCGCCGATATGGCCCGTTTCATCGCCGCCCTGCCCAAGGCGGAATATCATGTCCATCTGGAAGGCACGCTGGAAGCGGAGATGAAATTCGCGCTGGCGAAGCGCAACGGGCTGAACCTGCCCTTTGCCGATGTCGCCGCGATGAAGGCCAGCTATCGTTATCATGACCTGCCCAGCTTCCTGGCCATCTATTATGACGGGATGCAGGTGCTGCGGACGGAGCAGGATTTCTACGACCTCGCCTATGCCTATCTGGCCAAGGCCGCGTCGCAGAACATCCTCTACGCCGAAATGTTCTTCGACCCGCAGGAGCATCTGAAACGCGGCGTGCCGATGGCGGCGGTGATCGGCGGCATCACCCATGCGCGACAGGATGCGGCGGCGAAGCTGGGCGTCCGGTCGCAGCTCATCCTCTGTTTCGTGCGCGACCTGACGGCCGAATCGGCGATGGCGGCGCTGGATGCGGGGCTGCCTTTTCGCGATCAACTGGTCGCGGTCGGGCTGGACTCCGATGAAAAGGACAATCCGCCGACCAAATTTGCGGCCCATTTCGCCAAGGCGCGCGCGGCGGGGCTGAAGGTGACGGCGCATTGCGACCTTAACCAGAAGGATATTCTGGATCATCTGCGTCAGGCGATCGTGGAGTTGCAGGTCGACCGCATCGACCATGGCGGCAATATATTGGAGTCGCCTGAACTGATTGCGGCGGCCAAGGCCCGGAACCTGACCTTCACCGTCTGCCCCAGCTTTTCCGGCACGGTGCGCGGGGCTGCGCCGCCGGTCGATGTGGTGCGCGGCATGATCGATGCGGGCCTTACCCTCACCATCAATTCCGATGATCCCGCCTATATGGGCAGCGAATATCTGAACGACGTGCTGGTCAAGGCGCAGGCGCGCAGCGCGCTGACCAAAGCGGAACTGGTCATGCTGTCGCGCAACGCCTTCAATGCGGGATGGATGGACGAGGGATATCGCGCCACCTGCCTCGCGAAGCTGGACGCATTTGCAAAGGCGGAGGGCGTCGTCGCCTGAGCGGACTTGTCCGCGTTACTTTCCAGAAGCGCGCGGGCTTGTCGGCACAGCCGTCCAGGACTAGTCCTTGGCCATCATCCGTATCGCCCGCCGCCCCATGACGTCCTGTCGGGGCGCGGGCGATCGATCTGGAAAGCCTGTCTCATGAAGAAAATCCTGACTGCTGCGCTGGCCGCCACCGCGCTGGCGCCCGCTATGGTGGCCCTGTGTCCGGCGCCCGCCTTCGCCCGGCCCTTCACCCCCGCCGACATGGTGGCGCTGGACCGAATCGGCGCGCCGGCCGTGTCGCCGGATGGCAAATGGCTGGCCTATCAACTGCGCAGCACCGATCTGGCCGGCAACAGGGGGCGGACCGACCTCTATCTGCTCGACATCAGCAAGTCGGGAAAAACGCCCCGACTGATCGCGTCGAAGCCGGACAAGAATGAGGCGTCGCCGGTCTTTTCGCCCGACGGCTCCACGCTCTATTTTCAGTCCAACGCCAGCGGCGACGATCAGCTGTGGCGGGTGGCGCTGTCCGGCGGCGATCCGGTGCAGATCAGCAAGGCGCCCGGCGGCATTTCCGGTTTTCTGCTCAGCCCGGACGGCGGCAAGGTCGCGCTATGGGCCGATCGCCCGGTGGGCGCGAAGACGATCGACGACATGAAGGCGGATGCTCCGAAAGAAGCGGGATCGGGCCGCGTCTATGACCAGATGTTCGTGCGCCATTGGGACACATGGTCGGACGGCCAGCGATCGCAGATTTTCGTCATGCCGGTCGCCGGCGGCCCGGCCGTGTCGGTGATGGGCGGGCTTGTCGGCGACAGCCCGTCCAAGCCTTTTGGCGGCGCGGAGGAAATCGCCTGGGGCAGGGACGGCAAGACCCTGTTCTTCGCATTGCGTGAGGCGGGCCGGATCGAGCCATTGTCGACCAATCTGGATATTTTTTCAGTCCCCGCCGATGGCAGCGCCGCGCCGGTGAACCTGACCGACGCCAATGACGCGACCGATACGCTGCCTACCGTGTCGCCGGACGGGAAGTGGCTGGCCTATGTGGCGATGGCGCGGCCGGGCTATGAGGCGGATCGGCAAGTGCTGATGCTGCGCAACATCGCCAGCGGCGAGACGAAGGCGCTGACGCAAGGCTGGGACCGCTCGGTCGCCTCGATCGCGTGGGAGGCGACCGGCAAGGGGCTGCTCGTCACCGCCAATGATGTGCTCGACAATCCGGTGTTCCGGGTCGACGCCGCGTCGGGCAAAGTGGTGCGTCTGACGGAGAAGGGCCATGCCGGCAGCGTCGTGCCGTTGCCCAAGGGCGGGTTCGTCTATGCGCTGGACAGCATCCAGTCGCCCGCCGATTTCTGGCAGATGCCGGCAAAAGGCAAGCCCGTCCGCCTGACCGATGTGAACGCCGCGAAACTCGCGGGCGTCGATGATGTGTCGGTCGAACGCTACAGCTTCAAGGGCGCGAATGGCGACACCGTCTGGGGCCAGATCGTGAAGCCCAAAGGCGCAACGGGCAAGCTGCCGGTCGCCTTCCTGGTCCATGGCGGGCCGCAGGGCAGCTTTAACGATTCATGGTCCTATCGCTGGAATCCCAAAGCCTTTGCAGCCCATGGCTATGCGGCGGTGATCGTCGATTTTCACGGCTCCACCGGCTATGGGCAAGCCTTTACCGACGCCATCAACAAGGATTGGGGCGGCAAGCCGCTCGAAGACCTCAAGCTGGGCCTTGCCGCTGCTGCCGCGAAAGACGCGGCGGTGGATGCGAGTAACGCCTGCGCGCTGGGCGCCAGCTATGGCGGGTACATGATGAACTGGATCGAGGGGCAATGGGCCGACGGGTTCAAATGTATCGTCCAGCATGATGGCGTTTTCGATGCTCGGGCCATGGCCTATGAAACCGAGGAACTCTGGTTCGACGAATGGGAACATGGCGGTCCCTATTATGAAAAGTCGGAAGAGTTCGAAAAATGGAACCCGGTCAACCATGTCGCCGCATGGAAGACGCCGATGCTGGTCGTGACCGGCGAAAAGGATTTCCGCATCCCCTATACGCAGGGGCTGGCCGCCTTCACCGCGCTCCAGCGGCGGGATATTCCCTCGAAACTGCTGGTCTTCCCGGACGAAAATCACTGGGTTCTCAAGCCCAAAAACTCGCTGCAATGGTATGGCGAGGCGCTGGGCTGGCTGGACAAGTGGATGAAACCGTAAAAGCGCTGGAATGACAGGGGAAGGCGGATTAAGGCGCCTTCCCATGACCGAGCTGCCCAAAACCTTTGATCCCGCCGATATCGAATCCCGCTGGTACGCCCATTGGGAAGAGAAGGGCCTGTTCCGCCCCGAACGCCCGGACGCGACGCCCTTCACCATCGTCAATCCGCCGCCGAACGTCACGGGCAGCCTGCATATCGGCCATGCGCTCGACAACACCTTGCAGGATATCGTGATCCGGTACGAGCGGCTGCGCGGCAAGGATGCTTTGTGGGTGGTCGGCACCGATCATGCCGGCATCGCGACGCAGATGGTGGTCGAGCGGCAGATGGAAGCGCGGCAGGACAAGCGCAGCAACTACACCCGCGAGCAGTTCGTCGAGAAGGTGTGGGAATGGAAGGCCGAGAGCGGCGGCGCCATCACTGGCCAGTTGCGGCGGCTGGGTTGCTCCATGGACTGGGCGAACGAACGCTTCACCATGGACGAGGGCTTTTCCAAGGCGGTCGTCAAGACCTTCGTCGAACTGCACAAGCGCGGCCTGCTCTATCGCAACAAGCGGCTGGTGAACTGGGACCCGCATTTCCGCTCGGCCATTTCCGACCTTGAAGTCGAGACGGTCGAGACGAAGGGCGGCTTCTGGCGCTTCCGCTATCCGCTGGCCGATGGCGTAACGCTGGCCGACGGCAGCGATCATATCGTGGTCGCGACCACGCGGCCGGAAACGATGCTGGCCGACATGGCGATCGCCGTGCATCCCGAGGATGAGCGCTACAAGGCCGTCATCGGCAAGGACATCCTCCAGCCGATCACCGGTCGGCGTTTCGCCATCGTGGCCGACGAACATGCCGATCCGGCGCTGGGCACCGGCGCGGTCAAGATCACGCCGGGCCATGACTTCAACGACTTTGACGTGGGCAAGCGCGCGGGCTTCAAGGCCGGCGAGATGCTCAACATGTTCGACGCTGACGCCAATGTCGTCCAGACCGCCGACGGCCTGATCCCCGACCGCTTCCTGGGGCTGCATCGCTTCAAGAAGGATGGCGTGGACGGCGCGCGCGAAGCCGTGGTGGCGGAGATGAAGGCGCTCGGCTTCCTCGTGCCGCATGTCACCAAGAATAAGGAAGGCGAGGAAGTGTCGGCCGATTTCGAGCCGCGCACCATCCAGACGCCGTTCGGCGACCGCTCCAACGTGGTCATCGAACCCTGGCTGACCGATCAATGGTATGTCGACGCGGAAAAGCTGGCCATTGCGCCCATGCAGGCCGTGCGCGACGGCGCGATCGAGATCGTACCCAAGACATGGGAAAAGACCTTCTTCAACTGGATGGAGAATATCCAGCCCTGGTGCGTGTCGCGTCAGCTGTGGTGGGGCCATCAGATTCCGGCCTGGTTCGATGAAGACGGCAACAGCTATGTCGCGGAGAGCGAGGCCGAAGCGCAAGCACTGGCCGGCAACAAGGTGCTGACGCGCGATCCCGACGTGCTCGACACCTGGTTTTCCTCCGCTCTCTGGCCCTTCGGCACGCTGGGCTGGCCGGAACCGACCGAAAAGCTGTCGCGCCATTATCCCAATGATCTGCTGATCAGCGGCTTCGACATCCTGTTCTTCTGGGACGCGCGTATGGCGATGCAGGGGATGGAGTTCATGGGCGCGGTTCCGTGGAAGAAGCTCTATCTCCACGGCCTCGTCCGCGCGGCCGATGGGCAGAAAATGTCCAAGTCCAAGGGCAATGTGGTCGATCCGCTTGGCCTGATCGATAAGTTCGGCGCGGATGCGCTGCGCTTCTTCATGGCGGCGATGGAAAGCCAGGGCCGCGACGTGAAGATGGATGAGAAGCGGGTCGAGGGCTATCGCAACTTCGCGACCAAGCTGTGGAACGCGGCGCGCTTCCTCCAGTCGAACGGCGTCACCGCATCGACCTCCCACGAAGCGCCGCACGCCACGCTGCCGGTCAATCGCTGGATCATCGCGGAAACGGTGGCGACCGTGCAGGCGATCGACACAGCGATGACAGAATTGCGTTTCGACGCGGCCGCCAACGCCATCTATCATTTTGTCTGGGACCAGTTTTGCGACTGGTATATCGAACTGACCAAGGGCGCGATGGATGACGAGACGAAGGCCGTCGCGGGCTGGGCGTTCGATCAGATATTGGTCATGCTCCACCCCTTCATGCCCTTCATCACCGAAGAATTGTGGCACCTGACCGGCGACCGCGCGAACGAACTGATCGTCGCACAGTGGCCGCAGGCGCTGGCCGCTGTGGACAGTGATGCGCAGGCGGAAATCGACTGGCTGATCCGGCTGGTGAGCGCGATCCGCACCGCGCGGACCGAACTCAACGTGCCGCCGGGCGCGAAGCTGCCCATGGTGGTGCGTGATGCGGCGGAGGGGACGCAGCGCCGTCTCGACCGTCAGGGCGTGGCGCTGGCGCGTCTGGGCCGCGTGGAAAGCCTGACCTTCGGCGAGCCGCCAGCGGGCGGCGCGGCGCAGATCGTGGTGGATGAAGCGACCTTCATCCTGCCGCTGGAAGGCGTGATCGACATTGCGGCGGAAAAGACCCGCCTCGCCAAGGCGCTGGCTGCTGCGGAGAAGGAGCGCGATGGTCTGGGCGGTCGCCTGTCCAACCCCAGCTTCGTCGAAAAGGCCAAGCCCGAAGCCGTCGCCAAGGCGCGCGAGGATCATGCCGAAAAGACCGCAGAGGCGGAACGGCTGAAGGCGGCGCTGGACCGGCTGGGCTAAGGCGTTACAAATACTTCTCCGTTCGGCCCTTCGACTCCGCTCAGGAGAGCTTGTCGAAGCCCTGTTCTTTTCTGGAATAAGAGCAGCCCTTCGACAGGCTCAGGGCGAACGGAGGAGGGGTTCCTTCTAATGAGCCTGCTCAAGAACAAGGGGGCAGGGATGAGTGGACCGGGGCAAGGCGCAAGGGATCTGACGCAGGGACCGATCGGATCGACCCTGCTGCTGTTCGCCATTCCCACGCTGGCGTCCAACATCCTCCAGTCGCTCAACGGGTCGATCAACGCCATCTGGGTCGGCCGCTTTCTGGGTGCGCAGGCGCTGGCGGCGACTGCCAACGCCAATATCATCATGTTTCTGATGTTCTCGGTCGTGTTCGGTTTCGGCATGGCGTCCACCGTGGTCATCGCGCAATCAGTGGGCGCGCGCGATCTGGATGCGGCGCGGCGCGCCTTTGGTTCTGCGGTCGGTTTCTGCACGATCATGGGGCTGGGCGTGGCGATCGGCGGCTGGATCGGCGCGCCGGCGCTGCTGCGGTTGCTGGCGACCCCGGCCGAAGCGTTCGATCTGGCGCTGGTCTATCTGCGCGTCATTTTCTTCGCCATGCCGGCAACCTTGCTGGTCGTCATGATCATGATGGGCCTGCGCGGCGCGGGCGATGCGCGCACGCCGCTGATCTTCATGATCGTCAGCGTCGCCATCGACCTGGTGCTCAATCCGGTGCTGATCCTGGGGCTGGGACCGATCCCGGCCTTTGGCATTGCCGGGTCGGCGGCGGCCACGGCGGCGGCGGGCTTCGTCAGCCTGATCGGCGTCATCGCCTTCATTTATGCAAAGGATTTGCCGCTGCGCCTGCGCGGGCCGGAACTGCGCTATCTGTGGCCGGCGGCCGACCAGATGCGCGTGCTGGTGGGCAAGGGGCTGCCCATGGGATTGCAGATGATCGTCATGTCCGCCTCCGGCCTCGTCATGATCGGCCTCGTCAATCGCGAAGGATTGCTGGTGACGGCGGCCTATGGCGCGGCGCAGCAGATATGGACCTATCTTCAGATGCCGGCGATGGCGATGGGCGCGGCGGTCAGCGCCATGGCGGCGCAGAATGTCGGCGCTGGCCGGTGGGACCGGATCAGCCGCATCACCGGCTTTGGCATGGGCTATCTGTTCGCCATCACCATCACGATGATTGCGATCATCCTGCTGTTTCATGCGCCGTTGCTGTCGCTGTTCCTGGGCAGCAATCAGGCGGCGATCGATGCGGCCTGGCACATGCAGTTGCTGGCCAGCTGGAGCTTCCTGCTGTTCGGCTGCACCATGATTTTGTTCGGGGTGATGCGCGCCAATGGCGTGGTTGTGGCGCCGCTGGTGATCCTGACCTTCACTTTGTTCGGCGTGCGGCTGGGCTTCTATCATCTGGCCTATCCGGTGATGGGGGCGGACGCCTTGTGGCTCAGCTTCCCGGCCGGATCGATCGCGTCATTGTCGCTGGCGGCGCTGGTCTATCTGCACGGCGGCTGGCGCAAGGCGAAGCTGATGGCGCCGGTGCATGGCGAGGAATGTCGCGAGGTGGTGAACAGCGAAAGCGAGCCGGCAGGGCGCATTGCGCCGACCGGCTGATGCAGCCTAACGCCCCTGACTGCGCCAGCGGGTGATGGTGCGTTCGAGAATGTCGTTCTCGCTGCCCGACTGCCGCCATAGCTCGGTGAAGCTGGGATCGCTCGACGCGGGACGGCGATGTTCTTCCAGATTGTCGAGCGCCACGCGGATCGGCACGGCGACGCCTTCGCCGCAGATGATCGCCTCCCGGTTGCGCAGGGCGGGGATGGAATCGAGGAAGCCGCGCGCGCCTTCGGGCATGGCGGCTTTCACGAACGCCTGATCCCGGTCGTTGTTGAGGCGCATCGATATGATCGTGCCGCATTGCGACAGCACGCCTTCGGCAAGGTCGGACGGACGCTGCGTGATCAGGCCCAGAGACACGCCATATTTACGGCCTTCCTTGGCGATCCGCTCCAATATCTTGCGCACCGCCTGACCCGATCCGGTCGTGTTGTTGGGAATGTAGCGATGCGCCTCTTCGCAGACGAGCAGGATCGGCCGCTGCGGCTCGTCCCGCGCCCAGATGGCATAGTCGAACACAAGCCGCGACAGCACCGACACCACGGTCGACGTGATGTCGGACGGCATGGCCGACACGTCGATGATGGAGATGGGCTTGCCATTGGCGGGCAGGCGGAAAATCTTGGCGATGAACTGCTGCATCGTATCGGCGACCAGCATGCCCGAGAACATGAAGCTGTAACGCGGATCGGCCTTGATCTCGTCGATCTTGGTTTTAAGGCGCATATAGGGCAGCGAATTGGTGCCCTTGTCCAGCTTGCCCATTTCATTTTGCAGGATGGTGGTCAGGTCGGACAACAGATAGGGAACCGGCGAATCCACCGTCAGCCGCCCGATGCTTTCGGCCAGCCGGTTCTTCGACCGCGCGGCGAGCAGGCATTTGGCGAGGATGTCGCTGTCGACCGTGCGGTCCGCGCCCTGCGATGTGACGAACACTTCGCAATGTTCCTCGAAATTCATCAGCCAATAGGGCAGGGCCAGATTGCTGACGTCATAGACCGCGCCATTGCCGGCAAAGGCTGCGCCATATTCACCATGGGGGTCGATCATGACGATATGCCCCTGTGGCGACAGGTCGCAGATGCGGTGCAGGATCAGCGCGGCGCTGGTCGACTTGCCGGTGCCGGTGGAGCCGAGCAGCGCGAAATGTTTGCCCAGCATTGAATCGACATAGAGCGCGGCGCGCGTGTCGCTGGTGGGATAGACGGTGCCAATCTGCACATGCGGCCGATCGTCTGCGGCATAGATTTGCTGCATGTCGGCGCTCGACACCGGGAAAATGTCTGTGCCGGGCGTAGGATAACGGGTGACGCCGCGCCGGAAATGATAGATGCGCCCGGTCAGCCTTTCCTCGTCCCCTTCGCCCAGAAAGTCGATGTCGGCGACGATGCCCTTGCTGGCCTGATCCAGCGTCATGGCGCGCACGCTGGCGATCAGCCAGCTATTGCCCACACGCATCTTCACCTGACTGCCGACCTGCCCGGCCATGGCGATGGAGGGGTCTTCATCCTGCCCCAATATGGCCAGGCGATGGGCGTCGATCAGCACCTTTGAACTGGAGCCGGCAATCTGGAACACCATGCCCATCGACTGATTATGGGCCATGGCCGCCGTTGCGGAAGTGAAGGATTGAGCGCCCGGCATATGGGTCATTGGCCTTTGTCGTCCCCTGCGCCGGAACGTCTTCCGGCAAGACGTCAGGGTTTATCCCGGATAGGTAAAGAATGGCTTAGTCCTGATTCCTGCACGACCCGCACCAGCGGGCAGCCCAATGATTGACGATTGGCGGCGGCATGCCCATTTCGAACCGGACCATGTCAGGTTGGAACAGGGGCCGTCCTGCTGCATTGTCGATATCATAGTTGCGAGGATGCCGCCTTTTGACCCCAATAGTCCCGACCGATAGCGCCAGACGCTCCGATGCGATCGCAATCGCGCGGGTCGTGTGCATATTGGGCGTCGTCTATGTTCATGCCTGGACGGGGCAGAATGGCGAAGCGCTGGCCGCCCTGCGCGGCACGCCGCAGGATGACCTGCGCTGGTTCCTGATGGAAATGTTCGGGCGCAGCGCGGTGCCGCTGCTGGGCCTGATATCGGGCTGGCTGGTCGCGGCGTCCAGCCGAACCCGCGACTGGGGCGGCCATGTCCGGCGCAAGGCGCGCACCATCGTTCTGCCGATGATCCTGTGGAATATCATCGCGATCTTCCTGGTGTCAGGCGCGGCGCGCCTGTTCAACCTGTCCGCGCCGCAGCCGCAATCCATCTGGTGGACCGTGGACGAGGTGCTGATCCTCACCCGCAATCCTGACATCAATGTGCAGATGCCCTTCCTGCGCGACCTGTTCCTGTGCATGGTCGCCGCGCCGCTGCTGGTGCGTCTGCCTGGCTGGATGCTAGCGATGATCGGCCTGACGGCGGCGGCCTGCCATATCGCCGGGCTGGGGCCGCCGGTGCTGATGCGCGCGTCGATCCTGTTCTTCTTTGTGACCGGCATCATGGCGCGGCGCGGCGGCTGGGCGGATCGGGTCGTGACCTGGCATTGGCTGCTGGCGCTGCTGCCCTTTGCGCTGTTGATGGGCGCGCAACTCTATCGTTCGGTGACGATCGGCGATGGCGGCCCCCGCATGGCGCAGACCGCGCTCGACCTGTCGGTGCGGATGGCGGCGGCTCTCGCCTTCTGGCGGCTGGCCTGGGCGCTGGCGCGCAGTCCTGCGCGTGGCTGGCTGCTACAGGTCGAACCTTACGCCTTCTTCCTTTTCTGCGCCCATCTGATCCTGATCTGGCTGGGCGGGCCGGTGCTGGGCGGGCTGTTTGGCCGGATGGGCGAACCGCTCTATCCGCTCTATCTGTTGACGCAGCCGCTGATCGTGCTGGGCATCGTGATGCTGGTTGGTGGGGCGCTCCGCCGTATCGCCCCCGGCGCTGCGACAGTGCTCAGCGGCGGGCGGTTGAAGCGGGAGACTCAGGCCAGTTCGCGGGTCGCAATGGCCTGAGCCGCCGCCATGGCGATGGCGAAGCTGCGCTTGCGTGCGGCGGGATCGAAAATCTGACCGGTCAGGATCAACTCGTCCGCCTGCGTCCGGCGTAGGAAAGCGGCCAGGTCGCGCTCCACATCGGCCTGCGTGCCGATGCTCGATACGCTCAGCACATCGGCCAGCATCGCGCGCGCCTGCATCGGCAGGCTGTCCAGATAGCCTGCGACGGGCGGTTGCAGCTTGCCCGGATTGCCGGTGCGCAGCCGCACGAACGCCTGTTGCATCGATGTGGCGATCAGATGCGCCTCCTCCGCATCGTCGGCGGCAAAGACATTATAGCCCGCCATCACATAGGGATATTTGAGCTGCGCCGAGGGGCGGAAATCGCGGCGATAGATGGCGATCGCCTCGTCCAGCGCGGCGGGGGCGAAGTGGGAGGCAAAGGCATAGGGGAGGCCCAGCATCGCCGCCAATTGCGCGCCATAGAGGCTGGACCCCAAAATCCAGATCGGCACCTGCGCGCCCGCGCCGGGCGTCGCCTGGATGCCCATCCGGTCGTCGCCGGCGAAGAAAGCCTGCAACTCCATCACATCGCGCGGGAACTGGTCAGGACCGCCCGACAGGTTGCGGCGGATCGCCTGCGCCACCCGCTGGTCGGAACCGGGCGCGCGGCCCAGCCCCAGGTCGACCCGGCCGGGGAACAGGGCGTCAAGGGTGCCGAACTGTTCGGCGATCAGCAGCGGCGCATGATTGGGCAGCATGATGCCGCCCGCGCCGATGCGGATAGTGGATGTGGCCTGCCCGATATGGGCCAGCACCACCGCCGTCGCGGCCGATGCGATGCCGGCCATGCCATGATGTTCCGCCACCCACAACCGATGATAGCCCAGCGCTTCGGCATGGGCGGCCAGATCGGCGGCATTGGCGAGGGCGGTCGCCGCGTCGTCGCCTTCGCGGACGGGGACGAGGTCGAGCAGGGAAAAGCGCGTCATGCCCGCTATATGGGGGCATGATTGGTTTCACTTCAAGACGGAATTAGCCGGCGCGGCCGAAACTGGTCGCTGGCGTGTCGACCCGGCGGCCGAAGGTCGTAGGCCGGCGTGCGGCGAGTGGGCTGGCGTCGCGGTCTAGCAGCGCCATGGTTTCGGTGAAGCAGGGGCGCAACGCCACGACAGTTTCGATCAGTTCGTCCGGCCCTTCCCGCGTTTCCACGCAGCGGCGGGCGGTCATTTCGATTTCTTCCGCCATGCCGCTCAGGCGATAGGCGCCGAACTGCGCCGATTCCCCTTTCAGCGTATGGGCCGGGGTGACGAGGGCGGCGGCATTGCGGGCGCGGAACGCTTCCTCGATGGCGGCGATCGACTTCACGCCATCTTCCCGGAAATAGCCCAGAATGCGCAGAAACGCGGCGCCCAGTTCACCCCGGGTCCGCGCAAAGTCGGTCCAGCTGACCAGATCGGTCGATTGATGAGACACCCGCCACTCCACTTGCATACAGCCGTGAAAATAGGCTTTTCGCGTAAACAGGCGGTTAAAGGGTGGCGGTCCGCAATGGATTTTGATGCGCTCGTCCGGGGCGCATCAGGCTTGCCGGTTAAGCGAAAAACGCTGTCCATCCAGCGCGGTGAAGGTCCAGCCCTGCTGCCGCGCCAGCGCCTCCAATTCACCCGGCGCGATTGGGTCGTCCGCCTCGATCAGGATGGCGTCAGCCTGTCGCATCGCTCGCGCGGCGCGCAGGGCGGGCCAGGGGCATTTCATGCCTCTGGCGTTCACATGCAACTGTTCGCCTGCCATCGCCTTATTTGGTGGCGAACGGATTTTTCTGGCTGCGCAGGGTCAGCCGCACCGGCACCGCGCCAAAGCCCAGTTCCTTGCGGATGCCGTTCACCAGATAGCGGCGATAGCTTTCGGGCAGGTCGTCCAGTCGGGTGCCGAACAGCACGAACGTCGGCGGGCGCGTCTTGTTCTGGGTGATGTAGCGCAGCTTGATCCGCTTGCCGCCCGGCGCCGGCGGCGGATTGGCCTCCAGTGCGGTTTCGAACCAGCGGTTGAGCTGGCCGGTCGAAATGCGCTGCGACCAGGCGGTCCGCGTTTCGAAGGCGACATGGATCAGATCGTCCAGACCCTTTCCGCTCGCCGCCGACACGGTCATGATCGGCACGCCGCGCACCTGCGCCAGACCATCGGACAGCGCCTGCTTGATGCCCTGATACAGGGCCGATCCATTTTCCACCGTGTCCCATTTGTTGAGCGCGATGACGAGGGCGCGGCCTTCCTCCAGCACCTTGTCGGCGATGCGCAGATCCTGCGCTTCCAACCCGCGCGTCGCGTCCAGCAGCAGGACGACGACTTCGGCGAAGTTCACGGCGTTCAGACCATCGGAAACCGCCAGCTTTTCTAGCTTGTCCTGCACCTTGGCGCGCTTGCGCATGCCGGCCGTGTCGATCAGGCGGACGGGCCGGTCCAGCCCTTCGCGGCTGGTCCACATCCAGTCGACGGCGATGCTGTCGCGGGTGATGCCGGCTTCCGGCCCGGTCAGCAGGCGATTTTCGCCCAGAAATTTGTTGATGAGCGTGGACTTGCCAGCATTGGGGCGACCGACGATGGCGAGCTTGAGCGGCGCGCTTTCCTCATCCTCGTAGAAATCCTTCTCGTCCGCAGCGTCTTCACGGTCGATATGGGGCAACAGCGCCTGGAACAGGTCGGCCAGGCCCTGGCCATGTTCGGCCGAAAAGGGGATGGGTTCGCCCAGGCCCAGGCTGAAGGATTCCATGACGCCATCGTCTGCCGCCTTGCCTTCCGCCTTGTTGGCGACCAGCACGACCGGCGTGTCGTTGGCGCGCAGCCAACGGGCGATTTCCTCGTCCAGCGGGGTGATGCCGGCGCGCGCGTCGATCATGAACAGGGCGACGTCGCAATTGTCGACCGCGGCCTGCGTCTGCATGCGCATGCGGCCGGGCAGCGACTGGGCATCTTCATCCTCATAGCCGGCGGTGTCGACGATGGTGAAGTCGACGCCGAGCAGGTTCGCCTCGCCCTCACGCCGGTCGCGGGTCACGCCGGGCTGATCGTCGACCAGCGCCAGCCTTTTGCCGACCAGACGGTTGAACAGGGTGGACTTGCCGACATTGGGACGTCCGACGATGGCTACCGTGGGCAGCATGCCCGTATTCCTTCCAAAAATTCAAATCGGTTAAACGCGCTACTCCCGCGCAGGCGGGGCCTGCACGGGAGTAGCGCTTAGCATATTTCCTGCTTTTAGCGGAACGCCGTCAATTTTCCATCATCGGCCAGCACATAAAGCATGTTGTTGGCGACGATCGGCGACAGGGACATGGAACGGTCCATGTCCACGGTCGACTGGACGGCGCCATTTGCCGGGTCGACATAGACCATCTCGCCGCGCGTCGACACCACGATCAGGCGGCCGCCGGCCAGGACCGGCCCGGTCCAGCGGATCGCCTTGTCCTTTTTCTTTTCC
The DNA here is from genome assembly GCA_021849075.1 of Pseudomonadota bacterium. Classification (GTDB taxonomy): domain Bacteria; phylum Pseudomonadota; class Alphaproteobacteria; order Sphingomonadales; family Sphingomonadaceae; genus Sphingobium. The sequence continues at coordinate 16,000 of JAJZTH010000017.1, read as the reverse complement.
TTCTGCCAGCGGCGCAGCTGGCTGATCCAGCGAATCTTGCCGGTGGCGCGCGCGACGCACAGCAGCTTGGCGTCGCTGGTGACAGCGAACACCCATTCGCCCACGACAGCCGGCGTCGAAATGCCCGCAATGTTGATTTCCCACAGGCGCTGGCCGCTGGTCAGTTCATAGCTGGCCATGCGGCCGCCCTGCCCAATGGCGAAGACGCGGCCGCGATCGATCACCGGATCGGCGTCGATATCGGTCAGCGTCGCCACCGCCGTGGAAATGCTGGTGCGCGACAGGGCGTCGCCCCACAGGCTGCGGCCATTTTCATAACGATAGGCGGTGATTTCGCCCGAGCTGTAGCCCGCGATCACCGTTCCCTGCGCGGCGGCGGGGGCGGCCACGCCGAAAATGCCCGTGACCTGCAACGTGCCGCTGTCGGTCCACTGGGTTTCGCCGTCACTCTGGTTGAGCGCGAAAATCTGATTGTCCTGGCCCATCACATAGACATGGCCATTTTCCAGCGTCGGCGCGCCGCGCAGCGGGCCGCCGGGATGCTTTTTCCAGAGGATCGCGCCATCCGCGACATTGAGTGCGAATACGTCGCCCAGGCCGGTGCTGGCGAACAGGCGATCGCCCAGCACGCTGACGCCGCCGCCAAACAGCGCACGGCCATTGCCCTTGCCTTCGGACGGCAGGCTGGTCTGCCACAGCTTGGCGCCGCTGGCCGCGTCATAAGCGATGACATGCGCGCCCGCGTCGGTGACGAACAGCTTGCCGCCCGACACCACCGGGGATGCGGCAAGGCGCGCCTGGGGCGAACTGCCCTCGATCGAGGCGGTCCACACCTGACTGGGTGATCCGCCCAGCGACACATGGCCCATCGCCTTGGACGGATCGCCGCCCGGCTGCGCCCAGGCATCATTGACATAGGGGGCGGGCAGGCTGACCGGCACATCGGCCAGCGACGGCTCCACCTCGATGCCCTGCTCGTTGCTCAGGATCGACACGCGGTTGCCTAGCACCGGGGTCTTGGGACCACCCTTCTTGCCGCCGACGACGCCGCAGCCCGCCAGCAGCGCGACCAGAGCCGCCATCGTGACTGCACGGCCCATCTTCATGCTTGCCATCCGCTCGATCATCCTTCGGTGGTTTCGGCCGGGATTTCGACCGCATCAATGCCCATGACACCAGCCATCTGACGCGCGCGTGAACGGATCGATTCCGGCACATTGCTGTCCTTGGCCATGGCGGCGAACATCGGGCCGGCCAGATCGGTCTTGCCCATCTTCATATAGGCCAGCGCGACGAGTTCGCCCGCGCTGCCGAACCAGGGCGCGCCCTCGATCGCCAGCGGCTTCAGCCGGTCGACGACCTGCTGGGGCTTCAGGCTGTCAAATTCCAGCCCGGTCTGGCGGATCAGCGCCAGATCGCGATAGGGCTGGTCCAGGCTGGTGTCGGCGGCCATGGCGGCAAAGGCGGCGATCGCGGCCTTGGTGTCGCCCTTGCGCGCGGCAAGACCCGCCTTGGTCAGCAGGGCGGATGCGCGATAGCCCGGCTGGCTCGCCTGCGTCAGCGCGTCCAGTTGCTTGGCGTCGGGCGTGCCGCCGCCTGCCGCCGTGGTCAGCACGGCATCCATTTGTTCGGACACGGCCTGCGACTGGGTTTTGCTGTAATGCTGCCAGTAGAGCCAGCCGCCAAAGGCGGCCAGGCCCAGAACAATGGCGGCAATGGTCAGGCGGCCATAGCGCTCCCAGAAGGTCATCAGCCGGTCCTGACGGACGGCTTCATCGACCTCGCGCATGAAGGCTTCGCTGTTTTGCGGCGTGAGTGCCACGGGAATCTCCGAGAATTGGGTCAGAAAGCTCTGCCGGAAGGCGCGATCAATAGCGGCGCTTATGGCACAGGCAAATCAAATTTTGGGTCGATACACCTGTTCGTCGGTGGGAAAGGCCCGGCTGCGGACGTCGGCGGCATAGCGTGCCGCCGCATTGCTGATCGTTTCCGCGATATTGTCATAGCGCTTCACGAAGCGCGGCACCCGTTCAAACATGCCCAGCATGTCTTCCGCCACCAGCACCTGTCCGTCGCATCGCGCCGATGCGCCGATGCCGATGACGGGCACGTCGACGCTGGCGGTGATGATGTCGGCCAGTTCCTCCATCACGCCTTCCACCACCATGGAAAAGGCGCCGGCCTTCGCCACCGCGCGCGCATCGCCCAGGATCTTGGCATGTTCTTCCTGGCTTTTGCCACGCGCGCCATAGCCGCCCAGCGCGTTCACCGCCTGCGGGGTCAGGCCGATATGCGCCATCACCGGGATGCCGCGCTGGGTCAGGAAGGTGATGGTGTCCGCCATCGCTTCCCCGCCCTCCAGCTTCACGCCGGCGGCGCCGGTCTCCGCCATGATACGGCTGGCGCTGGCGAATGCCTGCTGCGGCGAAGCTTCATAGCTGCCGAACGGCATGTCGATGATGACGACGCTGTGATAGCTGCCCCGCACGACGGCGGCGCCATGGGCGACCATCATGTCCAGCGTGACGGGCAGGGTGGAGGGCAGGCCATAGATGACCTGGCCCAGCGAGTCGCCGACCAGCAGCATATCGCAATGGGGGTCGAGCAACTGCGCCTGTCGCGCGGTATAGGCGGTCAGCATCACCAGCGGCTCCGCCGTCTGCCCTTCGAACTTGCGCCGCTGGATGGCGGGCACGGTCAGGCGCTTCATCGGCGCGGGCGTGGGATTGGCGCGGCTGGTCGCGGTGTCGATCGTGAAGGTCGTGGACATGGCGCGGGTGTCTAGCCCACCCCGGACCGCGGCGCAAATGCCGGTGCGGGAAGCGTGGTTCTACGGTGCCAGGAGGCGCCCTTTCAGAAGAGTTTGCACATCGCGCCTGCCATCAATGATCGCTATGATTGCGACCCTATCCTCTGCAACGTGATAGATAAGACGGTAGGGCAAATGAAGAATTTGCCGCATCTCCCGATTGCCGACTTCCGTTGCCTCCGGCACCAGACTGCCGCGCAAGGCAAAATATTCCAGTGTCTCGACGCGCTCATAAAGAGCGTTGAGGAGCGCATCAGCATCATCGAGTGTGCGCTGATCTGTTATATAGGCATGAATGGCATCAAGGTCGTCGGCAGCGCCTTGGGTCATATCAACCAGATAGCGCTTTTCAGCCGTCATTTTTGCGGCGCTTCGCCTTGATCTCTTCAAAAACCTCACGCGCCGGCCTTACGCGGCCGGCTCTGATATCCTCCATGCCCAGCGCCAATATCTTCAGCATGGCCAGCGTTTCCTGGGTCTGTTCATAGGAGCGGATGTCCTGAATGACCGCCTTCGCCTCGCCATTCTGAGTCAGGATCATCGGTTCGGCGCCGTCGTTCAGGTCGGCCAGAACCTCTGCCGCATTGGCTTTGAAATAGCTGATCGGCTTGATTCGGGTGGAATAGCGCATGGCGAATAGTCCTCGATCAAATATGGACCATATATAGTCCATCGGGCCGCTCAACACAAACGGGGCGGCATTGCTGCCGCCCCGACATATTTGGTCCGAAAATCTCAGAAGGAGAATTTGATCGTGCCGCCCCAGGTCTGCGGATCGCCGACCTGCCCTGCGATCAGGCCGGTATTGCCCGGCGCGACCTGCAGATTTTCGATATAGTTGACGTCGAAGGCGTTGCGGACCCAGCCGAACACATCGAAGCCCTCGCCACGGAAGCCGGCGCGCACATTGGTCAGCGCATAGCCTTTCACCTCTGTATAAATGGACGGCGAGGCATTGCTGTTCCAGTGCGATCGGTAATTGCCGTCGACGCCCAGATAGACTTGTCCGTCCTTGGCCAGCAGCGTGACCGGGATGTTATATTCCGCGCCATAGGAGAAGGCCCATTTGGACACGCCGGGCAGATCCTGGCCCGAAATGTCGCACTGGCGCGGGCTGAGCGCGCCGGGGACGCCGGGCTGCGAATAATCCGGCGTCGCGCTGGCCGGCTGATATGTGCCGCCAGACAGTTCGGGCGGGCAGGGGGCGTCGACGAACTTCTTATATTTGGCGTCTGTATAGGCGCCATTGGCATAGGCGGTGAAGCGATCGCTCGCCACGACCTTGAAGTCCGCCTCTATCCCCTGCGAGCGCACCTTGCCCGCATTGGCGAGGTAGCCGCGGACCGTGCCGAACTGGCCGCCATTCACCGTCGCCTGGAAATTCTTGATGTCGGTGCGGAAGGCGGTGAGGTTGAAGGTCGCCCGGCGATCCCAGAACTGGGTCTTCAGGCCGATTTCATAATGGTTGACCGATTCCGGCTTTACTGTGCTGGCGTCGTAATTGACGCTGTTGTCGGCGTTGAGCGGCAGGCCGTTCTGGTTGATGCCCAGCGTCTTGAAGCTCTTGGCATAGGTGGCATAGGCCAGGACGTCGCGCGCCACCTTGTAATTGACGTTGAAGTCATAGGTGAAGTTCCACGCGCTGTCGGACGGCGCGCTGATCTGCGGCTGATAGACGCCGCACTGTTGCGACGTTCCTGCGATGGTGCCGGGGGCGGGAACCGCGGTGCAGCTGATCGCCTGACCCTGTGCGTTGGTGACGACGCGCTGATAGAAGCCGGACTTCTTGTCATAGTTCAGGCGCGCGCCCGGCTGGATGGTCAGGGCGTCCGTCACCTTCCAGCTCAACTGGCCGAACAGGGCGGCGCTGTCTGCCTTCAGATATTGGGTGTTGCTGGCGGTCAGGCCGGCCAGCGTTTCCGGCCGGTTGGCGGGATTGTTCGGATCGGTCGACGGAGCCAGGCTCCATTGCGCGGCGTCTTCGCCCTGCTGTTCGGTGCCCTGGGTGTCGATCCGCTGCTTGAAACCGAACAGGCCGACGACGAAGTCGACATCCTTGCTTTCGTAATTATAGCGGAATTCCTGGCTATACTGGTCCTGCTGCGACGGGTTTTGCGACCGCGACACGATCGACAAGCCGGTAAAGTCGCGGTCGTTCTCCGGCTTCCAGTCCCAGAAGCGCCAGGCGGTGACGGACGTCAGCGTGCCGGGGCCGACATCCCATTTGATCTTGGCCGATACGCCGCCAATCTTGTTGCCGGCATTCAGGTTGCTGTCCAGATCGGTCAGCCGGTCATAGGGATTGCGGCTGGGCACGACATAGCCCTGCGCAGCGGCCAGCGCGTCATATTGACGGTTGAGCGGGCGCTGGGTCCGGCCGACCCGCACGAAGGTCGTGCCGCAGCATTCGGGGTCCTGCTTGCTATAGTCGCCCGACAAGGTCAGGCTGAAATTCTCGGTCGGCTTGAACAGCAACTGGCCGCGAATGCCCAGATTATCCTGTTCGTTGATCCAGCGCTCGCTCGTCACATTGTACAGCGTGCCACGGCGGCTGGTTGCGGCGACGGCGATGCGGGCGGCGATCGTGTCGGACAACGGACCGGACACGGCGGCCTTGGCCTGCTTGTAGTTTAGGTTGCCCACGGTCAGTTCGGCGCGTCCTTCGAAATCGAAGGTCGGCTGGTTCGTGGTGATGTTGATCGCGCCGGCCGTGGTGTTCTTGCCATAAAGCGTGCCCTGGGGGCCACGCAGCACTTCCACCTGGCTGACGTCGAGAAAGTCGAAGGTCGCGGCGGCGACGCGGCTGTTATAGACATCGTCGACATAGATGCCCACGCCCTGTTCGAACCCGTCGCTGGTCAGGCCGAACGGCACGCCAAGGCCGCGGATATTGACCGACGTGTTGCGCGGATTGGTGGTGTAGACCTGCAATGTCGGCGCCAACTGTTGCAGCTTCACGATGTTGAAGTTGCCGGTCGCCTCGATGCTGTCGCCCTTGACCACGGAAATGGCCAACGGCACTTCCTGCGCGGTTTCCTGCCGACGGCGGGCGGTGACGACGATCACTTCGCCGCGCGGGCTGGTCTGCTCCGCGCCATCCACATTGGGCTGGGCTGGTTCCTGCGCAAAGGCGTTCGGCGTGATGATAGAAGCGCCCGCGACGCCCGCGAGCAACAGAAAACGCGCAATCATGATAGTCCCCTTTTGTCCGGATGTCCGGTGGTGCTGATCACGGCGTTTCCGGCGGTCCGGTCAAAGCCGATAAATATCGGAGATGCTTGTCGTTGGTTGCGGCTCACTCCCTTGCCGCATGGGCCATATCGGCCCGTATCCGATGCCCCCTGCCGATGGTGTCAGCTGGTCAGGCGCGTCTTTTCCGTCACGTCGATCTGAACCACGCGCGCGTCATGGACGGTCAGCGTGATTGATCCGAAACGCAGCGCTTCCAGTACGTCGCGCACCTTGTCGATGCTGGCGGCGATGTCGGGCCGCTGACCTTCGGTGCGGCCGTGGCGGATGTCGATTGGTCTGTGTTCGTTCATAAAACCCTCTTTCCGCCTAATATCTCAACTTCAAAGATAGACAAAAAAGCAAATATAAGGGGCGCGCAAGTTTGTCTTGTCGCGCCCCTCGGGGGTGAGCCTTTAAATCCGGGCAGCCTCGTGGCCGGGCTTGCGCTCCTGCTGCGCCAGCGGGACGGCGGGGCGCATCTGGCGCATGGCGGACGCCTGTTCCTGGGCATTGTCGATCAGCCGGTCGACCAGCGACTGGCCGAACTGCCAGTCGCCCAGGCCGGAATCGGCATTGATATGCCCGGCATGGCCGGCATCGATAAATTCGCTGCCCCAATTTTTGCCGATGCTGTGGGCGCGCTCGAAAAAAATATAGGGGTCGTCGCGGCTGCCCACCAATATGGACGGGAAGGGCAGTTGCGCACGCGGCGTAGGGCCAAAGCCGCCGATCGTTTCGGGCGTTTCCATCCGGTCGCAATCGGGCGGCGCCACCAGCAGCGCGCCCGTCACCGGCCAGCCATAAGCCTGACTTTGCAGCGCACCCCACCAGGCCACCGCCATGCAACCCAGGCTATGCGCCGCTAATATGACCGGTCCGTTGGCCTGCCGGATCGCCGCGTCCAGCCGCGTGACCCAGGCGTTGCGGTTGGGGCTGGCCCAGCTGCCCAGGTCGACCCGTTCGCAATCGCCGCGCTTTTCCTCCCACAAAGTCTGCCAATGTCCCGGTCCGCTATTGTTGAGGCCCGGGATGGTCAGAATCACCGGCTGGCGCGCGTCACTCGAAAAACCGAATCGCTCCATGGTCTGATCCTCATCCTTCATGTCGAGCCTTCGACAATAATTCTATTTATCTGGTAGACAATGGGCAAGCGGCGAAATGTGGTGAAATTTAGGCAGTCGGAAAAGGGCGTCGACCGGGCGAGGAAAAGGGCCGGATGAACGGTGTCGCCCGGCCCTGTTTCCCTGTTGCGCGTGCATTCACCAGGGGTAGATCAGGCCGTAATAGTGATGCACGTCGCGGCCATAGGCGTCGCTATAATCGGGGCGCTGGTCGGCCGCGAAGCGCGGGGCATTGATCAGCACCTGCTTGTCGAGATCGATGACATAGCCGCCCTTGTCGGGGTCGTAATTCAGCATCGACCAGGGCAGGGGATAATGGTCGCTGCCTATCCCCAGAAATCCGCCAAAGGACAATGTGGCGTAACGCGCCTGCCCACTGCGTTTTTCCACCATGAAATTGGTGATCCTGCCCAGATGTTCGCCCTGTCGGTTATAGACGGCGGTGCCTTCAACCCTGTCCGATGCGATCAGGTCGCTGCGATTGTCGACGGTCGAATCGATCATTGTCACTCTCCTGCATGCATGTCTCTATAGTCATGCAACCAAGAGGGGCCGCCGGGGTTCCTCCGCTTCACCATAAGGAGCATCACCTCATGAAGATCAATCGCAGCGGTTCGGCCGTGTGGACGGGCGGCCTCAAGGACGGGAAGGGGGCGATTTCCACCCAGAGCGGTGCGCTTGACGCTTATCCCTATGGTTTTGCGACCCGGTTCGAAGGGATGCCGGGCAGCAATCCGGAGGAACTGATCGCCGCCGCCCATGCCTCCTGCTTCACCATGGCGCTGTCGCTCATCCTGGGCGAAGCGGGCCTGACGGCGGAGAAGATGGAAACCAGCGCGGTCGTCACGCTGGAGAAGCTGGATGATGGTTTTGCCGTCACCGCCAGCAAACTGACGCTCAAGGCGAGCATCCCCGGCGCGGACGACGCCACTTTTCAGGAACTTGCCGCCAAGGCGAAGGCCAACTGCCCCATTTCCAAACTGCTGAAGGCGGAGATCAGTCTGGAGGCGGAGTTGCTAAACTGACGGTTGGCTGCCTGGCGCGGACATGTTCGCGCCAGGCGATATAGAGGCCGCTGGCCACGATCAGGCTCGCGCCGATCCATGTCGTCGCCATCGGCCAGCCCTGACCGATCGCCACGCCCAGCAGCGTGGTCCAGATAATCGCGCTATAATCCATCGGCAGCACCACCGACACTGGTCCCCATCGCAGCGCAGCGGTCAGGCAGATTTGCGCCGCACCGCCGATCAGGCCGATCAACAGCAACCATCCCCAGGCCACGGCGTCATGCGCTTGTGCATAGAAGGGCATGGCAAGGCCCAAAGGCACCATCGACAACAGGGTGAACCAGAATACGACCACGCCCGCGCTTTCGGTTCGGCCCAGTTCGCGCAGCACCAGGCTGACGCTGGCCGTTATCAGCGCGGCAATGATGGCGACCGCCACGCCCTGCATCGGGAAGTGGCCGGCGTCCGGCCGCACCATCACCAGCACGCCGGCAAAGCCGATCAGCACGGCGGTCCAGCGATGAATCCCGGTCGCCTCACGCAGCACCAGCGCCGACAGGATCGTGCCGAAAATCGGCATGGTAAAACCAATCGTCGCGGCCTCCGCCGGGGGGAGTAGGATATAGGACAGGAAATTCAGCATCATGCCGGTCAGCCCGATCACCATGCGCGTGGCATGAATACCGATGCGCCGGGTCTTGATGGCGGCCGCGCCGCTGGTGAAGACGAGCCAGCCGAACACCACCGGCAGCGCGATCAGTTGGCGATAAAAAGCCGTTTCGACCAGGTTGACGCCATGCTCGCTGGCGATGCGGCCGCTCACGAACATGATCGACAGGCAGATGACGGCGATCAGGCGCAGTCCGATGGCGAACAGCGGGCGATGTGGGCGGTCGGAAAGAGCAGCGGAAGTCACGCCGTTGCTCTAGCCGGGTTACACAGCGACGCAACCTTGCTGGTGCGGTTTCTCTTCTATTTCGTCGGCTTGCGGAATTTCAGCGTCATCCGATCGCTTTCGCCGATGGCAAGATATTTGTCCTTGTCGACATCTTTCTGGCTCAGCGTGGGCGGCAGGGTCCATACGCCCTTGGGCCAGTCGGCCGTGTCCTTGGGATTGGCGTTCACCTCCGACGCGCCGACATATTCGAAACCGGCCGCCTCCGCGATCCGGCGAATGGTCGATACTTTCAGATAGCCGCTGCTCTTCTCCAGCGCGGTGTCGCGGTCTTCGGGCAGGCGATGGTCGACCACGCCCAGCGTGCCGCCGGGCTTGAGCATGTCGAAAAACGTCTTGAAGGTCGCGCCTTCGCTCCCCGCCATCACCATATTATGCACGTTGCGGAACGTCAGCACCGTGTCGACGCTGTTCGCGGGAATGCTGGCCGTCTCTTCGGGATAGGCGACCAGCTTCACCTTGCCATAGACGTCGGGCTTGGCGGCCAGAAAGCCCCTATAGCCTTCCAGATAGCGGCCCGTTGGCTGAAGCGCATAGAATGTGCCCTTGTCCTTCAGCAGCGGCGCCAGAATTTCCGTATACCAGCCGCCGCTGGGCGCATATTCCACCACGGTCTGGCCGGGCGTTACGCCAAAGAAAGCCAGCGTCTGCGCCGGGTGACGATACTGGTCGCGCGCGACATTCTTGTCGGTACGGCTGGGCGCGGCGACGGCGGCGGCGATCGGATCGCCGGCCTGATGATGGGCATGCTGGGCGACGGCCGCGCCGACCGGCAACAGCGCGGCGGCGGCAAGCAGGAGGGGAAGGCGCATCGGGCAATCCTCTTCATTGTGAACGTGCGCGCCGGTGTGCCTGCTCCCCGCCTGCCTGACAAGCCGCTCCGCGACTTTTGTTTGGCGCGATTTCTTAACCAGCGATCGATACCGATCGCTTCGAAATCGCCTTAGAATTCGCGGATCAGTCGGACCCCGCCTTTGGGGCGAAACACTCCGCCATGTGGCCGCTCCGCACCCAACCCCGCCTGCACATTGACTTTATCGGCAAGGCGCTGGTGGATTTGCGGCATGGCCAGCACATAGCCATCCGATCCGCCCCGGTAATTGAGTTCCAGCCCCAAAATCTGACCGTCTGTGCTGTCGTAGAAAAGCGAGTGGTTGATGATGGCGGCGTTGCGCCCGCGCCCGCCAGACAGGGATATGTCGCCAAGGCCCGCCATCGACACGCTGCTCCATCGCGGGTTGTAGCGATGGACGACCATATAGGCGAAGCTGCTGCGATAATGGCGGGCCTGCCGGTCGTAAATGCCCAGATATTGCACGCCATGGGCGCTGCGTCCGCCGTTCAGCGTGCCGAAGGCGGCCTGCAATCCCAGCTTCAATTCGGTCAGCCGGCCATCCTCGAACGGCAATTCGCCTTCGACCGCGAAGCCGTCGGCCAGCGCATATTCCACCTCCGGCGCCCATTGAACGGTCCGGTCGGGACCGGACAGCGATGTGGTCGCCAGCGTATTGGCCTCCATCTGGCCCCGCTTGGCGCCCAGCGGCCGCATCATGTCGAATATCATCGGTTCGGGCACATCGGGATAGCTGGTGGGATAGTCTGTTTCCGCCTCTGCCGGCGAACAAAGCCCGATCAAAAGAAACGCCATCCCGTGGCTGACGGGATGGCGTGTGGTTCGTCGAAACAAGATTTTCTCCTTCGATCACATGGCAACTACCATGTCTACGAAGGCGAACGTCGGTTTATTCCCTTAGAGGCACGCTTCCAGAAAAGGCTGATCGAACCCGAACATGCGCGCCTTGTCGAGCGTGTAGGGACGCAGGCCCATGGAGCGATAGTCGCCCACGATCTTTCCGCTGTCATCCTCGTCATGATATTCGAACTTGAACAGTTCCTGCGTGACGATGACGTCGCCTTCCATGCCGATGACTTCGGTGATGTTGGTCACGCGGCGCGAACCGTCGCGCAGGCGCTTCACCTGCACGATCAGGTCGACCGAATCGGCGATCTGCTTGGAAATGGCTTCCTTGGGAATCTTGATGTCGCCCATCAGGATCATGTTTTCCATACGGCCCAGGCATTCGCGTGGGCTATTGCTGTGGAGCGTACACATGGAGCCGTCATGGCCGGTGTTCATCGCGGCGAGCAGATCGAAACATTCCGCGCCACGAATTTCGCCCAGGATGATGCGGTCGGGGCGCATACGCAGGGCGTTCTTGACCAGGTCGCCGATGGTGATCGCGCCTTGCCCTTCCAGATTGGGCGGGCGGGTTTCCAGCGGCAACCAGTGCGGCTGTTGCAACCGCAATTCGGCCGCGTCCTCGATCGTCAGCACGCGCTCGCCCGGGTCGATCATCTTCGACAGGGCGTTCAGCATCGTGGTCTTGCCCGAACCCGTACCGCCCGAAATGACGATGTTGAACCGGCAGGCGCCGGCAATCTTCAGCGCCGTCGCCATTTTGGGCGACATCGCGCCCCATTGGGCCAGCATGTCGATGGTGATCGGCTTGGCGGAAAATTTACGAATGGAGATCGCCGTGCCCTTCAGGCTGAGCGGCGGCACGATCACGTTGACGCGGCTGCCGTCGGGCAGGCGGGCGTCGGCCAGCGGCGTGGTCTGGTCGACGCGGCGGCCGACCTTGTTGACGATGCGCTGGGCGATCTGGAACAGATGCTCTTCGTCGCGGAACTTGATCGGCGCGATCTGGAGCTTGCCTTTCTTTTCGATATAGGTCTGTTCCGGGCCGTTGACCATGATGTCGCTGACGTCCGGGTCGGCCAGCAATTCTTCCAGCGGGCCAAGGCCCAGCAACTCGTCGACCAGCACTTTTTCCAGCGCGAACTGTTCGCGCCGGTTCAGCGTCAGCTTCAGCTCCGCCAGCACTTCCATGATGATCGGGCGGAATTCTTCCGCCAGTTCATCCTTGGTCAGGGTCGCGGCGGCTTCCGGATCGACGCGCTCCAGCAGGCGGGGCAGCACCTGTTCCTTGATCTTGTGGACGCTGGCTTCAAAGCCCTGCGGTCCCGCATCGGGCACATGTTCGGCATTGGCCCGTTCCGACAATCGCGACATGGCGTCGGCGTTGCGCTGCATCGCGCTGGTGGGCGCGGACAGCGGATCGAACGGCGCTTCGCCGGGCAGGGAGGCGATGTCGAGCGGAGGAAACTGGTCGCCGCCACGGGGCAATTCTTCGCGCGCAGCGGCACCACCCTGCATCGGGCGGGCCACACCGAATCCGGGCTTGATCCCGGCAGGTCCATTCTTCCGTCCAAAGGCGCTCATATATCTCCGCCATTCTGTCGCAACCGGCCGGCAACCATCAAAAAGACCGGTTCATTATCTGGGTGATAAAGGTGAATAGGATGGAAACTTTGATAAATGGCTAATGGCCGACCGCAGCGAGATCAGCGGCGCTTGCGCCAGGTCAGCAGGTTGCCCATCGTATAGTTCCATACTGAACCGATGGCGGCGCCGGCCAGGCCGGCCAACCACCATTCATAACTGGAATCAAAAACCCATTGGCCGACGCCGACATTGGCTATCGCCCCCAATCCGCACACCGCGTAAAAGCTCAACAGGCCGGCCAGCATGGGCAGACCCTTCAACCGCTGATCGCGGTAGGTGAAGCTGTTGTTGAGGAAGAAGTTGAATGTCATGGCGCTGATGACGGCGCATAGCTGGGCGACGCCGAACCCCGCCGACAGCTTCAACAGCAGCGACAGAATGGACATGTGCACAATCAATCCCAGAGCGCCTACCGCACTGAATTTTATGAACTTGATTGGAATGAAACGTCCGACCCGCTTTTCAGCAAGCATTTCAATATAGTTCAAAACGACGGTCGAATCGAGTTTGCTCTCGCCATGTTTGCGAGTCCTGAAGACATAGGGATATTCCACGATATTCATGGGCGATCGGGAGGAGGAAAGTATGTCGAGCAATATTTTGTATCCGATGCCCGATAAATTGGGAGCTAATTCCGTAAATTTTTCGCGGCTGATTGCGAAGAATCCACTCATCGGATCGCTGATTGCTGCCCCTGTGAGCATGGTGGCCAGCCGCGTCGCGACTTTGCTGACATAGACACGGGACTGCGCCCATTGTCCGGTGGACCCGCCTTCCGCATAGCGAGTGCCGATGGCAACGTCGCCGCCCTCCATAATGGCTCGGCGAAATTCAGGCAGCAATGCTTCATCATGCTGCAAATCACCGTCGATTACGGCCAATATCGGCGCCGTTGATGCCAGCATGCCCTCTATGACGGCGGAAGAAAGCCCTCGTCTGTTGAACCGGCGGATCAATCGCACGCGCCGATCCCCTGCGGCGAGAGTGCTGATCAATTCAGGCGTACCATCGGTTGATCCATCATCGACGAACATGACTTCCCACGCGACGCCGCTCAGAGTGGTTTCGATGCGATGGATCAGTTCGATGATGTTGTCGCGTTCGTTCAGTACCGGCACCACCACGCACATCTCGATGGGACCAAGGGCGACGCCCAAATCAAATTGATGATGAGGAAGCTGCTGCATTCACAATTCCGGAAGGAGGGGGCGTATCGGGGCCGAACGGCGCATGGCCGAAGCCAGGGGCGGCAGGGCGGCGTTAATTTGCATAGGGCACGGCCGGTCCGATAATGCCGCCATGGGCCAGATCTTTACGGGCATAGACGTAGTAAATTCGCAGTGGGTGACTGACGGCGGCCACCAGCCTGTAATCGTGCGTCAACGCATGACGTAACAGGGACAGGTTGGCGGCGTTCAGGTGCGATACGATTGGCTTTGATGCCGTGACGATGGCGCCCGGTTTGCTGTTCAATACGCGCATCATTTCTTGGCGGGCGTCGGTGCCTATAGCATTTTTTTCGACATCGTTGCTCAGATGGTCGGGATAGACGAACCGGGTCGGCGCGCAGGCATGGGTCGTCATGTACAGGGCTGACGGCCCGTCAAAAACGAACAGGCAGTCTTTTTCGACATAAGGACGGACACTGGCGGTCAATTCTGAAACGGCGTCGTGTTTCGCTGCATTGGAGGCGAAATCCGGATAACCCGTCCCTACGATCGCCCAGATGATCAGAAATGCGCCAAGCGGCAAGCCGACCACAGGGCGTTTCAGCAAGGGGGCGATGCATATGAAGATGGGGGGCAGCATCGGCAGAAAATAATGATCGTAGAAATTGCCGATCATCACGAAGCCGCAGAATGCCGCGATCAGCCAGCCAGCCATCAGCCAGAATTGTTTTTGATCGCCGATGCGACGATCGCGCATCCACCGCTGCAACAGCGCGAAGGGCAGGAAAATCTGAAGCGGTATGGAGGTGAAGATCAGAAAGGATTTTGCACGGGCCAGAGATCCCTCATCCAATCGTCCACGATCGAAGATTGACCAGAAATTGGCATAAGCAAATTCCGGAAAATGTCCGATTGCCGCATAATAGCAGGTGACTGCCAGCGTTGGCGCGAGGCCCAACAGCGCATAGACGATGGCTGTGGTGGTGATCGACAGCGGGTTCTTGCCGATAGTCCAGAGGCGCCACAGGAACCACAGGCCCAGAAAAGCGCCTTCGGCCACTACGGTATATTTGATCTGAATGGCCAGCCCACATAGCGCCATCGCGATCGCGCCCCAGCGGGCGATTTTTTTGGGATCATGAAGTTCATTGGCACGGAAAGCCAATGCGAATGCCAGAGCGACCGGAAGATTGTAGAAGACCGGTGATTGGCCGGCGCTGCCTGCATAAATATTGAGCCAGAACAGATAGGCTATGCCTACCGCCATTCCCGCCAGATCATTGGAGGAACGTCTGGCTATCAGCCATATGATCCCGGCGGTTGCGCCCGAAAACAGAGAGGCAACTATCTGATACTGAACAAATCCGTCGCCGCCCAACAGGCGTGTGGCGGCATAGATCAGGAACAGGCCGATCGGCTTTCGATCCCATATGTCTACATAGGGCAGCGCGCTATGCATCATCCGGTCCGCAACGACGAGATAGAATTGCTCGTCCAGGCCGACATCGGGATTGCCATAGGCAGGGCTGCGCACGATGACCGCCACCAGCATCAGCAGGGCAAAGGGCAGATATCGATGCAGGATGTTAAAGGGGATATGCTGGCAATGGCCCGCAAGATATTTCTCGCGCCTGATGCCGAGTGCCAACTCGCCTGACATTGCCGATGCCCTCTAAACCGTTCGTTCGGTCGGTCATATCGGGCAATGCTTATCGTCGCGTTAACTGCGTCTGCAAAGAAAAGAGCCTGAAATTAATCAGGCTCTCCAGGAATTTCGTTATGATGCGCCGCTGCATCGGCAGCGTCGGGCAGGCTTTAGCCCGCCTTTTCGGCCAATACCGTCAGGCCCTTTTCATTCACTTCGGCAAAGCCACCCTGTACCGGGATGATTTCCGGCGCGGCGCCGGCGGATGCGAACAACTGGATTGCGCCGTCGCGCACGGTCGACATGAAAGGGGCATGGCCTTCCAGCACGCCGAAATCGCCGTCGGTGCCGGGAACGACCACCTGATAAACTTCCTCCGAACGGACGAGCTTTTCCGGGGTCACGAGTTCGAAATGCAGTGCCATCTGTAACTCTCCCCCCTCCCTTTCAAGGGAGGGGCAGGGGGTGGGTGCGATTGCGCAGCAATCGCCTGCAACCTTGCGGGATGGGTTGTTGGCTCGCTTCGCTCGCCACCCACCCCTTAATCCCCTCCCTTGAAAGGGAGGGGAATCAGTTCAACTTAGGCCGCTTCGGCAGCCAGCTTCTTGGCCTTTTCGACGGCTTCGTCGATGCCGCCGACCATGTAGAAGGCGTTTTCGGGCAGATGGTCATATTCGCCTTCGACCACGGCCTTGAACGACTTCACCGTGTCTTCGA
>JAJZTH010000050.1 GCA_021849075.1 Pseudomonadota bacterium | reverse complement strand
AGGAGGCACAGCCGCTACAGATTAAACCCAAGGCCGCCTGAAAATGCAGCCCAGTGGCCACACCCGATTTTACACCACATTGACGGACGCGACCCGCCTTGAGCGCCTGAATGATCCGGGGCAGCGCCGCCACCGTCTGCGCCCGGTCACCGCCGCTATCATGCAGAAGCACGATCTGCGCCGACCGGTCGGCATTGCCGGCTTCTACCTGCTGAATAGTCCGCGCAACAATGGCGTCGACACCCGGCCGCGTCCAGTCACCCGGATCGACATGCAGGCCGACATTCACATAACCCCGTCTCTGCGCTTCCAGCGCCGGCCCGATTTCATCCGCCGTGGTTGGTTCAGCGTCCCCAAAATAGGGTGCGCGGAACAGGCGCATCGCCCGTCCCGTATAGGCTTCCACCAATCGCTGCGTGCTGTTGAGTTCCAGCGAGACTCCACGCCGCGATACCTGCGCCATATTGGGGTGGGTGTAGCTGTGGCTGCCGATTTCGCTGCCCTGATCAACGATGCGACGCAGCAATCCCGGATGCATGATCGCATTTTCACCGATGACAAAGAAGGTCGCCGGGACATGGGCCGCCTTCAATATATTCAGGATCGGCGGGGTCCAGGTCGCATCCGGCCCATCATCGAATGTCAGCGCCACCATATGAGGGCGATAGCCCGTGCGGCGGATCACATAGGGGGTCGGCAGGCTGCGATATTGTTCGTCCACGATCAGGCCCGCGCGCGGCCCAGCTCCGGTGCGCACCGTCCTGTGGCCAACCGTCGGCACATCATCGACCCGCAATATTTCGCCATTGCCCTCCACATCGACTGAATTGAAGCTGGTCAGGCGGCCCATGGTCTGGGGTGGCGCCCCGGTGCGATCCGCCAGAGCAGGCCAGAAGCCCGGGTCTTCCGATCCCAGCCGCCAAAGGGCGATGCCACCAACGCCAGACAAACGGGCGGCACGAATCTGGTTCCAGCCGCTCGCCGCGTCCAGCATCCAGACATGATGGACATGATCGCCCTCCTCATAATCGAAACGGGCATTGCCACTGGCGGCATCAAAGCGGATCGGCGCACCGGCATCATGAGCGGAAAGCCATGCGTCCTCGATCGACAGCGCATCGGCTGTGCCACCGCCTTCGGTCCAGTCATAGGCATAGTTGCCGACGGCGACGATCGTCTTTGCGGCAGGCACCACATGGAGCGCCGCGCGCATGCGTTGCACGAACCAGGGTTGCGCCGCGATCGGTCCCGCCTTGTCGCCAATATAATGCTGATCATAATCCATCAGGATCAAGCGATCGGCAATGCGGCCATAAGCCGCGAGACTCCAACCGCTGTCATCTACGGGAACGGTCAGCATGATCTGCAGGTGCCGGGCGTGGAGCAAGGGCGCGGCCTGGCGCAGGAAGATAAGATAATCGCGCTGAGCGCCCGCAGGCAACGCCTCCAGATCGAATATGACTCCCGAGGCATGTAGCGTCTTGAGCATCGGGATCAGATGCTCCAGCAGCGATGCGCTGGCCTTATGGTCACGCAGCAACGTCGCCGTGCCCTGGCTGTCCCATGCGCCGTCCCGCACATTTTGTACTACCGGCATCACTAGCGGACGACGATGCGCACCGCGCATAATTGCGGCGAAGGCCGGATCGGACTGCATATGCAGATCATGGCCCGGACCAGTGACGGACAGCAGGGCCGGCGCAATCCAATCGATCTGCGCCGCATGCTGACGTAACGATGCGCGGCTCGCATCATCCCATGGCACATAGAAGGCGAGCCGGACCGGGTGCGCGGACGGCGCACCATGGCGGCGCGGTAGCCAACCCGTCAGTTCATGGCGAATCGATGCGCGCAGGTGATCGATCCGTTGACCAATGCCCTCCACGCGGGGACGTTCCATGCGCAGCGGCACCGGAGCAGGGACCGGAACATCGACGATGGTCAGAGCAAAGGCCGCGGCAGCGACCAGCATCACGATCAGCGCAAGGGCGATCGCCGGCAGCGTCAATCGACGGCGGCGGCCGCTGGCATCATAGAAAATCGGCCTGTCCATCATCCCGTCCGGCAATATGGAAAGGCGGCACGACAGGGGGACGCACCGCCTTTCACTCCTTCGGTCATGCAGGATGACCATTGCCCGAATAAGCCAGCCCATCAGTCAGAGGCATGATCGGCGGATTACAAATTTGTCACCTTGACTGGCGCGCACGCCGCAGAAGGGATTGACGCAGCGGCCCAAGATCAGTTCAACGCCCTTATGGAACAGATGCAAGTCGACGCTATGCGGGGCACGCGCGAGAGGAACGGAACGCATGGCTAGGACATCGTCGCCCGAGGGGGCGTTGCGCACCACGGATGCAGAAGAGACGCGGCTCAATATTCTGGACGTGGCGACGGCGGAATTCGCCGACAAGGGGCTAAGCGGCGCACGGATCGACGAGATCGCCGAACGAACCAATGCGTCCAAGCGCATGATCTATTATTATTTCGGCGGCAAGGAAGGTCTGTATCGCGCCGTGCTGGAGCGGGCCTATACCGCCGTGCGCGAAATGGACGCGGACAATCTGCGCGACCATCTGGAGCCAGACGCGGCGCTGCGTGACGTGGTCGGCGCGACGTTCGATTATCATAACCAGCATCCCGAGTTCGTGCGATTGGTGATGAATGAGAATATCCTGCGCGGTGCGCACGTCGGCGAAATTCCCGGCATTCGCGAACGCAATCGAAAGGTGGTGGAGCATCTGCGCGGCATATTGGCACGCGGCGTTACCAACCGTCAGTTTCGAGAAGGCATTGATCCGGTCGAACTGCATATGACGATCAGCGCACTCTGTTTCTATAATGTCTCCAACCGCTACACCTTTTCCTATGGGTTCGAGCGGGACATGAGTTCGCCCAAAGCTCTGGCTCGGCGACGGATGAGCGTGATCGATGTGATCGAAAGCTGGTGTCGGCGCTGACTCAGGCGCCGCGCAAAAGGATCGAGTAAAGATCTCGGGAAAGTGACGCAGCCAGCAATTGCGGCTTGCCGTCGCGTCGCTATCGCGATAGCAATGTACGAAATGGTTCGCTCATAAGAAGCGGTTCGGGAGAGAGATATGAAATGGCTTGCTTGCACAGCATATATCGCCGTGACCACGGGGGCGCTCGTCGGTAACACCGCAAGCGCTCAACTTGCGGCGCTCGCCACCGGGCCTGAGCCTGCACTGGGCGATCCCCTGCCTGAGCGCATAGTGACGCTGAGTCAGGACGTCAGGGTCAGCGCCGACATTCCTTTTTCGACCATAGCCGGCTATCGTCCAATCACGCTCGACCTTTATCGTCCTGTCAAAGCCGACAAATCACTCCCGCTCATCATCTATGTTCATGGTGGAGGCTGGATGGCAGGACATACACGTCAGTCGGGTGCATTTAGTGATTTTACGGCCGTTCTCGCCGATTTGGCCGCGCGCAGCTATGTCGTGGCTTCGCTGGAATATCGCCTGTCCGGCGAAGCCCCCTTCCCCGCCGCGATCGACGATGTACGCAGCGCGATCCGTTTCCTGAAAGCCAATGCCGGCCGCTATGGAATCGACACTGCGCATGTCGCCATTTGGGGTGGATCGGCGGGTGGGCAATTATCCGCACTGGCAGCACTCGACTGCGGCCACGCGCCGGGCGGAGCGGACAAAAGCAATGCGGGGCAGAGCGATTGCGTGCAGGCGGCGGTCGGCTGGTACGGGGTCTACGACTTCGCCACCATGCCCCGCGCGGCCATTCCGCGCGCTGAAAACCAATATCTGGGTTGCACGAAAAATGCTTGTCCGCCTGATCGGATCGCCGCCGCCAGCCCGGCAGCGCACGTCGATCCCAAAGACCCGCCAATGCTGCTGATCCATGGCACGGACGACAACACAGTGCCTGTCGGGCAATCGCGTGAACTGGCGGCCAAACTGGAAGCCGCGAACGTCCCAGTGAAGCTGGAGATTATTTCTGGGGTCGGCCATAGCTGGATCGGGGTGAATGCAGCAGCGACGCGCGCTACCAGTCTGCATGCATTGGATCTGACCTTCCGCTTCTTCGACACGCAATTGAAGGGCGGCAAGTAATGCTACGCCTTTGTGCAGCGCTGGGCGCGCTGGCAATCGCGTCAGCAGCACTCGCGCAAGGGGTGGAGCGGCCGACTGGCGATCCGGTGCGCACCGACGCCGGGCTGATTTCAGGCAAGACATTGCAGTCTGGCGTGCGAACATGGCTGGGCGTGCCTTTCGCAGCGCCGCCGGTGCGCGATTTGCGATGGCGCGATCCCCAGCCCCATTCGGCCTGGCAAGGCGTGTGGCATGCGGATCGCCCTGCCGCCGAGTGCATCCAGCCGCTGCGCGGGCGCAACATCAACCATTATTTCGGGGAAGAAGCGACCAGCGAAGATTGCCTGTACCTCAACATCTGGGCGCCAGAAACGCCGCCATCGTCGGACAAACCCTACCCGGTGATCGCTTGGATCTATGGCGGCGGTTTCAATGTCGGGTCAGCCTCCATGGCCAATTATGCGGGTGAACCGCTGGCCGCCAGAGGCGTGGTCTATGTAGCGATCGCTTATCGCGTTGGACCGCTGGGCTTTCTGGCGCATCCTGATCTGACTAAGGAAGGCGAAGGCCATTCGGGCAATTACGGACTGAAAGACCAGATTGCTGCTCTGCGTTGGGTTCAGCGTAATATCGCGGCGTTCGGCGGCGATCCGGATAATGTCACGATTGCCGGTCAATCGGCGGGATCGATGTCAGTTTCATTATTGCAGGCCAGCCCTGCCGCCAGGGGCCTGTTTCATCGCGTCGTCGGCATGAGCGGCAGCGCTTTGGGCGAATTGATGGCCCCTGTCCCATTGGCCGATGCAGAAACAGAAGGCGTCGCGCTGCAACAGGCGCTGGGCGCAGCGTCGATCGCGGCGATGCGCGACATGCCAGCCGATCGGCTGATCGCATTGGCGGCGCCAGTGAAACGGCGGCCGATTGTGATCGACGGGCAAGTTGTTGCAGAGGCGCCCAAGGCAAGCTTCGCCGCTGGACGTCAATCTGACGTGCCGATGATGATCGGCTTCACGAAAGACGAATATTTCCGGTCGCTGGGACCAATTGCCAGTGTCGTCGATTATGAGAAAGCGGCACGAACCGCCTTTCCTAGGACGACCAAGCAAATCTCGCAGGCATATCCGGCGCGAACGGCAGAGGAGGCCCGCCGAGCGGCGCGGGATGTTGAGCGGGATTCGACTTTGGGACTACAAATGGCCGAATGGGCGAAAGCTCAGTCGGTCAAGGGCAAGGCGCCAGTTTACGGCTATTTCTTCACACGCACCCATCCCTATCGCCCGGGCGTTACCTTTGCCGATCATGATCCAGCGACGGTAGGGGCCTATCATACCGCCGATGTACCCTATTGGCTGGGAACGCTGGATAGTCTGAACCTCTTCAGGACGACGCGCGACTGGACGGAAACGGACCGTGCCCTGTCTGCGGACATGATGGACCGGCTGATTGCCTTCGCCCGTAATGGGAGACCGGGATCGGACTGGCCAATGTGGCGGGCGTCCACGCCGAAACTCCATGCTTTTGGTGAGAGTGGCGGAATGATCGACTGGCCGCATTTCAAGGATTTGTCGTTGTTTACGGACGCCACCCCGGTCACGCCAGCGGAACGCCCCCGGATCAGGGATTAGGCACATGATTGTTCTGAACAGACGTCGCTTGCTGGCCGGAGGCATTGCGCTGACGGCGTGGACCGGCGGCATGGTGCGGGCCACCAAGTCTAACGAACCGGGTCTGGAGTTCGTCTATGAGGCGATCGTTATGCTGGAGCCGACGATGGAGGTCGGACGGACGCCGCTGGGGATGAGGCGGCGCGTACCAATCATGGGCGGTCATTTCGAGGGACCGCGGATCAAGGGGAAGGTGCTGGTGGGCGGCGCGGACTGGCAATTGCAGCGCGCCGACAATTGGACCGTGATCGAGGCCGACTATATGATGCAGGCCGATGACGGCACGTTGATCCATGTCCGCAATGTCGGGCTGACCAACAGCAAGGTGCCGGGTGCGCCGCAGCCCTATTTGCGCACAGTACCGAGCTTTGAGGCTCCCGAAGGGCCACACAAATGGCTCAATCAAGCCATTTTTGTAGGGACGATCGGCGCGCCGCGCGACGACGCGCCAAAGCCTTCGGTCCGCATTTGCGTGTATCGCGTAACATGAAGCGGGCCGCCTTTCTGCTGACGGCCTTGCTGGGCGGATGTGCCGTTTTGCCCGGTGAGACAACGAGCGAGACACATAGAAGCCTATCGCAATTTGCGTTCGTCACCGGGGCGATGAAGCCGGAGGATTTGGCCCGAATTCCTGAGACACCTTGGATCGTGGCGAGCGGCTTTGCGACGGGCGCGGGGCTGAAAATCGTTGACAGTCGGACGCGGAAAGCAGCTTTCTGGTTCAGAAATGACGACGATCAGGTCGCGCGCGATCCGCTTTATCGCGATTGTGAGACACCACCCAATCCGGCGCTGTTCACCGCAAGGGGCCTGAGCCTGCGCGTGATGTCTACCGGCCAGGCGCGATTGCTGGTGGTCAATCATGGCGGGCGCGAGGCGATCGAGATTTTCGCCGTCGATTATCGCGATACACACGCGCCGCCAGCGCTGCGTTGGCAAGGATGCCTGGCGATGCCGGCCGGGCATATCGCCAACAGTGTCGCATCCTATAGCGACGGCACGGTGATCGCGACGGTGCTGACCCGACCGGGAACCAGCATCACCGATTTCGTGCGCGGCCAACCAACCGGCGGCGTTTATGAACGCGCGCCCGGCGAACCGGCTTTCCGCTTGCTGCCGGGCACGGAACTGCCGGGCAATAACGGACTGGAAACAGCGAAGGACGATAGCGGATTCTATGTCATCGCCTTTGGCCGGCGCGAGATCGTCGGCTATGCCCGGCGCAACACGCGCCAACCGCTCTGGCGCGCGCAAGCCCCCGAATTCATGCCCGACAATATCCATTGGGATGGCGACCGGCTGTTGCTGGCGGGAATGGTGCGCGACGAGCCGGCCTGCGGCGGGGTGCGGCAGATCATCAACGGGGTGGCAGACGGCATGACCTGCCATCGCGGCTGGGCGGTGGCGCAACTGGACCCGGCGACGCAGTCTTTCTCGCTGGTTGCCTATGGCCCGCCCGATCCGGTCTTCAACGGCGTATCAGCGGCAGTGATCGTCGGCCGCGACCTGTGGCTCGGCTCCTATCAGGCCGATCGCATCGCCGTCCGCCCGCTACCCTGAATTTTTACATTCATTGTATGTACCAGTTCGTACATTTTACTTGCCGCGCGATCTGAACCGGCGTAAAGATGATTCTGCAAGATCGGGAGCGTCATCCCGACACGCAGCGGGAGGATAAGGCCGGTTATGGGCCAGCGTTTCATTCATATTCTCAATGGTCCCAATCTGGACCTGTTGGGCGTGCGCGAGCCGGAGATTTACGGCCGTCAGACCCTGACCGATGTCGAGACCGCCTGCCTGCGCGAACTGGATGGATCGGGCGTCGGCTTGATATTCCGCCAGACCAATGCCGAACATGAAATGGTCGAGTGGCTGCATCAGGCGCGTATCGGGGCCTTTGGCATCGTCATCAACCCGGCCGCCTTTTCCTATGCCGGCTACCCGATATTGGACGCGCTCAAAATGTGCGATTGCCCGATTGTCGAAGTGCATATTTCCAACATTTACAAGCGCGACGAAGAATGGCGGTCCCGATCGATCATGAGCCGGTCGGTGACGGCCATGCTGTCGGGCATGGGTATTGACGGCTATGCGCTGGCGGTGCGTCATCTGCTCCAGATCGATCGCCAGAATAATGGATGGAAAGCGGCATGAGGGCGCCAACGCAGATGCTGAAGCCAACAAAAGCGCGGCTGGGCGTGCTGGCGCTGATCAGCGTCGCCACCCTGCTCAACTATATGGACCGCGCCGTCATGGGCGTAGCCGCGCCGTCGCTGACCGCCGAGTTGAAGATTTCGCCCGAAATGATGGGCTTCATCTTCTCCGCTTTCTCCTGGACCTATGCGGCGTCGCAGATACCCGGCGGGCTGCTGCTCGACCGGCTCGGCACGCGCATCACCTATGCCGGATCGCTGATCCTGTGGTCCTTCTTCACCCTGCTCCACGGCATAGCCGGAAATGTGGCAATGTTGTTCGGTTTCCGCCTGGCGCTGGGGGTGGCGGAAGCACCTTGCTACCCGTGCAACAGCCGTATTCTCAGCAGTTGGTTCCCGCAGGATGAACGTGCGCGAGCCAATTCGGTCTATGCCGTGGGGCAATATGCAGGACTGGCCTTTTTCGCACCGGTGCTGTTCTGGGTGGTAGGCAGCTTTGGCTGGCGCGCCCTGTTCTTGATTGCCGGCGCGCTAGGTATGGCGTTCGGCCTGCTAATGTATGCCCGTTATCGCGATCCGGGCGACAGTAGCCGCATCAACGCCGCCGAACTGGAGCATATCCGCGCAGGCGGCGGACTGACCGCGACGAAACAGGACGCAAAAATCCCCTTTTCCTGGGCCAATGTGCGCAAACTGATGGGCAAGCGGCAGATATTGGGCGCATCGATCGGCCAGTTTTGCGGTAACTCGACTTTGGTTTTCTTCCTCACCTGGTTCCCGACCTATCTGGCGACGGAGCGGGGCATGGACTGGCTGAAATCGGGTACTTTCGCCGTGCTGCCCTATATCGCGGCGTCGGCTGGCGTATTGCTGGGCGGACAGATTTCCGACCTGCTGATCCGCCGCACTGGATCCGCCAATATCGGCCGAAAGCTGCCGATCGTCGCCGGGCTGCTGCTGGCATCGACCATCATCGCCGCCAATTTCGTGACGAGCAACACGCTGGTCATCGCCATCATGTCGATCGCATTCTTTGGCCAGGGAATGGTCAATCTGGGCTGGACGCTGATTTCAGACGTGGCGCCGCGCCAATATGTCGGCCTGACCGGCGGCGTGTTCAATCTGTGCGCCAATTTGGCCGGGATCGTCACGCCGATCGTGGTCGGGGTGATCGTGGGGCAGACCGGCTCCTTCTATGGCGCGCTGGCCTTCATCGGTGTGCTCGCCCTGATCGGGGCCGCCGCCTATGTCTTCATCGTGGGGGATGTTCGCCGGGTGGAAATGGATTGAAAGGCTGACCACGCACTCGCATAGATAATAATGTACGAACTAGTTAGTAATAATAATGGGAGGATAGGATGAAGTCAGGATTTCATGTGCAGCTTCGCATCGGCGGATCGCTAGCCGCCATGGCGTTGTGTGCCTGCGTCAGCCCGCTATGGGCGCAGGATCAGGCAGAAGCGGCCACGGCCATGGCCCCACAGGCGACCGATACAACAGCCGACCAGCCGTCCACGGCCGACATCGTCGTCACCGGATCGCTGATTGCCCGGCCCAACAATGTCGCGGTCAGCCCGATCGTCACCGTGTCGGATGAACTGGTGCAGCAGAGCGGGCAGATCACGCTGGAAGATTCGCTGAACCAGCTGCCCGGCTTCACCCCGTCGGGCAATGCCGGCACCGGCGGCCAGGGGGCAGGCGGCCGCGCCACGCTGAACCTGCGCGGCCTTGGCTCCAACCGCAACCTGGTGCTGCTGGACGGTCGCCGTCTGCCGCTGTCGGACATTAATGGCAATGTCGACATCAATATCTTGCCGGAATCGATCATCGGATCGGTCGACGTCATCACCGGCGGCGCATCGGCCATTTATGGGTCCGACGCCATGTCGGGCGTAGTCAATTTCAAGACCGACAAATATTTCGACGGCGTGCGCGCCGACATCCAGAACGGCAACAGCTTTCGCGGCGATTATGGCAAATTCAACGCATCGCTGGCGCTGGGCACGAAATTCGCCGACGATCGCGGCCGGTTGATGCTGGCGCTCAGCTATGGTCAGCGCGATCCGCTGTCTGGCGCACAGCGCGGCTTCTTCGACGACAAGGTGCCATCCTCCTTCATTGGCACCGGCGCGTTTGTGCCCAATGCGCTGAACCTGCCGAGCCAGGCGGCGCTCAATGGCGTGTTCGCCCAATATGGCGTGACCAATCCGATCAACCGGACACTGAACCTGGGCTTTAACAATGACGGCACCCTGTTCGTCCAGACCGGCGCGGTCAATTACAAGGGGCCGACCGACGGCGCCTATGCGGTCGTGGGCGGCAATGTGCGCATGCCGGTGGGGCCGCAGCTTCAGATATTGAACGCCTTCGAACGCAAATCCGCCTTTGCCAAGGGCGAATTCGATCTGACGGAGACGCTGACCGCCTATGGCCAATTTCTCTATGTCGATTCGACCGTCACCACCGAAGCGGGTGGCAGCCTGACGCAGTTCGCGCCCTTCACGACCATTCCCGTCACCAATCCCTTCATCCCCAACGACCTGCGCACACTGCTGGCGTCGCGCGCCGATCCGAGCGCGCCCTTTCGCTGGAGCGCGCGTTATGTCGGCATCGGCGACAAGGGATGGGACGAAAATTACCGGGTCCAGCAATATCTGGGTGGCCTGAAGGGCACAATCGGCGGATCATGGAAGTTCGACGGCTTCGTTTCCTATGACGAGACGGTGCATAATCAGTCGATGTTCAACGCGGTGTTGAAATCGCGGGTGCAGACGCTGCTGAATGCGGCGGACGGCGGCGCATCCTTGTGCGCGGGCGGCTATAACCCCTTCGGGATCACCAATGCGACCAGCCTGTCGCAGGCATGCCAGGACTATATGACCGCCACCGTCAACAGCCGGGAGCGGCTGACCCAGACGCAGGTGCAGGGCCAGGTGAACGGTCCGCTGTTCAACCTGCCCGCCGGGCCGGTGCAGCTGGCATTGCTCGCCGGCTATCGCAAGAACACGTATAAATATGATCCCAGCCCCGATCTGGTGTCCAACAATGTGGAATCGGTGGTCGGCTCCAACCCGGCACAGGGCCAGATCAGCGTCAAGGAATTTGCCGCGCAGATCGACGTCCCCTTGCTGTCGGACACGCCCTTCTTCCATGAACTGGGGGTGGGCGCGGCGTTCCGCTATTCGGACTATAAC
This sequence comes from Pseudomonadota bacterium, assembly GCA_021849075.1. Lineage (GTDB taxonomy): Bacteria > Pseudomonadota > Alphaproteobacteria > Sphingomonadales > Sphingomonadaceae > Sphingobium. Next base: position 5,448 of record JAJZTH010000050.1, on the reverse strand, counting down.
ACCACCGGCAGCGTGAAAAGCTATGAGTTCGATGCGCGCTGGCAGCCGGTGGACGCACTGCTGATCCGTGGCTCCTATCAGCGAGCCGTGCGCGCGCCCAATATTGGCGAGCTATTTTCGCCTGTTACCGGATCGCAGCTGGCGATCGGCACGCCGCCGGCTGCGATCGGCGATCCGTGCGACGTCCGTTCCTCCGCCCGGACCGGCGCCAATGGTGCGCAGGTGCGTGACCTCTGCCTGGCGCAGGGCATTCCGGCCGCCGCGATTGACGCCTATCAATTCGCCACCACGGCAACTGGCGGCAATATTCAGGGCAACAGCGCGCTGACCCCGGAAAAGGCCAACACGTTCAATGTCGGCTTCGTGCTCAACCCGAAATTCTCCTCGCCCTGGCTGTCGGGCTTTTCCTTCTCGGTCGATTACTACAACATCAAGATCCGCAACGTCATTTCGACCATCAATGGCCTTACCGTGCTGGCCAAATGCTATAATCTGGATGGGTCGAACAGCAGCTATTCTAGCGGCAACGAATTTTGCCAGCTGATCCAGCGCGATCCGACCGGCCAGCTGGTGGCGATCGCCCAGCCTTACCTTAATCTCGGCGCGCTCGACACCGACGGCGTGGACGTTCAGGTCAACTGGTCGCTGCGCCTTTCCGAAGCCGGGATCGGCGATGGATCGGGTAAAATCTATGCGTCCTCGGCAATCGGCTGGCTGAACCATTACAAGGTCCAGACCCTGCCGGGACAGGCATCGCAGGATTTCGTCGGCACCAGCACGCCGGGCCGGCCGCTGCCCAAGTGGAAGGCACTGACCACGGTCGGCTACAGCTCCGATATGTTCGGCATCGGCCTGCGGTGGCGCTATCAGGGCAAACTGCGCGATATCAGCGCGGTCACGTCTCCCGCGGCGGAACAGGTGGGGGTGAAGCCCTATAATCTGTTCGACATCTTCTCGACGCTGGATGTTACGAAAAATGTGCAGTTCCGCGCCGGCGTGACCAACCTGTTCGACAAGGGCATTCCCTTTGTCGCCAGTTCGCAGAACGGCACCGACGCAGGCACCTACGACATGGTCGGACGGTCCTTCTATGTCGGGGCGAAATTCAACTTCTGACACTCTCCCCCTGCCGCCTTCGCCCCCGGTGGCGGAGGCGGCTCTCCTTCTCTCCTTGGATGATCCGATCTTGACCCAGTTTCGCTATCTTACCGGCCTTATCGGGCGCGATATTCAGGCATCGCTGTCACCCATGCTGCATGAAAGCGAAGGCGATGCGCAGGGATTGCGACTGATCTATCGTCTGTTCGATCTGACAGCGGACGGCATGGATGCGGGCGACCTGCCCCGCTTGCTCGACGCGGTGCAACTGGCGGGATTTGCCGGGGTCAATGTCACCCACCCCTATAAGCAGGCGGTGGTCGCGCATCTGGATGAACTGTCGCCACAGGCGGCGCAGATCGGGTCGGTCAATACGGTGGTATTTCGGGATGGCCGGCGGATCGGCCATAACACCGATATTCAGGGCTTCGCGGAAAATCTCCGCGCGGGTCTGCCTTCCGGGTCGCAGTTCGGAAAGGTTGTGCAGATGGGCGGTGGCGGTGCAGGCGCCGCCACCGCCCACGCCCTGATGGGCATGGGGGTGGGTACGCTGACCCTGTTCGATCCCAATGGCGCGCGGGCGGCCGAACTGTGCGCGGCGCTATGCGCCCTGCATGGCGAAGGACGCGCAGTGCTGGGGCAGGATCTTGCTGCAGCGCTCGCCGATGCGGACGGCGTGGTCAATGCGACACCCCTGGGCATGGCGGGCTATCCCGGATCGGCCATTCCGCACGCTCTTCTGCGACCCGAATTCTGGGTCACGGACATCGTCTATTTTCCGTTGGAGACGCAATTGCTGCGCGAGGCGAAGGCGGCGGGCTGCGTCACATTGGATGGCAGCGGCATGACCGTGCATCAGGCGGCGGGCGCATTCGAACATTTCACCGGACGCAAGGCGGATGCCGCGCGCATGGCCGCCAATTTCCGCGCCGCGCTGACAGGAGACATTCGCCGATGACTTTCGGGATCGCAACCGTATCGCTGAGCGGCACGCTGGAGGAAAAGCTGCGTGCGGCGGCCGCCGCCAGCTTCGACGGAGTCGAGATTTTCGAAAATGACCTGATCGCGTCGCCATTATCCCCACGCGAGGTTCGGGCGATGATGGACGATCTGGGCCTTTCCTGCATGCTGTATCAGCCGTTCCGCGATTTCGAAGGGATGCCTGGCGCGCTGCGGCAACGGGCGCTGGACCGGGCGGAGGCGAAGTTCGACCTGATGGGCGAACTTGGGGCGGACCGCATCCTCGTCTGCTCCAACTGTTCGCCCCATGCGCTTGGCGAACGGAACCGCATCGTCGCCGACTTGCAAGAACTGGGCGAACGGGCAGGCAATCGTGGCATTATCGTGGGTTATGAGGCGCTGGCCTGGGGCCGGCATGTATTCGACCATCGCGACGCCTGGGCGATCGTCGAGGCGGTGGACCATCCCAACATCGGCATCATCCTCGACAGCTTTCATTCGCTGTCGCGCGGCATCCCCAGCGAGAGCATCCGGGCGATCCCCGGCGACAAGATCGCCTTCGTCCAGCTGGCGGATGCGCCACGGCTGGAGATGGACCTGCTCTACTGGAGCCGCCACTTCCGCAATTTCCCGGGACAGGGCGGCCTGCCTGTGGCGGACTATGTCGCGGAGATCATCCGCACCGGCTATGACGGGCCTTTGTCGCTGGAGATTTTCAACGATCGTTTTCGCGGCTGGTCAGCCGACCTGATCGCCGCCGACGGGCTGCGATCGCTGCGCCATGTCGAGGATGCGGCGGAACGACTGCTGGGCCGCACACCCGCGGTTCCCGCACCACCCGCCACGGTGCACCCGGAATTTGTCGAGTTTGCAGTCAATGCGCATGATGCGCCCGCACTGGAGCAGATGTTCGGATCGTTGGGCTTTGCCCGGACCGGCGTACACCGGAGCAAGGCCGTGACGCGCTGGCAGGCGGGGTCGGTCAATCTGGTTATCAATGCCCAGCCGGACAGTTTCGGCCAGGGTTTCGAGGGGGCGCATGGCCCGTCCATATGTGCGGTGGGGCTGGCCGTGCCGGATCGCGCCGCGGTCGCAGCGCGGGCCGCCTTCCTAGACATCGGGCAGGTGGATCAGGCGGACGCGCCGGGAAATTTGTCGGTGCCGGCGCTGCGCGGGATCGGCGGCAGCCTCATTTACCTGATCAGCGAGGATGAGGTCGCCTCCGTCTGGAACACAGAGTTCGAGCCGACAGGGGCTGTGATCGATCCCGGCCCGCTGACCATCGACCATCTGGCGGCCGTGGTGCGGATCGACGAATATCTGTCCTGGCAGCTTTATTGGCGGGCGCTGTTCGGGCTGGAGCAGAGCCTGCAATCGGACGTCATCGACCCGTCCGGCCTGGTGCTGAGCCAGCCGCTGCGATCAGCCGACGGGGCGCTGCGCCTGACGCTCAACGCCTCCGATGCGGCGGGCACGCTTTCCTCCCGCTTCGTCGGACATAATTTCGGCGGCGGTTATCAGCATATCGCCTTCGCCAGCGACGATCTGACCGCGACCGCCCACAGAATCACAGAAAAAGGCGCGGACATATTGCCGATCAGCGGCAATTATTATGCCGATCTGGCGGCGCGCTTCGGGCTGGACGGGGCGACATGCATGCAATTGCGCGACGCCCACATTCTCTATGATGCGGATGAGGCTGGCGACTATCGCCAGCTTTACAGTCGCGCCTTTCAGAAGCGCTTCTTCTTCGAATTTGTCGAGCGGCGCGGCTATGAAGGCTATGGCGCACCGAATGCGGGGGTGCGTCTTGCCAGCCAGGAGCGGTTCAGGACGGCATAAGTTGCCCTGCTCCGCCCCGTGCCAGCGGCCGTTGCTGTTCGCGCTGTTGGACGCAGAGACGGAGGTGGCGATATCGGCCCGAGCGCTCGCGCCGACCCGTATCAGTTTGTCTCGCGCCTCAGCCTGTCGGCGAGCGCTTCGATCTCTTCCGGCTCCAGCAGCCAGGTGCGAGTCTTGCGCCCTTCGCGATGAACGGGCTGGGTCAGCAGCACGCGCGCCTGCGCCTTTGCATGGGGCTTGTAGAGGCCGAAATGGACGGCGCAGTCGCGGATCGTGGCGATCAGCGGAGCCTTACCGTCCAGGTCGATCATGGTCGCGGGCTGATCCCAGGGGATGCCAGCGACGCCGGGATATTTCTGTTCCATGGCGCGGGGACACCATGCCCCGGCACGGAAATCAAGACCTAAGCGATCTATTTGGAAATCGCGCCGTCAAAAACTATCGCAGCAACGTCATCAGGATGGGATCTCGCGTGGCAGCTGGATCGCGGCGTATTTCCGCTTCTTCGCGACCGATCGCGCGGAAGATTGCGTCGCCAATCTGGCTCGAGACATTGTCGGCGATCGCCGCATAATCCTTGCCGCCGGCAGCGGAAAGCGCCACCGAGAGCATTTCGAACATGTCCGAACGCAGCGCGCGCGACGCGCCGGGCAAAAGCGCCCCGACCACCGAACCGCGCGCTTCGCGGGCCAGCAAGTCGGTCGCCGCTGTAGGGCCGCCGCGCAGCACGGATATGGCGTCGGCCAATGTCATGCGATGGACCGCGTCCATAACGATCGGCGCGGCATTATCAGCCAAATCGACCGCCATGTCATTCAAGGCCAAGGACACCCGGTTGCGCACGGCATTGGTGCGCAACAGAGCAGTCAGTACCGCCCCGCCCTTTCCGCCGCCCAGATCGGGCGGGGCGATGCGCGTCAATTGATCGTCATAAAAGCCGCCCGGTTCAGTGAGTCTGGCGAAGGCGCGCTGGCTCGATAATTCCAGCAGCCGACGCACCGCATCCTCGACCCTGTAGCGCCCCATCGGCGTGGCGCAGGCCGCTAGCGGCAGCAGCGCCAGCGCCGCGAGCAGGCTGCGCCGGTCGGAAAGACCCAATGATTGCTCCATGCCGCATCTCCCTTGTTGCAGGGCATGCTATGACGCGGACAGGTTTGCCGGCTGCTGAACGTGGTCAAGGCGATTAAATCTCCGTTCAGTTCGAGCGTTTCGAACAGCAGCTGGCGAATGAAGACAGAATCTTTGGAATTCGGCTGGACTGGTCACGCGCAATTGTCCCGCAATCCTGGCGATAACCGCTGTTTCAGAACCTCCATATCTCCTTTGACTATCGATCAGAGATGCCTCCATTCCCTGCGCAGATTATCATCATGAACTACCCGCATCCAGTTTTTATATAATATATGACGTAATTGGGGTCGGTGGTCTGCCCCCACCGAGTGGACCGATTGGTTTGTTAGTGCATTAAGCGCATCGCCGCCATATCCGGACGGAGGTGGAGCGAAGCGGAACCGGAGGCCGGATATGGCGGTGTCGCCGTTTCCGGTG
>JAJZTH010000049.1 GCA_021849075.1 Pseudomonadota bacterium | reverse complement strand
ATTATGTGAAGGGTGCCGGTGATCATGTGATCGAAGCGGCCGGCGGCGGCAATGACACGGTCTATGCTTCGGTCGATTATGTGCTGGACAATAATGTCGAAATCTTGCGCATGTCGGTGGAGGGGCTGACGGGCACGGGTAATGCCCTCGATAACCGCATCATCGGCAGCGGCGGTGTTGATCGCCTCTTTGGTATGGACGGCGATGACGTCATCCAGGGCCTGGGCGGCGATGACACCATCTATGGCGGATTGGGCGATGACACGCTGCGCGGCGATGACGGCAATGACGTCCTATTCGGCGATGCTGGCGATGATAAGCTCTATGGCGGTGCTGGCGACGATATCCTCAATGGTGGTGCTGGAAATGACATCATCGAAGGTGGTCCCGGCAGGGACATTCTGACTGGCGGGGCGGGGAAGGACAGCTTCATCTTCCGTCCTGGCGATCTGGACGGAACCACCAAGGCCGCGCCGGAAGTCATTACCGACTTTTCGCGAGCGGACGGCGAACGTGTGAGCCTGTCAGCCATCGACGCGCGCTCTGGCACAATTGCCAATGACGCCTTCAACTTTATCGGCAGTAATGCGTTTTCAGGCAAGGCTGGCGAGTTGCGGTTCGAACTGGTCAACGGCAGCGCGATGGTGATGGGGGACGTCAATGGCGACAAGATCGCTGACTTCGCCATTCACATGCAGGGCATGACCACCATGGTATCGACCGATTTCATCCTGTAACCGGGTGTAGATGGGTATTAAGCTGGGGCAGGGCGGTTGAAGGGCCGCCCTGCCTTCATGCATCCCTGTATTCGCGGGCCGCTTCATACGCCGCCCGGTCAGCGCGTGACATGCCGGCCGAAAGGAAGCGGCCATATGGTCCCACCTCAATATTTTCCCGAATGACGACGGCCGGATTGCCCGCGACGATCGAGCGCGATGGGACGTCGCGGGTCACGACAGCGCCTGCTGCGACAATGCATTCATCCCCGATATTGATGCCTGGCATGATCAGGCTGCGTGCGCCGATGAAGCAGTAACGGCCGATATGCGTGTTCATATACAGGCCCCGCGTCATGTCATGACACAGGATGGTCGCCCCAAACGCCACATAGCTGCGCTCTGCTATGTGCACGCCTTTGGGGTTGGTCTTATCCAATTTTGCCGACATGGAAATGCGCGCGGTCGGATCAATCGACATGCCCCAGAATCGATTGAGAAATTGAATGCGCCATTTCATGATGCGGCGCTGGACGTTCATCAACTGATTGAGGGTTGCCATGACTTAGCTTTGTGTCCTCTTCGGTGGTGCCGCACGGATTGCGATGCGATATCGACAAAAATAATTCAAGAAAACTGCGCGACGATAAAAGAAATCGGAACTGCGCTAGACGCCCTGCTGCTAAATCGAGTAGGATTTCATGTCGTTCATGAAGAACGCGGCATGACTGGGGGAAAAATGTCAACTCTGGAAAAGATCAAGCAGATTGTTGGCAAGCAACTGGGCCGTGACCCGGAAGAATTTGATGAAGGCACGGATCTGGCGGAAGCCGGTTATGAATCCCTTGATGTGATCGAAACGATCTTCGCGTTGGAGGAAGAGTTCGACATTAGCATCAATTTCCAGGCGAACGACAGCGATGCGGCGGGCATGAAAACCGTTGGAGACATAGTGAGGCTGGTCGAAGCGGAAATTGCGAAGAAGGGCGCCCGTTGAAGCGGGTAGCGATTACGGGCATCGGTGCGGTATCGCCTGCGGGTCTTGACGCTCCGTCAACCTGGGCCGCTGTTCGCGCTGGCGCCACTGCTATTCGGCCGCTGCAGATGGAGCGCGCCGACTATGTCACTTGTCGAATCGCGGCGCAGGCGCTGGACTTCGATCCCGAAGAGCATTTTACCGCCAAGCAGACCGTACCGCTGGACCGTTTTGCGCAGATGGCGATCGTCGCGGCGCGTGAAGCCTTGTCAGATTCACAGATTGACCCGCAATCGGATGTGGTACGGCAGGCCGGTGTGATAGTGGGCGTCGGCGTCGGCGGAATGCATACGCTCGATGACGCTTATTACCGCGTCTATCATGACGATATCCGCCGTGTGCATCCACTGTCAGTACCGCGTTTGATGGCCAATGCCGCAGCCAGTCAGGTGTCAATGCATCTGGGCATGCGAGGGCTAACCTATTCGGTCGCCAGTGCCTGTGCTTCGGGTACGCATGCGATTGGTCAGGCTTTTCAAATCGTGCGGTCTGGCATGGCGACGATGATGCTGTGTGGTGGCGCGGAAGCCTGCATCACTCCCGGTACGATAGTCGCTTGGGAAGCGTTGCGAGTGCTGGCTACTGACACCTGTCGTCCCTTTTCGAAGAATCGCTCCGGTCTGGTTCTGGGTGAAGGAGCTGCGATGCTGGTGCTGGAAGATTGGGACCATGCGATGGCGCGCGGCGCGACCATATATGCCGAGATGCGGGGCTTTGGCGGCAACGCTGATGCCGGCGACCTGACTTCTCCCGATCAGGACAATGTCGCTGCGGCGATGGCGCTGGCGATATCGGACGCCGGACTGCATCCATCTGATATCGGCTATGTCAATGCGCATGGTACGGGCACCACGATGAATGATCGGGTCGAAAGCGCCGCGATCCGCGCCATATTCGGTGACACGTTGCCGCTCGTGTCTTCGTCGAAGGGGGTGCTGGGGCATAGCCTGGGTGCAACCGGCGCTCTGGAGGCGGTGATCACCGCAATGGCGCTGCGCGATCAGATTGTTCCGCCTACAGCCAATTGCGACCAGCCTGATGATGAATTAGGAATAGATATGGTGCCAGGCGCTGCGCGTCCGGCAAGTTTTTCTGCCGCCCTTTCCAATTCCTTTGCTTTTGGTGGTTTAAATGCGGTGCTTGCTTTTGGACGGGCCTGAACTGCCCGCTTTGCAGCATTCATGTTCGCGGCGCACCGGCTGCATCATTAAGGGATTGGCTTAGTTCCGTGCGCATCGCTTATATTTCTCTGTCTACGCCACTGGCGCGCAAATCCTGGAGCGGAATTCCCTGGTACAGTCTGCATGAATTGCAGCGCCGCTTTCCAGACACGCATGTTATCGACACGCCGGGCGCCGACAAGCTGGTCGAACGATTGGCTGTCGCCGAACGCTTTGGTGCGATCGTGCGGCGGCACTGGATCGTATCGCGCTATTATCGTGCCGTCATCAACGCGGAACTGGAGCGGCTGCAACCCGATGTGGTGGTCGGCATGGCGGCTGCGCATAAGCTGGCGCTGATCGATCCCAAATGGCCATTCGTCTACGCGGCCGATGCGCTGCACGGCACCATCATCAACTATTATGACAAATATCTGCGCATGTCCGACCGCTCGAAAACGCAGGGGGAGGAATTGCAGAAGCGTCTGCTGGAGCGCACGGATCGCATTCTGCTTGGTTCGCGCTGGGCGGCGGATGAAGCGATCCATCGCTATGGCCTGCCGTCCGAACAAGTTAAGGTCGCGCCGATGGGCGCCAATCTGGACAATGATCCCGGCTTTTCCCCGCCGCCGGTCGATCGCCCTCTGACCCTGTTGTTCATCGGTTATGCCTGGGAACGCAAGGGCGGCCCGTTGATTCTGGATATCTGGCGGGCGTTGCGACGTCATCGCCCGGATACCGAACTGCATATCGTGGGTGCGCGGCCCAAGGCGGCCGAAGGCATATCCGGGGTTACGATCCATGGGCTGATCAACAAGACGGACCCGGTTGAATATCGGCGCTTCGTTGATCTGTATCGGCAATCCCATTTCTTCATCATGCCTAGTCGGCAGGAAGCCTATGGCATCGTCTATTGCGAGGCGGCCGCCTTTGGCCGACCTGTCATCGCCAAGCTGACGGGTGGGATCGAAACCATCGTGGAGGATGGCCGCACCGGACTGCTGTTCCCGACCCAGGCAACGCCTGAGGAATATGCCGAGCGGATATTAACCCTGTGGAACGATCCTGAACGCTATCAGGCGGCATGTCGGGATGCGCGCGATGCTTATGAAGCGCGGCTCAACTGGCGCAGTTGGGGCGATGTGGCGGAGCATGCAATTAACGATGCGCTCGCCTGCAATGGTGGGCGCGTGGACTCCGCGCAATCGGATGCTCCGGCCTGAAAGACTGAATGGTTGATCGGATGCTTTGGGCGCGCGGGTTTGCCCTATCGCATGGGCAGAGTTGGCAGCGCCCCTATCTTTCCATCAGGCGCGGCATTAGTTCCACGAAATTGCAGGGGCGAAACCGGCTGTCCAATTGGCTGACGAGGATGCCGTCCCATGCGTCCTTCACTGCGCCGGTGGAGCCGGGCAGCGCGAAGATATAGGTGCCGCGCGCAACGCAGGCGGTGGCGCGGGACTGGATGGTCGATGTGCCGATGCTCTGATAGCTCAGCCAGCGGAATAGTTCGCCGAATCCGGGGATTTCCTTGTCCTGCACCTGCGCCAGCGCTTCGGGCGTGACGTCGCGGCCGGTAACGCCGGTGCCGCCGGTGGTCAGGATGACGTCGATCTGCGGATCATCGATCCAGGCGTGGAGGCGGGCGACGATCGCGCTCTTCTCATCCCGTTCGAGATAACGGGCGGCAAGGATGTGGCCTGCGCTCTCCAGCCGTTCGATAAGGGCGTCGCCGGATCTATCTTCGCTAACTTCTCGCGTATCGGATATGGTGAGTATGGCGATGCGGACCGGGATGAACGTCCGGCTTTCGTCGATCGGCATCAGTCGGAGCCGCCACCCATGGAGCCGCGCCCGTCCGCTTTGCTGAGGCGCACCAGCTTCACGCCCTTGGCATTGGGGAAGGTCGGCCACATGCCCTGCGCCATGCCGGTCAGGCAATCGGCGCTGCCCTTGGCCTGAATCTGATACATCCAATAGTTGCGCATGACGATGTTCACATAGGCGCGGGTTTCGTAATAAGGCAGAGATTCCATGAAGAGCAGCGGATCGCCCTTGTCATGGACCTGGGTGTTCCACCGTTCGACCGGCAGCGGGCCGGCATTATAGGCGGCCATCACCTTGGGCAGCAGGCCGCCCGTCGCGCTCATGTCGCGCAGGGATTCCAGATAGCGCTGGCCATATTCCATGTTGGTCGACGGCACGAACAATTGCGCCGCATTGGACAGGCCCACATCGCCCGCCGTGCCGGGGCGCACCTGCATCAGGCCGCGCGCGCCGGCGCTGCTGACGACATCGGTGCGGAAACCGGATTCCTGAAGCGTATGGGCGTAGATCAGCGAAGGATCGACCCGCCAGCCGCCATCCGGGCGCCAGTCGGGCGCGGGGAAGCGGGCGAAGCTGCCGGGCTGGGTGCCGGCCGGGCCGTTGTGGGCGAGATAGAGCTGGGTCGCCGGCAGGTTGAGCGCGTTGGCGAGGCGCAGCAGCGCATCATATTGGTCACTGCCGCCAATCTTTGCCTGATAACGCAGCATTTCGTCGGCGCGGCCATTTTCGCCGATGGCGGACAGGGCGATGGCGGCGCGCGCATTGGGACTGCTCTTCAGCTTCTGCCATTCGAGCGCGCCGAAACGGCTGCCGACCGGCGCGCCGCCGAGCGGCATGCCGAGCGATTCGCGGGCCAGCAGGCCATAGAATGTCTCGTCCGAACGGGCGGCCTGCTTCAGATAATTTTCGACCTTTTCCGCTTCACCGCAGACCATATAGGCGCGCGACGCCCAATAGGCCCCGGCCGAGCGCATGTCTGCGTCTCCGGCGAGCGCGGCGACATTGGCGAAGGCGGGGGCGGCGGCGCGGCAATCATTCTGGCGCCAGGCGGCCAGGCCCGTGGTCCAGTTCGCCTGCACGCTCCAGTCGCCGCCGGTGCGGGTTTCCAGCGCACGCGCGGCCATGCGGCGAGCATTCACATCGTCATTTTCGATATAATAGGCCCAGGCGACGCGCTGGCGTACTTCGGTCAATCCCTCGGACGTCAGGCCGGCTTCGCCCGAAGCCAGCAAGCCTTCCGCACCGATGGGATCGTCATTCTTGATATAATTCTGGATCTGTCCGGCCAGCGCCTGCGCCGCGACATCGGTCTTGACCGCAGCGACATATTGACGGCGGGGCGCGGACCCCAGCCAGACCATCTTCTGGATTTGCGGCAGGGTCGGCAGGATGGTGGCGCCGCGCTTCTGCGCCAGACGGGACAGTTGATCGGCCTTGGGCAGCCAGGGCGCCTTGTTGACGAGGTCGAGCAGATCGAACAACTCTACACGCGGCGATCCCTTGGCCAGATAAAGTTCCGACAAGGCGAGGGGGCGGACGGCGTCCTGCGCATCGAGCGCGGTGATCATCGCCCTTGCATCATTCCACTGCTGGCTCTGGAGCGCGGTGAAGATGGCGCGGTAGCGGGCCTTGTCTCCGTCGCCCAGTTGCAGCGGCGAAAATTCGGTGTTCGTGGCGACAGCCGGAATGACCGGGGCATTTTCGGCCATGGCTGGCAGGCTCACGGCAAGCCCGGTCGCAAGAAGGGCAAGGCGGGAGATATGGGTCGCGGCGCGAATCACGGACGGGCTTCCTCGATCAGGCTTTGCAGGGTGCGCCAGCATTCCGCCTTGGCCGCAGGCTGCCCCAGCAGCAGGCGCGGATGAAATGTGGCGACGGCGGGTACGATGCCGCCATCATGATTAAATTTGCGTAAACTATGCGGTGGGCCGTCTTCGATCGCGGTTCCCAGCGCGCCAATGGTGCGATCCCCCAACAGCAGCAGGCGACGCGGGCGGGCGAGGTGGACATGGGTGCGCATTCGCGCCGCCGCCGTGGCGATATCCGCCGCCTCGACCATGCCGCCGGGCGCGCGGGCAAAAAATAATGACGCGATATAGACGTCCGCGCGTTTGAGGCCAATGGCGTGCAACATCGCGTCGAACAATGTGCCGGCCCGATCAGAGAACAGCGCGCCTGCATCCATATCGGCGATATCGGGCATGTCGGTGATGATCATCAGCGGTGCGTCGGCCTGGCCCGACGGATAAAGGGCGCGTGCCGGCCAGCGCCGTTCGGGATGGTCCGATTCGCTTTCCAGCCACTGATGAAATGCTTGCAAATCCTGCGGCTTGGCTTGCGCTGGCTGGGTGGCCGCTGCGGCCGGCCGCGGCGCGGAAACGGCCGTGGTTACGGGGCGCAGCCAGTTGACCGGCGCTTCCGCTACGGCGCATTCCACGCCGGCAAGCTGCCACCACGCCAGATAGGCGTCGGCGGCCAGCGCCGCTTCATTCTGCATTGATCCCCGCATCGTCTTTCCTTGGGCCAGAGGTTGACGAGGGGGTCAAGCTGCTTCATCGCCTTGGATGGTAAAGTGTTGGAGTAATGCGGCGATCGGATCGAAACGGGGTGCAGCCCGCTGATCCCGTAAAATGGAGGGATGGAATGAGCGAACGGGAATCGATGCCCTATGACATCGTCATCGTCGGCGGAGGGCCTGCCGGCCTGTCGGCGGCGATCCGGCTGAAGCAGCTGGCGAATGATGCGGGACAGGAACTGGCGGTCTGCGTGCTGGAGAAGGGGTCCGAAATCGGCGCCCATATCCTGTCGGGCGCGGTGATCGATCCCCGGTCGCTGGACGAATTGCTGCCGCAATGGCGCGAGATGGGCTGTTCGCTCGCCGAAACGCCGGTGACGGACAATCAGCACTGGATGCTGACGAAGACCGGCAAGATCGCGATGCCGCACATCATGACGCCGGGCTGGATGCACAATAAGGGCACCTATACCGGGTCGCTGGGCAATCTGTGCCGCTGGCTGGCGGAGCAGGCCGAAGGGCTGGGCGTGGAAATTTTCCCCGGCTTTGCGGCGGCGGAAATCCTCTATCATGAGGATGGCAGCGTGAAGGGCGTCGCCACCGGCGACATGGGCATTGGCCGGGATGGCGAGAAAAAGGGCGACTATCAGCCGGGGCTGGAGCTTCATGCCCGCTACACCTTCTTTGCGGAGGGCGCGCGCGGCCACCTGACCAAGATATTGAAGCGCCAGTTCGCGCTGGACGCCGATAGCGAGCCACAGGTCTATGGCCTGGGCATGAAGGAATTGTGGGACATCGATCCCGAAAAGCATCAGCCCGGGCTGGTCATCCACTCGCAGGGATGGCCGCTGACCGATGCCTATGGCGGCGGCTTCCTCTACCATCAGGCCAATGGACAGGTGGCGCTGGGCTTCGTTGTGGGCCTTGGCTACCGGAACCCGCATCTTTATCCGTTCGAAGAGTTCCAGCGCTGGAAGCAGCACCCGGAAATCCGCAAGTATCTGGAGGGCGGTCGCCGCGTGTCCTATGGCGCGCGCGCGATCAATGAGGGCGGCTGGCAGGCGATCCCCAAGCTGGCCTTCCCCGGCGGCGCGCTGATCGGCTGTTCGGCCGGGTTCGTGAACGTGCCGCGCATCAAGGGCACGCATACGGCGATGAAATCGGGCATGCTGGCGGCCGAGGCGGCCTTTGCCGCGGTGCAGGCCGACCGTTCGGGCGACGTGCTGGACGATTATGAACCGACGCTGCGGTCGAGCTGGATCGCGACCGAACTGCAACTGGTCAAGAATGCAGAGCCGCTGCTGGCCAAGTTCGGCAATACGATCGGCACGTTGCTGGCGGGCATCGACATGTGGATGCGCACGCTGAAAATCGGCCTGCCCTTCACGATGAAGCACAAGCCCGACGCGGAGAAAATCTGGCGCAAGGACCAGTGCGAGAAGATCGTCTATCCCAAGCCCGACAATGTCATCAGTTTCGACCGGCTGACGTCGGTGTTCCTGTCGAACACCAATCATGAGGAGGACCAGCCGGTCCATCTGCAATTGAAGGACCCGTCGGTCCCGATCAGTTACAATCTGCCCCTTTATGACGAGCCGGCGCAACGCTACTGTCCCGCAGGCGTCTATGAAGTGGTTGGTCAGGAAGAGGGCGATCCCAAATTCCAGATCAACGCGCAGAATTGCGTCCATTGCAAGACGTGCGACATCAAGGACCCGACCCAGAATATCAACTGGGTCGTGCCCGAAGGCGGCGGAGGACCGAACTATCCGAACATGTAAGCGCCTGATCTTCGTTTCGTTACTGATGACCCCGGCGGTTGCCGGGGCGTCGGTGCAACCCGATGGCGCGCTGCACGCCTATGCGCGGGCGCGGCTGGCCGATGGCGACGGTGCGCTGGGGCTGGCGGTCGCCAGCTATCGCGCGGCGCTGGTGCAGGACCCGGCGCGGGTGGAAATCGCCCGCCGATCCTATGTGCAGGGGTTGGAAAGCGGGGATCGGGCGTTGGCGTTGCAATCGGCAGCGCTGCTGGATCAGGCGGGCATGCTGCCGCGCGACGGCACGTTGCTGATGATCGGCGAGGCGCTGACACGCAAAGACTGGGCCGGCGCGGAAACATTGGTCGGGCGGATGGTGGAGGAAGGCAATTTCGCCTTCATCGCGCCGATCATCCGTAGCTGGATTGCGATTGGCGAGGGGCGCTATGCGCCGCCGGTGATCGACAGCAAGGATCGTTTCGCGTCGCTGGGGCTACGCTACGCCGACGAACATATCGCGTTTCAGGCGCTGGCGCGGCGCGATCTGACGGCGGCGACGCCCGCCATCCGCCGCGCGCTGGCCATTCGCAGTAGTGACGGCGCGGCATTGCGGCTGGCCTTTGCCGGGCAATTGGCGGCGCAGGGCGTGAAGGCCGAAGCGCTGATGCTGCTGCCGGTCGGCAGCGCCGGCTTCGCACCGGCGCGCTTCGCGATCGAGAAAGGCAAGGGGGTGAAGGCGGCCGGCGCGGCGGTGACGCCGGCGCAGGGCTATGCCCGTTTGCTGTCGCGGCTGGCGGTGGATGTGGGATCGGACAAGGCGGGTGGTACGCTGGCGCTGCGGCTGGCGCGGATGGCGACCTTTGCCGACCCGGCCGGGGCGGAGGCGCACATATTGGCCGCGCGACTGTTGACGCTTCAGGGCTATGCGCCCGGCGCGATCGCGGAAGCGGGCAAGGTGCCGGCGAAGAGCTGGTATGCGCCGATTGCGCAGGCCGAACTGATCGATGCGCTGGCGGCCGCGGGTGATGCGCAGGCGGCGCTGATGCTGGCGCGGGCGCAGGTGGGGGAGCCGGGCGCGGAGCCGGAGCGGCAAGTGAGGCTGGGCCGACTGCTGGCCGAGGCCAAGGATTTTACCGGAGCGGCGGCGGCGTTTCGCGCGGCGCAGGCCGGCTATGCGCCGGATCAACTGCCCTGGACGTTACTGCTGTTTGAGGGCAGCGCGCTGGAACAGGCCAAGCAGTGGGACGAGGCGCGGGCCGTGTTGCAACGCGCGGCGGCAATGGCGCCCAATGAGCCGCTGATCCTCAACTATCTGGGCTATGCCCAGATCGAGCGGCGGGAAAATGTCGATGCGGCGCTGGAACTGCTCAAGAAAGCGAGCGCGCTCAAGCCGCAGGATGCATCGATCACCGACTCGCTGGGATGGGCGCAGTTCGTTACCGGCAATGTCGAGGCGGCGGTGCCGGTGCTGGAGCGGGCGGCGGCCGGCGCGCCGGCTGACATCACGATCAACGAGCATCTGGGCGATGCGTTATGGACCGCAGGACGACGCTATGAGGCGCGCTATGCCTGGGCGGCGGCCTCCATCTATGCCGAGGGCGACGTGGCCGCGCGGCTGGCGGCGAAGAGCAAGGAAGGGTTGAAGCCCGAATATGCCGCACCCTGATATGAAGGGCGTTGCCGATGCGATCGTGGAGATCGCCTATGCCAAAGTGAATGTCGCGCTGCATGTGCGGGCGCGGCGGGACGATGGTTATCATGCGCTGGAAAGCCTGTTCGTCTTCGCCGGCGATGGCGATCGTCTGGATGGACAGGCGACGCAGGACGGTGCGATCGATCTGATCATCGACGGGCCGTTTGGGGCAGGGCTGGACGCAGGCCCGACCAATCTGGTGATGCGGGCGGCGCGGGCGCTGCAATCCTATCTGGGGCAGCAGCGCGGCGCGGCGATCCGGCTGACCAAGAATTTGCCAGTGGCGTCGGGCATTGGCGGCGGGTCGGCCGATGCGGCGGCGACGTTGCGACTGCTGGCGCGGTTGTGGGATGTGCGGATCGAGGCGGAGGAACTGGCCGGCATTGCGCTGGACCTGGGATCGGATGTGCCGGCCTGTGTCGCGAGCGTGACCCAACTGGTGACGGGGCGTGGCGAGCATCTGGCGCGCCATGCGGTGGAGGGGCTGGAGGGGCTGCCGATGCTGCTGGTCAATCCGGGCGTGGGCGTATCGACGGCCAGCGTCTTTGCCGGATGGGACCGGCAGGATCGCGGTGAGTTGGATGCCGACAGCCTCGACGCCTTGATCAAAATGGGCCGTAACGATCTGGAAATGCCCGCTATTGCTGTCGCGCCGGTCATCGCCGATGTGTTGGCAGCGCTGGGGCGGGCGCAGGGCGTGTTGCTGGCGCGCATGTCCGGCTCTGGCGCGACATGCTTCGCCCTGTTCGAGACGGATGATGCGCTGGCGCAGGCGGCCGATGCGATCCGCTGGGCGCATCCCGCATGGTGGGTGATGGAAACGAGGATCAAGAGCGCATGAGCGAAGCTTTCACCCGGATCGACGGCGGCGATCTCAACCTGTTGATCATTGCCGATCATGCGTCGGCCCATGTGCCGGATGATATCGACCTGGGCATCGACCCGGCGCTGCTGCAAGAGCATATCGCCATCGACATCGGCGTGGCGGAGGTGAGTGGACTGCTGGCGGCGCAGCTTGGCTGTTCGGCCATATTGGGCGGCGTGTCCCGGCTGGTGATCGACCTTAATCGTGAAGAGGATGCGCCGGGCCTGTTGCCGGTGATGAGCGATGGCCATGCCATCCCCGGCAATCGCGGCGTTGATCTGGCCGATCGGATGCTGCGTTTCCACCATCCCTATCATCATCAGGTGGCGGCCCTGCTGGAGCGCATGTCATCGCCCTTCATCCTGTCGGTGCATAGTTTCACGCCGCAGTTGGCGAGCGATCCCGGGCAGCAGCGGCCGTGGGATATTGGCATTCTTTATAATCAGGATGATCGCGCGGCGCGGATCGCCATTCCCTTGCTGGAGGTGGCGGGGCTGAGGGTCGGCGATCAACTGCCCTATTCGGGGCAATTGCTCAATGCGACGATGAACCGCCATGCCGAAGCCAATGGCATCCCCTATCTGGGGATCGAGATGCGGCAGGATCTGGTCGGTGATGCGGCCGGGCAGAAGCGCTTTGCCGATATCCTTGGTCCAATCGTGCTGGAATGCCGGAGCCAATTGGCATGAGGCGGCTTGCGGCGATGCTGGCGTTGCTCAGCTTGGCTGGATGCGGCGAAGGTGGATCGAAGCCGGGGCAGCAGGCATCGGGCGGGCAGGCGCAGGAAGCGGTCGACGAGGGCAAGGCGGATTGCATCACTGGTGGGGCGGACGAGTGGGCGCATGATTGTCTGGTCGAGCGGCAGGGCGATTTGCTGACCATCCGCCACCCCGATGGCGGCTTCCGGCGCTTTCGCGTGCTGGCGGACGGGCATGGGCTGGAGGCTGCGGATGGGGCAGAAGCGGCAAAGCTGAAAATCATAGGCGCGCAACAGATCGAAGTGGCGACCGGCGATGACCGCTATCGCCTGCCTGCACAGATTGCCGGATCGCAATGACCGGCGGCGGGCCGATCCTGACGGCGGCGCAGATGCGCGCGGCGGAGCAGGCGGCCTTTGATGCAGGCGTCGATGCTTACGGTTTGATGGAGACGGCCGGCGCGGCGGCGGCGGAGATCATCTGGCGCGCGGGGCACAAGCGCGACATGCTGATCCTGTGCGGGCCGGGCAATAATGGTGGCGACGGTTTCGTCATCGCGCGGATATTGCGTGAGCGCGGCGTGCCGGTGCGCGTGGCGGCGCTGGGTGAGAGTCGCACGCCGTCGAGCCAGCGGGCGCGAGCGGCATGGGGCGGACCGGTCGAGGATATGATGGCCGCCGCGCCGGCGACACAGTTGGTCGATGCGCTGTTCGGTACGGGCCTGACGCGCGGGCTGGATAGCGCGGTGGCGGATCGGCTTTGTTTGCTGGCGGCGGAGGCGACGTATCGCCATGCCATTGACCTGCCGAGCGGGGTGGAGACGGATAGCGGAGCGCTGCTGTCGGCCGTGCCGCATTTCAGCGCCTGCATCGCGCTGGGGGCATGGAAGCCCGCGCATCTGTTGCAGCCTGCAGCCGGGCATATGGGGCGGTTGGCGCTGGCCGATATTGGCATAGCGGCGCCGGGCGTGGTGCATCGATTGTCGCCGCCGGTGCTGCAGGCGCCGGGGGCGGAGGCGCATAAATATAGGCGCGGATTGGTGATGGTGGTCGGTGGTGCGATGCCGGGCGCGGCGGCTCTGGCGGCGAGTGCGGCGGCGCATAGCGGGGCGGGTATGGTGCGGCTGCACGCAGCGGCGGAACTGGCCGTCCCCCATGCGATCGTGCGGCAGGATGGGCATGACTTTTCCGATGCGCGCATCCGGGCGTTGCTGGTCGGGCCGGGACTGGGGCGGGACGATGCGGCTTGCCGCTTGCTGGATTCCGCCATGGCGTCAGGACACCCCCTGGTGCTGGACGCCGATGCGCTGGTGCTGCTGGCGGGTGCGGTTGATCGCATTCCGGCGGGTGCGATCCTGACGCCGCATGAGGGCGAGTTTCAGCGCCTGTTCGGTGACTTGCCGGGCAGCAAGATCGACCGGGCATTGGCGGCTGCGCGGCAGTCTGGCGCGGTGGTCGCTTACAAGGGGGCGGACAGCGTGGTCGCCGCGCCGGATGGACGGGCGGCGGTGGCAAGCGGCGCGTCGACATGGCTGTCGACCGCCGGTACTGGCGATGTGCTGGCGGGGCTGGCGGCCGGGCGGTTGGCTGTAACGGGCGATCCCTTCCGCGCGGCGTGCGAGGCGGTGTGGCTGCATGGGGAGGCCGCGCGGCGGGCCGGGCCGGCTTTTGTTGCGGATGATTTGATTCGCGCGGTGCCAGCGGCTATCGCCGCGCGATTGTGAGAGACAACGACTTAGACAGCATCATCCGCGTTGCCGCCAAGGGCGACGGCGTCACGGCCGACGGCCGCCACTTCCCCCTGACCGCGCCGGGCGACTGGATCAGGGCCGACGGAAGTGTCGCTTTCGGTGTCCACCACGCCGTTCCGCCCTGTAGCCATTTTCCGGCCTGCGGCGGGTGCCAGCTCCAGCATCTGGACGAGGAAAGCTATGCCGATTTCGTGACGGCGCGCGTCACCGGCGCGCTGGCGGGGCAGGGCATCATACCGGGCATGGTGCTGTCGCCCCATATCTCGCCGCCGATGACGCGGCGGCGGGCGTCGCTGCGCGCGGCGCGGGCGGGCAGGAAGATCACCATCGGTTTCGCCGAAGAGGGCAGCCACAAGCTGATCGACCTGCAAATGTGCGCGGTGCTCGATCCCCGGTTGTTTGCCCTGATTGCGCCGCTGCGCGACCTGCTGGGCCTGATCCTGCCAGACAAGCGGGCGGCGCATGTGCGCATGTCGCTGATCGATCAGGGTATCGACCTGTTGCTGGAAGGCGTGAAGGTCCGCGGACTGGCCGCCGATGAAGGGCTGGGCGATTTTGCGCGAACCCATGGGCTGGCGCGGCTGACGATCGATGAAGGAGACGGGCCGCAGACCCGCTGGGAGCCGGAGCCGGCAACGATTAGCTTCGGCGGCGCGCCTGTAGGTTTTCCGCCTTTCTCCTTCCTTCAGGCGACGCCCGATGGCGAGGCGGCTCTGGTCGGCGCGGTGCGCGAAGCCCTGCCCGAAACGGGGGCGATCGCCGATCTATTCTGTGGACTGGGCACCTTTGCGCTGGCGCTGGGCGAGAAACGGCCTGTCTATGCGGCGGAGGGCGCGCGCGACGTCATCCTGTCCCTGAAGCTGGGCGCGGGGCGGGCGCAGCGGCGGTTGGGGGCGGATCATCGCGATCTGTTCCGCCGGCCGCTGACGCCGGAGGAACTGAACCGCTTCGCCGCGATCGTGCTGGACCCGCCACGCGCAGGCGCGAAGGAACAGGTGTTGCAGATCGCCGCATCGGCCGTGCCGTTGATCGCCTATGTGTCCTGCAATCCCGCCAGCTTCGCGCGGGATGCCGCGCATCTGGTGGCGGCGGGCTATGTACTGGAAAGCGTGAAGCCCGTGGGGCAATTTCGCTGGACAACCCATGTTGAACTGGTGGGCATTTTCCGGCGATAAAGCGGGTTTGAGGTGCTGTGCTTAACCTTTTCCGTTCGCCCTGAGCCTGTCGAAGCTTCAAACGAGTCACGTGCCTCGTTTGAACCTGAGCGACGCCGCAGGCGGCGTCGAAGGGGGCTGTACTTCTCTTCACCGTCGCAAAGAAAGTATGGGGCTTCGACTTCGCTCTCCTGAGCTTGTCGAAGGGCCGAACGGAATGCGGGTTGTGCCAAAAGAAAATCCCTCGCCGCCAAGGGGGAAGGCGGCGAGGGATAGCATTCTCTCCTGCGGGGCGGTTAGCCCAGCTTGATGACAGTTGCGCGACGGCGCGGCTGAACGATTTCGCCATAAAGGCTGGCCATCGGCTCGTCTGACACTTCGATCGTCGATTCCGAGGTGAAGCCGTTGAAACCGGTGCGCATCGCCGCGCCATAGGCGCCGAGCATGCCGATTTCGATATAGTCGCCGACCTTCACATCGTCCGGCAGCATGAAGGGGCCAACCATATGGTCCATATCGTCGCAGGTCGGGCCGTAGAAGGAGAAGGCGGTCATCTCCTCCTCGCTCTCTTCCTCACGCA
This sequence comes from Pseudomonadota bacterium, assembly GCA_021849075.1. GTDB lineage: Bacteria > Pseudomonadota > Alphaproteobacteria > Sphingomonadales > Sphingomonadaceae > Sphingobium. The sequence goes on along the minus strand of JAJZTH010000049.1, from coordinate 911 downwards.
GCAGAGCCACGGGGAAGCGCCAGCCGATATGCGCGGCATCGAACAAAGCGCCATAGGCGCCATCGTTAATGTAGAGTTCGGTCCCGCGACGCCGTTCGACGCGCACGATGATCGAGCTATATTCGGCCGACAGCGCGCGGCCGGGCTCACACCACAGTTCCGACGAATAGCTGACCGGCAGGCTTTCAAAGCCGCGGTGGATCGCTTCGAAATAATTTTCGAGCGCGACCGGCTCCATGCCCGGATAGATGGACGGGAAGCCGCCGCCGACATCGATGATGTCGACCGTAACGGCCGCGTCCACGATCGCGGCGCGCACGCGCTCGATCGCATCGCTATAGGCTTGGGGACTCATCGCCTGGCTGCCGACATGGAAGCAGATGCCCAGCGCATCGGCGGCCTGGCGGGTGGCCATCAGCAGTTCGCGGGTTTCGCCCAGTTCCGCGCCGAATTTCGACGCGAGGCTGAGTTCCGAATGTTCGGACGAAACGCGCAGACGCACGCACAGCTCCAGATCGGTCGCATTGCCGGTGGCGCGCATGATCTTTTCCAGCTCTTCGATCGTGTCGAGCGAGAAGGTGCGCACGCCATAGTCATGATAAGCCAGCGCGATCGCTTCCTCGGCCTTGACCGGGTGCATGAAGCAGAGCTTGACCTGATCTTCACCAGCGAGCGTTTCGGCGACCAGGCGCACTTCCGCGATCGAGGCCACGTCGAAATGCGTGATGCCCGATGCGTACAGCGTGCGGATCAGATCAGGAGACGGATTCGCCTTTACCGCATAGAGCGAGCGGCCCGGAAACTTCTCCGTAAAGAAGCGGGCGGCCCGAGCGGCGGCTTCGGGACGAATCAGCGTTACCGGTGCTGCCGGTGTGAGGGCGGTCGCTACCCCCAGCGCGCTATGAGATCGG
>JAJZTH010000048.1 GCA_021849075.1 Pseudomonadota bacterium | reverse complement strand
CTCAACAACTTTTGGATCGGGCTCTCAGACTTGTCTATCTGGCCGGTTTTTTTCCTCATTTCGCTTACACCGCTTTCTGCTCTATGGAATCGATCTTGATGCACATAATCAACCAACTTGCCTAATGATGCAGTGTGTCTTTCTTGGGTAGGTGGACGCTATCGTTCCCGTCAATGTGAGGCGAGCCTAAAATGTGTCTGGATTATTTTTTCGAGGCATATGTGGGCGGCTTTGCATTGAGGATCGAATGAATCGCTGCCGGGTACAAAGCGGTCTATCTAAACAAATTCTTTATCTTCCGCCGCCAGGATGGATTGCGCGTTTTTGCCGTCTGGTGGGGCTGGGCAGCCGACTTAAATTCTTCTCCCATATATTTGTTCGCTCGCGGCTGTCCGTCAGCAATGGATACCAGATTGCGCACATGAAGGTTACCTACCGTCTCATCTGAAAAGGCTGGAGTATAGTATATACAATCATCAAAATAATAATGTGTCACCTGCGACCAGCGTGTCAAAGCAGGATCATGCTGATAGCTGCCACCGTGCAAAAGGTTCGCGCACCAGATCAAGGCCTGGCCTTTGCGAGGAAGAAAAAGTTCTGGCTGCGCACCATGAACTTCACATAGTGCACGCCAGGCCGGCCCATAGGGATCCTGCGCAGAATCCAGGGCAATGCCATAACCGCGGCGCCCAATCAGGCCATTGGTCATGATCGGCCAGCGATGAGAGCCAGGGTAATAAAAGAGGGGGCCAGCATTAGGACCGACATCTTCCATCGCCAGCCACACCCCGCACATGAACCGTTCTGGCAGACTGGAAAAATGTACGGAATCCGAATGGGCGTCCTGTTGGGTGCCAACCGGAAAATTCAGCGTCTGGAAAGGAAAGGCCTTCCGGCCATAAAGTTTGCTTAGAAGATCGAGAACCGCCTGGTTTACTGCAATGGCGCGGACATCCTCGTTAAACTGCCATGCATCCTGCACGCGACGTTCGCCACAAGTCTTGTCGCTTTCCGGATTGTCGAAATCGATGCCATAACGTGGACCTAAATGTTCCTGGATACGATCGATGCGATTGTCCAGATCGCTGTCAGGAAAATCGAAAACTGCATAGCCTTTTTCATGCAGGTCATTGGCGATCTGTTCTTCTTCCGCCGTCAGTCCCCATTCCGCCTTCAGCACAGGAAACAGAGGAGATTCGATCAGAGGCAGGCCGGGAAAGATATTAGTCAAGCGCGTCGGCCCCTCTTCAACGGATAAGAAATATCATTGAGCATCACCGTCCACCCCGATGAGTATTCTGGTCCAGGATCAGCCGCAGCGCACGTTTCCAGCCACCCCGCCCATGCCATACTTGTTTCAATATGTCGGCGAAGTCATGCCGTATCGTGCCGCGGTCGTCCAGATCGCGATACAGGCTCCAAAAAGCCTCTGTCCCGATTACGCGGGGCATCAACCAGGCGCCATGATAGCCAAAACTGTTCGAAACATCCCCTGCACGTTCGGTCGAAAACAGATCGGCAAGCGCGCGCGGGGCATAGCGCATTCCCCTGCCCTCCAGCCATGCCCGGTTGATCCGGCCGATCGCGACATCTTCAGGATGATGGGTACGAAAGGCAGGATCGCGGCACGCTTCCATCAAACGCCGGCTTCGCAGGGAAAATCCGCCATTGCCGACATCATGTCCATCGGCGAATTGCGGCCAGCTCGCGCCGATATAGTCATAATCGAGGAAATCCGGCCGCCAGCGCGATGCATCCACCACATGCCCATCCCATTGGACAACCAGACAATGAGACGTATCAATATGATCGGCCATCTGTGACAGCAGGATATCGGAATAGGCTCTGGATGATGTGACCGGTGCGATCGGGACCACCGTGATATCCGGATGATCAGGATGGACCGGACTGTCGGTAAAGAACTTGCAAGTTGCAACGTCGATCTGCGCCAGACAGGCTTCCAGTGCGCGGAGCGTGGCGGCAACATTGACCGAGCTGACGGCGCACAAGGTCAGTTGCGGCAGCGACAGCCGTGGCACAGAAGCATCGGGAAAATGTGCAACCATAGGATCAGATCGCCACCGCGAACTGCTCGCTCGCCCGGCTGAGCTGCGGATGGTGATAAGGATCGAAAATCTCGTCCGTCTTCCATATCCGCTTAAGCGCAGCCAATTCCCCGGCAAAGCGCGCAGCTCCTACGGGATCCTGATCCAGTCCCCTCGATACGGATTCATGATGGATCAATGTGGCGCGCGGCTCGTAAAGCGATTGCCAGCCTCGCTGGTTGAGGCGCAGGCACAGATCCACATCGTTGAAGGCCACAGCAAAATCGCGTTCGTTAAGGCCGCCAACCGCCATAAACTTGTCGCGTTCGACCAGAAGACAAGCGGCTGTCACCGCGGCGGTGAATTGCGGCAGGCTGTGACGATCAAAATAGCCTGCTTCGTCAGGATATAGGAAACGATGGGCATGGCCCGCAGCGTTGCCGACACCGATCACTACGCCGGCATGTTGAATACGTCCATCGGGATAGAGCAACCGCGCGCCTACCGCGCCGACCTCTGGACGCAGGGCCTGCGTCGCCATGACCCGCAGCCAATCCGGTTCCATGACCTCTATGTCATTATTGAGCAGGCAGATCAGCCTGCCCCGCGCATGGTCAACCGCCCGATTGTTGATCGCCGAATAGTTGAACGGGCCCGCATGCCGCAGTAATTTACATCTGGCCGGGTCAAGTCCGGCCAGATAGGCCAGCGTGTCCGGATCATCGCTATCATTGTCCACCACGATGATTTCAACATCGGGATAGTCGCTGGCCATCACACCATCAAGGCAGGCGCGCAACAGATCAACCCTGTTGCGGGTCGGCACGATGACAGTCACGGGCGGAAGGCTGTGTACGATATCAAGCGGCACCACCGGCAACCTGGTTAACGGGCGACGGCGGCGGTGGTGTAGCATCTCGCGCAGATGCAGCGGTTCGCCCTCCCCTGCCATTTTCGCGGTCAAACATTCGGCCCAGTCAGACCGATCGACGACGGCCTCCAGATCGGATCTGGTCGCGCGCACCATGCAGGCGCCGGAGATATAGTCGCAATGCGCATATAGTTCCGCATTCCAGTCCGGTTTGAAACAGGGCTTCCGTCGCCGCCGGCCCGTCAACAGATCATCGTCCGCATAGATCAATCGTCGGGCGGGATCGTCCATGGCTGCGCGATAGGCGGCAGCCGTGCCAGGACTGATCCTGTCGCCGGCAACCATAGGCAGCAGCCATGGCTTTCTTCCCCAATTGATCCTGTCGGCAAGCCTCGTCGTTTCCAAAGCGCCAACCAGCAAGGCCGGAATCCCTTCGGGTGCAAGGCTTTCGAGCGTCGCGGTGGCATCTCCAGGGGCATGATTGTCCCTGATGTCGACCAGGGCAATGATCGGATGATCGGCGTCGGCGGGACTAGCCGGCCGCCCCGCTCGTTCCTGCCGCGCGGCCCAGAGTGTATAGGCCCGCAGCGATCGGCTGAGCAGAGGAGCGAATTGTCCGCGGGCGCGGACGCGCTTGCGTTTGATCCACCATTTTGTCGCGGTCAGATAGGCGCGCGGTTCAAGCCGGAAGGCGTCGAAATGGACGGATACGGTCAGCCAGATGTCGGCGATACGCTTCAGATAATGGCTAATCGATTTCGATCGCATGGGCCTTGGCAGATAAAGCTTTTGACCGGAATAACAAAGGAAATCCTCGCCTTTCCATCCGTGCATGTAATAAAATGCTATCTATAGGATACCAGGTAGCTATCGGATTGCCTTGCGGTAGCGGATAGCTATACTGCTATCTCATGCCTACAATGGCTTTCATCAGTCCTAAGGGGGGCGTCGGGAAAACTACCGCCACCCTGCTCCTTGCCTCTCAGCTGGCGCGCGGCGCCAAGGTGACGGTGATCGATGCCGATCCCAATCACCCGATCGCTGCATGGGGCAAGGATGCGCAATTGCCCGACAATCTGTCGATCGTCGCCGATGTCGATGAGGATTATATCCTCGACAAGATCGAGGAGGCCGCGGCCAAGACCACCTTCGTCATCGTCGATCTGGAAGGGACGGCCGCCAAGATCGTGTTGCTGGCCGTCAGCCAGGCCGATCTGGTAGTGATCCCGATGCAGGTCGCAGCTGGACGCGGAACAGGCGAGCCAGCCGATCAGGGTGCTGAAACAGCATGAGGAAATGACCGGGCGGGCCGTGCCCTATGGCGTGCTGTTGCGCACCAGCCCGATCATCCGCACGCGCACGATGGGGCATATCCAGGACGGGCTGGTCGATGCCGGTGTGCCGATGTCCACGACCCAGCTGCACGAGCGCGAAGCCTTTCGCGCGATCTTCTCTTTCCGCCAGACGCTGGAGGAGCTGGACCCCAGGGACGTGTCCAATCTCGACAAGGCGATCGCCAATGCCGAGCAGTTCGCCGTCGAGGTAATCGAGCAATTGCGCGCCCGCAGGAAGAACGCCGTCAAGGCCGATGAGGTAACAGGATGAGGAGAGCCAATCCCTTTGGCGATCTGGATGATTTCGCGTCGGACAATGCGGCCAAGCCCGCGCCCGCCGCAACGATCGAGAAAATCGCGGAAAGCAGCGGTTTTCTGAGCCGCAAAGCGGCAGCACCGACCGCACGTGAAACAGCGACCGAGACAGTTGTAACGCCCTCCTCGCTCTCGCCTGCGTTGGCTGGCCGCCAGCCACGCCGCCATGTGACCGGGCGTAACGGGCAGATCAACATTAAGGCGACCGAAGAGACGATCAGCGAACTATATCGCATTGCCGACGATATGGGATTGCCGTTGGGCGCGGTGCTGGAACAGGCGCTGGCGGCACTGGATCGAGAGCGCAGAACATAAGATGTCGGCCAGATATCCGATACCCATCGGACAAGATACCAAATTTACGCGCCGTTGGCCTTGACGCTCAGGTCGCGCGTCGGGGTCCAAGTTTGTCATCGCAACAGGCTGATGTCGACGCGAATTTCTAGTGCAGCGCATCCATCATGAAGCGCCAGACATTAGAGCGTTTTCCACTCATTCCGGTTCATATCGCACGATTTGAAGTAATTGGCGCATTCGTCGGGCTGGAAGATATCGACGAGCTTTCCTATCAGGCCCCAAAGCCCGCTGACGGTTCGCTCGCCTGCTTTGCGCAGCATTGCCTTCAGCCGGGAGAACGCCTTCTCGATTGGGTTGAAGTCCGGGCTGTAAGGTGGAAGGAGGCGCAGGGTTGCACCTGCGGCCTCGATGAGCACTTGGACCGACGCGCGCTTGTGGCTCGACAGGTTGTCCATGATGACGATGTCGCCCGGTCGCAGTTCCGGCACAAGCACTTGAGCTACGTAGGCTTCGAACCAGTCGCCGTTGATCGGGCCGTCGAGCACCATCGGCGCGATCATACCGGTCATGCGCAGGCCGGCCACCAGCGTGGTCGTCTTGCGATGGCCGTGCGGGAAGCCCATCCGCAGACGCTCGCCTTTGGCGCAGCGGCCATAGCTGCGGGTCATGTTGGTCGCCGTCCAAGTCTCGTCGATGAAGACCAGGCGTTCTGGTTCCAGATCGAGCTGACCGTCGAACCAGTGGTGACGCTGTTTCAGGACGTCGGGACGGTCTTGCTCGATTGCGTGCCCGGTCTTTTTTTCCGCGTGATGCCGTGGCGCACGAAAAAGCGATGCAGCGTGCCGATCCCGACCGGGGCGCCCCGCTCGATCAATCGAGCCTGAACTTCGACAAGGGTAATGTCGCCCTGTTCGGCAAGCAGTTCACGGATGAAGCCGCCATGCGCCTCAATCCTGCCCGAATGCCGGTCTCCGCCACGCCGCTTCGATAGCCGCCCCATTCGTGCTTTCGAGTAGGAATATTGAGGCCAGATGCGAATCAGCATGGGGCAGGCCAGGCGGGCGCTGCCTGGCCGGTCATGGAAAAGCGGAATGGGCGATCGGGCCGGAACGTTAGCCAGTGAGCAGGCCGGTCAGGCCGGCCCGTCAGCCTAGGGCGTCAGGCCGGAACGTCGGCCGTCGTTTCGATCGCCAGCGACGTGCGGCGGGTGATGACGACCCGCGCCATGGTCGGCCGCCGCCCTGCCTTGCGCGGACCATCCTCCACCGTCGCAACGGCAGGCACATCCTCGATCAGCGCGATGTCATAATCGGGAATGGCGTTGGCGGCCGCGATCTGGCGCATTGCGATGCGGAAGTTGGACAGGGGGTTCTGAAAACCGGTCTGGAGCTTGAGCAGGTTGAGGTCGATGTCGAGCGGTTCACCATCGACACAGCTTAACCGGGCGACTTCGTAAATGCAGCGCTCTATCGGCCCAAGTTGAAAATAAGTGGAAGCGTAGTCAAGCACTTGCCCATCACGTAAAATAGCGCGGAACAGTCAGTCGCATAGCCGCACCTTGACCGATTTCAGCCGTTTTTCGCCATTGGCGGTGGGCGCATATTGCAGCCGGGCGTCCGACAGCCAGGAGAAGAACCCTTCCTCGCCCTCGCCTCCGGCTTCAATATTGGTGCGGATCTGCGTACCCTGAAGCCGCTCCAGCGCATCGGCCAGACGGGAATGGGAGCGGGCGCTGTGGTTGGCGCCGGTGACGCTGAACAGGTCGTGGGCGGTGAAGGTGAAATCCTGCGGTGTGGCCATGCCCGCCTCTATTTTTGCGGCCATCAGGCTGGCGATGTAGAGGACGATTTCCTTGTCATAGATGGTGGCCACGCCCCGCGCGCTGGGCCGCACCTCGATCGTCGGGGGTGGAATAGGCCAGCGGCTTCATCCACGCATTTTTGGCGAGGGCGAAAAAAGGGAAGGCCATCAGCGATCGTTCGCCACGGATTTCGCCCAGCAGGGGACTGTCAAGCTGAAATAGCTCGTTCTGCACCACGGCCATTATGATCGCTCCATCCCGAAAGTCATGTCTTTCCTATTTCTACTCGAAAGCGCGAACTTACCGCTTTGCCGCCATTTTGCGTCCTGCCACCGCGTCAGACGCCATGCTTTTGCGCCATTCATACCTCAGATGGGGAATGGTCAGTCCTGACGAGCGATTGTGGCTGATCATGCGTACCCGGCTCCATCAGAACGTCATTGAGCGCACGAACGCGCGCTTCATGTTCTTCCAGCAGCCGCAGCCCGGCACGCACGACATCGCTGGTCGACCCATAGCGGCCGGAGCAAACCTGTTCGCTGACGAAATGGCTGAAATGATCGCCGATCGTGATGGAGGTGTTGCGCGCCATGAACCTCTCTTGTTGGCGGAATGTGGCGTGACGCTATACCAAAAAATAATACATCACAATGTTATTGAAAAGGATACCTATAAGATATCTCTTGATATCCTATAGGTATCCTATCGTCCAATGACTTTCGGAGTGGAAAGATCGGTGTTTTCCCGCCAAGAAAGATGCCTATGGACAAGCGCACCACGTCAGCCAGTAATACAGGCTCGTACATCGCCAGGGGCGCGAGCGCGGAACTGTTCGATGTTGGAAACGCGCAGGTGCTCAAGCTGTTTCGCGACAGCGTGTCGGATGAGATGATCGCGCGCGAAATCGAAGCGTCCATCCATGCAGAGACAAGCGGCGTGCCGACGGCCGCTGCGTTCGCGCGGCAGGATCGGCATGGACGACGGGGCATCGTCTATCCCCGGCTTGAAGGCGCAACGGTGATGGACTGGGTCCGGCGCAACCCGATGCGTGCGGGATGGGCGATCGACCAGATGGGCGCTATCCATGGCGCAATGCACCGGGCGAGGGGAGGGACCTTGCGCCCGCTGAAACAGGTGCTGGCCACCGACATCGCTTATGGTCCGGCGCCCGTTCCGCTGCAACGAGCCGCGATCGCCTATCTGGAAACCTTGCCAGACTGGGACGCGCTGATCCATGGCGATTTTCATCTGGGCAATATAATGATGACGCCGCAGGGGATGAAGGTGATCGACTGGTCGAAAGCCGCGGCGGGCCATCCGGCGGCCGACGCGGTGCGATCCGAAATGCTGATGCGCTTTGGCATAGGCCCTGCCGACTGGGTGACGAACCTGTGGCGGGATTGGGCGGCAGGGCGGTTGCGCCGGGGGTGGTTGACAGCATCGCCGGACATGGTCGTCCGCGACATCGATGCGTGGCGGCCCGTGGTGGCGCTGGCCTGGCTGCGTGCGCGGGAGGCCGGGCGCACGCCCGCGTTCATGCGTTATCTGGACAGGGCACTGGCGCAAGCAGGGCTGCCGCAGCTTGACCGATAGCAGTCAGGCGGGCTTTTCCAACACCGCCAGACTTTGCCAGAAGGGCGGATGATCCCTGCCGTCCTGCCCGTCGGTGAAGCGCGGTTCTGCAAAACCGGCATCGCGGACGAAGCGGCGTATCCAGTCGCGATGCAGGAAAGCGTCGAGATGTTCGGCGCGATTGGCGGCGCGCAAATGATCGAGATTGGCGTTCCATACCCGGTCATGCTCCACATCCTCCAGTTCGAGGAAGGAGAAGATCATCTTGCCGCCGGGCTTGAGCGCACGAAAGGCGTCAGCCGTATAGAGGTAGGATTCACCGGGATAGAAATGGGTGAAGACCGACCAATGAAAAACCATGTCGAGCGAGGCGTCGGGTGCGACGATACGGGGCGTGACGTTGAGCAGAACATCATAGCCCGGACATTGGCGAGCCAGTTCATCGATCAGTTCCTGCACGACATCGGCGCCAGTATAATGCCCCTGCCATCCATGACGGACCAACGCCTGCGCCGTGCGGCCACAGCCACAGCCCAAATCATAGACGGTCATGCCGTCGAGCAGCCCACGATGTCGCAGCACTGCGACATGACCGTCGCCGATGGACATGAAATCTTCCATCGTCGGCGCCCCGATCGCCTGCGCCAACGCCAGCGCGGGGTTATCGGGCAGGGATTTGAGCTTAGCGCGCACGAGCGCCTGATAATCGCGAACGGAATGGCTTTGACCGACAGTCGTGCGTCGACGGCGAAGGCGGGGAAGCCTGATCATCATAACTCCATGCGATATTGGGCTGATATTTCATCTTGATGGAAAGAAATCGCACCCGCAGTCAGGATAATTGTCAATCCGATCCGAAAAGATCCCGCGTGAAAATCTTATCCGACACATCTTCGATATCCGGCGTCATGCGGTTTGCGATGATGATGTCGCATTCCTGCTTGAAGGCAGCGAGATCGCGCAGAACCCTCGAACCGAAAAATGCCTCTTCCTGCATCGCGGGTTCATAGATCACCACTTCGATACCCTTGGCCTTGATCCGCTTCATGATACCCTGGATCGAGGATTGGCGGAAATTGTCGGACCCCGCTTTCATTACTAGGCGGAACACGCCGACTTTCTTGGGGGCCTTGGCGATGATCTGGTCGGCCAGGAAATCCTTGCGCGTATGATTGGCGTCCACGATCGCGCGAATGAGGTTCTGCGGCACTTCGGAATAGTTGGCGAGTAGCTGTTTGGTATCCTTGGGCAGACAATAGCCGCCATAGCCGAAGCTGGGATTATTATAATGTGCGCCGATGCGGGGGTCGAGACCGACGCCGGTGATGATCTGGCGCGAGTCCATGCCGTGGGCGATGGCATAGCTATCCAGTTCGTTGAAGAAAGCGACCCGCATGGCGAGATAGGTGTTGGCGAACAGCTTGATCGCCTCCGCCTCGCTGGGGTCGGTGAACAGGATTTCCACGTCCTTCTTCACCGCGCCCTGCAATAGCAGGTCGGCGAAGATCCGAGCGCGGTCCGACTGTTCGCCTACGATGATGCGCGAGGGATGGAGATTATCCTGAAGCGCCTTGCCTTCGCGCAAAAATTCCGGGCTAAAAATAACCTGATTGGTTTCCAGACGCCGGCGCACATCTTCGACGAAACCGACCGGAATGGTCGATTTGATGACGATCGTCGCATCCGGATTCACGGCCTTGGCTACCTCGATCACAGCTTCGACCGATGAGGTATCGAATTTGTTGTTGCCAGCATCATAATTAGTCGGCGTGGCGACAATCACATAGTCGGCACCGGTCAGGGCCTGTTGCGGATCGAGTGTGGCGGTGAGATTGAGCTGACGAGTGGTGAGAAATTCTTCCAGCTCAGCATCTACGATCGGCGACTTGCGCGCATTGAGCATATCGACCCGTTCAGGTGTAATATCGACTGCCGCCACTTCATTATTCTGGGCCAGCAATACGGCATTGGACAGGCCGACATAGCCAAGCCCGAAAACTGCGATCTTCATTCTTACCTGTCCCCCGCGCTGCGCCAAAGCGGTGCCGATCTGTCCAGACGAAACATCCATCATCCCGCTTCATCCGCTCTGCGTCGAACGCGACTGACTTACAACCGTTCATCGGGTGGGACACAAGTCTAATTTCTGCTTGTCTCCATATATATGTGATAAAGGACATTATCACGTATATATGCCTTTGGTCCGAAATTCATGCTGCCAACCATCAAACTTCCGTCCGTCATCCTGCCGCCGATCGTCGCGGAGGCATCGCCGCATGTTCACATGCGCTTTCTGGAATTTTTCGCAGCTAACATCCGCAACCTTCCTTGAGTTTGCAGAAGAAGTTCTCGATCAGATGGCGCCATTTGTACATTTCGGCATCGAGCGGGATGGGCTTGGCGCGACGCGGGTGCTGCGAAATGACGATCTTGGCACCGCGTTTGTCGAGATCGGCGACGATGTCGTTGCTGTCGATGGCCTTGTCGGCGAGCAACGCGCCGAATTCGACACCCTCAATGAGCGGAGCCACCCCCGATGCTGTCGAAGCGGTTGCCGGGCATCAACCGAAAGCGCACAAAAGCAGTCATTCGATGATCACTACGCGAATGTCGCGATCTGGTCGCGTTTTGCCGTCAGTGCTAATCCGAGACGCGGCCTGCCATGCTGATCTGTTTGCACCGATACTTTGCAGGGGCGAGCGGCATTCACCTCTAACAACTCACAGGGGATAAACCGAGCTTATCCCCTGCGAAGCATAAGGGTTAGCCCCTCAATCGCTTGGCTCCGAATTCCGGGCGCAGAACCTTACCCCCGTCTCGAAGGTCATCGAGGTAGTCCGACCACCGCTGCATCATCTGCACGCGCTCGTCCCAATATTCCCCGCGGGCATAAGCCCGCCGCACCTGGTTTGTGTCGACATGCGCGAGCTGTCGTTCGATTGCGTCGGGGTTCCATTCGCCCATCTCGTTGAGGAGCGTCGCGGCCATCGCCCGGAAGCCATGCGCCGTCATCTCGTTCGTGGTGTAGCCAAGCCGGCGCAGGCCTTGATTTACCGCATTCTCGGACATCGCCTTGCGCGGTCGGCCGAGGGCTGGGAAGAGATATCGCCACCAATGGGTGTGCTCATGCAGCTCCTTCAGCATCGCCATCACCTGACGGGACAGAGGCACCCGGTGCGGGCGGCGCATCTTCATCCGTTCGGCAGGAATGAACCAGATGGCCTCATCGAAGTCTATGTCGGTCCATTCGGCCTGCCGCAGTTCCCCGGGGCGGAGGAGGACATGCGGTGACAGCCGCATGGCCATGACTGTGACCTTGTGCCCCGTATATCCGTCGATGGCCCGAAGCAGCGCGCCGACTTCCGATGCCTTGGTAATGGCAGCGAAATGCTTGACCTTCGGCGCGGCGATTGCGCCACGCAGATCGGCAGCGACATCCTTGTCGCATCGCACGGTTGCGACACCATAGCGAAAGACGCGGCTCAACACGCTTCGCATACGCCGCGCGCTCTCATAGGCCCCGGTGGCCTCTACCTTTCGGAGGACTGCAAGGGCTTCGTGGGGGGTGATTTGCGCGATCGGTATGGTGCCGATCACAGGGTAGGCCTTGGCGAGAAGCCAGCGGATCTTGTCGACGGTTACCGATGCGAGGCCATCCCGTTCACATTTTACGAGCCATTCCTTCGCTACGTCCTCGAACGTGTTGGCGGCTGCATATTTGGCAGCAATTCTCGCGCGTTTTTTCTCCAGCGCTGGATCGAGCCCTTCTGCGATCTTCTTCTTGGCTTCGTCGCGCCGAGCACGTGCCTCCGCGAGGCTTATGGTTGGCCAGCCCCCGAGATGAAGCTTCTTCTGCTTGTCCAGAAACCGGTAGTTGAAGCGCCATAGCTTCGAACCGTTTGGCTGGATGACAAGATAGAGGCTCTGAGAATCGCTCAGGGTCCAAGCCTTCTCTCTGGGCTTGGCGGCATTGATCTGGACGTAGGTCAGCATGGTCGTTTTCCCAGCAAGGCCGGGTCGATCCGAGGGCAACAAAAAGAGCAACATTTTGTGGTCGCTGCTGTTGCCCCTAGCCGGATGTCGCCGGACGGTGTCTGGCGATCTTCGGTCTAGAAATGCTGTGAAACCAGTCGCTTACCGGACGCCTCTGGACGAATCCAGAGGCGTCAGTGGTGCCCAGAAGAGGACTCGAACCTCCACGACCTTGCGATCGCCAGCACCTGAAGCTGGTGCGTCTACCAATTCCGCCATCTGGGCACGGGGTAGGAGTGCGCCTCTAACGGCGGCCTCTTATGCTGTCAACGCATTGTCCGCATTATTTTTTGGGTTTCGCAAAAAAGGGGGTTTTGGGGCAAAGGGTGACGTCTTTTCCAGGATGACCAGACCCATGACCAGCCTCACCCCACCCGCGCCACCGCCTCCGCCCAGCTTTCTCGCCCGGCCGGATGGGCTGCGTCTGGCCTATCGCCATAGCGACGGAACCGGGCCGACGCTGATCTTCCTGCCGGGCTATATGTCCGACATGGAAGGGAGCAAGGCGGTGGCGCTGCATGAGTGGGCGTTGGCGCAGGGGCGGGCGATGCTGCGGCTCGACTATGCCGGCAATGGCGCGAGCGACGGGCGCTTTGCCGATGGCACGCTGGCCAGCTGGCGCGACGATGTGCTGCTGGCGATGGATGCGCTGACACAGGGACCGGTGGTTCTGGTCGGATCGTCGATGGGCGGATGGCTGGCCCTGCTGGTGGCGCAGGCCCGGCCCGACCGGATCGTTGGCGTGGTGGGCATCGCCGCTGCGCCCGACTTTACCGAATGGGGCTTTACCAATGCGGACAAGGCGCTGCTGGCGACCGAAGGCCGGATCGAGGAGCCAACGCCCTACAGCGACGATCCCTATGTGACGACGCTGGGCTTCTGGCAATCGGGTCAGCAACTGCGCCTGCTGACGGGGGAGATCGCGATCGATTGCCCGGTGCGGCTGCTGCATGGTCAGGTGGACCCCGACGTGCCGTGGGACATCGCCCTGCAAACGGCCGCGCGGCTGCGTTCATCGGATGTGCAGACGCTGCTGATTAAGGACGGCGACCATCGCCTGTCGCGCGATCAGGACATTGCCCTGCTGATCCGCACCGTCGCCAGCCTGTTGGACCATTTCTGATGCCCTTTTTCCTGCCGATCCTGCTTCAGACCCTCGATCCCGAGATTGAGGCGGTGATGAAGCGCAGCCAGCAACGCAAGCGGGACGAGCGCGCCGCAGCCGCAGCAGCACCCCCGCCGCCCGCCGCAAACGCACCGGCGCGCGACGATGGCCGCATTCCGGTGCCGGCCAAATTCGCCGCCCCCTTCCAGGCATGTCTGGATCAGGCGATGGAATCGCCCGACGCCGGCATCGCCTTCGCCCAAAAATGGCGGATCGACGGCGGCAGCTTCTACGCCCGCCACTGCATGGGTTTCGCCTATGCCCGCGCGGAACGCTGGACCCCCGCCATCGTCGCTTTCGAACAGGCGGCGGAAGAGGCCGAGCGCGGCAATGAAATGGCGCAAAGCGCACGGCTATGGGCGCAGGCGGGCAATGCCGCGCTGGCCGGGGGTGACGCCGCCAAGGCGCGCACCGATTTCGACGCGGCGCTGGCGCGCGGCCTGCCCGACGGCATGGAAAAGGGCGAGGTGCATCTGGACCGGGCGCGGGCGCTGGTCGCGCTGGGCGAGACAGATGCCGCCCGCGATTCGATCGACATCGCGCTGACGCAGGCGCCCTGGGATCCACTGGGCTGGCTCTTGTCCGCCACCCTGGCCCGGCGATCAGGCGACATGCGACTGGCCCAGGCGCATATCGCCCGCGCGGTGCAATTGTCGCCCGACGATGCATCCGTTGCGCTGGAGGAAGGCAATGTCGCCATTCTGACCGATCATGCCGATATTGCGCGATCGGCCTGGGAACGGGCGGTCAGGCTGTCGCCCGATGCCCCCTCGGGCAAGGCGGCGGCGGATAATCTGACGCGATTGCCGTCCGACAAGCCGGCGAGCTGAACCGCCAGCAAGACTTTGTCACGGAACCCTGCGCCCCTGCGGCCGGTTCGCTAATCTGCGGCGGGCGTAACAGGAGACAGCGATATGGACACCCGATACAAGAACGCGCTCGCCATCGGCCTGCTGGTCGTCGGTGCGGCGGCCACCAGCGCCTGCTCGCGCGGGGCCACGCGCGGCGGCCTGATCGGCGGCGCGGGCGGCGCGGTGGTCGGCAGCGCGACGGGCCTGGGCACCGCCGAAGGGGCGATCATCGGCGGCACGGCCGGCGCGATCATCGGTGACAATGACCGTTGCACCCGCAGGGAGCGCCGTCGCGGCCGGTGCTGAGAGACTAGTCCGCACCAGCCCACACCCCCACCCGACCTCCCAGACATGGTATCCTGATGGGAGGTCGGGTGGGGGTGTGGGCTGGTGCGGCATCAAAAATGCGCTCTTTCGCGCATTTTTCCCAAACCGTTATTTCAGGTAGAAGTCGACGGTCGTGACGACGCGCACCTTCTTGTAAGGCGTGTCGCTGCCACCGTCGCCGCCCCCTTCGCCATCACGGGCGTCGATCGAGAAATAGCCCTGGGTCGCGCTCTTGATGCCACCCACGCCTGCGCCCGAATCCTTGGCGAACTGTTCCGCCGCCGCGCGTGCGTCCTTCGTCGCGGCGGCCACCATCTGCGGTTTGACGTCATTCAGCCTGGTAAAGCTGTAACGCATGCCCGACCCTTCCTGAAGCGTAACACCGCGCCGGACGAGATCGAACTGCTGCGCCACCGCCCGTTGCGCGCGGGCAATGTCGGTGGTGCGCAGCAACATGCGCTGGGTAATGGTGATGGTGTTGACGCCATTGTTGAGCCATTGGTTGACGCCTGCGCCAACCGGCTTCAGCTCTTCCGGACGAAACCCCAGGCTCTTGAAATATGCCTGCAATTCCTTTGTGTTGGCGTCGATTTCGCCGCGCACCGTCGGCAGGTCAAAGCCGGTCGCCGAATAGCTGATCGACCAGGTGGCAAGATCGGCCGTCACATCCTTTTCGGCCAGCCCCCGCACTGTGACCGACCGGTCGGCGGCCTTGGCGCGCTTCAGCCCGTCGCCCAGCAGATAGCCGCCCGCCACCACGCCAAAGGCCAGCAGCGCCGCGCCGCCCAGAAAAACCTTGTCCCGCACATCCAATGCCATGCTGCTTTCCTCTTCCGTCCGGTGATGTGCGACCTTATCTTGGAGGTCTGTCTGCCACGCTAGAGATGAACCGTTGCTTTATGGCGACGAATGGAGTTTAGCTTGCCAAAATATCTGCACACCATGATCCGCGTCGCCGATGTCGACAAGACCAAGGCCCTCTTCGAACTGCTGGGCCTCAAGGAAGTGAAGCGCTTTGACAGCGAGCAGGGCCGCTTCACCCTGGTCTATCTCGCCGCGCCGGGGGATGAGGATGCGCAGGTCGAACTGACCTACAACTGGCCCGCAGAGGATGGCACGCCGGCGGAAATCTATGGCGAAGGCCGCAATTTTGGCCATATCGCCTATCAGGTCGAAAATATCTATGACACCTGCCAGACGCTGATGGACGCGGGCATCACCATCAACCGGCCGCCGCGCGACGGGCACATGGCCTTCATTCGCACCCCGGACAATATCTCGATCGAATTGTTACAGGACGGGCGGCTGGAGCCGGCCGAACCCTGGGCGTCGATGCCGAACACGGGCCATTGGTAAACGCCATGCTGGAAGTCGTCCGCATCCCCGTTCTCAACGACAATTATGTCTGGCTGCTGCACGATGATGTGAGCGGGGAGACGGTCGCGGTCGATCCCGCCGTGGCGGAGCCGGTGCTGGCGGCCGCCGCTGCGCGCGGCTGGACGATCGGCCAGATCTGGAACACCCACTGGCATGGCGATCATGTCGGCGGCAATGCAGCCATCAAGGCGGCGGCGCAGGCTTGGGGCGGCTGCATCATCACCGGCCCGGCGGCGGAGGCGGACAAGATCGGCACGCTCGACCGGACGGTGAGCGAAGGCGATGTGGTGCGGATCGGCGACCATGTCGCCAGCGTGATGGCGGTGCCGGCGCATACGGCCGGGCATGTCGCCTATCATCTGGCGCAGGATCAGATCGTCTTCGTCGGCGACACGCTGTTCGCCATGGGATGCGGCCGCCTGTTTGAAGGGACGGCGGCGCAGATGTTCGCCAATATGGCGCGGCTGTCCGCCCTGCCGGCCGACACGACCGTCTATTGCGCGCATGAATATACCCTCTCCAACGGCCGCTTCGCGCTGACGATCGAACCGGATAACGCCGCGCTGGCAACCCGCGTCGCCGCGGTCGAGGCGGCGCGCGCGCGCGGCGAGGCGACGGTGCCGACCAGCATCGGCGCGGAGCGCGCGACCAACATCTTCATGCGCGCCGCCACGGTCGATCAACTGGCGGCGCGGCGCGCGGCGAAGGATGCGGCCTGACGGTTTTTACTCTATGATGGCGTCTCTCAGACGACCAAAGATGCGGAGTGAGATGATGCGTGCGTGGATGATGGCGACGCCCCCGTTACTGGCGGGCCTGTTGCTGGCGGGCTGCACCGGCAGCTATGAGCCAAAGCCACTGACCGACAAGCAGGTCGCGCAGCTCGACAAGGCGCTGGCCGGCAAGGTGGCGGGCGAGAAGATCAGCTGCATCAACCGCGAGCCGCAGACCAACCTGACCGTGATCAGCAACAACGTGCTGCTGTATCGGGTGAACAAGAATCTGGTCTATAAAAATGATCTGATCGGCAGCTGCAACGGCCTGACCGCTGGCGACACGATGATCGTGCGCAGTTTCGGTTCGCAATATTGCCGCGGCGACTTCACCACCACCGCCAATCTTCAGATCGGCATCACCACCGGCT
Organism: Pseudomonadota bacterium; assembly: GCA_021849075.1. Taxonomy (GTDB): domain Bacteria; phylum Pseudomonadota; class Alphaproteobacteria; order Sphingomonadales; family Sphingomonadaceae; genus Sphingobium. Next base: position 113 of record JAJZTH010000048.1, on the reverse strand, counting down.
CCTGCGCACTGGGCGACTTCACCCCCTATCGCACGCCGCCGGCGGCGAAATAGCCCGGCCTCACCCCTTATACAGCGCGTCCAGCCGCTCGGCATAGCGCTTGCGCAGGACAT
>JAJZTH010000047.1 GCA_021849075.1 Pseudomonadota bacterium | reverse complement strand
CTCTCCTGACCCCATTATGCGGCGGCCACGCGCCGACCGCGGAGAGAAGCGAGTGATCCATGGGAACGATCAAGAAATCGAGGAAGCAGCTTGACCTAGGAAGCCCCAATCAGAGAAGACTCTTAGAGCGCCTTTTCGTAAATCTGGTAGACCTTGTTCACTTTGCTGTCGATCGCATCGGCAATGGCGTTCATGCCCTGATTGTCGTCCAGCACCCAGCCGATTTCGCCGCGGGTCGATCCATAGCGTGCGGTCGCGTTGCGGCGGATATATTCGATCATCATGAAAGCGAGCTGGCTGGCCATGCGCGAGCTTTGCAGCCGCTGCACCACGCCCATCAGCGGCACGCGCATCGTCCGACACTGCGGCTTGCGCAGCCATTTCAGCAGCTTGATCCAGCCGAAGGGGAAGAGCGAGCCATTGAGCGACGCCACCGCTTCATTCAGGTCCGGCAGGGTCATCATGAAGGCGACCGGTTCGCCATCCAGCTCGGCCACCATGATCAGGTCTTCAAACACGATGGGTTTCAGCTTCTTGCCGGTATGGGCGACTTCTTCGTCGGTGATCGGCACGAAGCCCCAATTATTGCCCCAGGCGTCGTTCAGGATCGACAGGATGATCGCCGCTTCCTTGTCGAAGTGCGATTTATCGACCTGACGGATGCGGATGCGGGCATTTTTCTCGCCCGACTGGACGATGCGCTGAATGAGCGGCGGGAATTGCTTCGTGATGTCCAACTCATAGGTTTTGAGCTGCTTGACCGGGATATAGCCCGTCCCTTCGATCATCGCCTGATAGGCCGGGCTGTTATGGCCCATCATCACCGTTGGCGGATGATCATGGCCCTCGATGAGCAGGCCCGGCTCTTCCCAGATGGAGAGCGAAATCGGGCCGAGGACGCGGGTCATGCCCTGGCCCCGCAGCCAGTCCTCGGCGGTGGCGATCAGCGCCTTGCCGGTCGCATCATCCTCCGCCTCGAACAGGCCGAAATTGCCGGTGCCCGGTCCCATGCCCTGCTCCACCGGCTGCTGGAGCGCCAGACGATCGATATGGGCGGAAATGCGGCCGACCACCACGCCGCCGCGACGGGCGAGGAAATATTGCGCCTGCGCATGACCGAAAAAGGGGTTTTTCCCCGGCGTCAGCAATTCCTTCACCTCGGCCTTCAAAGGCGGCACCCAATTGGGATCATTGGCGTAGAGCCGCCAGGGCAGATCGATGAAAGCCTTCAGGTCGGCCTTGCCGGAAACGGGAGTGATAACCAGATCGTTCTGCGCCACGGGTGCCGCCTTCACAGGAAAAGAGGAATGGGGTGCAGTTCGGCGCTTGTTTGCGGAATGTCAATCACGCGCCGGAAACAGAAGGGTAACAGGATGAATATGTCATGGTGCTGCCATGATATCAGCGCATTTGGAAGCTAGGACCGGCCGCATGACAGTGCATGATCCCATTCTTGCCGCCGCGCAGAAGGCGCGGGCGGCCATTCCTGACGATAACGCCATGCTGCGCGCCGCGGCTGAAATGTCGCGCGAATATGCCGTGGCCAATCCGCGCATCTACTGGCCCGACATGCTGGCGTCCGCTCTGGTCGGCTGGGCGGCGCTGGCCGGCGCGATGCTGGTGGACGATGTCGCGCTGGCGATCGGCTGCGCGCTTGTGGCGATGATGGCGCTCTATCGCGCGGCGAGCTTCATCCATGAACTCACCCATATTCGTAAGGGCGCCCTGCCCGGCTTTCGTTTCGGCTGGAACCTGATCGTCGGCATTCCGCTGATGATCCCGTCGTTCCTGTATGAAGGCGTGCATACGCAGCATCATGCCCGCACCCGTTATGGCACGGCGGACGACCCGGAATATCTGCCGCTGGCGCTGATGAAGCCCTGGTCGCTGCCTTTGTTCATCGTCGTCGCGGCGCTGGCGCCCGTCGGCCTGATCCTGCGCTTTGGCGTGCTGACGCCGCTGTCGCTGCTGATCGCGCCGCTGCGCGCCAAGGTGGTGGCGGAATTTTCGGCGCTGTCGATCAATCCCGCCTATCGCCGCCGCGCGCCCGAAGGCGATTTTGCGCGCATGTGGCGCTGGCAGGAAGCCGGCGCATGCGCCTTTGCGTTGGCGCTGGTGGGCAGTGTGTTCGCCTTCGGATGGAAGCCGCTGCTGGTTTATATGGGCGTGCATTCGGCCATGACCGTCATCAACCAGCTGCGCACTTTGGTCGCGCATCTGTGGGAGAATGAGGGCGAGGCGATGACCGTGACGGCGCAATATCTGGATTCGGTCAATGTGCCGCCGCCCGGATATCTGCCGGCTTTGTGGGCGCCGGTGGGCCTGCGTTATCATGCGCTGCATCACCTGCTGCCCAGCGTCCCCTATCATGCGCTGGGCAAGGCGCATGCCCGGCTGATGGCGACGCTGACGATGGACTCGCCCTATCATAAGGGCAATTATGCCGGCATGCTGCCGCTGGTCGGCAAGATCGCACGGAGCACGATGACCGCGCGGTGAACGATGAGATTTCTACCGCCATCCCAGCGTAGGCTGGGATCTCAGGCCCGATAGCGCGTTATCTCCTACGACCCCAGCCTACGCTGGGGTGACGGAAATTAAACGCCCATCCGCAACTACAGATATTTTTTCCAGTTGCGGGTTGAAACGGGATTTACGTCCCCCATATCGGGGTTGTTCCGGTCCCACTCCCCCCTCCCCCTGACGAGGATCGGAACGCCCCAATGAAGGCCCCGCGCGACGTCCCTTGGTCGCCGGGGCCTTTTATCTGGGCGTGGATCGCAGGGGCAGCCCCTTGTCACTCCTCCGTGCGGAACAGCACCGTTTCCCCGACCAGCAGGAACAGGAAAAAGGGCGACCAGGCGGCCAGCAGCGGCGGATAGGCGCCCAGACTGCCCATGGCGAGCGAGAAATTGTCGGCCACGAAATAAGCGAAGCCTAGCGCCATGCCCATCACCGCGCGCAGGAACAATTGACCCGATCGCGCCAGCCCGAAGGCCGCGACCGATCCCAAAATGGGCATCAGCATGGCCGAAAGCGGCCCGGCGATCTTGTGCCACAAATTGCCCTCCAGCTCCGCCGTGGGCCGGCCGGCGTCACGCAGGTCGGTGATCGCGGCCTGCAATTCGGTGAAGGTCAGCGCGTCGGGATCGACCTTTGCCAGGGTGAACTGGTCGGGGCGAATGTCGCGGCCGAAGCGGACGGTGCCGACATCGCGCATCGTGCCGCGCGCCACATCGAACTGGCGGGCATTTTCCAGCACCCAGCTCTTGTTCGCGGCGTCATAATGGCCTTTGGGCGCCTGGACGATGGTGGTCAGGCTGTTGTTGATGCGGTTGTAGATTTCCACCTTGCGCAGCTGGACCGCCGTGCCGCGTCCAGCGACGATCGCGACGTTGACGAGGTTGTTGCCATCCCGCACCCAGGGGTTGGCCTTCACGCCGCTGTCGGTCGGGATCGGACCATAATCGACCGCCTGCCAGGCGCTGAGCGCCGCCGTCGATCGCACCACGATCCGTTCGTTGAAGACGAAGCTGAGCACCGAGACTCCCAGCGCCGCCACGACCAGCGGCGCCAATATCTGATGCGCAGACAGGCCCGCCGCCTTCATCGAGATGATTTCGCTGTTCTGGTTGAGCGTCGCCAGCATGATCAACGTGCCCAGCAGCACCGAAAAAGGCAGGAATGTGGCGGCAATTTGCGGCGCGCGCAGGCCGGCATAATGCCAGAGTTCCGCGTCGCCATTGCCGGCATAGGCGAGGATATCGCCTGATTCGCCCAGCAGATCGAGCGTCAGCAGGATCGCCACCAACATCGTCAGCACGGCAAAGGTGCGGGTGAAGAACAGCCGCATCATGTAGAAGCTGACCTGGCGCGACGGGAAGAAATCGAGATTCATGGGATCAGGCCGCTCCTTCCGCGGCGGCGGAGGCCGGGCCGCGCCGGCGGCCCATGCGCAGCAGGCGGGCGGCCTGCTTGCCGATCTTGCCAAAGGCATATTCCAGCGCGCCGATCGGCTGACCGCCGGGGCGGTGCGCAATCACATGATACATCCACAGCACCAGCGCCGAGGCGAGGATGAACGGTCCCCATAGCGCGATGATGGGATCGACCTTGCCCAGCGCGCCGACGCTTTCGCCATATTGGTTGATCTTGTGATAGGTGACGATGAAGATGATCGACACGAAGACGCCCAGCGCCGATGTCGACCGTTTGGGCGGTATGGCGAAGGCCAGCGCGGCGAGCGGCAGGAGCATCATGAACACCACCTCCACCATGCGATAGTGGAAGTTGGCGCGCACTTCATTGCGCAACTTGTCGGGCGTCTGGTGATTCTTGCCGATCACCACCAGTTCGGGAATGGTCTTTTCCCGGTCGACGTCACGGCCGCGGAAATTTTCGATCTTGGGCAGGTCGATCGGCAGATCGTGACTGGAGAAAGAGAGGATGCGCGGCGTCTTGTACTTCGGCCCGTCATTCACCAGCACGCCGTCGCGCAGGCGGAAGATGATGGTGTCCGGGTCATCGGTGGCCAGGAAAGTACCCTGCGCCGCCGTCACCGCGACCGACTGGCCATTGCGGCTGACCGCGCGCACGAAAATGCCCTGAAGATTGCGCCCTTCGTCCCGGCTGCGTTCGATGCGCAGGGTCATGCGCTTGCCCAGCGTGGTGAATTCGCCGACCTTGATCGACGCGCCCAGCGCGCCGGAGCGCAGTTCGAAGCGGAGCGCTTCATAGGCGTGGCGGGACAGCGGCTGGACGAAGCCGACCAGACCGAAATTGATGAGCGCCAGCGCGATCGCATACATATAGGGGACGCGCAGCAACCGGCCGTAGGACAGGCCGACCGCGCGCATAACGTCCAGTTCCGACGTCGTCGCCAGCTTGCGGAAGGCGAGCAGGATGCCAAGCATCAGACCGATCGGGATCGCCAGCGACATATATTCGGGCAGCATGTTGGCCAGCATGCGCCACACGACGCTGACGGGCCCGCCCTGCGCCGCGACGAAATCGAACAGGCTCAACATCTTGTCGAGCATGAACAGCATCGCGGCGATCACCAGCGTACCCAGCATGGGCAGCGCGATCAGGCGGGCGAGATAACGGTCGGTGGCGGTCAGCATTCTCTAAGTCGTCGTTCCATCACCATGATTTGGCCGCAAACCCATCCCATATGCGAGTCAGGTAAGCGGGGCGAACAGGGGCAAGCCGTCCGGTCCATCCGGTCGGCTATAGCTTCCAGGAGTCTGATGGTCATGTTGAAAGTTGCATATGGTCTGATGTCGGTAGCCGCGCTGGTCGCGGCGGTCCCGGCCATGGCCCATGGGCAGGAAATCGCCAACGATCTCGAACGCTGCGGCGCCGATGCCCGCGGGCCGGCGGTGCTGGTGGATGTGCGCGGCTTCGCCGCCGCCACCGGCAAGGTGCGCATCCAATCCTATCCCGCCACCAAGGCCGCCTGGCTGACCAAGGGCGAGTGGATCAACCGAATCGATGTGCCGGTGCGGGCGGCGAATGGCGCGATGCGCTTTTGCGTGCCGGTGCCCAAGGTCGGCGAATATGGCATCGCCGTGCGGCACGACCGCGACGGCAATGGCAAGACCGACATTTCGCGCGATGGCGGCGGATTTTCCAACAATCCGTCGATCAGCATCTTCAACCTGGGCAAGCCCGGAGTGGAGAAAGCGGCCTTCCATGCCGGGCCGGGCGTGACGAAAATCACGATCAACCTCAAATATATGTGATCGGACTCCATGGTAAGCGTCGCCCTCTTGTCCAATCCCAAATCCACGGGCAACCGGCAGACGCTTCCGCGCGTGCGCAGTTATTGCGCGAGCAACCCCGACATATTTCATTATGAGGTGGAGCAGGTCGACCAGATCGGCCGTGCGTTCCAGACGATCGCCCGCGTCAATCCGGCCGTCATCGTCATCAATGGCGGCGACGGCACGGTGCAGGCGTCGCTGACAGAACTGTATCAGGGCGAGCATTTCAAGGGCCGGGTGCCGCCGATCGCGGTGCTGCCCAATGGCAAGACCAACCTGATCGCACTGGACCTGGGCATTCATGGCGACCCGATCAAGGCGCTGGAGCGAATCGTCGAGATCGCCAAGGCGGGCGTGGACGATCATGTCGTGGCGCGCGAACTGATCGCCCTGTCGGACGGGCAGGCAGAGACGCGGCCGGTGCTGGGCATGTTCCTGGGCGGCGCGGGGCTGGCCGATTATATGCTCTATTGCCGCAACCAGATTTATCCGCTGGGCCTGTCCAACGGCCTGAGCCATGTCATCACCGCGCTGGCGGTAATTGTGTCCCTGCTGTTCGGCATTCGCGCCAAGTTCCTGCCGCCCTCGGGTAATCCGGTGCGGATCTCGCTGATTCGCGACGGTCAGCTGGTTGGACGCTTTGCGGTGCTAATCGTGACCACGCTGGAACGATTGCTGCTGGGCGTGGACCCGGGCAACAGCCAGCGCGGCAATATGAAGCTGATGGCCGTTGACCAGAGCCTGCCTGCGCTGCTGCGCCTGGTGTGGGCCAGCCTGTTCCGCCGGGTCGGCAAGGCCAAGATGCAGGGCATTCACTTGGAACAGGGCGACACGATCCGCATCGAAGGCGACAAGAGCAGCGTCATTCTGGACGGCGAATTGTTCGAAGCGTCCGAAGGCAAGCCGATCGTGCTGCGATCGACCGAGCCGGTGCCGTTTTTGCGGCTGGCGGCGTAATCGCCCGGTTTCGGCTGGATTGGGTGGTTTCCTGCCATTCCCCTCCCGCACGCGGGAGGGGTAGCGAGACTTAATGAGCGTAGCGAATCTAGTCGCAGCGGGGTGGGCCAGGGCGACGTCAAGCCCACCCCCTTGATGGGAGGCGCGTGACTCCCATCAACCCCTCCCGTTTACGGGAGGGGGAACATGTTCGAACTTGGCCGTCAGTTGCCCTGTCCAAAAGCCGGTGCCGCCAGCGCGCGACCATGGTCGCGGATGCCCGATGGCCAGTCCTGCGACAACGATGTGAACAGTTCCCCGTCCTTGGCGAAGAGCGCCCGGATGGCGGCCTCGTAGTTGGGGCGGTCGCCGGCCATGGCGGTGAGGAAATGATAGGCCGCGTCCATCGCCGCGCGCGGGCTGGGCGTGGTGGCGCTGGCCTTGCGCGCGTCCTCGACCAGGCGGCGCAAGGTCGCGGAAGCCCCGCCCGGTTGGCGGGCGAGCCAGTCCCAATGGCGCGGCAGCAACGTCACTTCGCGCGGCTGAACGCCGAGCTTGGGACGCCCCCTGCCCCGCGCCTCCTTCACCGCCGGGCCGCGCAGATCGATATCGACCTGCCGCCCGGTGGCGTCGTCGAACAACAGGATATTCTGGGCGTCCTGCCCCATGGCGCGCAGCGCTTCACGCACTTCGCCTTCATCGCCCGTGGCGATCCACAATTCGCCCGCAAAAGCCGTCAATGTCCGTTCCATGCCGCGTCTCCTTCGGCATGGGTTATTATTACCCGGATTTTATTGAGTCAATATTGCCCGGATAAAATTATGCCGAGCGTAGTTCCACCCAGGTCGGCGCGTGATCGCTGGCCTTTTCCCGGCCGCGAAATGCCTTGTCGACCTGTGCGTCGATCAGACGGTCGGCGGCCGCCGGGCTGAGGAGAAGATGATCGATGCGGAAGCCGGCATCGCGCGGCCAGCTGTTCGCCTGATAATCCCAGAAGGTCCAGACGCCGCCATGGGGATGGCGGCTGAGGATCGCGTCGGTCCAGCCGTCGGCCAGCAGGCGGCGATAGGCTGCGCGGCTTTCGGGCTGCATCAGCGCATCGTCCTGCATCGCCTTGACCGAGAAAGTGTCCACATCACGCGGGATGACATTATAGTCGCCGGCGAGGATGGCGGGGACTTCCTCTGCCCAGATTTCGGCGGCGCGGTCACGCAGGCGCTTCATCCAGCGAAGTTTATAGTCGAATTTGGGGCCGGGCTGCGGATTGCCGTTGGGCAGGTAGATGCTGGCAACGCGGACGCCCTTCACGTCCGCTTCCAGATAGCGGCTATGCTCGTCCTCCGGCTCGCCTTCCAGACCCCGGCGCACCTCGACCGGGGTTTCGCCGCGCGCAAGGATGGCGACGCCGTTAAACCCCTTTTGCCCGTGCCAGATCACGCCATAGCCGGCCGCTTCGATATCCTCGACCGGAAAGGTTTCGTCACTGGTCTTGATTTCCTGAAGGCAGGCGATGTCCGGGCGCGTTTCGTCCAGCCATTCCAGCAGGCGCGGCAGGCGCGCCTTGATGCCGTTGATGTTGAAGGTGGCGATGCGCATGGGGATTCTCTCTTCCGTTTGTCCCTCCTTTGGAGAAAGGACGGCCCTTCGACAAGCTCAGGGCGAACGGAAGGAGAGCATCAGACCGAAAAGCTGGTGCCGCAGCCGCAGCCGGCAGTGGCGTTGGGGTTCGTCACCTTGAACGCCTGTCCGCCAAGGTCGGAGACGAAATCGACGGCCGAGCCGCGCACCAGATCGATGCTGACATCGTCCACCACCAGCGTCACCCCATCGCGCTCCACCGACACATCTTCCGCCTCGATCGTTTCGGCCAGGCCAAAGCGATATTGAAAGCCGGAACAGCCGCCGCCTTCCACCGAGAGGCGGAGGATCGCGGGCTTGCCCTGCTTCGTCGCAATGGCGGCGACGCGAGCGGCGGCGGACGGGGTGAGGTCAATATCGGACATGGCGCTTAAATAGGATCAAGCAAAAGGCCCGGCAACCCATGGGGCGCCGGGCCTTTTGCTAATTTCGTATGAAAAGGGGTCAGTCGACCGCCTTTTCCTGCGCCTTGGTCGGGCCGCCCATGGCGAGCGGCGGCTTGCTGTTCATCGCGACCAGATAATCGGGACCGGCGACGAAGGGCAGCGGATTGATGGCGGCGCCATCGACGCGGACTTCATAATGAAGGTGACTGCCGGTGGAGCGGCCGGTGGAACCCATGAGGCCGATGATCTGGCCGCGCTTCACATAGGAGTTTTCAGCGACCAGCAGCTTCGACATATGGCCGTAGCGCGTTTCCATGCCGCTGCCGTGCGAAATCTGGACCAGATTGCCATAGCCGCTGGCCCAGCCGGCGCGGCTGATGATGCCGTCGGCCGTCGCGTGAATCGGGGTGCCGATCGGGCCGGGAATGTCAATGCCCTTGTGCATGCGGGCGGAGCGGTTGAACGGGTCGGACCGGACGCCGAAATTGGAGGTCAGCGAGAGCTTTTCGACCGGGCGGCCCGACGGGATATAGGCTGCGGTCTTGGCATTGCCGTCCAGCCGCTGAAGGCTGGAGAAGAGATTGGAGAAGCCGACGTCGGAGGGGCCAAGCGGGCTGGTGTTGATTTCCGAAGCGTCACCATAGGGATCGTCGGTTTCGGTAGCGCTGACCGGGGCTGCGGCACAAAGCGCGCCAGCCATTCCGATAGAGGCTAAAACCGTCTTAACCTTGATGCCCGATTGGAACAAACGCAACCCGCGAGCATTGACCATATGAAGAACCGACATGCAGACCCCGACTATGTCATCGGAGACTTGGGTCCCTCGATGCTTCCCGTGTTATGTAATTTGGCGACCTGGATCGCCCCCGCTGTGTGCAGACTGCAAATCCGGGATTAGGTTGCAAGCGCGGCGTAGAATTCTTCCGTCAAACCGGCCTGTCGACGCGCCGAGTCGTTGAACGGCGGCTTAACGGAGCCACGAAAGTGGCGTTTCACAAGCATTTGGTAATGATTTGGGGAGTCGACGCCCAGTCGGTTCGTCGCCCAGTTGAACCATGTCGTCCCCGCCGACACATGGCGAATCTCGTCCTGCATTATGCGCCGCAGCATCCGACCAGAGGTCATGTCGCCGATCGCTTCGAACCGTTCCACCGTCGCCGGCGTGATGTCGAGCGCGCGCGCTTCCAGCACCATGGGGACGATGGCGAGACGGGCGAGCGCATCGGCGGCCGTTTCCTCCGCCGCCTGCCATAATCCATCATGCGCGGGCAGCGCGCCATAATGGCTGCCCAATTGCCGCAAGCGCCGGTCGAGCAGCGCGAAATGCATCGCTTCTTCCGCCCCGACCTGCATCCACTGATCGGTAAATTCGCGGGGGAAGGCGCCACCAAAGCGGCCGACCAGATCGAAGGCAAGGTCGATCGCGACAAATTCGATATGGGCCAGCGCATGGAGCATGGCGATGCGCGATCGTTCCGAGCCGATCTTGCCGCGCCGGGGCATTTTATTGGGCGGCAACAATGCGGGCGCATCGGGGCGAGCCGGCCGATCGGGCAAGGCCGCATCAAAGCGATGGGCGAGCCGCCCCAGCCGCCAGTTGCGCGCCGCCGCCCGCGCGGCCATCAGCTTGGCCAGCGGATCGGGCGTGCGCAGGACATGGGCGCAGGCCGCGCCGACGCTGTTGATGGACGACGGCAGGGTCAAAGCGCCTGCACCGCCTCCAGCACATCGGCGGCATGGCCCTTCACCTTCACCTTCGGCCAGACGCGCAGGATATGGCCGTCCGCGCCGACCAGAAAGGTGGCGCGCTCAATCCCCATATATTTGCGGCCATAGAGCGATTTTTCGACCCATGTGCCAAAAGCTTCGCAGGCCACGCCCGGCTCGTCCGAGGCAAGGATGACGGTCAGGCCATATTTTTCCGCGAATTTCTTCAGCTTTGCCGGCTTGTCCTTCGAAATGCCGATCACCGGTACGCCAGCAGTGGCATATTCGTCGGCCAGCGCGGTAAAATCCTTCGCTTCGTTGGTGCAGCCGGGCGTATCCGCCTTCGGGTAGAAATAGACGATCAGAGGCTTGCCACGATAGGCGTGCAGCGCGAAATCGACGCCGTCGGCATCCTTGAGCGTTACGTCCGGGATCGCGTCACCCTGTTCGAGCATGTTCATTCCTCCTGATAGGGCGCGGCGAGCGCGGCCCAGGCTTCGTGCACGCATTGCCGCGCCTTGGCGTAGCTTGCAAGCAACCCGTCCCAGTCATCCGCCCCACAGGCGCGCGCGACCAGCGGGCGCGTCGCCTGTGGCGGTTCGGTCGATTTGGGGGAAACGAGGCGCGAGACGACGAGATAGCGGGTGATGAGGTCATGCGCGGCGATCAGCCCGTCGGGCAGATGGCCGGCCGCGACCAGCTGCGCCAGCGCCTGGCCCAGATCGGGGTCGAACGCCATGCGATAATGGAACTGATTGATGTGGATCAGAAATTCCAGATCGACGAGACCGCCGGGCACCAATTTGACGTCCAGGTCGCTGACGGGCGGCTTATGCTTTGCGATGTCGCGGCGCATCTTCACCGCCTGCGCCGCCAGCTGATCGAAATCGCGCGGGCGCTGGAGCGTTTCGGACAGGACGGCGTCGACCGCGACGCAGGCCGATGGCGATCCGAAGACAGGGCGCGCGCGGGTGAGCGCCAGATGCTCCCAGGTCCACGCCTCCTCCCGCTGGTAACGGGCGAAACTGTCGAGGCTGACGGCGAGCAGACCCTGCGCGCCGGAGGGACGCAGGCGGGTGTCGACCTCATAGAGCGGGCCGGAAGCGGTGTGGACAGACAGCGCATTGGTGACGCGCTGGGCTAGGCGATTGAAATATTGGGTGGCGCCCAGCGGCTTTGCGCCATCGGATTCGGTCGAAAAATCGCCGGTGAAGAGATAAACGAGATCAAGGTCCGACGCATGGGTCAGCACGCCGCCGCCCATGCGGCCGAGCGCCAATATGACCAGTTCGCCGCCGGGCACCTTGCCATGGGCGGTTTCGAACTCCGCGACGGTGCCGCTGGCCAGCGCCCCGATCGCGGCCTGGGCAACGCGGCCATAGCCCCGCCCTGCCTCCAGCGGATCGCCGCCGCGGATGATCTGCGCGCCCAGTGCAAAGCGGCGATCGCCCACACGCTGGCGCACGCGATCCAGCAGAGTCTGATAATCCTCGCCCGGCTCCAGCGCGCCAAATTGCCGCGCCAGCGCCTCGACCGAAGGGGGCGGATCGAAGGCGGTGGCGTCGATCAGCCCGTCGAGCAATTCGGCGCGGCGGCTAAGCGCATCGGCGAGCGTAGGAGCGTGGCTGAGCAGCTCGGCGAGCAGTTCGACCAACGCCGGGCGGGCGGCGAGCAGCTTGAAGAAATTGATCGCACTGGGCAGCCGGCCGATCATGTCGTCCAGCCGATTGAGTGCGCGCGCGGGATCGGGCGCCTTGGCCAGCGTGCGCATCAGGCCGGGCAGCAGCGCCTCCAGCGCTTCGCGCGAGGGAGCGCTGCGCAGGGCGCGGATGGTGCCACCGCGCCAATGGGCGATGCGGGCAAGCGGCGTTGCAGGATCTGTGAAGCCGATTTCGATCAGCTGTTCCTTCAGCCGGTCTTCGTCATGCGAGAGGGAGGCGTCCTCTTTGTCAGGGCTGAGCCGATCATAGTTGCGGCCGACCCATTCGACATGCGGGCGCAGCAGGTCGATCAGCGCCGCGCCATCAGGCAAACCGTGGAGCCGGGCGACATTGTCCAGACTGCCCTGCGATTTGGGCAGTTCATGAGTCTGGCGATCCTCGACCATTTGAAGGCGATGTTCGATGGTGCGGAAGAGGATATAGGCGGTGTCCAGCCGCGCCGCGACATCGGCGTCGATGACGTTGGCGGCGGCCAGCGCGCGCAGCGCCTCGCGCGTGTTGCCCGACCGCAACGATGGGTCGCGACCGCCATGGATCAGCTGGTGGACCTGCGCGAAAAACTCCACTTCGCGAATGCCGCCGCGCCCGCGCTTCAGATCATAGCCCGGCCCGAACGCCTGCCCCTGCGCATAATGGTCGCGGATGCGGCGCGATATGTCGACGATCGCGTCGATCGCGCCGAAATCAAGGCTGCGCCGCCAGACGAAGGGGCGTATCTGCCGCAGGAAATACTCGCCCAGCGCCTTATCCCCGGCCGCGGGGCGGGCGCGGATGAAGGCGGCCTGCTCCCAGCCGAGTGCGGTGGACTCATAATAGCCGATCGCCGCCTCCACCGGCAGCGCGATTGGCGTCGCTTCAGGAGAGGGGCGCAGGCGCAGGTCGACGCGGAAGACATAGCCGTCGCCGTCGCGCGCGGTCAGGATTTCGCTTATCCGCCGGCCGACGCGCACCGCGGCGTCGGCCACATCCTCGCGCTCGCCATGCGGCAGGGTGGCCGGATCATAGAGCAGGATCGGGTCGATGTCGGACGAGTAATTCAGTTCGCGGCTGCCATGTTTGCCGAGCGCGAGGACGACGAAACCGCGATGCTCTGCATCGGGATAGCGTTCGCGCATCGCGGCGGCGAGCGCCTCCTCCACGGCCTGATCGGCAAAGTCCGACAGGGTGCGCGTCACCCGATCCATATCCCATGCGCCGGCAAGGTCGGCGGCCGCCACCGCAAGGGCAATCGCCCCGCGTCGCCGCCGCAGCGATCGGGCGACGCCATCCTCCGGCGTCCCGGCCGCCTGCGCGGCGGCCAGCGCGCCATCATAGTCGGCATGGGCCAGCCGCTCGGTCACGGCGGGGAAGCGATCGAGAGCGCGCGCCAGAAAGGGGGAGTGCGCCCTTATTCTCGCCTCGGTTTTCGACCAGTCCGTCACATTCGCTCTCCTGCGGCCTTCGCCTTATCCTGCGGCGCTATTGCGCGGGCATGCGACGAATGCCAGAAACTTTTAGGGCGGATGGCCGTTCTTCGGACATGGAAATGCAGCGCAAAATATATGGGCAGACCACGAGAGGACGAGAGGGCGGCACCGGCCGCATCGTCACCGTCGCCCTGCCCGCGCCCTATGAAGGGGTCGGCAATGCGCTGCGATCAACCTTTGCCCCCGGCCGCGAGGCGTTGCCCGACGATATGGCGGCGCTGCTGGCTAAGCTGGACCGTCGCTGAGAGCGAAGGGCTTTCTTTACATTTCGGGCCTAAAATGCGCGGTTAGTCGTCGCCCATAATGAAGATCGCGCCCATGATGTATCGCAATTTCGCCATCGCCATATTGCTTGCCGCGCCGATCATCGTGATGGGAGTGCAGTCGTTCGTGCCCGGCCACCACGAGCCGGCGGCCGAACCGCAGTCCGTCGCGCCGCCGCCTCCACCGCCTCCACCCGTGCCGGTTGCGCCGCCACCCATGCCGGTCGCACCCCCGGCAGATGATGCCCCGACATTCGGCCAGCCCATGCCCGGCGCGGGCCAGCCCATGCTGGGCGCTGCGCCCGAGACGTCTTCCAATCCCGCTTTCGACGCGAGCGGCCCGGCGCCGGCCGGATCGCCCAACGCCGAGCCATAAAGTCTAGAGCGCACCCTGAAACGTGTCGCACTGGGCGGGATCGCCGGTCGACAGCCCCTTGCGCAGCCACTGCATCCGCTGCGCGCTGGTGCCATGGGTGAAGCTTTCGGGCACGGGGCGGCGGCCGGCCGCTTCCTGCAACGTGTCATCGCCGATCGCTTCGGCCGCGCGCATCCCTTCCTCCAGATCGCCCGGCTCCATCAAATTGGTGTCGCGCGCCGCCCAGACGCCGGCATAGCAGTCGGCCTGTAGCTCCATCTTCACCTGAAGCGCATTCCCCTCCGCTTCGCTCGCGCGCTGTTGCGCCCTGCGAATCTTGTCCGCCTCGCCAGTGATGGTCTGGATATGATGGCCGACCTCATGCGCGATGATGTAGCCGATCGGGAAATCGCCCGGCGCGTTGAAGCGCGTCTCCATTTCCCGGAAGAAATCGGTGTCGAGATAGATGCGCTGGTCGGCCGGGCAATAGAAAGGTCCCATCGCCGATTGCGCCGCGCCGCAGCCCGACTGGCCATTGCGACTGTAGAAGACCAGGGTTGGCGGTGGGTATTGCTGTCCCTCCGCCTTGAAAATGTCGGTCCAGCGCCGTTCGGTCGACCCCAGCACCTTGAGCGAGGTGCGCTGCACATCGGTCAGTTCGGCGCTCGACGGGCGTTCGGTCTGCACCGGAGCCTGCTGTCCGCCGCCGCCCAGCAGGCTGAGCGGGTTCATGCCCATGACCATCATGATGACCAGCACGACGACGATGCCGCCACAGCCAAAGCGGCTGCCGATCAGCGGCAGCAACATGCCAAGGCCGCCGCCCAGCCCACCACCGCCAAAACCGCCGCCCCGGCCGTCCTGCACCTCGAAATGGCTGCTTTCCTGTTCGTCGTCGAGCCGCATCGCGCCCTCCCTTTCCGTGCCCTGCCTAGCGCATTGTGGCTGCACGGAAAACCGCCTGCGCAAGGCAAGGTTGCCGCACATGCCTGAATTGTTACGAGACATTAAGTTGGAATGATCGCGCCAAAGCCTATATTGCAGTGCGACATGGCTGATATCGAACCCAAGCGCGCCACCGCGCCGACCGATGCGAAACCGCAGCGCCGCGCCAGGACGCCGCTGTCACTTCCCCGGGAAATCGCGCTGTTGCTACAGGGCGGCGGCGCGCTCGGCTCTTTCCAGTCGGGTGTCTATGAGCATCTGGACGAACTGGGAATCGACGTCACCTGGGTCGCGGGCATATCGATCGGCGCGGTCAACGCCGCGATCATCGCGGGCAATGCGCCGCATCGCCGGATCAGCCGTCTGAAGAAATTCTGGTACACCGTGTCGGGCGGCATGCCCAATGTGATCCTGCCCGAAATCGACCATATTCGCGAAGCCGCGCATCTGATGGCGGCCGGCACGGTCGCGACCTTCGGCGTGCCGGGCATGTTCCGCCCCCGCCTGTGGCCAGCACCGCTGATGCCGGCCGGCACATCGGGCGCGATCAGCTTTTATGACAGCAGCCTGCTGAAGGACACGCTGGACGCCTGTGTCGACTGGGATTTGCTGAACGACGGGCCGGTGCGCCTGTCGGTGGGCGCGGTCGATGTGGAAACGGGCAATTTCGCCTATTGGGATACGCGCGGCCCCGGCGGCAACACGCGGATCGACGCGCGCCACATCATGGCGTCGGGCGCGCTGCCCCCCGGCCTGCCGCCGGTCGAGATTGATGGCCGCTGGTATTGGGATGGCGGCATCGTGTCGAACACGCCGCTGGCCCATGTGCTCAATCACCAGACCGAAGACATGCTGGTGTTTCAGGTCGACCTGTTCCCGGCCGAAGGGCCGATGCCCCGCCAGATGACCGACGTCTATTCCCGGATGAAGGATATTCAATATAGCAGCCGCACCCGGCAGGTGACGGACCAGTATCTGCGCCTGCGCCGCGAGCATGGCGCGATCAAGGCGTTGCTGGACAAGCTGCCGCCCGAATTGCAGGGCGCGGCCGAGGCGCAGGCGCTGCGCCAGTGTCTGGATCAGGGATCGGTCAATATCGTCCATCTGATCTATCGGTCGCGCAACTGGGAAAGCGGGGCGAAAGACTTCGAATTTTCCCGATCGACCATGCTGGATCACTGGGCGCAGGGCCGCGACGCTGTGGAGGAGGTGATGCACAAGGGCGATCTGATCGCGCGCAACATCCTCGATGGCAAGAGCGCGACCTTCGACCTCGACGAACCCGATCATCTCAAGGAGAAGAAGGCATGAGCAAGTCGCTGGAAGGCAAGACCGCGCTGATCACCGGATCGACGTCGGGCATCGGACTTGCCTATGCCAAGGCGCTGGCCGGCGAAGGCGCAAACATCGTCATCAACGGCTTTGGCGACAAGGAGGCGATCGAGAAGGAACGACTGGGTCTGGAAGCGCTGAGCGGCGCGAAGGCGCTCTATTCGGGGCATGACCTGACCAAGGTCGATCAGATCGAAGCGATGATGAAGCAGGCGGCCGACACGTTCGGCGGGATCGATATCCTCATCAACAATGCCGGCATGCAGCATGTCGCCCCGGTCGAAGAATTTCCGATCGACAAATGGGATCTGATCATCGCGCTGAACCTGAACGCTGCGTTCCACACCACGCGCTTCGCCATTCCCTATATGAAGGAAAAGAAGTGGGGGCGGATCATCCAGACGGCGTCGGCCCACTCGCTGGTCGCTTCCCCCTTCAAGGCGGCTTATGTGACGGCCAAGCATGGCCTTAATGGCTTTACCAAGACGGTGGCGCTGGAAGTCGCGACCTTTGGCGTGACCGCCAACTGCATTTCGCCCGGCTATGTCTGGACCCCGCTGGTGGAAAACCAGATCCCCGACACGATGAAAGCGCGCGGCATGACCCGCGAGCAGGTAATGAACGACGTGCTGCTGGCGGGCCAGCCGACCAAGCAGTTCGTGACCGCCGAGCAGGTCGCGGCGACGGCGCTCTATCTGTGTAGTGACGCCGCGGCGCAGGTGACAGGCGCGAATCTGAGCATCGATGGCGGCTGGACGGCGCAGTAACAGGACGGGGTCTCGCAAGCGCCCCAGGACGGTTTTGCCGCCCTGCCCTGCCTGGGAAAGGACAGAGCGGATAATGGCCAAGTTCGGACATATTCCCCCTCCCGTAAACGGGAGGGGGTAGGGGGTGGGCTGGACGTAGCAACAGCCCACCCCGCTGCGACTAAATTCGCTACGCTCATTAACAGGCTGCGGAAAAAGGCGCTTGCCTTGATGTGGCATTGCTGATTCCAGGATCCCGTCGAGGGATGTTGAAGGGATCGGGATGCGCGGCGGTGATGAACGGAGCGAGGGGCTGTTCTCGT
>JAJZTH010000016.1 GCA_021849075.1 Pseudomonadota bacterium | reverse complement strand
GCCTGCGCATTCCTGGCGCGACGCTATGGCGCGCAGATAGACGAATAGTGAGACAGGGAGTGCGACACATATATCGACTTTGTCGACAGACAGTTGTACATATGTATAAATAAGGGTCTTCGGGGGTAAACGCAGTGGTTCAAGGGATGCTGGCCGGGAATGATCCCGACGCAGGGTGGAGCCTGCCAGCCTGGACCTATGCCGATCCCGAATTTTTCGCGGCGGAGGTGGAGCGGATTTTCCGGCCGTCCTGGCAGATCGTGGCCCATGAAAGCGACATCCCCCGCCCCGGCGACTATCATGTCCTTGATTATATAGGCGAAAGCATCGTCGTGATGCGCGGCGACGATGGCGGGGTGCGCGCCTTCACCAATGTCTGCCGCCATCGCGGGGCGCGGATTTTGGACGGGACGAGCGGCTGCGCCAAGAAGCTGGTCTGCCCCTATCATGGCTGGACCTATGAAAAGGACGGTCGCCTGTCCGGCGTGCCGATGAAGGCCAGCTATGGCGACAGTTTCGCGCTGGCCGACCATGGACTGGCAAGCGTCGAAGTTGAAAGCTGGCAGGGGTTTCTGTTCGTGCGGCTGGCCGACGATGGCGGCCCGTCCGTGGCGCAAATGATGGCGCCCTATGCGCAGGAAATCGCCGCCTATCGCTTTGCCGACATGCGCGCGCTGGGGCGGGTGACGGTGCGGCCGCGCGATGTGAACTGGAAGAATATCGGCGACAATTATTCGGACGGGCTGCATATCGCGGTGGCGCATCCGGGCCTGAAGCGCCTGATGGGCGACGGCTATGGCGTGGAAGCGTCGCTCCATGCCGACAAGATGTGGGGACCGATCCTCGATCGTCCATCGGCCAATCTGTCCGAGCGGGCCTATCAGCATTTTCTGCCCGATGTGCCGCACCTGCCGCCCGAACGGCAGCGATTATGGACCTATTTCAAACTCTGGCCCAATTTCGCCTTCGATATCTATCCCGATCAGGTCGATTTCATGGCCTGGCTGCCGGTGTCGCCAACGCAGACGCTGATCCGTGAGATCAGCTATGCCCTGCCCGATGATCGGCGCGAGATGAAGGCGGCGCGTTACCTCAATTGGCGGATCAACCGGCAGGTCAATGCCGAGGATACGCAACTGGTCGGCCGGGTGCAGGCAGGGATGGCGTCGGCCAGCTTCACCGTTGGCCCGTTGAGCGAACAGGAAGTGGCGCTGCGGCATTTTTGCGGGCGGGTGCGCGAGGTGATCCCGCAGGCGCGGCTGCATCGCGCGCCGGGGATGGGGTGGAGCCACATGGCGACGCGCAAGGATACAATATGAACCGTCATTGCGAGCGAAGCGAAGCAATCCACCGGCGCGTCCATGGATCGCTTCGCTTCGCTCGCAATGACGAAAGTGGGGAATGGATGTGAGCAAATCCTACGACGCGGTCATCATCGGCGGCGGGCATAATGGCCTCACCTGCGCCTTCTATCTGGCGCGGGCGGGATATAAGGTGCGCATCCTGGAGCGCCGCGATGTCGTGGGCGGCGCGGCGGTGACGGAGGAATTTCACCCCGGTTTCCGCAATTCGACCGCCAGCTACACGGTCAGCCTGCTCAATCCCAAGATCATCCGCGACATGAAGCTGGCGGATCATGGTTATCGCGTGATCGAACGGCCGATCAGCAATTTCCTGCCGCAGGAGGATGGCGGATATCTGAAGCTGGGCGGCGGGCTGGAGAAGACGCAGGCAGAGTTCCGCAAATTCAGCGCTAAGGATGCCGATGCGCTGCCAGCCTATTATGACGCGCTGGAGGTGGTGGCCGATGTGCTGCGCGATCTGGTGCTGAAAAGTCCGCCCAATGTCGGCGACGGGCTGACCATGATCGTGGATGCGCTGAAACAGGGGCGGCGCGTCGCGGGATTGGGGATCGAGCAGCAGCGCGATGTGCTGGACCTGTTCACCAAGTCGGCGCGCAGTTTCCTCGACAGCTGGTTTGAGAGCGATGCGGTGAAGGCGGCGTTCGGCTTTGATGCGGTGGTCGGCAATTATGCCAGCCCCGATACGCCGGGCAGCGCCTATGTGCTGTTGCACCATGTCTTTGGCGAAGTGAACGGCAAGAAGGGCGCATGGGGCCATAGCGTGGGCGGCATGGGCGCAATCACGCAGATCATGGCGAAGGTCGTGGCGGCCATGGGGGTGGAGATCAGCCTGGAGGCCCCGGTCGCGTCGGTGCTGATCGATGGCGACCGCGCGGTCGTCGTGCGGCTGGAGAGCGGCGAAGAGGTGATGGGCGGCGCAGTGATCGCCAATGTGGGACCGAAACTGCTCTATGAGCGGATGATGACCCCGGCTGATTTGCCGGCGGATTTCCTGAAGCGGGTGACGGCGTTCAAGGCGGGATCGGGCACGTTCCGCATGAATGTGGCGCTGGATGCCCTGCCCGACTTCACCTGTCTGCCGGGCGTGGGGGAGCATCATCAGTCGGGGATCATCCTTGCGCCGACGCTGGATTATATGGACCGGGCGTTTCTGGACGCAAAGCGCGACGGCTGGTCGAAACAGCCGATCGTGGAGATGCTGATCCCGTCGACCATAGACGACACGCTGGCCCCGGCGGGATGCCATGTGGCGAGCCTGTTCTGCCAGCAATTCGCGCCGGAACTGCCGGATGGACGCCATTGGGATGAGGAGCGCGAGGCGGCGGCCGATGCGATCATCGCCACGGTGGAGGCGCAGGCGCCGGGCTTTGCGAAGAGCGTGATCGCGCGGCAGATTCATTCGCCGCTGGATCTGGAACGGAAATTCGGGCTGGTCGGCGGCGACATCATGCATGGCAATCTGACGCTGGACCAGATGTGGGCGGCGCGGCCGGTGCTGGGCCATGGCGCCTATCGCGGGCCGGTGAAGCGCCTTTATATGTGCGGTGCGGGCACGCATCCGGGCGGCGGCGTGACCGGCGCGCCGGGGCATAATGCGGCGCGGGAGGTGTTGCGCGACGGGACGCTGATCGGGCGGTGGCGGCGGCGTTGAACGGATAATATTCGTAAGGGGCAGTATGGATAAGATTGATTGGTGCAATGATCGCAAGGCGGCGGGGGGATATTTTAATAACGCCCTTTATCGCGTGACAGCAAACCAGCCCATGCATAGCGATCCCGATGTGGTTTTTGCCAAAGTTGTCATTATAGGCCGCTCTTATTCCGCTGCCGTGACGAGGGGCGCCGGCCAATTACCGACCGATGCCGAAACAGAAGAAGATCGCAGCCTTAATACATTCATCGCAAAATCCATCAGCAATAATTCAAAGTGGATTGATAAAAAAATATCATATATCAATAATTATGATAATTTAACTATTAATAATATTTTTGATATCGTCGATTTTCATCGGAAATTTGATGATTTAATCATTAAATCGATCAAGATATGGCGGAAAGATAATAACATAATTTCAAAAAAAGATGTTAGCTCCAGATCTTCTTTTTGTTCAAAATACCTTCACTTTCATGCGCCGATGCATTTTTTCATCATGGATTCTATCGCACAACGACGGTTGAAGGAAATCATGGTCGGCAAGAATGGCAGATGGCCTAACACGGTCTGGCCAGAAGGTTGGCAGGCAGAAACGGAAACCGACTATGCACGGTTCTCTCTGCGCATGCTCGACCATGCAAAACGTCATTATCCCAATGGCTGGACCCCAAGGCTGATCGACGGGCATCTGCTTGGCTACATCAAACCATAGCGATCCGCTTGCCCTCCCCCAAAGCCTCCCCTAAAGCACCGGCTCATGCCCGACATTTTCATTCCTGACGCGACTCCCGAGCTGACTGGCCGGGCGTTGTTTCCGCATCGGCATCTGCTGTCGATCGCCGACCTCAAACCCTGGGAAATCCGGTTTCTGCTGGACGAGGCCGAACATTGGGCCGCGACAAACAAGGGGCAGGCGCGCAAGCATGACGGGCGGCTGGCGGGGATGACCCAGATCAACGCCTTTTTCGAGAATAGCACGCGCACATTGCTGTCGTTCGAAATTGCCGGCAAGCGGCTGGGCGCGGATGTGGTCAATATGGCGGCGGCGACGTCCAGCGTGAAGAAGGGCGAAACGCTGATCGACACGGCGATGACGCTCAATGCCATGGCGGCCGATGTGATCGTGATCCGCCACGCCAGTTCGGGCGCGGTGCGGCTGATCGCGGACAAGGTGGATTGTCCGGTGCTGAACGCGGGCGATGGCTGGCACCAGCATCCCACGCAAGCGCTGCTCGACGCGCTGACCATAAGACGGCGCAAGGGCAGTTTCGAAGGGCTGGTGGTCGCCATCTGTGGCGACGTGCTGCACAGCCGGGTCGCGCGATCGAACATGTTGTGTCTGGCGGCGCTGGGCGCGCAGGTGCGCGCGGTGGCCCCGCCGACGCTGCTGCCGCCCGAGGTCGAGATGCTGGGCGCGACGCCCTATACGCGGATGGACGAAGGGCTGGAGGGCGCGGACGTCGTGATGATGCTGCGGCTTCAGAATGAGCGGATGGACGGGGCCTTCATCCCGTCGGCGCGCGAATATCACGCGCTTTACGGCCTGACGCCCGAACGGCTGGCGATTGCGAAGCCCGACGCGCTGGTGATGCATCCCGGCCCGATGAACCGGGGCGTGGAAATCACCAGCAGCGTGGCCGACCATCCCGATCGTTCGGCGATCACCGAACAGGTGGCGATGGGCGTGGCGGTGCGCATGGCGTGTCTGGACGTATTGACGCGCAGCGCGCGGGGCGTGGAGGGTTGGGCATGAATAAAGTCTCCACCTCCGTTCGGGCTGAGCCTGTCGAAGCCCTGCTCTTCTCATGCACGCCACGGTCAAAAGAAAGAACGGCCCCCTTCGGCGAAGCTCAGGACAGGCTTCGACAGGCTCAGGGCGAACGGGTTGGGAGTGCGGCGCGTGACTAACACCATCGCCATTATCAACGGCAGGCTGGCCGATCCCGCCGGCGATGTGCTGACGCCCGGCGCGGTGCTGATCGAAGGCGACCGGATCGTCGCGGCGGGCAATGTTTCCGTGCCGGCGGACGCGCGGACGGTCGATGCGCAGGGGCTGGTGGTTGCGCCGGGCCTGATCGATCTGGGCGTATTCGCCACGGACAAGCCGGCCTTTCATTTTGGCGGGATCACGCGCGCGGCGCTGATGCCGGACCAGCGCGCGCCGCTGGACGAGGTCGGCCTGATCCGGGAGGCGACGCGCGCGGGCAAGCCCGATTTCTGGGTCCACCCGATTGCGGCGGCGACCCGGGGCCTGAAAGGCGCGGAAATGGCCGAGATGGGCCTGATGCAGATGGCAGGCGCAAAGGCCGTGGGCACCGGGCGCCAGTGGATCGCGGATTCGGGCGTCATGTTGCGCGTGCTGGCCTATGCCAGTGGCCTTGGCCTGACGGTCATCGCCCATGCCGAGGATGGCGGGCTGACCGCCAAGGCGGTGGCGACCAGCGGCGAGACAGCGACGCGGCTGGGCCTGCCGCACGCGCCGGCCTGTGCCGAAGCGATGGCGATCGCGCGCGACCTGATGCTGGTGCGCCAGACCAGGGCGGCGATCCATTTCCGGCTGGTGACGACGCAGGCGGGTTTCGACCTGGTCCGCGCCGCCAAGGCCGAAGGGCTGAAGGTGACGTGCGGCATCAGCCCGGCCTATCTGTTCCTGAACGATCAGGCGGCGACCGATTTCCGCACCTTTGCCCGCCTGTCGCCGCCGCTGCGCGACGAGCGCGACCGACAGGCATGCCTGACGGCGGTGGCGGACGGCACGGTCGACGTCATCACATCCAGCCATGATCCGCGCGGGCCGGAGGATAAGCGCCTGCCCTTCGCCGATGCCTCGCCCGGCATGGCGGGGGCGGAAACGCTGCTGGCGCTGTCGCTCAATCTGGTGCGTGAAGGCCATGTGTCGATGGGTCGGCTGATGACGCTGCTATGCGCCAATCCGGCCAGGATATTGGGCATCGATGCGGGCAGCTTTGCGCCCGGCAGCGCGGCCGACCTGATCTTCGTCGATCCCGATGCGCCCTGGATCGTGGACAGCGCGAAGATGGCGGCGGCGGCGGGCAACACCCCGTTCGACAAGCTGCCGGTGCAGGGCCGCGCGCGGCGCATCATGAAGGGCGGCGTGTTTCTTTAAACATGCGGGTCGGGAGGGGCGACATGACCCTCCCCCCTAGCCTGATCGATCAGGCGCCGAAGCCGCCGTCGATCGTGTGCATCGCGCCGGTGACGATGCCCGCTTCGGGACCGGCGAGATAGGCGGCGAGGCCGGCAATTTCTTCGCCCGTGGCGTGACGCTTGATCGCCATGAAGCCATGCATCAGGCTGGCCATTGGGCCGTCGGCCGGGTTCATATCCGTATTGGTCGGGCCGGGCTGGATGATGTTGACGGTGATGCCGCGCGCGCCGAAATCGCGGGCCAGACCACGGGCCATGCCCTGAAGCGCGGACTTGGTGAGGGCATAGGCGGCCCCGCCTTCGAACGGCATGCGGTCAGCATTGACCGATCCGATCACGATGATGCGGCCGCCGTCGCGCATCTGGCGCGCAGCCTCAACCGCGGCGTGATAGGGCGCGCGGACATTGATGTCGATCATCCGGTCGACCGCGTCGGCATCCAGGCTGAGCGCATCGCCCAACACCAGCGCGCCCGCATTGACCACCAATATGTCGAGCGCGCCCTGCGCGGCGACCACATCGATCACCTGCTGGCGGTCGGCGGCGTCGGACTGGATCGCGGTGCTGCCGGTATCGGCGGCCAGCGCCTGCGCGGCGTCATGCGACCCGGCATAGGTGAAGGCGACCTGTGCGCCGTCGCCGGCGAAGCGGCGGACGATCGCGGCGCCAATGCCGCGGCTGCCGCCCAGAACAAGGGTCTTTTTGGAAGTGAAGTCGGTCATGTCGGGTATCCTTGCTAAATTTGTAATGATCGCTATATAAATCAGCAACAGCCATCGTCAAGGTATTTTTGTAGTGACCGTTAAAGAAAAATCCAAACCCCGTGGCCGCCCCCGCGCCTTTGACCGGGAGGCCGCGCTGGACCGGGCGCAAGCGCTGTTCCATGCGCAGGGTTATGAGGGCGTGGGCGTGGCGGCGCTGGCCGAGGCGATGGGGGTCAATCCGCCCAGCCTCTACGCCGCCTTCGGCAGCAAGGCGCAGCTGTTCGAGGAGGTTCTGGACCGTTATGCCCGCGCGGCATTGCCGGTCGATGCGTTGCTGCACGATGGCGCGCCGCCGGCCGCTGCGCTGGCTGCGTTGCTGCGGGAGGCGGCCTATATCTATACTCAGGATCCCCAAGCGCCCGGCTGCCTGGTGCTGGAGGGTGCGCGTGGGGCCGACCCCGATGCTGCGCTGCACGCGCGGGTATGGCGGGAAGCCAGCGCGGCGCGGGTGCGCGCCTTCATCGCCGCGACCCATCCGGCCGACGCCGATGTGGTGGCCGATTATATGGTGTCGATCATGTCCGGCCTGTCCGCCGATGCGCGCGCCGGCCATGCGCGCGCACGGCTGGTGGCGGTGGCGGAGATGGCGGCGCTGGCGATCGAAGCGATGTTGGATCGAGCGGATTAGAAAATCGAGCCTATATCCTCCGTTCACCCTGAGCCTGTCGAAGGGCTGTTCTTACTGGAGAAAAGAACAGGGCTTCGACAGGCTCAGCCCGAACGGAATTAGATAACTGTTGTTATGGCAGGGGAATCTGGCTGGCGACCAATGCCGTTGCCTTGCGGTCGACGGACCAGAGGCGGTTTGCGATCTTGGGGTCCCAGTCGATCGCCTGCCCGGGCGACGCGATGCCGATGGTGCGTTTCCATTCCAGCGCCGATCCCGCCTGCGGCAGCGCCAGTTCATAGATTTCCGGGCGATCATGGCCTGCAACATAGAGGCGGCCATCCGCGCTCCAACTGGCGCCCGAACAGCTATAGGGGGCAAAGCGGGCCAGCACCGGTTGCGGGAAGGTCCATGCGGCCTCCTGCCGGAAGGCGTCGTCCATGCGCACCAGCAAAGTGTAGCGATAGTCGCGGTTCGGCTCCCCGCCCTTGCCGGCATAATTGGCGTAGACCGCCCACCATTTGCCGGCATGGCGATCCAGCACGGTCAGCGATCCGGGGCCGAAACCCAGGCTGACGGTGCGCAGGTGGCGCAGCGTCTTCGTATCGAAAATCTCGATCGCGCTGGTCTGGGGCACGGCGGGATAGTTGGACGCGGCGCAGACCAGTTCGCGCCCCGCCACGGTGCAACTGTTCATATGCGGGAACAGGCGGCGCTCCCCCTGCCATTGGGCGATACGCTGGCCGGTGGCGATGACATATTTGCCGATCCGGTCATTGTCGATCGCATAGACATGAACGCCGTCGGACGCGACGCCCTGTCGCGCTTCGGGCGCGGGTAGACGCAGCGTGACGGGCGATGGTGGCGGGGATGGCGCGTCGGCCTCCTGCGCCATGGCGGCGCTCGCCGCGCCCAGCATCGCCAGCATCACCATCTTACGCCGCATCATCCGCTCCCTTTTGCAGAAGCGGCGCGCATAGGATGACAATGCTACAGGGCGATTACCAACGCAGGGCGGCGTTCAGCATCAGGGCGCGCGCCTGATCCACGGCGCGCATCGGCCCGGACGGCAGCGACCCGGCCAGCCGATCGCCAGTCAACCGGTCAGGATCGGTCAGGTGCAGGCCGATACGCAGCGCGTGCGCATCGGCAGGCGCATAGTCGACGCCGCATTCGACACGCAGCGCGGCCGCCTGTTGCCGCCACATATCCGCGCCGGAACGAGCCAGAGTCAGCCCGGCGCGCCAGGGACCGTGCCGCCATTCGCCCTGCGCCGCCAGCCGCGTTTCGGTGCGCGCGCCGCCATCGTTCAGATCGGCGCGCGCCCGATCATAGCGCAGGCGCAGGTCGAGCGTCGGCGACAGGCGCTGCGCCGCCGCCATCATCAGCCCACGCACATGGGCGGACCCCAGATTATGGGGCAACAGGCCATCATCGGCAAAGGCCAGCGAATCGCGCACATGGCCGTCATAGGCGGCGGCCTCCAGCCGCAGCGCGTCGCGCGCCATCCAGCGCAAGCCGATGCGGGCGCGGCTATTGCGTTCGGGCCGCAGACTAAGGCGCAGCGCGCGAAAGGCCGACTGGTCGAGGCCCAGCGCGCCGATCCGGCCGCTGTCGCCATAAGCGCGAATGCCTTCCCGATAATCGGCGCTGAGCATCAGCCGAGGGGTCGCAGCAAAGCGCATATCGGCCGATGGCAGGAAATCGTCGCGCACGCGCAGATCGTCGCGGCTGTAGGGCGATGTCGCATTGACCGCCTTGTTCGACAGCTTGACCGCCTGCCAGCCGATCGTCGCGGACAGGCGATCGTCCATCTGCGGCAGATCGAAGAGCATGGCGGCGATGCGCAAGCTGCTGCGTGGCTGGGTGTCGGTACGGACGGCGCCTGGCGGGGCGAAACGCTGGCGGCGGCGCTGGATGGCGAGGTGCAGGTCGGCCGGCTGCGCGGGCGACGGCGCAAGGTCGATGGCGTAGATGCGCGCCGGGCGCTGCGCCGACGCGACGGCGGGCGCGGGGCGGATGGCGAAGGCGATCCGGGGCCGTAGGGCGAAATCGGCAGCGACAGGGCGGAAATCCTCTGCCTGCGCCAGCGCGGGCGTCGCGACAAGCATGGCTGCGATCAGGGAAGCGGCGCGCATCAGCGGCCGCCCGCAGGCATATCGGCCTGCGCCAGTTGCAACGGCCGGGATGGCGGTCCGTAGCTGAGCGCATAGCCGACATGGTCGGACAGCCGATCAGCCGGCGCGCCGCCAAAGGGGGTGCGGGCCTGGACGACCGGCAGGGGCGCGCCGCTTTCGCCGCGCGCGAAGAGCCAGTCCTTGCCGCGCCCCACCGCTTCGGCCAGATCGCGGCGCTGCGCCGGATCGGCAAGGGCCGTTTCCTGCAAGGCGCGCGGGCCGCCGCCCATCGCCGCCGAGACGAAGCCCATGCGTACGCGCGCCCAGCGCCCGAAAAAGGCGTCGATCCGCCGGGGATCGCGCCCGATGTTGAAATCGCCGCCGATGACGATGGCACGATCCGCAGGCGCATGTGCCCGGACGAAATCGACCAGCAGGCCCGCCTGCCGACCAAAAGCCGTCTGTGAGCGCGCGATCGGCACGCCTGCCGCCTTGCGCGCATTGAGGTGCGTGTTCACCACCGCCACCGGGCGCGCCATACCCGGCACGCGCAAATGGGCGATCAGAATGCCCTTGTTCGCCAAACAGTCGAACCCGGCGCAGGCGAAGGCCGGATAGGCCATGCGATCGACCGCCGCGATCGGCCAGTCGGACAGGATCAGCAGGCCGCTGCCCAATTGCTTGCCCATCCCCTCCCCCCGATCCCAGCGGGCGGCGCGCAGATAGGCGCGATCGGCAGGCGTGGGGGCAGCGTCGCCCAGGTCCTCCACGCCCGGACCGGCGGCGACATAAGCGTAGCCAGCGCGGCGCGCAAAGGCCGCCGGATCGACAATGAAGGCTTCCTGCAACAGCAGGATATGGGGCTGCCGCCCCTGCGCACGCAGCCCGGCCAGCCGGTCGGCGATGCGCGCCAGCGCTTCATCCCGGCCAAAGGCGACCGGCCAGGGCAGGCCCATGACATTATAGGTCATGACCGACAGCGGCAGATCATCGGCAAGTGCGGCCATGGCTGGCGCAAAACCATCCTGCGATGAGCTGGCGCTGGGAGAACTGGCGGCCAGCAGGACCGTCAGGCTCGCAAACAACAAGGCGCGCACGGATTTCGACATGATTTCAGACCCCCGCCCCGCTTATTAGCCCGGTCGTGGGTCAGCCCCATGTCGCGGCCGTGGCGGCGCGGTTAAGGTTGGAAGTCAGTGCGAGTCATGGAAGCGACGCTATCGTGTAACTTTCACTGCGGGCGATGCCCCTTGCGCCATTTGGTCCACAGATGGCGGGCCAGCATCAGCGGCGGCATGCGCAGCCAGTGGGAGCGGACATAGAAAGCGAAGACCAGCGCTTTGCGCGTTTCCCGGCCCCAGCCGTCACGCGCCAGCAGCCGCATGCGCACCAGCCGGTCCCACAGGGTCAGCGCTGCGCCATCGCCATAGAGGGCGGTAGCCAGCCGGCGCGCCTGTGCGACATGATGCGCCAGACCGTGGCGCTGCGCGCGCGCCGCCAATGCGGCGGGATCGGCGTCGGGCAGCAGGCAGTATATGTCCCACAGATTGCGCAGGCCGCCCTGCATGTCGCCATCGGCCAGCATATGGGCGACCGAATGGACGATGCGGTCTTCGGCCGACAATATATATAACCCATTGGCCATGGGAATGGCGTCGGCGATCATCGCGGCGGCGTCCGGCGTCTGGCGTGCGGTCAACGGCAGGACGGTGTGATGCACATCGATCATCCGGTCGCGATCGACATGGATCATCGGCGGCAGTTCATGCATCCATTGGCGATAATAGGCGTCGTCATAGGCGTCTTCCTTCACCCATTCCCAGCCGGCCGCGATCAGCGCCTTTTCCACCGCCGGCATCGCGTCGCGCGGCACCAGAATGTCGAGATCGCCAATGAAGCGCCCCTGCCCCGCCGCCAGCGCGCCCGCGACATAGGCCGTGCCCTTGAGCAACACCACGCGCACATCAAGGCCGTCCAACGCCAGCGCGGCGCGATCCGCCTCCCACAGGGCCTGTTGCGCTTCGCGCGCGGCGTCGGCCTTCGCATCGGTCAGGATCGGGCGCACCGACGCCGGGATATGGGCCGAGTCCAGCCGATGGGCAAGCGTGGCGATCAGCCGTTCGGCCCGCGCAGCCGCGATCAAGCCGTTCCACCCCGACGCATCCAGCCCGGCGACGCAGGCGGGATCGCGCAGCGCCCGGACCAGCAACGCGGCGCTCATGCCAGTTCCTCCCACAGGCGATCGACCATGGCGAAGGCTGCTTCGCCCGAGGGAAAGTCGATGGCGCGGGCGGGAACGGCGGTGACGAAACGAGTCAGGCCCGCAAAGGCCGGCTCGCCCAACGTGACATAGTTGGTCGACGCCTGCGTCAGGCGCATGAAGATTTCGCCCTGCCCCAGTTCGCGCACCGCTGCCTCATGACCGAAACGGGGGAAGAGCAGCAAAGCGGGCATGCCGCCCTGATCCATGCGGGCGACGGCGTCCGCGCGCGGCATCATGTGGCGAATGTCGCCCTTCGCCGTGGCGGCGAGCAGCGGTCCCATCCGCGCATCCCCTACGGCATCCGCGACGACGCCGATCGCCTGATTTTTGAGGCTGACGAGGCGCGGAAAGGGCAGGATCGCGCCACTTTGCAGATCGAGCAGGGCAAATTCATCGCCCATGAAGCGCCATCCCCGCTCCCCCAGCAAGGCCGCCAGCGTGGATTTGCCCGATCCCGATTCGCCGGTCATCACCAGCACGCGGCCGTTCTTCTCCACGCTCGACGCATGGAGCAGCAGGTGCCGACGCCAGCCCAGCGCCATTTGCAGATTCATCCCCATTTCCGCCGCCAGCAGCCCATGGGCCAGGCTCATCGGCGCGGCGTCGGCCAGGCCATGATCGCCGGTGATGAAGATGGAGGGGCGCAGGAAACGGCGCAGCAGGCTGGTCGGCTGAAGCCGAACGGTGAAATCGGCGATCGCGCCGTCGACATCGGGATAGGCGGCGTAGAGCCGGCGCAGCTGTGCGATCGGCTGGGACCAGGCGGACCCGATGCGGAAGGTCGCAGGGCCGATGCGCAGGGTGATGGCGTGCCTCATGTCCGGCGCACCAGCCCCAGCGCGACCAGCGCATCGAGATGCGCGGCGATCTCCACCATGGCTTCATCCTGCGGACCGAGATCGAAATCGCGGGCCAGCCGGTCATGCACATCGCCCGCGCTGAGCGCCGCGCCATCGGCCATTTGCGCCAATATCTCCGGCACCGGGCTGATCACCATATGGGTCTGGCCCGAGCGGCGATGATAGAGAAGGACGAGATCGTCGAGCGTGCAGGACGCCACTGCATCCGATGAGTCCCGGCGATAACGGGGTGTCGCGTCCAAATCCGGGGCCTTCCTTCGACTGCTCCCTTCGCTCTATCGGGGAAAGTCGTAGCCAAGTCCCTAACGCATCAGGACAAGGCTGGCGATGGCCGTCCCTGCTTGGCGGGCGTGCCGGCCAGCGATTCGAATGCACGCAGGTAACGGTCGAGCGCGCGGTCGACGCCGTGGTCGCGCACTGCTTCGACCAGGCGGACGGCGGGGACTGGCTGGGCCAGGCTGCGCTCGATCGCGCGGGCGAGTGCAGCCGCATCGCCCACCGGCACTGGCGGATGCTGGCCGGCGTCGGACAGGATCGAACGGATATTGGGGGTTGAATCGGTCGCCACCACCTGCGCGCCGCAGGCCAGCGCCTCGATCAATGTGGCGCACAACCCCTCCCAGCGGGACGGCTGGATCAGCAGGTCCGCCGCGCCCATCAGCCCCGCCAGCGCATCCGGGCAGCCGACATAGCCGACGAAATCGACCCGGTCGGCAATGCCCAGCGCGTCGCACCGGCCCCGCAGCGCGCCCAGCAACGGTCCCTGCCCGGCGATGGTCAGCCGCCAGTCGAGATGCGGCAGACGCGCGAGCGCGGCCAGCGCCGTCGCCTGATCCTTTTGCGCGGCCAGCCGCCCGACCATCAGCAGATGATGCGGCCGGTTGCCGGTACGGGCGGGCCGCGCGGCCTGCGCCTGCTCCATCGCAGCGGTGACGGTCGGGCGCGGCAGCAGGCGCGCATTCCCACTGTCCGCCAGCAGCGCCCGATCATGCTCGCCCATGACGATGGTGAGAGCGCTCAGGCGCGCGATCGTGCGGAATTTGGCGAGCCGCGCCCAAGCCCCCATGCCCTGCTGGCCGGGCCGCACGATCGGGTTGGAAATGCGGCCGACCGCGCGGGTGCCACTGCCCAATGCGGCCAGCGCCACCAGCATATTGCTCTGATTGCCGGCGGAATAGAGAATGTCGGGCCGGTGCCGCCGCACCATGGCGGCCAGCGCGGGAAACTGCCCGATCATCGACAGGCGACGCTCTCCACCCGGACAGGCCACACGGCGCACCGTCAGCGCGGGATCGATCAGATGCTCGGCCGGGCCATCGAGATGCGCCATCCACAGTTCGACCGGCACGCCGCGCCGCAACAGATGATTGGCGAGCAGGATCGCAACCCGATCAAGCCCCCCGTCCCCCGGACGATAGAGATAGACCGCCACCGAAAATGCGCGCCCGAACTGGACCATGCGTAACCCTTGTCTCAACCTGCGATCGTTGCAGCTTGGACGACGTCAACGCAGACATTCCGTATGCGTTCAATTCGTTACGCGACAGATGAACGGTTTAGCGCGGTATTTGGAAAATGCGCGACAGAGCGCATTTTCGTGGCGGCACCGGCCCACGCCCCCACCCGACCACCCATCAGGATACCATCACTGGGCGGTCGGGTGGGTTCAAGCGAGTCACGTGCCTCGTTTGAATGGGCCGGTGCGGATGCGCCAGATGCGCATTCCCAAACGGACTCTTAGCGCGGCATCTGGAGCGAGGCGTAGCAGGTAAAGCCGCTCGTCCCCCGCTGAAGCCGGCGGATATAGTTCAAATAGGCTTGGTTCTGGTCGTAGCTGGTGCCGGGCAACGGACGACCGCGAATCGCCTGCTTCACCTGTTCGCCAGTGAAGCTGCGACCGGTGCCGGAGAAGGCGCCGGGCGTACCGGCGGGGACTAGTTGACCGTTGGGCGCGATATAATTACCCGAACGCCCCTGATCGGGCACAGGAATGGTGCAGTTGAGCACGGAAGCGGCCGTATTGGCCAGCGCCGGACGGATCGACACGATCGCCGAGGCCGCGACCGCACCGCCCATCAGCAACTGACGCCGCGATGGCGTCAGCGAAGACGGCGTCAACGAAGGCGCGTCGGCGCGACCCGCTTCATCGCGGGGGCCGGCACCATCCTGTTCGGGCGTCGTGTCGCTCATCTTTTCCCGTTTCGCATCCTGCGCTTGCCAAAGCGTAAAGATTGCACGCTATTGGGGGCGTATATCGCAGCTAATCGCCGACAAATCCAGCATGGTAACTATGAATCGCCTTAGTATTTCCCAGATTACCGCCTCGCTCGCCATGTTGATGCTGGGCACCGGCGGCGCCCTGATGCTGGGCGCGAATCCGATCGGCATCGCCCTGCCGGTGCTGGCGGGCGTGCTGGTGCTGATCATTACATCAGGCGACGCGGGCCTGCGCCCTGCGCAAGAAATCGCCGTCATACAAGATCAGCCCGACCTGATCGCCCATCCCGATTTCGCCAGCCTGCTGGAGGGCATTTCCGATCCGCTGATGCTGGTGGAAAAGGGCCGGATCGCGCGCGCGAACCTGGCGGCGCAACGCCTGCTCGGCGCACATATAGAGGGCGAGGATGCGCGCATCGCGATCCGCCACCCCGCCGCCGCCGAACGGCTGGCCAGCCTGGCGCCGCTGGCCGAACCGATCATGATCGAACTGGTGGGCCTGGGCGCGCGCGACCAGCGCTGGCAGATGCGCGTCGCTCCGGTCGGCGCGGTCGATGACATGCGCCGGCTGGTCCATCTGGTCGATCATAGCGGCACCCATGCGGCCGAGCGGATGCGGGTCGATTTCGTCGCCAACGCCAGTCATGAACTGCGCACGCCGCTGGCCGGGATATTGGGCTTTATCGAAACGCTGGCCGACCCCGAATTGGGCAAGGAAGATGAAACGCGCCAGCGCTTCCTGACGATCATGGATCGGGAAGCGCGGCGGATGCAGCGCCTGATCGACGATCTGATTTCGCTGAGCCGGATCGAATCGGAAAAATATCGCCTGCCCGACGCGCGGGTCGACCTGTCCGAGCTGACGGCCGAGGTCGTCGGCGTGTTCCGGTCCAGCCATGGCGACCGGGGCCGCGAGGTGGAGATGGACATCGCGCCGCGCCTGCCCGGCGTACAGGGCGACCGCGCGCAATTGTCGCAACTGCTGCACAATCTGATCGGCAATTCGGTGAAATATGGCCGCCCCGGCACGCCGATCCGCGTGACGCTGAACGAGGGGCCGAGCGGCATGACCCGGCTGACCGTGGCGGATGAAGGCGAAGGCATTGGTCCCGATCATCTGCCCCGCCTGACCGAGCGTTTCTATCGCGTCGATTCGGGCCGCAGCCGTGCGATGGGCGGCACCGGCCTGGGCCTGGCCATCGTCAAACATATTGTGGAACGGCATCGCGGCCGTTTCGACATCGCCAGCACATTGGGCAAGGGCACGACCATCACCGTATTGCTGCCCCCCCCGGTGGAAGAGCAGCAGGGAAAAATCGACGAGAAAAAGCGTCCTTCCGCGCTTTCCGGGACAGTGTCATAAAAAGGAAACCTGACTGTCACAAAGGCGCGATGGTCCGCGACTAGGGCGCTTCCACAGGGGGGCGGCGACTTGCGAATCGCGGCCTTGATGTATGGAGGTTCCCGTGAAGAAGTTCGCCCTGCTCGCCGCCACGACCGCGAGTGTTTTCAGCCTTGCCGCATGCGGCGACCAGACCGGCGGCGCCGGCGCGACCCGCGATCAGATCCGCGCGGTCGGCTCCTCGACCGTCTACCCCTTCGCCACGGCGGTCGCCGAACTGTTCGTGCAGGGCAATGCCGGCATGAAGTCGCCGATCGTCGAATCGACCGGCACCGGCGGCGGCATGAAGCTGTTCTGCGCGGGCGTGGGCGCCCAGCATCCCGACATTGAAGACGCATCGCGCCGCATCAAGAAGTCGGAATTCGAACAGTGCCAGGCCAATGGCGTCAAGGACATCATCGAAATCCAGATCGGCGTCGACGGCCTGGCCTTTGCCGAATCGAAAAAGGGTCCGGGCCTGAAGCTGACCCCCAAGATCGTTTATGAAGCGCTGGCCGCCAATCCCTATGGCAAGGGTCCGAACAAGGCCCAGACCTGGAAGGATGTGGACCCCAGCCTGCCGGCGATCGCCATTTCCGTCTTCGGCCCGCCATCGACCAGCGGCACGCGCGATTCGCTTGCCGAACTGATCCTGGAAAAGGGATGCCAGTCGGACGAAGCGATGAAGGCGCTGAAGGAAAAGAGCGAAGACGAATATAAGGCGACCTGCACCCGCATCCGTGAAGACGGCAAATATGTGGATTCGGGCGAAAATGACAATCTGATCGTCCAGAAGCTGAACGCCAATCCCAACGCCGTCGGCGTGTTCGGCTACAGCTTCCTGGAGGAAAATAAGGACACGCTGAACGACGTGCCGATCAACGGCATTCAGGCGACCTATGAAACGGTGTCGACGGGCCAATATCCCGGCGCGCGCCCGCTCTACATCTATGTGAAGAAGGCGCATATGACGGCCATTCCGGGCCTTCAGGCGTACCTCAACAGCTTCGCCGCCAACTGGAGTCCCGACGGCGCGCTGACCAAGCGCGGCATGGTCGCGGCCCCGGAAGATGTGCGCAAGAAAAGCGCCGAAACGGTCAAGTCGCTGACCGTGCTCGACGGTTCCGACCTCAAATAAGCGAAGGTGTAATGACCGGACCTGCAATCTTCCTGCTGCTCGCGGGCCTGGGCGCCATCGCCTGG
Organism: Pseudomonadota bacterium; assembly: GCA_021849075.1. Lineage (GTDB taxonomy): Bacteria > Pseudomonadota > Alphaproteobacteria > Sphingomonadales > Sphingomonadaceae > Sphingobium. Next base: position 55,546 of record JAJZTH010000016.1, on the reverse strand, counting down.
GTCAGCGCTCGCGCCCGCGCGCTGCGGTTACAGACCGCCGCGCGCGAAACCGGGCGTCGCGACGCCGTCCACTCGCTGCCCGGCTATCATGGCTGGTATGTCGCGCTGTGGACGCTGATCCCCGCCGGCCTGTTTCTGGCCGTGTGGGCCAATGTGTCGCCCGGGCTGGTGACGCAGGCCGTGCTCGCCGATCCGGCGGCGCAGGCCCTGCCCGCCGACGCCTTCTCCCGCTCCGCCATCCTTGGCGAGGCGCGGGCGATCGCGACGGGATTGCAGGCCGGGGCCTTCAACCCGGCCTCTCAGGCGCTGGTCGAACCCTATCGCGCGGCGCTCAACAGCTATGGCGTGGCCGGCGCGGCGCTGGCGCTGATCCTGGCCTTTGCCGGCGGCGCTTACGCCTTCACCCGCGTCCGCCCCGATTTCCGGGCGCGCACGCGGGTCGAACGGCTGGTGATGGCGACCCTGCTGGTCGCATCGCTGCTGGCCATCGTCACCACGCTGGGCATCGTCGCGTCGCTGCTGTGGGAAAGCTTCCGCTTCTTCTCCATGGTGAACCCCGTCGACTTCCTGTTCGGCCTGAAATGGTCGCCGCAGTCGGCCGCCATGGGATATGGCAATGACGATGCGTTCGGCGCGGTGCCGCTCTTCTGGGGCACCATCTTCATCGGCGCGATCATCGCCATGATCGTGGCGATCCCGCTGGGCCTGATGAGCGCGGTCTATCTGACCCAATATGCCAGTGCGACCGTGCGCAAATGGATGAAGCCGATCCTGGAAGTCCTCGCGGGCGTTCCCACGGTCGTCTACGGTTATTTCGCCGCGCTGACCGTGGCCCCGGCGCTGCGCGATCTGGCCGTGTCGGTCGGCATCCATGGCGCGTCTTCGGAAAGCGCGCTGGCGGCCGGCCTGGTGATGGGCGTGATGATCATCCCGTTCGTGTCCTCCATGGCCGACGACAGCATCGCCGCCGTGCCGCAATCGATGCGCGACGGCAGCCTGGCGATGGGCGCGACGACCAGCGAGACGATCACCCGCGTCCTTATTCCCGCCGCGCTGCCCGGCGTTGTCGGCGGCGTGCTGCTGGCTGTCAGCCGCGCGATCGGCGAAACCATGATCGTGGTGATGGCGGCTGGTCTGGCCGCCAACATGACTGCCAATCCCTTCGCCAGCGTGACCACGGTGACGACCCAGATCGTCCAGTTGCTGACCGGCGATCAGGAATTTGACAGCGCCAAGACGCTGGCCGCCTTCGCGCTGGGGCTGGTGCTGTTCATCGTCACCCTGCTGCTCAACATCGTGGCCCTGCGGGTCGTGAAGAAATATCGCGAGGCTTACGAATGAGTACCGCTCAACGTCTCCCCACCGATTGGAAGTCGGATGCGATGCGCAAGCGGATCGCCCGGCGCTATGCCGCCGAGCGCCGCTTCAAGCTGGCCGGTCTGGCCGCCGTCGCTTTGTCCGCCGCCTTCCTCGCCTTCCTGCTCTTCACCATGATGGGCAATGGCCTGCGCGGCTTTACCCGGACCGAGATTGCGTTGCAGGTCGACTTCCCGGCCTCTCCGCTGCTGCTCGATCCCAATGCGATCACCGATGAGGCACTGGCGAACGCCAATCTGCCGATGGTGACGGGCGAAGTGGCGAAGAAGGCGCTGGGTGGCGACGCCGATGTGCTGCTGTCGCCCACCGCCTGGATCAGCATTCGCGACGCGATCAAGGCCGATCCCAAGATTTTGGGCCGCACCGAAACGATCAGCGTCCCCGCATCGACCGCGATCGACCTGGCCGCCAAGAGCAAGGGATCGCCGGAGGCCGAGGCGGAAGTCGCGCGGCTGAAGCAACAGGGCGTACTGTCGACTGGCATCAACTGGAATTTCCTGATCGCCAGCGACGGCACCGATCCGACGCAGGTCGGCATCTGGGGCGCGTTCAAGGGGTCGTTGCTGACGATGCTGGTGACGCTGCTGCTCAGCTTCCCGGTCGGCGTGGCCACGGCCCTCTATTTGGAGGAATATGCGCCCAAGGCGTGGTGGACCGACATTATCGAAGTGTCGATCAACAATCTGGCCGCCGTCCCCTCGATCATCTTTGGTCTGCTGGGCCTGTCAATCTTCCTCAACTTCCTGCATCTGCCCCGGTCGGCCGCGCTGATCGGCGGCATGACGCTGGCGCTGATGACGATGCCGGTCATCGTCATCGCCGGGCGCAACGCCATCAAGGCGGTGCCGCCCAGCATCCGCGACGCAGCGCTGGGCATCGGCGCTTCGCCGGTACAGGTGGTGTTCCAGCATGTGCTGCCGCTGGCCCTGCCCGGCATCCTGACCGGCACCATCATCGGCATGGCCCGCGCGCTGGGCGAAACGGCGCCGCTGCTGATGATCGGCATGCGCGCCTTCATCGCCACGCCGCCGGGTGGGATCACCGATCCTGCGACCGTGCTGCCGGTGCAGATTTTCCTCTGGTCGGACGAAGTCTCCAAGGGCTTTGTCGAAAAGACATCCGCCGCGATCATCGTATTGCTGGTCTTCCTGCTCGCGATGAACGGCCTCGCCATCTACCTGCGCAACAAGTTTGAAACACGGTGGTAATCGACCCCATGATGCAAGAACAAACCGACCTGACCATCGCCAATCCCAAGATGTCGGCCCGTGACGTCAAGGTTTTCTATGGCCCCAAACAGGCGATCAAGGGCGTGTCGATCGATGTCGACATGGACCATGTCACCGCCTTCATCGGCCCGTCGGGCTGCGGCAAATCGACCTTCCTGCGGACGCTGAACCGCATGAACGACACCGTGGCTTCGGCGCGGGTAGAAGGCACGATCACGCTGGATGGCGAGGATATCTATGCCCCGTCGATGGACGTGGTGCAGCTGCGCGCACGGGTGGGCATGGTGTTCCAGAAGCCCAATCCCTTCCCCAAGTCCATCTATGAAAATATCGCTTATGGGCCGCGCATCCACGGTCTGGCCGCAGGCAAGGCGGACATGGACGTGATCGTCGAAAAGTCGCTGCGCCGCGCCGGCCTGTGGGACGAGGTGAAGGACCGGCTGCATGACAGCGGCACCGCGCTTTCAGGCGGCCAGCAGCAGCGGCTGTGCATCGGCCGCGCGATCGCGGTCGAACCCGAAGTCATCCTGATGGACGAACCCTGTTCGGCGCTGGACCCGATCGCCACGGCGAAGATCGAGGAACTGATCCACGAACTGCGCGGCCGGTACGGCATCGTCATCGTGACCCATAATATGCAGCAGGCCGCCCGCGTATCGCAGCGGACCGCCTTCTTCCACCTGGGCGAACTGGTCGAATATGGCGTGACGAGCGACATCTTCACCAATCCGCGTCAGGAACGGACGAAGGATTATATCACCGGCCGTTACGGCTGATTTAGGCACTGATCGCCGGAGAGACGAAACATGGCTGAACATACGATCAAGGCATTTGACGAGGAAATCGACCGGCTGCGCGGGCTGATCGCCGAAATGGGCGGGCGCGCCGAAGCGGCAATCGAAAATGCGATGCTGGCGCTGCAACGGCAGGACAAGGCGCTGGCCGCGCAGGTCGTGGCCGACGACAAGCGCATCGACGCAATCGAGGCGGAAGTCGAAAAGCTGGTCATTCAGGTGATTGCGCTCCGCGCGCCGATGGCAAACGACCTGCGCGATGTGATCGCCGCGCTGAAGATCGTCAGCGTCGTGGAGCGCATCGGCGACTATGCCAAGAATATCGCCAAGCGCGTACCGCTGGTGGCCAGCAACACCCGCACGCTGGAACCGATTTCCCTGCTGCCGTCCATGGGGCAGGTCGCGGGCGAAATGGTGCATGATGCGCTGAACGCCTTTGCCGCGCGCGACGCCGATCTGGCGCTGGCGGTCATCGAACGCGACACGGTGGTCGATGATTTTTACAACAGCGTGTTCCGTACGCTCGTCACCTTCATGGTCGAAAATCCCAAGACGATCAGCGAATGCGCGCATCTGCTGTTCATCGCCAAGAATATCGAGCGGATCGGCGACCATGCGACCAATGTCGCGGAAATGGTTTATTATGCCGCCACCGGCCAGACCCTGCCCGAGCGCGAACGCGGCGCCGACCTGCAAGCGGAGGACTGATCCATGGCCCGAGCCAAGATGCTGCTGGTCGAGGATGACGCGGCGCTCGCCGAACTGCTGATCTGGCATTTCAAGCGCGAGGATTTCGACGTCGCCCATACGGTCGATGGGGAAGAAGCGCTGTTGATGGCGCAGGAAAACACGCCCGACATCGTGCTGCTCGACTGGATGGTCGAAAGCCTGTCCGGGATCGAGGTGTGCCGCCGGCTGCGCCGCATGAACGGCACCGCCAATATCCCGATCATCATGCTGACCGCGCGCGGCGAGGAAGAGGATCGGGTGCGCGGTCTGGAGACGGGCGCGGACGATTATGTGACCAAGCCCTTCTCCCCACGCGAACTGGTGGCGCGGGTGGGCGCGGTGCTGCGCCGCGTGCGCCCGGCGCTGGCCGGCGAAACGCTGACATTTTCCGACGTGGAGATGGACACGGTGGGGCATAAGGTGCGGCGCGGCGGTCAGGTGATCCCGCTTGGGCCGACCGAGTTCCGCCTGCTCAAGCATTTCCTGGAGCATCCAGGCTGGGTCTTCTCGCGCGAGCGGCTGCTCGACAGCGTATGGGGTCAGGACAGCGACATCGAACTGCGCACGGTGGACGTCCATATCCGCCGCCTGCGCAAGGCGATCAACGGCGATGGCCAGTATCAGGACATCATCCGCACCGTGCGGTCAGCCGGCTATGCGCTGGACACCGAGGGGATGGGCTGACCCGAACGGGCTGCTTGTTGCGGACAATAAAAAGCCTCTCCGGGTCTGCCCCGGAGAGGCTTTTTCTTGGCATCGGCAAATGGCGGCAGCGGGTCAGTCGACCATGCGCCAGCGCATGGTTTCGCCGGCGTGGAAGGGGACGACGCTCAACGCGCCCTCGCCGATCGCGGCGGGCACGACCACATCTTCGCGCACCAGCGTCACCGTGCCTTCGTTGAGCGGCAGGCCGTAAAAATTGGGACCATGTTCGGACGCGAAGCCCTCCAGACGGTCCAGCACGCCTTCTTCTTCGAACACCTGCGCATAGCTTTCCAGCGCATAGGGCGCATTGAACAGGCCGGCGCAGCCACAGGCGGATTCCTTGCGGTCGATGCTGTGCGGCGCGCTGTCGGTGCCCAGGAAGAATTTGGGCGATCCCGACACGGCCGCCTTGCGCACGGCCAGGCGATGCTGTTCCCGCTTGGCGACCGGCAGGCAATAAGCGTGCGGGCGGATGCCGCCGTCGAAAATGGCGTTGCGGTTGATGATGATATGCTGGGGCGTGATCGTCGCGCCGATCTTCGGCCCGCTGGCGTTGACGAAATCGACCGCTTCGGCGGTGGTGATATGTTCCAGCACGATCTTGAGTTCGGGGAAATCGCGCACCAGCGGCGTCAGGATGCGATCGATGAACACCGCTTCGCGATCGAAAATATCGACGTCGCGGTCGGTGACTTCGCCATGGATCAGCAGCGGCATGCCGATGCTCTGCATGGTTTCCAGCAGGCCGGTCAGTTTGCGGATATCGGTGACGCCGTGGGACGAATTGGTCGTGGCATGGGCGGGATAGAGTTTGCAGGCGGCGAACACGCTCTGCGCATAGCCGCGCGCGATTTCCATCGGATCGGCGCCATCGGTCAGATAACAGACCATCAGCGGCGTGAAGTCGGCCCCGGCCGGCAACGCGGCGATGATCCGGTCACGATAGGCCTGCGCCGCGGCGACGGTGACGACCGGCGGCGACAGGTTGGGCATGACGATGGCGCGCGCGAACTGGCGCGCGGTGTAATTGGCGACCATGGCCAGCATCTCGCCATCGCGGAGATGGACATGCCAGTCGTCGGGGCGGCGGATGGTGATCTGTGCGGTCATGGAGTCGCTCCTAGCGAGTCAAAGGCGCAGCGTCGATCCCGTGCTTGCGGTGAGCATGTCCTCCGCTGGATAGAGGTCATCCCAACTTCCGTTCGGCCCTTCGACAAGCTCAGGGCGAACGGACTATGTTTAGAAGCATGGAATATAGGATGGCGACGCATTGGGACTGCGCCCTCCTCCAACGAAAAACGCCCCGACCATAAGGTCAGGGCGTATTCGTTCGCAGCATCGCGCCGATCAGGCGGCGCGGCGGGCCTTGTTCAGCTTCTTGAGCAGCATGTCGCGCTTCAGGCGGGACAGATGGTCGATGAACAACACGCCTTCCAGATGGTCCATTTCATGCTGCAGGCAGGTGGCGAGCAGCCCTTCGAGCTGTTCTTCATGAATGCGGCCTTCCCGGTCCATCCAGCTGGCGCGGATCGCGGCGGGGCGCTCCACTTCGGCAAACTGGTCGGGGACCGACAGGCAGCCTTCATTATAGACCGACAGTTCTTCGGAGCCTTTAAGGATTTCCGGGTTGATGAAGACCAGCGGCTTCTTGACCGGCGGCGCGTCTTCCGCATCCGATTCCGGTTCCTGAAGATCAATCACCAGAACGCGCTTGGGCACGCCCACCTGAATCGCGGCCAGACCGATGCCCGGCGCGTCATACATGGTGTCGAACATATCGTCGATCAGCGTCTGAAGATCGTCGTCGATCGCCTCGACAGGGGTCGAAATGGTGCGCAGCCGCGGATCGGGCGCTTCAAGGATGGGACGGATTGCCATGCGCCGAACATAGGCGGAACGGCGGATAATATCAAGCGGAGCGGCGCAGCACAGGGGCGACTACCCCACCGGCCGCCGTGCGCGCAGCGCCTGCGCCAGCGTCCCTTCATCCAGATAATCGAGTTCGCCGCCAACCGGCACGCCATGGGCCAGCTGGGTCAGGCGGATCGGGAAACGCTCCAGCCGTTCGGCCAGATAATGGGCGGTGGTCTGCCCCTCCAGCGTGGCGTTCATCGCCAGCACTACTTCATCGATGCCGCCCTGTTCCAGCCGGGCGACCAGCGCGTCGATGGTCAGATCCTCCGGCCGCACGCCCTCCAGCGCGGACAGGCGGCCGCCCAGCACATGGAAGCGGCCGGGGAAGAGGCGCGATTTGTCGAGCGCCCAGAGATCCGACACATCCTCCACTACGCACAGCGCGCGCGGATCACGGCGCGGATCGGCGCAGATGCCGCAGGGATCGACGGTGTCGACATTGCCGCAGATGGCGCAGGTGACGAGCCGGTCGTTCACCGCCTCCAGCGCGCGCAGCAGCGGCTCCATCGCGCCCTCACGGCGTTTGAGCAGATGCAGCACCGCGCGCCGCGCCGATCGGGGGCCAAGTCCGGGCAGGCGGGACAGCGCCTGGGTCAATGCTTCGATTTCGGGAGAGGCCATATCGTGAGATAAGGGGTTGCAACTGGGAGAGACAAGGGGTTTGAGCATCCGCCATGCGTATTATCTATATGGGCACCCCCGATTTCGCCGTTCCCGCGCTCGACGCGCTGGTGAAGGCGGGTCACGATATCGTCGCGGTCTATAGCCAGCCGCCCCGCCCCGCCGGTCGCGGCAAGGGTCTGCGATCCTCGCCCGTCCACCAGCGCGCCGACGAACTGGGGATAGACGTGCGCACGCCGGCATCGCTGAAGGATGCCGATGTGCAGGCCGCCTTCGCCGCGCTAGACGCCGATGTCGCGGTGGTCGCCGCCTATGGGCTGATCCTGCCGCGCGCCGTGCTGGCGATGCCGCGCCATGGCTGCATGAACATCCACGCTTCGCTGCTGCCGCGCTGGCGCGGGGCGGCGCCGATCCAGCGGGCGATCTTGTCGGGCGACAATGTGACGGGCGTGACGATCATGGATATGGAGGCGGGCCTGGACACCGGGCCGATGCGCGCCAAGCATGTCACCCCGGTCGAGAGCAAGACGGCAGGCGCGCTGACCGCCGAACTGGCGCAGGCCGGCGCGGAGCTGATGGTCGAGGTGCTGGACGATATCGCGCAGCATCCCCCCATGGCCCAGCCCGAAGAGGGCGTGACCTATGCCGCCAAGATCGACAAGGCGGAATCGCGGATCGATTTTGCCAAGGACGCGCATCAGGTCGAACGGCAGGTTCGCGCCTTCAATCCCTTCCCCGGCGCTTTCTTCGAATATCGCGGCGAGCGGTTCCGCATATTGGCGGGCCATGTCGAACATCATGCCGGGCCGGCGGGCGAGATGCTGGACGACAGCCTGCTGATCGGATGCGGCCATGGCGCGATCCGCCCGACACTGATCCAGCGCGCGGGCAAGGGCGCGATGACGCCGGGCGAATTGCTGCGCGGCTATGACATGCCGGCCGGGAGCCGGGTGGACGCCTGACCCGATGACCCGGTTCGCCTTCACCGTCGAATTTGACGGCCGTCCCTTCATGGGGTGGCAGCGGCAGGCCCATGGGCCAAGCGTGCAGCAGAGAATCGAGGACGCGATCTTCGCCGTCACGGGTGAGCGCGCCGTGATCCACGCTGCCGGACGCACCGACGCGGGGGTCCATGGCCTTGGCATGCGCGCGCATGCGGACATCGCAAAGGCCATCGCGCCTTTCCGCCTGATGGAGGCGCTGAACGCGAAGATGCGGCCCGATCCGGTCGCCATAGTGGCGTGCGAAGTGATGCCCGATGATTGGCACGCCCGCTTTTCCTGCATCGGGCGATCCTATGTCTACCGCATCGCCAATCGTCGCGCGCCGCTGAGCTTCGAAAACGGGCTGGCGTGGCGCGTAGGACAGCCACTGGATGCGCAGGCGATGCAGGATGCGGCGCAGATACTGGTCGGGCGGCATGATTTCACCACCTTCCGATCGGCCCATTGTCAGGCGCAAAGCCCGTTGAAATCGCTCGACCGGCTGGATGTGGAGCGGGACGGCGACCGCATCGCTATCCATGCGGCGGCGCGATCCTTCCTGCATCATCAGGTGCGGTCGATGGTCGGATGCCTTGCATTGGTCGGCATGGGGCGATGGAGCGCGGATGATCTGCGCGCGGCGCTGGAGGCGAAAGACCGCGCGGCGCTGGGCCTCAATGCGCCGCCCGATGGGCTATACTTCGTGCGGGCGACCTATCCCGACGAGGGGATCAGATGAAGGCGGCGGCGCAGACCTGATTCTTGCCGGCGCGCTTGGCCGCGCGCATCGCATCGTCGGCGCAGGCGATCAGCCGGTCGAGGTCAGCCGGATCGGGCGTGTCGGCCGTGACCAGCCCAAAGCTGCCGCTGATGCCCATGCCATAGGCGGCCAGATTTTCGCGAACCACCTCCGCCACCGCCGCGGCGGACTGATCGTCGCGCTCCGATATCAGGAGCAGAAATTCGTCGCCGCCGATGCGCGCGACGATGTCGCCGGGATGGGTCTGATCCTTCAGCAAATGCGCGACGTCGGACAGGCAGGCATCACCCGCAGCATGGCCCATGCCGTCATTCAGTTGCTTGAACCCGTCGAGATCGAGGAACAACAGGCTGGCGCTGCGCCCGGCGCGGGCGGTGTCGACCAACATATCCTTTGCCCGGCAGGCAAAGCCGCGACGGTTAAGCAGGCCGGTCAACGGATCATGCACCGCTTCGAAACTGGCCTGCCGCAGGTCGGACAGATCCTCGACCACGGCGACGTAGAATTCGGGCTGGTCGCCATCATCCCGGACCATCGCCACCGTCAGCTTGACCCAGATGATCGTGCCATCCGCCCGGATATAGCGCTTCTCCATGGAGTAGCGCGGTATCTCCCCCATGTTGAGGCGCGCGAGCAGCGCTTCGTCGGCATTGAGATCGTCGGGATGGGTGATCTGCTGAAAACCGGTGCGGATCAGCGTGTCGGCATCATAGCCGCTGATCGCGCAGAAACGCGGATTGACCAGCAGAAACGCCCCGTCCAGTCCGACATGGGCGATGCCGATTGGCGCATGCAGGAAGGTCGCCTCGAACCGGCGCTGCGCCAGCGAAAGGGCCGCCGCCATCGTGCCATCCAGTGCGACGACATTGCCCGCCGTAGCAGGCGTATCGCATTGTGCGGATGGAAGAAATTGCCGATGCAAATGCCTGCTCATGCCCCCACATGGCTTGGCAATGGTAAACAGGGGTTTACCGCGACCCTGCGACCGCGAAATTTCTTAAAGGCTGGTCTTGAACGGCGTAAAATTCGTCGCTTCGTCGTAAATGTCCAGCCCTTCGCGCCGCTTGACGAACGCGACCATGGCATAGGTGACAGGCGTCAACAGCGCTTCCCAGCCGACCTTCATCGCCCAGTTCGTGACCATCACCGTCAGCACCTGCGCATCGGTCCAGTTGCCGTAGAAGGCGAGCGGGTAGAAGAGCAGGCTGTCGACGCCCTGCCCCACCACCGTCGACCCGATGGTGCGCATCCACAGATGCCGCCCCTGCGTCCACAGCTTCATCTTGGCGAGGACGAAACTGTTGGCGAACTCCCCGGCCCAGAAGGCGCAGACCGACGCGAAAACGATGCGCCAGGTGCTGCCGAACACGGCTTCATAGGCTTTCTGGTCGGGCCAGCCGTCCGCCGGGGGCAGTGCGACCACGACCCAGCTCATCACCGCCATGAACAGCATCGCGGCAAAGCCGACCCAGACGCAGCGGCGCGCGCGCGCATAGCCATAGACTTCGGTCAGCACGTCGCCCAGCACATAGCCGAGCGGAAAGAAGAGGATGCCCGCGCCAAAGGTGAAGCCGCCCAATGTCGCCAGCTTGGCCGCGCCGATCAGGTTGGACAGCAGCAATATGGCGACAAAGGCCGCCATGAAGAAATCATAATAGCGCAGTGGCCGCGTCCCCAGCGCCCCCGCATCGATCCTGTGCAGCCCCGTTTCGCTCATATCATCCTGCTTATCGTGCGGTCAGACGATTGCAAGCAGCCGCAACGCCCGCTATCGCGGCACCCGCACGGCCCCGTAGCTCAGTTGGATAGAGCATTCGCCTTCTAAGCGAATGGTCGCAGGTTCGAATCCTGCCGGGGTCGCCAACCTCTCTATCGCCATGCCCCCAGGTTTCGCGACTGCGCTGCGAGACGCGATTTTGCATGCGCCGAACCCCTTTGAATATATGCAATAAATAGGAAATATTACCGTCATCACACTGTCCGCGTCGCGCCAACAAAGCGTCACGACACCGGCCTAGGCGTCGCCCCGAACGCGCAAGCCAGCGCGCCATTTAGGGGAAATCATAATGACCGCTCACCCGTTTTCGCGGGGCCGCCTGCTTGCCGGCGCCGCACTCCTGTCCGTCTTCCTCGCCGCGCCTGCACTGGCGCAGGCGCCTGCTGAAGAGGCTGCGGCGCAGATCGATGCGCCCGTCAACGGCAATTCCGAAATCATCGTGACCGGCGTGAAGGCGACCCGTTCCGCCACCGCCATCACCACCACCGAAATCCAGAAAATCCTGCCGGGCGTCGCGCCGTTCAAGGCGATCCAGACCCTGCCGGGCGTCATGTATGTGACCGCCGATCCGTGGGGCAATAACGAACAGAATGCATCGCTGTTCATCCACGGATTCAGCGCGCAGCAGCTGGGCCACACGCTGGACGGCGTACCGCTGGGCGACCAGAGCTATGGCAATTTCAACGGCCTGTCGCCGCAGCGCGCGATCATCTCCGAAAATGTCGGCAGCGTCGTCGTCGCCACCGGCGCGGCGGAACTGGGCATCGCATCGACCAGCAATCTGGGCGGCGCGATCGAGAATTTCTCCAGCGACCCGCGCGCGCAAATGGGCGCACAGATAAACCAGACGATCGGCAGCTATGATACGTCGCGCACCTTCGTCCGCCTGGACAGCGGCGAATTTGGCGGCGGCAACAGCGGCTATGTATCGGTGCTGCGCCAGCGCGCCCGCGCCTGGGATTTCCGCGGCATCCAGAAGGGGTGGCAGGCCAATGGCAAGTTCGTCCATGACGACAGCAACGGCAAGCTGACCGCCTATTTCGCCTATTCGGACAAGCAGGAGCCGAATGAAGACGCGACCACCGTCTTCAAGAACCCGACCAATGCGGCGCAAGCCTATCAGCCCTATACCCGCCCGTTCCTCTACCCCGATTTCGACGCGGCGATCGGCTATCTGGACGCCAACGGCAATGTTCCGGCCGCAGAAGCACAGAATTACCGCAATTTCTATAGCGCGGCGATCCGCACCGATTACCTCGGCTATATCAAATATCAGGCGCATCTGACCGACAAGATCGATTGGTCGACCCAGGGCTATTATCATCATAACAAGGGTGCGGGCATTGTCGCCGGGCCGATCACCGTGGCGGGCCTGCCCACCTTGTTCTCGCTCTACTTCCCAGGCCAGAATCTGAAGGAAGCGACCGGCAATTCGGGCTATGCGATCCGCACCACCGAATATCGCATCGATCGCGGCGGGGTGATTTCTACGCTGGATGCCCAGGTCGGCGATCATACGATCCAGGCCGGTTTCTGGTTCGAACATAACAGCTCGGCCGCCTACCGGAACTGGTATGCGCTCGACGTCACCCGGCCGAACGATTACAGCCCCTATGAACTGCCGCCGCACGACCCCATGTTCACCCAATATGGCAGCGAGATGCGCACCGACGTCGTGCAATTCCATGTGCAGGACGCCTGGCAGCTGACCCCCAGCCTGCTGATCCAGGGCGGTTTCAAGTCCAGCCTGCAATTCGCCAGCGGCACCTTCCCCGTGCAGCCGATCATCGGATCGCTGCCCGGTTCGTCGAGCGCGCTGCCCGAGGGCGAGATCAACACCAAGCGCTGGTTCCTGCCCGCGATCGGCGCCAAGTGGAACGTGACCGACAAGGAACAGCTCTACGTCAACGTCCAGAAGAATATGCGCCAGTTCCAGCCCTATGGCGGCGGCGGCGTGACGCCGTGGAGCAGCGGCAGCCAGGCGGCGTTCGATAACCTCAAGAACAATGGCCGCCCGGAATCGGCATGGACCTATGAAGTCGGGTTCCGCACCAGCCGCCCGATCGACACCGGCTTCCTGACCGGCATCGACGCGCAGATAAACTATTATCATGTCGACTTCAGCGACCGCCTGCTGGGCATCACGCCCGCCGGCGCGATCGGCGGTATTGGCGGCGGCGGCATTTCCGGCGGCACGCCGGCGGTGTTCAACGTGGGCGGCGTGAAGACCGATGGCGTCGACGCGGCGGTGACGCTGCGCTTTGGCAAGACCTTCTCGCTCTACAATGCGCTATCCTACAACAACTCCATCTATGACAGCGATTACAGCACCCGCACCGGCGAAGCGACCGGCACGCGAATCGGCGGCATCGCGACCGTCGACGGCGTGGTGCCGACCGGTGGAAAGAATATCCCGGTCAGCCCGAAATGGATGAACAAGACCGTCGCGACGCTGACCATCGGCGATTTCGACGCCCAGTTCATCGGCGACTATGCCGGCCGCCGCTTCACCACTTTCACCAACGACGCTTCGGTCAAATCCTATTTCCTGGGAAGCGCGCGGATCGCCTATCGCCTGCCCCCCGAACTGATCGGCCTGCAAAAGGCGGAGATCAGCCTGAACGTCACCAACCTGTTCGATGAAAAGGGCGCATCGACCGTGCAGGCCAGCGCCAACACGAACAATTACAATGTCTATCCGATCGCCCCGCGTCAGTGGTTCGCCACCCTGTCGGTGATCTACTGATGACGCAGGCGCCCCACACGCGGCGGAGCCTGCTCCGCATGACGGGATCGGCTGCGCTGCTGGGCGCAACCATGGGTATGACGGGGGTGGCTGAGGCCGCCCCCGCTCCGACCAAGCCGGCCGGCGGCGCGCGCAAGCGCCCGCTGCTGATCGCGCATCGCGGCAGTTCCGCTCTGCGCCCCGAACATACGCTGGCCGCCTATGCCAAGGCGATCGAGGATGGCGCTGATTTCGTTGAACCGGATCTGGTCGCGACGAAGGACGGCGTGCTGGTGGCCCGGCACGAAAATAATATCAGCGAAACCACCGACGTCGCCGCGCGCCCGGAATTTGCCGCGCGTAAGGCGGAAAAGACGATCGATGGCGAGCGCCAGACCGGCTGGTTCACCGAGGATTTCACCTTTGCCGAGTTGAAGACGCTGCGGGCGAAGGAAAGACTGGGCGCGATGCGCCCCGAGAGCGCCGGCTATGACGGTCAGTTCCAGATCGTGTCGCTGGAGGAGATTGCCGATTTCGTGGCCGCCGAAGCGGCGGCGCGCGGCCGCACCATCGGCCTGATCCCTGAAATCAAGCATTCGACCTATTTTGCCGGCATCGGCCTGCCGCAGGAAGGCCGGCTGATCGACCGCATCGGCAGGAGCGCCTATCTCTCCCGCGCGCCGTTGATCATCCAGTCGTTCGAGGTCAGCAATTTAAAGGCTCTGAAGCCCAAGATCGGCGCCAATGTGCAGTTGATGCAGCTGGTCGGCGATCCGCGCCAGTCGCCGCCCGATTTCACCGCGCAGGGCATTGCGCGCCGCTATGGCGACCTGCTCACCCCGGCGGGCCTGACCGAGATGGCGGACTATGCGACATGGCTCGCGCCGCCGGTGCGCATGATCATCCCGTTGGGAGCGGACGGGCGGCTGGCCCAGCCGACGGGTCTGGTCGAGGCCGCACACAAGGCGGGCCTGCTGGTCAGCGTGTGGACGTTCCGCCCGGAAAATCACTTCCTCGCCGCCGACTTCCGCGATGACAAGGGCGACGCGGCGCGCAATCCGGCCGGCAGCATCGCGGAAATGCGGCGCTATCTCGATGCCGGACTGGACGCCTTCTTCACCGACGATCCGGGGCTGGGCAAGCAGGCGATCGGTCAGATGGCCTGATGAAAAAGGGGGGCAGGCATCAATCCGACGCCTGCCCCCTTTCCCAAAATCGGAATTACTCAAACTCCGTTCGCCCTGAGCTTGTCGAAGGGCTGTACTTCTCCGCTCAATGCCCTGAAAAAAGAGCAGGGCTTCGACAGGCTCAGCCCGAACGGAAGTTAGCTAGTCTTCTATAAATCCAGCACCCGCGCCGCCGCAGCGCTGTCGGGCCGGGGTGCTTGCGGCGCGGTGAAATTGGGGACGTCGCGGCTGTTGCGGGTGTCGAGCGGCACGCCGGTCGTGTTGATATACCAGTTGAGCAGCCGCTGCTCCATGTCCCCCTGCACCTTCGCCACGCTGCGCGCGCCGAACAGGTTGCGGGTTTCGCCCGGATCGGCCTGACGATCATAAAGTTCGCTCAGGCCCTGCGGACGGGAGATGAAGGTGTAGCGCCGCGTGCGCACCGACGCCGCCCGGCCGACCAGCACGGGCTGCTCCGCCGCCAGTTCTGACTTGGCGCGATAGACACCGCCCGATGGCGTATCGAACGCCTGCGGTTCGTAAATGTTGATCCCCGCTTCGGTAAAGGCGGCGCGGTCGGGATCGCCCGGCTGGCCGTGCAATTGCGGCATCAGGCTGCGCGCGAAATGAGTGTGGGCCGCGCTGGCGCCGCCCAGCGACAAAAAGGTCGGCATGATGTCGAACGCCTCCACCATGTCCTGCGCCACCACGCCCGGCGTGCCGCCCGGCACCCTGCCGATCAACGGCACATGGGTCAGGCAGCTTTCCAGACCGCCATGCCATTTTTCGACAAGGCCATAGTCGCCGGCATAATCGCCATGGTCGGAACTGACGAACAAAGCGGTATCCTTGTCCCGCCCCGCTTTCTCCAGCGCCTCCATCAGTTCGCCCAGCAGCCAGTCGGCATAGGACACCTGCCCATAATAGACGGCGCGCACCTGACGCAGCACAGCGTCATCGACCTGATCCAGCCCATATTTGCGCCGGATCGCGTCATGAAAGGCAGGCTTGTCCTTCAACCCCGGCGGAATCAGCGGCGGCAGGTCGGCCGCCTTGTACATGTCATGAAAGCCCTCAGGCGCGCGATAGGGCGGATGCGGCTGAAAGATCGGCAGAAACAGGCAGAAGGGCCGATCGCTTTCCTTTCGGGATATGATCTCCCTCGCGCGCTGGATGATGCCATAGTCGCTGGTCGCGCGCCGATCACCAGTGGCGGGCAGCAACATGGTGACGGGACCGCCAGTGGCCCCACGCCGCGCGCCGGGCGCATGATCGCCGGGCGCTGCGCCGGGCGCGGGCGGATCGGCCCAGCCGGTCAGGCTGGTGGCGAAGGCTTCGGGCGAGAGAACGTCATTCTTGCCGAAGAAGAAAGTGTCATAGCCCGCCTGCCGCAGCATCCCCAGCATATTGGGTTCGTTGGGCTGGATCAGATAGGAAAAGCCGCGATGGCCGGTGGCGCTGGTAGGCAGGCCGGTGAGCAGGCTGCACCGCGACGCCGCGCAGACCGGATATTGGACATGGGCGTTGCGGAACAGCGTGCCGCTGCGCGCCAGCCGGTCGAAATTGGGCGTGCGCGTGACCGGATTGC
Source organism: Pseudomonadota bacterium (assembly GCA_021849075.1). Taxonomy (GTDB): domain Bacteria; phylum Pseudomonadota; class Alphaproteobacteria; order Sphingomonadales; family Sphingomonadaceae; genus Sphingobium. Next base: position 39,178 of record JAJZTH010000016.1, on the reverse strand, counting down.
CATAGCAGGCCAGCGCATCCGCGCGCATTTCATCGGGATAGAAGAGGATGAGGTTGGGCCGCGATCCCCCGCTTTGCCCCCATGCCCCGCGCGCGAACAGTTGCGAGAACATGGCGGCGCCGGCGGCGCCCATCAGATTGCGACGGGAAAGGCTGGTCATCGCGGCTCCTCTCTTTTCCTGTTCTTACTCGGCGTCCGGCTGATTCTGCGGCGCGGCCTTGCTGAAGGCGTCGAGCGCGAGGCAGGCTTGCTCCACCGCCACCAGACGCGGCCAGCGCAGGTCCACGCCGAAACGCCGGGCATTGACCAGTTGCGCCACCAGACAGATGTCGGCCAGCGTCACCTGATCCCCGAAGCAGAACGGCCCTTCTTCACCGGCTATCAGCCGGTCGAAGGCGTCCAGCCCTTCATCGATCACCTGCGCGGCCCAGCCATTCACCTGATCGTCATTCAGGCCCAGCCCGCGCAGTCGGCCGAGAATTTTGAGATTCTGGATCGGATGAATGTCGCAGGCGATGGCCTGTGCCGCCGCCCGCACTTTGGCCCGGCGGATCGGATCGACAGGAAGCAGCGCCGGCCCGGCGACCGTTTCATCCAGATATTCGCAGATGGCGAGACTCTGCGTCAGCACCGCGCCGTCGATTTCGAGTGCGGGCAACAGCCCCTGCGGGTTGAGCGCCAGATAGGCCGGCGCGCGCTGTTCCCCCTTGCGCAGGTGGTGAAAGGCGTCGGCATAGGCGACGCCTTTCAGGTTCAGCACGATCCGCACCCGATAGGATGCGGTCGAGCGGAAATAGCCGTGAAGGACCGGATCAGTCATCGGCCTTCGGCCCAACGGTGACGACGCAGTCGGACAGGCCATCGATGCTGACGACGATCGCGTCGCCCGTCACCACCGCGCCGACGCCGGCCGGCGTGCCGGTGTAGATGAGGTCACCCTGTTCCAGCCGGTAGAAGCGCGAGACATAGGCGATGACTTCGGGCACGCTCCAGATCAGGTCAGCCAGATCGGCATCCTGCTTCACATCCCCATTGACGGTCAGCGCGATGCGCCCGGTCGCAGGATGGCCGATTTCGCTGGCGGCGTGGATCAAGCCCAGCGGCGAGGATTGTTCGACATTCTTGCCGGTGTCCCAGGGGCGGCCCTTGTCGCGCGCTTCGAACTGAAGGTCGCGGCGCGTCATGTCCAGGCCGGTGGCATAGCCATAGACATGGTCCAGCGCGTCGGCCTCCGCAATGTTGCGGCCGCCCTTCGCGACGGCGACGACCAGTTCGGCCTCATAATGGAAGTTCGCCGATTCCGGCGGATAGGCGATGGTCGCGCCCGACGGCACGACCGTTTCGGCCCATTTGGTGAAGAAGAAGGGCGCTTCACGGTCCGGGTCCTTGCCCATTTCACGGGCATGGGCGGCATAGTTGCGGCCGATGCAGAACAGGCGACGGACGGGAAAGCCCTTGCCCTCGCTGGTGGCGGCGATCACGGGCGCTTGCGGCTCGAACAGGGTGGTCACGCATTCAACTCCTTGTAGAGATAGAGTTTTTCCTGAGCCGCCTTGTCCGAATAGCCAAACAGGACCAGGTCGCTGTCCGCCTTCAGACGCAGTTCGTGCCAGGAGGGTATGACGAAAATATCGCGCGGTTGAAGGGCTATTTCCTGTCCTTCGACCAGCGCCGTGCCCCGCCCTTCCACCACCACGAAGATGGTGCCGTCGGTCGAACGGCGCGGCTGCGTTTCAAAACCGGCGGGGATCAGGCGGACATGCGCGGAAATGGTGGGCATCACCGATCCGCCATCGGCCGGGTTCAGAAATTCCAGCGCATGGCCCAGATGCGGGTCGATCTGCGCCGATGCCGCCATCGCGTCCAGCGCGGGCCGCCACTGCGCATAGGGATAATGGAACAAAGGCTGATGCGCGGGCCGGCGATCGGCCAGCGACCCCTTCATCGGCCGCATATTATGGCCATAGCGCGCCAGCGTGTCGCCCGGCGGCACCGTCTCCCGATGCGCCTTTTCGTCCAGATGCTCGGCGAAGCTGGCGTCGAAATGGCGTACGGTGGGAATATCCAGACCATCGAGCCAGATCATCGGCTGATCGGTCGGGTTGCCATGGTCGTGCCACTGGCCGCCCGGCGTCAGCACCAGATCGAACGGGCGCATGATCGCCTTTTCCCCATCCAGCGCGGTGAAGGCGCCGTCGCCTTCCAGCACGAAGCGCAGCGCGCACTGGCTATGACGGTGGCTGGGCGCGACCTCCCCCGGCAGGATCAACTGCAACCCGGCATAAAGGCTGGGGGTGATCGCCGATTGCCCTTCAAGCCCCGGATTTTCCAGGATCAGCACGCGCCGTTCGGCCTGTTCCGCGCTGATCAGGTCGCCCGCGCGCATCAGATAGGCGCGCGCGCCATCATAGGACCAGCGATGGACATGGGCGGGCGATTTGGGCTGCGGCCGCACAAGCTGCGCCAGCGATTCCCACAAGGGCGTCAGATGATCGGGCGCCATCTGCGCATATAATGATTCCAGTTGCGACCTTTGGTCGTTGGCCAAGGCCATGAACCCTCTCCCATTGAGTTACCGCTAAACTTTTTGCCAAAGAGAAATTGCTTACGCAATAGCCAATTGTTGGCCAAAGTGGTTTTCTTCGCTTATGACGGGGATTTATGGCTGGCCCCGCAACGGGATCGCCAGACGACATTGGGGAATCATGGCGCGCACACCCAGAAAATCCGGTCAGGCAGTGACGATGCAGGCGGTGGCCGATCGCGCTGGCGTGTCCGCCATGACGGTATCGCACGTCATCAACGGCACCAAGAAGCTGCGCGAGGAAACCCGCGACGCCGTGCTCGCAGCGATCGAGGCGCTGGGCTATGTGCCCAATGTCGCGGCGCGCGCGCTGGCTTCGGCGCAAGCGACGCGCATCGGCATCGTTTATCGCAACGCGCAAAACGCCTTTCTGAGCGCGATGCTGGTTGGCACGCTGAATGCAGCCACGCGACTGGGTGCGCAGGTCATCATCCGTAAATGCGACAGCTTCCTGCCCGAAGATGCGACCGAAGCCGTTTCTTCCCTGCTGCGCAGCGGCGCCAACGCGATATTGCTCGCCCCGCCCTATAGCGAAGTGCTGACCGGCACGGCCTTTTGCGCTGGACTGCAGGTGCCGATCGCCGCCATCGCCCATGGCGGCGTGCTGCCTGACATGGACAGCATCAGCGTGGACGAAATGGCGGCGGCGCGCGCCATGACCGAGCATCTGATCGGGCGTCGTCATCGGCGCATCGGCTTTGTCACTGGGGCGAGCACGCACAGCGCCGCCGCCCGCCGACTTGTTGGCTACAGACAGGCCCTCGCCGCCCATGGCATCGATGCCGACCCTGCGTTGGTGCAGCCGGGCGATTTCAGTTTCGAATCCGGCCTTGCGGCGGCAGCCGCGCTGCTCGATCTGCCCGAACCGCCCACCGCCATCTTCGCCAGCAATGACGACATGGCCGCCGCCGTCAGCCTGATCGCGCACCAGCGGGGCCTGCGCATCCCGCAGGATCTGGCCGTCGCGGGTTTCGACGATGCGCCCATCGCCGTCAAAATCTGGCCACCGCTGACGACCGTGCGACAGGAAATCGACCATATGGCCGAACGTGCGACCGAAATCATGGTCGCACGCCATCGCGAAGGCGGCCGACCAGACCAGCCCCTGTCGGAACAGATGGGCTTTACGGTGATCGAACGGGAATCGACCTGAAATGCAAAAAGAAGACAAGAAGGCGGAAGACATAAATGCCGGCCGCCGCCGGGGCATCCAGTCGGTCGAAATCGGCATGCATGTGTTACAGGCGCTCGCCTCGCTGGGCAGCGCATCGACGCTAGGGGCCATCGCTCAGGCGTCCGACATTTCCCCGTCGCAGGCGCATCGCTATCTCGCCAGCCTGATCGCGAGCGGCATGGCGCAGCAGAATGAACAGACCGGCCGCTATGATCTTGGCCCCGCCGCCCTGCAACTGGGCCTGGGCGCGTTGGCGCGGATCGACGCCTTTCGCATCACCAATGAAGCGATCAGCGCCTTTGCCGAACGCACCGGCCAGACGGTGCAGGTCGCAGCCTTGGGTCCATTAGGCCCCACCATCATCCGCTGGCTGATGGGTCGCCCGCCGGTGATGACATCCTTCAACGTCGGATCGGTGCTGCCGATGCTGACGTCGGCGACCGGGCATATTTTCCTCAGCTTCTCGCCGCCCGCCTATATCGATCATCTGGTTGCGGCCGAACTGGGGGCGACCACGCTGACGAAGGACGATGTGGACGCCATCCGCGGCCGTGTGACCGCCGAAGGACGCGCGCGGGTGGAAGGGACGATGATCCCCGGCCTGCGCGCCATCGCCTTCCCGATTTTTGACCTGCAAAACCGGGCAATCCTGTCGGCGACAGCGCTGTTCCCCGGCACCAGCCCCGCCGCCAGAAACGAAGCCATGGCGGAAGAGCTGGGCCAGCTATGCCATGACCTCAGCCTGCAACTGGGCTGGCAACCGGATTGACGGCGGCGCGACCCATGTCGCGATACGCTTTCAGGCCGATCCACAGCATCACCACCGACAGCGGCGAGGCGACGGCGCAGACCAGCGAAATCGCCAGATGCAGATCGTTGGGATTGTGGAACCAGTAATCGGTGACGAGCGCGATCGCCGTTGGTCCCAATGCCGCGCCGATCAGGTTAATGGTCAGCATATAGGCGGCCGACATCAGCGCGCGCATCCGATTGGGCGTCATTTCCTGCAACGCCGCCAGCCCGCCGCCGAAATTGAAGCCGGCAAAAAAGTTCATCAGGCCGATCAGCGTCAGCGCCAGCGCAGGCGTGGGCATCAGCGGGAAGGCGATGGTGATCGGGATCAGGATGATGAAGCCGGCAAGCGACGCCTGCAAATTGGCGTGCGCCGCCCCGCGCTTGCGCAGCCAGGAGGCGAACAGGCCGCCCGCCAGCGCGCCGCTCATGCCGCAGAAGAAGACGACCGGGCCATAAAGCTTGCCCACTTCCGCCGTGGTCCAGCCAAAGCGCCGTTCGAAGAAGGCGGGAATCCACACCGCCGTCCCGTTGCCGACCAGGATCATCAGGGCAAAGCCCAGCATGATGCCGATATAGGCTTTGCGATGCGCGCCGACGTGGGCGAAGAACTGGCTCAGCGGCACGCTGGCCTGCGTGGGCGCAACGCCCCGGCGCAGCGGTTCGCGGATGGTGAGCGTCAGCGCGGCGAGGGCGATGCCGGGAATGCCGAGCAGGAAGAAGACCAGCTGCCACCCCTTCATCGCGCCCAGCACCGGCAGGATCACGGTGGAACTGGGCGGAATGACGGTGGAGATAAGGCCGCCAATCACCAGCGCCGCCGCGCTGCCCAGATACAGCCCCATCTGATAGACGCCCATCGCCAGCGCCAGCCTTTCCTTGGGGAAGGTGTCGGACAATAGCGAATAGGCGGCCGGGGTCAGCCCGCCCTCCCCTGCGCCCACGCCCACGCGGGCCATGAACAGGGTGGTGAAGCTGCGCGCCAGTCCGCACAGGCTGGTCGCCACGCTCCACACGAAAATCGCGCCGGCCACGATGTTGCGGCGATTGGAACGGTCGGCGATGCGCGCAATCGGCAGGCCGACGGCGACATAGAAAAGCGTGAAGCTAAGCCCATAGAGCAGGCTGATCGCGGTGTCCGAAATATGCAGATCCTGCTTGATCGGCTGCACCAGCAGGGCCAGCGCCTGCCGATCGACAAAGGCCAACGTGTTGGCGAGCATCAGGATGATGGCGATAGACCAGGCCCGCCCTGCGGAGGGCCATGGCGTCTGGTCGGTGGCTGTTTGCGACATCTGTCTTCCCGTGCTGTTCAGGGCTGAATATCGATGATGATCCGGCGATAGCCGGTCAAGGCGGGGGCGCCATCGTCACGCGCCTGCGCGATCAGATGGATGGTGCGGGGCGCGGCGACCTGCGGCAGGGTGATGCGGGTGCGCAGCGCATCGGGGCTTTCAATGGTGACGGGCGGCTGGGGCGGAATGCCGCCCACTTCGCGATATTGCCACCAGCGGAGTTGTACGGCGTTGCCGTCGGGATCGCGCGTGCCGGCGGCGTCCAGCGTCAGCACCGCGCCGGCGCGCGCAGTGATATGGATGGGGTCCAGACCGCCCTGCCCCTGAACCATAACCGTAGGCGCATGATTGGCGTCGCGATAACGGGGGGACAAGGTCCATGCCATGCGCGCGGCGAAATCATTCTGGAAGGCGGCGCGCCAGCGATAGACCGACGCCTGGTTGCCGTTCCACACGGTCCCGTCCCGTTCGAAACTGTCCTTTACGTCGGTGAACAGCCCCATATCGGGCGCGGCGCGCATATAACGCCCGCCCCAACCGCCCCAGTCGGGCCGTTCGGGATCGCCAAGGCCATTGGGGATCAGGTGAAGGAAGGCGGGCGTATCCCCTTCCATGATGAATTCGGGTAGCGGATACAGCTGGCCCAGCGGCCCGCGCCTTATGTTCGCCTCCAGCCAGGGGTCGAGCACCATGTCCCGATCGGGCCAGCGATCGGCATTACGCCGGTCGCTCGAAATCCCGCTCCATGTCGCCATGTTGTACTGGCCCCAGCCATGAATGCTGGCGATCCAGAATAGCCCCGGAAATTCATGCCGCGCCCATGGCCCGGCATTATCCTGATCGGAAATGGAATAGACGCGCAGCTTGGCGAGGAAGGCGGCCAGCTGTTCGGGCGTGCGGGTGGCGCGCACCGACCAGAGCGCCTGCGCCAGATCGACCACCCCGCCCCAGGCCAGCACCCAGACCGGCCGGTCGTCAGCCCGATCTACTGCGGCGATGATCAGGCGGGACGCATCGCTATCCTTGCCATCGCCCACGCCCGCCATGCCATAGTGCGCCGCACCCGCGCGCACCACGCCACGCAGCGCCGCCGCCGTGGGATAGCCCGGCGCATGACGGATCAGATTGGGGCGCACTGTCTCATAAGCGTCGATCCGCTGGGTGATGAGGTCGGTGCGAACCTTGTCCCGCTGCCAGGTTGAGGTGGTGGCGACCAGCCCCTCTACGTCAAATTCATTCGCATAGAGCAGGAAGCGGACCAAGCTTTCGCTGTCGTCGGGTTCATTGCCGATGTCGGTGAGGACGATGACGCGCGGCTTGGCCGGCGCTGCGAGCGCAACCGGCGTGGCGAGCGCGGCCACGACGCCCAGCAAACCGAACAGGTAACGCATCATCCCCATCAATTGCCGTTTCCATCGTCACCGGCAGCGAGAAATTCGTCGCGATAGCGATCAAGCTTGCGAACATAGTCCGGTCCTTCGCTGAGCGGCAAGGCGCCATAACGGGCGGCCTCCTGCTGCCACAGCGCCTTCAGGCGCGCGACGACCGCCGGGTGCTGCGCGGCGACATCATCAGCTTCGGCAAAATCGCGATCGGTGTCGAACAGCGACCATGTGTCCGCGTCGAAGGACTGGCCAAGCTTATGGACCGACACGGCGCGCCAACGGCCCTGCCGGATCGCGCGATTGCCGCGCAGTTCGAAATATTGCACGGCGCGCGGATCGGGCGCTGCGGCAGAAGCGATGGTGCCGGCAAAGCTGCGCCCCGCAACCGGGATCTGGCGCTGGCCATCCACCTGCGTTGCGAAGGACGCGCCGGCCGCCTGCGCCAGCGTCGGCGCAATGTCGATCGCGTCGACAAACTGGCGTCGAATGCCGCCCGGATCGGCGATATGGCCCGGCCAGCTGACGATCATCGGTGTGCGAATGCCGCCGGCATAGGGCCATGCCTTGTACCGGCGCAGCGGCGACACGCTCGCCATCGCCCAGGGGCGCTGATATTCGATCAGCGCCTTACCGAATTGCGGCAGCTTGTCGACCAGACCGGCGGGATCGGGATGATTGGGCGGATAAAGTTTGCCAAAAGCGCCCCGCCTTCCGACCCGGCGCCATTGTCCGACAGCAGGATGAACAGCGTATTGTCGTATCGGCCACTGGCCTTCAGGCTCTGGATCAGGCGGCCAATCTGTTCGTCGGCATGCTCCAGAAAACCGGCATAGGTCGCCATATAACGGGCATAGACCTGCTTTTCGACCGGGTTCAGGCTGGCCCAGGCGCGATCGCCCGGATTGGCGGGCGGCAGCATGGTGTCGGCGGGCACGATGCCCAGCCGCTTCTGCCGCGCCAGCCGTTCGGCGCGGATCGCATCCCAGCCCTGTTCATAAATGCCGGCATAACGATCAATATAGGCGGCCGGCACCTGAATCGGCGCATGGGTCGCGCCAAAGGCGAGATAGAGAAAGGCCGGCTTGTCGCCGCTGCCGTTCAGCTTTTCCACCGCCTTGTCCACGATCGCGCGGGAGAAATGATAGGCCGGATCGGTCGGCTTGCCGATCACCCGATTATCTTCCGCCAGCGTGGGCTGATATTGATCGTCCCAGCCGGGCAGGAAGCCGTAAAAATAGTCGAAGCCGCGCTGCAACGGCCAGTTGCCGTTATTACCGGCCGCGCCATCCTCCGTATCGGGGGCCAGATGCCATTTGCCGATGGCGTAGGTGGCGTATCCCTTGGCGCGCAATGCCTGCGGCAAAGTCTGCGCATTGGCGGCCAATATGCCCGAATCCTTGCCGGTCCCGCCACCGCTCAGCTTCGTAGCGGTCAGGTCCGCCATGCCGATGCTGTGATTGTTGCGCCCGGTCAGCAGAGATGCGCGCGTGGGCGAACATATGGCCCGGCTTTCGAACCGGGTGTAGCGCAACCCGCCGGCCGCCAGCGCATCGATATTAGGGGTGCGGATTTCCGATCCGAACGCGCCAAAATCCGAATAGCCGGTATCGTCCATCACGATCAGCACGATATTGGGCTGCGGATGGGATGCGGGCTTCGCCAGCGCCGCAGAATTGAAGCCCGCCAGCGCCGTCATGCCTGCGAGCAGGGAAAAAAGGCGCTTTACGGTCATGCGGATCCTTTCAAACGATCAGAAAAGGCGATCCCCCCGGCCACAGGGCATGGCGGCCGGGGGGATGGGTCGGTGCGATTTTAAAAGCGAACCCCGAAGGTCGCACCGAAGTAACGGTCGGCATCCTTGTTGACATTGGCCCACAGATCATAGGCGTTGGTGGTGTTCGCCAGGATCGTGCCGTGGTTGAGCTGGGTATAGTAATTCTGGTCGAACAGGTTGCGCACGAACAGGGTCAGGTTCCAGCGGCTGTCCGCATCGCGAATGCCCACGCTGGCGTCGACGATGGCATAGCCGTCCTGCTTGAGCATGGGGTCCTGGTTGAGCGCGAAGCTGGTGTCGCTCTGATAGTTGAGCGCGACCTGCACGAAGCCAGCCAGATTGCCGAATTCCCGCTCGTACCGCGGCGTCACACCCACCCGATAGCGCGGCGTGGCGGGCAACTGACCACCGGTCACATCGATGATCGGGCTGCTGTTGGTGGTGACGCCATTCACCGTAGTGCTACGGATATAGCATTGGTTGACCGGGAAATTGCTGCTGTAGGCGGCGACGCCGGTCTGCAACTGGATCGGGCAGCTCTGACCCGGCACGTCGATATTCGCATCGATCAGGGTGAAGTTGGCCGCGACCGAGAATTCACGCGACGGACGGATATTGGCTTCCACCTCGAAACCCTGCGAGCGCGACTTGCCGGCATTGCCCAGCACCGTGATGAAGGTGCCCAATGCGACGTCGGTGACGAGCGACTGGACCTGAAGATTGCGGAAGTCCGACCGGAACAGCGCGGCGCTGATGTCGAACACGCCGCCGGGCGCCTGCCACTTGGCGCCCAGTTCATAGGCGTTGACATGTTCGGGCGCGATGCCGTTCTGGGTCGCGAAGTTGGTGGACACGTCGATGTCGAGCGCGAACGCTTTATAACCGCGGGTGTAGGACCCGTAAACCTGAAGGTTGCGGTTGAATTCATAGCGCAGGCCGCCCTTGCCGGTCAGCGCCCAGTCGCTGCGCGAGCGGGTGCCGGCGTTGAGGACGGTGCCGGGGAACAGATTGTCGCCGGCGACCAGCGGGCCGACCACAGAGCCGGTAACGGTCTGCTTTTCATAGCTGTTGCGCAGGCCGCCGATGACATGCAGCCCGCCGGCCACGCGCCAGTCGACCTGGCCGAAGACGGAGACATTGTCGCTCTTGAAATTGCCGTCGAAGCCCGAGGAATCGGCCGTCGGCGTGACAGCGCAGGTCGCGCCGATCGTGCCGCTGCCACAGCGCAGGCGACGGCGATTATAGCTGCGGTCAAGGTCGAGGTGCGAATAGAAGACGCCCGCGACATAGGTCAGATCCTGATTGCCGTTGGACCCGATCCGCAACTCTTCGGAATAATTATTGTAGCTGACGTGTGATCCGTTGTCGTTCCACTGCGAATAGGGGAAGGCGCCGACATAACGCAGCGGGTCGGACGCGATCTGATCCGGCTCGAAACGATCGCGCTGGTCATAGCGCTGGAAGGCGGTGATGGAGGTGACGGTCGCAGGACCCAGATCCCAGTCCGCCTGCAACGACACGATCGTCGTCTTCGTCTTGAAGAAGCTCATATCATCGTTGGAGACGTTGCGGTTTTCCGGCGTCGCGACGACATCGGGACCCAGCAAGGTCTGCATCGCGGGGGTCACGATCTTGACCGGCACGCGCGAACAGCATTTCGCGTCATTTTCGCGATAGTCGCCGGTCAGCAGCAGGTTGAGGTTGGGCGTCGCATCCCAGTCCAGCTTGCCGCGGATGCCCCAGCTCTTGTAGCCATTGGTGTCGTTGCCGGTGGCGACATTGTTCAGATAGCCGCCGACATCATTATAATAGCCGCTGACGCGCGCCTTGAGCGTGTCGCTGATCGGGCCGGAAACGGTGCCCTTTACGCGATATTCGTCCTGTTCGGCCACTGTGCCTTCGATCCGGCCTTCAAACGTGTCGGACGGGCGCTGCGTAACGATGTTGATAACGCCGGCGGTCGAATTCTTGCCGAACAACGTGCCCTGCGGGCCGCGCAGCACTTCGACCCTCTCCAGATCGGCAAGGTCGGAAAAGCCCTGCGCCTGACGCGGCGCGACAACGCCATCGACCACGACCGAAACGGCCGATTCCACGCCGAAACTGAACAGTTGGGTCCCGACGCCACGGATGCGGAAGCCGTTATTGCCGGGGTTATTGCCCGCCTGAAAGGTGAGCGAGGGAACCGCGCGGGTCAGGCTGTTGGTGTCGTTGATCTGATTGTTGACCAGCGATTCCCCGGTCACGGCGGTCACGGCCAGCGGCACCTGAACCAGACGTTCGGCGCGCTTCTGTGCGGTGACGACGATCTCGCCCGGAACCGCTGCGTCGGTTTCCTGCGGCGCGGCCTGCACGCCGGCATCGGCAACAGCGGCGGCGTCCTGCGCCCATGCCCCGGATGTGGCGGCGATCATGGCGACCGCGCTCACCATCGCACTGGCCGTCGCGATACGGCGGTAATTTTGGATCTTGTTCATTTTTTCCTCCTCCCAGCCAGCGCAGAAGCGAGGGAAGATATGGCTCTACAGCCTCTCCTCTCCCCGGTCCAGTCGCTGGAATAGCGCTAAACTTCTGCACTCTTGTTAGACCCTCCAGACAATTTGTCAATTGCGGAATCTTTTGCACGATGAAGAATATTGTCTCCTTGTTGCGCAAAGGAAACAGCAATCCACTCGACAAGGAAGCGCATTTGGTTTAGCGCTAACCGAAACCGTAGAGGCAGAGGATATCCCGTGGCCGAATCCAGTGACAACATAGCTTCCCTTCCCAACGCAGCCTTTGCAGACGCCGATGTCGACAGCCTGCTGAACGCACTGACGCTGGCGGAAAAGGTCGACATGATGTCGGGCCATGGCTTCTTCGATGCGCTGGCGGAAGATGACCGGGTCTGGGGCGCCCGCCCCTATCGCGCGGGCAGCGGCAATGATCGGCTGGGCATCCCGCCTTTATTGTTTACCGATGGGCCGCGCGGCGTCACCCGCACCGGCTCCACCTGTTTCCCCTGCACCATGGCGCGCGGCGCAACCTTCGACGCCGACCTGGAATTGCGCGTCGGCGAAGCGATGGGGATTGAGGCGCGCGCGCAGGGCTGCAACTTCTCTGGCGCGGTCTGCATCAACCTGTTGCGCCATCCCGCCTGGGGCCGCGCGCAGGAAACCTATGGCGAAGACCCCTGGCATCTGGGCGTCATGGGCGCGGCGATGGGCACCGGCATCCAGACCCACAACATCATCGCCACGGTCAAGCATTTCGCCCTCAATTCCATGGAAAATGCCCGGTTCAAGGTCGATGTTCGGGCGGATGAACGGACGCTGCACGAAGTCTATCTGCCCCATTTCAAATATTGCCTGGACGCCGGCATCGCATCGGTCATGACCGCCTATAACAAGGTGAATGGCGAATATTGCGGGCAGGATCGCGTGCTGCTGACCGACATATTGCGCGACGAATGGACATTTGACGGCTTCGTCCATTCCGACTGGGTGCGCGGCGTGTACAAAGTCTATGGCGTGTCGGCCGGTCTCGACATCGAAAATCCCGAACCGCTGATATTGGGCGAAAAGCTGGTGACAGCGGTCGAGGACGGGCTGGTCGAACCCTATGTGGTGGATCGCGCCTGCCGCCGCATCCTGAGCACGCAGATCCGTTTCGCCCGCATGCAGGATCCGCTGCCCGCCTATCCCGCCGACCTTATCGCCTGCGCCGATCACCGCGCACTGGCGCTGGAGGCGGCCGAAAAATGCGCCGTGCTACTGGAAAATGACGGCGTTCTGCCTTTCTCGTCCGACCGGGTGAAGCGCATCGCCCTGCTGGGCCGGATCGCCGCGATGGAAAATACCGGCGACAATGGCTCCAGCCGGGTGCGCCCGCCCTATGTCGTCACCCATCTGGAAGGATTGCGCCGGGCGCTGGGCGAAGACGCCGTGCTGCACGCCGACGAAAGCGATCTGGACGCCGCACGGCGGGCGGCGGAGCAGGCTGACGCTGTGGTCGTGGTGGTCGGCTACACCGCCAAGGAGGAAGGCGAATATATCATGGGCGACATCGCCCTTGGCGCCGACCAGAATCGCGGCCCCTCCCCCCGGCCCAGCCTGTCGCCCACGCCGATCGGCGGCGATCGCGTGTCGCTCGACCTGCCCGACGATCAGATTGCGCTGATCCATGCTGCGGCCGTCAGCGGCAAGCCGGTCGTGGTCGTCATCGTCGCCGGATCGGCGGTGATGGTCGAAAGCTGGCGGGATCGCGCCAATGCGATTCTGATGGGCTTTTATGCCGGGATGGAAGGCGGCACCGCCTTCGCCAAATTGCTGTTCGGCGCGGTCAGCCCGTCAGGCAAACTGCCCTTCACCGTCGCGCGCGACACCGCCGATTATCCCTTTTTTGATCGGGATGCGACGCAGATCGATTATGGCTATTGGCATGGCTACACCAAGCTGGATCGCGAAGAGCTGACCCCGCGCTATGCCTTTGGTCATGGCCTGTCCTACAGCCGGTTTGGCTATCGCGCGCTCAAGGCGCATCGCAACGGTAATGCCATAGATGTCGCGGTGACGGTGACGAATGAGGGCGACGTCGCCGCGCAGGAGGTCGTTCAACTCTATATCGGCTGCCCCGGTCGCGAAGCGGAACGCCCGGTCAAGCTGCTGCGCGCCTTCGATCGGGTCGCGCTGGAGCCGGGCGAAGCGCGAATCGTGCGGCTGTCGGTCGATATCGACACGCTGCGCTGGCGCAACCCGGATCGCCATGCATGGCAGCTGGAGCATGGCGATTACCGGCTGTTCGTCGGCGGCGCGTCCGATCAACTGATCGAAACCGGCATCGCCCTGTGATCCCGCGTGTGACCGGGGCAGGGATCAGCGGCAATAGCCTTCCTGCCCCGGCACGACGATCAGGCAATCCTGCTTGTCGGTCAGATATTTAAAGCCCGTATCCGCCCCCTTGCCGGGACGGATGGCCAAATCCTTGCCATCGCGTACGAAGCGGATCGTCGTCCCGTCGGCAACACCCTGATAATCGCCCTGCCGATCCAGATTATCCTTGTTGGTCAGCGCATAATGGCCGCGCTGACCATCGGGTGCGGGTTGAATGTCCAGAAACAGCCCCTCCGGCCCGGTCCAGCGCCCGACCCAGTCGTCGGTGGGCAGGCGCGCATCCGCCGCCGCATTGGGGACCGGCGCGGAATCGGCGTCATCGACATTTTCGATAACGGGCGGCTGCGCGCTGTTATTGGCCGCAGCCTGATTGTCGGCGCTCTTGGCGCAGCCGGCCAGCAACGCCGGCAAAGCCAGTGACATCACGATCGCACGCAACATCGCCATATTCTCCTTGATCCGGTAACAGTCCCCACCACAACCCGCCAGCCCGCCGGTTCGATCCCCATAATAGCCTCTCTTGCCAGCCGCCGCGACTGCGCCCAAAGGGAAGCAGGGGGACTGAACATGAAGCAGAAGTTGGAGAGTCGCGTGAACGGACCACGCGAACGCGCGCGTTTCGTAAGGGAAAGTGCCGATGTGCGGCGACAGGCGCTCATCGATGCGACGGCATTGTGCCTGGCGGAAAAGGGGGTTGGCGGCACATCGGTACGCGCCATCTGCGCCCGTGCGGGCGTCTCCTCCGGACTGCTCACCCATTATTTCGACGGCGTCGATGCGCTGATCCTGGCGACCTATCATGATGTCGGCGCGCGGGTGTCGGCGGCGCTGGACGCTGCTGTGGAAGCGGCGGGCGATGATCCTCGCAACCGGCTTCGCGCCTGCCTTCTCGCCAATTTTGCGCCACCAGTGCTCGATCCAGGTCTGCTCGCCACCTGGATCGCCTTCTGGAGCCTGGTGAAGTCCGATCTGCAGATCGCCGCCATTCATGCCGACGTTTATGGCGGATCGCGCGCCCAGCTCGAAGCGCTGCTGCGCGCCGCCGCCCCGGCCATGACCGATGCGCAGGCCCGCATCGCCGCGATCAGCCTGACCGCATTGGTCGATGGTCTGTGGCTGGAACTATGCCTCGACCGATCCGCCTTTTCGCCCGAAGAAGCACAGGCGATGGTGGACAAGGCAATGCATCAGGCGCTGGAGACATAGGATAAGGCGGTCGATCAATCGGGTGGCCATTGATCGTTTTTCTCACTTAACACGTCCGAGAAAACCAATTTCCCCCGAATCGATCGCTTCCCTACATGGGTCGGGCAACAGCAACCCCTTAAGCAAGGAACTGGACAGCCCATGGCTCTTATCAATACCCCCCTCAAGCCTTTCAAGGCCACCGCGTACAAGGAAGGCAAGTTCGTCGACGTCACCGATGCCGACGTGAAGGGCAAGTGGGCCGTCTTCTTCTTCTACCCGGCCGACTTCACCTTCGTCTGCCCGACCGAGCTGGAAGATCTGGCCGACATCTACCCGACCCTGCAGGGCATGGATGTGGAAGTCTATTCGGTGTCGACCGACACCCATTTCTGCCACAAGGCTTGGCACGACACCTCGCCGGCCATCGGCAAGATCAACTATTATATGCTGGGCGACCAGAACCACGACATTTCCAACCAGTTCGGCGTTCTGCGCGAAGGCGTTGGTCTGGCCGACCGTGGCACCTTCGTCCTCGATCCCGAAGGCGTAATCCAGCTGGTTGAAATCACCCCCGAGGGCGTGGGCCGCAACGCAGCCGAACTGCTCCGCAAGGTGAAGGCGCTTCAGTACTGGGCCAGCCACCCGGGCGAAGTCTGCCCCGCCAAGTGGGAAGAAGGCGAAGCCACCCTGGCGCCTTCGCTCGACCTGGTCGGCAAGATCTAAGTAAAGACCTGCAAAGGCGCCTGCCGGACCGGGTCGAGCCAGACGCTCCCCGGCCCGGCGGGGTTTTTATACCGAAATTCATCGCTATCTTTGACGCCGGGCCTTCGGGTCGCACCATGTCCGGCGACAAAATAGTCGCGTGCCCCGCTGCGGCGCGCCAACCCCATGGAGAAGCACAAGATGTTGGACGCAAATCTCAAGGGTCAGCTCAAGACCTATATGGCGAACATCACGCAGCCCATCGAGCTGGTGGCGTCGCTGGACGATGGCGCGAAGTCGCGCGAAATGAACGAATTGCTGACTGAAATCGCGGCACTTTCCGACAAGGTTTCGGTCGTGACCGGCGCGGACAAGCGCAAGCCCAGCTTCATGATCCGCCGTGTCGGCACGGATATCGGCGTGACCTTCGCCGGCCTGCCGATGGGCCATGAATTCACCTCGCTGGTGCTGGCGCTGCTGCAGGTCGGCGGCCACCCGTCGAAGGCGGCCCAAGATCTGATCAGCCAAGTCAAGGATCTGGACGGCGACTTCGCGTTCGAAACCTATTTCTCGCTATCCTGCCAGAATTGCCCGGACGTGGTGCAGGCGCTCAACCTGATGAGCGTCTTGAACCCCCGGATCAGCCATGTCGCCATCGACGGTGGCCTGTTCAAGGATGAAGTCGACGCGCGCAAGATCATGGCGGTGCCGACCGTGTTCCTGAACGGCGAACCGTTCGGCCAGGGCCGGATGGAGCTGGAACAGATCGTCGCCAAGATTGACAGCGGCGCCGAAGCCCGCGCAGCCGAGAAGATCAAGGCGCAGGACCCGTTCGAAGTGCTGGTGATCGGCGGTGGTCCCGCCGGCGCGGCGGCCGCCATCTATTCGGCGCGCAAGGGCATCCGCACCGGTGTCGCGGCCGAACGCTTCGGCGGTCAGGTGCTCGACACCATGGATATCGAAAATTTCATCTCCGTATCGCGCACCGAAGGGCCAAAGCTCGCCTCCGCGCTGGAAGCCCATGTAAAGGATTATGATGTCGAGATCATGAACCTGCAAAAGGCGGCGAAACTGATCCCGGCCAAGGCCGAAGGCGGCTATCATGAGGTTGTGCTGGCAAATGGCGCATCGCTGAAAGGTCGCACCATCATCCTTTCCACCGGCGCGCGCTGGCGGCAGATGGGCGTGCCCGGCGAAGACGAATATCGCAACAAGGGCGTGGCTTACTGCCCGCATTGCGATGGTCCGCTGTTCAAGGGCAAGCGCGTGGCCGTGATCGGCGGCGGCAATAGCGGCGTCGAAGCGGCCATCGATCTGGCCGGCATCGTCGCCCATGTGACGCTGATCGAATATGATAGCCAGCTGCGCGCCGACGCGGTGTTGCAGCGCAAGCTCGCCAGCCTGCCGAACGTGAAGATCATCACATCAGCGCTGACCACCAAGGTCGATGGCAATGGCGAGCGGGTGACGGGCCTGTCCTACAAGGATCGCAATCATGGCACCGAACATGATGTCGAACTGGAGGGCATTTTCGTCCAGATCGGCCTGGTTCCCAACACCGAATGGCTGAAGGACGCGATCGCCCTGTCGCCCCGCGGCGAGATCGAGATCGACGCACGCGGCGAAACCAGCCAGCCAGGCATCTTCGCGGCGGGCGACTGCACGACTGTCCCCTACAAGCAGATCGTGATCGCCATGGGCGCAGGATCGACGGCGGCGCTGTCCGCCTTCGACTACCTCATCCGCCTGCCCGCCAGCGAAGAGGCGGCGCAAGCGGCCTGATCGAACGCCTGGTTTTGTAACAGCACATGGCGCAGTCGGCAGGAAGACCTGTCGGCCGCGCTATTCTGTTACGCGACGGGCGGCACCGGGCCGGCAACCCGCGCACGCATTTTCGCGAAACTCTCCTGATCGGGATAGACGATCATCAGCGTAAATTCACCGTCCGTCTCCGGTGACGGCGTGACACTGGTCGCACCGGTATCAAGCGCAAGCTGGGTTACGGCGGCGACTTCGTTGGCCGGAACATTGCGAAGGATGCGAATGGCCATGGTCTATCCCCTTTCAGTTGGATGGATTTGCGAGCGCCGCCTGTCCGGCTGGATTCTGTTCCGCGATCCGCACGGCACGCAACAAGTTAGTCGTCAGCGCGACATTTCCCATCGTAACCAGATCGAAAATATCCTGCGGTGCGGCGGAATAACCCATACCCACGACCTCCCGGCCAACAAGCGCCAGCCGCCGCTGACGTTCCTTTGCATCTGCGGCGGTGAGGTAGCGCAGCAATATGCTTCTGTTCTGCGCGGCGACCTGATCAGCGTTATGATAGTCCCGGATCGAAATATCCGCGCCGCCGCTTTGCAATCGATATTCTTCTGCACGGATTTGCTCATCCTGCGCCGCCCGCTTGGCGATCGTATCGATGCACAATTTCTTGATGTCTGGATCAAGAGTCGCGGCGACAACTGCCGGCACCTTATCCGGCTTGGTCCCGACATAAGCGATGCAGAACATCATGGCTTCGTCGATACCCGGCTTGTTCGCAATGTCGCGAACTGCGCTGGCGATGGCGCTGATCGCCGTATCGCTCAGCGCAGTTCCGCCAGCACCGTTGCTCTGCTGTCCCACCTGCGTCGCTGCGGACACCGCTCCCTCTCCGGCCGCATTCCCACCAAGCGCCAGCGCCTGATCCAGTCGGGTCTGCGCCGTTTTCAGATCATCCTCTCGCTCCGCCAGAGTCGACTGCTGCGCCTTGCAGGCGTCCCATGCCGTCTTGGTGGGCGTCCCGCTATCATCGGCGGGCTGGGTCGCGACACTGCTGCATTTGCCCGATCCATCAGCCGCATCGAACGCCGCCTTGGCCGCATCCCGTGCCTTGGTCGCCGTATCCCTCTCCGTCTTGAAGCCCGTCACCATATCGATCAGCGCGCGATTGGGTACGCTGGCGGACGTTGCACCGCCGGCGATGATGACCGATGGCAGCCGGGCGGTGCGGGTCAATTGTTCGATCGCCAGAATGTCCACCATGTTGCGCTGATCGCGCGCCGCCTGGACAATCAATGTTTCACGGCTGATACCGCCGGACAAATAGCGTTCACACGTCCGGTACATGGATTCGCGTAGCATGTTGATGGTCTGGGTGCGTTCGATCGTCGCGCCCGATTGCGACAGGGCGGCAGCCAGACTGCCGCTTTTCTTGACCACATCCGCTTCGGCAGCCAGGCTGGCGCTGAGCGCGGAAAAAGCGTCGGGCGCAGCCTCCGCGCAAATCCGCAGATCGTTTTCACCAAATTTGTTGAAAAACACGCTCCGCTGATAGGCATCCATGGTGATGGCGCGCGGCGTTGCGGTATCGATGGCGCGATTATGATAAACGCTGGTCGTCTCTGCACAGGCAGAAAGACAGCAAGTCATCATAAGCGTTCGTAAAATTACTTTGATCATGATCCACCTATGATCTGCGCAACACAATGTTGGACGAATCATAGTTTATCGTAAATTTGATCTGTAACCGAAATGAATATTTCTTCGTGATGCTATCCGGATCGGATGCGTCGCAGGCAATTTCACCCTATCGCCGCCGCACGCCGAAAATCGCCGGATCAATCTCCAGCATCGGCACGCCATCATCCCCCGCCTCCGCCGGCGGCAGGGCCATGGCTGCGCCCTTGCCCGATCCAAAGCTGACCACCGTGCTGCCCGGATCGCTCACCACCAGCGGATCGAGCCGCAGTGCTGCGTTGAGCCGCGCCTGCGTCACCTCCACCAGCGTTCCGATCCGCGTCATCGCGAACAGCTTTTGCGCAAAGGCATAGGGCAGGCGAATACAGCCATGGCTGGCGGGATAGCCCGGATTATGCCCGGCATGCAGCGCTATGCCGTCCCATGTCAGCCGCTGCATGAAGGGCATGGGCGCGTTGCTGTAGAGGTTGGAGCGGTGCCATTGCCGCTTTTGCAGGATCGGATAGGCGCCGGTTGGGGTGCGATGCCCCTTCATGCCGGTAGATACGCTGGCGACGCCGATCAGCCGGTCGCCGCTATAGACATGCACCCGCTGCCGTTCGATGCTGACGATCATATAGAGCGGGCCGTCCCCCGCCCCATCCTCCAGCCAGCGATAGCCACCCGCGGCCAGCGGCGCATCCGTCAACGACTGGGCGGGCACGGCGTCGGCTGCAACAAGGCAGGCGACAAGGCAGACAACAGGGGCCATCAGGCGTGGAAAGGAAAGCCGCAGAAAAGGCATAAAGCTTTTCTTAACCATGATTTTCCGCAGCGCCAGTCCGCTTTGCGCGCCCTGCCCGGCCGGTCCCGCCCTGGGACAATCACATCGCCCCCGCCGACGGCGAGATGCCGTTGGGGCCACGCCCCGTCCTGCACCTGTCCTGCAAGGCCCCGTACTACCTATATTGGCGCAACAGTCAGATAAGATAATTTCACGATCCTGACATGAAATGTCAAAACTTGCGGGAAATATGCGAAGTTAAGGGCATGATCATGGGATCATCCGCGGTACGACGGCGCCCGGCGCGCCTCAAAGATGTCTGCATCTGGCGCAAGAAAATGGCGCAACGGCTCCATAAAAGGAATAATATGTTTCACAGACCGGTCCCAACCTGTAGAGGGACCGCGATATTTTACCCGAAGGACCCGAGTCATGCCTGCCTATCGTTCCCGCACCACCACCCACGGCCGCAACATGGCCGGCGCGCGCGGCCTGTGGCGCGCGACGGGGATGAAGGACGAGGATTTTGGCAAGCCGATCATCGCCATTGCCAATAGCTTCACCCAGTTCGTGCCCGGCCATGTCCATTTGAAGGACCTTGGCCAGCTGGTCGCGCGCGAGATTGAGGCGGCCGGCGGCGTCGCCAAGGAATTCAACACCATCGCGGTCGATGACGGCATCGCCATGGGCCATGGTGGCATGCTCTATTCGCTGCCCAGCCGCGATCTGATCGCCGACAGCGTCGAATATATGGTCAACGCCCATTGCGCCGACGCGATCGTCTGCATCTCCAACTGCGACAAGATCACGCCCGGCATGCTGATGGCCGCCATGCGCCTCAACATTCCCGTCGTCTTCGTCTCCGGCGGACCGATGGAAGCCGGCAAGACCGTCGTGCGCGGCAAGAAGGTCGCGCTCGACCTGGTCGACGCCATGGTCGTCGCCGCCGACGAAAGCTATACGGACGAAGAAGTCCAGACGATCGAACGGTCCGCCTGCCCCACCTGCGGCAGCTGTTCGGGCATGTTCACCGCCAATTCGATGAATTGCCTGACCGAGGCTTTGGGCCTGTCGCTGCCCGGCAATGGATCGACGCTCGCCACCCATGCCGATCGCGAGCGCCTGTTCCGCGAAGCCGGCCATCTGATCGTCGACATCACCAAGCGCTATTATGAGCAGGATGACGCCAGCGTCCTGCCGCGCAGCATCGCCAATTTCGCCGCGTTCGAAAATGCGATGAGCCTGGACATCGCCATGGGCGGTTCGTCCAACACCGTGCTGCATCTGCTGGCTGCCGCCTTCGAAGGCGGCATCGACTTCACCATGGCCGACATCGACCGGCTGTCGCGCCGCGTCCCCTGCCTGTGCAAGGTCGCCCCCGCCAAGAATGACGTCCATATGGAGGACGTTCACCGCGCCGGCGGCATCATGGCGATCCTGGGCGAACTGGAGCGTGGCGGCCTGATCGATGCATCGCTGCGCACCGTCCACAGCCGCACCATGGCCGATGCGCTGGCCCGCTGGGACATTGGCCGCACCAATAGCGAGGACGTCCGCAACTTCTATCGCGCGGCCCCCGGCGGCGTGCCGACGCAGGTGGCCTTCAGCCAGTCGGCCCGCTGGGAGGAACTGGACACCGACCGCGAACATGGCGTGATCCGTTCGGTCGAGCATGCCTTTTCCAAGGATGGCGGCATCGCCGTCCTCTCCGGCAACCTTGCGCCTGAAGGCTGCATCGTGAAGACCGCCGGCGTGGATGAAAGCATCCTCGTCTTCCACGGCACCGCGCGCGTCTATGAAAGCCAGGATGCGGCGGTCGCCGGCATTTTGGGCAATGAAGTGAAAGCGAACGACGTCGTCATCATTCGCTATGAAGGGCCAAAGGGCGGGCCAGGCATGCAGGAAATGCTCTATCCGACCAGCTATCTGAAGTCGAAGGGCCTGGGCAAAGCCTGCGCGCTCATCACCGACGGACGCTTTTCGGGCGGCACATCGGGTCTGTCGATCGGCCATGTCTCGCCCGAAGCGGCCGAAGGCGGCCTGATCGCGCTGGTCGAAACGGGCGACCCGATCGTCATCGACATTCCGGCCCGCGTGATCAAGGTCGATCTGGACGACGCCATTCTCGACGCCCGCCGCGCCGAAATGGAAGCCCGCGGCGCCAAGGCGTGGAAACCCTTCGGCCGCAAGCGCGAAGTGTCCCCCGCCCTGCGCGCCTATGCCGCGATGACCACCAACGCCGCCAAGGGCGCGGTGCGCGACGTCAGCCAGATCGAACGCTGATCCTGCATTGGCGGCAGCCGGGCCGGTTGCCGCCAATCACCTGCGCTTCAGGCGTCGGCCCAGCGGCGCAACAGATTATGATAGACGCCGGTCAGGCGGATCACTTCGCCATGATCCTGCCCCAGCGCGGTCGCAACCCCCTGTACGCTGCGGTCGAGATCGAACAGCATCTGGCGCGCGCCATCGTCCCTGATCATCGACTGTAGCCAGAAGAAGCTGGCCACCCGCCGCCCCCGCGTCACGGGTTCGACCCGATGAAGCGATGAGGACGGATATAGCACCGCATGGCCGGCGGGCAGCTTGACCTGCTGCACGCCAAAATTGGTTTCGATCGTCAGTTCGCCGCCATCATAGGCGTCCGGTTCTTCCAGAAAGACCGTGATCGACAGGTCGGATCGCACGCGAAAGCCCGTTCCCGCCTGAATGCGCACGGCATTGTCGACATGCACGCCGAAATTCTGGCCGCCGGCATAGCTGTTGAACAAGGGCGGAAAAATCTTCAGCGGCAGCGCGGCGGCAATGAACAAGGGCGATCGCCCCAGCGCGTCCAGCACCATCTGCCCCGCCCGCTTGGCCGCGTCGCTATCCTCGGGCAATTGCAGGTTGCGCTTGGCCAGTGCGGATTGGTGGCCGGAGGTGATGTTGCCATCCACCCAGTCGGCGGCATCGATCAGGGCGCGGATGGACGCGACGCCATCGGCGTCGATCAGGTCGGGAATGGCAATCAGCATAAAAACTCAGGCAGCGTCGACACGAAGAACGAACGGGATTTCAACGACACCCTTCACCCGGACCGGTTGGCCGCCACGAATGGTCGGCTTCCAGCGCCATCCCTTCACCGCGTCGCGCGCCGCGTTGTCGAGGCGAGACGATCCGCTGCTCTGTGACACGCTGACCGTCTCGACGGCGCCGTCCAGCCCCAGGATCAGGGTCAGGACGACCGTCCCCTGTTCATGCTTGCGGCGGCTTTCGACCGGATAGCGAGGCGGTTTGCCGGCGACCATCTGGGTGCCAAGATCACCGCCCTGCACGATGCTGGGCGGGGCCGGCGGCGCGGCCGGCGCGGGGGAAGGCGACGGCGCAACGACAGCGACGGGCACGGGACTGGGAACCGGCACAGGATCGGGCGTGGTCTGCACCGGCACCGGAGGCGCGGGCGTCTGCACGATCGGCGGGGGAGCCACGACCTGCGGCTGGGAGGGTGGCGGCGGCGGCGTTTCAGCAGCGGGCGGCGGCGGAGGCCGGGTCAGATTGACCACCGTCAGCTTCGTCGCCTCCATGCGCTGCACATGGTTGCGCACCTGGATCAAAGCGCCGATCACCAAGGCATGGATCGCCACTATGGCAATGATGGCCGGAAGATTGGGACGGGAGCGGGCGCGATAGCGCTCTGCGACGGCCGGCATGGCCGGCATGGCCGGCGTAACGGCGGCCGAAACAACCGGCGCATCAATAGCGTCCCGATGGTCGGCCATAACTCCATAGTCATCGATCGGCTGGCTAGCGGCTTGCAACATGGAAGCGCCTCCCTCTCCGCGCCCATAACGCGAAGACTAATGCGAATCAATCGCGATCTGGCAATGTTCAGAAAAGATTGGGACGGGCGGCGACCCGAGGAGGTTGGAGTGTATCGCCGCCCGCCCCTTATCCCCCGGACGGGACGTGCCGGGGGAAATCAGGATCAGAACTGATAGTTCAGCGTGAAAGTGGCCGAACGGGTCGGCGCGGGCTGCGCCCAGCTGCCCGCAACCTGGTTACGCACCGTCGTCACATATTTCTCGTCGGTGAAGTTCTGCACATTCACCTGCGCCTTCAGCTTTTCCGTGATCGGATAGGAAGCCATGAAGCGATGGATGGTGTAGCTCGGCACATGATAAGCGACGTAAGTATTGCCTGCGAGCTGCGCCAAGGTCGGCTGATTGAGCAGGAACTTGCCCTGATAGGTCAGGCCATAGCCCAGCTCCAGACCGAAGCCGAAACGATAGGTGGTGAACAGGCTGCCCGAATGTTTGGGCGTGTTGGTGAGCGCATAGCCTGCCGTCGGATCGGGGAAGGCCACGCTGTTGCTGGTGCACTGCGCCGTGCCCGGATTGGCAAGGCAGAAGTCGGATACGCCCTGCTTAATCTCGGACTTGAGGTACATATAGTTGGCCGAGATGGTCCAGTTGGACGTGATGTTGCCCGACGCGCCGAGGGAAATACCCTCCACCCGCTGATGACCGTCCAGACGCTGTTCGGAATCGGCGAAATCGCCGGCCGCGACGCGGATCTGGTTGCGATCATTGCGGAAGACCGACGCGGTCAGCAGCAGTTTGTTGTCGAACAGATCCGCCTTCACACCGACTTCGTAATTCTTCGTCGTTTCCGGTCTGGTGGTGCAGGTGGTGGCGGAGCATGCCTGATCGACCGACGCCTTGGACGGCAGGGTCGAATTGCCATAGGCGGCGTAAATGCTGGTGTTCGGCGTGGGCTTCACCACCGCACCGATGCGGTAGGAGAAGAGTTCGTCCGAGGGCATTTTGAAATAGGTCGGCGCACCATTGAGCTGGCCCAGCTGCGGCGAACCGGCAGTGGTCACATAGGAGAAGTTGCGGTTGAAGCCCTCCACCTTTTCATAGCGGACGCCGCCATTCAGCTCGAACCATTCGGTGATCTTCATCGCATCGAACAGATAGGCCGCATAGCTGGTCTGCTCGCCAATTGCCTGACTTGTGCGGATGAAGTTGATCGGGCCGGTATAGGTGTTGTTGCCGTAGCTATAGCCAGCCGGACCTTGCACGACTTCGCCCGGGTTGGAGATGCTGACCAGCGGGAAGAGCGGGGTCGAACCATCGGCATTGCGCGGCAGCGTGCCCTGATTCTGCGAATAGCGTTCCCACAAGGCCGACACGCCCAGCACCATCGTATGGCCGATGCCGCCAGTGTCGAAATCGGCGCTCAGGTCGAGCTGGTTATAGGCGGTCGTATTGGAAATAAGGCGCTCCACGCCACGGCCGCCAGTCGGCAGATAATAGCCGGCAGGCACAGTGAAAGGCGCATTGTTGACCGTCGTGGTGCAGGCCGCCGCCGTGCCGCCGATGAAGGGCGCCTGCGGTTGCAAGCCGGTCGACGACAGGCAGAAGGTGCCGTTGGGCTGGCTGGTGATCGTGTCCTGCTTGATATTTTCGTAGCGGGTCAGATTGCGGATCTTCACCTTGTCCGAAAATTCATGGGAGAAGATCGCCTGGAGCGATTTCGTCTTGCTGTTCTGCTTGTCGAGGTTCGCAAAGCCATAATAGCCTTCGCGGTCGAACTCATCCAGGAAGCCGCCCAGATTGGCATAATAGCGCAGGCCATATTGCGGCATCGACTTGTCGTCGAGATATTCGCCCTGCAACGTCAGGCTGGTCGGCCCATCGATGCCGATGGTGATGGCCGGCGCAAAGCCCCAGCGCTTATAATCCTCGACCTTGCGGCCCGGCACGTCATTTTCATGATAGACGGCGTTCAGGCGCACCGCGATCAGATCATTGACGCGCTGGTTGGTGTCGACCGTGGCGCGATAATAATTGTCGGTGCCGATGCCGGCCGACAGGACGGTCTGGTCGTCCGCCAGCGGGCGCTTGGTGACGAGATTGATGGTGCCCGCGACCGAGCCGCCGCCGTTCATGACGGAGTTGGCGCCGTTGGTGACTTCCACCTGTTCGATATTATAGACTTCGTTGCGGTTGCCAAAGCCCTGCGACCGCACGCCATCGACGGTGACGTCGCTCTTGGCGTCCTGGCCGCGCAGAATGATGCGATCGCCATAGCCAAAGCCGCCTTCGCCCGCGCCGAAGGTGATGCCCGGCACCGTCGACAGAACGTCGCGCAGGGTCAGCAAATTCTGCTGCTGGATGGTCGCTTTGCCAATGACGGTGATGGTCTGCGGCGTATCGAGCAGCGGCCGGACATATTTGGGCGATTCCGCCCGCTCGACCTTCACGTCGGACTCGTCAATCGCGCTGTCCGTGACCGTCATGCCGCCCAGTTTTTGGCCCTGGTCGGCAGTCTGGGCGTGCGCGGCGGTGGCGAAGGCCATGGCGCCGACACAGCTTAGCGCCAGAAATGATGTGTGTGATGCAGACTTGCTCATGAAAGCAGTTTCCCCTCTGTCTTAGACGGAGGGCTGCTATTGCGAATCGTTCTTACTGTCAACGCTAATGCGAATAACTCTTATTCACTTTGTTGATTTTGCGCAAAAAGCCAGCAACGTATTGCGCTCGCCAGATTGGGCGCGGGATCGGCAGCCAGACGCGCAACGTCGATGCGCGCGATCAGGGCATTGATCGGCACATTTTGCTGCGCAGCGGCATGGCGCAGCGCAATCCAGAAGATGGGTTCAAGGCTGATCGCCGTCTGATGGCCGGCGATGGTGACGCTCCGCTTGACCGGCGGCGCGAAGGTCGGCGGCCCCGAAGGCGTGTCGGGGCCGCCGCTATCCATCAATACATGTGCTGGCCGCCGTTGATCGACAGCGTGCTGCCGGTCACGAAGCCGCCTTCCTCGCAGCACAGGAAAGCAACGCCGCGCGCGATTTCATGGGCCTGACCCAGACGGCCGACCGGGATTTTCGCTACGATCTTTTCCAGCACCGGCGCGGGCACCGCGGCCACCATGTCGGTGTCGATATAGCCGGGCGCGATGGCGTTCACGGTCACACCATATTTGGCGCCTTCCTGCGCCAGCGCCTTGGTGAAGCCATGGATGCCCGATTTGGCGGCCGCGTAATTGACCTGGCCATATTGACCGGCCTGACCATTGATCGAACCGATGTTGACGATGCGGCCCCAGCCGCGTTCGCGCATGCCGCCAAAGGTCGCCTTGGCCATGTTGAAACAGCCGCCAAGGTTGATGCGCATCACTTCGTTCCAGTCGTCAAAGCTCATTCGGGCGAGCACGCCGTCACGGGTGATGCCCGCATTGTTGACGACCACATCGATGGGACCAAGCGCTTCGGTGACGGCAGCGCAGCCGTCGAGACATGCCTGATGATCGCCGACATCCCATTTGAAGGATGCGATGCCGGTCTTGTCTGTGAACGCCTTGGCCTTTTCCTCATTGCCGGCATAGTTGGCGGCAACGGTATAGCCCAATTCCTTGAGCGCCAGACTGATCGCCTCGCCGATACCCCGCGTTCCGCCCGTCACGATCGCCACTCTCGACATAAAAGCGTCCTCTTCCAAATGGGGTCAGTCGATCCAACCCGAAAGCTCGCGGCTCATCAGCCTCTGATACAGAGTGATAGCGTCCGCCGACGCATTTAAACAAGGTAGATAGGCGAAATTTTCGCCCCCCTCGCGCAAAAAAACTTCTTTTGCGCGCAATGCGATTTCTTCAAGGGTTTCAAGGCAGTCCGCAGAAAAGCCTGGTGTTGTGACAGCAATATTTCGGACACCTTGCCGCACCAGTTTGGCAAGCGTCGCTTCCGTTTCAGGTTCCAGCCATTTGGCGCGGCCGAACCGCGACTGAAAGCTCATATGAACCGGCAGCGACAGGGCTTCGCGCAGCAGGCGCACCGTCTTCTTCGACTGGCAATGATAGGGATCGCCCAGATGCAGGGTGCGTTCCGGCATGCCGTGGAAACTGGCGAGCAGCGCGTCGGGCTTGAAAGCGAGCGCCGCGATGTGCGCCTCGATCGACGCCTGAAGCGCGCCGATATAGGCGGGGTCGTCATGATAGGGCGGCAGGGTGCGGATGGCGGGTTGCCAGCGCATCGCCTTCAGTGCGGCAAAAGCGGCGTCATTGGCGGTGGCAGTCGTCGCGGCGCTATATTGCGGGTAGAGCGGGGCGAGCAGGATGCGGTCGCATCCCTGCGCCTTCAAATCAGCCAGCCGAGCCGCAATGGATGGATTGCCATAGCGCATGGCCCAGTCGACCATCACCTGCGGCATCGCCTGTTGCAATGCGCGAGCGGTATCGCGGCTATGCACGGCAAGCGGCGAGCCTTCGTCCGTCCACACCTGTTGATAGGCATGGGCCGATTTTTTTGGCCGGGTGGTCAGGATCGCGCCGTGCAGGATCGGTTGCCACACCAGTTTCGGGATTTCCACGACGCGGCGGTCGGACAGGAATTCCGCCAGATAGCGTCGTACCGACTTTGCGTCGGGCGCATCGGGCGTTCCCAGATTGATCAGCAAGATGCCGACTTTGGGCGTGGGGATAGCGGGATGATCGGCGGGCAGAGTCATGCGGCACCCACTAATGGCAGGCTGCGCAAACGCTGACCTGTCCATGTGTACAGGGCGTTGGCGATGGCGGGGGCGACCAGCGGCGCGGCAAGATCGCTGACGCCGGCGGGATCGGCCGTGCTGCGCATCAGCTCGACCGTCACTTCGCCAATGTCGGCAAGGCGCGGCAGGTTCATCCGGCCCAATATTGCGCGGGTCGGCAGGCCGGCTTCATAGGGGACGGACGCGCCCATGGCATAGGCAAGGCCATAGACCAGACCGCTTTCAATCTGTTGCCGCGCAATATCGGGATGGACCTGATCCCCGGCATCGACCGCCGCGACGATACGGCTGACGTTCAGCCGGTCGCCGCTCATTTCGGCCTCCACCATCATAGCGGCATAGGCGCCGTTCATCATATGCGCAGCCAGCCCCTGCCCGCTGCCCGGCACGCCGCCCTGCCAGCCGCCCATCGCCGCCGCCGTCGACAGGCAATGGGCCAGCCGCGGATTGCCACCCAGCATCTGGATGCGGAAGGACATGGCCTCCATATTCGCCAGATGCGCCAGTTCATCGAGGAAGCTTTCGGTGAAGAAGGCGCTGTGCAGATGCGCATTCCCCCGGGTAAAGCCAAGCGGCAGGCCGACATTGGCCGGATAATGATCCACCGCCCAATTGGGAATGGCGTAGGGCGGCGCCATGCCCGCAACGGCGAGGCGGGTCGCCGTGTCGGCGGCATCCTCCGCTGCTTCATGGGGCAGCTTGCCATCGGCGATCCGCGCCCATGTTTGCGTCATGGCGCAGGGGGTCGCGACCTTGGCCAGCCAGCCTTCGATCGCGCCGTTGCGGCCGAGCTTGGCGGCCATGCGGGCATGGGCCGGCGCGCTGGGCCGATCCTGCACAACATCTTCCAGCCGGGACCATTGCAACTGCACCGGACGCCCCATGTCGCGGGCGATGAGCGCCGCCTGCACGCCCGCTTCCCAGTCCATCTTGCGCCCGAAGGAGCCGCCGGCATGGAGCGGATAGAGCGTCACCGCGTCGGCGGACAGGCCAAGCGCGTCGGCGATCGCGGCGCGGGCCAGGCCGGGGGCCTGCGTCGCCATCCAGACTTCCGCGCCATCGTCGGTAATGCGGGCGGTGGCGGACAGGGGTTCAAGGGCAAGATGCAGGCCGGCGTCGACCTGATATTCGCTGGCGAGGATCGTCGCCCCTTCGAACACCGGCAGCAGGTCGCCCTGCGCATAGAGGCGGCGACCGGCGGATGAGGAGAAGGCGTTTTCCAGCGCTTCGTCGATGCCGCCGCTGCTGACTGGCTTGCCGCGCAGCATGAAGGCCGGGTCGGCCAGATCCAGCGCCTTGTTGGCGGCCCACCAGTTGCTGGCGACGGCGGCGACCCAGCGCTCCTGCTTCACCAGCTTGAGGAAGCCGGTGACGCCGCCAGCTGCGCGATCGTCCGTTCCTGCAAGAACGGCGTCGCCGATCGGTCCCTGCCGGATCGAGGCATAGACCATGTCGGGCAGGCGAATGTCGGCGGCGAAATTATGGCTGCCGTCAATCTTGGACGGGGTGTCCAGGCGTGGCAGATCCTGCCCGGACAGGCGCCCGTCCTGCCCCTGCCGATAGGGCAGGATATCTGGCAGGTCGAACTGCACCGCTTCGCCGACGACGTCGCCGATCTTCATCCGCCGTTCGGCGCCATCGGAAATCAGGCCGTCCTGAATGTCGCAGCTTTCCCAGGGGATGGACCAGCGCGCCGCCGCCGCTTTGCACAACAACACCCGCGCGGCCGCGCCGGCATCGCGATAGGCGTCATGGAACATCGGGATCGATGTGCCGCCGCCCGTCAGCATCAGCGCGCTGCGGGTCGCATATTGGCCGATCGCCCAGTCGCCCGCATCGCCCAGCACGCGGGTCCAGTCGCTCGCCAGCCATTCTCTCGCCAGCAGCGTGTTGGCGTAGAGCGGGCTGACCGGCGCGCTCTGGACCGCGACCGTGCGCCAGTCTGCGCCCAGTTCATCCGCCAATATCTGTGGCAGGACGGTGGTGACGCCCTGACCCATCTCCGTCTGCGGCACGACGACGATGATCTGGCCGGACCGGTCGATCTTCAGGAAGGCGTTGACGATCGTTTCGGTCGGGCCGGCGTTGAGATTGGGCCGGTAGCTGCGCGGCCATGCGCCCCATGCGATCAGCAGGCCCGCCGCAGCGCCGCCGCCGACCAGCAAGGTCCGCCGGCTGACGCCTTTGCTCTTGTTCGATTGCTTCCGCGGTGCGCGCGCCATGCCTGCCTGATAGTCGGGGCTTGGCGCGCTGCCTAGGGTTAATCGGCGGAAATCGGCGCAACGCCCAGACGGGGGATCTCGATCGCGGGGCAACGGTCCATCACGACCTGAAGACCGGCCGCCTCGGCACGGGCGGCGGCGGCTTCGTTGACGACGCCTAGCTGCATCCAGACCGATTTTGCGCCGGCGGCAATCGCTTCGTCCACCACATCGCCGGCCGCTTCGCTGCGGCGGAAAATATCGACCATGTCGATCGGCACGCCGATGTCGGGCAGGCGACCCCAAACAAATTCGCCGTGAACATGTTCGCCCGCAATCTGCGGATTGACCGGCAGGACGCGATAGCCGTGATTCTGGAGGAAGGCCATCACGCTGTAGCTGGCGCGGTCGGGCCGGTCGGACATGCCGACCAGCGCAATGGTGCGGGTTCCTTCCAGCAATGCGGCGATATCCTGCGGGGCGGTGAGCGGCATGGGCGTTTCCTTTCCCGACGGACATGGGGAGGATATGGCCGCTTGCAAGACGCGGAGCGCCGGTTAGTGCTTGGCCCATGTTCGACATTCGCCCCGACGACCTGACCGATCCGCAAACCCGCGCGCTGCTGGCGCTGCACCTTTCAGGCATGCAGGCGAACAGCCCGGCCGAAGCCGTGTTCGCCCTGGACCTGTCGGGATTGCAACGGCCCGACATAGCGGTGTGGACCGCATGGGACGGGGCGGCCATTGCCGGGGTCGGCGCGCTAAGGGTGCTGGTGGCCGATGACTGTGAGATCAGGGGCGAGATCAAGTCGATGCGGACCCACCCCGACCATTTGCGGCGCGGGGTGGCGGCTGCATTGCTGCGGCATATCATTGGGCAGGCGCGGGATCGGGGGATGACGCGGCTGAGCCTGGAAACCGGGAGCGGGCCGGCCTTCGATCCGGCGTTGGCGCTGTACCGCGCGCATGGTTTCATGGAGGGCGAGGCGTTCGGGGGATATCATGCGAGCGCCTTCAACCAGTTTCTGCATTTGCGGATTTAACGGCGACCGCCCCAAGGCTTAACTTCGCATATTTCCCGCAGAATCGGACATTTTGTTGCGCTGGTCTGATCCTATCGAAAAGTGGGCGCGGCTTGGCGCTGGAAGCGCAGGGCGCGATTATGGGTGGCGAATGGGGTGTAGGACAGCGGGCGGCTGCCCACCCCGCTGCGACTAAATTCGCTGCGCTCATTAAGTCTCGCCGCCCCTCCCGCACGCGGGAGGGGACGTTATTTCGTCAGGCTGGTTGCTTGAGCCAGTCGGCCACCTTTTGCGCGATCGCGGCGAAGGCGTCGGCATAAGGACCATCGCCGGCAGCAGGCGGATCGCCAGCGTCGGAGCGGCGGCGGATGTCGATCGCCAGCGGGATGCGGCCCAGAAACGGCATGGCAAGATCGCCCGCCGTGGCTTCGGCCCCGCCCTGCCCGAAGGGATCGGAGATTTCGCCGCAATGGGGACAGGCATAGCCGGCCATATTTTCGACCAGCCCGACCATCGGCACGCCGGCCTGCGCAAACAGGCTGACGGCGCGGGTGGCGTCGATCAGGGCCAGATCCTGCGGCGTGGAGACGATCACGGCGCCGGCGGGCTTATGCTTTTGCACCATGGTCAGCTGAATGTCGCCGGTGCCCGGCGGCATGTCGACCACCAGCAGTTCGGTGTCCCCCCATTCCGCCTCGATCAACTGGCTGAGCGCATTGCCGACCATCGGCCCGCGCCAGGCCAGCGCCTTGCCCGGCTCCACCAGATGCGCCATCGACAGCATCGGAATGCCGGCGACGCCGGTGACGGGCACCAGCTTCTTGTCGCGGGCGACGGGCTTTTGATCTTCGCTGCCCATCAGCTTGGCCTGCGAGGGACCATAAATATCGGCGTCGACCAGCCCGACCCGAATGCCCAGACGCTGGAGCGCAACGGCGAGATTGGCCGACAGGGTCGATTTGCCCACCCCGCCCTTGCCCGAGGCGACGGCGAGGATTTTCAGCACCTTCTTTTCAGCCGTCATGGCGATGCGCACATCACTCACGCCCGGCACGGTCAGGCCGCCTTCGCGAATGGCGGCGGCCAGCCCGTCCCGTTTATCCGGGGCGAGGCCGCCCACGTCGAGCGCAAGGGTCATCACCCCATCCTTGACGCGCGGCGTGCTGGCGCGGCCATCGGTCAGGGCAGTCAAACGGGCGGCAAAATCGGCAAGATCGGTCATGGCGACGCCCTGTAGGCAATATTCGCAGCCATTGGCACTGTTTTTCGGAGAAGAGCCTTCCTATAGAAGGCAGCATGAGAAGAAAATTCGGGTGGATGCCCGCGATCGCAGCAATGGTCCAAGGCCCATGGGGCGGCAAGAATGACGGACCTGACGGGGACGGACAGAAGGGTGGCGACGGCGGCCCCCGCAATCCGTGGACCCAGCCGGGCAAGCCGTCCGGCGGCAATCCCAAGGGGCCGTCGGCGATCGAGGAATTGCTGCGCCGGGGCCGTGAAAGCTTTGGCCAGGGCGGCGGTGGCGGCAATGGCGGCGGCTTTGGCGGCATGCCGCCGCGTGGCGCCGGCAAGGCGCTGTGGCCTTTTGCGGTCAGCATCGTCGTCATCCTGTGGCTGGTATTGACCAGTTTCCACCGCGTCGGCCCGCAGGAGCGCGGCGTCGTGACCTTCCTTGGCAAATATAGCCGCACCCTTTCCCCCGGCATCAGCCTGACCCTGCCCGCCCCGTTCGAGGCGGTGACGACCGTGGATGTCGAGGAAATCCGCACCATCGACATCGGATCGGTGAGCGCGGAGAGCGAAAATCTGGTGCTGACCGGCGACCAGAACATCATCGACCTCGCTTATTCGGTGCGCTGGAACATCCGCAACCCGGAGCTGTATCTGTTCCAGCTGTCCGATCCCGACACCAGCGTGCGCGAGGTCGCCGAAAGCGCCATGCGGTCGGTGCTGGCCAGCGTCAGCCTGGACGATGCGCTGGGCGCGGGCCGCAGCAGCATCGAGCAGCAGGTCGAGCAGAAAATGCAGGAAATCCTGGACAGCTATAAGTCGGGCATCCGCATCCAGGGCGTCGCGATCAAGCAGGCCGATCCGCCGACCGCCGTCAACGATGCGTTCAAGGCCGTGTCCGCCGCTCAGCAGACCGCCCAGACCTACCTCAATCAGGCGCGCGCCGCCGCGCAGCAGGTGACGGCCAAGGCGCAGGGCGAGGCCGCCGCGTTCGACAAGGTGTATGAGCAGTATAAGCTGGCGCCCGAAGTGACGCGCCGGCGCATGTATTATGAAACCATGGAGGGCGTATTGTCCAACGTCGACAAGACCATCGTCGAAGGCAATAATGTGACGCCCTATCTGCCGTTGCCTGAACTCAAGAAGCGTGCGCAGGCGGCCCCGGCCCAAAGCGCGAGCAGCGCCACCGCGACGGAGGGCCAATAATGTCCATTTTGCGTCATCCCGTCGGCCTTGCCATCATCGCGCTGGTCGCCCTCATCCTGCTGGGCAGCACGGTCGCGATCGTGCCGGAAACCCGACAAGGCGTGATCGTGCGCTTTGGCGAGCCAAAGGCCATCGTCAACCGCTATCGCCCTAACGAGAATTTCGGCCAGACGGGCGCGGGCATCATCCTGCGCGCGCCCTTCATCGACCAGATCGTCTGGATCGACAAGCGCGTCCTTTCGGTCGAAATGGAGCGGCAGCAGGTGCTGTCGACCGACCAGTTGCGCCTGCAGGTCGACGCCTTCGCCCGCTATCGCATCGTCAATCCGCTGCGCATGTACATCACGGCGGGCAGCGAGGAGAAGGTGTCGGATGCGTTGCGCCCGATTCTGGGGTCCGCGCTGCGCAACGAACTGGGCAAGCGGCCCTTCGCCGCGCTGCTCAGCCCCGAGCGCGGTCAGGTGATGGACAATATCGAGGCCGGCCTGAACCGGGTCGCCCGCCAATATGGCGCGCAGATCGTCGACGTGCGGATCAAGCGCGCCGACCTGCCCGACGGCACGCCGCTGGAAAGCGCCTTCACCCGTATGAGCACCGCGCGCAAGCAGGAAGCGCTGACGATCGAGGCGCAGGGGGCCAAGCAGGCGCAGATCATCCGCGCCGAAGCGGACGCCAACGCCGCGCGCATCTATGCCGAAAGCTATGGCAAGGACCCGAGTTTCTACGATTTCTATCGGGCCATGCAGAGCTATCGCTACACCTTCTCGCCCGAACGCAGCGGGCAGACCAATATCATCCTGTCGCCGGACAACCAGTTCCTGCGCCAGTTTCAGGGAGGACGTTAAACTTTCGTCATGTATCCTGCGGGATCATTACGGAACCAGCGTCATTCAATGAGGGTTAAGGCAAGGCGGCGCATGGCTGGGCTTCCCCCAAGTCCCGCCTTCCCTATCCCGCAGTTTCGAAGAGGACCGTCACGAGTGCGTTACGCTTATGCCATCACCGGCGCCCTGCTGCTCGGCGGCACCGCCATTGCCGTCACCACCAGCTCCAATGTCGGCGCGCAGGTCGCGCAGAATGAAGGATTGACGGCGGCAGCCCCGGCAGGCGCGCCCGCCAGCCTGGCCGACATGGTCGAAAAGCTGCAACCCGCCGTCGTCAATATTTCGACCAAGCAGCGCGTGCAGGTGCAGAACCCCTTCGCCGGCACTCCCTTTGGCGACCTGTTCGGCCAGGGTCAGGGCGGCCAGCCCCAGACCCGTCAGGCCCAGTCGCTGGGTTCGGGCTTCATCATTTCGGCCGACGGCTATATCGTCACCAACAATCATGTGGTGTCGGCCGGCGCGGAAGGCGCCAGCGTGGATTCGATCACCGTCACGCTGACCAACAAGAAGGAATATCCCGCCAAGCTGGTCGGCCGCGACGCCGCGACCGATCTGGCGGTGCTGAAGATCGAATCGCCCACCCCCCTGCCCTTCGTGAAGTTCGGCGACAGCACCAAGTCGCGCGTGGGCGACTGGGTGGTCGCGATCGGCAACCCCTTCGCCTTGTCGGGTACGGTGACGGCGGGCATCATTTCCGCCCTGCATCGCGGCACCGGCGGCAGCTATGACAAGTTCATCCAGACCGACGCATCGATCAACCAGGGCAACTCCGGCGGCCCGATGTTCGACATGCGCGGCAATGTGATCGGCATCAACAGCCAGATTCTGTCGCCATCGGGCGGCAATGTCGGCATCGGTTTCGCCATTCCGTCGGAACAGGCGGCGCCGATCGTGGACACGCTGCGCAAGGGTCAGGCGATCAAGCGCGGCTATCTGGGCGTGCAGATCAGCCCGCTGGGCGAAGACTTGGCCGATTCGCTGGGTCTGGCCAAGAATAGCGGCGAATTCATCCAGGGCGTCGAGCCGGGCAAGGGCGCGGAAAAGGCCGGAATCAAAGCCGGCGATGTGATCGTCAGCGTCGCCGGGCAGGAAGTGACCGTGGACCAGAACCTGTCCTCGATCGTCGCCAATCAGGCGATCGGCGCGCGCGTGCCCATCGTCCTTATTCGCAACGGTCAGCGCATGACGGTGAACGCCGTTGTGGGCGAGCGCCCGTCGGAAGACGAGCTGAACAACTTCGCCCAGCAGCAGGGCGATGAGGATTTCAGCCAGCAGCCGCAAAATCCGGGCAAGGCGACCGAACAGTCGCTGGGCATTTCCGCCATCCCGTTGACGCCGGGGATCATTCGCCAACTGGGCGTCGCCGCCGACACGCGCGGCATCGTGATCACCGCCGTCGACGGATCGACCGATGCGGGGGCCAAGGGCCTGCGTCGCGGCGACGTCATTATCAGCGCCAACAATCGCCCGGTCGCGAGCCAGGCGGAACTTGACGCGCAGGTGAAGGCCGTATCCGCGCAGGGCCGCAACGCCGTATTGTTGCAGGTGCTGCGCCGTGGCCAGGCGGCGATCTTCCTGCCGGTTCGCCTGCGCGACAAATAAGCGACGCTTGCCCAAACGCCCTCACCCGGTAGAGTGAGGACGCCCTATCAGACCCGTTCGGGCTGAGCCTGTCGCAAGGCTCAGGGCGAACGGGTTTTCTTTTCGGAGTTGCAGCAATGAGCGACGGCATTTTCATCGGCCTTGGCGCACCGGACAAGGATGGCGGGGTTCCCCAGACGCTGAACCTGCGCCGCGCCAACCGGCACGGGCTGATCGCCGGGGCGACCGGCACGGGCAAGACGGTGACGTTGCAGGGCATTGCCGAAAGCTTTTCAGCGCTGGGCGTGCCGGTGTTTCTGGCCGATGTGAAGGGCGATCTGGCCGGCATCTCCATGGCCGGTTCGCCCACCGCGAAAAATGCCGACAAGCTGGTCGCGCGCGCCGCGGAAGTCGGCATGTCCGATTATGCCTATGCCGATAATCCGGCCATCTTCTGGGATCTCTATGGGGAACAGGGTCATCCGATCCGCACCACCGTCAGCGAAATGGGACCGCTGCTGCTGGCGCGGCTGATGGGCCTCAACGAAACGCAGGAAGGCGTGCTGTCGATCGCGTTCAAATATGCCGATGAAGAAGGGCTGTTGCTGCTGGACCTGGGCGATTTGCAGGCGATGCTGGCCTATTGCGCGGACAATGCCGACACGCTGTCGGCGCGCTATGGCAATGTCACCAAGGCCAGCGTCGGCGCGATCCAGCGGCAATTGCTGCAACTGGAAAGCCAGGGCGGCGACCATTTCTTCGGCGAACCCGCGCTCGACATTCACGACATGTTGCAGGTGGACGACAAGGGGCGCGGCTATGTGAATGTGCTGGCCGCCGACAAGCTGATGCAGTCGCCCAAACTCTATGCGACCTTCCTGCTGTGGCTGCTGAGCGAATTGTTCGAGACGCTGCCCGAGGTCGGCGACCCGGACAAGCCCAAGCTGGTCTTCTTCTTCGATGAGGCGCATCTGCTGTTCGATGATGCGCCCAAGGCGCTGACCGACAAGATCGAACAGGTGGTGCGCCTGATCCGGTCAAAGGGCGTGGGCGTCTATTTCGTGACGCAGAACCCGATCGACATACCCGAGGATGTGGCGGGCCAGCTGGGCAACCGGGTGCAGCATGCGCTGCGCGCCTTCACCCCGCGCGACCAGCGGGCGATCAAGGCGGCGGCCGAAACCTTCCGCATCAATCCTGACCTGAATGTCGAAACGGCGATCACCGAATTGAAGGTCGGCGAGGCGCTGGTGTCGCTATTGCAAGAGGATGGGTCGCCCGGCATCGTGCAGCGCACGCTGATCGCCCCGCCCCGGTCGCGGCTCGGCCCGGTGGAGCCGAAGGAGCGCGCCATCATCCAGTCGATTTCGC
This sequence comes from Pseudomonadota bacterium, assembly GCA_021849075.1. GTDB lineage: Bacteria > Pseudomonadota > Alphaproteobacteria > Sphingomonadales > Sphingomonadaceae > Sphingobium. Next base: position 1,160 of record JAJZTH010000016.1, on the reverse strand, counting down.
CCTGCTCGGGGAAATATGACACGGCGGTCAATCGCGAGTCTGCCGAGGAAATATTGGCGGCGCGCGGACAGGCCGCCGCTGCCGCCGCGCAGGCATCCAAGGCGCAGGCGCAAGCCGACAAGGCCGCCGCAGCCCAGGCCAAGGTGGAGGCCAAGCAGCGTGAGGCCGAACTGAAGGAACAAGCCCGGCGCGAGGCGGCGGAAGCGCGCGAAGCGGCCAAGCCCAGCGCGTTCGACAAGGCGATCCAGTCCGCCACGCGCGCGGCGGGATCGTCCGTCGGGCGGCAGGTCGCCAATGAACTGGGCCGCGCGGTATTCGGCGGATCGAGCCGCAAATCCTCCTCCGGCGGGATAGCGGGCAAGCTGGTGCGCGGCATATTGGGCAGCCTGTTCAAATAGGTTATGCTGCGGGCGCAACAGGGAGGCGGCTGATATGAAGGCGACAGCGATCTGGACAGGTGCGGCGATGCTGCTGGCGGGCATCGCGCCGCTGGGAACGGCGCTGGCGCAGAGCGGCATCCATCCCCATGATGTGGTGGCCGCCGCGATCGCCAGCGACATTGCCGCCGACCGGCAGGCCGAACGCGACGCCCGGCGCGCACCCTATATCCCGCAAGGCTATGGCCCGATCGACACCGCCGCCGCCGCGCGCGACGCCTGCGCCACCAAGGCGCTGTATCAGGCCGGTCCCGACGGCAGGCTGATCGGCCAGGCCCGCGCCAGCACCATGTCGACCGGATGGGAGGTGGAAGGCGCGATCGGCTTCCCCGACGGCAGCGACACGCCCTTCGTCTGTTCGGTCCGCAACGGATCGGTCAGCGGGGTTTTGCTGCGGCCTTGATAAGGCCGATGCCAGCCATTGGAATTGTAACGGAAAACCCCGCCGGTGCGGTTATCGCCCGCTTTTCCAATCCGACGATGTTTTTCGGATATTGTGCTAGCCGGAGGACGCGCGCGATGCTGAGAGAGAGACCAGAAATCTGCGGATTTGCGCTGCGATTTGGCGGAAATCATGTGTTTGCCGTCAGAGCTGACTTCTCCGTGAGCACTAGAGTGAGATGACATTGGCTTGAATCGGAGGATTCCCTTTTGGGTGCCTTTCTGATTCAAGTTGCTTGCTGGGTTCTGGAGGCCAGCAAGGATGGCGAAGCCCTATTCGAT
>JAJZTH010000003.1 GCA_021849075.1 Pseudomonadota bacterium | reverse complement strand
CTGGTAACTCCACCTTACCGATGAGCCCGGTGGCCACCGAGATCGAATTCGCATGGGTGGGGCATGCCCCACCCATGCGATCGCCTCAATCTACACCGGAAATTACACCACGAGCGCGGACGCTAACAAATTGGTGGTCAGCACCGGCACGTCATGACGCACTGCCCAATTCATAATGGTATGATGGTGCGGGAGCGGCTCCCAGCGTTCCATCAAACGGCAAAATTCGGTCTGGAGGTTGAGGGTTACGGTATGGTCATCGTCGTCGGCTGTTGGGCTACTGCGTTTCATTTCAAGCACGTCGTAGAACTCGGTCAGCGCGGTGCCCTTTGGGACGCTGGGCACATCGACGGCGCAATGGTGCGCAATCTGAAGGAGCAACCGTTCCCAGGAGTTACGATTGCCTGCGCCGTGGATGTTGATGCCGTTACCGATAACCAAGGCGAGGTTATCTCGTTCTTGATTGAGCAAAGTCTTGAAGCTGCGTCTTTCCGGCATGGCGGTCCCCCCTGAACGCACTTGTAGCAAAGCTCGACCGGCGCGTCTGGGGTAGAAACGTCTTCGTGTCAGCTGTTCGCGTTCTAGTCGTCATGAGCTGACGGTCGAAGCCTGCCGCAACCTGCCACCGGCGCCGATATCGCCCACCTCTACCCCATCAAGCTGGAGCAGGTGCAAGGCTATCGCGGTCGAACTCCGGCCAGTCGATGTACCCCACAGCCCCGTTCCCATAATAGGTCTCGCGCTCGGCCTCGGCGAGCGGTTGACCATTCTGGAGACGCGAAACCAGATCAGGGTTCGCGATGAAGGGGCGACCGAACGCCACAGCATCCACTCGACCTTCGGCACGGCGTTCGACGGCAAGGTTGAGGTCATAACCGTTGTTGCCGATGTACGGCCCTTCGAACAGATCGCGGAGTGCGTCGAGATCGATACCCTCGGGCAGATCTCGTGATCCTGCCGTCGCGCCCTCAACGAAGTGGAGGTAGGCGAGGTTGAAGCGGTTCAGCTGCTTGATGAGATAGCCGTAGGTTTCCATTGGCGTGCTATCCATCGGCGTGTTGCCGGCATCGGGCGTGGTGGGCGAAAGTCGGATCCCGACGCGGCCCGAACCCCAAACGCCCACGACCGCCTCGACAATCTCCTGGGTCAGCCTGGTGCGGTTCTCGATGGGGCCGCCGTACTGATCAGTCCGCTTGTTCGTGCTGTCCCGGATGAACTGGTCGAGCAGGTAGCTGTTGGCCGAATGAACCTCGACACCGTCGAAGCCAGCGCGCTTGGCGTTCTCGGCAGCACGGACATAATCCTGGATCAGGCCCGGGATTTCGTCGGTTTCAAGAGCCCGGGGCTCCGACACATCCTGCATCCCATCGACGGTGAAGGTCTTTCCCTCTGCTTTGATGGCCGAAGGGGCGACCGGTGCTTTGCCATCGGGCTGTAGGCTGACATGGCTGAAACGGCCGACATGCCAAAGCTGGGAGACGATCTTGCCGCCGGCGGCATGGACCGCATCAGTCACCTTCTTCCAGCCTGCAACCTGCTCTTCAGTCCACAGACCGGGAGTAAGCGCGTAGCCGCGACCTTGCTGAGTGATGTTGGTCGCCTCAGCGATAATGAGACCGGCGGATGCCCGCTGCGCATAGTAGGTCGCGTGCAGGTCCGTCGGGACGCCATCCTCACAGGCACGGGCGCGGGTTAGCGGTGCCATGACGATGCGGTTGGCGAGTGCAATGTCCCCAAGGGTAACAGGCTCGAAGAGGTCAGTGGTGGTTTCGGTCATTCAACTTCCTGATGCGATCGAGATGGAATGAGGGAATCAGCGCGTCGCGACGCGCGCTATTGCGCTGCTGATGGGCTCATCGCCGGAGGTGAGCTCCAGGATGACGCGGGAGAGCTTTGGCTGGTGAATGATGGCCGCCAGCGTAGCCGCCACATCGTCACGAGGCACAGTCCCGTAAGGAATGGCGACATCAGCCGCCACGAGGCCGGTCCCCGGCTCATCGGACAAGGTGCCTGGGCGTACGATGACCCAGTCGAGGCCGCTGGCGACAAGGTGGGCGTCGGCCAACTTCTTCACCCGGATATAGTTCTCGAACCCTTCAGACCTCTCACGGTCGCGCCAGGCGTCGGGGTAGGAAGAGACGAGCAGGAACCGGCTGACGCCTGACGCCTGCGCAGCCGCGACGGCTAGTTCCAGACCACGACCGTCGATGGCGTTGGTAACGTCCATCCCTGCACCACCGGCGCCAGCTGTGAAAACAACGGCATCGGCACTCTTCATCAGCCGCCCAAGCTTCTGCGCGGAAAGCAGCGTGAGATCGCCCAGAATAGGTTTCGCGCCGACCGCGGAAAGTTTGGTCGACTGCTCCGCCCCACGATGCAGCGCCTGAACCTCATGCCCCCCGTGGGCGAGCTTTTCCGCAAGGCGCAGACCGACCTTGCCGGCTGCACCGATGATGAAGACCTTCATGGGCCATCTCCTGATTGCTCTGGAAGCGCGCGTTGGAAAAGCGGACGCCCGATTTGTAATGCTTGCTACAAACGCCTATTTGTAGTGCTAGCTACAAACCGTCAAGACCCGATGAGCGAAATATATGCCGGTGAAGATCAACGAGACCATCATCCAACCCCATGTGCCGAAGGGGCGGCAGCGCTTTGACCGGGCGGCTGCGCTTGACCGAGCGCTTGAACTGTTCTGGCGCAAAGGCTTCACGCCGACGACGGTTGGGGAGCTTTGCGCGGTCATGGGGATCAACCCACCCAGCCTTTATGGTGCCTTCGGCAACAAGGCCCAGCTCTTCATGGAGGCGATCGCTCAATATGAGCGGGTGTATTGGGACCAAACCTGGGTAGCGCTCGAGGCAGAGCCAGACGTCCGCAAGGCATTCGCGGCCTTCTTCGCCGAGGCAGCTCGAATTCTGACTTCTCCCGATGCTCCTTGCGGCTGCGTCGTGGTGACGGGCGCCATCAATGTGCCGGCAGAAGACCAGCATATTGCCGATGCGCTCCGCAACCTACGAGAACAGGAGCGGGATCTCTTCCTGGCTCGATTGCAGCGCGGAGTTGCGGATGGGCAATTGGCGGACGAGATTGATACAGACGCGATCGCGACATCGCTGATTACCCTCTTGGAGGGAATGTCGATTGAGGCCAGCGGCGGGGCAGCAGGGAAGCGCCTGCAACAGGTGGCCGCCTGCGCGGTCCGCCTTGTTGGCTAGAAGGAGGCACAATGTCTGTCCCATCCCAAATCTTGCGTCGCGCATTGGTCGGGCGGGTCCGGGCCATCTTCAACGACCAATCGCGCGGGGAAGAACCGGTTGCCCGGTCATCGAATGCCCTTTTCCCGGAAGGATCTGTGATCTGGCGCGTCCATGGAGACGTTACCACGATGATGGTTGGTGGCGTTTCAGCGCTGCTATTGCAGATGCTTCATCCCGCAGCATTGGCAGGCATCTGGGATCATTCCACCTTCCGAAATGACATGCTCGGCAGGCTGAGGCGGACGGCGAGATTTATTGCTGTCACCACATTCGCAGATCAGGCTGACGCCCTGTCCGCGATAGAGCGCGTGAAGCAAGTGCACGATCGGGTCACCGGTACACTTGCGGACGGCACCCCGTACACGGCCAACGATCCGCACCTGCTGGCCTGGGTCCACGTAACTGAAGCCGTCAGCTTCTTGGACGCGTGGATCCGGTACGCGGAGCCGGATATGTCGGTTGCGGACCAAGATACATACTTCGCGCAATTCGCCGACGTCGCGCGAAGGCTGGGCGCTTCGCCGGTTCCGGAAACCAGGAAGGAAGCCGACCAATTGATCGAAGCCATGGTCCCTGAATTGCATATGGATCGCCGCACGCGGGATGTGGCACGCCTCGTCCTTAAACAACCGGCCCCCTCGCTCGGAGCAATGCCCGTTCAGCATATGACCATGGAAGCCGCCGTCGATCTGCTTCCTGGCTGGGCTCGCGAGATGCATGGGCTGCCGACTCGGCATCTGCGCCGGCCTGCCGTTAGGCTTTCGACCTTCGCTGTGGCGGAAACCTTACGCTGGGCCTTCCAAGGTGGGCAGCGCACTAAGTAGGCAGAGCTATTCTGGTTTCTCCTTCTTCTGATCAGCATCTTCACCGTCGGGCTTCGGAATGATCATTCGGACGTGCCTCATCGGCGAGAATTTCGCCGGCTCGAAGCCGTCAGAGTGCTTGGGGCAGACTGTCGCATAGAACCCGCCGTTTCGTGACAGAACTCCCTTCTCGCCGCACATTTGGCATAGGGTCCGCGACTTGGCAGTGGCCGCATCGATGAGGTCAAAGATGGGTTCATCGAACTCCTTCATGTAGACCCGCATCTCGCCGAACTTCTCTTTTGCATCGACGACCTTCGCGAACGGGTCGATAGCGGCGATGGCATGGATTACCTCATGATAGAGCGGCTGCCACCCCTCAGGGAGCCCAGGTGTCCAGCTCAGGTTTGCGTCCAGCGTGCTGCCCTCAGTCATAGCGGCACAAAGGGGCCGATACGAAGCGCTCCATGGCAAACCGATGCTCGACAAATACGTCCAGACCATCTGCCAGGATGGAACGGGGATCATCCCTGACGTCGGCGAGAATCTCTGCGATGGAATCCGGCAGCAAGTATGCCGCGATAGGCTCTGATGGATCGAACCCCGAGGTTACGGTTGCGGTACTGGCCGTTTTCCAGCCGGCGCGCCCCGCAAGGCGCCTGCGAAACTCGGTCTCCGATGTCGCCATGGAAGCCGCGAAGGCATGAATGATCGTCAGATCTCGCTCATCGACCATTGAAGCAACGTACAGCGTCATCCTCTCCGTGCGACCATGCCCTGTGAGCGGCTGAGAGATAGCGGTCGCTGTCCTTGCTGCAACCTCGCTCTTGAGATGACGCAGTTGCCAAGGCGGTGTTGATTGCCGCCTCGCCCGAGATGGTCCCAAAACGCGCTTCCGCTCCGCCGGGACCAGTGTGATTGACCTCCCGAATCCAGCGGGCAGTTCAAACGCTACCCTTTCGGGCAGCAGCCTCTGCGATCGTTGACCGGCCCGTCCGGTGCTTATGCGGAGCATTGTGCTGCCGATCGCTGAATAGTGGACGGTCGTGCCGAAATCTCGGCGTTGGACTATGGACGAGATATGCGGCGCGAGCGTCACACCGTCGATGATTGCCTCATCGTTATTCGAGTCAGGCCTAAAGGACCGGGCAAAGATCGCAGCCTTAGGATCAGCGCCCCCTCCAACTGGCGGATAACGATGAATTGTCGTCAGGTGTGTACTTGTCATACGCAACTCCCGGTCATCAAAATCACATAAACGACTCGACATGAGGCAATAATGACTCGTTTTGAGTTTTTCGGCAAGTTATCCACAGGCAAGCGTCCGGACCACTCTGAGCCTTACGCCTGATCGTGCCACCCGCTTCATAGGCCTCTCACCAGTGATGAAATCTAGACATTTGTGCTTTACAATCTCATCTCAGTGCCAGTTCGAAGCTGCCTCCTCCCCTTGGCGACCCGGTAAGCACGTGCAGAGCCCGCTATGAGACAGGCTAGACATCGGAGTCTTATTGAGATTGAATATATGACTCATTGAGTCTATAATGTTGACCATGCCATACCTATCGCCCGCATCAATGAGACCGGAATTGCCCGGCGAAAAAGTCGACAGCGCCACCAACGAATGTGTTCGAAACCTACGGACGTCCGATTGGACGTCCCATGATGCGGCGTTTTCGAAGGTCATCATCGATGACGTAATCGGACGTGTGGTTGCGCCAAAGGGACATCATGAGATAAGGGGGCGTAAGAATTCGGACGTGTTGCCAAGTGTAGGCGAGAGCAGAATCCAGCGCAGTAGCGCGGGTTTTCTGGCCAATTCTCTCGTTATCTTGACCTCACGAGCGGATTGCGAGCATGATGACCCGCTGTTGATGACCAAGGAAGGTTCGCACACGGTAGGTTCGAAAAGCTCTGTAGGTGTCCATTCTTCGAGAAGGCCATAGCTATGGTTCGTGCGGTTGCAGTCGAGAGTAATCAGGATGTGGAACAGCTTCGCACCGTGCTGGGCAGCTTGGAACGGATCCGCCTAAACCTAAAGAGCCGCCTGGACCTTATCGATGGCCAGATAGACTCGACAAGTCGACTTATCGAGGCGTTCTCAGGCGGCGATGTAGCGCCACCTAAGCATGGCCCGATGGCGGCAAACGCTCCTGTGCGTATGGCAATCCTCAAAAGCCTTGATGCCAACGAACATGGATTGGACGCCAAAGCTATCCGTAGGGTTCTAATGCAGAAGTTTGGGGACAGCCTTCACCCCAAAACTCACTATGGCGTGCTCAAGCGCATGGCTGATGAAGGGCTAGCCGAACGTACCGGATCGCTGTGGTCGATCGCGCCGCCAGGCAAATCATTGCTCATCGAACGAAGCCGCTCAGAGCACATTTAGCCACCATCAAGACTTTTATTGACTTTTAATGGCTCCTTCGTACCCTTGATGGCCGAAGGAGTTTTTTGGCATGCAAAGTCCGAACAAGCAGTGTGGAAGCCGGGCCAAGCCGCGGTCGGCTCCAGAATTCCCCGTTCGTCAGCCTGCTAGCCGTCGATCGTCTGGCTGCACGACGTCGCGGCTGCCCATTATCGGCCATTGTGATAACGTCAGCAAACAGGGGGAAGGCCGACTTGATCTGGAGTTCCAGGTCATCATGACGGTTGCCCCGCATGTCATCACGTACCTCGAACAGCCGGAGCAATTTGCCTGGAACACTCCGGCGGGCTTGCGGCGATACACGCCGGACGGGCTAGCCCGCACAACCATGGGCTTGGTCTACTTCGAAGTGAAGCCGGAGAAGTGGCTACTCCGGAAGCCGGACCTCGACGGCAAGCTCAAGGACATCATCCGGCTTTGCGAAGAGCGCAACGCTGCCTTCTCTATCGTGTCCGAGCGGAACATTCGCACGGGATACCTGCTGGAAAACTCCATCCGTGTTTGGTCGGCAAGTCAGGATATCAACCAAGGCCAGATCATTCGCGCCTGCGCCATCCTTGAGGGGCTTACGTTCCCTTGTCGCCTACGCACCGTGTGGGATGCGCTAGGCGACAGCGGCCGACGCATCGCGAATGGACTGATCGGTCACAAGTACCTCGCGATCAATCTAAGCGCTGAAATGAGCGGCGCGACCATGGTGGGGCGCGGCCGCAAGCTTTGGCCCTGACCTGAACGCATCTCACCGACACTCCCGTCCTTGCGTCGGGTCGCTGCCTTAAAACGCCCGCATTTTAGCGAGAACCCCACTATGCCCACAAACCGCCTCTTGTTTCAGCACGGCGACACTCTCGCCCTTCCGTCTGGCCCTGGAGAGACGCATCTCTACAAGGTCGAGCGCCGGCGGCGTGACGGCTATGTGCTGTCTTCCATGGCTGGCGCACCGGACAGCTGTCATCGGTCCTGCAATTCTCCGCAAAAGTGGGCTTTGAAAATTCCCTAGTTGGTGGCCCCTTCATCTCATTCTGCCGGGGCTAGCCCCGGCAGAATGAGATGAGCCGACATCGTCCTCATCTCCTTTGCAGACGCGGAGACGGGGCCGATGATCCGACTTGGAGAATTGATGATGATCCTCGAGCTACATCGGCAGGGCGTATCGATATCCGCCATCGCCCGACGCACTGGCCGCGACCCCAAGACCATCCGTAAATATATCGAGCGGGGTATTGAGGCCCCGGTTTACGGCCCGCGTATGTTGGGTCGGCCGAACAAGCTGGCGCCCTATCTCGAATTTCTGCGCGAGCGGGTGACGGCCTTTCCCGATCTGACGGCGGCGCGCCTGACGCGTGAGATCCGTGAGCTGGGTTATATGGGCGCCTATACCGCTGTGAAGCGGTTCCTAGCAGCGATCCGACCGGAAAACGGCCCCAAGCCCTTCGAGGTGCGGTTCGAGACGCCGCCTGGCGTGCAGGCGCAGGTCGACTTCGCCCGGTTCGTCGTCGATTTTACCGATGAACCCGGCGTCAGCCGGATCGTCTGGCTGTTCAGCCTGGTGCTGGGGCATTCGCGCTTCCTGTTCGCGCGCTATGTCATGCACCAGGACCTCCAAACTCTGTTGCGCTGTCATATGCAGGCTTTTGAAACGATCGGCGGCGTCCCGATCGAGATCCTCTACGATCGCATGAAAACCGCCGTGACCGGGGAAGATGAACAGGGTCACATCATCTACAATCGATCATTGCTGGCTCTGGCGGGGCATTATCGCTTCGTTCCACGTGCCTGCCGCCCCTATCGGGCTAAGACCAAGGGAAAGGTCGAGCGGCCGTTCAGCTACATCCGCAAGGACTTCTTCCTGGGGCGGAGCTTCCGCAACCTGGAAGATCTCAACGTCCAGCTGATCGACTGGCTTGATACCGTCGCCAACGTCCGTGTCCATGGCACGACGCAGCGGATCATCGCCGACGCCTTTGCCGCCGAGCAGCCTGAGTTGCAGTTGCTCCCAGCGGGGCGCTTCGACGCGGTTCTGAAACTAGAGCGCCGGGTCAGCCACGACGGAATGGTCTCTGTCGGCGGCAACTATTACAGCGTCCCCGATCGCACCCGCCGCGTCGTCGAAATCCAGCAACTGCCCGACAAGATCCGGATCATCGACCTTGGCCAGGTCATTGCCGAGCATCCTGTCCTGGAGGGGCGCCGACAATATAGGATCGATCCTGCGCATCGGACAGGCGGGAGCAGCGCCAAGCGCCGTCACCAGGCAAAGGACGCCGTCACCATTGGCCGTATCGGCGAGCATGTCGCTGTCCGTTCCCTGGCGATTTATCAGGCGATCGGCAGCCAACTGGCGCGAGGAGAACGGCCATGAACCATGGGGGTGCCGCGTCACGCGTCGATAATATCCGCCGCAGTCTGGTCCATCTCAAAATGCCGCGCGCCCTGGAAATGCTCGACGCCACCCTGCGCGGCATTGAGCAGGGCAAGATCGACGGTGTCGAGGCCATCGACATATTGCTGAACGAAGAGCTGTCGCTGCGGGAGAATCGCAGAATCAAGGCGGCCCTTCGCATGGCAAGGCTGCCGATCATCAAGACGCTGGACGGATACGACTTCTCCTTCCAGCCGTCGCTCGATCGCAACCGCATCCTGGCGCTCGCCGGCCTGGACTTCATCAATCGGGCCGAGGTGGTCCATCTGCTGGGGCCGCCGGGCACCGGGAAAAGCCATATCGCCACCGCCTTGGCGGTCGAAGCCGTGAAGGCAGGCAAGAGCGTCTACTTCATCCCGCTCGCCGATCTGATCGCTGCGCTGGCCAAGGCTGAACGCGAGGGTACGTTGCGCGAGAGGATACGCTTCCTGTGCCGCTCCTCTCTGCTCGTCGTCGACGAGATCGGCTATCTCCCTGTCACGCCAGGCGGCGGCAATCTGTTCTTCCAGCTCGTTAACGCCCGATATGAAAAGGGCGCCATGATCCTGACATCCAACCGCGGCTTTGCCGAATGGGGCGATGTCTTTGGCGATCCCGTGGTGGCCACCGCGCTGCTCGATCGCCTTCTTCACCATGCCGTGGTCATCCAGATCGAGGGCTCCAGCTATCGCATGCGACAGCACGCCGACCTACTGCCTGAACATGCGCGCGCTACTCCATCCATCAACCCGCCGCCCTTGCCGAAACGGCGTGGCCGTCCACCAGCAAAGGAAAAGACCGATCTCCATCACGGCTGATCACCGGCAAAAACCGTCCCGCCAAACTAGGGAATTTTAGATGCCCACTTTTACGGAATCTTCGGTGCCCGTTGACAACAGCCTTTGGACGCATGAGCGCATCTACGACATCTACACGGCGTCGCAGTTGCAGCACTGGCCCTGCAACCTGGCTAGCCTCGACCAAAACATAGCTGAGATGTTGCAAACCGACGTGGAAGGCTGGCCCGAGCGGCTGGTTTTCGAGGCGCGGTGCCGGGAATCCTATGTCCGCTATACAAAGCGGCTGCGCGACAGAGGGATGCCTGCGAACCTTGCTTACATCCGTGCAGCGAAGGTGGTCACGCGCACATATCGCAAGAAATGGGCGAAGGAATCGCAACGGATCGCGGGGATGGAAGCGGAAGCAGCGATCGGCGTTGGTCGCAAGGCGAAATCTACCCATCTCGATGCACTGCCTGAGCCGAAACCGTTCAAACTTGGCAAACATGGCGTCCGCAAATGGTATCAGGTGTGGGAGCAAGCGGGATATGACCTGCGTGCGCTGATCGCGAAGTACCACAAGCGTGGACGTCACAAACCCCGCGCCGTTTCGCGCGTTCACGAGCAAGAGGATCCCAATAAGCCTCTGTGCGTGTACGGCGCCATGGAGAAGATCGGCCGTACGGTCTGGATGAGCAAGCTGAAGGTCACGAAGACCTACGCCTACAAGCGCTTCAGAGATCTTTGTAAGGAGATCAATGTCGAACCTTTCAGTCGTTCTGCGTTCGTCAAATTTCTCCATAAGCGCTATTCTGAGTTCGAGATTTTCCGCTCCAAGCACGGCGCCCGGCTCGCTTACCTCAAGTACAACATCTTCGAGCGGCGCAAGCTTCCCAAGCGCGCCTTGGAAGAGGTGGAGGTCGATCACTGCCTGCTGGATGTGTGGGTAACGGACAAGCATGGACGTAAGGCCCGGCCCTGGCTGACCGTGCTCATTTGCCGCGCGACGAAGATGATCGTGGGCTACCACTTGTCATTCGACGTACCGAGCTACACGACACTCTCGCGCGCGATCATCCATGCGATGGCGCCGAAGGATCTGAGTAATTTTCCCGAAATCGAGAATGACTGGCCTTGCCATGGCGTCTTCGATTTCCTGATCACCGACCGCGGAATGGAGTTTCTTTCCGAGAGCCTTAACCGGGCTGGAAATGCTCTACGCTTTGCCATTGTCAATTTGCCGGGACGCATGCCGCATCTCAAAGGCACGGTCGAACGCTACTTTGCCACGCTGGGAATTCGTGTCCTCAGCCATATGGAGGGGACCACACTTTCCCGCACGGAAGTGTATGATCCCAAGGCGGCCGCCCGCTTCACTCTTGAGGAGCTGTCTTGCCGGATCCTTAAGTGGATCGTTGATGACTATCATCAGACCGACCACAGCACGCTCGGAATGGCCCCTGTCGCCAAGTGGAAGGAACTGGTCGATGATAGCATCGACGGTGGCGTGCGGCCTGTCGGCAATTTCAAAAATCTGGTCATGCTCATGGGTGAGATTGCCCGGCGTAAGATTTCTAACGTCGGCATCCATTTCGAAAATAATCTGTATGCCAGCCATGAACTAGCTGCCCTGCGAAAACGGCATGGCGGCCTTAAGAACTGGTATCAGATCTTAGCTGATCCCGTGGACCGCGGTCATCTTTGGGTACTCGACACGGTGGAGAAGCGCTGGCTGGTGGTGCCTGTGGCTAATGCTCGCACGGCAAAGGGGCTAAACAAGTTTGCCATGAAGGTGGTGATGCGGATGGCCCGCAAGATGGTGGCCAAAGGCGAAACGATCACCGATGCCGTTATGGAGGAGGCGCGCGAACGTTGCGATCGCGAGGCTTTGACCGCGCATACCCGCAGCGCTTTGCGCTATATGTCGGATGGGGCTTTGGCGACGCCGGTGCTGGGCAACAACAACATTCTGACCGTACTGGCTGGCGCGGTTATGCCCACGCCGGGTGCTTATGATGATGACCAGGGCGAACTGTTCGGGGAATATCACGAGGCCCCCGCGCAGCCTGCGGCGTCAGACGAGCCGCAGGCATCTGCCGCTCACGTGGTCAGAGCTTCGGTAAAACCGAGGTCCAAGCCCAAGCCGGAACCTCTGGTCGCGGACAAGCCGAAGGGCGCCGATAATGCAGCGCCTGACACAACGCCTCAACAGTCGGCGGCACCGAAGGGGCCATCTGCACTGGACCTGTTGATCGCTCACGGCGTCAGCTCTCGTAAGGCCCTCCTGTGACCCTTGGAGCCCAACACTTTTTGCCAGATGTCGAGGCAGCAGCAGAGCTCGAACTGGCGATCATCGAGCATCCCCAGTTGACTAGGGCCGTCGAGGCTCTTGGGGCGCTTCAGGCGCGTTCGCTTGTCTCTAGGGGCGATCGGCGCATGAAGGCCCGGGGGATGATGATTACTGGTGCAGCCGGCGCGGGGAAGTCCACCATCGTAGAATACTGGCAGAGCCAGAATCCCCCAACCGAGACCAAGTTCGGCGTCGTGAAGCCTGTCGTAGTTGTCGAGGTGCCTGAATACACCACGAGGCGCGCGCTGGTGAACGCAATCTTTGAGGCGCTGGGTTACAGTGCGGAAAAGATGACGGCTGAAGATATCATCAGTTCCATCGCCAACAAGGTGAAGCTGCTTGGGGTAGAGCTGATCATCTTGGATGAGACGCACCATATCCTCCAAGGGCGCGAAATTAGCGCGGTGTCTGAATTTCTGAAATCACTGCTGAACCGTATCGGCGCGGGCATGGTCTTTGTCGGTCTCCCTGGCATCAACGAGATTGCGCGATCATCGACTCAGTTTGACCGCCGCCTAATGCCTGATGTGGTGCTTGCGCCATACGATCTGACCAACGTCCCCGAGCGTGTGGAATTTCTCATCCTGCTGAGCCGGCTGGAGGCGCAACTTGGTTTACCCGAACCTTCGGGCCTCCACGACCAGGACGTGGCTCGTCGCATATATGCCGCAGCGCGTGGTGAGATCGGTTTAGTCACGAAATACCTGAGCCACGCGCTTTTCGTCGCCCGGAGGACGGGGCTGCGAAAGATTGACCTCAATCTCCTCGCCCGCGTCGATGCGGTATGGCATCCGACACTCAAGGTATCCAACGTCATCGGCTTCAATGACGACCTCGACCTCGATAACCAAGTGAGTCTCGAGGATCTGGCGGCAAACGCACGCCAGCCGCACCTTGATGAGGACACAAACCCGTTCATCTGCGACAAAAGCAAATTACTCAAAATTCTGCAAATGCGTCGAGAACACCCCGAAGCATACATCTCGCCAAGCAAGCGTACGACGGGACGTCGCGCTCAAGGGACCGGTAGACCGGAACCGAAGGCGTTTGAGAAATGAGGCCATCTCTGCCGCTTCAACTATGTCATCGGCAAGGCGAACCGGGCCATGGAGTGCTCGTGCGATTGGCCCGTCGCAGTGGCAGACTCGATGCGTATCGGTTTGCCTCCTTCCTCGGCATGGATGCCCGGCGCCTGCTTAACGGGCACGATGTGACAGTTGTCGCAGAATTGGCGGGTTTATCTGCCGCCGATGTCTCGAGCTGGTCACCAATCGTGGACCCTACCGCACGGCTAGTGAAGCTGCGAGGCGTCACCTTGGCAGACCGAGATTGGTCCACGCACTCAAGGCGATATTGTCCGCAATGTCTGGCCGTCGATGTCAGGACGGCCCGCGCAGAGGCAATGGAATCTGGATGGGTAGTGCATCACCGCGCCATCTGGGACGTCTCTGCGATCCAATCCTGTCCGGATCACCTTTGTCCGCTTACCGATGTCTGCTGGCATTGCGGCCAGCGCCAAGGCTGGCGATCCACGGACCTCTGCCATTGCTGTCGGTGCAAGGCCGATCTCACAGCCGGTCCGATTGGACACCATCTTGACCCGGTCGGGGGCTACATCGCTGGGCGTATGATGGGTTGGGGATCGGATTGCAGCGTGCTGGACGCGCTACCCCTGAATGACGCTTTGCGGTTGTGCATGCGCCTTGGTCAGGCGATGAGGATAGGGTCCGTATATACGCTACCGCGACAGGACCGACCTTCCGTTCTGTCCGACCGGACTGCAGGCTATCACATCGCTCGGGATCTTACAGAGCGCTTCAGCGCCGTCTTGGACAATCTGATATCCGTTCGGCCGGTGAATGCGCCTGCGGGTCTCCTGGGAGCTTATGGCTGGATCTACGGCGAATGGCTGGCGGGCACGGATCCCACGGCGGAGATTGTTCGGCCAATTGTCTATGAGCACGCGGTTCGTAACGAACTGATGTCCCGCGACGAGGCGCGGCTTGGGAACACGGCGCCTCCAACGATGTGCATTAAGCAGGTCGCGAGCGAATGGGGTCTTGGATACGAACGCACCCGAGCCTTGTTGAACATGGCCGGAGCGATCCCCCCAGGCTCACGCGCGGGCGTGGCGTTTACCATCGACCCATTGGCTCTTAAGTCCGTGAACTTGCGCAATACCTCATGCATATCGGTCAAAGCCGCAGCGGCAAGATTGGGAACTGGCGCCAAACAGGTCAGGGATATGATCGCGGGTGGCATTATTGCCCAGAACTCCGATGGTTCTGTTTGCATCACGGCGCTGACGAGTTTCGAGAACGCGTTCGCATCCAAAGTTCAACCAGGAGTGGCGCCCAATGATGCAGCGCCGATCGGAAAGGCGACCGTCGCTAACGCTGTACCACTTCAACGCGTGTGCAAGGCAATCTTAGAAGGGGATGTGCCGGTGTGGCGTGACGCTGGAAGCCAAATGTTCGGAGCCATGGTGCGGGGGGCGGATGTCCGCAATTTGCGAAGGCCTAAGGCGGATTACAGTGTGGAGCGGGCCTCCCAAATGTTGGAATTGCATCCTGACTGCGTCAGAGCACTGCACAGGGATGGCATTATTCCTGGCCCGAAGGCTCGGATCAGCGCCGAAGGGCTGGCGAACTTCAAGCTGAAGTTCATCGCAGCATCACAGTGGGCCCGTTCGGTGGGCAGAAAGCCCAGAGGGGCGGCCCGAGACCTGGCGAAGGACGGATTGGTTCCTGCGTTCGCGCTTAAGACCTATCGGCAAGCGATCTATCGTAGGTGTGACCTGCCCGCCTTCCTTCCAAACTAAAAATCGCAACTGTCAGGCAAGCCGTCAGCTACGGCGCGGGTGCGTCATCGGGCGATCTACCGGAAATTGACATGACATAGTTTGGGGACCGAGAGCTTGGTTGAGAGCCGATCTCGCTGGACCAATGACAGCGGTGCTATCCGATCGATTCGGGTGACTTTGCTTTCGACTTTAAAAACATCGCGAAATCATGGAAAATCTCGCATAGACGGGCCAATTAGAAATTATTATGGATACAAAGTTACCTGAAAAATTTATATTTCCAGATAGTGTAAAACGACTTCCTCTTATCGTCACTCCACGCCAAAATGAGCCAGCGGAATCAGTTGTTTTCCGACTTGCCCTAGCGAATGGTTATCGAACCATCAATGATATGCTGCGTGGCACGCCAAATTTCCCCCGCGAATTGTTGAAACAGCGTTATTCCCGAGGTAAGTACATTGCAATCGCTGCCACATTGTGCGGTGTTGCAGAAGAGCAATTGGAGGCGGCGACTCCCTTTCGGAACTCCGGCGGGCTGGCGCTTTTCGGTCATCATTTTCGCAAGATCAGAGCGGTTGGTACAGCTAGGGTGTGCCCCGCCTGTCTTTCGGATGATATGGCAAACTACTCCGGACCTGAATCATTGCGCCCCTACCGCAGGAATTGGTGGGAAATTCAGAACATTGGGGCATGCCCAATACATGCCATCGCATTGGTTGACAGTTGCCCGGCCTGCGATGAGCCGCTCCAGTTGATCAAATCCACGACGTCATGTGATTGCAATCCGCACGTCGATATACGTCGCCTGATATCACCGACTATCGAGCCCGGCGATCTGGTGCATGACAATTGGCTGCTGGGTCGTCTCGGAGTTTGCCCGCTGCAGGAGAGCCCATTCCTAGATAGCCTTCCGATAGACACCGCTTCGCACCTATGCCTGATGCTCGGTACAATCTCAGAAAATAATTTTTCCGTTCGAGGAAAGCGAATCGTATCGCCAAAATATTCTATGATAACTAGATCCATAGGCTGGGCAATTCTACATAATTGGCCATCATCTTTTAAAATCTTTCTTGATGATCTTATTGAAAGTAATTCAAGTGACAACGACTTGAAATCTGTCCGATCGACGAGATACGGCGGCCTCGTTCGGCATTTGCAAGCTGAAGATTGCCCCGAATTGGAACCCGTCCTCCAGGCCATTCGGAGCCACGTGGCACATCATCAGTTAATTTCTCCAACAACTCGTATTTTTGGGCAAAGGCTGGATTTGGGTGAAAACATCGCCCTGTCAGCAGCGGCTGAAATTGCTGGTTGCGGAGAAGTGCGTTTCCTTAAGATCTCCGATGCCTTGGAGCTTCCCTCGGCGCAGCAGCCGAAAGTCGGCACATATATCGTGCCCACTGCTAATGTCGAAGTAGTCAAAGATTTTTTGGCTAGTTCAATAGAGGCGGCCCAGCTCGCTCGACAGGTGGGCTGCGACCCAAAGATTATCACGAGATTGGTCGATGGCGGTATGCTGGGCTTGAAGCTCGCGGGCAACGTCTCAGTCACGAATCTCATCGACCGTAGCGATGCTGAAAAATTGCTCTCTGTTACCTCTGAAGAATTTGACCAATTCAAAAATCTAGATGATCGGTGCATCTCCGCAAAACAAGCGTGCCGCTTAGCTATTTCCGGTATTGAAGGAGTATTAACTGCAATTATTTCTCATAATCTAAGAGGGGTAGGACGTAATCCAGAAATTTCTGGGTTTAGAGGATTGATATTTGATCGAAGCGATGTTTTAGAAGCGATAAATTCCATTTTCGGCACATCTCTAAGCAGAGATATAATTGATAAATATGAATGGAAGCATTCCACACTTTTACACTTGAGGCGGCTGGGTTACCTGAACGCTGCCCTTCGCCCAGACTATGTCTACATGGCAGAGCTCAATGAATTTATGGCTGCTCACGTTTCCATGAGCGAAATGCTCGACTGGCAGGAATCCCCTGACAAGCGGCGCACTATACGCGATATTCTCAGTCGACGTGGCGTTGAGCCTACCATCCCAACTAGCGCTAAAGTTTCTGGATTCTGGCCTCGTAAGGCTGCTCGTGAGGCTCTCGTTCGTGCGCCGTAACGGTCGGCCGGTCGGCAGCCATTCAGTCGTGTTGGCATTGCTATAGGGAACGGCAAGGGCGCTCGTGTACGAGTTGGCGAACGATCGGACCTGGCCGCTGCTCTTCATGTCATAAGATTTTTCGCACATCGAGATCATTGGTGCTCGATGAACCCAAAAATGCCGGATGACGCCGGCGGCAAAGTGACAAAACGATTTGCGCCCCGCTTCGATAGATTGTTTCCTGAGCACCAAGAAACGGCATCGGGTTGAACCGACTTATAAATCGGAGGCCATAATTGGTGTCATCTTGATTTTTCGGATACGCAATTGATGTCACTGTGTACGTATTTGGTGTCAGGAATACGCTTTGAATCACCGATTTCCGTGTCAACCGATTCCCGTAATTGGTGTTATCCAGAGCCATGAACGACGCCGCGCTGCCTCGTTGTAGCTGGGTCAGCGCGGCGGACCCGCTTTATTGCGCCTATCATGACGAAGAATGGGGCGTACCGGAGCGCGATTCGCGCATGCTCTGGGAAATGCTGATGCTGGAGGGGTTTCAGGCGGGCCTGTCCTGGATCACCATATTGCGCAAGCGCGAGGGCTTTCGCGCCGCCTTTGCCGGATTTGATCCCGATCGCGTGGCAGCCTTCACTAACGCGGATGTCGAGCGGTTGATGGGCGATCCCGGCATCGTGCGGGCGCGGGCGAAGATCGAGGCGACCATTCGCGGCGCACAGATTTTCTGCGCAATGCGCGACGCGGGCGAGGATTTTTCCGCCTATGTCTGGGCTTTCGTGGACGACACGCCGATCCAGAATGACGGCGTCCATTTTCCGGCGAAGACTGACCTGTCGGAAGCGATCTCCAAAGACCTCAAGAAACGCGGCTTCAAATTCGTCGGGCCGACCATCGTCTATGCCTGGATGCAGGCGATCGGCATGGTGAACGACCATGCGGCCGGCTGCTTCCGCCGCGCCCCGCTGCAGTCATGAGGGTGGCGGTCGCCCGTCTGATTCCGGCGCTGCTGCTGAGTGGCTGTGGGCAGGGCGACCCGGTTGGAAATCAGGCGCTGCCCAAGGCGGCGGCCAATGTCACGGCGCCGATCAATGACAGCGTCCCGGCCAATAGGGCCGATGCGCCGGTGCCGGCGCCGCCTCAACCCAAATCCCGGTTCAAGCCTTTGGTTTCACGTGAAACATCGGCGCCTGTGCCACAGCGACCCGATTATCGCGCCATCGGCACGGAACCCTTTTGGGCGGTAACGGTGCATGGATCGACGGCGATGCTGCAACGCCCGGACAAGCCGGCCTTGCGCTTTGCCGTCAGCCGCACCGATGACGCCCGCGCGATCCGCTATCTGGGCGATGGCTTTGTCCTGACCGCGACCGAAGGCCCGTGCAGCGACGGAATGAGCGACGTCCTCTGGTCCGACCGGGTGCAGATTGCCTTTGGCGACGGCGTGCTCAAGGGGTGCGGCGGCGAGCGGGAAGATGATGGGATGGGCGGGCAATAGTCTTTCAATCCTGCGTTGCGCCCTCCAGCTGCTGCATCCTTGCGCGATCCTCATCCGACACAAATTCACAGGCGAGCAAAGTCCGCCCCTTAAGCGCCGGCCCTTGCCGCGCAACGATAGAGATCAGGCCCATATCCTTCATCCCCTGATCGGCGTCGGGCAATTGCCGCGCAAAACCGATGCTGGAACTGCCCAGCAAGCGGCTCGATTCCGGTTGCAATCCATAATGCTCCGCCAGTTGCGCCGCGACTTCGCCCTGGATCAGGACGCCGACCGCCATGCCGCCAAACATCACATCCTGCGCGGTGAACCCGTCCCGCTCGATCGGGGTCGCGAGGTGATAGATGGCCGCGCCCAGCCCGGATGTATCGGGCGTGGCGATCTTCTCCGCCGCTTCATAAAGAGCGGTCGCATTACCGAGCGAATAGGGCGGCTGGCACAAAGCGGCGGCAAAGAAATCCGGTTCGGCGGCAGCCGCGGGAAGAGGAGCAAGGGCGAGCAGAAGCGACAAGCGCGGCAAAGAAAAGATAGTCATTACATGACTATGGGCGGTTCCGCGCGGTGGATCAACGACCGCGTCAGTCGGCCCGCATCGCCTCCGCCACCAGCGCTTCGGCTTCCATCAACAGTGCGTCCTCCGCTGCGCTTTGCGCCACATGCTCCCGCCCGATCAGAATCAGCACCGGCACGGCGAGCGGACTGACGCGGTCCAGCGTCACATGCAGCATCGTCGTGGCGGCACGGTCGATTAGGTCGCCCAGACGCCCCACATCGGTCATGCGCGCGCGCGCATCCGCCCAGGCGGCTTTCAGCAGCAGATGGTCGGGCTGATATTTGCGCAGCACATCATAGATGAGGTCGGTGGAAAACGTGACCTGTCGCCCGGTCTTGCGCTTGCCGGGATGCTGGCGCTCGATCAGGCCGGAAATAACCGCCACATCGCGAAAGGCGCGCTTCAAAAGGCTCGACTGTTCGACCCAGTCGACAAATTCATGATCGAGAATATCGGCGGAAAACAGGCTGGCCGGATCGGTGACGGGCTTCATGCCATAGACGGCGAGGGCATAGTCATTGGACACGAAACCCAGTGGCATCAGCCCCTGACTCTCCATGCGCCGGGTCAGCAACATGCCCAGCGACTGATGCGCATTCCAGCCTTCGAAACTATAGCAGACCAGATAATGCCGCCCTTCATGCGGGAAAGTCTCGATCAGCAATTGGCCGGGCTGGGGCAGGGCGGAACGCAGCTTCTGCATTTCCAGCCACTCGCGCACATCGGCGGGGAAACGATACCATTCTTCCGGTTCGGCAAGAAAGTGGCGGACCCGGTCGGCGAGCCGCGTCGACATGGCCATGCGCGTGCCGCCCCAACTGGGGATGCGCGCCTGCTTCGTGGTGGCGCGCACCACCAGATCGCTCGTATCCATCCGCACCACTTCCAGCGCCATGCCGGAGAAAAAGAAGCTGTCCCCTGGCGTCAGCGTCGCGGCGAATCCTTCCTCCACCGTGCCGAGCTTGCGCCCATTGGCGAAACGCACGGCAAGCGCGGGCTGATCGACGATGATGCCGGCGTTCAGCCGATGCTGCTGAATGAAGCGGGGGTGAGACACCCGCCAAAGCATATTTCCCTGGCCGTCCGCCTCCTGCGTCAGCCGCTTGAACCGGTCATAGGCACGCAGCGCATAACCGCCGCCTTCGATGAAGTGCAGGACATTGTCGAACGCCTC
Organism: Pseudomonadota bacterium; assembly: GCA_021849075.1. Classification (GTDB taxonomy): domain Bacteria; phylum Pseudomonadota; class Alphaproteobacteria; order Sphingomonadales; family Sphingomonadaceae; genus Sphingobium. Next base: position 205,116 of record JAJZTH010000003.1, on the reverse strand, counting down.
TGCGCTCAGCGCGCTATAGGGGGTGGAGGATCGCACCTCCGCCAATAATTCCTCCGCCCGAAACGGGCCGGCGCAGGCAAGGCCCATGATATGCTGGGCCAGCACGTCAAGGCTGCCGGGGCGGAAATCATCGGCATCGCGCTCGCCGGCCTCCACGGCGTCGAGAGCCGCGCGCGCCTCCAGATATTCGAAGCGATTGCCCGGGATCAGGATCGCTTCGGACGCCATGTCGAGTCTGTGATTGGCGCGGCCGATGCGCTGGAGCAGGCGGGACGATCCCTTGGGCGCGCCCATCTGGATCACGCATTCGACATTGCCCCAGTCGACGCCCAGATCGAGCGACGCCGTCGCCACCAGCGCGCGCAGCTTGCCCGCCGCCATCGCCGATTCCACCTTGCGCCGCGCCTCGATCGACAGGCTGCCATGATGAATGGCGATCGGCAGGTTGGCGTCATTGGCCGACCAGAGTTCCTGAAAGATGAGTTCGGCGAGGCCCCGCGTATTGCAGAAAACCAGGGTCGTCTGGCGCGCCTCGATTTCCGCCATCACCTGGGCCGAGGCATATTTGCCCGAATGACCCGACCAGGGGACGCGGCCTTCGGGAATGAGGATCGCCACATTGGGGTCCGCGCCCGCTTCACCCAGCACCGGCGTCACCGCATCGATATCGCCATCAGGCGCCAGCCAGGCGCGATAGGCATCGACATCGGCCACCGTGGCGGACAGCGCCACCCGGCGCAGCCCCGGATTAATCGCCTGCAATCGCGCCATCGACAGGTTGAGCAGGTCGCCGCGCTTCTGCGTGGCGAAGGCATGGACTTCATCGACGATCACCGTGCGGAGGCGATCGAACATCAGCGCCGCGTCGGGATAGCTGAGCAGCAGCGACAGGGATTCGGGCGTGGTCAGCAATATCTGTGGCGGCCGGGCGCGCTGGCGCGCCTTGCGGTCGGACGGGGTGTCGCCGGTGCGCGTCTCCACCCGGATCGGCAACCCCATTTCCTCGATCGGCGTGAGCAAATTGCGCCGCACATCGACCGCCAGCGCCTTCAGGGGCGAGACATAGAGGGTGTGCAGTCCGTCGACCGGCGCATCGATCAGGTCCGCCAGCGTCGGCAGGAAGCCAGCCAGCGTCTTGCCCGCCCCGGTCGGCGCGACCAGAAGGGCATGCGCGCCCGCCTGCGCCGCGGCCAGCATATCCATCTGATGCCGTCGCGGCCGCCACCCTCGCGCGGCGAACCAGCTTTCGATGAGGACGGGAAGGCGCACCGACATGCTGGGGATGTAGGGTGCCGCCCCCCTGCTGTCACGACCCGTGCCGCATTTGCGACGACAGCGATCTTGGTATCGCGGCCCTGTTCATGGTAGAAAACATGCCTTCCCCCGATGCTGCGCAACTCTCTATGGAGTCGGGCGTACTGGCCTGCGGCACCGGGAGAGAGGGCCGCCAATGGAGAGGAATCGGCCAATGACCGAGAAACAGGATATGATCCCCATGCCAGCGTCCCTGTTTGACGCCTGGTTTTTGCCTTTCGCCTTCTGGAACGAATGGTGGAGCTTTTATGCCGAAACGCTGAATGTCGCCCATGCCTGTCCGGCGCATGAAGGCGCTGCGTCAGATGGCGCAAAGGTGCATGTGGAGGATGAGGAGGGTCTGCTGGCCTGAACCGGGCGCGCCGCGTTCGGAATAATCATATAGCGGCAAGAAATATTGTTGCTCACCCCTCTGGCTCTTTTCGGCAAGGCTGCGTTACACTCCTGCCCATGACAGCGGCGCATCAGACGCCGCAAAAAGCCAGGAGAACAAAGATGACCGGCAAAACCCCGCCCCCCGTCACCGAAGCGGAACTGACCGGAGTGGAAGCGCCCGGCAACCGCCGCCGCCCCAAGGCCCCGATCATGGAAATTGACGGCCGCAAGCTGAAGCCCGCCACGCTGATGATGGGTCATGGCTATGATCCGACCCTGTCCGAAGGATCGTTGAAGCCGCCTATCTTCCTCACCTCCACCTTCGCCTTCGAAAGCGCGGCTGCGGGCAAGCGCCATTTCGAGGGCGTCACCGGCATCCGGCCCGGCGGCGCGGAGGGGCTGGTCTATTCCCGCTTCAACGGTCCCAATCAGGAAATTTGCGAGGACCGCCTGTCGGTGTGGGAAGAGGCGGAGGATGCGCTGCTCTTTTCCAGCGGCATGTCGGCCATCGCCACCACCCTGCTGGCGCTGGTCCAGCCGGGCGACGTGATCGTCCATTCCGCCCCCCTCTATGCCGCGACCGAATCGCTGATCGGGCGCATATTGGGCCGCTTTGGCGTGCAATGGCTCGATTTCCCGGCCGGCGCGACCGAGGCGGAGATTGGCGCGGTGATCGAAAAGGCCAAGGGGCTGGGCCGTGTTGCCCTGCTCTATCTGGAAAGCCCGGCCAACCCGACCAATGTGCTGGTCGATCTGGAGGCGGTGGTTGCGCGGCGCGACTCGCTGTTCGCAGGGGAGGCGCATGTGCCGCCGATCGCGATCGACAACACCTTCCTTGGCCCATTGTGGCACCGCCCGATCAAGCATGGCGCGGATCTCGTCATCTACAGCCTGACCAAATATGCCGGCGGGCATAGCGATCTGGTCGCGGGCGGGGTGCTGGGCAGCAATGCGCTGATCAACGCCATTCGCCTGATGCGCAACACGATCGGCACCATCCTCGATCCGCACAGCGCCTGGATGCTGCTGCGGTCGCTGGAGACGCTGGAACTGCGGATGAGCCGGGCAGGGGAGAATGCGGCGAAGGTCTGCGCCTGGCTGAAGGATCAGCCGCAGGTGGAGAAGGTCGTCTATCTGGGCTTCCCCGAGACGGAGCGGCAGGCGGATATTTATCGCCGCCACTGTACCGGCGCGGGATCGACCTTCTCCCTCTATCTGAAGGGCGGGGAGGCGGAAGCCTTCGCCTTTCTCGACGCGCTCAAGATCGCCAAGCTGGCGGTCAGCCTGGGCGGCACGGAGACGTTGGCGAGCCATCCGGCGGCCATGACCCATTTGTCGGTGCCGGCCGAACGCAAAAAGGCGCTGGCGATCGGCGACAATATGGTCCGCATCTCGATCGGCTGCGAAGACGCGGACGATCTGATCGCCGACTTTGCCCAGGCGCTGCGACAGATTGGATGAGCGACGCGCGCCCCATCATCATGATCGCCCAGCCGCATCTGGCGCCGCTGCTGGCGGTGCTGGCGGGGGATTATGACGTCATGCCGTTGTGGGAAGAAGCCGGGCGCGCTCGCATAGCCGACACACAGGCGCTGGTGACGGCCGGGGAGTTCCGGCTCGATCCCGCACTGTTGGCGGCGATGCCGCGCCTTGGCCTGATCGCCTGCTTCACCGTCGGCTATGACGGGGTCGATCTGGACTGGGCGCGGGCGCGAAACATCGCCGTCAGCCATGCCGGGGATGCCAATGCGCAGGATGTGGCGGATCATGCGATCGGCCTGATTCTGGCGCATCGGCGCGGAATCGTGGCGGGCGACCGACAGGTGCGGGCCGGTCAGTGGGTGGCGGGCGCCAAGACGATCACCCGGTCGCTGTCCGGCGCGCGGCTGGGCATCGTCGGCATGGGCGCGATCGGCCTTGCCACCGCCCAGCGAGCCGAAGTGATGCGGATGGAAATACGCTGGTGGGGGCCGCGCCCCAAGCCGGAATTGCGCTGGCCCCGCGCCGACAGCCTGATCGCGCTGGCGCGGACAAGCGACATATTGGTGGTGGCCGCGAAGGCCGATGACAGCAATCGTGGCATGATCGATAGGGCGGTGATCGACGCGCTGGGTGCGGGCGGTCTGCTGGTCAATGTCGCGCGCGGGCAACTGGTCGATGAAGACGCCTTGATTGCCGCCTTGCAGGACGGACGGCTGGGCGGCGCGGCGCTGGATGTGTTCGCGCAGGAACCGACCGATGCGGCGCGCTGGGCCGATGTTCCCAATGTCGTGCTGACCCCGCACACCGGCGGCGCGACCGATGCGGCCGTGGCGCAGATGGTGGCGATGCTGCGCGCCAATCTCCGCGCCTATTTTGCTGGCGAAGCCTTGCCTTCGCCCGTGCCGGGCTTTGGATAAGCGATCAGACTGAGATGCGCTTACCTTCAACCGTTCGCCCTGAGCTTGTCGAAGGGCCGCTCTTTTCTTCAATACAAGAATTGAAGAACGGAGCTTCGACAAGCTCAGCTCGAACGGAAATTGAAAATATCTGATTTAAAGCAAGATGCTCAAATCGATCAGAATTTGAAGATGGTGCCCAGATAGACGGCCTGGCTGTCCTGCCGTTCGTCGGTCATCGGGGTCAGGCGGCCGGCAACGCTGTTATTATAGCGCAGGCCCGCCGTGACGTTCAGGTTGCGCGTCAGCGAATAGGAGCTGGCCAGATCCAGCGAATAATCCTTGTCCGCGGACGGATTGCGCACGCTCGCGCCCGTACCGGCTTCGCGATGGCTTTCGATCAGCATCTTGGTGCTGAACCGATCCTTCTTGCCGTCATCCAGCGAGAAATTCTTCGCGTCGACCATCGTTTCGACCGGCACCGGGTCCAGCGCCTTGCGGCCGACCGAGTCGGGCAGGGCGAACTTGCGCCAGTTGTGCGCGCCGTTCAGGCTGAAGGCGACCGGCTTGATGTCCACCGGCGTCAGCGTGCGGTTGACCGCAACGCGATCGTCCGCCGCGCGGACCATGACCGTGACCGAACGCTGGCCGCTCAATGAACCGCTGGTCGGGGTGAAACGGAAGCCCTCGCTGCTCGCCTTGGCCGCGATGCGCGCATAAGCGGCGGCAAGGCGCGGGTCCTTGATCGTCGGCGTAAAGGAGGAGATGCTGCCCAGCGCGCCAAGCGACACGGGCGCTTCCGCACGCAGCCGGGCCAATTCGGACACCGCGCCGATCGCAGGAGACAGCATGAAGCCAGCCACGGCAACCGCCGCGCCCGCCAATGCCAAATGTCCCCTATTCACGCGCATGATCCGACTCTGTCCCCACCGAACTGATATTTAGAAACGCATTACACCCAGAAAACCGCCAATGGCTAGTGGTAGAACGCCTTTTTGTCTGAGCTGTTGCATCGAATACACAGGGTCGGATGGCCTGCGCGCGATCACCCCGTCGCGTGCGCGCGTCGCGCCCCCTTGCCCCATGGCGCATGGCCACTATAGAAGCGGGCAGTTTCTCGTCTTTTTAAGCTAGGACATGCCCTGATGGTCCGCCTTCCCGTCTCCCTTTCTTCCGGCCTGTTGCTGGCCGCCCTCCTGCCGCTCGCGGCATGCGGCGGCGGCTCCAAGGACCGGCCCAAGGCGGACCTCGCCGCGTCGAAGGTGACGACCATCGGCGTCAACGCCTATCTGTGGCGCGCCTCGCTCGACACCTTGTCCTTCATGCCGATGGTGCAGACCGATTCGAACGGCGGCGTGATCGTGACCGACTGGTATGCCAATCCCAACAGCCCCAATGAACGGATGAAGCTGACCGTGTCGATCCTGGATCAGGATCTGCGCGCAGACGCGCTGCGCGTCGCCGCCAGCCGTCAGGTCAACCAGAATGGCCAGTGGGTCGACGCCCCGGTCAAGGCCGCGACCACGCAGAAGCTGGAAGAAGTGATCCTGACCAAGGCGCGCGACCTGCGCCGCATGGCGATCTCCGGCTAAAGCCCTCCCTTCGGGCGTGGATAACGTCCTGTTTTCACACCATATGGGGCTGGGCTTGTGACAAGCCCAGCCCGATCGCATTTGTAAGGAAGAAAGATGCAGAGGCGCTTCAACCCGCTGGAGGCCGACGCCCGCTGGCAGGCGACCTGGGACGAGCAGCAGAGCTTCAAGGCGGATGACGCCTCGACCAAGCCGCGCTCTTATGTGCTGGAAATGTTCCCCTATCCTTCGGGGCGCATCCATATCGGCCATGTCCGCAACTATTCGATGGGCGACGTGCTGGCGCGATTCCGCCGGATGACCGGCCATGAAGTGCTGCATCCGATGGGCTGGGACGCCTTCGGCATGCCGGCCGAAAATGCGGCGATGGAAAAGAAGGTCCATCCCGGCAGCTGGACCCGCGACAATATCGCCAACATGCGCGCGCAGCTGAAGAAGCTGGGCTTTGCGATCGACTGGAGCCGCGAACTCGCGACCTGCGAACCCGATTATTATGGTCAGGAACAGGCGCTGTTCCTGGACATGCTGGAAGCGGGGCTGGTCTATCGCAAGGAATCGGCGGTCAACTGGGATCCGGTCGACATGACCGTGCTGGCGAACGAACAGGTGATCGACGGGCGCGGATGGCGTTCGGGCGCGCTGGTCGAAAAGCGCAAGCTGTCCCAGTGGTTCCTGAAAATCACCCAGTTCGCCGACGATCTGCTGGAAGGGCTGAAAACGCTCGACCAGTGGCCCGACAAGGTGCGCACGATGCAGGAAAACTGGATCGGCAAGTCGGTCGGCCTGCAATTCCGCTTCAAGCCGGTCGCGCCGTTCGACACGGACATCGAAGTCTATTCGACCCGCCCGGACACGATTTTCGGGGCGAGCTTCGTCGCGATCGCCGCCGACCATCCGGTTGCGCAGGCGGTGGCGGCGACCAACCCTGACGCGGTCGCCTTCATCGAAAAGTGCAAGGAAGGCGGCACCACGGCGGCCGAGCTGGAAACGGCGGAAAAGCTGGGCTTCGACACTGGCCTCACGGTCGCGCATCCCTTCGATCCCGAATGGCATCTGCCGGTCTTCATCGCCAATTTCGTGCTGATGGACTATGGCACCGGCGCCGTCATGGGCGTGCCCGCGCATGACCAGCGCGACCTCGACTTCGCGCGCAAATATATGCTCCCCGTAGAGCGCGTCGTCGCGCTGGAGGGCGAGGCCGACACGCCGATCCACAACGAAGCCTATACCGGTCCCGGCAATCTGGTGAATAGCCGCTTCCTCGACGGCATGGCCGTGGAAGAGGCCAAGGCCGCCGTCATCGCCCGCGCCGAATCCGAAGGCTGGGGCGCGGGCAAGACCGTGTTTCGCCTGCGCGACTGGGGCGTGTCGCGCCAGCGTTACTGGGGCACGCCGATCCCGGTGATCCATTGCCAGGGCTGCGGCGTGGTGCCGGTGCCCAAGGATCAGCTGCCGGTCGTGCTGCCAGAGGATGTCAGCTTCGACATTCCCGGCAATCCGCTCGATCGCCATGCGACATGGAAGCATGTCGACTGCCCATCCTGCGGCAAGCCCGCCGTGCGCGAGACGGACACGCTGGACACGTTCGCCGATTCCAGCTGGTATTTCATCCGCTTCGCCAGCCAGCCCAAGGACAAGCCGTTCGATCGCGCCACGGTCGAACAATGGCTGCCGGTCGGCCAATATATTGGCGGCGTGGAACATGCGATCCTGCATCTGCTCTACGCCCGTTTCTGGACCCGCGCGCTTCAGCATATGGATCAGCTGGGCTTTGCCGAGCCGTTCACCGGCCTGTTCACGCAGGGCATGGTGACGCACGAAACCTACAGCCGCGAACAGGGCGAGGGGCTGCCCCCCGTCTATTTCGCGCCCGGTGAGATCGATCGGACGGCGGACGGCGCCACGCTGATCGCCGACAACGCCCCGGTCGAGGTCGGCCGGGTCATCAAAATGTCCAAGTCCAAGAAGAATGTCGTCGATCCCGATGACATCATCGGCCAATATGGCGCGGACGCCGTGCGCTGGTTCATGCTGTCGGACAGCCCGCCTGAGCGCGACCTGCCCTGGACCGAGGCCGGGATCGAAGGATCGTGGCGCTTCGTCAACCGCGTCTGGCGTCTGTTCGGCGAGGCCGATGCGAGTGCCGAGGGGCAGGACAAGGCGCTGGACCGCAAGCTGCACCAGACCGTCGATGGCGTGGCCAAGGACATTGAAGGACTGGGCTTCAACAAGGCAGTCGCCAAAATCTACGAACTGGTGAACGCGATCGAGAAGGCCAAGCCTTCGGCCAGCCGCACCGCCGCAATCCGCGGCCTTGCGCTGCTGGTCGCGCCCATGACGCCGCATCTGGCCGAAGAAGGCTGGGCGGAAATGGGCGGAGAGGGGCTGATCGCCAATGCGGCATGGCCGACGGTCGATCCGGCGCTGCTGGTGGATGACGAAGTCACCATCGCCTGTCAGGTAATGGGCAAGCTGCGCGACACCATCACCGTACCCAAGGGGACGTCAAAGGACGAACTGGAAAAGCTGGCTCTGGCCGCGCCTAACGTCATCCGCACGCTGGATGGCGCGACACCCAAGAAGGTGATCGTGGTGCCCGACCGGCTGGTCAATCTGGTGATCTGACAACATCCGTTCGCCCCTTCGACAAGCGAGGGGCGAACGGTTATGGAGGTCCGCATGAAGCGCATCCTTCCCCTTCTCGCCGTCCCTCTCCTCCTGACCGGCTGCGGTCTGCGCCCGGTCTATGGCGGGGGTGGGCATGGCGCGGTGGCGCAGGCGCTGGGCAATGTCGAAGTCGCCCCGATCGAAGGCAAGAATGGCTGGCTGGTGCGCAATGCGCTCAACGACCGGCTTGCCGCCATGCAGGGCGGCGATGGTCCGCGCTACAAGCTGGTGGTGAAGCTGGACGACAATATCAGCGGTTTCGGCCTGCGCGCCGACGCCGCCATCACCCGCGAACGACGGACATTGCGCGCGCGCTATCAGCTGGTCGATCAGGCCACCGGCGCGCAGATACTGGACGACACCGCCGGGTCGGACGCCGGCATCGACGTGACGTCCAGCGAATATGCCACGATCGCGGCCGAAGATACCGCGCTCGAACGGCTGTCGCAGACCGTTGCCGACCAGATCGTCACCCGGCTGGCGCTGTTTTCGCGCAAGGCGGCCCATCCTTGAAGGCCAATCGCGGCCAGATGGAAAGGGCGCTTGACGCGCCACCGACCGATATCCGCTTCTTCCTGCTCTATGGTCCCGATGAGGCCGGGAGTCAGGCGCTGGCGAAGCGGCTGGAACGCGCCATGGGGCCGCAGGCGGAACGGATCGACCTGGACGGTGCGACGCTCAAGGATGATCCCGCCCGCCTGTCGGACGAAGCCGCCTCCTTTTCGATGTTCGGCGACCGGCGCTGGGTGCGCATCAGCGGCATGGGCGAGGAATCGGTTCCGGCCCTGACCGCCCTGCTGGAGGCGGAAGCCGCCGGCAATCCGGTGATCGCGGTGGCCGGCGCGCTCAAGGCGACGTCGAAGCTGGTCAAGCTGGCGCTGGACCACAAGGCGGCGATGGCGCTGATTTCCTATCAGCCTGACGCGCGCGAGGCGGAGCAGATCGCGATCGGCATCGCGCGCGAAAGCGGCCTGCGCCTGCCGACCGACCTAGCCCGCCGGATCGTGGACCTGGCCAATGGCGACCGCGCATTGATGGCGGGGGAGGTGGAGAAGCTGATCCTCTATCTCGACGCCGCGCCCGAGCATCCGCGTGAGGCGACACAGGAAGCGCTCGACGCCCTGTCCGCCGACAATCCCGACACGGAAATCGGCCCGCTGGTCAACGCCGTGCTGGGCGGCGACCTGAAGGCCATGCATCGCGAACTGACCAGCCTCACCGAAACCGGGGCGGCCATGGCGTCGGTCATCCGGCCGCTGCTGACCCGCGCCATGTTGATCGCCACGATCCGCGACGCCTTCGACGCCAGCGGCCGGCTGGAGGCGGCCGTTGAATCGGCCGGCAAGGCGGTGTTCTGGAAGGAGAAAGGGCTGGTCACGCGACAGGTGCGCCTGTGGGACGCCACAGGCATCGCCCGCGTCATCCAGCGCCTGCTGGAGGCCGAACGCGCCAGTCGCGGCGGCCGGGGAACGGGCGACCTGATGGTGCGCCACGAACTGCTGGCGATCGCGCGACAGGCCGCGCGCGAGCGGGCTTGATAGACCCGTCCTGCGGGGCCATATTGCGGCCTATGGAGAAGATCACTCTTACCGAAGCCGAATGGCGCGAGCGCCTGTCCCCAGAACAATATCATGTGCTGCGCGAAGCCGGCACGGAACGCGCCTTCACTGGCAAATATAACAGCAACAAGGCCGATGGCGTCTATTATTGTGCCGGCTGCGGCGCGGAGCTGTTCGATGCCGAAGAAAAATATGACAGCGGGTCGGGCTGGCCCAGCTTTACTGCGCCGGTCGATATCGACGCGGTCGAGGAAATTCGCGACGCCAGCCACGGCATGATCCGCACCGAAGTCCGCTGCGCCGCCTGCGAAGGCCATCTGGGCCATGTCTTTCCCGATGGCCCGGGCGTGAACGGCCTGCGTTACTGCATGAACAGCGCCGGCCTGGACTTCAAACCGCGCGAGAAATAGCCGCCCGGCGGCAATGCGCCCGTTTCTGCACGGCGATTCCATCCTGCCTCGATCAAAGCTGCACATCCATCGTTCATCGCCGGTAAAGCGCCGTTCGCCATGGACGGCGCGACGGTCTTTTTCCGCGCTGGTTGCAGGATTTGCGCTGGCCGGGGCCGGGATTAGCGCGTATCCGGGGCGGCACAGATGGCAGGATCAAGCAAGAGCAAGGGCGCCCCGCGGGGTCGCGTGAAGACATGGGCGATGCGCGGGCTGAAGATCGGCCTGGCGGCGGCGGTGGCTGGATTGTTGGCGGTGGTCGTCGCGGTGGTGATCGCGATGCAATCGCTGCCAGACTATAACAGCCTCAAATCCTCCCCCAATGGCCAGATGATCCGCGTCCACGCCGCCGACGGCAGTGTCATCGTGTCGCTCGGGCCGAGTTTCGGCCAATGGCTGAGCTATGATCAGATTCCGCAGGTCATGGTCGATGCGATGGTGTCGACCGAGGACAAGCGTTTCTACCTGCACCCCGGCGTCGATCCGATCGGCATGGCGCGCGCCGCATGGGTCGCGGTGGAACGACGCGGTCAGGGCCGCCGCTGGCAGGGCGCATCCACCATCACCCAGCAGGTGACGCGCAATATCTTCCTCAACAACAGCTATAGTTTCGGCCGCAAGCTGCGCGAAATGGTGCTGGCGCTGGCGCTGGAGCGCAAATTTTCCAAGCGGCAGATCCTCGAACTCTACCTTAACAAGGTGTATTTCGGCGGCGGCGCCTATGGCATCGATGCGGCCAGCCGCAAATTTTTCGGCCACCCCGCCACCAGCCTGGCCCTGCCCGAAGCCGCGATCATCGCCGGCCTGGTCAAGGCGCCGTCCAGCTACTCCCCCACAGCCGACGCCGAAGCAGCCGTCGGCCGAGCCGGCGTGGTGCTGGACCTGATGCAGGAAAATGGCGCGATTTCGGCCAGCGAACATGCCAATGCCAATCTGGCCGGCGTCCGCATGGCGCCCGAGCCGCCGCAGAACAGCGTGCGTTACTTCACCGATTGGGCGCTGCCGCAACTCGATGTGCTGATCGATGAACCGAACGAGCCGCTGGAAGTCTATACGACGATCGACCTTGGCATGCAGAATGCGGCGACGGCGGCGATCAAGGCCAATGTGCCGTCTGGCACACAGGGCGCGCTGGTCAGCCTGGACCGCGACGGCGCGGTGCGCGCGATGGTCGGCGGCCTCGATTATGTGACGTCCAACTATAATCGCGCCACCACGGCGACGCGCCAGCCTGGCTCCGCCTGGAAGATATTTGTCTATATGGCGGCGCTGGAGGCGGGCTATACCCCCGACACCGGCGTCACTGACGAACCGGTGACGATCAACGGCTGGTCCCCGCGCAACGCCAATGGACGCTTCGCCGGGGACATCGACGTCCGCACCGCCTTTGCCTATTCGATCAACACGATCGCGGCGAAGCTGGGCGTGGAGGTCGGCTTCCCGACCGTCGCCGACATGGCGCGCCGCTTTGGCGTGTCGACGCCGATCAACACCCATCCTTCGATGGTGCTGGGTACGTCGGACGTGCGCCTGATCGACATGACGCGCGCGGCGGCCTCGATCGCGCGCAAGGGCATTGCCGTGGCACCTTATGGCATTACCAAGGTCACGACCGCCGACGGCCGCCTGCTTTACCAGCATCAGGACGATACCAGCCGCGTGCTGGTTGCTCCCTGGGTCGCCGCCGGCATGACGGACCTGATGCAGACGGCGGTCAGCACCGGCACCGGCAAGGCCGCGCAGATCGGCCGTCCGGTGGCGGGCAAGACCGGCACGACGACCAGCAACAAGGATGGCTATTTCCTCGGCTTTTCCAGCGGCATCACCACCGGCGTCTGGATGGGGCGTGACGACGCCAGAGCGGTCGGCGGGCTGCAGGGTGGCCGTGCGCCCGCTCGCGCCTTTGCCGACTATATGAAGGTCGCCGTCGCCAGGCGGCCGGTCGAGCAGTTTGAAACGGAAGTCACCCTGCCCGAATGGCAGTTGGAGCCGGACGAGGAAGCCTATTTCGGCCAGCCCGATAATGGTGCGCAGGGCGGCATGATGGTCGATGAAAACGGCCTGCCGATCGAACGCCCCCGCAACAGCACCCCCGATGCCGAAAGCGATGCCGACGAACCGCAGATGGAGGTCGATCCGCAGGACCGGCCCCAGCCGCCCAGGCTGGACCAGCAATGGATCGACAATGTGCTGGGCCGCGATCGTCAGCGTCAGCAGCAGCAACAGCCGCAGAACCGGCCGACGCAGGGACAGTAAAAACCTATCCCTTGCCCTGATGGTTCGCGGCAAAGCGCGTCTTTTCCAGCGCGCTGGCGTCAGGCAGCAGGAAATCGACCTTACCCCGGCCGAAGTCGATCGCCACCCGGTCGAATATCCGCAGGGCGCTGATGCCCAGCAGCAGCGCCGGCTTGTCCTCCATCCCCAGTTCCTTGAACGGGCTGGCGTCGGCGAAGAGCACCGGCACCTCGATCAGGTTGACGCGCCCCATGCGGACCGACTTGATCCGCCCGACCTGCCCGGTCAGCGTCCCGCCAGTGACGCTGGTCAGCGTCGCCTCCACCATCGTCGGCGCGCGCTTCTTGGCGATTAACCGGTCGCGCAGCGCCAGATTGCCGATGCTGAAATTGGTGCCGGTATCCAGCATGATGTTGACCCGCATACCGTTGACGTCGGAATCGAGCAGGATCAGTTGGCCCCGCTTGCGCCGCGCCTCCACGACGATCGTATCGGGATCGACCGACAGGCGGCGCGTGCTCCCGCTATTGGCGATTTCCATCCGGCCGGTGCGGAAATTGAGCGTCACCCGTTTGGCGTGCAGACTGTCGAGACCCAACAGGCCCGGCGCGCCCAGATTTTCCCCCTCCAGCACCGGCGCTTCGATATCGTCGATCATGTTATTGCCAAAGCCCAGCCGGGGCAGGGCGACGGTTTGCGCCTCTGACCGGCCGGTCATGCTGAGGATGGTGACGGTTTCACGCGGCGGCAGCGCCAGTTGCTGCGCCAGTTCGCGCGCGATCACGGTGCGCTGCGATCCAGTGTCGATGATGAAGTTCCACGGTCCCTTGCCGCCGATCGATATGGGAATGGTGACGCGCGCATCCGGGTCGCTGGCCGTGCGAACAACGGTGGGCGGCTGGTCGGGATCAAGCGCCGGGGCATCCTGCACCGCCAGCGCCGGGCCGCCGATCACCAGAGCCATACCAAGCAAGGCCCGTATCGAGACAGGGAAGCGTCCCATATCCTCGTCCTTCAAATTTTCTTATGCGCTCCTTATATCATGACAGCCGGCCGTCGCGCCAGCGGCTCGACTGGCCGTCCAGGCGCGCTTTGTGGCGATTTTCCGTTGAAACCCGTGATCATCCTGCCTTGACGAGACCGCCGGCGGATCGCTAAACGCGGATACATCTTTCCTCGCCCGTCCGGAGTGAGGATTTCCGGCCTTCCTGTCCGGCTATCTCCTTCCTTTCCCACCATTTTTCTTTCCACCGCATCGGACCGACTCGCAAATGCACCTTAAGGACCTCAAGAAGACCGTTCCCGCTGACCTCGTCACCATGGCTGAGGAACTGGGCGTGGAAAGCGCATCGACGCTGCGCAAGCAGGACCTGATGTTCGCGATCCTCAAGGCCGAGGCGGAAAATGGCGAGCAGATCATGGGCGAGGGCACGATCGAGGTGCTGCCCGACGGCTTCGGCTTCCTGCGCAGCCCCGAAGCCAACTTCCTGGCCGGTCCCGACGATATTTATGTCTCGCCCAATCAAGTCCGCAAATTCGGCCTGCGCACCGGCGATACGGTGGAAGGCGAAATCCGCGCGCCCAAGGATGGCGAGCGCTATTTCGCTCTGACCAAGCTGCTCTCGGTCAATTTCGACGATCCCGACGTGGTCCGTCATCGCGTCAATTTCGACAATCTGACGCCGCTCTATCCCGAACAGAAGCTGCGTCTCGACACGCTGGACCCCACGGTCAAGGACAAGTCGGCCCGCGTCATCGACATCGTCAGCCCGCAGGGCAAGGGCCAGCGCACGCTGATCGTCGCGCCGCCCCGCGTCGGCAAGACCGTGATGCTCCAGAACATCGCCAAGGCGATCACCGACAATCATCCCGAAGTCTTCCTGATCGTGCTGCTGATCGATGAGCGCCCGGAAGAAGTCACCGACATGCAGCGCAGCGTGAAGGGCGAAGTCGTCTCCTCCACCTTCGACGAGCCGGCCACCCGTCACGTCCAGGTCGCCGAAATGGTGATCGAAAAGGCCAAGCGCCTGGTCGAACACAAGAAGGACGTCGTGATCCTGCTCGATTCGATCACACGCCTCGGCCGCGCCTACAACACCGTCGTCCCTTCGTCGGGCAAGGTGCTGACCGGCGGTGTCGACGCCAACGCGCTCCAGCGCCCCAAGCGCTTCTTCGGCGCCGCGCGTAATATCGAGGAAGGCGGCTCGCTCTCCATCATCGCCACCGCGCTGATCGACACCGGCAGCCGCATGGACGAAGTCATTTTCGAAGAGTTCAAGGGCACCGGCAACTCGGAAATCGTGCTGGACCGCAAGGTTGCCGACAAGCGCATCTTCCCGGCGCTGGACGTCGGCAAATCGGGCACCCGCAAGGAAGAATTGCTGGTCGAAAAGCCGACCCTCAGCAAGATGTGGGTGCTGCGCCGCATCCTGATGCAGATGGGCACGGTCGACGCGATGGAATTCCTGCTCGACAAGATGAAGGACAGCAAGACCAACGAAGATTTCTTCGCCACGATGAATCAGTAAGCTTGTTCCGGCGGGCGTCCCGTTATCCGGGAACGCCCGCCAGAGCATTTATCGCCATGTCATTCGTCCGCCGGCCCCTTGATGCCGGCCGACTTCCAGGGTTGCGGCACCAGCTTTGCCGCCCGATCCCCCAGCCACCAGCGCAGGCCGATCCGCCGTTCGGCAATGCCCGGCACGCTCCAGATATCCCAGCCTTTGAACGGCCGAAACGGATTGCGACGGCCATAGGCCCACAGCTCGATCCGGGTCGCCGGGTGGCTCGCCTGGGTGCGGGCATGAAATCCGAAGGTATCGGCAATCACCAGCGTATTGGCGGGCACAGCAAAACGGGTCGGCTGGGGCAGGTCCAGCCCCGCCAGTTCCTCCGCTCGCACGCGGAAGGAACCGCGCGCCGACAGGCGACAATCGCCATTCCGGACATGCAGGCTCTTTTCCCTTTCCCACGCGATCCGCTCCGGCGTCAGTCGGTGTGATCCTTTCACATAGGCGAAGGGACCATGTTCCGGCGCTACATCCTCCAGAAACAGCCAGGCTTTCATCGCGGGGTAAAAGGTGTCGGCATGCAGGACCGTCTGTGGGTCGGGCGGCGCGGCATGCCGATTGGGCAGGATCGACTGGACGTACAGTAGCGGTTCAATATCGAAACCGGCGACATAGCGAGCGAGGCCGCGCCATCGCCTATCCCGCTGAAATGCCGCGAGAGCGGGTATCGCATGCCGCGCCGCAGGATCGATCGCCAGACGCCGCGTGATTGTGTCGCCCTGCACCGCCTCACGCACCGGCGCGCGATGGGCCAATATCTGCTGCCGCAGCGCCGTGAAAACATCACCCGGCAGGAAATCGGTAATGGCGACAACCCCGTCCCGGTCGAACTGCGCCCGATCATCCGGCGAGACGGACGACGCCAGCGCCGCGCGCCGCCGCGCCGTCATGCCATGGGCCAATCGCACGCGCCCCGCGTGCAACCCCATGGCGTTCAGGCGCGACGATCCGATCAGCGGATTGTCGACAAAGGATTTGGCCCCCGTAAACAGCTGCGCGAACCAGACCGGCGCCAGCAGGGCAGCGAAGGGATTCACGATATTATGCCTTGTCCGTCCGTTTCGGTCAGGGAATCAGCACCGTCGCGCCCGTCGTCTGCCGGGCTTCCAGCGCACGGTGAGCCTCCGCAGCATCCGTCAGGGCGAAACGCTGGCCGATCTGCGCCTTTACCACGCCGCTCTGCATCCGATCGAACAGCCGCCCGGCGGTGTGCGCCAGTTCATCGGCCGTTGCGATATAGTCGAACAAGGTCGGGCGCGTGACATAGAGCGATCCCCCACGGCTGAGATCGAGCAGGCTGACCGGCGGCACCGCACCCGACGCATTGCCATAGCTGACCATCAGGCCGCGCCGCTTCAGGCTGGCGAGCGAAGCGCCCCAGCTATCCCTGCCAACGCCGTCATAGACCACGTCTACACCCTTGCCATCAGTCAGGTCGCGCACCGTTGCGGCCAGATCGTCGAAGGGACCGGACAGGCTATGGTCGGCCTCGACAGAGGCCGCCTTTGCCGCCGATCCGCAATGGGCGATCACGATCACGCCCTTGTCGCGCAACCAGGGGACCAGGATCGATCCGACACCGCCCGCCGCCGCATGGACCAGCGCCACTTGCCCGGCCTGCAGCGCGATCGTGTCTTCCGCCAGATAGCAGGCGGTCATGCCCTTGAGCATCATCGCGGCTGCATCTTCGCTCGACACGGCATCCGGGATCTTCACCACCCGATCGGCCGGAACGATGCGATGGGTCGCATAGGCGCCCAAACCACTCGCGCACCCCACCCGATCGCCGATGGCAAAGCCGACGACGCCTGCGCCCACGGCAACGATGCGCCCGGCGCCCTCCGACCCCAACGGGGTGGGGAGGGGTGCGGGATAAAGGCCCGTGCGATAATAGGTATCGATGAAATTGAGACCGACCGCATCCTGCGCGATCAGCACTTCGCCGTCACCGGGCTGACCAGGGTCGAACTCTTCGCGCGCGATCACATCCGGCCCGCCATGGCTGCGGGCCACCATCCTCCATGCGCCCGACATCAGGCGAGGGCCTCCGCAAAGAAATCGGCGGTGCGCTGGTCGGCCAGTTGGGCGGCATCCTCGACCCGGCGCTTGCCCGTTTCCGCCGCAAAGCCATGGTCCAGCCCTTCATAGTCATGCAGCGTCACATGGCGATTGTCGGCCAACCCGTCATGCATCGCCTTCTGCGTTTCGGGCGGAACGAAACCGTCTGCCGTGGGGATATGCAGCATGGTCGGCTTGCCGATCGCATGCTGTTCCCCCAACAGCCCGTCGATCCCCACGCCATAATAGCCGACAAAGGCATCGCCATCGGTGCGGCAGGCGCTCATGAAGGCGATGCGACCGCCGAGGCAATAACCGACCACGCCGACCTTGCCGTCGCCGCCCAGCGCGGAACGGGCCGCCTTGATGGTCGCTTCGATATCGCGAATGCCCTGATCCTGATTGAATTTCTGCATATGGCCGATGGCCGCCTGAAATTCTGCGGGCACATCCGCATCCAGTTCGACATGGGGCTTTTCGCGCCAGAACAGGTCGGGCGCATAGGCCAGATAGCCGGCCTTGGCCCAGCTCTCGCATTTGTTGCGAATGCCCTCATTCACGCCGAAAATTTCCTGGATGACGATGATCGCAGCGGTCGCTTCGCCATCGGGCTGAGCAACATAAGCGTCGAACTGCGCGTCCCCTTCCAAAGTGGTGATCGGGGTGAATCTGCCCATGCCATAATCCTTCTGCGAATTGAGATTGGATCGCATATTGGCCGATCGCGGGAGCCGCGCAACCACCCGCCGCGTTTAAAATTTGCGTTGACGCGCCTATTTGCGGCATGACGGCGCAACGCGATCACACGGCCTCATATGGCCGAGCGCCAACAGGGAAGAGCAGGGACATGAAAGTATCCGTCGACGTGGATTGCACGCCTGCCGAGGCCCGCGCCTTTCTGGGCCTGCCCGATGTCACCCCCATTCACGACAAATATATCAAGACGATGCTCGACAGCTTCGACGGCGTCGGCAGCGTCGAACAGATGGAAACGCTGTTCAAGAGCTTCTCGCCGCTGGGGGATGCGGGGATGCGCCTGTTCCAGCAGATGATGAATGTCGGTCTGGCGGGTATGGGCAGCAAGGACGAGAAGAAATAAGGTCCGTGTCGCAAGGTCAGGACGACACCATCTTTGCCCTGTCGAGCGGTGCGCCGCCGGCCGGGATCGCCGTCATTCGGATCAGCGGACCACAGGCGCGGATCGCGCTGCAGGCATTGGCGCACCGCGTCCCCACGCCCCGCACCGCCAGTCTGGCCTTGCTGAAAGACCCGCGCGACGGCAGCCCGCTCGATCGCGCCTTGCTGTTGTGGCTGCCCGGTCCCAACAGCGTCACCGGCGAAGATATGGTCGAACTCCATTGCCATGGCGGCCGGGCCGTGATCGCGGCGGTGGAGGATGCACTGGCCGCCATGCCCGGATTGCGCCGGGCGCAAGCAGGCGAATTCACGCGCCGCGCCTTTGCCCATGGGCGCATGGACCTTAACGCGGTCGAGGGCCTGTCCGACCTCCTCGCTGCCGAAACGCAGGGCCAGCGCCGCGCGGCGCTGCTGATGGCGGAGGGGCATTTTTCCCGCCGGATCGATGGCTGGCGCGACGAACTGCTGACCCTGTCCGCCATGGCCGAAGCGGCGCTCGATTTCTCCGACGAAGATGATGTGCCCGACGATGCGATCGAAGCGCGGATAGGGCAGGGCATCGCCGCGCTGGCGCGGGATGTCCACGTTATCCTCGCCGCGCCATCGGCCGAACGGCTGCGCGATGGCGTTCGCGTGGTGCTGGCTGGCCCGCCCAATGCGGGCAAGTCGACCCTGCTCAATGCGCTGGTGGGCCGGGACGCGGCGATCGTGTCCGACATAGCCGGCACCACCCGCGACCGGATCGAAGTGCCTGCCGCGATCGGCGGCACCGCCTTTCTGTTCACCGACACGGCTGGTTTGCGGGACGAGACGAACGACGCGATCGAGGCGATCGGCATCGACCGCGCCCATGCCGCACTGGAGGCGGCGGACATCATCCTGTGGCTGGGCGAGGCCGACGCTCTGCCGCGCGCCGACGCGATCCTGATCGCCGCCCAGAGCGATCGTGGCGAAGCGGCGCGCCCCGGCCTCTCCCTGTCCGCCCGAACGGGGGAGGGGATGGCCGTCTTGATCGACACTTTGCTGTCACGCGCCGCCGCGCTTCTTCCGGGCGAGGGCGATTATGCTCTGCACGCCCGCCAGAGACAGCAAGTTGGACAGTTGAACGCCCATCTCGATGCGGCGGCAGCGACCCGCGATCTGCTGGTCGCGGCTGAGGAATTGCGGCTGTGCCGCGCCGCGATCGACGCCCTGACCGGGCAGGCCGGAACCGAGGATATGCTGGACCGACTTTTTTCGGGATTTTGCATCGGCAAATAAGCACTGTTCCACGTGGAACAGTTTTGACCGCGATGCCCCAAATCTGATAAGGGCGCGTCATGCGAACAAGCTATGATGTGATCGTGGTCGGCGGCGGCCATGCCGGCTGTGAGGCCGCCGCTGCGGCGGCGCGCAAGGGCGCGTCGGTCGCGCTGCTGACTTTCGAAAAAGCGACGGTCGGCGCCATGTCCTGCAACCCGGCTATCGGCGGTCTGGGAAAGGGCCATCTGGTGCGCGAGGTCGATGCGCTGGACGGCCTGATCGCGCGCGCCGCCGATGCCGCCGCCATCCATTATCGCATGCTCAACAGCAGCAAGGGCGCAGCCGTACAGGGACCGCGCATTCAGGCTGACCGCAAGCGCTATCGCGATGCCATTCATGCGATGCTGGATGCACAGGCGGGGCTGGATATTATCGAAGGCGAAGCGGCGGCGCTGCTGCTGGAGGGCGATGCCATTGCCGGGGTTGCGCTGGCGGACGGCTGCACTCTCTCTGCCCCCTCCGTCGTCCTTGCAACCGGTACTTTCCTGGGTGGCAAGCTGTTTCGCGGAGACGAGCGTGAGACGGGCGGGCGCGTCAACGAACGCGCCGCGACCGCACTGGGCGTGCAGCTGCGCGAACTCGGCCTGCCGATCGCCCGGCTCAAGACCGGCACGCCACCCAGGCTGGATGGCCGGACGATCGATTGGGCGCGGCTGGAAACGCAGCCGTCGGACGGAGAGGGTTGGACCATGTCGCCGCTGTCCGAACGCCGCCCATTGCCACAACTCGCCTGCGCCATCACTCGCACCAATGACCGCACGCACCAGATCATCCGTGACGGCCTTGGCCGATCGCCTTTGTTCAGCGGCGCGATCGAGGGGCGGGGACCGCGCTATTGCCCGTCGATCGAGGACAAGGTGCTGCGCTTTGGCGATCGGGATGGACATCAGATTTTCCTCGAGCCCGAAGGACTGGAGGATCATCTCGTTTATCCCAACGGCATCAGCACATCGCTGCCCACCGATGTTCAGATCGCCATGGTGCGGTCCATGCCCGGTCTGGAGCAGGTCGATATTGTCGTGCCCGGCTATGCGGTCGAATATGACCATGTCGATCCCCGCGCGCTCGATGCCTCGTTGGAAGTGCGCGCCGTGCCCGGCTTGTTTTGCGCGGGCCAGATCAACGGCACGACCGGCTATGAGGAAGCTGCAGCGCAGGGTCTGATCGCTGGCGTCAACGCCGCCGCCCGCGCGCGGAACGAAGCACCCATGATCCTCGACCGCGCCAGCTCCTATATCGGCGTGATGATCGATGATCTCGTCCTTCAGGGCGTGACCGAACCCTATCGCATGCTCACCGCCCGCGCCGAATATCGGCTACGGCTGCGCGCCGACAATGCGGAAACGCGGCTCGGCCCGATCGGTCTGGCGCATGGCGTGATCGGTACGGATCGCGCCACACGCCTGTCCGACCGGGCGGTGTTGCGCGCCAATATCGATGCCGAACTTGCGCGTGAGATGACCGCCAGCGAAATGGCCCGCGCCGGCGCATCGGTGCGACAGGATGGTGCCCGCCGCAGCCTGTTCGACTGGGCGCGCTTCCCGGAGGTCGATCGCGCCCTGCTGCTTGATCTCGCCCCGTCGCTGCGCGATGCGCCCGCCGACCTGCGCGACGAGATATTGGAGGACGCTCATTATGCCCCCTATCTTCAGCGGCAGGATAGCGAGATTGCCGAACTGCGCCGCAATGAGCGCGTGCATATTCCGGCCGATTTCGACTATCGCGCCATTGGCGGCCTTTCGACCGAAATGATCGAGCGACTGGATGCCGCCCGCCCCGATACGCTGGCCGCCGCCGGCCGTATCCGCGGCATCACCCCGGCGGCCCTTGCCGCCATCCTAGTCCATGTCCGGCGGGAGGCCGCGTGACCGAAGAAGAAGCCCGCGCCTGGCTCCAGGCGCAGTTCGATGTTTCACGTGAAACATGGGATCAGCTGGAACGCTATGTCGCCATCTTGTCGTCGGCGATGGACGAACAAAATCTAATCGCGGAATCGACCCGTCCGCATATCTGGGCGCGACATATTGTCGATTCCGCCCAATTGCTGACCATCGCCCCCAATGACGACGGCCGCGACTGGATCGATCTGGGGTCCGGGGCAGGTCTGCCCGGCATCGTCATCGCCTGTCTGGTCGATCGACCATTGATGATGGTCGAATCCCGCCGCAAGCGCATCGATTTTCTGAACAGCGTCATCGCCGATCTGGGCCTTGGCAATGCGCGCGTCTTTGGTGGCCGGGTCGAAAGCACGCCCGCCACGAAAGCGGCCGTCATCAGCGCGCGCGCCTATGCCCCGCTCCCCAAATTGCTCGCCTCCGCGCTGCACCTGTCCGATAAAAACACCGTCTGGGTGCTGCCAAAAGGACGAAATGCGCAAAATGAACTGGAGGCGGTGCGTCCTACATGGCAAGGTGTGTTTCACGTGGAACCGAGCGTAACGGATGCCGATAGCGCCATCATTGTCGCGCGCTCCGTAACACCCGCTGGCAAGAAGAAAGGGCGCCCATGATCCGCATCGCCATCGCCAACCAGAAGGGTGGGGTGGGCAAGACCACGACCGCGATCAACCTCGCGACCGGGCTTGCCGCCACCGGCCTTCGCGTGCTGCTGGTCGATCTCGACCCGCAGGGCAATGCGTCGACGGGCCTTGGTGTGGGGCAGGCGGAACGCGCCCAGTCCAGCTATGACCTGCTGGTCGGCAATTGCGCGCTGGACGACACCATCGTTACGACCCGCGTACCCAAGCTGGACCTCGTCCCCGCAACGCAGGATCTGTCGGGCGCGGAAATCGAACTGATCGAATATGAGGAGCGCACCCACCGTCTGGAACGTGTCCTCTCCGAAGCGCAACCGGGGCGCTGGGACATTTGCCTGATCGATTGCCCGCCCTCGCTGGGCCTGTTGACGATCAACGCCATGGTCGCCGCGCAATCGCTGCTGGTGCCGCTTCAGTGCGAATTTTTCGCGCTGGAAGGTCTGTCGCAACTGCTCCAGACAGTCGAGCGCATCCGCGGCCGCTTCAATCCCGGCCTGTCGATCATGGGCGTGGCGCTGACCATGTATGATCGCCGCAACCGCCTGACCGATCAGGTGGCGGACGATGTGCGCGCCTGCCTGGGCGATCTTGTCTTCTCCACCGTCATTCCCCGCAATGTCCGCCTGTCCGAAGCACCGAGCCATGGCGTGCCCGCCCTTATCTACGACTTCCGCTGCTCGGGATCGGAAGCCTATATGCGGCTCGCGCGCGAACTGATCGCGCGCCTGCCCCGACAGGAGGTTGCCGCTTGAGCGACGAAACGACTGACAAGCCCAAGATCGCCAAGCGTCCGCAGGGACTGGGCCGGGGCCTGTCCGCCCTGCTGGGCGATGTGACCCGCGAAGAACCGATCGCACAGAGCGCCGCACCCGCCGCCAATGGCAAGACGGTGCAGAGCATCGAAGTCGCGCTGATCCATCCGCATCCTGAACAGCCGCGCCGCCATTTTGACGATGGCGCGTTGCAGGAACTGGCCGACAGCATCGCCAAGCGCGGCGTGATTCAGCCGATTATCGTGCGCCCCCATGGCGGCGGATTCCAGATCATCGCTGGCGAACGCCGCTGGCGCGCGGCGCAGCGGGCGCAGATGCACCGCATCCCCGCGATCGTCCGCGATTTTGATGAGCAGGAAACGCTGGAAATCGCGCTGATCGAAAATATCCAGCGCGAAGACCTCAACCCGATCGAAGAAGCGGAAGCCTATCGCAAGCTGATCGCCGAATTCCACCACAGCCAGGAAGCGCTGGGTCGCATCGTCGGCAAATCGCGCAGCCATGTCGCCAATCTGATGCGTCTGCTGGAATTGCCGCAGACGGTGCAGCAGCAGGTGATGCACAGCCGGATCAGCATGGGCCATGCCCGCGCGCTGATCGGCGTGCCTGATTGCGAAAGACTGGCGCAACAGATTGAAGAAAAAGGGCTTTCGGTTCGCGATACCGAGCAGCTGGTGCGCCGGGTGAAAACCGGCGCGGAAGCGCCGGCCCCGCGCCGCGCCGCCAGCAAGCCGACGGAGAAAGACCCGGACATCGCCGCGCTGGAACAGCATCTGGCCGACATATTGGGGCTGAAAATCGAAATCGCGCATGAAAGCGCCGCCGCCGGCGGGACGCTGTCGATGCGCTATTCCAATCTCGATCAGCTCGACATGCTGTGCCAGCGCCTTTCGGGTGAGCGTATCTGAATATCGCTGAATCTGGCGCGCAGGCGGGATGCAGGCGCGCCAGATTCCGCTGATCTTCCCATGAAGGCCACTGGCCTTTTGCCCGACCGCTCCCTAGGTTGGGCGCATGGCCGACATGCTCTCCACCACCGCCGCCGCTCCCGCCGTCATCCACCGCGCCGACTATCGCGCGCCTGACTGGCTGATCCCCGATATCGCGCTCGATTTCGATCTCGATCCGGCGCTGACCCGGGTGGAGGCGACCCTGTCCGTCACGCGCAACGGCGCGCATGATCACCCCCTTCGGCTTGATGGCGATGGCCTTGTCCCGCTGGCGGTAAAGGTCGACGGCCGTACGCTGGAGGAGGCGGAATGGCATCTGGAGGCCGGCGCGCTGATTATTCCGCTTTCTGGCGACAGCCACCGGGTTGAAACGCTGGTGGAATTGGCGCCGCAGAGCAACAGCAAGCTGATGGGCCTTTATGCCAGCGGCGGACTGCTTTGCACCCAATGCGAGGCAGAGGGGTTCCGCCGCATCACCTTCTTCCCGGATCGGCCCGATGTCCTGTCGCGCTACAGCGTGCGGATGAGCGCGGACAAGGCACGCTTCCCGATCCTGCTGGCCAATGGCGACCCAATTGAACAGGCTGACCTGCCCGATGGCCGCCACAGCGCGCTCTGGAACGATCCGTTCCCCAAGCCCTGCTATCTGTTCGCACTGGTGGCCGGCGACCTTGCCTGCAACGCCGACAGCTTCGTGACGATGAGCGGGCGGGAAGTGCAGCTGGGCATCTGGGTGAAGGAAGCGGACCTTCCCCGCACCGCTCACGCGATGAAGGCGCTCAAGGACAGCATGGCCTGGGACGAGCGCGTCTATGGCCGCGAATATGATCTGGACGTGTTCAACATCGTGGCCGTGGCCGATTTCAATTTCGGCGCGATGGAGAATAAGGGCCTCAACATCTTCAATTCGCGCTACATATTGGCCGATCCGGAGACAGCGACCGACATTGACTATGACGGCGTGGAAGGGGTGGTCGCCCATGAATATTTCCACAACTGGTCGGGCAACCGCGTCACCTGTCGCGACTGGTTCCAGCTGAGCCTGAAGGAAGGCTTCACCGTCTTTCGCGACCAGAATTTCTCCGCTGACATGGGCAGCCACGCGGTCAAGCGGATCGAGGACGTCCGCATCCTGCGCGCCGCCCAGTTTCAGGAGGATAGCGGGCCGCTCGCTCATCCGATCCGCCCTGAATCCTACATGGAAATCAGTAACTTCTACACGGCGACCATCTATAATAAGGGCGCCGAAGTCATCCGCATGATGGCGCTGATGCTCGGGCCGGAACAGTTCCGTGCCGGCAGCGACCTCTATTTCAACCGCCATGACGGCGAAGCGGCGACCTGCGAAGACTTCGTGCTGGCGATGGAGGAGGGCGGCCAGATCGACCTTGGCCAGTTCCGCCGTTGGTATGAACAGGCGGGAACGCCCCATGTCCGCGCGCTGCTGTCGCATGATCCGGTGACGCAGAGCGTTGAACTGACGCTGGAGCAAACCGTGCCCGCCACGCCCGGTCAGCCCGACAAGCAGCCCATGGCCATTCCGCTGCGCACCGCTTTGTTCGATCCCGCCACCGGCCAGCATCATGGCGACGAATTGCTGATGCTGACCGAACCGAAGCAAAGCTTCACCTTCACTGGCTTCGCCACCGCTCCGGTCCTGTCGATCAATCGCGGCTTTTCCGCGCCGGTGATCGTGGAAACCAATCGCAGCCAGGCCGATCTCGCCTTTCTGTCGGCGCATGATGACGATCCCTTCGCCCGCTATGAGGCGATGCAGCAGTTGATGGTCAATGTGCTGATCGGCCGTATCGCCGGACGAGATGTGGACGATGGCGCAGTGGTCGATGCCATCCGCAACACGCTGACCGATCCGACGCTTGACCCCGCCTTCGTCGCGGAAACGATCCGCCTGCCCAGCGAAGCCTATCTGGGCGACCAGATGAAGATCGTCGATCCCGATGCGATCCACGCCGCGCGCGACGCCCTTCAGACGAAGATCGGCGCCGAACTGGAGCCGCTATGGCGCGACATCCATGCAAAGACGAAGGCGAACGCCTTCTCCATCTCGTCCGCGGCCAAGGGCGCGCGCAAGCTGCGCAACGCCGCGCTGCACTATCTGGTCGCCTCCGGCGCGCAGGATGGCCCCGCCATCGCCTTTGCCCAGTTCAGCGAAGCCGATAACATGACCGAGCGGCAGGCGGCGCTGGGGACGCTGGCGAACGGTAGCAGCCTGGAACGCGAAGCCGCGCTCGACATTTTCTACAACCGCTATAGCGCCGATGCGCTGACCCTGGACAAATGGTTCCAGACGCAGGCGTTCGCCCTGCATCCCGACGCGGTGGAACAGGTGCAGGCGCTGGGCCAGCACAAGGACTTCACCCTGGCCAATCCCAATCGCGTGCGCTCGCTCTACGGGGCCTTTGCGGGCAATCAGTGGGGCTTCCACCACAAGTCGGGCAAAGGCTATGCCCTGGTCGCTGATTGCATCATCGCGCTCGACAAGCTCAATCCGCAGACGGCGGCGCGTCTGGTGCCCCCGCTGGGCCGCTGGAAGCGCTTCGATGAAGGCCGCGCCGCGCTGATGCGGGCGGAATTGCAGCGCATATTGGCGCAGCCTGGCCTGTCCAAGGATGTGACCGAACAGGCCAGCAAGAGTCTGGAGTAAAATCCTCTCCCGTCTTCACGGAAGAAGAAGGGACTCGCGCCACAGGCGCGGGAGGGTCTTCTGCCGCGTCAGGCCGGAACCTGCGACTCTCTCATCCTTCTCCCGATCACGGGAAAAGGATGAAAGCATCCCTCAGTCCTTCACCGCCGCCGCCCAGGCCGCAACATCGCCTGCCACTTTGTTCGCCGCCGCGTTGAGCGGCGCGCCGACGGTGGTGGCGTCGATCTTGCCGGAAACCGGGGCGCTGGCGGTAAAGCGCTGCCGCGCCAGCGCTGCGCCGGCCGGCGTGGTCAGCACCGCATCATAGGTCACGATCGCGCTATGGCTGGCGGCATCAATGGTGAAAGCCACCAGCTCGCCCGACAGGCGCTGCCCGCCATCGCCGGAGAATTGACCCGAATCCAGCACGACCCGATCCGTCGTCGCCGAAATCGTCTCCGCCAGCAGCCGGCGGAACAGATGGCGCGGTGTATCGGCCCACTGGACCTTGGTCACATAGGCGACCGCCGTCGGCGCCGTCTGCACCGGCACCCGCACGGTGTCGAGCATGCGCGGCGCTTCCGGGTCCGCGACGATCAAGGTTCGTCCGCCGCCCGCCACCCGGGCCGCGCCGGCCGGCACCTTCTGCGTCGCGTCCAGGGTCAGCAGCTGCGCCGGCGGCTTGGCGCCGATCGACACGCAACCAGACAGCAGGAAGGCAATGCCAAGCGCGGCGATCGCGCTGCGGGGTTTCACGTGGAACATGGTCCGCATCTCTTTCTTCATGGCTTATAGTCCGGCAGCTTGGGCGATCCGACCAGCGAGCCTGCGCCCTGTTGGTCGAGCTTTTCGGCCACCCCACGGAAGGACCGCGACATTTCGCGCAGGTCGCGCACCAGCTGGTTCACTTCGGGCATGGTCTGGGTGCTGAAGGCATGAACGCCCGGCTGCGCTTCACCGATGGTCTTGTTCAGCGTGTCGATGCTTTGCGATGCCGCCTGCACGCTCTTGCGCAGATCGGCCATCAACGGCCTGCCTTCTTCGTTCAGCAGGGTGTCGGTCGTCGCCGCCAGCTTGCCAATCTGTTCGACCGCAACGCCGGTGCGCTGCACGGCGATCCGCGCCTCCGCCAGCGTCGCCGCGATTTCGGGGCTACGGTCGGCCAGCGCGCCTGACACCCGCTCGACATTGGCCAGGATGCCGGCGATCGACTGTTGATTCTTGTCGTTGAGCAGCTCCGTCAGCCGCTCCGTCAGCGTGGACAGCCGCTCCAGCAGTTGCGGCGCATTGTTGAGCAACTCGCCCAGCGCGCCCGGCTTGGTCGGGATCACCGGCACGCCGTCCGGGCATACCGCCAGCGTATTTTCCGCCGGGCACACGATCTGCGGCGCGCCCTTGACCGCGCCGTCCAGCACGATCTCGCTGACGCCAGTAAAGCCTACGCCCGAAATGGTCGCCGTCGTACCCTGAAGGACGGGCGTGCCCTCCTTCACGGAAATGCGCACCTTCACGAAGCTTGGGTCGCGCTTCCACAATTCGATCTTCTCGACCTGTCCCGAAGGCACGCCGGAATAATTGACCGCCGATCCCTTCGCCAGGCCGTTGACCGACTGTTTGAAGAAGATGTCATATTCCATGCTGTCGCCCTGCGACAGGCGCGAGAACCAGAAAGCGGCGGCCATGATCGCCGCCAGCAGCAGCAACGTCACCGTGCCGACCAGCACATGGTTGGAGCGGGTTTCCATATCCTATCGCCTTCCGTCCGACGGGACCTGACCCGCCTTGTCCTTTTCGCGCGCGACCGCCGCCGTGGCGGCCCGACCGCGCGGGCCGTTGAAATATTCCTGTATCCACGGATGGTCGGTGGCCAGCAATTCGTCGATCGTGCCGACCGCCGTCACCTTCTTGTCCGCCAGCACCGCCACCCGATCACAGATGGAATAGAGCGTATCGAGATCATGGGTGATGAGGAAGACGGTCAGGCCCAGCGTCTGCTGCAACTTGCGCGTCATCTCATCAAATGCGGCCGCGCCGATCGGGTCCAAACCCGCCGTCGGCTCGTCCAGAAACAGCAGGTCCGGGTCCAGCGCCAGCGCCCGGGCCAGACCGGCGCGCTTCTTCATGCCGCCCGACAGTTCGGACGGATATTTGGGTCCAGCCTCGGTCGGCAGCCCGGTCATGCGGATCTTGTAGGCGGCAATCTCATCGCGCAGCTCCGCCCCGATATTGGGATAATATTCGCGGATCGGCACTTCGACATTCTCGGCCACCGTCAGCGTCGAAAACAGCGCGCCGCCCTGGAACAGCACGCCCCAGCGCTTGCGGATCGACAGCGCCTCGTCATCGGACCGGCCGACCATCGATTCGCCAAAGACGCAGACCTCGCCCTCATCGGGCATTTGCAGGCCGATAATCGATCGCATCAGCACCGACTTGCCAGTGCCCGATCCACCGACCACGCCCAATATCTCGCCCTTGCGCACATCCAGGTCCAGCCCTTCATGCACGACCTGATTGCCGAAGCTGTTCTTCAGGCCGCGCACCTTGATCGCAATGTCGCCAGATTCGATCGCTTCGTCGACGCGCCGTTCCTCAGCCTCGCGGATTTCCTCCTCGCTCATCAGTTCCACCCTACCCAGGTGAAGAAGACGGCAAAGAAAGCGTCGATTACGATCACCAGGAAGATCGCCTGCACCACGGCGGCCGTGGTGCGCAGCCCGACTTCCTCGGCATTGGCCTTCACCTGCAGCCCCTGGAAACAGCCCGACAGCGCGATGATGATGCCGAACACCGGCGCCTTGATCAGGCCGACCCACAGGTCATGGATCGGCACCACTTCGCGCAGGCGCTGGACGAAGGTGATGGGCGGGATTTCCAGCGCAACCGCGCACAGGAATCCGCCGCCGATGATCGCCACGATGGAGGCATAGAAGGCCAGCAGCGGCATCATCACCACCACCGCCAGCGTGCGCGGCAGCACCAGCGCCTCCATCGGCGACACGCCGATGGTGCGCATGGCGTCGACCTCCTCGGTCAGCTTCATCGTGCCCAATTGCGCGGCAAAGGCGGAACCGGACCGGCCCGCGACCATGATCGCGGTCATCAGCACGCCCAGTTCGCGGAACGTCAGGCGGCCGACCAGATTGATCGTCAGCATCTCCATGCCGAACTGGCGCAACTGCACCGATCCCTGCTGGGCGATGACGATGCCGATCAGGAAACTCATCAGGCCGATGATGCCCAGCGCGGACACGCCCACCACTTCGAACCGCTGCACGACGGCATTGATGCGAAAGCGGCTGGGATGGCGGATCACGCTCCAGCAGGCGACCAGCGTCGCCCCGAAAAATCCGACCAGCCCGACCAGCGTCGCGCCGGAATTGCTGACCGCTTCGCCAATCTGGCCGACCACGCGGCGCAGCGGATGGACATGATCGGGGCGGATCGGCACCGGCTCGTCCAGCCCGCCGACCGCATCGATCAGCCGTCTGCAATCGTCGCTGGCGCAGATAATCTCAGCCTGCAATCGCCTGGCCGTGCGATGCACGGTCCAGGCGCCGATCGTGTCCATATGGTCCACGTTCGTCAGGTCGATCGCGGCCAGCGGCGGCTGCAACGCATCCAGCCGGTTGGGCAGTTCGCCCAGACAGGCGATGGCGAGCGACCCGGACAACCGGACTACCGTTTCGCCGTCGCGCGTTTCTTCTGCAAGGTCGGCGACTTTATTCATCAAGGCGGTTTAGTGGTCCATTATCGGTTGCACGGCAAGCCGAAACGGCCCATCCGCAAGCCAGAACGAAGAGCATGGGCAAAAGTTTCGGAAACGGCATGACGCAATATAGGCTGGCCATCTATGACATGGACCGCACGGTGACGTTCAGCGGCACCTATACCGGCTTCCTCATCCATGTTGCGCGGCGCATGGCCCCTTGGCGGCTGGCGCTTTTCCCCTGCGTCATTCTGCTGATGCTGGCCTATGTGCTCAAGCTGCTGACGCGCAAGCGGCTGAAGGAACTCAATCAGGCGTTGATGATCGGCGGCAATGTCGAACGCGCGAAATTATTGCCGCATATCGAAAGCTATGCCGACAAGGTGATGGCCACCAATTTGCGCGCAGGCGCGGTGGCGCAGATCGCGCAGGACCGGGCGGACGGATATCGGCTGGTGCTCGCCACCGCCTCCTACCGCCTCTATGTGGAGGCGATAGCCCGCCGGCTGGGCTTCGACGCGGTGATCGCGACCGATCATCTCAGCCAGGATCTGCGCTATGTCCGCGCCAAGATTGCCGGCGAAAATTGCTATGACACCGGCAAATTGCGCATGATCAAGGCTTGGATGGCGGCTGAGGCGATCGACCGCAGCCAGGCGCATATCCGCGCCTATAGCGACCATGTGTCGGACGCGCCGATGCTGGAGTTTGCCGACATCCCCTTCGCCTCCAACCCGCACAAACCGCTGGCGAAACTCGCGGCAGAGCGCGGCTGGACCCGGGTGGACTGGGCATAGGGCGCATTTGGTTGGTCGGGAACGGTCAAAGCCTGTCCTAAGCTGCATCGTCACCCTGAACTTGTTTCAGGGTCCATTTCTCCACACCGTACGATTGTTTGTTGGGCTTGATGGATGCTGAAACAAGTTCAGCATGACGTCGGTGGAATAGCGCGACACCACCTATTCCCCCCATTCACATTCATCCACGCGGCCTTATTCGCTCAGCCCGTCGATCGCCGCCCAGCCATCCGCGCCAATCCCCCGCAACATTCGCGCATGCGATCGTCTGACCCCGCCCAGCGCCATCACCGGCGCATCGATCCCGCCCGCCAGCATCGCAAAGCGCACCCGCCCCAGCGCCGGCGCACCCGGATGCGAACGGGTGGGGAAAAGGGGGGAGAGGAAGCACAGATCCGCGCCGCGCGCTTCGACAGCCTCCTGCCGGTCATGCACTGGCCGGCTGCGCAGCACAGGCCGCACCGACGCGCGCTGATCGCAGCCATGCGCGCCGTCCGCGCGCCACGCCGCCGCATCACGCGCTGATCCCGCCAGCATCAGCACCAGCCTGCGCCGCCGCGCAATCGCCCGCAGCGCTTCGAACAGCGCGCGCCGCTGCTGCGCCTGCGTGCGATAATGGCGAAAGACAATCCCCGCCCGCCCGCGCGGCAAGCGTACCGCCGCCGCCAGCAGCGCGGTCTCGCTCACCCGCTCATCGGTCATCAGCCAGAGGCCGGGCAGCTTTTTGCGGTGGCGGCGGGACATGCCCCTGCCTATAGCAGCGCGCATGACGACCGCCATCACCCCTGCCAATACCCCGGACAGCATCGAAGCCGCCCAGCGTCTGGCCGCCGTGCGCGACAGCATTGGCCGCGCCGCGCGCCTGACCGGCCGCACCGCCGACGATATCCGCCTGATCGCCGTATCGAAGACGCATGATGCCGACGCCATCCGCCCGTTGATACAAGCCGGCCAGCGCGTCTTCGGCGAAAATCGCGTGCAGGAAAGTCAGGATAAATGGCCCGCCCTGCGGGAGGAATATGCAGACATCGAACTGCACCTGGTCGGCCAGCTGCAATCGAACAAGGCAGCTGAAGCGGTCGCCCTGTTCGACGTCCTCCATGGCCTTGATCGCCCGTCGCTGCTGACCGCCCTCGTCAAGGCGATGGACGCAGCGGGCAAGCGGCTTCCCTGCTTCATTCAGGTGAATATCGGCGCGGAGGAGCAGAAGGGCGGCTGCCCCATTGCCGATACGCCCGCGCTGATCGCCGCCGCGCGCGATGCAGACATTCCTCTGCTGGGCCTGATGTGCGTGCCGCCGGCCGGCATCGAACCCGCACCCTTCTTTGCCCTGCTCGCAAAAATGGCGCGGGAAGAGGGCCTCCCGCGCCTGTCGATGGGCATGTCAGGCGATTATGACACCGCCATCATGCTGGGCGCCACGGACATTCGCGTCGGCACCGCCCTGTTCGGGGATCGCACCGCGCCCGCCCGTCCTGATCCGACCAGCGGGCGCGGAATGCTCAGAAACTCCCGCGCAAGGTAATGCCATAGGTGCGCGGCTCCGCCAGATAGGCGGAGATGAGCTGGTTCGCCATCGGCGCGCCCGCCGCGAACTGGCCGGTCGTCGATGTCCCCGGGCTGCTCGACTGGAGCGGGCTGGAGAAGGCGACCTGCGTATAATTCTGGTTGAACAGATTCTGGCCCCAGAACTCTACCGACCAGCGCTTGTCGGGGCCGCGGATGCCGACGCGCGCATTGACGATGGCATAGCCGTCCTGCCGCTTTTCCGGGAACAGGTCGGACCCGGTGTTATAATCGCTGGTCAAACGCCCATCGACGTAGAACAGCGCCGACAGGCCCGATGATCCGATGTCCGGCGTCCACGCCATGCTGGCGGTCGTCACCAGTTCGGGCGCGTTGGAGTTGATCGATCCGGGCAGCAGGAACAGGGCCGGGTCGAGCGGCACGCTGCCATCGCCGCTGCCGACCAGCCGGTTGGCGAATTTGGCGCGGGCATAGGTCAGGCCGCCCGATACCCGGAAATTGCGCACCGGCGTTGCCGTCAGCTCCAGTTCCACGCCCTGGCTGATCAGGCCCGGCCCCACATCGCCGCTGTCGCACGTCCGCGCGACGGAAAGCGCGCTGTCGCACCCATTGATGTTCTGCACGACGAAGCTGGTGCCGTTGAAAGTATTCAGCTGGAAATTCTTGAACTCCTGCCGGAAGGCGGCGATGTTCGCGCTCCATTTGGGCTGCACATATTTCAGGCCGATTTCGAACGCATCGACCTTTTCTGCGGCAAAGCGCAGGCTGGCGGCGTCCGCATTGGTGCGCGGCGCGAACACGGCGGGAATGGCGTTCAGCCCCGTCGATCCCAGTTGGAACCGATCCAGATTATAGCCGCCCGCCTTATAGCCTTTGGAATAGCTGCCATAGAGCAGCAGATCGTCGATCGGTTTCCATGACAGCACCGCCGTCCCGGAAAATTCGCCATCGCTGATCTTGTCATTCAGGTTCAGCGCATTGAGCGTCGTGGACCCATTGCCCAGGCACCCCAGCGTCAGAATGCCGCCCGCCAGCGTCGCCGCGCTGCCCAGCGCGGGATTAGTGGCGAGCGAGGGGAGGGATGAGGACTGAAGCGCCGCGCAGGTCGCGTTATTATTGTTCAGATCCGCCGAAAAACGCTTGCTCTCATGGGTGTAGCGCAGGCCCAGAGTCAGATCGAGCCGGTTGGTGATATGGACGATATTATGGGTGAACAGCGCCCAATTCTCGCTCTTCTGGCGATAGAGCGATCCGACGTCGCCCGTACCGGCAGGAATGGCGGCCAGCGCCCGTAGCCAGTTGCCAAGCCCGGTGGAGATCGCCCCCGCCTGCGCCGCCGCGATCGCCGGCGGCACGCCCCGGCCGATCAGCGCAGCGGTCAACCCGGCATTCAGGTTCGCCTGCGTCCCCGTAATCAACGCCTGCGTGGCAAGGCCGCTGCCACAGGCGGCGAGTTGCTGCGCAGAGAAATTGCTGGCCGCACCCGCGCCCGCCATCAGACGACAGGCGGCAAAGCGGCCATAGTCCGCGCCAAAGCGGATATTATCCTCCAGCGTCAGCCGCTCATTGGCGTAATAGCCGCCGACCAGCCAGTCCAGCTTGTCGGCAAAGGCCGATCCCTGCAGCCGCAATTCCTGCGTGAAGGTCTTGAACTGGCGATAGGTGTTGGGATCGCGATAGAGAAGGTCGGCGCGATTATAGTCATAATCGCCATAGTCGCGGGATTTATAGTCGCGATAGGCGGTGATGCTGGTCAGCTTCGCGCCGCCGAAATCATAGTTGATCTCGCCCGACACGCCCCAATCCTTGAGCTTGCTGACATAGTCGCGGCCCGGCGTGATCGCCAGTTCCCGGTCATAGGGATCGGCCGGAATGACGCTGCCCTGACCCGCCAGGATCGCGGCGATGCGGTTGAACGGCGCAGTGCCATAACCGCCGCCCGCCACCGGCACCCGCTCACGCGCCTCGATATAGGCCGCGCCGCAGCAGCTTTCGTCGCGATTGGTGTAATCGCCGATCAGGCGGATCGACAGGGCGTCGTTTGGCTCGATCAGCGCCTGACCGCGCAGGAAATAACGATCGCGGTCATTGGTGTCGCCTTGCTTTACGCCGGTGCCGTCGACCAGCTTGTAGAAGCCGTCGCGCTTGCTCCACACCCCGTCCAGCGACAAGGCGATGCCATCGGCCACCGGCCCGGTCACGCGGCCCGCCAGCCGCCAATAATCATAATTGCCGTATGTCGCCTCGGTATTGAGGTGGAACGTCGTTTCCGGCGCCTTGCTGATGATGTTGATCAGGCCCGCCGACGCATTGCGCCCGAACAACGTGCCCTGCGGCCCGCGCAGCACCTCGACCCGCTCAATCTCGCCCAGTTCGTTGAGGCCCGCGCCGGTGCGCGACCGATAGACGCCGTCAATGAACACCGCGACCGAGCTTTCCAGCCCCGGATTGTCGCCCACCGTGCCGATGCCGCGAATGCGGGCGGAGGCATTGGCTTCGGAACCGGTCGAGGAGACGAGCAGCGAAGGCGCAAGCTGATTGAGGGTGCGGATGTCGCTCGCGCCGCTATTCTGCATCGCCTGCGCGCCCACGGCGGACACCGCGATCGGCACATCGGACAGGGGGCTGGCGCGGCGGGTGGCGGTGACGATGATCTGGGCGTCATCCTGATCGGCGGCGGCCTGCGGCGCGCTATTATCCTGCGCCAGCGCGGCGGGGGCAAACAGGCACAGCGCCAACGCGCCTACGGACGTCAGCAAGGGACTCTTGGCTGTCATGATGGCAATCCTCTCCTGGCCCGCACGACTTTTCGCCGCGTCGGGATGCACATGATTATGCTTATGCAACAGGGTTCTGGCAAGGGAGGCACGCTTTTCTGCGCCTTTCGCCGATTCAGATGGTCGCATAATCAAGACCTGTTGCCTAATGGCAACGGCTTAAAATCCGGTTTCCGTAGCGTCCCCTTACGATAAGGGAAAGCGCAGCAAACGATCGGCGACCGGCACCATAGCGGCTGCCCCCGGTCCCACGACCCGACGAATCTCTCCATGGCCCGCATCCAGCCCCCCGGTCAGCGCCCCCAATGCCGGCAGAATCAGCTTGGTCGCCGATCCCACGAAGCAGCGTCGCGACACATGCCGACCGCGCAAATTGAGGCGCAGCTTGGGGTGGAAATGGCCGGAAATTTCGGGCCGGGGATCATCCGCCTGCGCCTCATGCCGCAACCAGATCCCGCCAACCTCCGCCTCCGCCACGCCCCGTCCCCCCGGCATGGTCGTGACACCAACGTCATGATTGCCGGTAATCCAGGTCCAGTCCAGCCTTTCCGTAAGGGAAATTAATCGTCCCCGCGCTTTTGGGTCCAACCGGGCGGCCCCGTCGCTGTCATGGAAACTGTCCCCCAATGACCAGACCGCCCGCGCGCCGGTGCGCGCCACCAGCGCCTCGATCACATCCAGCGTGGCCTGACTGTCATGCGGGGGCAGGAACTGGCCGAAACGCGCATACCAGCTCGCTTTCTCGAAATGCAGGTCCGCCACCAGCAACGCGCCCCGGTCCGGCCAGAACAGCGCGGCTTCGGGCAGCGCCAGAAACTCATGACCTGCGAACGAAAGGGGAACCATGGCCTGGCTATGCGCCTCTACGCCCCGGCTTTCAAGAGGCGCGCGCAGCGCCTATAGGGACCGCCATGTCCTATACCGT
Source organism: Pseudomonadota bacterium (assembly GCA_021849075.1). Classification (GTDB taxonomy): domain Bacteria; phylum Pseudomonadota; class Alphaproteobacteria; order Sphingomonadales; family Sphingomonadaceae; genus Sphingobium. Next base: position 168,842 of record JAJZTH010000003.1, on the reverse strand, counting down.
CGCCGCCCTCTATCATTTCACCCGCTTTGCCGATCCCCGCGCGATCGCCGCTGACTTGAAATCGCTCTGCGCCGATCTTGGCACCTGCGGCACGCTGATCGTCGCGGGGGAGGGGATTAACGGCACGGTCGCGGGCGATGCCGACGCCATCGCCGCGCTGGTCGCCCATATCCGCGCGCTGCCGGGCTGCGCCGATACCGACGTCAAATATGCGCAGGCGCATGACGCGCCCTTCGCCCGCATGAAGGTGAAGGTGAAGCCGGAAATCGTGACCCTTGGCGCGGGCGATCTCGACCCCGCCAACCGCGCCGGCACGCATCTGGACCCGGCCGCATGGAACGCGCTGATCGCCGATCCCGACACCGTCGTCATCGACACGCGCAATGCCTATGAAGTCGCCTGCGGCACGTTCCAGAATGCAATCGACCCGGCGACCCGGTCCTTCCGCGACTTCCCCGACTGGTTCGACGCTTTCGCCGCTGACCTCAAGGCGCAGGGCCGCACCCCGAAGATCGCGATGTTCTGCACCGGCGGCATCCGCTGCGAAAAATCCACCGCACTGGTCAAAGCGCGCGGCTTTGACGATGTCTATCACCTGAAGGGCGGCATCCTTCGCTATCTGGAGGATATGCCGGAAGCCGACAGCCGCTGGCAGGGCGAATGCTATGTCTTCGACGAGCGGGTAACGGTGGGCCATGGGCTGAAACCCGGCGACTACATCACCTGCCGCACCTGCGGCCTGCCCCACCCGCGCGAGGCGGACCATGACTGCCCCGGCGACGCCAGCGGCACCTGGCCGCACCGGGGGTAGGGCGAACGCCCTGGTGCTTGGCATGATCCGGCATGCGCTTTACGCTGGGCGCATGGCACGGACCCAGCATAGCTTCGTAAACCGCAAAGAAGGCCCGATCTATGTGTCTGTCGAGCCTTGGCCTGAATGTTTCGAACTGGAGCCAGGCGACAGGCTCACCTTGATATGGGACTCATCCGAAAGTGGCGAAGCTATCACCGTCGATTTCATAAACGATCATGAACTTGTCGCATGGCCGAACGGTGAAACTCACTTGATGCAATATCTCATCAATGGAGAAGAGGCAGAAGATCGAAGCTGGACCTTCAAACATCGGTGATGCTTTGTTCGCGCAGGCATTGCGAATGGCAAAACCATTTTCTCCACTCGTCATGCTGAACTTGTTTCAGCATCCATCAAGCCCAACAAACAATCGTACGGTGTGGAGAAATGGACCCTGAAACAAGTTCAGGGTGACGATTCATATCATGGCGTGATATGACCGCTACCACACCTGCCTCCCCCTTACGTCTCCACCAGTTCCGCAATCTCGAACTGATAGCTTTTCCAGCCGCGCATCTTTGCGCCATCCGCCGCCGGGCCTTTCAGCTTCTTCGCCTCGGCCAGCGATTTGGTGTGACCCCAGAACACCTCGGTCTTGCCGTTTTCCAGCACCGCGACGATCCGCCAATAATGGGTGAAGGCGTCCGCCGTCGGGCCGATCGTCTTCACATAACCGTCGGGCATGGTGGCGGTCAGATAGCGTTTGCGGCCCCGCGCCATCGCGTCAGGCCCGGTAACGGTGCAGGCCCGCGCCATGCACCCGCAGCCATTGCCGGGCAGGGCGGGGGTCCGCGCCATAGATGCGCCGGTGCGCCGCGTGGAAGGCGGGGCTATGGTCCATATGCAGCAGATGGGCCAGTTCATGCGCCACGGTCGCCCGGCGCACCTGTGGCGGGGCCAGGATCAGCCGCCAGCTATAGCGGATCGCCCCGGAAGAAGCGCAACTGCCCCAGCGGCTGCGCGTGTCGCCCACGCCCACCGACGCGACGATCAGCCCATGTTCGCGCGCCAGTTCGTGACTTTCCGTCTCCAGCACCGCGCGCGCCCGGCTGACCAGCCAGCGCTGCACCCGCGCGCCCACCGATTCCGCTGCGCCGCCCAGCATCAGCCGGTCGCCCTCCAGCTTTATGGTGCGCGTCGCCCCCTCGACCCAGTGGATCGTCACATCGCGCCCCTCCAGCGGGAAGACCGCGCCATGCTCCAGCAGTGTGACGGCAGGCTGCCGCACCATCTGCGCGCGCACCCAGCCTTCATGGTCCTGCGCCCAGCCCAGCGCCTTCTTCAGGTTCGCCCGCACCGGCAGCGACAGGCGCAATTCGCCGCGCACGCTGTCGATCGTCAGCCGATAGGCCCGCGCCCGCGCCGACCGGCGCACCCGCACCGGCATCGCCACGCCATCGATCAGGATCGCGGCGTCGGGATCAGAGTTCGCGGTCGACAAGATGGTTTTCCCAGTCGCCTGCATCCGCCTCCGCCACGGTCCAGCCGCGCACGGACTCCCCAGCGCGATGCACCGCCTCCCGGTCGCCGCAGATCAGATAATGCCATGCCGGCAGCGGCAACCCTTCCTCGCGCAGGCGATAGGCGCAGGTGCGCGGCAGCCAGCTGATCTGTTTCACCTTGGCCGGGGTCAGCCGCACGCAATCGGGCACGAATTTGCGCCGGTCCTTGTAGTTGCAGCATTGCCCACTCTGCCGGTCGAGCAGGCGGCAGGCGACATTGGTGGGATAGATGCGCCCCGTATCCTCATCCTCGGCCTTGTGCAGGCAGCATTTGCCGCACCCGTCGCACAGCGCCTCCCACTGCGCGCGGTCGAGTTGATCGAGCGGCTTTTCCCAGAAATGCGTCACTTGATCCATTTGTCCAGGAAGGCGCGCACCTTGTCCGGCCCGCCTTCGTCCACATCGCTCGTGCCCGGATCATCCACCGGCACCAGCGCCAGCGGCTTGCCGTCCGGGTCGAACAGATAGGGGGTGCGGCTGTGGCTGACCAGATAGTCGCTCGCCCCTTCCGACTTTTCGGGGTTGTAGATGACCACGAAATCCTTGGCGACCTTGCCGATCTGCTCCTTCGTGCCCGTCAGGCCGATCAGGCGCGGGTGGAAGGCGGCGACATAGGTTTTCAGGACAGCCGGCGTGTCGCGCCCCGGATCGACGCTGATCAGCATCGGCTGCACCCTGGCGGCCAGCGCCGGCTTCTCCTTCTCGAACGCCGCAAAGCCCTGCATGATGCGTTGCAGGTCGACCGGGCAGACGTCGGGGCAATAGCTATAGCCGAAATAGACGATCCGGTACTGGCCCTTGAAATCGTCCCACCTGGTCGGCTTGCCATCCTGATTAGTCAGGGTGAAGGGCGCGCCGATCCGCGCGCCGACCAGTTCGCCCTGTTCGCTGCTTGATCCATCGCCCCCCGCACCCATATTGCAGGCAGCCAGCAGGGCCAGAAAGGGCAAACCCAGAATGGAGCGGGCCAGATAAGGCAGAACGGGGGCGGCGACGTCTTTGTTCATGGCATGGCCAGCCATGCCCTGCTAGGACGGGATTTGCAATGCAACGGGGCGCCAAGATGAAGACCAACCATGTTTCCGCAATCCTCAGCGCGATGGCGCTCGCCCTGCTGACGCCGACTGTGGCTCAGGCCCAGTTTTCGGACACCTATAATTTCCTGAAGGCCGTGAAGGACAAGGACGGGCAGAAAGTCACCGACCTGCTCCAGAAGCCCGGCTCCACCGTGATCAACAGCCGCGACGTCAACAGCGGCGAAAATGCGCTGCATTATATCGTCGCCCGGCGCGATTCGACCTGGCTGACCTTCCTTCTTTCCAAGGGCGCAAATCCCAATCTGACCGATAATGACGGCAATACGCCGTTGATGGACGCCGTGCAGGGCCGCTTCGAGGAAGGCGTGCGCACGCTGCTGACCTACAAGGCGCAGGTGGACAAGGTGAATGACAGCGGCGAAACGCCGCTGATCCGCGCCGTCCAGCTGCGCGACGTCGCCATCGTGCGCCTGCTGGTGGCGCAGGGCGCCAACCCCGACAAGCGCGACACCATGGCCGGCATGTCCGCCCGCGACTATGCCCAGCGCGACAATCGCACCCCCGGCCTGGTCGAGGCGCTGGACGCCGCCAAGACCGCGGCAAAGCCGACCGGGCCGGTACAGGGTCCGGTGTTTTAAACCAATCTATGATCGAAACGGGATCACCTTATTTCCGTTCGCCCTGAGCGAAATCGAAGGGCCGAACGGATAATATCAAAAATACTGCACCGCTAACCGGCCCTCACTTCATCCTCGCTCCACCAGCGCAGATGATGGGCGACGCCGCTCTGCCGCACACTGGCTTCCAGTGCATCGGCCAGCCCTTCCACCGTCTCGCTTGTGTCGATGCGCCGCAGCCAGCGCCAGATCCGCGGCCGGGACGGGGTGATGAAGCATAAATGCCCGTCGGGATATTCCGCATAGGCGCCGCACCCGATCCACAGCGGGAAAGCATCATGCGCAATCCGCACGCACCATCCCCAATCTTCGGCAATAATCCGTTCAATGCGATAGCCATGGGCCGGCAATCCTGTCGCCAGCAATCTGGCCAGCATCTCGCCGCCCGGCCGGATATGGGGCGGATCGCGCAACGCGCCGGATCGAAACTCCAGATGCGACCGCATCGCTGCCTCTGCTTGTTACCAGCCCAGTTCCGCAGCATGGTCCGGGTCGCTCAGCGCGGTCAAGCGGCGTGCGGCGCGCCGGGCGAAGCGCAGCGTCTCCGCCTTGCGCCGCGCCGCCGCCAGCGGCTCGACCGGGGCAGGGCGCACCAGTTCGGCATCATATTGGTCCGCCACGATCAATCCGGTGCGGGTCGGCCACAACGCCTCGCTGTCGAACGGGCCAAGGTCAAACCCGGCCGGCACCGCCCAGAAGAAACGGTCGCAATAATCGAAATAGTCGGTCCACTTATTGTCGCCCAACAGGTCCGCCCGGCTGCATTTGATCTCCACAATGGTCAGCCGGCCGGCGCTGTCGATCGCCATGATGTCGGCCCGCCGGCCATTGGGCAGCGGCACTTCCAATATGCCGCTCATATCGTGGCGGAAAAACAGGCGCAGCGTGCCGCGCGCCACCGCCAGCGCAGTGCCATCGGTCAGCGGCGAACAGACATCGTCGGAAGCGGTGCTCATGGCGCGAACCTTAGAACAATTCGGGAACAAAAGAAAAGGCCGATTCGGATATTCCGAACCGGCCCTGGATTCCTGCCGTCATTGCGCGCCGAAGCGCAGCTCAAAGACGCTCAACGATAGAAGATATGATTGTCGATCGACGCCAGCTTCGCCTTGCCCCAGCCTGGCGAAACGCGGCGGGCGTGGAAATAGAGCGCGCCTTCGGCCAGGCTGTCCCAGCTGTCATCGGTCGCGATCTGGGCGATGGCGACGGCCTGGCGCCAGCTGCGGCTTTGCTCGCGGATCGGCGGCATGCCATGGCCACGCACAAAGCTGAACTGGCTGGGCTGATAGACCACGCCGCACAGGCTGTCGGCGAAACGGCCGGACTTGGCGCGGTTTATGATCACGCGCGCAACGGCCAGCTGGCCTTCCAGGCTTTCGCCCTTGGATTCGAAATAAACCGCTCCGGCCAGGCACTTCATGTCGCCGTCCAGCTCCTCGGGCGCGCCTTGGGCGTCGACCAGAGCAGCGAGGCTGGTTGCCTGCACATCGGAGTCAGGAGAAATCACGGTGTCGCCCTGATGGGCGGAGGCCAGCGGCTGCGAAACTTCGCGCGGCGTGGCGAAAATGACGGGCTTGGACGCCGTCCCGGCTTCAATAGGAAGCATAGTGGCCGATCCCAGCGTCTCGCTGGCGACCGACATATCAGAGGCCGTGACCGCAGCGGCGGCGGACAGGGCAAAGGCTGCGACAATGGCAGCTTTCAGACGAAAACTCATTCGCGTTCAAAAACGTGCGGTTCTTGGCCTGGGCGTCGTCTCTTTAACGCATATTCACCGCGACGACCGGCCGCCCCCCGTCTGCGTGTTTACCGCGCCCGCCCCCCTTGGGCGATAGCGGCAACCTGCGCGTTGGCGTGACGCGCCCTCTGCACGGCGTAGAACGATGAGTCAACGATCAGCAGATCGTTTCAGCGGCGAACCGTTCCGCTTCCGGGACGTCGAGTTCCACGACCCACAGGTCGGGGTCCGACCTGCGGCGGCGCGCCATATATTGGGCCATCGCCTCCGGACCCTCGTGTGGGGCGGGTCCACAGCGCATCAACGCATAACCGCCCTGAAGGTTCGGCACCCGCTCGAAAAGACCGGATTCCTGTCCCTTTTCAAGCGTCTGGACCAATATGACACCGCTGATCTCGTCACCCTTGACCAGGATGGTGGCAAAGCCGCCTTCGGCCGCCACCCGGCGGCGCAGCGCGCCCACCAGCATCGCGCTGGTCAGGCGCGGCGCGGCGTAAGAGTCAGCCGCCATATCCCGGCAGCGATGACAGCGGAAATTGCGATCGCATGAAGGTGCCGGTGCCGCGTCCCACCTCTTCCCCGTCCGAATCGATCAGACTCGCTTCGGCCACAAAGACGCGGCGCTTGCCGCTGATCCACCGCCCTTCGGCGCGGATGCGACCCGGCCCGATCGGCCGGGTGAACAGCAGGTTGAAGGCGGTGGTCAGCAGGAATCGATCGCTGACCAGGCTGTTGGCGGCGTAGAAAGCCGCGTCGTCCAGCATCTTGAAATAAACGGTGCCATGCACGGCGCCAGCGGCGTGAAACTGCCCTTCATCGACTTCGAAATCGATGATCGAATGACCCGGTGCGCTGATCGTCAGCGCTGATGGGAACAGCCGGTTGATCGGCGCGGAGGCATAGAGCCGCTCCAGCGCGCGGAAATGCGCCGCTTCGCCGCTGGGGCTATCAGGGCCGCTCAGGCCGTCAGGCTGCGTCACGCGCCCCGCCGCCCGCCAGCAGCGCATGCAGCGCCTCGGTCGACTGCGCCCCGCGCAGCCGCGCCACATTATTTTCATCGCGCAGATAACGCGACACGCGCGCCAGCGTCTTCAAATGCTCCGCACCGCTGTCGACGGGGGAAAGGAGCGCGAATACGACATCGACCGGCGCTTCATCGACCGCATCGAACGGCACCGCCGGATCGAGCAGCACGACCACGCCGCACATCTTGGTGAGGCCCGCAATCTTGGCATGCGGAATGGCGACGCCGCCACCGAACCCGGTCGATCCCAGCCGCTCGCGCTCGAACAGGGCGTCGCCCACTTCGTCGGCGTCCAGATCATAGGCGCAGGCGGCGAGCGCAGCGATCTTCTGGAACAGCGCCTTCTTGCCGTTCGCCGCCAGCCCCGTCGCCAGCGCGTCGGGCGAAACGATGTCGTTGAAGTTAACCATGGTCTATCCGAAACGGCCGAGCCGCGCAGGCCAAGTCATCGCGCTTGTGCTCGGACAATGAAAGCCCGGCCCCATAAGCCGCCTGCATCATCAGGTCAAGGCGAGGGGACCGGGCGCATCGGGCGCGAAGGAACCGGCTTGTCGGCCGGTCGCCCCGCTTTCAGGCGATCAGAGCCGGGGTTCGACCCACCCAATCGTCCCGTCATGGCGGCGATAGACCATATTATAAGCCGACGTGCCGGCATTCATGAACAGCAGCGCGTTGGTGTTGCGCAGGTCCAGCATCATCACCGCGTCGGACACGCTGGCCTGCGGAATGTCGACGCGGGTTTCCGCCACGATCAGCGGTGCGTCGGCCGGTTCTTCCTCTTCATCCGTGCTGGAGGCAAAGATGGTGTAGCCCGCGCCGTCAATATCATCGACGCTATAGCCATTGGCGCGCTGCGCTTCGGCGGCGGCGGCCTGCACGCTGCGGTCCTTCAGCCGGCGCATATAGCGGCGAAGCTGCTTTTCGATGCGATCGGACGCCTGATCGAAGGCGGGATGCGCGTCCTGCGCCTCGCCCGCGCCCTTCAGGATCAGGCCCGTCATGACATGACAGACGATATCGCAATGAAAGGCTCCATGGGGCGCTTTGCGGAACGTCACCTGGGCGGAAATCGTGCGGGAGAAATATTTCTCGGCCACAGCCTCCAAACGGTCATAGACATGCTGCTTGAGCGCGTCGCCCGTTTCGACCTGATGCCCGGAAACACGAATATCCATATGCCTTCTCCTTATTCTTGCCAGGCCGCCAGGAAAGCGGCCCGGTGGGCGTGGAGGGCATAGGCCAGTTGCGGTCTATGCCTCCTGCAGCCAGAGCGGCTCTTTGAGCGTCGCGACGAACGCTGCGTGCCGTTCCAGCTCCGCCGCGCTGGCCGTAAAGACCCGCGCGGGACGAACAGGGCGAACCATGGTGGTTTCCGTCAGTTCCGCCCTGACGATCTCTTTTGCTTCCTCCTGTGCCAGACCCAGGCCGATCTGACGGCCGCCGGTCAGTTCGATATAGAGTTGCGCCAGCAATTCCGCGTCGAGCAGCGCGCCATGCTTCACGCGATGGCTGCGATCGATGCCGTACCGGGTGCACAGCGCGTCTAGGCTGTGCTTGGCGCCGGGATGCAGCGTGCGGGCGATGGCGACGGTGTCGATCATCCGGTCCAGCGACACATCGGCATGGCCGCACAGCTTCAGTTCGTGATTAAGGAAGCCGAAGTCGAAGCGCGCATTATGCGCGACCAGCGGGCTGTCTTCGATAAAGTCCAGCAACGCCTGCGCCCCGTCCGCAAAAAGCGGCTTGTCGCGCAGAAAGTCGCTCGACAGGCCATGCACGTTGAAGGCGGCTGCCGGCATGTCGCGCTGCGGGTTGTAATAAGCGTGGAAGGTCCGGCCGCTGGGCACGCGATTGATGAGTTCGATACAGCCGATTTCGACCAGCCGGTCGCCGGAAGCAGGATCAAATCCCGTCGTTTCGGTATCGAATATAATCTCGCGCATCGCCCTCTTCGCATCGACTCTGTGGGCCAACCCTTATCTGCCTGTCTTGGCTCCAAGGCAAGCGACCAGACGCCTGACCTGTGCCCGGGTCGCGGTGAATGTCGCGCCCGTATCGATGATATAGTCGGCCCGGGCGCGCTTTTCAGCATCGGGTGTTTGCAGATGGACAATTTGGCGGAATTTTGCCGCGGTCATGCCCGGCCGCGCCAGCACCCGCTTGCGCTGTTTCCATGCCGGCGCGCTGACGACGATGACGCCGGCCAGCCCCTTTTTCTGCGCTTTGCTCTCGAACAGCAGGGGAATGTCGAGAATCACGAATGGGCGCGATCGATGGCGTTGCAGGAATCGCCCGCGCGCCCGTCGCACGGCGGGATGGACGATCGCCTCCAGCGCCTTGCGCTCTTGCTGGTTGCCAAACACCGCCGCGCCCAGCTTCGCCCGATCGACCCCCTTTGCCCCGGTCGTGCCGGGAAAGCGCGCCTCGATCGCGGGGAGCAGCCCGCCGCCTGGTCCCTGCAGGCGATGGACCTCCGCATCCGCATCGAACAGGGGCACGCCAGCCTTGCGGAACATCGCCGCCACCGCCGACTTGCCCATGCCGATCGACCCGGTCAGGCCATAGACGCGCATCAGTCCGCAGCGATCAACAGCGCGCGCAGCTCCGCATCGAGCTCGCGCGGCGCCTGCGCATCGAAGAAGATGTCGAACGCCAGCGCCGCCTGCCCGATCAGCATCTCCAGCCCGTCCAGGGTCTTGAGGCCCCGCGCCTTGGCGGCCTTCAGCAATTCTGTCTCCAGCGGCGCATAGACGATATCATAGACGGTCGCGCCCGCCGGCAGAGGCGTCAGGTCCAGCGTCAGCGCCGGCTGCCCCACCATGCCCAGCGATGTCGAATTGACCAGCAGATCGGCCGCCGGCAGCGGATCGGTCATGCCGATCACCCGCCCTTTGGTGCCGCCATGGTCGAGCAGCGCCTGTCCCCGCGCCCGATCGCGCGCCATGATGGTGATGTCCGGCACACCCAGGCTGGTCAGCGCGAACAGGATCGCCCGGGCCGCGCCGCCCGATCCCACGATCACGGCGCTTTGTCCCTTCCACTTGTCGCGCAGCAGCGGCTGGAGGAATCCGCCCGCATCCGTGTTCGTCCCGATCAGCGGCCCGCCGGTTTCGCTCGCAATCGTGTTGACCGCACCGATCCGTTCCCGCACCCCGCCCGGATCGTCGACAAAGTCCAGCACCGCCATCTTGTGCGGAATGGTGACATTGCATCCCAGCCAGTCGGGATCGGCCCGGCGCATCAGGAAATAGGCGGCCAGCCCCTCCGGCGGCACATGGGTCTTCGTATATTCCGCCTCGATATCCAGCGCCTTCAGCCAGAAATTGTGAATCAGCGGCGATTTGCTGTGCTCGATCGGGTCGCCGATCACTTCGGCATAGGGGAGGGCGTCGGTCATGCCGCCAAAACGCCGCGCACGCGCAGAAAGTCAAGCAAAGGCAACAAAGGCAGCCCCTGAATCGCAAACTGGCTGCCCTCGACCTTGCTGAAAATCTGCACGCCAGGTCCCTCGATCCGGTAACAGCCCACGCACCAGCGCAGTTCGTCCCAGTCAGCGTCGAGATAGGACGCAATGAAGGCGTCGGACAGCGGCCGCACCGTCATCCGCACCCGCTCGACATGGCGCCAGATCGGCTCGCCATTCAAGACGATCACCGCCGCGCTGTGCAGATGATGCACCCGGCCCGACAGCAGGCGCAGGATGCGTTCCGCGTCGGCGCGGTCGACCGCCTTGTCGATCATCGCGCCGCGCTCTTCGCCATCGCCCAGGCTTAGAGTCTGGTCGCACCCCAGAACCAGCGCCCCCGGCACCCGGCGCGACACCTTGAGAGCCTTCAATTCCGCCAGCGCATCGGCCAGCGCCCGCGCGTCCAGCCCATCGGCGCGCAGCGCCTCCTTGGCCGCCTCCTCGTCCACGCCGGGCGACAGCGCCTCGAACGGCACCTGCGCGGCGGTGAGCAGCGCCCTGCGGCTCGCGCTTTGCGACGCCAGCACGATCATGCCTCTTGTCCTTCCGCCAGTTCGCGATCGTTGAACAGGTTGATGATGGCGGCGGCCGCTTCCTCGATCGACCGGCGCGTCATGTCGATCACCGGCCAGCCATTGTCGGCGAACATGCGCCGGGCAAAGGCCAGTTCCTCCTGCACCTTGTCATTGTCGACATAGGCGGTTTCGGGCGCCTGATTGAGCGACAGCAGCCGGTTGCGGCGGATCTGGATCAGCCGTTCGGGGCTGACGGTCAGGCCCACGACCATCGGATGCTTCAGGCTATAGAGGCTGCGTGGCGGCGGCGATTCCGGCACCAGCGGGATATTGGCGGTCTTGTACCCGCGATTGGCCAGGTAAATGGACGTCGGCGTCTTGGACGCGCGCGACACGCCCGCCAGCACGATGTCCGCCTCCTCCCAATTGTCATGCCCCACGCCATCATCATGGGCGATGGTGAACTGGATCGCCTCGATCCGCGCGAAATAGGCTTCGTCCAATATATGTTTGCGCCCCGGCCGGGTCCGCGTTTCCTGCCCCAATATGTTGGACAGGGCGTCCGCCACGCTGTCCAGCGCGGCGACATGGGGCAGGCCCAGCGCGCGACAGCGCGTCTCCAGCCGGCGGCGCAGCAGATGATTGGTCAGGGTGAACAGCACCAGCCCCGGATTGGCCGCGATTTCCTCCATGATCCGGTCCAGATGGACTTCGGATCGCACCATCGGCCAGAAATGGCGGATCGCCTCGACATTCTCGAACAGACCGATCGCTGCCTTGGCGATATTCTCCAGCGTTTCACCGGTGGAGTCCGACAGGAGATGAAGATGGATGCGCGCCATGTGTCCATCTCTGTTGGAGGCATGTGGATAAAGCAAGGGATGAATCTGTGGATAAAATAACCGCCTTCCCCCGTCCCCGCTGCCCCGAATCTTATCCACAGGCCCCCAACAGGTCCGAATTTTCATCCACAGCCTGTGGATAACGGGGACAATGACTCTGACTCGCCGACTCTTCCGTGACTCTCCTGAGTCAAGTTGTTGGCAAAAGCGGGCACAGCGCATAAACCCCGCTGCCAACGGTCCTACTATCTCCATCATCCTTTGAATCTAAATATAAGAGAGATGTGATGCGCCTCGACGCCCCGCTCCGCCCTGATCGAAACCCGGCCGAAAAGCCGCTGATGGCCGTTCTGCGGGGCGACCGTCCCGCCGTGCCGCCCATGTGGCTGATGCGCCAGGCCGGGCGTTACCTCCCCGAATATCGGGCGCTGCGGGCGGACAAGGGCGGCTTCCTCGAACTCGTCTATGACAGCGCCGCCGCCGCCGAAGTCACGCTTCAGCCGCTGCGCCGCTTCGGCTTTGACGGCGCGATCCTCTTTTCCGACATATTGATCGTGCCCTACGCCATGGGACAGGATCTCTGGTTCGAGGCAGGCGAAGGTCCGCGCCTGGCCCCGATATTGGCCGAAACCGATCTGTCGGCGCTCACGCCCGATTACAGCCGCTTCGACGCCATCTATGAAACGGTGCGGCAGGTGAAGGCCGCGCTAGACCCCAATGTCACCTTCCTGGGCTTTGCGGGCAGCCCCTGGACCATCGCGACCTATATGGTGGCGGGGCAGGGCAGCAAGGATCACAGCGCCGCCCGCCGCATGGCCTATCAGGAACCGGATCGCTTCGCCGCGCTGATCGACGCGATCGTCGAAGCGACGGTCATCTATCTCTGCGGCCAGATCAATGCCGGCGTGGAGGCGGTGCAACTGTTCGACAGCTGGGCCGGCAGCCTGTCGCCGCTCCAGTTCCAGCGCTGGGTCATAGAACCCAACAAGGCGATCGTGGCGAAGCTCAAAGCGCTGCATCCCGACATTCCGGTCATCGGCTTTCCCAAGGGCGCGGGCGCAAAGCTCGCCGATTATGCCGCGCAGACCGGCGTCGATGCCGTGGGCGTCGATGAAACGATCGATCCCCGCTGGGCCAATGACGCCCTGCCAAAGGGCATGCCGGTGCAGGGCAATCTTGACCCGCTGGCGCTCATCGCCGGCGGCCGCTCGGTAGAGGAAGCGGTCGACCTGATCCGCGCCGCCTTTGCCGATCGCCCGCATATCTTCAACCTTGGCCATGGCATATTGCCCGACACGCCCATTGCACATGTCGAAGCGCTGCTTAGCTATGTACGGAAGGAAGGAGTCCCCGCCTGATGGCCTATCTTGGCGCCGCCTATCTTTGGGTGAAGGCCGCCCATGTCATCTTCGTCATCTTCCTGATGGCGGGGCTGTTCATGATGCCGCGCTTCTTTGTCTATCATCAGGAAACCGTGCCCGGATCGCCCGAAGATCTACGCTGGATCGAGCGGGAAGGGCGCTTGCTCAAGATCATCCTCAATCCCTCGCTGATCCTCGTCTGGCTGTTCGGGCTGATGCTGATGGTGGAGATCGGCGCCTGGCATTTCGGCTGGTTCCACCTCAAACTGCTCTTCGTGCTGGGCCTTTCGGGCTATCATGGCTGGATCGCGAGCTATGTGAAGAAGCTGGCAAAGGGTCAGCGCCCGCTCGGAGACAGGCAATTGCGCATGCTGAACGAGATCCCCGGCGTCGCCGCGGCGGTCATCGTCATCGCCGTGATCGTGAAGCCTTTCTGATCGACATGTCCTATTGGCAGGCCCTGTGCGATAAGGGCCTGCCCACCTTTAAGGGCGCAAACAGGATCAGGCCCGCGCAATAAAATGTCTGATTCGGCGGGAAATATGCGAAGTTAAGCCGTCACTCATGGAAGGACGATCATGAATCATCCGCGCAACTGGTTCGGTCCCAAGCGCGTCGGTATGGGCTATGGCCCGTCCACATGGGAGGGCTGGGTGGTCGTCGCCCTGTTCGCCGCCTTTTGCCTCTTCATGCTGAAAAAGCCCTGATTCAGAGCCTGCTTGGAAATACGCTTCTGGTGTTCCGTGCCTGCCCGCTCCCCCACCTGATCGCCCAGACATGGTATCCTGATGGGTGGTCGGGTGGGGGAGCGGGCAGGTGCCGCAAGAAAAATGCGCTCTTCCGCGCATTTTTCAAAAAGACTCTCAGGCCGGATCGACCGCGATATTGTCGATCAGCCGGGTCTTGCCCAGCTTCGCCGCGCCCAGCAGTCGCGCCGGCCGATCCAGCACCGTCATCGGCTCCAGCGTCGCCGCGTCGCACAGCGCGACATAGTCGATCGGGTCAAAGCCTTGCGTCGCCAATGTCGCGATCGCCCTGGCCAGCGCGCCTTCGACCGGCTCGCCCTTCTCGATCTGCCGCTTCGCCTCGCCCAGTGCGCGCGGCAGGGCCAGCGCCGCCTTGCGCTCCTCATCGGTCAGATAGGCGTTGCGGGAGGACAGGGCCAGGCCGTCCTCGGCGCGCTGGGTCGGCATGCCGACGATTTCGATGGGCAGATTGAGGTCGGCGACGAAGCGGCGGATCACCGCCAGCTGCTGATAATCCTTCTCGCCAAAGATCGCGACGTCGGGCCGCACCTGATTGAACAGCTTCGTCACCACCGTTGCGACCCCGTCGAAATGGCCCGGCCGCGCCGCCCCGTCCAGCCCGTCGCTGATCCCCGTCACGCTGATGTTGGTGGCGTAGCCGGTCGGGTACATGACCTCGACGCTCGGCATCCACAGAATGTCGACGCCTGCGGACTGGAGCATCTGCGCATCCTTCGCCTCACGCCGGGGATAGGCGGCCAGATCCTCATTGGGTCCAAACTGGCGTGGATTGACGAAGATCGAAACGACGACATGCCGTCCGTGCCGCCGCGCTTCCTCCACCAACGCCATATGCCCGTCATGCAATGCGCCCATGGTGGGCACCAGAACCAGCGGCTTTCCATCGCCCTTCAGGGCATCGACAGCGGCACGAAGGGCAGGCAGGTCACGCAGCGTTTGCACGGAAGTCATGGCTCCGATAAGGGCGACAGGATATTGCAGTCCTGCTAGGCTGGGGCCGGCGCGACCGTCAACACGCATTGCGACAATCAACGGGGTTTACAGGGGCCAATGGCTAATCCGCAGCCGCATCTCATCGTTTTCGCCAATGAGAAAGGCGGGACCGGCAAGTCGACCACGGCGGTCCATACGGCCATCGCTTTGTCCGCGCTCGGCCACAAAGTCGGCATGATCGACCTTGATCCGCGCCAGCGCACCGTCACCCGTTACATGGAAAATCGCCAGGAAACCGCCCGGCGGCGCGGCATCGATCTGCCCATGCCCGATTTTGACGTCTTCACCGGCGACAGCATCGATGCGCTGGACGATCAGGTGATCATGCTGGCGCAGGGCAAGGATTTTCTGGTCGTCGACACGCCCGGCCGCGACGACGTCTATGCCCGTCATCTCGCGCCGCACGCCAATACGCTGGTGACGCCGATGAACGACAGTTTCGTTGATTTCGACCTGATCGGTCAGGTCGATCCTGAAACATTCAAGGTGCGCCGCCTGTCCTTCTATTCCGAACTCATCTTTGACGCGCGCAAGACGCGGGCGAAGGTCGATGGCGTGACGATCGACTGGGTCGTGCTGCGCAACCGCGTCCAGCATCATGACGCCCGCAACAAGAAGCGGGTGGGCGACGCGCTGATGGAATTGTCCCGCCGCGTCGGCTTCCGCGTCATTCCGGGCCTGTCGGAGCGCGTCATTTTCCGCGAACTCTTCCCGTCGGGCCTCACCTTGCTGGACAAGGGGCATCTGGGCGAACTGGGCGTCAGCCACATCGCCGCGCGGCAGGAATTGCGCGAAATGGTGTCGGGCCTGGCGCTACCCACCGATGATGGCGCGGTGTCGCTGGACCTGCTCGGCGCCGCCTGATGGGGGTGCTGACGCTGCTGCTGGCTGGCCTGGCGGTCTGGCTGATCTGGACGGGAAGGCTGCAACGCATGACGGCAAAGGATGGCATGGCGCTGGGCGCGGCGCTGGTGGGCGCGGTGCTTGCCGCCAAGGGCAAGCCGGTGATCGGCGCGCCGCTGCTGATCGGCGCGGCGCTCTTCTTCGCGAAACAGGGCAATGCCCGCAACAAGGCGCGCAAACGCCCCGCCGCCCCACCAGCGCCGCCCCGCGCCGATGATGTGGCGAAGGCGCGCGCCTTGCTTGGTGTCGCGCCCGATGCCGACGCCGCGGCCATCCGCGCCGCCCATCGACGCCTGATCGCCTCGGTCCATCCTGACAAGGGCGGCACCGAAGCGCTCGCCGCCCAGATCAACGCCGCGCGCGACCTGTTGCTGGACGAACGGAAACAGGGGTGAGCCACTGTTGAGTCATCGCTTCGACCCGACGCTGCTGCGCGACTATGATCTGCGCGGCACGGTGGGCGATACGCTGCATGCGGCCGATGCTTACGCATTGGGCCGCAGCTTCGGCACCGTGATCGCCCGGTCGGAGGGGCGGCGCATCGCGGTCGGCTATGACGGGCGACTGAGTTCGCCGATGCTGGAGGCTGCGCTGATCGACGGGCTGGTCGCCACCGGCATTGACGTGCTGCGTATCGGCCTTGGCCCCACGCCCATGCTATATCATGCCGAAGCGACGCAGGATGTAGATGGCGGCATCCAGATAACCGGCAGCCATAATCCCGGCGATCAGAATGGCTTCAAGCTGGTAAAGCATCATGCGCCCTTCTTTGGCCCCGACATCCAGATGGTGGGCGCAATGGCGGCGGCGGGCGACTGGGAATCCGGCGCTGGCGCCGTCGAAACCATCGACCTGATGGACGCCTATGTCGCGCGGCTGATGCAGGGGTTCGATGGCCCGGCCTGCCGCATCGGCTGGGACGCGGGCAATGGCGCTGCCGGCCCGGTGGTGCAGAAGCTGGTGCAACTGCTCCCGGGTGAGCATCATCTGCTCTTCACCGATGTAGACGGCCATTTTCCCAACCATCATCCCGATCCTTCCGAAGAGAAGAATCTGGCCGATCTGCGCGCGCTTGTCCGCGACAGACAGCTCGATTTCGGTGTGGCTTTCGATGGTGATGGCGACCGGATCGGCGTGATCGATGGGCAGGGCAGGGCGATTGCGGGCGACCAGTTGCTGATGCTGTTCGCCCGGCAAATGCTGAAAAACCACCCCGGCGCGCGCATTATCGCCGATGTGAAGGCCAGCCAGACCGTGTTCGACACCATCGCCGCGCTGGGCGGCCGGCCCGACATGGCAAAGACCGGCCACAGTCATATCAAGTCCAGAATGAAGCAGACTGGCGCGGTGCTGGCCGGCGAAACCACCGGCCACCTCTTCTTTGCCGACGATTATCCTGGTTATGACGATGGTCTCTACGCCGCCATCCGCCTGATCCGCCTCGTCGCCGCGCTCGGTCGCAGCGTCACGGCCCTGTGCGACGATCTGCCGGTCAGCATCATCACCCCGGAATTGCGCTTTCCCGTGCCCGAAGCGCGCAAATTCGCCGTGGTGGAGGAAGTCCTTGCCCGGCTGCGCACCGCCGGAGCGGATCTGTGCGATATCGATGGCGCGCGCGTCCGCACAAAGGACGGCTGGTGGTTGCTGCGCGCGTCGAACACGCAGGCGGCGCTGGTTGCCCGTGCCGAAGCGCAGCACGAATCGGGATTGGTGCGCCTCATGGCCCAGATTGATTCGCAATTGGCTGATTCGGGCGTGAAAAGAGTCTTCGAAGGCTGAAAGCAAGCGTTTGCCGTGTCCGATTTGACAACGCTGACAAATTTTTTCCTGCTCTTTCCCTTAGGGAAATATGGATTTCTGACAACGATTGCAGAAAACGCAATCACGGCTCCATGTTTCGCATTTGCGACAATCATCGCTGCATCGCAAAAGGAACTCGCCTTTCAGGCATCCTCTCCTAAAAACTAAACGCCGCCCCTCCGGGCGGCTTTTTTTTGTCTTTTTTTTGCTCCCCGCTTTTCCATCCCTGCCGTAGCGTCCACACCGCAGCCGCGGCGCAAAAGTCGCCTGAAACCGCGCATTTCGTCGGTCAGTGCACTGGAAATTAACCGCATCTTTGATAAGCCGCTTGGCTCATAAGCCTGGTTTGCGCGTTGGAGCAGCGCCGACCGGCACCAGAAGAGTCGCCAAACAAGTAGAGGATTTGCCATGTTCCCCAGACGCCGTTTGACCCATATCCTGCTGGCTGCGGGCGCCATCAGCGCGCCACTCCCCGCTTTTGCCGGCGGTTTCTATCTGCAAGAGCAATCGCCCATCGAAATCGGCCGGGCATTGTCCGGCGGCGCTGCGGCGGGCGACGACCCATCGACCATCTATTTCAACCCGGCCGCGATGACGCAGTTGCAGGGCATTCAGATTTCAGCCGGCGGATCGGCGCTGATGGCTTCGGCCCACCAGACCAATCGTGGTTCCTATCGCTCGATCCCCGGCTCCACCGTCCGCGTGCCGATCGGCGGCAATGATGGCGGTCAGCCGTTTGAAAGCGTGATCCCGATCCCCAGCTTCTACACCAGCGCGCAGGTCAGCGACCGGCTGTGGGTGGGCTTTGGCGTCAACGCGCCCTTCGGCCTGAAGCTGGAATATGATGATGGTTTCTTCGGCCGCTATGACTCGCTCTACACCGACCTCAAAACCTATAATATCCAGCCTTCGGCCGCCTATAAGCTGACCGACAATCTGTCGATCGGCGGCGGCGTGGACGTGCAATATGTCAAGGCGACGTTGACCAACGCGCTGCCCCAGCTTTCGCCGCTCGCCACCACGGACGGTTTTGCCAGCCTGAAGGGCGACGACTGGTCGGTCGGCTGGAATGCGGGCCTCTTCTATACCACCGGCGACACCAATTTCGGCGTCCATTATCGCTCGGGCGTCAGCCACAAATTGCAGGGCACGCAACTGGTTTCCGGCCTGGTCGGCCCGATCGCGGCGGGCAATGGCGAATTTGACGCCAGCGCGCCGCTCAACCTGCCCGATATCGTCACTGTCAGCATGATGCACAAACTGACCCCTAATCTGCGCGCCATGCTGACCGGCAAATGGTATAACTGGTCGCGGTTCAAGGGGATCGCCGTCACCTCCGCCACCGGCACGACCAACAAGGAACTGGACTATAAGGACAGCTACTCGGTCAGCGTCGGCGGCGAATATGATGTCAGCCCCGCGCTCACCCTGCGGGCCGGCACCATGTTCGATCGTTCGCCCACCAATCCGCAGCATTTGACGACGCGCGTGCCCGATGGCGATCGCGTCTGGCTGACCGGCGGGGCGACCTTCAACATTTCGCCCGCCGCCGCGCTCAACCTCAGCTACGCCCATACTTTCGTGGAAAAGGCGAACATCATTCGCCCCGACAGCTATTTTCCGTCGCCCGCGACCGTCACTGCGACCACGCTGGCGCAAACCAGCGGCAATGCCGATCAGGTCGCCGCATCGATGACCCTGCGTTTCTGAAGCCAGCGCTTCTAACCGTCATCAAAAATCCCTATAGGGGCTTCGTACCAACGGAGCCTCTTTTTTCATGTCCGAACATAATCCCGGCCTGCGTCCCTGGCGCGACATTGCCCGCCGCCAGAGCCGCCAGATCATGGTCGGCAATGTGCCCGTCGGCGGCGGCGCGCCGGTCAGCGTCCAGACCATGACCAATACGCTGACCCATGACGTCAAGGCGACGATCGACCAGATCCGCCGGTGCGAGGATGCTGGCGTCGACATCATCCGCGTGTCCTGCCCCGACGAGGAATCGACCGCTGCGCTCGGCCAGATCGTCCGCGCCGCGCGGGTGCCGATCGTCGCGGACATTCATTTCCATTATAAGCGCGCGCTCGAAGCGGCGGATGCGGGCGCGGCGTGCCTGCGCATCAATCCCGGCAATATCGGCAGCGAAGCGCGCGTGCGCGAAGTGGTGCAGGCGGCCAAGGCGAATAATTGCTCGATCCGCATCGGCGTCAATGCCGGATCGCTGGAGCGCGATCTGCTCGAAAAATATGGCGAACCCTGCCCCGAAGCACTGGTCGAAAGCGCGCTCGACCATATCAAGCTGCTCCAGGATCAGGATTTCCACGAATATAAGGTCGCGGTGAAGGCCAGCGACGTCTTCCTCGCCGTCGCCGCCTATATGCAACTGGCCGACGCAGTCGATTGCCCGCTGCATCTGGGCATTACCGAAGCAGGCGGCCTGATCGGCGGTACGGTCAAGAGCGCGATCGGCATCGGCAATCTGCTCTGGGCGGGAATCGGCGACACGATCCGCGTATCCCTGTCGGCCGAACCCGAAGAAGAAGTGCGCGTCGGCTATGAAATATTGAAGACGCTGGGCATCCGCACCCGCGGGGTGAAGGTCATTTCCTGCCCCTCCTGCGCGCGGCAGGGCTTCGACGTGATCCGCACCGTGCAGGCGCTGGAAGAACGGCTTCAGCATATCAATACGCCGCTGTCGCTCTCGGTCCTGGGCTGCGTCGTCAACGGTCCCGGCGAAGCGCGCGAGACCGACATTGGCCTGACCGGCGGAGGCAATGGCAAGCATATGGTCTATCTGTCCGGCGTGACCGACCACACGATTCAGGACGCCGACATGGTCGACCACATCGTCCGTCTGGTTGAAGCCAAGGCGGCCGAAATCGAAGCGGCCAAGCTGGAAGCCGAAAGCATCGACGCGGGGAAGGTGGCGGCGGAATAAGGAAATGCCGTTTCGACGCTCCATTGCAGCGGTGCTGCTTTTGATCAACGCGGATCATATTGAAGCCAAGTCGTTACCGCATTTTTCGATATGGATTCAGTCGCAGGACGATGGGCGTTGCTTGCTGACAACCAAGGGGCAGACCTTTGATATGACGGATAAGGCTGCTCTCGATGCGGCCTTATCCTCTGATGAAAATCCAAGGCCCCCGGTTCATCTTCTGGGTGACACTGATACGCCTTATCGCTGCACAGGTGGTTTGATTTACGCCTTGCAGCGCAAAGGCTATAACAAAATTGGTTTCATCTCCGAAAAGCCTGCTTCCGACGCGGCTAAAGACGACCGTTAATTTGGTGATGCAGGCAAAATCCTCTTTCGCGATTCCCTTTGTCGTCTGCTGCGCCGGCGTTGCGCTCTTTTCGGTCATGGACGCCGCGATGAAGGGGCTGAGCCTTTCCATCGGCCTTTATAATGCGCTCTTCTGGCGGGCGGTGACCGGAACCGTCCTTGGCCTCGCGCTGATGCTACTGTTGCGCCAGCGTTGGCCCGATCGGGCGGTCCTGCGGCTTCATCTGCTGCGCGGCACAGTCGTCGCACTGATGGCGGGGCTGTTTTTCTGGGCGATCATGCGCCTGCCGCTGGCCGAAGCCATTGCGCTGTCCTTCATCGCGCCGCTCGTCGCCCTGTACCTCGCTGCCTGGTTGCTGAAGGAAAAGGTTGGGCGCGAAGCGATCGGCGCGTCGCTGCTGGGGCTGGTCGGCGTCGGCGTGATCCTGTCGGGCCGGCTGCGTGGCGATTATGACGCCGATGCCTTGCTGGGCGCGCTGGCGGTGCTGGCGTCGGCCATGCTCTTCGCCTGGAACCTCATCCTCCAGCGTCAGCAGGCGCAGCGCGCCTCCCCGGTCGAGGTCGCCTTCTTCCAGCATCTCGTCATGCTCGGCGTTTTCGCCTTGGGTGCGCCATGGCTCGCCATCATTCCGCCGCTCACCGCCGCGCCGCTGGTGCTGCTTGCGGCAACGCTGGCCTTCACTTCGCTCGCCGCGCTCGCCTGGGCCTATGCGCGGGCGGAGGCGCAGCGGCTCATTCCGGTCGAATATAGCGCCTTCGTCTGGGCGGCGATCATCGGCTGGCTGGCCTTTGGCGAGGCGGTGACTTTGACCACCGTGGCCGGCGCATTGCTCATCGTCGTCGCCTGCCTTATCGCGGCGCGCGCAAAACGGGCGGAACTCGCCCATGTGGAGGCAGGCATAGCATGAGCGGGATCATCATTCGGGATGCGGTGGCGCAAGACATCGACGTCATCCTCGCCTTCATCCGCGCGCTGGCGGATTATGAACGGCTGGCCCATGAGGTAAAGGCCGATCGCGATACGCTGGCCCGTTATCTGTTCGGTCCGCGCCCGATGGCGGAAGTGCTGATCGCCGATCATGATGGCGCACCCGTCGGCTTCGCGCTCTTCTTCCATAATTTCTCGACCTTCGAAGGACGGCCGGGCCTCTATCTGGAGGATCTGTTCGTCCTGCCCGAAGCACGCGGCCTTGGCGCGGGCAAGGCGCTGCTGGCGCGCCTCGCCGGGCTGGCGATCGAACGCGATTGCGCGCGCCTGGAATGGTCGGTGCTGGACTGGAACGCGCCTTCGATCGCCTTTTATCGTGCGCTGGGCGCCCGGCCGATGGATGAATGGACGGTGCAGCGGGTCGATGGCGACGCGCTGCTGGCGCTGGCCCGCGCCTGATTTCCCCAATGCTTCGGGACGAGCCGATCGGGCGCGCCCTTGACCGGGACTCCCCGCTTGGCGCATTGTGCCGATCTGGAACATTTGGGGGACATTGAAGAATATGGCCGTCGGCCGCACCGTGAAACGATCGCCGGAATGGCGCGAAATGCTCAAGCGCAGCCTTATTCGCAGCGGCGCGTTGATCGGCGCGATCGCGCTCATGCTGGCGACCCTGTTCCTGGCGCTGGCGCTGCTCAGCTATGCGCCCAGCGACCCGTCGATGAACACGGTGGCGGGCGATCATGTCTCCAACATCATGCGCGCGCCCGGCGCTTTCACGGCTGACTTCCTGCTCTGGCTGCTGGGCGTGCCGGTTGCGCTGATCCTGCCGCTGATGGCCATCACCGCCCGCCGCCTCTGGGGCGATCAGGACATGACCGGGTGGAAGGGGCAATTTGGCAAATGTCTGTTCGGCATCGCGCTCATTGGCATAGCGCTGGCCCTGTTCCAGATCGAACCTTTGGTCGGCCTGCCCGCCGGTTGGGGCGGGGTCATCGGCCTCGTCACGGCAAAGGGCGTGGCCAGCCTGACCGCGCAGGTTCCGGTCGCCGCGCCCTGGATCAAGGGCGCGCTGATCTTCATCGCGATCATCGCCGGCCTGTTCACCTGCTATCGCAGTCTGGCGCTGGAAAAGCCGATCATCGCGCTGCGTCGTCCCTCCTTGCCCCGGCTCAGCCTGCCGCGCCCCAGCCTCAGCTTCGCCGGCGGCGCCGTGCCGGCCGACAGCGACGATATCGAGGATGAACCGTCCGAGCGCGTCATCGCCCCGCGCAAGCAGGTGTCGAACGAACCCAAGCCGCCTATCACCATTCAGGCGCCCAAACCTGCGCCGGTGCAGCGCTCCATGGCGCCGGTCAGCCAGGATGATCTGTTCGGCAACAGTTCTCTGCCGTCGCCCGATCTGCTCAATCCCATTCCCGCCAACCAGGGCGGCAAGATCGACAAGGCCGCGCTGGAGCGCAACGCCCGCCTGCTCGAATCCGTGCTCGACGACTTCCATGTGAAGGGCAATATTGTCGAGGTTCGCCCTGGCCCGGTCGTCACCATGTATGAGCTGGAGCCGGCCCCCGGCATCAAGGCGAGCCGCGTGATCGCGCTGGCGGACGATATCGCCCGCAATATGTCGGCGCTCTCGGCCCGCGTCGCGACCATCCCCGGCCGCACCGTGATCGGCATCGAACTGCCCAATGCGAACCGCGAAGGCGTGTCTTTCCGCGAACTTATCACATCGGAACAGTTCGCGCAGGAAGCCACGCTGCCGATCATCCTGGGCAAGAATATTTCCGGCGAACCGATCATCGCCGATCTTGCGCCGATGCCGCATCTGCTGATCGCCGGTACGACGGGTTCGGGTAAGTCGGTGGGCCTGAACGCGATGATCCTGTCGCTGCTCTACCGCATGACGCCCGACCAGCTACGCCTGATCATGATCGATCCCAAGATGCTGGAACTGTCGACCTATGACGATATTCCTCATCTGCTCGCCCCGGTCGTCACCGAACCGAGCAAGGCGATCCGTGCGCTCAAATGGGCGGTGGAGCAGATGGAGGATCGCTATCGCATGATGGCGTCCATCTCGGTCCGCAACCTCGCCAATTATAATGAGAAGGTGCGCGCGGCCAAGGCCAAGGGCAAGCCGCTCGGCCGCCGTGTCCAGACCGGCTATGATCCCGACACCGGCAAGCCCATCTATGAGGAGGAGCAGCTGGATTTCCAGCCGCTGCCGCAGATTGTGGTGGTGGTCGACGAACTGGCCGACCTGATGATGACGGCGGGCAAGGAAGTCGAATTCCTGATCCAGCGCCTTGCGCAAAAGGCCCGCGCCGCCGGCATCCACCTGATCCTGGCGACGCAGCGCCCCTCGGTCGACGTCATCACCGGCGTCATCAAGGCGAACCTGCCGACCCGCATCAGCTTCTTCGTGACGTCAAAGATCGACAGCCGCACCATCCTGGGCGAACAGGGCGCCGAACAGCTGCTGGGCAAGGGCGACATGCTCTACATGCATGGCGGCAAGGGGCTGACCCGCGTCCATGGTCCCTTCGTCAGCGATGACGAGGTGCGCGTGGTCGCCGATCACTGGCGCGCGCAGGGCCAGCCCGACTATATCTCGGCCGTTACCGAGGAACCGGAAGAGGGCAGCTTCGCCCTCGACGGCGTCGATCTGGGCGACGACAGCCCCGACGCCCAGCTGTTCCGCAAGGCATGCCAGCTGGTGTTCGAGAACCAGAAGGCGTCGACCAGCTGGCTGCAACGCCAGCTGCGCGTCGGCTATAACTCCGCCGCGCGCCTCATCGAACGGATGGAGGAAGAAGGGCTGGTCGGCCCGCCAAACCATGTCGGCCGCCGCGAAGTGCTGCGCGACGAAAACGGGAATCCGATCTGAATCGAAGGAAAAGCGGGGCGATTGCACGATACGCAATCGTCGTTTCGCCCTTCGCATTTGCGGCAATGAACCATTTCGAACATAGAGGGCGGGCCTTTCAGGCATCCTCTCCTAAAAACTTTCAGGGTCGATCGTCAGATCGGCCCTTTTTTTTGTCTTCGGAAGGGACTAGGGGTCTTCCTGCTGCTGCCGCGCCGATAACATAATTGGAGCGGTGCCGCCGGAAAGACCGGCATGGCGAGGCGGGAGCATGGGGGATCGAGCATGGTGGCGATCCGCGCCGGATAACCGCCAATGCTCTCCCCCATCACCCCTGCAATCCTTGCATTTTGGGAACAGCCGGGTTCACAGCGGGTTCAAGCCCCGCCACCTACATCCATCCTCCCTGAACAACCGGAGTTGAACGCCATGAAGCGCATGATTGCGCCCCTCGCGCTGGTCCTTGCCGCTGCACCTTTGGTCGTGCCGGCCCTGCCTGCCGCCGCGCAGCAGGAACAGTCCGATCTCGCCAAGGTCAACGCCTATATACGCGCCGTCACCACCATGACCGCCGATTTCAGTCAGACCGACCGCAACGGCCAGACCCTGACCGGTCAGCTGACCATCAAACAGCCCGGCAAGATCCGTTTCCAATATCAAAAAGGCGTGCCGCTGCTGATCGTGGGCGACGGCAAGGCGCTGACCATGATCGATTATGAAGTGCGTCAGGTGCAGCGTTGGCCGATCGGCAATTCGCCGTTGGGTGCGTTGCTCGATCCGTCGAAGGATTTGTCGAAATTCGGCAAGGTCGTGCCGACCGGCGATCCGACGATCCTCAGCGTTCAGGCGCGCGATCCCAAGCGGCCTGAATTTGGCACCATATCGATGATCTTCAAACGTGATCCGGCCAGCCCGGCCGGGCTTCAGCTTTATGGCTGGGTGGCGCTCGATTCGCAGAATAACCGCACGGCGGTCCGCCTGACCAACCAGCGCTATGGCGTGCCGGTCGCCGACTCCGCCTTTCGCTGGGTCGATCCGCGGCCCAGGGGACGGTCCGGCGGCTGATTGCGTTGCATTGCGGGATGGCCCGAGCGCCTTGCCGGATGGATGGAAAAACTTTCCGATCCGTTCATCTGCGGCTCATATGAAGCGGGCTATCCAGTAATCCACGGCGGAGGACAATACCGGGATTTCCCCCCTGTTACCCGGTCCCCATCCTTCGCCGCGAAGCGCTTCAAGGGCGCGATCGAGACCCCCGTTCCACGCCCCCGGAGCGGGGGTCTTACTTTGTCCCGTTTACGCGACCTTCCGGGACGTCCTGCCGCTTGCGCAACGACGCGCGCGCTCCTAGTTGGCGTAGCATGGCCGACACACTTTCCATCTGCTCCTGGAACATCAACTCCGTCCGCGCACGCATCGATATTGTCGAACAGCTGCTCCGTCAGGAGGCACCCGACATTCTCTGCCTTCAGGAAACGAAGGTGGTGAACGAGATTTTCCCGACCGACATGTTCAAACGGCTGGGCTATGTCCATCAGGTGCTGAACGGCCAGCGTATGCATCATGGCGTCGCCATCATGAGCAAGGTGCCGGTGCATGAAGATGACCGGTTCGACTGGCAGGCCAATGGCGAAGCGCGCCATGTCGGCGTGCGCCTCGACAATGGCGTGCGGATCGAAAATGTCTATGTCCCCGCCGGCGGCGATGTGGCCGACCGTGATGTGAATCCCAAATTCGGCCAGAAGCTCGATTTTCTCGAACGCATGATTCAATGGTCGTCGGCGCTCGACAACAAGCCGACCATCCTGACCGGCGATTTCAACATCGCGCCGCTCGAATCCGACGTCTGGAGCCACAAGCAGTTGCTCGACGTCGTCAGCCACACGCCGATCGAGTGCGAGATACTGGGCCGGTTGCAGGCGTCGAACGACTGGGTCGACATTGGCCGCCATTTCCATCCCGCCCCGGCCCGCCTCTATACCTGGTGGAGCTATCGCGCGAAGGACTGGCTCGCCTCCGATCGCGGCCGTCGCCTCGACCATATGTGGATGACGCGCGATGTCGCGGACAGGGCGACCAGCCATCGCGTGGTCGAACCGGCGCGCAGCTGGGGCAAGCCGTCCGATCATATCCCGATCATCACCGAGTTCGCTTTCTGATGAACGGGCGCCCCGCGAACGGACGGGATGCCGCCCGCGCCATCGATGCGCTGCGCCGCGGCTGGGCGATCCGCCTGACCGCTGCGGACGGCGCGATCCGGCTGATGGCGATCGAAGGGGCTGACGCGGTAACGCTCGCTAGCTTCGATCCCGACAGCAAAGCGGACATTCTCATTTCCGCCGCCCGCGCCGAAACATTGAAACTTGCCAATCAGTTGGCGGCGGCTGACCCCGAACTGCCGGTGCTGGTCGATCGCACCCCCTGGATCGACGCCGATGTGGCGACCGCCATCGCCGATCCCGTGCTGGATCTCGCCTCGCCGCTCAAGGGACCGTTCCGCGCCCGCGCGCTGCCCGCGCCGCTGGCCGCCAAGGCGGCGCTGCGCCTCGCCCGGCTCGCCGGCATCCTGCCCGCCTATTTCCTGATGCAGGATGACGGCCCGGCCGAAGCGACGGTCAGCGCCGACGATATCGCCGCCTATGACGATGCTGTCCATCTCGCTGTCGCAACCCGCGCGCGCCTGCCCGTGTCGGCCAGCGAGCATGCGGAAATCGTCGCCTTCCGCAGCCCGGACGAACCGCGCGAGCATGTCGCGCTGATCGTGGGCAAGCGCGATTCCTCGCCCCCGGTCATCCGCCTGCACAGCGAATGCCTGACCGGCGACGTTCTGGGCAGCCTGAAATGCGATTGCGGCCCGCAATTGCATGAGGCGCTGCACAAAATCGCCGACGCGCCCTGGGGCATCCTCCTCTATCTGCGGCAGGAAGGGCGCGGCATCGGCCTCGTCAACAAATTGCGCGCCTATGCGATGCAGGATCAGGGTTTCGATACGGTCGACGCCAATGTGCGCCTGGGCTTCGCCATCGATGCGCGCGATTTTTCGGTCGCGGCGCGGATGCTCGACCTGCTGGGCGTCGGGGCGGTGCGGCTGCTCACCAACAATCCCAACAAGGTGACGGGGCTGGAAGCGGCGGGCATCAAGGTGACGGAGCGCCTGCCCATCATCCTGCCGACCAATCCGCATAATGAACGCTATCTCGCCACCAAGCGCGACCGCACCGGCCACCAGTTGTGACTTTGATCCGCGTCGATAGCGGCGCGGGCCGCCTGACCTTTGGCGATCTGACCATGGCCTGCACCATCGGCCGCAGCGGCGCCTGCCCGGCGGCCGACAAGCGAGAAGGGGATGGTTGCACGCCGATCGGCACATGGCCCCTGCGCGGCGTCCTGCTGCGCCCGGGCAAGGTCGTAGCGACCGGCATCCGCCTGCCATGGCGCTGGGTGCGCGTCAATGACGGCTGGTCGGACGATGTTGCTGACCCCGCCTATAACCGGCCCGTCCGCCTGCCGCGCGCCTTTTCCGCCGAAAATCTGATCCGCAGCGATGACGCCTATGACGTCATCGTCATACTGGGGCATAATGATGCGCCGCCGGTGCCGGGGCAGGGCAGCGCTATCTTCTTCCATTTGTCCGAAGGGCGTCCGACCGCAGGCTGCGTCGCGGTGGACCGCGCCGACATGCTGCGCCTGTTGCCGCTGCTGTCGCCCGGCGACGCGATGGAGATTATTTAAACTTCTCCTACCCGCGCCGATGTGGTGGTTCCGTTCTGAATGTTTCTTCCTATGATCGCGAGGACGGTGAAAGCCGTCATCAACATCCAAAGGAGAACAGCCCATGTCGTTTGGTGACATGTGTCTCTTTCTGGGTGCGTTGTTCGCTTTCGGAACGCTTCTTCTGAAGCTGATCGAAGTGGCCCGCACCAAGTAGGGACATCGGGCGGGGAACGGGCTGGCACCTGTTCCCCAAACGAGTGAACCCCCGCCACTGGCATGACGGGGGTTCTATCCAAAGGCTTTCGCCCATGTCGTTTGGTCGCTCACATATAGGCTAGATGACCGCAATTTTCAATAGAGATTGCGGCCTCACGCCATCTCCAGCGCTTCGCCGACTTCGCCGCCGGCCGCCTCCAGCAAGCGCCGCTCCAGCGTCTGCAACCGCGCCTTGCTCTCTATCTTTCCGCCCAGCAGGTCGGTGATGTAGAATGTGTCGACCGCGCGCTCGCCATAGGTGGCGACATGGGCGCTGTGTACCGTCACCTTCGACTGGAACAGCGCATTGGCCAGGCTGAACAACAGCGCCGGCCGGTCGCGGGCGTTCACCTCGACCACGGTGAAGCGGTTCGACGCCTTGTTGTCGATCAGCACATTGGGTTCGATGCGAAAGGCTTCGGCGCGGGTGCGGGTCAGCGGACGCGCCGACAATTTGGTGATCAGGCGATGCCGGTTGGACAGCGAATCCTCGATCGCGTTGCGGATGCGGGTCAGCTGCTCGGGGCTGTGGAATGCGCCGCCCAGCGGGTCCTGCACCAGGAAATTGTCGATCGCCACGCCATCGCGCGTCGTGTGGATGCGCGCGTCGATGATGTTGCCGCCGGCCAGATGGATCGCCCCGGCAATGCGATAGAACAGGCCCGGATGGTCGGTGGCATAGACAGTCACCAGCGTCGCGCCGCGCTGCGGATAATATTGCGCGGCGATCGACAGCGGGGAATCGCCCGATTCCAGGATATGCTGGGCGTTGTGGACCAATATGTCTTCGGGTTCGGCGATCCAGTAGGATTCGGGCAGGCGGCGGCTGAACGCTTCGAACGTGGCGTCGTCCATACCCATCGCCCGCTGGAGCGCGGCTTGCTTGGCGGCGACGCGCTCGCTGCGCCCCTTCTGCTTGTGGCCCAGCCGCAGCACTTCTTCCGCCGCGTCATACAGGTCGCCCAGCAACTGCCGTTTCCAGCTGTTCCACACGCCCGGGCCGACCGCGCGAATGTCCACCACCGTCAGGCACAGCAGCAGGCGCAGCCGCTCGGGGCTTTGCACCACATCGACGAAATCGAGGATCGTCTTGTAATCGGCCAGATCGCGTTTGAAGGCGGTGGCCGACATCAACAGGTGATAGCGCACCAGCCAGGCGACCGTTTCCGTCTCCGCCGGGGTCAGGCCCAGGCGCGGGCACAGATGCTCCGCCACTTCCGCGCCGAGCAGGCTATGGTCGCCGCCGCGCCCCTTGGCGATATCGTGCAGCAGCACCGCGACATAGAGCACGCGCCGCGACAAAATCTTGCCCATCAATTCGGTCGCCAGCGGATGGTCGCCGGGCAGTTCGCCCTTCTCGATCCGCGCCAGTAGCCCGACCGCGCGGATGGTATGCTCATCGACCGTATAATGATGATACATGTCGAACTGCATCTGCGCGACGACGCGGCGGAAATCGGGAATGAAGCGGCCGAACACGGTCGATTCATTCATCCAGCGCAGCACCGTCTCGGGATCGCGGGGGCTGGTCAGCACCTCCATGAAGGCGGCGTTGGCGCGGGCGTCCTTGCGCACCTTGGCGGTGATCAGCCCGGCGTCGCGGCTGGCGGCGCGCATGGCGCTGGGATGAATCTGAAGGCCATGCTTGTCCGCCACGGCAAAGATTTCCAGCAGCCGCACCGGGTCCGCCTGAAAGAAATCGTCGCTCGGCAGGCTGAGCCGCCCGCGATCCAGCACGAACCCGTCCAGCTTCTTGGGCCGGCGGAAGATGGACGGGATATAGCGCCGCCCTTTTGGTCCCATCTGGTCGTCCAGATGCGCCAGGAACACGGCGGTCAGGTCGCCGACCGTCTTCGCGTTCAGGAAATAATAGCGCATGAAGCGCTCGACCCCGGACCGCCCGGCGCGCCCGGTGAAGTGCATCCGCGTTGCGGTTTCCAGCTGCAGGTCGAAGGTCAGCCGGTCTTCCGCGCGGCCGGTGATGGTGTGCAGGTGACATCGCACCGCCCACAGGAAATCCTCGGCCTTCTGAAACTGGCGCAACTCGGCTTGCGTCAACAGGCCGACATCGACCAGTTCGGCGACCGACCGGACCCGGTTCACATATTTGCCGATCCAGAACAGCGTATGCAGGTCGCGCAGCCCGCCCTTGCCTTCCTTGACATTGGGTTCCACGACATAGCGGCTGTCGCCCATGCGCTTGTGCCGCTCGTCGCGTTCTTCCAGCTTTTCGGTCACGAAGGCGCGGGCATTGCCCTGCATCACCTCGGCATCGAAGCGGACGGATGTTTCCTCATAGAGCGCGCGATCGCCCCAGACATAGCGCGCCTCCAGCAACGCCGTGCGCACCGTCAGGTCGCTTTTGGCCATCCGCATCGTCTCATCGACCGAACGGCTGCTATGCCCGACCTTCAGCCCCAGATCCCACAGCGAATAGAGCATGGATTCAATCACCTGCTCGGTCCAGCCGGTCGGCTTCCAGGGGGTGATGAAGCCGATGTCGACATCGCTGTGCGGCGCCATTTCACCCCGGCCATACCCACCCACGGCGATCAGGACGATCCGTTCGCCGGTGCTGCGATTGCCGGCCGGGTACAGATGGTGGGTGGTCGCATCGTACAGGATGCGCAAAATCTGATCGACCAGAAAGGCGAAGGCGGTCACGCTCTCGCGCCCGCGCGTAGGTTTGGCCTCCAGCCGCTTGGCGACTTCACTCCGGCCCTGATCCAGCGCCGCTTTCAATTCTTTGACGATCGCGCCGCGCAGCCGCATGGCGTCGCCCCGATGCTCCAGCGCCAGGGTGTTGATCCTGTCGGAAATGGCGCGCCGGTCGATGATCGCGCGGCGCGATCCCAGGGCGGGGATTTGCATGACCATGGCTGTTCTCTAGTCGTGCTGCGCCTGCGCGGCCAGTTGTTTCAATCGATAAAGCTGATCGAGCGCCTCACGCGGGGACAATGTGTCGGCGTCGATGGCGTCGATGGCCGCGCGCAGCGGATCGATCGTCTCTTCCTCGGGCGTGGCGACCGCCGCGAACAGCGGCAGATCGTCCAGCCCCGCCGCAATCCCGCCGGTCTTCGCCTTGCCCGCCTCCAGCCGCGCCAGCACATCCTTGGCGCGCTTCAGCACGGCGGGCGGCAGCCCCGCCAGCCGCGCCACGGCCAGACCATAGCTGCGATCGGCCGGTCCCTGACCCAGTTCGTGCAGCAGGATCAAGTCGCCCTTCCACTCGCGGGCGCGGACATGATGGAGCGAGAGCGAGGCGAGTGTTTCGGCCAGCCGCGTCAGCTCATGATAATGGGTGGCGAACAGGCAGCGGCAACGATTGACCTCATGCACCGCCTCCACCACCGCCCAGGCGAGCGCCAAGCCATCATAGGTGGATGTGCCGCGCCCGACTTCGTCCAGAATGACGAAGCTGCGCGGTGTCGCCTGCGCCAGGATCGCGGCGGTTTCGACCATCTCGACCATGAAGGTCGACCGACCCCTGGCCAGATTGTCCGATGCGCCGACCCGGCTGAACAGCCGGTCGACCAGAGTCAGGCGCGCCGATTGCGCCGGCACATAGCCGCCCGCCTGCGCCAATATGACGATCAGCGCATTTTGCCGCAGGAAGGTCGATTTGCCGCCCATGTTCGGACCAGTGACGAGCCACAGCCGGTCCGCTTCGTTCAACCGGCAATCATTGGCGACGAAGGGCTGGCCGTCCTTGCGCAGCGCATCCTCGACCACCGGATGCCGCCCGCCGACGATGTCGAGGCACTGTCCCGCGCTATCGTCGGAAACGAAATGCGGCCGCTGCCATCCGCCCTCGGCCGCCCGTTCGGCCAGTGCGGCGGCGACGTCCAGCCGGGCGAGCGCATCGGCGGCGCGGGCAATGTCGGCCTTGCGGTCCAGCACCGCCTCGATCAGCCCCTCCAGATGCGCGGCTTCCGCCACCAGCGCATGCGCGCCCGCCTGCGCGACGCGCCCGGCTTCCTCATGCAGGTCGATCGAATTGAAGCGCACCACGCCGGCCAGCGTCTGGCGATGGGTGAAGCCGCTGTCGGGGGCCATCAGCGCGTCGGCCGCGCGCGCGGGCACTTCGACATGATAGCCCAGAACGCCATTATGCCGGATCTTGAGCGAGGAAATGCCGGTCTGCTCGCGATATTTCGCCTCCAGCGCGGCGATGGCGCGGCGGCCGTCGCCCGCCATGCGGCGCAATTCGTCCAGTGCGGCGTCATAGCCATCGGCGATATAGCCGCCGCTCGCCGTCTCGGTCGGCGGCGCGGGCACCAGCGCGCGCGACAGGGCATCGACCAGCGCACCATGGCCATCCAGCGCAGGCAGCAATTGCAACAGCAATTGCGGCATGTCGGTCAGCCGCCCCAGCCGTTCGCGCAGCAACCGCGCTTCACCCAGCCCGTCGCGCAACTGCCCCAGATCGCGGGGTGATCCGCGTCCCACCGCCACGCGCCCCAGCGCCCGGCCAATGTCGGGCAGCGCCCGCAATGCGCCGCGCAACTGGTCGCGCAGCGTGGAATCGTCATGGAACAGCTGCACCAGCCCCAACCGGGCCTCGATCGCCGCCAGATCCATCAGCGGTGCCGACAAATCCTGTCCCAGCAAGCGCGCGCCCGCGCCCGTCACCGTGCGGTCGATCGCGCCGAGCAGGCTGCCGGTCCTTGCGCCCGCCATGGTCGCGACGATCTCCAGACTCTCGCGCGTCGCCGCGTCGATCGCGACATGGCCGCCGCTGGTCTTGCGCAGCGGCGGGGCGAGGAAGGGCATGCTGCCCTTGCCGGCATGGTCGAGATAGGCGATCAGGCCGCCCATCGCCGCCAGTTCGGCACGCCCGAACTGGCCGAATCCATCCAGCGTCGCGACCCCGAACAGGCGCTTGAGCGACTCTTCCGCGCGGCTGCTGGAAAAGGCGGCACGATCGAACGGATGGCAGTCGGCCAGATCGAGCGGCGATCCTTCAGCCACCACCGTCTCGCTCGGCCGCAGGCGCGCCAGTTCGGCGGGCAGGTCGCCCAGCGGGCAGGTCATCGTCTCGAACCGGCCCGTGGAAATATCGGCGGCGGCGATCCCGATCTCGCCTGCACCCTCGCCCCCGACCTGCGCCAGCGCGACCAGTATATTGTCGCGCCGGCTGTCGAGCAAAGTCTCTTCGGTCAGCGTGCCGGCCGTCACATAGCGGACGATCGCGCGCGCCACCAACGTCTTGCCACCGCGCGCCTTGGCCTGCGCCGGAGTTTCGGTCTGCTCGGCGATGGCGACGCGATGCCCGCCCTTGATCAGCCGCGCCAGATAGCCTTCGGCGCTGTGCACCGGCACGCCGCACATCGGGATCGGCGCACCGCCATGTTCGCCCCGGCTGGTCAGCGCAATGTCCAGCGTCGCCGCAGCCATCTTGGCGTCATCGAAGAACAGCTCGAAAAAATCGCCCATGCGGTAAAAAAGCAGGCAATCCTGCGCTTCCGCCTTCAGCGCCAGATATTGCGCCATCATCGGCGTGGGCTGGGGCGTGGACGGGGGAGTGTTTTCGGTCTTCTGGGCCATGGGGCCAGCGGATAGCCTGAACCCCGCGCTGAAACCAGAGCTTCGCAAAGCGGCAGGAAAATTGCGCTTCTCGCACTTGCCCCCAGGATAATCTTGCCGCTAGGGCCGCCCTATTGTTCCATTATGTGGGTGTGCGCGATGACCGATAAACCGAGTGTGGAATTTTCCGAGCGCGAGGCGCTGTTCTTCCACTCGACCGGACGCCCCGGCAAGATCGAGATCATCGCGTCAAAGCCGATGGCGACCCAGCGCGACCTGTCGCTTGCCTATTCGCCCGGCGTCGCGGTGCCGGTGCGCGCCATCGCCGCCGACCCGGCGACCGCCTATGACTATACGGCAAAGGGCAATCTGGTCGCGGTCATCTCCAACGGCACGGCGATTTTGGGCCTGGGCAACCTCGGCGCGCTGGCGTCCAAGCCGGTGATGGAGGGCAAGGCCGTCCTCTTCAAGCGCTTCGCCGACGTCGATTCGATCGATATCGAACTCAAGACCGAGGATGTCGATCGCTTCATCGATGCGGTTGAACTGATGGAACCCAGTTTTGGCGGCATCAACCTTGAGGATATCAAGGCGCCCGAATGCTTCGTGATCGAAACGACGCTGAAGGAACGGATGAACATTCCGGTGTTCCACGACGATCAGCATGGCACCGCGATCATCGCGGCGGCGGGCGTCATCAACGCCGCCTTGCTCACCGGCCGGGACATGAAGGACATGAAGGTGGTGGTGAACGGCGCGGGCGCCGCCTCCATCAGCTGCACCGAGCTGATCAAGGCGCTGGGCGTGCCCAACGACAATGTCATCATGTGCGACAGCAAGGGCGTGATCTATCAGGGCCGCACCGAAGGCATGAACCAGTGGAAGTCGGCCCATGCGGTCAAGACCGACGTCCGTACCCTCACCGAAGCGGTCAAGGGCGCGGACGTGTTCCTGGGCCTGTCGGTCGCCGGCGCGATGAGCCAGGAGATGGTGAAATCCATGGCGGCCAATCCGATCATCTTCGCCATGGCCAACCCCGACCCGGAAATCCTGCCGCCCGACGCTCATGCCGTGCGCCCCGACGCGATCGTCGCCACCGGCCGGTCGGACTTCCCCAATCAGGTCAATAATGTCCTGGGCTTCCCCTTCATCTTCCGTGGCGCGCTCGACGTGCGGGCGACCGGCATCAACGAAGCGATGAAGTTGGCGGCGGCTCATGCCATCGCCGAACTGGCGCGTGAGCAGGTGCCTGAAGAAGTGGCCAAAGCCTATGGCCGTTCGCACAGCTTTGGTCCCGACTATATCATCCCCGCGCCGTTCGATCCGCGCCTGATGGAAGTGGTGCCCGCCGCCGTCGCCCAGGCGGCGATGGAAACCGGCGTCGCGCAAAAGCCGATCGAGGATATGGACGCTTATCGCCAGTCCCTCAAAGCCCGGCTCAACCCAACCACGTCGGTCCTGACCAGCGCCTATGAAATTGCCAAGGCAAACCCAAAGCGCGTCGTCTTTGCCGAAGCCGAGGAAGAGGTGGTGCTGCGCGCCGCCATCCAGTTCCGCGAACTGGGCTATGGCATTCCGGTGCTGGTGGGTCGTGGCGAAGTGGTGGACAAGCTGCGGGCGCTGGGCGTGCAAGACCCGGACAGCTACGAACTGCATAACAGCGTCAATTCGCCGCTCGTCCCCGACATGGTCGACCTGCTCTATGCGCGTCTCCAGCGCCGGGGCTATCTGCGCCGCGATTGCGAGCGTATGGTCAATCGCGATCGCAACATCTTCGGCACGCTGCTGGTCAAGTTGGGCGTTGCCGATGCGATGATCACCGGCGTCACCCGGCCTTATGGCCAGACGCTGCGGGAAGTGAAGCGGGTGATGGACCCGGCGGCGGGCCGCACCCCCTTTGGCATTCATGTCATGGTGACGAAGGACAAGACCGTGTTCCTGGCCGACACCACGGTCAATGAACGTCCGTCGGCCGCCGAACTGGCCGACATTGCGGAAGGAACGGTCGCCGTCGCCCGTCGCATGGGACATGATCCCCGCGTCGCCTTCCTCTCCTATTCCAATTTCGGCAATCCGCCGGGCGCCTATGTCGGCAATATGCGCGACGCGGTGAAGCTGCTCGACGAACGCGACGTCGATTTCGAATATGAAGGCGAAATGACGCCCGACGCTGCGCTCAACCCGGCGGTGATGAAAAATTATCCCTTCAGCCGCCTGTCCGGCCCGGCCAATGTGCTGGTCATGCCGGGGCTGCAATCGGCCAATATCTCGGCCAAGCTGCTGCGTGAACTGGGCGGCACGTCGATGATCGGGCCGGTGCTGGTCGGCATGGAAAAATCGGTGCAGATCGCCACCATGTCGTCCAACGCTTCGGAATTGCTGACCCTGGCGGTTCTGGCCGCAGGCGGCGTCGCCCTTTGAAACAAGACGCGCCCATCGCTGAGTTTTTCTCGTCGGTGCGGCGCGCTTTTTCACTTGCAACCGTCATGACCGGCGTCGCAGGGCAGGGCGAATGAAGCCTTTCGGGAGCAATCGGGCATGAGCGTCACCAGTTTCGACAACGCGACCTTCCGGCGCGTCCTTGGCCATTATCCGACCGGCGTATGTGTCATCACCGCGGTAGAGGCGGATGGCGCGCCGATCGGCATGGTCGTCGGCTCCTTCACCTCGGTCTCGCTCGATCCGCCGCTGGTCGCTTTCTTCCCGGCCAAAAGTTCGAGCAGCTGGCCGCGTCTTCAGGCGGTCGGCAAATTCTGCGTCAATGTCCTCGCCAGTGACCAGCAGCCGCTCTGCCGCCAGCTTGCCGGTCCCGGACCGGATAAATTTGCCGGCGTGTCCCACCGGGTATCCGCCAATGGATCGCCGATCCTCGACAATGTCGTCGCGTGGATCGATTGCACGCTCGACGCCGTCCATGAAGCGGGCGATCATTTCATCGCGCTTGGCCGGGTGGTTGCGCTGGAAGTGGAGCGGCCGGATCGGCCCTTGCTGTTCTTCCAGGGCAATTATGGCGAATTTTCGTTGATCCAGTGACGGCGCGGCGCGCGTCGTCAAAAACAGCGATGACGGATTGACGATGGGTCGCCGTCTTTCCAATATGTGTCGAGCCGGACATTCAGGGGACATAATACGGCTCCTTAACCCATGGTGCCTAATCAGGCTTCTCGCCCCTGACCGGATCGCTGCATGACCGCGCTGCTCATCACCGTCGACACGGAATTGTCTTCCTCCCTGTATCAGCGGGGAATCGGCCTTGAAGACAATGTGCGCCGCTCCATCTGGGCGGAAGCGCAGGGGCGCGCCTGCGGCATCGGCTGGCAAATGGACCTGCTCGACCGCTATGGGCTGAAGGGGGTCTTCTTCCTCGATCCCCTGCCGGCGCTGGTGCATGGCGCAGCCTTCCTTCAGCCCATCGTCGGCGCGATCGTCGGGCGCGGCCATGAAGTGCAGATGCATATCCATACCGAATGGCTGGCCGCGGCGCAGGAGTCGCCGGTCGGCGGGCGGCAGGGCCGCAACATCGGCGACTTCACCTTGGATGATCAGATCATCCTGCTCGGCCTTGCCAAAGCCTTGCTGGAGGAAGCCGGCGCGCCGCCCATCACCGCCTTTCGCGCCGGCAATTTCGGCGCCAATGACGATACGTTGCGGGCGCTCGCGGCTATCGGCGTCACCTGGGACAGCAGCGTCAATCCCGCCTATCTCGGCCAGGAATGCGGCATTGCGATGGACGCCGCACAGATTGGCGCGATCCGCCGGCTGGGCGTGATCGAATTGCCGGTGTCGGGAATCGCGGATCGGCCCGGCGGCTTTCGCCCGGCCCAGATTTGCGCCATGTCGGCGGCGGAGATGACGGCCGGCCTCCGCCATGCCGCGCAGGAAGGGCATGACGCCTTCGTCGTTGTCACCCATAGTTTCGAAATGCTCTCGCGTGATCGCATGCGGCCCAATGGCGCGGTGATCGCGCGCTTTGAACAGCTATGCCGGCAAGCCGCCCGATTGCCGCAGGTCCATGGCGCGGGTTTCAACGACTTGCCCCAAGACCTTGCCGACCGGCCCGCCCGCCTATTGAGCCGCGCTGCGCCCAGCCGGCTGCGCACCGGCCTGCGCATGGCGGAGCAGGCATGGGCGACCTGGCGCTACGAACATCGGCTGGTTCCTGCGTGAACGCTCTTCCCGGCGCGATCGTCCTGGGTTTGGAAAATGCCATCGGCCTGACGGTCGTGCGCGAACTGGGCCAGCATGGCGTCCCGGTGCATGGCGTGGCGCGCGATGCTGACGCGATCGGAATCGTATCGCGCCATTGCGCCAGCTGGTCGCAGCGCCCGTCCGGTCCCATTGCGGACTGGCTGCCCGCGCTCATCGCGCGCACCGGCGCGCGCGCCGTGCTGGCCATTTCCGAACCCGACCTGATCGCCCTGTCGACCTTGCCCGCGCGCATCGGCGAATGCCATATCCTGACGCCGCGTGCCGATCCGCTGGCAAAGGTGCTCGACAAGCTTCAAACGCTTCAGGCGGCCGAATCGATCGGCTTGTTGACGCCGCAAACCTGGCAACCGCAAGCGGGTGAGGATTTCGCCGCGCGCGCCGCCGACCTGCCTTATCCGCTGGTCGCCAAATGGGCCAATCCGCCCGACATCCAGCCGATTCTGGAACGGGCCGGTCTGGAATGGATCAAGACCGACTATATCCGCACGCCACAGCAGCTGTTCGCCTTGCTCGATCGCTATGCGCCGATCGGGCGCTGGCCGCTGATTCAGCAATATTGCGCCGGCGTCGGGCTGGGCCAGATGCTCTATATGGCGGGCGGTCGCGCCACCCTGCGCTTTCAGCATCGCCGCTTGCATGAATGGCCGCCCGAAGGTGGCGTGTCGACCTATTGCCGCGCCGAACCGGCGTCCGCGCATCAGGCGCAGATGGATCAATCGGAACGGCTGTTGCAGGCGCTGGGCTGGGAAGGGCAGGCGATGGTCGAATATCGTCATGAGCCAGACAGCGGCCGCTATTGGCTGATGGAGGTCAATGGCCGTTTCTGGGGCAGCCTGCCGCTGGCGCGCTATTGCGGCGCGCATTTTGCCTGGGAAGCCTATCGCCGCGCCGTGCTGGGGCAGAATGATCCCGCGCCGCCGCCGCGTGACACTCTGCGCGCGCGCTATATGGTGCCCGAAACCAAGCGCCTGTTGCGCATTCTGCTGGCGCCGGGGCGGATCGGCGATCCCTTCTTCCGGCGGCGTCCCCTTGCCGATCTGGCTTCCTGGCTGCTCGACTTTCTCGATCCGCGCGCCCGCTATTATGTGTTCAGCCGGTCCGATCCGCGCCCATGGTTGCGCGATATGGCGCAGATCGTCAGGAAGGCCGTGCGCGGGGAAAAGCGCTGACCAGCGCTTCGACCGCCCGTTCGATACGGGTCAGGCACCGCAGCATATAGCGGTCGTCCAGTTGGTAGGGATCGTGCAGATGCGGCAGCATCGGCCGCGTCCAGCGCCCCAGC
The DNA here is from genome assembly GCA_021849075.1 of Pseudomonadota bacterium. Classification (GTDB taxonomy): domain Bacteria; phylum Pseudomonadota; class Alphaproteobacteria; order Sphingomonadales; family Sphingomonadaceae; genus Sphingobium. Next base: position 129,301 of record JAJZTH010000003.1, on the reverse strand, counting down.
AGCATGCGCGGCAAGTGCCGCACGCGCGGATCGGCGGCCAGCCGGTGCAATTGCCGCACTTCCATCGCCAGCAGCAGGTCGCCATCCTGCGGCACATAATCCTGCAGGTCGATCGCCACATGATCCGACAGGTCATGACCCAGACTCTGCGCTGCAACGATGGCGGGGCCATGCGCCGCCCGGCCGGTGGTGGTGGACAGGCCGAAGGATGCGCTGTTCGCGCCTGCGCGCCGGGCGACGATATCGGCAAAGGCGCTGCGGCAGATATTGCCCTGACACACGAAAACCAGCCGCCGGACCTTCGCCGGATCGGCCGCGACGCTGGCCGATCGGCCCAGCGCCATTTGGGGATAGGAAAGGGCGAGCCGCACAAGCCCGCGAAAGGTGCCAAACCGGGATCGGATCATGGCATGCCCTGAAAAGTTGGCGGAGACGGAGGGATTCGAACCCTCGGTGGCCCCTTAAGGCCACGACGGTTTAGCAAACCGCTGGTTTCAGCCACTCACCCACGTCTCCGCACGAATTTGCCCACCGGAGAGGTGAGCAGTGGCTGGGCGGGGCTATAGCGGGGCCTTTGCGGCATGGCAACGGTCCTGTGCGCGGAAATTTTGCATCGTCAGACGATTGTCGGATTCATTCCAACGTGGAATCGACTCGGATGGCCGTTCGTTCATTGTCGTTTCAGCTTCGCGCCCGTTAATATACGCGATGATTTTACGCGCGGGTTTTCGGGGAGTATCGGGCATGATCGGCATCAACGGGCGCATGGGCGTCCGCATCGGGCGCGTCACGGCGCTGGCCGCAGCGCTGACGGGCATGGCGCTGACGCCGCTCGCCGCGTCGGCGCAGGTGCGCACGATCGATCCCAATACGGCGATCGATTCCGATCTCGCGCCGCCGCCACCGGCCAACAGCGCGCCCACCGATCCGGGCGTCGACGCCAGTGTTGGGACCAGTGTCGGTCAGGATAGTGGGACGACCTACAGCCCGCCGCCGCCCGTTTCGGGCAGCGCCACCGCCACCGGTGCGCCCGTCACGCCCAATTCGCCGCCGGCCGCCATTTCGCCGGGCGAATCCTATCAGGAAGATGATCTGATCGGCGCGGCCGAAGGCGTGTTCGGCAAGGGTGCGGAAGGGCTGGCCGGCATCATCGAAAAAATCCTGAAGGATCAGGGCCGCCCCAACGCCTATATCGCCGGGCGCGAAGCGTCGGGCGCCTTCGTCGTCGGGCTGCGCTATGGCTCGGGCACGCTCAACCACAAGATTGAGGGCAAGCGCGAAGTCTATTGGACCGGCCCGTCGATCGGCTTCGACGTCGGCGGCAATGCGGCCAACACCTTCGTCCTCGTCTATAATCTCTACGACACGCAGGATCTCTATCACCGCTTCCCCGCGGCCGAAGGCACCGCCTATCTGGTGGGGGGCTTCACCGCCAGCTATCTGCGCTGGGGCAATGTGGTGCTGATCCCGATCCGGCTGGGCGTGGGCTATCGGCTGGGCGTTAACGCGGGCTATATGAAGTTCACCGAAAAGCGGAACTGGCTGCCCTTCTGATCGATCGGGGGGCGCCGGCTGCGCCGGCCCTCCCGGTCCCGCATTCTTCTCCTTTCTGCGATCGATCGGGCGCGTAGCCGCCCAATGTATTCGTATGCGTGACTTGCTCCGCGCAGCGCCCCATGCCAGCGCTGGCGACAGGGCGCAGGCGGGCGGCAGGCCGGTCGCGCGATGAGGAGGAAAGGCATGGAAAAGCCGCGTCAGGGCTTTGCCGGGCTATGGAATATCAGCTTCGGTTTCTTCGGCATCCAGATCGGCTTCGCGTTGCAGAACGCCAATATGAGCCGCGTCTTCCAGTCGCTCGGCTCCGGCATCGATGATCTGTCCGCGCTGTGGATCGCCGCGCCGTTGACCGGGCTGCTGGTTCAGCCGGTGATCGGCCACCTGTCCGACCGGACATGGTTGGGGCGGCTGGGCCGGCGGCGGCCCTATTTCCTGCTCGGCGCGATATTCGCGGGAATCGCGCTAGTCGCCATGCCGGGCAGCGACGCGCTGCTGATGGCGGCGCTGCTGCTCTGGATGCTCGACGCCAGCCTCAATATCTCGATGGAGCCGTTCCGCGCCTTTGTCGGCGACATGCTGCGCAAGGATCAGCATGTCGTCGGCTATGCGGTGCAGACCGCCTTCATCGGCGCGGGCGCGGTGGTGGGGTCGCTTTTCCCCTATCTGCTCGACCATCTGGGCGTGGCCAATGTCGCGCCGGCGGGCAGGGTGCCGGACACGGTCCGCTACAGCTTCTGGGCGGGCGGCGCGGCGCTGCTGGCCGCCGTGCTGTGGACGGTGCTGACGACGCGCGAATATACGCCGGCGCAAATGCGCGCCTTCGACGGCGGGAATGACGCGATCGTCGCGCCCGATCTTGCGGGGCGCTCGATCCTGCCCTGCTTTGCGTGGATGGGGGCAGGCGCGGTCATTGCCCTGCTGGTCGATCATATGGCGATGGAAAAGGAAGTCTATCTGCTGGGCGCGCTGCTGGCGGGCTATGGCCTCGCCAGCCTGGCGGCGATCCTGCTGGCGCGGGCCGGGCGGGCGGACACGATGCTGGCCCATATCGTCGGCGATGTGGCGGGCATGCCGCCGATCATGCGGCGGCTGGCCGTCATCCAGTTTTTCAGCTGGTCGGCGCTGTTCATCATGTGGATTCACACCACCCCGGTCGTCGCCCAATATATGTTCGGATCGGCCGATCCGGCCAGCGCCGCCTATCAGGCCGGGGGCAATTGGGTGGGCGTGCTCTTTTCGGTCTATAATGGCGTGGCGGCGGTTGCAGCGCTGACCCTGCTGCCCTGGATCGCCCGGCGCCTGGGGCAGGCGCGCACCCATGCCCTGTGCCTTGCGGCTGGCGCGGCGGGCTTCGCCAGCTTCCTGTTCCTGCGCGATCCGCATTGGCTGTTGCTCAGCGAAGTCGGCATCGGCATCGCCTGGGCCTCCATCCTCGCCATGCCCTATGCGATGCTGGCGTCCAGCCTGCCCGCCGCCAAGATCGGCGTCTATATGGGCCTGTTCAACATCTTCGTGGTCGTCCCGCAATTGCTGGTGGCGACCGCGATGGGATCGATCATGAAGGCGTTCTTCCCCGGCGATCCGATCTGGACCATGGCCTTCGCCGCCGCGACCCTGATCGTCGCCGCGCTCGCTTCCCTGCGAATCAGGGCCTGATTCAAGAGGTGATTCGAAAAAAAACCGGCAATATTTGAACGTCCGCGTCGTGGCGGCGGTCATGGTTGACGCTACGGAAAGCGTTGCATGTCGCTACGGATGCACATTTTGCAACCGCAAAAATATGTTTCGCACTTGCAGCAAGGATGCGCCCAAGGCAAAAGGAACCTGCCTTTCAGGCATCCTCTCCTAAAACTTTTACGGGCTGGTCTTCGGATCGGCCCTTTTTTTGTGCTGCTGAATCAAGGCATCGCGCCGCTGCCTGCGACCGGAACAGCCATCCGCATGTCGCAATCAGCGATGGTGCGTTGCACCATCGCTTTGCCGGCTCAGCTGATGGCGGTGCGCCGCCAGCGGACAAATCAGTTGATTGAGGCGCATCTCATCCTGCGCGCCAGACGCAAAAGCCCGACAGATCCAGTCCAGACACCGTGCCAGAAGCAGCATGGTCCTCTCCGCATTTTTTTCTGCGCCCAGCATATCACAAGCCATGGCGCAGAGAAGAGAAGGAAGCAGGCCCGCGTGAAATGATACGATCCGGTACGGAGCCGGGCGTTACTGATCCGCGCCGATCACCCGATACAGCAGGATGCGGTTGCTGATCAGCGCCAGATCCGTCGCGATCGCCGACTGGCGCGCGCTGTACAGGCTGCGCTGGCTGGTCAGGGCATTGAGGAAGGTGTCGATCCCCGCCCGATAGCGCTGGTCGGACAGATCATAGGCGAGGCTGTTCGCCGTCACCAGCCGCCGCTGCGCGGCCTGCTGCGCATCGATCGTCCCGTCGCGGGCCAGACCATCGGACACTTCCCGGAAAGCGGTCTGGATCGCCCGTTCATATTGGGCGACATACAGGTCGCGCTGCGCCTTGCTATAATCCAGATTGCCCCGGTTCGGCCCGCCGAATATCGGCAGGCTGGCGGACGGGCTGGCCGACCAGCTGAAGGCGTCGCCGGTGAACAGCGAAGACAAGGCAGAACTCGCCACCCCGATCGCCGACGTCAGGCTGATCCGCGGGAACATCGCCGCCCGCGCCGCGCCGATATCGGCATTGGCGGCCTTGAGCTGATGTTCGGCCTGCAACACATCGGGGCGTTGCAGCAATATGTCGGACGACAGGCCGGCCGGCACCTTGGCGACGCCCGCGATCAGGCTGTCGAGCGATCCGGGCAGCAGCGCCTCCTCGACTGGAGCGCCGACCAGCAGGTCGATCGCATTGCGGTCCTGCGCGACCTGCGTGACATTGGCGGCGACATCCGACGCGGCCTGCTCCACCACTGTCTGCGCCTGATGCACGTCCAGCTTGCCGGCGAGGCCAGCGGCGTTCAGCGACCGGGTCAGGTCCAGCGTGCGCTGCGCGCTCGCCTGCGTCTGGCGTGACAGGGCCAGCAATTCCTGATCCGCCGCCAGCGTGGCATAGGCGGTCGCGGTTTCCGCGATCAGCGTGATCCGCGTGGACCGCGCCCCTTCCTCCGTCGCCAGATAGGATTCGAGCGCGGACTGGGTCAGGTTGCGCACCCGGCCGAACAAATCGATCTCGAACGCGCTGAAGCCCAGATCGGCGCTGTAATTATTCTGCCGCGCGTCATTCTGCCGGGCAAAGCTGGCCGCGGCGTCGGCGGTCAGCGTCGGCAGCTGCGCCGCCCGCTGCACCTTATATTGCGCCCGGGCCGACTGGACGTTGGCGATGGCCGCGCGCAGGTCGCGATTATTGGCCAGCGCCCGCTCGATTACTGTCTTGAGCTTGGCGTCCTGCACCAGCTGCGTCCAGGGCAGCCCTGCCGCGCCTTCCGACCGGGCGGTATAGGCGTCGCCGGTCGGCAGCGCGGCGGGCACGGGCGGGGCGGGCCGCACATAATCGGGCGCCATGTTGCACCCGGCCAGCAACAGCGCGCCGCCCAGCGGAAGGAGGATGCGCATCATGCCGGGACTCCTGCGTCCGGCGCGGCGGCGGGGGGGGGCGCATCCCTGGTCTTGTCGCTGCCGAACAGGCGGGCGATGGTGAGGAAGAAGAGCGGCACATAGAAGATGGCGAGCAGGGTCGCCGTCGTCATGCCGCCGACCACCGCCGTACCGATGGCGACGCGGCTCTGCGCGCCCGCGCCGGTGGCGATCGCCAGCGGGATCACGCCCGCGATGAAGGCCAGCGACGTCATCAGGATCGGGCGGAAGCGCAGCCGCGCCGCCTCCAGCGCCGCATCCCAGGCGTTGCGCCCGTCATGATGGGCCATTTCGGCGAATTCGACGATCAGGATGGCGTTCTTGGCCGCCAACCCCATGGTGGTGAGCAACCCGACCTGGAAGAAGATATTATTCTCCAGCCCGCGCAGCGTCACCGCCAGCACCGCGCCGATCAGGCCCAATGGAATGACCAGCAGCACCGCCAGCGGGATCGACCAGCTTTCATACAAAGCGGCAAGGCACAGGAACACCACCAGCACCGACAGGGCATAGAGCAGGGGCGCCTGACCGCCGGAAATCTGTTCCTGATAGGACAGGCCACTCCAGGCATAGCTGGTGCCGGCGGGCAGCTGCTTTTGCAATTCGATCATCCGGTTCATCGCGTCGCCGGAACTGGCGCCGTCGCCGGCCTGCCCCTGAATTTCGAAGGAAGACAGGCCATTGAAGCGCGACACCGTGCTTGGTCCCATCGTCCAGTGGGTGGTGGCGAAGGCGGAGAAGGGCACCATCTCCCCCGTGCTGCTCGACCGCACCATCCAGTTGTCGAGGTCGGTCGGCAGCGCGCGATAGGGCGCATCGGCCTGCATATAGACGCGCTTGATGCGGCCGCGATCGACGAAGTCGTTGACATAGGTGCTGCCCCAGGCGGAGCTGAGCACATCGTCGACATCGGCCTGAGTCAGGCCCAGCACGGCCAGTTTCTCCGAATCGATGTCGACCTTCAACTGCGGGGTATCCTCCAGCGTGGCGGCGCGCACGCCCGCCAGCATCGGGTCTGCAGTTGCGGCGGCCAGTAACTGATTGCGCAGTTCCAGGAAGCGCGCGCGGGGCAGGCCGCCGCTGTTCAGCAATTCGAAGGTGAAGCCGTTGGACTGGCCCAGGCCGCGAATGGAGGGCGGCGTCATGGCCAGCACCTTGGCGTCACGCAACGCGGCCAACTGCTTGGTCGCACGGCCAGCGATCGCACCGGCGGCATTGGCCGCGCCCTTGCGATCATCCCACGGTGCCAGATTGATGAAGCCCTGACCGACATTTTCGCCCTGACCCTGGAAACTGAATCCGGTCATGATGAAGGCGAAGGAGACATTGTCCTTCTCGTCGCTCAGAAAATAATTCTGCACATGGTCGATGGCGGTGGCGGTCCGGCTTGATTTGGCCCCGGCCGGCAACGCCACCTGCACCATCACCTGTCCCTGATCCTCGACCGGCAGGAAGCTGGAGGGCAGGCGCACGAACAACAGCACCAGCGCGCCCAGCGTGACGGCGTAGAGAATCCAGAACAGCGTCCGCTTGCGCATCACCTTTTCGGTGCGCTTCATATAGCCGCCGGTCAGCCGTTCGAACCAGCGGTTGAACTTGCCGGCCCAGCCTTTGTGGCGCTTGTCATGGTCTGCGGCCTTCAGGATCGTGGCGCACAAGGCCGGCGACAGGATCAGGGCGACGACGACCGACAACAGCATCGAAGATACGATGGTGATGGAAAACTGGCGATAGATGACGCCGGTCGATCCGCCGAAAAAGGCCATGGGCAGCAACACGGCCGACAGCACCAGCGCGATGCCGACCAGCGCGCTGCCGATTTCGGCCATCGACTTGATCGTTGCGTCGCGGGGGGACAGCCCCTCTTCCTCCATGATGCGCTCGACATTTTCGACCACCACGATCGCATCATCGACCAGCAGACCGATCGACAGCACCATGCCGAACAATGTCAGCGTGTTGATGGAATAGCCGAACAGGGCGAGGATGCCGAACGTGCCCAGCAGCACGACCGGCACGGCGATCGCGGGGACCAGCGTCGCGCGCCAGCTCTGGAGGAAGGCGTACATCACCACCACCACCAGGAACACCGCCTCGATCAGCGTCTGGATGACTTCCTCGACCGACAATTTGATGAAGGGCGTGGTGTCGCGCGGATAGACGACCTTATATCCATGCGGCAGGCCGCTCGACAGTTCGGCGACCCGCGCCTTGACCAGCTCCGCGGTCTTCAGCGCATCCGCGCCCGGCGCCAGCTGCAACGCCATGCCCGACGCCGGATGGCCGTTCAGCCGTGCGGATGTGGTGTAGCTTTCATTGCCCAATTCGACCCGCGCGACATCGGACAGGTGCACGATCGACCCTTCGCTCTGCGTCTTGACGATGATGGCGCGGAATTGTTCGGGGGTCTGAAGCCGCGCGCGCGATGTGACGGTGGCGTTGATCTGCTGGTTGGCGGGCGCCGGGTCCGCGCCGATCTGACCGGCGGACACTTCGATATTCTGCGCCCGGATCGCGGTTTCCACGTCGGATGGCATCAGCTTGACGGCAGCCAGCTTATAGGGGTCCAGCCAGATGCGCATCGCATATTGCGACCCGAAAATCTGGGTCGCGCCGATGCCGTCGATGCGCGCGATCGAATCCTGGAAATTATTGACCAGATAGTCGGCGATGTCGGACTGGGTCGCCGTGTCCGTCTCGTCATACAGGCCGACCAGCATCAGGAAGTCGGTCTGTTGCTTGGTGACGGTCAGGCCCTGCTGCTGCACCGCATTGGGCAGGCGGCTCAGCGCCTGCTGCACCCGGTTCTGCACCTGCACCTGCGCCGTATCGGGATCGGTGCCCTTCTGGAATGTGACGCTGATCCGCGCCTGCCCGGTGGCGGATGAGGAGGAGGAGAAATACATCAGCCCGTCAATGCCGGTCAGCTGTTGCTCGATGACCTGCGTGACGCTGGTTTCCACGGTTTCGGCAGATGCGCCGGGATAGGTCGCGTTGATGCCGACGCCCGGGGGCGCGATGTCGGGATATTGGGCGATCGGCAGCGACAGCATCGATCCCAGACCCGCCAGCATGATGCCGATGGCGATGACCCAGGCGAAGATCGGCCGGTCGATGAAAAAGCGGCTCAGCAAGGCGCGGCTCCTACTTCGACGCCGCGACGGCGACGGGCTTGACCTGATCGTCGGGCTTCACCTTGTCGGTGCCTTCGACGATCAGCCGGTCGCCGGCCTTCAGCCCCGCCGTGATCAGCCATTTGTCTCCAATCGCCTGCCCGGCGGTGACGACGCGCCGTTCCACCTTGTTCGCCTTCGTCACGACCAGCGCGGTCGCATTGCCCTTGGCGTCGCGGTTGATGCCCTGCTGCGGGGCCAGGATGGCGCCGGGCACCACCGCTTGCGGCGCGACGACGCGCACGAACATGCCGGGCATCAACAGGCCGTCGGGATTGGGGAAGCGGGCGCGCAGCGTCACCGTGCCGCTGTTGACGTCGACGATCGGTTCGGCGAACTCGATCTGCCCGCTTTGCGGATATTCGGTGCCGTCGTCCAGCTTCAGGCGGATGGTGGCGCTGGCGGGCAGGGTCTTGCCGGTGGCCAGCGACCGGCGTAGCTGCAACAGCTGGGCGCTGGATTGGGTCACATCGACATAAATGGGGTCCAGCTGCTGGATCGTGGTCAGCGGATCGGTCTGGCTCGCCGTCACCAGCGCGCCAGGGGTGAAGAGGGTGCGGCCGATCCGGCCGCTGATCGGCGCGCGGACCAGCGTGAATTGCAGATTGACGTTGCTCGTCTGCAGGCTGGCGCGGGCCTGCTGCACCGATGCCTGCGCTTGACGCGCGGTGGCGATCACATCGTCGCGGTCCTGCGCGCTCACCGCTTCGGTGTCGCCCAGGGTGCGATAGCGCTGCGCCCTGGCCTGCGCCGCGACGGCGGTCGCCTGCGCGCTGGCCAGCGTCGCTTCCGCCTCATCGCGCGACGCGCGATAGAGGCGCGGATCGATCTGGTAGAGCGGCTGTCCCGCCGTCACCATCGACCCTTCGGTAAACAACCGCTTCTGGATCAGCCCGGCCACCTGCGGCCGCACTTCCGACATCATGGTGGATACGGTGCGGCCGGGCAATTCGCTCGATACTGTCGTGTTCTGCGCCGTCAATGTGACCACGCCCACCTCCACCGGGCCTTTCTGCGGCGGCTTTTGCTGTCCGCAGGCGGCAACCATGATGCACAGCGCCAGCGGCGCGACCCGAAGGCTCTGGAGGGCGGAAGGCGAAAGCATGTTTGGGCGCATATCCTTGGTGAACCAGACGGAGCGTCGCCACATGTCCCGCACCATGGCGGGGAGGGGGAGGGGACCATGCGGACGGGACACATGGCGAGCACTCCGGCTGGCGTCGGCGGGGGCTGCCGACCTTGCCCTCATTCCGGCTTTGCCCGTCACAGGAAAGAGCAACTTGTCGTCAATCTGTCGCGGACGGCTTTCCACGGGTATCGCTTTGTATCAGCCTGTATCAGGCCGGGTTGCGGGACAGACTTCCCGCTGTTGCGACGCTAAGAGGAAGCCATGCCTGACCTTGCCTCACCCCATGGCGCGACGATCCTGGTGGTCGATGATGATGCGGATATACGCGATCTCATCCTCGGCCAGTTGCAGCAGGAAAATTACCGGCTGCTGGGCGCGGCCAATCTGGCGGAGCTGCGCCGCTATCTGAAGGAGGAGCCGATCGACCTGATCGTCCTCGACCTCAATCTGCCCGATGGCGACGGCCTGTCGCTGTGCCGCGAATTGCGCGCCGAAGGGGCGGAGGTGCAGATCATCATGGTCACGGCGCGGGGCAGCGCGATCGACCGGGTGCTGGGGCTGGAGCTGGGCGCGGACGATTATCTGACCAAGCCGTTCGAACCGCGCGAATTGCTGGTGCGCATCCGCAATCTGTTGCGGCGTGGCCGTCATGACCCCGCGCCGCGCGCGGGGATGATGCGCTACGCCCAGTTCGGGCCATGGCGGCTGGACCTCCAGCAACGCCGGCTGATCGCCCCGGACGATCGTCTGGTGATGCTGTCTTCCGCCGAATTTCGCCTGCTCAACCGCTTTCTGGAAGAGCCCAATGTCGTGCTGGCGCGCGAAACATTGCTGCCCGAACGCCGCGCGACCGCCGCCTTCGACCGCTCGATCGATCTTCAGGTCAGCCGCCTGCGTCAGAAGCTGGCGGCGATCCCCGGCGGCGACGAACTGATCCTCACCGTCCGGGGTGAAGGCTATGTGCTGGCCAGCGGGGTCGCTTATTCATGACGCTGTTATACAGGGCGCGGCGCATGCGCGCTTTTTTCGGGACGATGGCGGGTCAGATTTTCCTGATCCTCACGGTCGGCATGTCGGTCGCCGCGATCATCGCCTTGCTGGTCGCCGAACAGGCGCGCCATCATGATTTCGAACGGGTCCGGCGCCAGCGCGTGGTGGCCAGCGCGCTTGACATCGCGACCCGGCTGCGGCGCGACCCTGAAGGGGTCGAAGCGATGATGGCCGCGCACAACATCATCGGCGCCTATCCCGCGCCCGAAGGCGTGGCGCTCAGCGAATCCGACGCCGATCTTGAAAAGGCGCTGATGGACCGCATCGGCCTGCAATCGCAGCCGGAGGCGGGGCAGGTGCCGGTTGGCCTGTGCTTCCCCGGGCATGAAGGGCAGAAGGACCGGGCCGCCGGCCTGATCGGCGCGCCGCGCCCGGATTGCTGGATCGTCCGCTTCACTGACATTGGCGGTCAGCGCCGCGCCATGGCGCTCACCTTCCCGCGCATCGCCAAGCCGCCCAGCACCATCTTCAACCCGCTCTATCTGCTGGTCATCATCGTCGCGTCGGCGGGCCTGGCCATATTGGTCGCGCGCTTCGTGGCCAAGCCGCTGCGCCGGCTGGAGCGCGCCGCCGAAGCCTTCTCCCTGTCGCTCGACCCGGAGGATGTGCCCGAAACCGGGCCGGAGGAGGTGCGTGCCGCCCTTTCCACCTTCAACCTGATGCAACGCCGCGCCCGCGCCGGCTTTGCCGAACGCACCCAGTTGCTCGCCGCGATCAGCCATGATCTGCAAACCCCGCTCACCCGGCTGCGGCTGCGGCTGGAGCTGGTGGAAAATGTAGAGCTGCGCGAACGGCTACTGGCTGATCATCAGGCGATGCAGACGCTGGTGCGCGAAGGGCTGGACCTCGCCAGCAGCACCGAAGCGCGCGAAGAATGGTCGCTGATCGACATCGATTCGCTGCTCGCCAGCATGGCGGAGGATGCGCAGGATCTGGGCCAGCCGGTCCGTTTCGTGTCGGGATGCGGCGGCAATGTTCGGGTGAAGCCCAATGCGCTGACCCGCTGCATCGGCAATCTGGTCGACAATGCGGTCAAATATGGCGGCTGCGCGCAAGTGTCCTGCGCGCGTGCGAACGGCCGGCTGATGATCCATGTGCGCGACACGGGTCCCGGCATTCCCGCCGACCAGATCGACCAGATGTTCGAACCCTTCACCCGCGGTCCCAGCGGACAGCCCGGCGGCCGCAACGGCACCGGCATCGGCCTCACAATCGCCCGCTCGCTGGCGATGAGCTTCGAAGCGTCGGTGCGCCTGCGCAATGCGGAGGAAGGCGGCCTCGTCGCCACCATCGACATCAAGGGGTGAGTGCGTTTCCGCCGCTTTCGCACCAGCCCGCGCCCCCACCTGACCACCCAGGCATGGTATCCTGATGGGTGGTCGGGTGGGGGTGCGGGCTGGTGCCGCACCTGAAATGCGCTCTTCCGCGCATTTCAGAAAAGGCTCATCAATCCCAACGGGATCATCAGCGCCGCCACCGGCACGCCGATGCGCGGCAGGGCAGGGCGATAGGTCATGCCCAGCATGATCGCCCCGCACAGCAACGCCAGCAGCCCCACCCATGTCACCAGCGCCTTGCCCGGATCGGCCGCCAGCCCCAGGCTGAGCAGCGACAGCGCCAGCAGCGCCCAGCCCGCCATCTCCAGATGCGCGACAAGGGGCCGGCGCTGCCATGCGTCCAGCAGCACCGGCTTATGCCGCTGCATCCGCGCGGCAAGCGCGAACAGGGCAAGGTAAAGAAGACCCGCCGTCAGCATCATGCCGGGGCCTTCCGGCGGCGGGCGGGCGCAGGCGCGGGCTTGCGGCGCACTTGCCGCCACCACACCAGCATCGCCAGCGCCATGGCCGTCGCCAGCAACATCGCATTGCCGGTCGCCAGCACCATATCGCTCGCCCAGATCGGTCCCAGCAGCGCCGCCAGCGCGCAGCACAGCGCCAGCACCCCCATCAGCAATGGCCAGCCGATCGCCGGCGGCAGCACCAGCCCCGCCAGCAGCGCCGCCGCCGCGCTCCACAGCGCGACCGACACTTCGGCCTCGGCCCGCCCCGCCATCGCCAGCGGCAGCAGCCGATTGGCGATCGGGAAGGCGGCCATGCCGATCGCCGCGCCCATCAGCCCGCCGACATTCAGCCGCTCCAGCACCTTGTTGCCGATCGACAAGGGCGCACGCTCGCGCCGTTTGACGATCCACAGCAGCATGCCGCTGGCGATCGCCAGCGTCAGCATCGCGCCGCCCAGAAAATAGAGCCAGCGCGTCAGCAGCGGCGCGAAATGCGCCATGTGCAGGCCATAGACGGTCTGATAGGTCCGCATGCCTGCGCGATCCTCGGTCCATGCCTTCAGCAACTTTCCGGTCGCCCCGTCGAAACTCATTTCGGCGGGCAGATAGCCGATCGCGCGTTGCTCCACTGGATAGAGGGTCACGACCGCCGCCGCATCGCCGGGATTGAATATATAGGCCCGGCCGACCGGGGCATCGAAATAGCGTTCCGCCTGCGCCAGCATCGGCGCGATCGGGGCCAGTGGCGCTTTCGTCCCGCTCGCCGCGCGGCTGACCGCGCCCGGCGTCATATCGCTGTAGAGCGTAACCAGATCCTCGCCATAGGCCGCCGTCATCCCCCAGGGCAGGCTGAGCGACGCCAATGTCAGCAATCCGGTAAAAGTGATCATGATGTGAAACGGCAGGGAGAGGACGCCCAGCGCATTATGCCCGTCCAGCCAGCTGCGCTGCCCCTTGGCCGGGCGAAAGGTGAAGATGTCCTTGAAGAAGCGCTTGTGCGCGATGATCCCGGTGACGATCGCCACCAGCATCAGCATCGCCGCCAGCGACGCGAGCAGCCGCCCCCAGGGATAAGGGATTTGCAGCTCGAAATGGAGGCGATAGAAAAATTCCCCGCCCAGCGTGTCGCGCGCGACCGGCGCGCCGCGCACCGGATCGAGCGCCCGGCTGAAATAGGCGCCATCGCTGTCATAGGTCGCCTCGACCGTGTTGGACCGGCCATCGGGCGCGGACAGATACCAGCCGGTCGCCCCCTTTGTGTTGGCGGACAGCCATGTCGTCGCCGCCACGATCGCGCCTGCCGGATCGGCCGGGGCGCTGACCTCGGGCCGCATCCAGCGGCTGATTTCCGGCTTGAACACGCTCAGCGTGCCGGCCAGGCACATGACGAACAGGATATGGCCCAGCAACAGCCCGGTCCAGCCATGCAGCCAGGCCATGGACTGGCGCGCGCCTTCGCGGATCATGGCGCTGGTCCCGCTATTGCCTGCGCTCATACCGGCGCCCCCGCCAGCCAGGCGACCCCGCCCAGCGCCAGCGCCGCAATGCCCACGCCCGCCAGCGCGCGCCACGGCCCGCGCGCCAGAAAGGCCCAGACGACGACTCCGGGCGCGATTGCAAAGGCGATCATCGTGCCGGTCGTCACCGCCTCGGCCCGGCTCATCGGCAGGATGCGGGCCAGCATCGCCGCCGCCAGCGCCGCGACCAGATAGGTCCCCGCCGTTCCGGCCAATATCCGCAGCGCCACATTGGCGCGATAGCGCCATCCCTTGTGTCGCGGCTTCGCCCCGGCCGTCATCGCCTCAAAACTCCACGCTCAGCTTGGTCCCACATCAGACAGTTAAGATAGTGGGTGTTGGTGACATTGCGTATCAATATCGTGCCATTCTGCCAACGCCGCTATACATGTCATGGCCATCCTGATCCAGTATGTTGGATCAGGCATAGCCGCCGCTTAGCGGCCCATTCTCAATGCCATGGCTGACAATCTCCAACACGCATCCCTGGAGATGGTGTTCACACTGCGATAATAGCTGTTACCCGACTGCCCAGCGCCAGACAAACCGGCATAGTTGGTCATTTTCTTTCGCTTCGCGTGGGGGATAGCGGCGCATCACCGCCTCACAGCGCCAACGGCAATTGCCCGTCCGCCTCCTGCGTTTCTTCTCCCGCCAGATTATGCACGCCCAGCCCCAGCAGGCGCGCGCCCATGCGCAGCGGCAATTGCGCCAGCAGCAATTCGCGCCCCGCCTGCGCCAGCAAATCGGGCGACCGCACCGGCGCGGCAAAGCTGCGCGATCGGGTGATGATGCGGAAATCGGCGAATTTGATCTTCAGCACCACCGTCCGCCCCCATGCCTGCGCCCGCTCTATCCGGGTCCACAAATTGATGGCGATGCGGTCCAGTTCGGCGACCAGCGCCTCCTTCTCCACCAGATCGTCGAAAAATGTGTCCTCCACGCTTACCGACTTGCGTTCCTGCCGCTCGCGCACCGGGCGATCATCCTCGCCGCGCGACGCGCGATAATAATAGTCGGCCGAACTGCCGAAATGCGCCTGAAGAAAGCGCATGTCGCGCATCCGCAGGTCCGCGCCCGTCTCGATCCCCAGTTCCTTCATGCGCTGCGCCGTCACCGGACCCACGCCATGGATGCGCCGCACCGGCATGGCGGCGATGAAGGCCGCGCCCTCGCTCGGCCGCACGACGCAGACGCCGTCGGGCTTGTTCTGGTCCGACGCCAGCTTGGCGATCAGCTTGTTATAGGACACGCCGGCCGATGCGGTCAGGCCCGTCTCCGCGCGGATCATCCGCCGTATCTCCTGCGCGATCATCGTCGCCGATGCGATGCCCGGCTTGTTCACCGTCACGTCCAGATAGGCTTCGTCCAGCGACAGGGGCTGGATCATGTCGGTAAAGCGGCTGAAGATATCGCGCACCTGCGCCGATACGGCGCGATACACCTCGAACCGGGGCTTCACGAACAGCAGGTCGGGGCACAGCCTGCGCGCCCGCGCGCCCGGCATCGCGGATCGCACGCCGAATTTGCGCGCTTCATAACTGCATGTCGCCACCACCCCGCGCGGCCCGCCGCCGCCCACCGCGATCGGCAGCCCGCGCAACGACGCATTGTCGCGCTGCTCCACCGACGCATAAAAGGCGTCCATGTCGATATGGATGATCTTGCGCAGGCTCGATTCCATGGCGGCCGCTATGCCACGAACGGGAACGAAAGGGAAACACCCTGATGCGGATCAGTCGACCAGGCGCAGATTGTCCAGCACCGTCTCCAGATGCGCCCGGCTGATCCGGCTCCACACATTATAGGTGCAACGCTGCCCGCCGACCCGCAGATAGGCCAGCGAATGGAGCCGCTTACCCGCCACATTGTCGGCGGGATAAGGCTCCGCGCCCACCACGCCATAGCCGGCGAAGGACGGCGCGGGCAGGGCGGCCAGATCGCGCATATGCGGCCATTGCCGCGTCAGCCGGTCGCGCTGCCAGCTTGCCGGTTGATCATCCTGCGGCAACAGTCCGGTGCCGGCAAAGCCATAGGCGCTGCGCACGCCCGGCAGGTCGAACGCCACCGCCCAGCCGCCGCCGAAGCTCGCTGGCCGCGCCTTGCCCCGCACGCCGCCGTCCGACGTTAACGCCAGTGGCGCGCATTGCGCCCGGTTTTCCGCCATGTCCCACTGGCTGCGCGCCACGCCTTCACCGATCAGCGGCGTCCCCGCCGCCCAGCGCGCGGGCGGCGTCCCGGCCTGCGCGACCGATGCCGTCGCCGCCATCATCAGCAAAAGCGCGCGCATCTTTTCCTACTTCTTGTCTTTCAGGCCCAGCAGCGCGGCAAAGGGGCTGGCCTGCTCCTCGCTCAATACGCCCGCCTCCTTGAGATAGGCATCGGCGTCTGGCGCACGGGGATAGGGCGTCATCGCCAGCGCCATCGTCTCGGCCACCGCCTCGCCCATATCCACGACCTGCCCGTCATAGCCGATCGTGTCGCAATCCTCCGCGTCCAACTCCAGCTCCTCGCCCTCGGGCGCATCCTCGCCCTCCACCACGAAGCGCAGCAGGAAATCGCTGTCGATCGTTTCGGGCACCGGCACGCCGGTCGCGACGCAGGGCTGGGCCAGCGCCGCTCTTACCCGCCCGCGCGCCATGATCGCGCCATCCTCTTGCGTCAGCGCATAGTCCGCCTCCAGCCGGTCCAGCGCCGACAGGCCGAACCGCCGGGCCAGCGCCGCGCGCTCGGCGTCATCGGCGACGATGTGGGTGTCGCCGGTCAGGCGCTTGATCTGGTCCGCCTTCACCGGGCGGGAAAATTCGACGTTCATGTTCATCCCATATCTCCCGCGAGCAATGCGTCGCGCGTCAGGCACCCCAGCCGCGTCCAGCGCGTCCGCAACGCGCTCTCGACATGCGCGATCGCTCCGTCCGCCACCGGCGCGCCGCGATAGAGGTTGCGGCGCAGCGCCTCAGCAAAATCCCCTTCTCCGGTCAAGGCGTCGCGATAGGCGCTGATGCGCCCGCCCAGCGCGCTCATCATCCGGCCGACATGCTTGCCGACGACGACATCGCCAATCCCCTCCTGCCGCAACTGCCCGTCCATATCGTCGACGAACAGCTCGGTCAGCCATACGCTCTCCTGCGCGGCGCCCTGCTGCTCCAGCCGGATCAGCACCTGCGCCAATATGGCGACGATCATGTCGAACCGCCCATCCAGCGTGTCGGGCACCGCCCCGTCCAGATACCAGTGCGGCTGCCGTCCCTCCGCGACGATGGCGTGGTAAAGCGGATGCAGGCCCTCGCGCGGGTCGCTGCGGCCAAACAGGCGCTGGAGGATGGAAGGCGAACGGGTCATCGGCTTGCGGCTTTTTCCAGACGGATCGGGCGGCGGCGCGCCGTCCGATATTATGCGCCCCTTGCCGGGGCACGCGCATTTCCATATTGATCGCTGCGTCCGCCAATGCAATGGCGACATCAGGTTTCTTGGGTTCGCGGGCAAACCCCCGCAGGAGAAGTTCATGCCTCAGTTCAGCCGCCATTCCCGCCGTGGGCGCGTGATGATCGCCATCGGCCTCAGCGCGCTGCTGCTCGGCACATCGGCCTGCACCCGTCTGCGCACGCATCAGGGCTATCAGGTCGACAAGCTGCTGGTGGACTCGGTTCAGCCCGGCATCGACAATCGCGCCTCGGTGGAAGGCACGCTGGGCCGCCCCAGCTTCGTGTCGCAGTTTGGCGAGCAGGACTGGTATTATGTGTCGCGCAACATGCGCGCGCTGGCCTTTTCCAATCCCAAGCCGGTGGACCAGACGGTGCTGCGCGTGCGCTTCGATCCTGCCGGCAATGTCGCGGCGGTTGATCGCATGGGGCTGGAGCAGGTCGCCCATATCTCGCCCACGGGCGACAAGACGCCGACGCTGGGCCGCCATCGCAGCCTGTTTGACGAGATTTTCGGCAATATCGGCGCGGTCGGCGCCGGCGGCATGGGCGGCGGCGGTGGCGCCGGCAGCCCCGGCGGCGGCCCGAACGGCAGCTAAGCTGTCTCGCCGCAGGCCAGCGCAAAACGCACCACGCAAAAAGGGGGCGATCCGCAACAGTCGGATCGCCCCCTTTTTGCAATGCTGCCGATCTGCGGCTTATGGGGCCGATAGACATTCAGATGATGGCGGAGCGAAAATGGTGGATTTTCGTGATCCGGAGCGCAGCGTACTCAAAGTACGTGAGCACCGGAAGTACGGAAATTCGCCATTTGCAGCCCGCCAGGGCTGAATGTCGATTGGTCCTAGGACCAGCCGCCGCCCAGCGCCAGGAATATGGCGATCTGATCCTGCACCAGTTGCGCCCGTGCGGCGGCGGCGGAGGCTTCCGCGCTGGCCAGACTGCGCTGCGCATCCAGCAGCGACAGGAAATCGCCTCGGCCAAATCGGAACAGCTTGCCCGCCTGCCCGGCCGAAACGCCCGCGCTATCGCGCGCCCGGTCCAGCGCGGCGGCCTGATCGGCATTGCGGCGGTATGTTTCCAGCGCCGTCTCGGTCTGGCGCAGCGCCTCCAGCACCGATGCGTCGAAGCCGGCCAGATCGGCCTGCACCTGCGCATCGGCCTGCGCGATCTGCGCCTTCACCACCGGCCGGTTGGGGAAGCTCCAACTGAGCAACGGCCCCAGGCTGAAGCCGAACGCCGATCCTGATCCGAAATCCTTGAGCGGCCCGGTCAGCCCCACCGATCCACCGATGCGAACCTGTGGATAGAGGTCCGCCGTCGCCACGCCCAACCGCGCCGTATCGCCCGCAATGGTGCGTTCGGCCTGCCTTATGTCGGGCCGCCGCCGGATCAGCGCCGCGCCATCGCCCACCGGCAGGGGCTGGCCCAGCGTCGGCAGCGTCGCGCAATTCTCCACCTCGCGCGGATAGTCGGCGGGCGCCCGGCCCAGCAACGTCGCCAGCAGATAGAGCGCATTTTGCCGCTGCGCCGCAAAGCCGGGCAGCGCCGCCTCGCTCACATCCACCGCCGCCTGCGCCCGGCTGACGTCGAACGCGGTGCCGCGCCCGCCCCTGGCCAGCCGCCGCGTCGCGTTCAGCGTGTCGCGCTGCAACGCCACCACCTTGCGGTTGACGGTCAGGTTGTAATTGGCCGCGCACACCTGCGCATAGGCCTGCGTCGTGGCCGCCGCCACGCTGACGCGCACATAGTCGCGCGCCGCGCGCACCGCCTCGACATCGGCCCCGCTCGCCTCGATCGCGCGTTTGATCCGGCCGTTCAGGTCCAGCGGATAGGATGCCGCCAGCCCCAGATCATAACCCACCGTGCCGGGCAGATGCTGCGACACGCCCGACGCGCGGGCAATCGTCTCGCCACCGCTGATCGATGTCGTGATGTCGCGGCCCGCCTGCGCTTCGCGCAGCACCGCCTGCGCCCGCACCAGATTGGCGTCGGCGCTGCGCAGGTCGGCATTGGCGCTCAGCGCCTGCTCCACCAGCGTATCGAGTTGCGGATCGGCATAAAGCTGCCACCAGTGATCGGGCAAATCCGCCTGTGCGAACTGCGCGCCCTGGGCCGAATGGAAGGCCCCGGTCGCCCCCGGCGTCGTCGCGGCCGATTGTTCGGGCGGGCGATAATCCGGCCCGGCGGTGGTGCAGGCGGCCAGGCTCAGCGCCAGCAGCGGCGCGTAAAGGCATTTACGCATGGCGGCAGTCCCCCGGCTTGGCGTCCTTGCCCGCCGGTTGCACCGTCACGGTCGCGGTGCGGCCGGAAATCAGGCGCAGCCCCGCCGGCACCTTTTCCAGCTTCACCCGCACCGGAATGCGCTGGGCCAGCCGCACCCAGGAAAAGGTCGGCTCGACCGACGGCAGCAAATTGCCCGAATTGCTGCGACTGTCGTCATTAATGCCATAGGCGATGCTTTCGACCCGGCCATGCACATCCTGCGCCTCGCCCATCAGCCGCACCGTCACCGGCGCGCCGATGCAGATCAGCGGCAGTTTGGTTTCCTCGAAATAGCCCTCGACCCGCAGGGAATCACTGTCGATCAGCGCCATCGCTTGGGCACCCGCGCCGACATAGTCGCCCGGATGCAGGTCCAGATTGGTGACGACGCCATTGACCGACGCGACGATCTTCGTGCGCTTCAGGTTCAGCGCGGCGGCATCGCGCGCGCTATAGGCTTCGGCCAGCGCCGCCTGTGCGGTTTCGACCCGGGCCAGATTCTGCTCATGGGTTTCCGCCGCGACCAGATCACCCAGCGCCGTGTCGCGCCGCGCCTCACGCCGAGCCTGTCCCAGCGTCGCCTGCGCGCTGGCGATCCGGGCGTTGGATTCTTCCAGCGCCATCGAATAACGCGGCGTGTCGATCACGAACAGCAGGTCGCCCGCCTTCACCAGCTGATTGTCATGCACCGCCACCGATGTGACGAGGCCGCTAATGTCCGGCGTCACCCGCACCACATCGGCGCGCACGCGCCCGTCGCGGGTCCAGGGGCTGCCCTCATAATGATTCCACATCCAGATCGCTGCGGCTGTCGCGGCGATGACGAGGGCGATGGTGGCGGCGCTGCGGATCAGCACGGTAGCCATTTTGTTGAGGGTTGGGCGGTTCATAGACGGATTCCAAGGGTGGGGACGAGGATGGCGAGGCCGCCAAGGATCAGCACGAAGATGCTGAGGTCCACGGCCGCGCGATAGGCGAGGAAACGATAGAGGCCGGCCGCGCCGATCAGGCGGGTGACGACCCAGGCCAGCACCAGCGCAACCAGCGCCAGCAACAGCAAAGTGGGGATGAAGATGCCGCCCAAAGCGATCTCTCCGGTCATGCGATGGTCCTCCGATAGCCCAGCCTGTACCCTGTTGCGTCGGGGAACAGGTTGCGGCGCAGGCTGACGAGGCCCAGCACCGCCTCACGGCGGATGGACGGGCGGGGGTTGGCCGCCAGATCGTCGATCGCCGCGTCGATGTCGTTCAACAGGGTCGGGTCGGCGGGCTGCGGCGCATCCGGGTCCATCTGCCGGTAATGGCGGCTGACGCCCTGCAATACGGTGGCCAGCGGGCCGGTCTGCTGCGCCGGCAGGTCCAGCCGCAATTGCCGCAATTCGCCGATGGCGACGCCGGTGCGCAGGTCGCGCAGCGCATCATAGAGCGGCTTGCCGCTGTCCCGCCGCGTGGCGGCCAGACGCGGGGCGAGCAGCGCGATGCGGTCCAGCATCCGGTTGATCCATCCGCGCACGTCGGGCGGCGACATTTTGGTCGCGCGATTGGCGATGTCGGCCCATCCGGCCCTGATGGTGCGGCGGATCGCCCGCTCGACCCCGGCCGACTGCCACAGCCCCGCCATGATGATCGCAAACCAGATGCCCACAATCTGCGCGATCGCGCCGTTGATGTAGGAACCGAACGCGCTGACATAATGATCGGACAGCAGCACCGGGCTGCCCAGACCCAGCAATGTCGGCAGCGCGATGCCCATCCAGCGGGGGGAGGCCATCATCGCGCCCAGCAACAGCAACATCGGCGCATAGGCCAGCGCCAGCATGCCGAAACCGTCCAGCCGGGGCATGATCGCATAGCCATAGACGGCGCCCAGCACGGATGCGGCGATGGTGCCGATCATGAAGCCTTTGAGCGGCGCCAGGGGATTGTCCGACGCGGAAAACAGCGACAGGAAGACGCCGGCCAGCATGACGGCGGTGCCGCCATCCTGCCATCCGCTGCCGATCCACAGGGCGCAACCGATGGCGATGGTCATGAACGCGGCAAAGGCGCCGCGCGCCGCCCCGGCATAATCGCGATGCATTTCGCGGTTGCGCCGCCCTTCCAGCAGTTCGGCGACGCGCGGCGTCACGGCGGCGCGGCTGTGCGTTTCCATCTGGTCGTGCAGGTCGCGGCAGTCGCGATGCACCGCCACCAGCGACGCCAGCCGGGCATAAAGGCTCAGCCGCATCATGTCGCCCCAGCCCATCTGCGCCGACGCCTCCGGCTCCATCGCCGTGCAGCGCTCGATCAGCGCCTGCGCCTGCTGCGCCCGCACGTCATTGTCGGGCGCGGGCGTATCCAGCCACAGCCGCACATCGGCGATCAACGCTTCGACCTGCGGCGGCACGACGCCGTCATGCGCGGCCTTCAGCTGCGCCAGCCGGTCCTCCACCGCCGCGCCCAACGGCAACAGCATCGACAATTGGTCCTGCAACGCGCGGACGGTGCGTACGCGCGGGGCAAGGCGGCTGATGTCGAAGGGCAGATGCACCGACATCTGGTGCAATTCGGTGACGTCCTGCGCCAGCCGGCGGCGTTCGGCGTCCAGCCCCGCGACCGGCTCGATCGCAATGGCGTCGCGCGACCAGCGCTCGGCGTCGCGCAATATCGTCTCCACCCGCCCCAGCAGGACGCCGGTGATCGATCCGGGCAGCACGACGCCGTGGATCAGGCTGCCGCACAGGATCCCAATCAATATCTCCTGCACGCGCAGCGACGCCACGGTGAAGATGGTCTGCGGCGTATCGACATCGGGAAAGACGATCAGGCAGGCGGTATAACCCGCCAGCACGAACATATAGCCGCGCGGGGTGCGGTCCAGCAGCGATATGAACACGCACAGCCCCGTCCATCCGGCCATCGCCAGCGACAGCAATTCGGGCGAATTGACCAGCGGCGGCACGGCCGCGACCGCGAACATCGCGCCGGTCAGCGTGCCGATGATGCGGAACAGCGCCTTGGAAATCACCGCGCCGGCCATGGGCTGGGCGACGATATAGCTGGTCAGGAACGCCCAATAGGGGCGCTCCAGCCCGATGCTGAACGCCACATAGAGCGCCAGCATGGCTGCGGCCAGGCATTTGACGGAAAAGAGCGCGGCGGGAACGCCGAATTTCTCGCTCATGGCGTGCAATGTCACAGTCCGCTCCGCCGTTCGGCGATGCGTTCGCCCAATATGTCCAGCATTTCGACCATGATCTCGATCAGTTCGTCGGGCACATCGCGCAACAGGTCGTCGCGCAATGCGCCCAGCTGCGCCTCGATCTGGCCGACCAGCTCCTGCCCGGCCGGCGTCAGCGCGATGATGTTGGATCTCTTGTCCTCGGGATGCGGCGTGCGCGCGACCAGTCCCGCCGCCTGCACCTGATCCAGCGTGCGCACCAGCGACGGCTGGCTGATGTCCAGCGATTCGGCCAGTTCCGCCTGCCGCACGTCGCCGCCCATGCGGTCGATGTGGATCAGGCACCAGCCCGCGCTGTTCGACACGCCGAAACGGGCGAGCGCGCTGTCGGCCAGCTGCCGCCACCCGCGCGCGACGGGGGCCATTTTATGCGCCAGCAGGCGCCTCGACTCGATCATTGCCATATCCATTAGGTAGCTAACTAATGGATCAATGCAATATCACGCGCAACTGTCCACTTCGCTGTCGCATATGCACAAAACGCAATCGGCCCGGGCCATGCCTTGCGACATGGCCCGGGCCGATTATGACTCCGGTCAGGCCCCTAAATCAGGCCCGGCGCGTACCGCTGAACGCCGACGCGCCGAACGCGCCCAGTTGCATCGTGCCGGTGATGGCGTCGCCCGCCACTTCCGCTTCGCAATCCAGCGTCATCGGCATCGGCATGGTCATTTCCATCTTCCAGCTCAGCTTCGCGCCCTCGACCTTGCCGTCGACCACATCCAGCGATCCCATCATGCCGGCAAAGGTGCCGTTGAAGCGGTCGCCGCTGCTGATGACGGTGAACACGCCCTTCTGGTCGCCCATCGGTGTCTTGGCCACGCAATCATAAGCGCCATCCACATCAGCCATCGTCATTCTCCTTTACGTTCCCGTCAATCGGCGAGCGTCCCCATTTCCACCGGAAGGCCCACGGCGTCAAGCTGGGGCCGCACCAGTTTCGCGTCGCCCACCACGACCCAGATCAGCCGTTCGGGATGGATCGCCTCGCGCGCGGCCTTGTCGAAATCCGCCGCCGTCATCGCGCGATAGGTTTTGGGCAGAGTCTCATAATAATCGTCCGCCCGGCCGATCAGGCTGTTGCGCATCATCGCGCTCAGCAGGTCGGACGATGTTTCGAAACTGCCCGGCAGGGACAGGATCTGGCTGTTGATCGTCTGGTTGCGCTCGGCCTCGGTCGTGCCCTTGGTCGTCAGAAACTCGGTCATGTCCTTGCGCAGGGCTAGGATGGATTCGCCGGTCTTGTCGGTCTGGACCGGGGCATAGACCAGCAACGGGATGGTTTCCTTGACCCCCGACAGCGCCGTGCCCACACCATAGGCCCAACCCTTCGTCTCACGCAGGTCCATCCACAGGCGCGACGTCGTGCTGCCGCCCAGCACCTCATTGGCGGTTTGCAGCGTCACGGGATTGTCGGTGCCCGACTGGTTGGTCAGCAGGCCCGCCAGGATCATCGACTGCGGGCTTTGCGGCTTGTCGATCAGCACGATCTTCGCCGGGCGCATCATGCGATCCATGCGGAACAGCTTCGCGCCCTTCTCGGCCACCGGCGCCGTCCAGTCGCCAAAGCGCTTTTCCAGCAGCGGCAGCAATTCGGCCAGGGTCGTGTCGCCGGCGGCGAAGATGGTCGCATTGTCGGGCCGCATCCACTTGTCATGGAAGGCGGTCAGGTCCGCCCGCGTCACCGCCTTCACGCCCGTTTCGGTGCCCGATCCGGTGAAGGGAATGCCATAGGGATGCGCCTGCCCATAGAGCAGGGGCGGCAGCATGCGCTGCGCGATCGCCATCGGCTCGGTCTTTTCCGCCTTGATCCGGGTCAGCACCTGCCCACGCAGCCGCTCGACTTCAGCCGGGGCAAAGGCGGGGTTGCGGATCACATCGGCCAGCAGGCCCAGCGAGGCGTCCAGATTGGGCTTGAGCGCGAACAGGCCGACATTGGTGCGGTCCATGCTGTTGCCCGCGCTGATCGACGCGCCCAGACGCTCCTGCTCCTCGGCGATCTGCACCGACGACCGGCTGGTCGTGCCTTCGTCCAGCAGCGCCGCCATCAGGCCCGCCGTGCCCAGCTTCGTCTTGTCGTCCGCCGCATTGCCCGCGTCGAACGCGACCGAAACGCGCACCGTCGGCACGGCGCTGCGCTGCGCGAACACGACCTTGATCCCGTTCTTCAGCGTCGCATGCTCGACATCGGGGAAGTCCAGATCCTTGACCGGTTCGATCGGCGGTTCGGCGATCTTCGTCGGGGCGGGCGGCGTCGCGGCGGCCGGAGCCGCTGCATCGGGATTGCGGAAGAAGGCGGGCTTGTGCCCGGCTCCACCGTCTTTCGCATTCCCCGCCAGCGCATTGTCGGCGGCAGACCGCTCGCCCGGCGCAACGGTCAGGCGCAGCACCGGCCGGCCCAGCCATTTGCGCGCAATCGCAGCCACGCTCTGCGGCGTCGCAGTGGCATAGATGGCCAAATCCTTCTTATATTTGCCCGGATCGTCGGAATAGACCGCGCCCTCGGCCAGCGTCACCGCCTTGCCAGAGAAACCGCCAACCTTTTCCAGCCCCGAAATCGTGCCCGATGCCTGCCCGGTGGCTGCGCGCAAGACTTCATCGGCGCTCGGTCCCTTGGCGAGATAGTCGGCCAGCAGCGCATCCAGCCGCTTGCCCACCGCCACCGGGTCCACGCCCGGCTTCACATCGACGGTGATTTCGGCGATGCTCAGCTTTTCAAAGGGCTGGATGCTGGCCTTGACCGCAACGGCGACCTTCTCGTCGCGCACCAGCGCATTGTCCAGCCGCGAAGAGCCAAGCCCGCCGAACACGGTCATGGCCAGATCCAACTGCTGAAGGTCGGCCGAATTGACGCCGGGCACGATCCAGTTGCGATAGAGGCGGGTGGCCGCGACATTATCGTGCATCGTCAGGTCGACATCCTTGGCCAGCGTCGGAACGCTGGCGTCGACATCCTTGGGGGCGGGACCAGCCGGGATATTGCCGAACCACTTCTCCACCTTGGCCTTGGCGGTCGCGACATCGATGTCGCCCGCCAGCACCAGCACGGCATTGTTCGGGCCATAATGGGTCTTGAACCAGCTCTGGACGTCGGCCAGGCTCGCGCCATTCAGGTCCGCCATCGAACCGATGGTCGAATGGCGATAGGGGTGGCCTTCGGGCAGCAGCGCCGCCAGCTGCGCATATTCGACCAGGCCATAGGGTTCATTTTCACCCGACCGCTTTTCATTCTGCACCACGCCGCGCTGCGTATCCAGCTTCACCTGCGTCACCGCGCCCAGCAAATGGCCCATACGGTCCGATTCCAGGAACAGCGCCCGGTCGAGTGCGCCGGTCGGCACCGTTTCGAAATAATTGGTGCGGTCGAACCAAGTCGTCCCGTTCCAGTCGGTCGCGCCGATATCCTCCAGTCGCCCGAAGAAGGGACCATCGGCATTTTCCGATCCATAGAACATCAGATGTTCGAACAAATGGGCAAAGCCGGTCTTGCCCGCCGGCTCGTAGCGCGAACCCACATGATACCAGATCGACACCGCCACCACCGGCGCCTTGCGGTCGGTATGGACGATCACGCGCAGCCCGTTGGCCAGCCGGAACTCCTCATAGGGAATGTCGACCTTGGACACGAGGCTGGACAGCGGCGCGGGCGCGGCGCTCGCGCCTTGGGCGTTCGCGCTTGCGGGCATCAGCGCAAGCGTGGACAGACCGATCAGCAGGGGCAGCCGGCGCGATAGGGAAAAAAGGGTCATGATGGGCCTCTGGCAAGAGCTACGGACCATATGGCGACGGACGCGCCACAATGGTCCGCACCATAGCGGGGCGTGATAGGCGTGCAATACGCAAAGGGTGGACAGGCGCGGCACAGGGCGGCAATCCTGTCGCCATAGCTTCTTATCCAGAAAGTCCCTTCCCGCATGAAACGTCTGGCCTTGCTGACAGCCGCCTCCGCTCTCGTCCTGCCCGCCGCCCTGAGCGCGCAATCCTCGTCGCAATCCTCTGGCGATCCCGTCTTCTCGCCCGCCGCCGTGCGCGCCCATGTCGAATTTCTGGCCGATGATCTGCTTGCCGGCCGCGACACCGGCAGCGAAGGCCATGAAATCGCGGCCCGCTATGTCGCCAGTCAATTTGACGGGCTGGGCCTGAAGCCGGCCGGCGACGCCGATGCAAATGGGGTCAGCTGGTTTCAGCGCATCGGCTTCCAGAAGACCGAGTTCGGCAAGACGCCCGCCACCCTGACCGTTTCCGGCGCAGGCGGTGCAAAGAGCTTCACCCATGCCGGCGATGTACTGGTGGGTCTGAACGCCGCCGAACCGCATCTGGATGTCACCGCGCCTCTGGTGTTCGTGGGCTATGGCCTGGAAAACAAGCGGCTTGGCCTGGACGATTATGCTGGTCTGGATGTGAAGGGGAAGATCGTCGTCACCCTGCGCGGCTATCCCAAGGGGCTGCCGAGTGAGGAGGGCGCGCATCTTTCCGCGACCAAGGGCAAGGTGGCCGAGACGCATGGCGCGATCGGCATGCTGTCCTTCGGCACGCTCCAGTCGATGAAGGCGCGGCCCTGGGCACGCATGGTGCAGACGGCGGACGAACCCGATTTCACCTGGGTTTCACCCGAAGGCGTTCCATTCGATGCTGCGCCGGGCCTGCGCGCTTCGGCCGCGCTGAACGACCCGGCGGCGCAGGCGCTGTTCGCCGGCGCGCCCACGACCATCGCCGCCATCCGCAAGACCGCCGACAAGGCGGGCGGCAAGCCCAAAGGCTTTGCGCTGAAGACCAGCGTCACGATCCGGGCCGAAAGCGTCAGCCAGCGCGTCACCAGCCCCAATGTCGTCGCCATCCTGCCCGGCAGCGATCCGAAGCTGAAAGACGAATATGTCGTCCTGTCCGCCCATCTCGACCATATTGGCGTCAGCCCGGTGAAGCCAGGCGAACCGGCGGACAAGGACCGGATCAACAATGGCGCGCTCGACAATGGCGCAGGCATCGCCACCATGCTGGAGGTCGCCCGCGCCATGGCCCAATCCCCGGACAAGCCACGCCGTTCGATCATCTTCCTTGCCTCCACTGGTGAGGAAAAGGGCCTGCTGGGCGCCGACTATTATGCCCGCCATCCCAGCGTGCCGATCAGGCAGATCGTCGGCAATGTCGATCTCGACATGCCGCTGCTGCTCTATCCCTTTACCGACGTCATCGCCTTTGGCGCGGACCATTCGACGCTGGGACCGATCGTGGCCAAGGCGGTCGCGCCGATGGGCGTCAAGCTCTCGCCCGATCCGATGCCGCAGGAAACGATCTTCGTGCGTTCCGACCATTATATGTTCGTGAAGCAGGGCGTGCCCGCCGTCTTCCTCGCCACCGGCTATGCCAATGGCGGGGAAAAGGCGTGGGGAGACTTTCTGGGCGGCGCCTATCATCATCCCGGCGACGACATGAATCAGAAAATCGACTGGGAGGCCGGCGCCCGTTTCGCGCAGGCCAATTATCGCATCACCCGCGCCATGGCCGATGGCGATACGCCGCCCCTCTGGTTCGCGCAGGATTTCTTCGGCGACCTCTTCGCTTCCGATGCGCCCAAGGCGCCCAAATAAGGATAATCACGCATCGCCTCTTGTGTGGTTTTTGAGCAACACTACATCGTCGCCAGCAATTTGAGTGGATGCACATGAACCTCGAAAAATTCACCGATCGCGCCAAGGGCTTCCTCCAGTCGGCGCAAACCGTGGCGATCCGCCTGAGCCATCAACGGATCGGCCCGGAGCATTTGTTGAAGGCCCTGCTGGAGGACAGCCAAGGCATGGCGTCGGGCCTGATCAAGGCGGCGGGTGGATCGACGGAAGTTGCGCTGCGCGACACGGATGCGGCGCTGGCCAAGGTGCCGTCGGTTTCCGGCAGCGGCGCGCAACAGACGCCCGGCCTCGACAATGACGCCGTGCGCGTGCTCGATTCCGCCGAGCAGGTGGCGACCAAGGCGGGCGACAGTTTCGTCACTGTCGAGCGGCTGCTGCTGGCGCTCACCCTCGCCACGACCACAACGGCAGGCAAGGCTTTGGCCGCTGCCGGCGTAAAAGCTGAAGCGCTCAACGCCGCCATTAACAGCCTGCGCGGCGGTCGCACCGCCGACACGGCGGGCGCGGAAGATCGCTATGACGCGCTCAAGAAATTCGCCCGCGACCTGACGGACGCAGCGCGCGCTGGCAAGCTCGATCCGGTTATCGGTCGGGATGAGGAAATCCGCCGCACCATCCAGATTCTTGCGCGTCGGACCAAGAATAATCCGGTGCTGATCGGCGAACCCGGCGTCGGCAAGACCGCCATCGCTGAGGGTCTGGCGTTGCGCATCGCCAATGGCGACGTACCCGATACGCTGAAAGACCGCACCTTGATGGCGCTCGACATGGGGTCGCTGATCGCCGGCGCCAAATATCGCGGCGAGTTTGAGGAACGGCTGAAGGGCGTGCTGGACGAGGTGAAGGGCGCGGACGGCCAGATCATCCTCTTCATCGATGAAATGCACACGCTGATCGGCGCGGGCAAATCCGAAGGCGCGATGGATGCCGGCAATCTGCTCAAGCCTGCGCTGGCGCGCGGCGAACTCCATTGCATTGGCGCGACCACGCTCGATGAATATCGCAAATATGTCGAGAAAGATCCGGCGCTTCAGCGGCGGTTCCAGCCGGTGTTTGTCGGCGAACCCACGGTGGAGGACACCATCTCCATCCTGCGCGGCATCAAGGAAAAGTACGAAGCGCATCACGGCGTGCGCATCGCCGACGCCGCAATCGTCAGCGCTGCGACCCTGTCGAACCGCTATATTACCGACCGTTTCCTGCCCGACAAGGCGATCGACCTGATGGACGAGGCCGCCTCGCGCATCCGCATGGAGGTGGAGAGCAAGCCCGAAGAGATTGAAAATCTCGACCGCCGCATCATGCAGCTCCAGATCGAACGCGAAGCGCTGAAGAAGGAAAGCGACGCCGCGTCGAAGGACCGGCTCGCCACGCTGGAAGCGGACCTTGCCAATCTGGAGGAACAATCCGCCGCGCTCACCACCCGCTGGCAGGCGGAAAAGGACAAGATCGCCGGCGAGGCTAAGCTGAAGGAGCAGTTGGACGCTGCGCGTATCCAGCTGGAACAGGCGCAGCGCTCAGGCGAATATGGCAAGGCGGGCGAACTGCAATATGGCACTATCCCCGCGCTGGAAAAGCAGCTGGAGGAGGCGCAGACCGCCTCCGCCGGCGCGATGCTGCGCGAAGAAGTGACGGCGGAGGACATCGCCGCCGTCGTTTCCCGCTGGACCGGTATTCCGGTCGACCGGATGATGGAGGGCGAGCGCGAAAAGCTGCTCAACATGGAATCGGTGCTGGGACAGCGCGTTATTGGACAGGCCGATGCGGTAAAAGCCGTGTCGACCGCCGTGCGTCGCAGCCGCGCGGGCCTGCAAGACCCCAACCGGCCGCTCGGCAGCTTCCTCTTCCTTGGCCCTACGGGCGTCGGCAAGACCGAACTCACCAAGGCGCTGGCCGGCTTCCTGTTCGATGACGACGCCGCGATGGTGCGCATCGACATGAGCGAGTTCATGGAGAAGCACAGCGTCGCCCGTCTGATCGGCGCGCCTCCCGGCTATGTCGGCTATGAGGAAGGCGGCGTCCTGACCGAAGCCGTCCGCCGCCGTCCCTATCAGGTCGTCCTGTTCGATGAGGTCGAAAAGGCGCACGGCGATGTGTTCAACATCCTGCTGCAGGTGCTGGACGATGGCCGCCTGACTGACGGGCAGGGGCGCACGGTCGACTTCACCAACACGATCATCGTGCTGACCTCTAATCTGGGCAGCCAGTATCTGACCAGCCTTGGCGATGATGAGCCGGTGGAGAAGGTCGAGGATCAGGTGATGGAGGTGGTCCGCGCCCATTTCCGCCCGGAATTTTTGAACCGGCTGGACGAAGTGATCCTGTTCCATCGTCTGGGCGCGGCGCATATGGCCCCGATCGTCGACATTCAGGTCGCACGCATCGGCAAGCTGCTCAGGGATCGCAAGATCGTCCTCGACCTGAGCGAAGGCGCGCGGGCATGGCTGGGGCGGGTCGGTTACGACCCGGTCTATGGCGCGCGACCCCTGAAGCGGGCGGTGCAACGCTATCTTCAGGACCCGCTGGCGGACCTGATCCTGCGCGGCGAAGTGCCGGACGGATCGACCGTGAAGGTCGAGGATGGCGACGGCGCGCTGGCGCTCAGCCTTGCCTAACCGGCGATGATGAGGTGCAAGCCTTCGGCATAGGCCCATTCAAGGGCCTTGTCGAAGGTGCGGCCATGATGCTGCTCGATCACTCGGTTATTTTCGGCCTCCTCATCGGCGCGGAACCGTCGCTCCGGTGATTTGGAATTGCGGGCCAATATGGCTTTGGAATGGTCGGTGATAACGGCCGGGGAGATGTCCAGCTCCAGTAACATGGCTGCCCGCGCCGCAGTACCGGCAGGATCGTCGTGCAGTTCGCTGAAAGCAATGACCCGCTCTGCCGACCATCCTCCCATAATGCGGGCTTCCTCGAAGATGAGCAACTGAAAGGATAGGGTGAGCAAGGTCAGCCGTGCGGCCTGTTGCAATGGATCAGCGGTCGACCCGGCAGCTTTCGTCAAACGGCTCAGGCCATCCTTCAATCCTGGCGCTAGATGCTGGGCCGTCCGCATCGTGTAAGTCAATCGATCGCGACCACCGCGGAATACGGCACGTAGAAAGGGGCGAGGGGCCATAACCATGAATATCGGGTTGATCGAACGGCGCTCGTTCCAGGTCGGAAGCAGGTTGTTGGCCCAGTTGGTCGGCTTTATGACAGTCCGCTCTCCCTCGACCGAGCGACCCAGCAGTGTTTCGATGACATAGGCTAGCTTGCGCACTTTTTCGGGATGGGCGACCACGGCATCGGCTAGATTGATTTGCACGGCAGGCTCGCGCAATCCCAGTGACTGGCCGGGTATGTCGAGCAGGTTCGAGAGCAGCGTCGATCCGCAGAAGGACACATGGAGAATGGTCGGTGTGTGGATATTGGGCTGGCTTGCCAGTTCTGCGGCGATCTCATCGACCGGCAACAGAATTTCCGTCCCTTCGGTAAAAGGGGTGCGTCCATCCAGAAATGGTTGTGCCCGGACAGTTTCGGACCGCACTCGGGCAAAGCGGATACGACACAGGTCCGGTGTGATGCCTACCGGCATGAAATGTGGGTCCGCTACGATGTCGCAACTGTTGGTCATGTCAGGGCTGTTGGCTTCTTAGCCATCCTGTGATGGAGTAACGGCGATACGCCGCCGCCTTTGTCACCTCGGTCACGCTATGAATTTGTGGCACGCGAAATAGGTTCAGTACGTTATATTGTGGCGGTCGCGCTTCGGCGATTTCGTCGCTGTCGTGGAACAGCAGTAGCCCGCCCCATTCCGGACGCCATTGGGCTGTCAGCCCCATGACATAGGCGGCGCGGCGATTTTTGCCAGGGACGGCATCATCATGTCCCGTCAGAAAATCGCCCGGTGAATAGGCGGTAGCCTGGGCGTCTGCAAAGCAGATATCCTCATCTTGCGTGATCTGGCGCAACAACGCGCATACCGGCTCGCTCGACATCCATTCGGCGAAGCGGCAGAGCATATCCGTGCTCATCTGCCGTTCTTTCTTGGCATCGGGCACACGAATAGTTTCGTAACGATACTGAAAACCATAACGCGCCGCGCCATACACAGCATTTTCTAAAGCGGTGTATTGCGCAGATGACAATTGTGCGCGGGCATCTCTTGTCAGTTCCAGCGCCTTTTCGCCGCTGTTCAATATCTGACGCCAATCGCTCCGCTCCCGCAGTAAGGTCGCCAGCATCACTGCCGCATCTATGGGCAACCAGTCTCGGATCGTCACCCGACCGGTACGCGCATAGATATGGCGCAACGCAGCGACATCCAGATCCGGATTGAGTGTCAGTGGCGGCAATGCTTGCATGGCGGGCGTCTGACATATTCAGGCGAATTGGGAAAGATGCTTATGGTCGTCGGTGCTTTCGATGGTACATGTTCGATATGAGCGTTGCCCTTTTCGATCTCAATCCTACTCTGGATGTCGCGTCCCTCAGCAGTAAATTTGCCAACCATGGGCGGGTGCAAGTCCGCGACATATTGACGCGACAGACCGCGCAGACGGTACGTCATATTTTGCAGCGGGAAACCAATTGGGGCCTAGCTTGCCAGGTCGGGACGGAAGCGCCTCTCATGCTGCGCCGGCATGAGGTCGCCGCAATAGACCCGGCAAAGCGACAAGCGTTGGGGCAGAGCCTCCATCGTGCTGCGGCGGCAGGTGACTATGCGGTCCAGTTCCACCAATATCCCATTTTGACGGCCTATCTTGAACAATGGGCGCCCAACAGTCCTCATGATTTCCTGCTGGAATATATCAACGCGGAACCCTTTGTGAACCTTGTCCGGGCGATTACCGGCATGGCAGACCTGATCAAGGCGGATGCGCAAGCGACTTTGTTCGGTCCAGGCGACTTTCTGTCGATCCATAATGACAGTCATCGGGAAGAACGGTGGCGCGTGGCCTATGTGCTCAACTTTTCCGATCCCGGCTGGAAGCCGGATTGGGGCGGCTATCTCAACTTCTTGAATGATGATGGGGATATCATTGAAGGCTGGTTGCCTCGCTTCAACAGCCTTAATCTTCTGCGCGTACCTCAGTCGCATCAGGTCAGCTATGTGCCGCCCTTTGCTCCGGTCGGTCGTTTTGCCATCACGGGCTGGTTTCGCGACTGATGGCGCAATGGGACATTCCGGCCATTCGGGATCGCGCTAGGCAGTTGGCTGCCGATGGTAATGAAGCAAGTGCGCGTCAACTTTATCGAGATGCTACGCGGCAGGACCCGCGCAACGCAGCCTTGTTCAATAGCGCCGGAAATTTCCTTTTCAGCCTAGGTGATCATATAGGCGCGCTTGCCTATTTCGACCAAGCGCTATGGCTCGCGCCGCGGGACATGGAGTCACTGCTCAACCGCGCATTGACCCTGTCGCGGCTGGATCGGAGCCATGACGCATTAGTCGGGCTTGTCGAACAGGAAACGGCCTTGCGGACACATGCCCGTTATTGGGCGGTCAGAGCCTCGATCGAGCGTGAAGCCGGCTTAAATGGGGCCGCTTCCCTGAGCTACGACAAGTGTCTTGCTATTGATCCAGCCCATCAACGTGCTCGGAACGGACGAACTCGCATTGCACTGGAGCGCGGCGAAGCGGGCACCGTGCAGCGGTTCGAACAGATTCTGACCAGTCAACAAGGCGATGCCTATACTTGGCTGGGTTATGCGCAGGCGTTGGACAGGGATGGCCAATCGGATCGAGCCTTGGAAATTGGCCTGGCTCTCAATCGACAAGCACCCGGATGGATTGATGCTCTGCAATTTGTCGCGGAACTGTATTGGGCGCGAGGTGATACCGAGAGTTTCTCTCGACCATATGCGGAGGCCGCACATCAGTGCCCGGATGACAAGGGACTGATCCTGGCCTGGTGTGAGGCGTTGGCCGGGGTAGATCGGCACGCTGAGGCTGCAAATATTGCCGGCGACGCTGCGACCCGGCTGAAGGATGCACAAGACCTTCGTCTTGCCGAAGCTGTTTACGCAGGGGTGGCAGGCGACGATGATCGCGCTGATCGCCTTTTTGCCCACCTCTTGCCGCAGGATGCGTCTCGCTGGTTGCATGAGGCGCGACACAGGTTGCGACAGAATGCGCCTGACCACGCTGATCGGCTGCTGACACAGGTTCTAACCCAGCAGCCGGATTCTGTGCCGGCCTGGGCGCTCAGGGACATCGCCTGGCGCCTCATGGATGATCCGCGCAGCATCTGGCTCCATGGGCAGGAAGGGCTGGTGCAATTTCGTTCCACCGATTTGCCGGATCATGCCATCGCGCAGATCGTTGATCTGCTGCATCGGCTTCATGATGAAGGCAGTAACCCGCTTGGGCAGTCGATACGGGCTGGTACGCAAACGCGCGGCGCTCTATTCGACCGGATCGAACCGCATATTGCCTTGTTGCGCGAGCATGTCGAAAGAGCATTGCAGGATTACCGTGCGGCGCTTCCGCCCTTAGACCCTGGCCATCCATTGCTGCGGCATCGCGACAGCAACTGGACGGTCAGCGGCAGTTGGTCGATCCGTGCGCAGTGCGGCGGCTATCACAATGAACATATCCATCAACAAGGCGTGATATCATCGGCCTTCTACCTGATGCTGCCTCCGATTATTGGGGATGATGTGATTGACATGCCTGGCGCGTTGGAGCTGGGCCGCTCGCCACGTGATCTGCGCTTGGATCTGCCGCCGCTTCAGGTGGTCGAGCCGATCGTAGGACATTGCGCGTTATTTCCTAGCACTCTCTATCATGGCACCCGCCCTTTTGCGCAGGGCGAACGTATCGTCGTCGCCTTTGACGTTGCGCTTCAGCGCTGATCGAGAAGCTTTCCATTTTTTGACCTCGTCAAAAAGTTTCTTGAGTGACGCTTACAGCCGTAGGTCGAGATCAAGCATCACAGCACAAAAAAAGGGCGGCGATCGCTCGCCGCCCTTTCCACCTTCCGGTGATCGGGATCAGAACTTCAGACGACCCGACACGAAGAAATCGCGGCCGAGCACGTCATAGGTGCCAGGATAGGTGTTGGCCTGTTCCTGGTTGAAACCGAGAATCTTCGGCTTCTTGTTGAACATGTTGTTCATGCCCATCGACATGTTGAAGGTTTCCGTCACGTCGAGCGAGAAGCTCAGATCGAACTGATCGTAAGACGGAATCTTCTCGACGAAATAGTCGGTCAGATCATCGTCGTCACGTACCGACGACAGGTGGCGCCAGCGGAAGCTGGTGGTCAGCGGACCGTCGATCCACGACAGGCGGCTCGTCCACTTGTACTTGGGCGTCGGGTTGCCGCATGCCAGCGTGCCGAAGCGGCCGGCGCACTCGTTCACCTGATCAGGAAGGTCAGACACGGGCGTGACGTTGTTCTTGATCGTGTAGGTGCCCATGAAGTTGAAGTTGATGCGCGACTGCCCATCACCCAGCAACGCAAAGTCGAGCGGCTTGGAGTAGTTAAGCTCGACGTCGATACCTTCGACTTCCAGCTTGCCGATGTTGGCGTTCAGGATCGCCGGCGGCACTTCGCCGTCGAACTGGCCCAGAGCGTTACGCGAACCGACGAACACCTGGCAGTAGGCGCTGTTGATATCCTGGATCTGATTATAGCACAGGTCCAGCGTATTGCCGAGGCCGCCACCGAAGGTCGAGATCGAGTTCTTGACCTTGATGTTGTACCAGTCGGCCGTGATCGTCAGGCCAGGAACGAAGCTGGGACGCAGCACGACACCGGCGGTGTAAGAGTCCGAGGTTTCCTCACGCAGGTTCGGGTTGCCGCCGAACAGGCCCTGAATCTGAGGGTTGATCTGCAGACCTTCCGTACCCACAGCCGCAGCCGGAACGCCGGTGGCGATGCAAAGGTCGCGGATCGTGGCGTCGGTTGCCGCCGATGCCTGAGAGCAAGGGTCAACCGCCTGCGGGAAGCCCACAGCCTGGCCGCCGAACAGTTCGCTGACGTTCGGGGCGCGAACGGCGCGTGCATACTGACCGCGGAAGGTGATGTCGCGGATCGGAGCGTAGGTAGCACCGGCCGCATAGGTCCACACGGAACCGACATTACCCAACGAATAGTCGGAATAGCGGCCGGCACCCGTGACTTCCAGCAGTTCGATGCCCGGTTGATGTGCAGCGATCGGCACACGAAGTTCCGCGAACAGTTCCTTGACGTTGTACGAACCGGCAGTTGGATCGCCCGCGTTGAAGCCGATCACGTCGCCCGACGACAGCGCGGTGTCGGGGATGAACTCGGACGCCATCTTGCGATATTCACCACCGAAGGCGAAGCCGACGTCATCACCGCCCATGCCGAAGTTGAACAGCGAGCCGCTCAGCGATGCGTTCGCGACCTGAAGGGTCGAAACGTCGCCATTCTGAGCCAAGATGGAGATCTGATCGACCATTGCGGTCGTCAGCGTGCCCGGACCGAAGATGTTGATCGCCGGATCGGTGCCATCCAGACCGCGCTGGAACGCCGAACGGGAGATGTTGCCCGCCTGAACGTTCGAATTGCGCGTGCGCGCATAGCTGTAATAAACGTCGTAATTGATCTTGTCGGTCACGGCGCCGCGCATGCCGACCAGGAAGCGGAAGGCGTTGCGTTCGTCGAGCGAGTTGCGCGAACCGGTTTCATTGACACGGCGCTGGACCGACAGCGGAACAACGCCGGTGCCGGCCGTGTCGAGCTGACGCAGAGCGGCGATGTCGCTGGCCGACAGGAAGGGCGAGACAGCATCGATATTGACGTTGAAGGTGCCCGTCACCGGTGTTGGGGCCAGTTCGTTGGCAACGCGGTTGTTGACGAAGGTTACTTCCGTATAGGCGGTGTGACCATCGACCACTTCATAATCGGCGTAGCCACCCATCAGATAGCGTTCTTGCGGCACCATCAGATAGTTGTCGGGGGCGTAGTTGTAGAGGTCGGCGCCAGTGCGCGGACGGCTGACGCCGGGAGCCGTGAAATAGGCGCCGGGCGAACAGAAGACGTTGCCGGTCGGGCAGTTTGCAGACGACAGGGTCGACGTGAAGCGACCGTTCGGGGTGGTTGAAGAACCGCCCGGAACCAGAGCGGTCGAATCGCCATTTTCACCCAAAGCTTCAAAGGAGAAGCCGCGCGCGCTCTGCATGATCGACGAACGGTTATAATATTCGCCATAGACGGTGGCGTGGCCACGGCCGTCGCCCAATTCGGTGCCGAATGCGATATAGGCTTCATAGCGGCGACCATCGCCTTCGCCGGTCAGGTTGTACTGAGCGCCAGCCTCGACGCCAACCAGATCCTTGCGCAGCGTGAAGTCGACGACGCCCGCCAGAGCGTCCGAGCCATACACGGCCGACGCGCCGCCGGTGACGACGTTTACGTCCTGCAGCAGGAAGGTCGGGATGGTGTTGAGGTCGACCAGCTGCGACGCATCGTAGAACATCCAGCGGCGGCCGTTAACCAGCACCATGGTGCGCGTTTCGCCCAGACCGCGCAGGTTCAGCGTCGAAACGCCGCCGCCCGGGTTGTTCGAGAAGGAGGTCGTGCCCGGAATCACCTGCGGCAAGGTGTTGATCACCTGCTCGACGTTGACGGTGCCCGACAGCTTGAACTCTTCCTGACCGACGACGGCGATCGGTGCCGGTGTGTCGAGGTTGCGGCGCGCGATGCGCGAACCGGTCACGACGATGACGTCATCCGAAGCGGCCGCGCCAGCTTCAGTTTCCTGCGCCATGGCGGTGGAGGAAAGGAGCGCCGCACCCAAAATTGCCGGCGCGACACCGGTGCGCAAAAGCGCAATCTTCGACATAGTTTTCACAATCCAGTCCCTTGCTCTGGAGTAGGCAGTTTGAACTGCCATGTAGATTGCATGAATGCGGCCCAGAAAAGCCCGACAGCACGAGCCGCACCATGACTGCCGCCAAACTGCGCGGGCGGAACAAGGGTGTAAAGGCGCAGCCTGCGGAGAAAGCGCCTTTTTGCCCCTGTTGTATCATAAATGACACAGTCTGTAATATGGGCGCTAAATATCCGCGGCGGAACTGTTGGAATGCTGTCGGATGGATCGCTTCGGCGCCTGCGCGGGTATGATGGGGCAGGTGGCTCTACGCTATGGACTTGCCAATTAAGGACGCAGTGCGCATCACCCTTCGATAAAATATCGGGAGTGCATGATGACGCGCCTCAACTTCATGGTTTCTTTTCTGGGTGTGGGGGTGTGCATGGCGACGCCTCTGTCGGCTCGCGATGCGCAGCCTAAAGCTTCGGCTAAAATGTTCGAAGATGTGTTGCAGTGCAGGTCGATCGTAGATGCGACGGAAAGGCTCACTTGCTATGATAAGCGTGTCGCGGCGATTGGCGATGCGCAAGCAAGGAATGAGGTTGCGGTCCTGGATAAGGAAAGCGTTCGTCAGGCCGAGAGGCAAAGTTTTGGCCTATCGGCGCCGGTTGTGCCCCAGATCGAAGCGCCCGTCGGGGGGGGGCGGGATGAAGAATTGAGCGAAATTCAATCCAAAATTGTGTCATTCCAACCTACCGCTCGTGACAGATGGCGCATGCAACTGGCGGATGGCTCTGAATGGCAGACGTTGGAAACCATCGCTTTTCGTGTTCCTGCGGCAAATATGGCAGTGACGGTCAGGAAGGCTGCGCTTGGTACTTATCTCTTGCGGCCTGCAGGGTGGCCAGCCATTCGGGCGCGCCGGGTAAAATAGGGCTGATCCGCTACCCCCCAGCCTGCATCGGGCCTGCGATCAGCAATGGATCGATCCGCGCGTCGTTCCACTTCATTCCCCAGTGAAGATGCGGCCCGGTCGCGCGACCGGTCGCGCCGACCGCGCCGATGCGTTGCCCCTGGGTCACATGGTCGCCCGGTTTCACGTCGATCCGGGATAGATGCAAAAATGCACTGTTCAGGCCATGGCCATGGTCGATCATCAACAGATGCCCCTCCAGTGTGAAGGGCCTGTCGGCCGCCGCCAGAATGACGACGCCATCGGCAGGTGCGATCACCGGCTGGCCGGTCGCGGCGGCGACGTCGACCCCGCCATGATAGGCGCCGGGCGTGCCCTGATAGATGCGTTGCGATCCGAACAGGCCAGAAATCCGGCCGGTGCGCGGCCAGATAAAATGTTGCCGCCAACCCTGTGCATCCGTCACCATCGCGCGCGCAGCGGCGATCGCCTCCAGCTCTGGCTTGCGTAGCGCCAAAAACGCCTCGGTGCTGCTGCTCGGCCGCATCGGCGCGTTTATGCGTTCGATCCGCCAGTCGCGCGGCGCGACTGTCAGCGTCTGCTCCATCGTCCGACCGTCGGCCATACGCGCGCTCAGGCGTGCGGCAGGGGCGGCATCGCGGTCGAATGCGATCAGAAAGCCGCCGTCCGCTTCCACTGGCACCGGCTGGTCATCCAGTTGCAGCATCACTGTTCCTGCGGGCGCGGTGCCCAGCAATGCGCCGCCCTGAATCGCCTGCCCCGCCAGGCGGAAGTCGGCGCGGATCGGCGTCATGGGGGGCTGGGTTGGAGGCTGGGCGACCGTTGCCGCTGCCGTCGCCAGCATCAGCCCTGCCAATACACCCTTCATCCGACGGCGCGAGCCTTTAGTTCCGCCTGAACGGAGGCTTGGGCGTTCGCATAAGGCTCCTGCCGGACGATGCTCCAGTAACGTAGATTTTCCAGCGCGATTCGCTGTCCGGTCACGGCGCACAGCACATGATCGCCGGCCTGCAACACGCGGAAGCTGTAGGGCATATAATGGAGGCGGGCGATACGGTCTCTGTTGGACATCAACATGGGTCAGGGCCTTCGTTGCAGCGCGCCGGATTCAGGAAAACAAATCCTGCTGCGGCGCCTCTTCCGGCTTGCGCGGTTTGCGCGCGGTGCGGGACTGTGATGATAGCGCAAGCGCGGGACGCGGCTCAAGCGCCTGCGTGTCGGTAACGTCGCCGATGCTGGCGCCGACCGCGCCGTCCTTGAAATGCAGCATGACCTGACCGGCGGCTTGCGCCGCGCCGACCGACTGCACCAGTCGCCCTTGCGCCATGACCCGCGCATAGCCCCGTTGCAGCGGCAGATCGGGATTGAGCGAGGCAAAATGGCGCGACACCCGGTCGAAGGCGGTGGCCCGGTCGGACAAGGCGCGTTGCAGATAGTCGGGTCGCAGCTTCAGTCGGTCGAGCCGCTCGCCCGCCCGCGCCACATGCTGGCGCAGCAAGGCCGGCCGCAGCGCGCCGCCCGCCTGCCCCAGTTGTGCGCGCGCATCGGCCAGGGCGTGGCGCAGCCCGTTGACCAGCCCGTCGGACAGCTGATCCAGCCGCTGCCTTTGCGGCGCCAGCAGCATGTCGGGCGTCGGCATCAGCCGGGCCTGCATCTCCAGCCTTTCCCTTGCCTGCGCCGCGCCCCGGCGCACCGCCCGCCCGGCGCGCAGGCCCATTTCGTTCAGCCCCGCCAGCAATTCCGCCCGCACCGGCACCGCCATTTCGGCGGCGGCGGTCGGCGTGGGCGCGCGCCGATCGGCGGCATAGTCGCACAGGGTCGTGTCCGTTTCATGCCCCACCGCCGAAATGATCGGAATGGTGCAGTCGGCGACAGCGCGCACGACGATTTCCTCGTTGAAGCTCCACAAATCCTCGATCGAACCGCCGCCGCGCGCGACGATCACCAGATCGGGCCGGGGCAGCGGGCCGCTGCCATCCATCGCCGAAAAGCCCCTGACGGCGCGCGCCACCTGCTCGGCCGCGCCCTGCCCCTGCACCAGCACCGGCCACAGCAGCACGTTGGTCGGGCAGCGATCCGCCAGCCGGTGGAGAATGTCGCGGATCACCGCGCCGGTGGGCGACGTCACTACGCCGATGGTGCGCGGCAGGAAGGGCAAGGCTTTCTTGCGCTCCTGCGCGAACAGCCCTTCGCTCGCCAGCTTGGCTTTCAGCTTCTCCAGCAGCGCCATCAGCGCGCCTTCGCCGGCCAGTTCCATCCTGTCGATCACGATCTGATATTTGGACCGGCCGGGATAGGTAGTCAGCTTTCCGGTGGCGATCACCTCCACGCCATCCTGCGGTTGGAAGGCCAGCCGCTGTGCGCCGCCTTTCCACATCACCCCGTCCAGCACCGCATTGTCATCTTTCAGCGCCAGATAGAGATGCCCCGACGCCGCCCGCTTGAAGCCGGAAATCTCGCCGCGCAGCCGCACATGGCCGAAACGATCTTCGACCGTGCGCTTGAGCAGGCCCGACAATTCGCTAACCGACAGCGGCGGCGCGTTGTCGCCCGCGCGTTCCTCGGCTAACAGGCGGCCCGAACTGTCATAGGCATCAAATT
The DNA here is from genome assembly GCA_021849075.1 of Pseudomonadota bacterium. Classification (GTDB taxonomy): domain Bacteria; phylum Pseudomonadota; class Alphaproteobacteria; order Sphingomonadales; family Sphingomonadaceae; genus Sphingobium. Next base: position 87,659 of record JAJZTH010000003.1, on the reverse strand, counting down.
CCGGGGACATGGGCGACATGAACATCCTTCTGCTTGGCGGCGGCGGCCGCGAACATGCGCTGGCGTGGAAGCTGGCGCAATCGCCGGCCCTCAAGACGCTGTACGCGGCGCCGGGCAATCCGGGCATAGCGCAGCATGCCACGCTGGTCGACCTTGATGCGACCGATCATCGCGCCGTGCTCGACTTCTGCATCCGCCATTCGATCGGTCTGGTCGTGATCGGGCCGGAAGCGCCGTTGGTCGATGGGCTTGCCGACAATCTGCGCACCATGGGGGTCCCCGTCTTTGGTCCCAACAAGAAGCCGGCCCAGCTCGAAGGGTCGAAGGGCTTCACCAAGGATCTGTGCCAGCGCGCCAATATTCCGACCGCTGCTTATGTCCGCGTCACCAGCAAGGATGGCGCGATCGCCGCGCTCGATGATTTCACCCTGCCGGTGGTGATCAAGGCGGATGGCCTTGCCGCGGGCAAGGGCGTGATCATCGCCGAAACGCGGGAAGAGGCTCTGGAAGCGCTCGATTCCATGTTCTCCGGCGCGTTCGGCGCGGCTGGCGAGGAAGTCGTCCTCGAAGAGTTCATGACCGGGGAGGAAGCGAGCTTCTTTGCCCTCACCGACGGCAGCGCCATCCTGCCCTTCGGGTCGGCGCAGGATCACAAGCGGGTGGGGGACGGCGACACCGGTCCCAATACCGGCGGCATGGGCGCCTACAGCCCCGCGCGCGTGCTGACGCCCGAACTGGAGGCGGAGGTGCTGGAAAAGATCATCCGCCCCACCGTCGATACGCTGGCGGCCGAGGGCATTCCCTATTCGGGCGTCCTCTACGCCGGCCTGATGCTGACGGCCGAAGGGCCAAAGCTGATCGAATATAATGCGCGCTTCGGCGATCCCGAATGTCAGGTGCTGATGACCCGTTTCGACGGTGATCTGGTCGATCTGCTGCTCGCCGTGGCGCAGGGCAAGCTGGGCGAACAGGGACCGGTGCAATTGGCGGATCGCACTGCGCTCACCATCGTCATGGCCGCGAACGGTTATCCCGGCACACCCGAAAAGGGCGGTGCGATCGGCGGGATCGATCAGGCGGAAGTGGACGGCGCAAAGGTCTTCCACGCCGGCACCGCCGACAAGGACGGCATGCTGGTCGCCAATGGCGGGCGCGTGCTCAACGTCACCGCCACTGGCGATACCGTGCGCACGGCACAGGCCGCCGCCTATGCCGCCGTCGATGCGATCGATTTCCCTACCGGTTTCTGCCGCCGGGATATTGGTTGGCGGGAAGTCGCGCGCGAAACCGCGTGACGCCCTTGCCCGGCGCGCGCAAGCGTCCTTAAATGGGTATGACACGCACAACAGAGAGGTGATGCGCGATGCAGGAATTCTTCATGGACTATGGCCTGTGGCTGCTGGTGGCGCTGCTGGTCGTCATCGCGCTCGTCTTCCTGCTGTCGGGTAAGAAAAAGACGGACGCACCGGTGGAGCCGGTTGCGCCGGTCGAAACGCCGCCCGCTCCTGCCGCCGTACCTTTGATGGCCGAACCAGCCGCCATCGCGCCGGCGCCGGTCGAACCCGTCGCGGTCGAACCCCAGCCTGAGCCGGCCGCGCCCGAACCGGCTGCCACTATCGTCGAACCGGTGGTGGAGCCGACTCCGGCGCCAGCCCCGATCGCGGAGCCGGCGCCCGTTTCGCCCGCCGTCACGACGCCTTCGGACCAGGGCGACGATCTTCTCAAGCTCAAGGGCGTCGGTCCCAAGCTCAAGGCGTTGCTGATCGACCTTGGCGTCACCCGCTTTGATCAGATTGCGGGCTGGACCGATAGCGATCTCGCAGCAGTCGATGCAAAGCTGGGCAATTTCAAGGGACGCCCGGTGCGCGATCACTGGGTCGATCAGGCCAAATATCTCGCAGCCGGCGACATTGCCAGTTTCGAAGCGAAATATGGGAAATTATAAGCGGTGGGACTAAGCCGGCTGAGGGGCCGGCTCGATTGCGATGGCTGGTGCGGATCGTGGCGGCGGCACGCTGCCCAGCCAGCGCCGCAATCCGGCATGACGAGCGCTTAACCTGCTGCCTGCCGTCAGCGCCAGCGCGGCGAGCAGCAGCATGACCGGGGCGTTCGCACCGGCCATCAGCATCCCGGCCATTACAAGCGGATGCCACAGATAGAAGAACAGGCTGTCCCGGCCAATCCGGTTGATCGGTTGGAAGGACAGGCGCAGCGCCGCCAGGCGCGGTAGCAATGCGATCAGGCCCAGACACATCATCAACCGTGCGGGCACATACGCAAGGCCGTTGCCGCTTCCTTGCAGAGCGGACCACCAGCCCAGCCCCAGCGCCGTCACCACCAGCACGATGCCCAAATAGCGCGTCGGCAGACCCCGTTCCGCCATCAGCATGCCGAAGAAGAAATAGACCGGGAACCGGACGAAGCGGCTGTCGGGCGATACCAGGCTGAAACCGATCGGGCCATGATCCAGACCAAAGCTGTACATCGTCGCCAGGCTGACCGGCGTGCCGATCGCCAGCAGGATCAAGGGCGACAGAGGAACCAGCCGGGTGATCATGATCAGGAAGAACAGCACCGGCACATACCATAGGTGGAAGGGCGGCCGCAGCAGCATTTCCACCGGCGTCGCCCAGGACAGGGGCGCGCCCGTCACCAGTTCATAAACGATCAGCGCCGCCAGCCAGGGCAGCAGCAATCGTTCGGCATAGCGTTTGAACAGCAGGCCGGCGGGGTCCGATCGCGTGCGCTCAACATTGAGCAGATAACCCGAAATGCCGATCATCACCGGCATGCGGAATCCCGCGCCGATCCACAGGGCCAGATGCTGCTGATGGGTGAGTTCCATCGCATGCCCCGCCATCACCAGCAGGATCAGCACGCCCTTCAGCAGGTCGATCGACGGATTCTTACCCACCCTTAATACCCCCGGCCCCATGCTATACCATGCAACCTATGGCCTTTCGGGTGCTTTAAAGAAGCTGGTAAATAATTAGGGTATAATGCCGTCAGACAGGTTTCGGCTGAACGCGGACCGAAGATTAACGAAAAGGGATCGCCCTATTGCGCAGCATCGACAGTTCGCCCCTTGCCAAATTCCTCGTCGCGGCGCTTGTCTTCGCGCTGATCATCGTGGGCTGGCGATTGTACGACCGCTATCGGCCCGTCACGGCGACTCTGCCCAATGCCGGTTCCGTTCAGCAGGATTGCGCCCTGTGGTTCGTGGGCAGTTCTTCCATTCATCGCTGGACCAGCCTGCAACAGGATATGACGCCCTGGACAACGCATAATCGCGGCATCAACGGCGCCACCCTGGCCGACATATTGCCGCGCTTCGCCAATATCGACGCGGCGGAGGGGCGCCCGCGCGCGCTGATCCTCTATGTTGGGGAAAATGACATCGCCAGTGGCGTCCCCGTCCGTACGGTCATGCGACAGGTCGCTTTATTGTTCGACCTGCGGGACCGGTTGTTGCCTGGCGTCCCGGTGCTGCTTCTGTCGGCAAAGCCCAGCCCCGGCCGCCAGCAATTTCTGGGCGAGCAGCGCCTGTTCAATGCCGCCGCGCAGCGGTTCCTGCCGCATATGCAGACGGCTCATTATGCCGACATCACCACGCCGCTACTCGTAGATGGAAAGCTGGGCGACAATTATCAGGCTGATGGCGTCCATATGAACGCGAATGGCTATCGCATCTGGGCGGAAGTGGTGCGCCGGCGGCTGGACGACATATTGCCGGCGGCGGTGACGCAGCGCTGCGCGCCAGGCATTTGATGCAACCTTTCAGCTGTCTCGCAGCAGCACGACATGCAGGAAGCGCGGACCGTGCGCGCCACGGACATAGGTGCCCTCAATATCGGTCGTGCCTGATACGCCGGTAATCCAGTAATGGGCGCGCGGCTGCGCGCCGGGCAGGGGCGCATTCTCCAGATAGGGCGCGATATCCTCCACCGCGATCAGCACGATATGATGCAGCGCCAGGAAGTTGGGCAGCATCGGGGCTTCCGCCGCCGTCTCGAAGATCAGCGACCCTGTTTCGGCGATGCCCTTGCGCGCAATCGCCAGAGCGGCGCGTTCATCGGGCGCGGCATGATCGTGCAGGGCAAATCCGCTCCAGTCGCATGCCGTCAGCCGGGGGTCGGGCGGCAGGCACAGCGTTCGCGCTTCGCCCTGTTCCTCCAGATAGCGGCCCACCGCTGCGGGTAACTCCGCCATGCTGGCGATGATGTCATGGCTGGCATTGACGCTGGGCAAGGCGAGGCGGGCAAGAAATTCGGCTTCCAGAATGTCTGCGTCCACGGCCGGTCGTTCCGGCGCGATCAGCAGATCGGCGGCTTCGGTTTCGATATTGCCGGGTGTCGCGGTTCGCAGCCGGGACAGGATGGCGTCACGCGCGCTCATGGGCGGCGCTCCTTCTTATATTGGGTCATGAAGCTTTGCGCGGCCGGCTTCGGCATATCGCGATAGCGCGTCCAGCCGCCCGCCAGCGGCAATCGGTCGATCCAGCCCTTGCGCCCCAGCATCCGTATCACGCGCACGGCCATGCCGGTGGCCAGCCGATAGAGGCCAGGCCGGCGGGCCACCCAGGCCCATATCCCCAGTCCGAAGCGCATCGATGTCGGCTCCAACCCCTCGCGCCAGCTTTTTTCACGCCAGCCTTTCAGCAGCGTCGGCAGGGGGATGCGCACCGGGCACACCTCCTGGCATTTGCCGTTCAACGTACAGGCATGGGCCAGGTCGCGGCTCTGCTTCAGCCCATCAAACACCGGCGTCAGCACCGATCCCATCGGGCCGGGATAGGTGCCGCCATAGGCATGGCCGCCAATCTGGCGAAACACGACGCAGTGATTCATGCACGCGCCGCATCGGATGCAGCGCAGCATTTCGGCCAGTCCTTCCTCGCGCATTTTCGTGCGGCCATTGTCGACCAGCACGATATGCATCTCTTCCGGCCCGTCGCGGTCGCCCGCGCGCTTGGGTCCGGTATAGAAGGTCGTATATTGGGTCAGCGCCGCGCCGGTCGCCGATCGCGCCAGCATACGCAGCATATGGATGGCGTGCGGCATGCTGGGCACGATCTTTTCGATCCCTGCCGTCACGATATGCATGCGCGGCGGCACCAGCGACAATTCGGCATTGCCTTCATTGGTGACGGTGCAGATCGCGCCCGTATCCGCGATCAGGAAATTGGCGCCCGATATGCCGACATCCGTGCCCAGCATCTGCGTACGCAATTCGCGCCGTGCGCTTTCCGCCATGGCGGCGATCGTCTCTTGCGTGTCCCCTCAATCTGCTTCAGCAACCGGCGCGGCTGGGCCTTGACGCCCAGTTCGCGCAGTCCCGAACAACTGTCATGATAGGTGGCCCTGGCGTCGATCCTGACCCCTTCGGGCTTCCATCCCAGCATCTCGTCCAGATAGGCCATGATTTCGAACGTCCTGCCCGCCACCGCCTGCGCGCGCGGCAACCATTCCGCATCATGTTCGAAAATTTCGGGATAGTGGCAGCGGATCGTGCCCGCGCAGGAGCCGGAGGGGACGACGATCGCTTCATAAGCTTCCAGCGCCATGATCGTCTGCTTCGCGATCGCTGCGGCATGATCGCGATCGCCGCTGTTGAGCGCAGGCTGGCCGCAGCAGGTCTGGCCCTCTGGCACGACCACATCGCACCCCGCCGCCTTCAGCGCACGGATTGCGGCGAAACCGATGCGCGGGCGCATCATATCGACCAGGCAGGTGACGAACAGGGCGACGGTCTTGGTCATATGGCGTGGCGTTTCGCAAATTGGAGGAACAGGTCGGGCCAGGGCGCGGGCGCGGCGGGCGGAGCCACCAGACCAAAGCCATGACCGCCAGTTTCGAACAGATGGCATTCGGTCGGAATCTTGCGCGCGCGCAGCGCAGCCAGCATCGCCAGACTATTTTCGACTGGCACGGCCGGATCATCGATCGCATGGGCCAGGAAGACCGGCGGCGTTTCCGCACTCACATCCTGATCCAGCGAATAGGTCCGCATCCGCTCCGCCGTGGGTTCCGGCCCCAGCAATTGGGTGCGCGATCCGGTATGGACGAATGGTCCCTCCATCTGGATCACAGGGTAGATATAGGCCGCGACCGCCGCTTTGATCGGCTCCCGATCGGCGGCATCGATCGCCTTGTAGCTTTCAACCGGCGCGCGGCTGGTCAGCCATGCGGCAAGATGTCCGCCCGCCGAAAAACCGATCACGCCGACCCGGTTCGCATCATAATGCTCGCGCAGGGCAAGCGCGCGCGCCAGTCGCAACGCGCGTTGGGCATCCTGCAACGGCGCCTCTGCACCCGCCGCCCAGCCATCGCCGGGCAGGCGATAGAGCAGAGAGAAACAAGCATAGCCCGCCGCTGCCAGCCGTCGCGCGACGTTATAGCCCTCATGGCCGATGGCGACGCGGCTGTAACCGCCGCCGGGGATCAGCAGCATCGCCGCGCCATTGGGCCTGGCCCCCACCGATGCGGGGCGCAACAATGTCAGGGTCGGCGTCGTCACATGGGCGAAGACCCCGTCGTCCGGCCCGCTATCTGGCCGACGCAGCGTTTCCACCTCCTGTACACGCACATGCTCACCGCCGGGTGCCTTGCCCGGCCAGATCGGAAAGCGCTCGAACCCCTGCGGCAGGGGGAAGGGACCGGTCTGCACCGTTCCCCTGTTCGTCGGCGTCTGACCAAGTGCCGATCCGCCCATTGCGGCGCTCGCCACGGTTCCAGCCAGCAAGGTGCGGCGATCGATCATCGGCCATCGGCTCCGTTTCAGTTCCGATCCGATTCTATTGCAGATTCACATACATGCCGCCATCGACCAGCAGCGCCGCGCCGGTGACATAGGCCGCCATGTCGGACGCCAGAAAGACGATGGGACCGGCCAGATCTTCCGGCTGACCCAGTCGGCCGAGCGGCGTGCGCGCCTCCATATATTGGCGCTTCTCCACATCGGCCAGATCATCCTTGTTGATCTCGGTCAGGATGGTGCCGGGCAGCACGCTGTTGCAGCGAATGCCATATTTGCCCAGCGCGATCGCGGTCGACTGCATCAACGAATGGACCCCTGCCTTGGTCGGGGTGTAATGCGTCTGATACTCGCCGCCGACCAGCGCGGAAATGGAGGAGACGGCGACGATCGATCCGCCATGCCCCTGTTTCACCATTTGCTGCGCGGCCGCCTGCACCATGAAATAGGCGCCATGCAGGTTCACCCTGAAGGTCCGCTCCATCACATCGACCGGCATGTCGAGGAAGGCATGGAAAGGGCAGATGCCGGCATTGCTGACCATCACATCGACCTTGCCGAAAGCCTCGACCGCCTTGCCCACAAAGTCCGGCGCCGTCTGCGGGTCGGCGACATCGCCCTTCACGGCGATGGCGCGCTGGCCCAGCGCCTCGATTTCCGCAACGCAGCTCAGGGCAGGATCGTCGCTATGGACATAGTTGATCGCGACGTCTGCGCCATGCTGCGCCGCACCGATGGCGGCGGCGCGGCCGATGCCGGTGGATGCGCCAGTGACGAGGACGGTCTTGCCTTCAAGCAGCTTCATGGGGTCGATGTTCCTTACGACTATTGCCGCGTCGGGCGGCGCGATGGTTTTACAGTCGGGGTCCAGCCCAGGTCCGCGCTGATCTTTTGAGCCGTCTCGCGCACCTCGCCGCTCAGCGCGGCCATGCGCTCGTCATCCATATATTGGGCCGCGCTCGACAGGCTGATGGCGGCGATGATTGCGCCGGATGCGTCCCGCACCGGCGCTGCGACGCAACGAATCTGATCTTCATTCTCTTCCAGATCGAAGGATCGGCCCTCCGCCACATAGCCGCGCATCCGTTCCACCCACGATCCAGACTCAGCATTATGGGTTCCCGCCTCACGCTCGCTTTCCAGCAGGCGCATCCATTTGGTTTCGGGGTCATCCAGCATCAGCGCCTTGCCCAGACCCGTCGACGTCAGTGGATGGCGATCGCCGATGCGACTGGATATTTCGACCCGGCGGCGACCGGGTATCTTGTCCAGATACAGCGCCTGATCACCGTCCAGTCTTCCTAGATGTACCACATCCTCGCTGCTGGCGGCCAGCGCTTCCAGATGCGGTCGGGCGATTTGCACCAGATCCGCCTGACTCTGTGCCAGAAAGCCAAGCTGCAATAGCTTTGGCCCGAGCTGATAGCCTTCGCGCGGCAGGAAGATCAGGAATCCCCGCTCCACCAGCGCATTGGCCAGACGATGCGTGGTCGATCGGGTCAGCCCCATGCGCGCCGACAGATCGGCGAGCTTGATCGGCCCGTCGATAACCTGATCGAGCAGGTCCAGTCCGCGCTGAAGGGTCTGGGAACCCTGCGTTTTCGACTTTTCCTCTCGTTCCCCCAATTCCGGGTTTGACGCATTCTGTCTCATCTAATAATACTCTATCCCACAAAATGAGAAAAACAAGGGTTAAGGAGAGGCCGGATATGATTCTTCCGATCAGCCCAACCTCTTCATGGCCCGACTTTAGGCCCATTTTGGTCATATGTTGGAAGTTTGTGGCTGATAGTCCCATATTTTGGACGATTGGCCTGATCCGGGGAGTTTCCATGTGCCGATCGTGACATTGCCGAAGATCAAGCATGTCCGCGCCTTCACCGTGCGCGGTGGCGGCGCCGACTATCATGACCAGGGCGAAGGCCACTGGATCGACGACCATATCGCTACGCCCATGTCGAAATATCCCGAATATCGCCAGTCGCGCCAAAGTTTCGGCATTAATGTGCTGGGCACACTGGTTGTGGAGATCGAGGCGGAAGATGGCACCGTTGGCTTCGCCGTGACGACCGGCGGCGAACCAGCCGCCTATATCGTGGAAAGGCATCTCGCTCGATTCCTCGAAGGTCGTTCGCCCACCGACTATGAGAAAATCTGGGACCAGATGTATTTCTCGACCCAATATTATGGGCGCAAGGGGCTGGTCGTGAACGCCATTTCCGGCGTCGATCTGGCGTTATGGGACTTGCTGGGCAAATTGCGGCAGGAACCGGTCTATCATTTGCTGGGCGGCGCGGTGCGTGACGAACTGCAATTTTACGCTACCGGCGCACGGCCTGACAAGGCGAAGGAATTCGGCTTTATCGGCGGCAAGATGCCGCTGCATCACGGCCCGGCCGAAGGTGTCGAGGGCCTCAAGAAGAATATCGCCGAACTGGCGGACATGCGGGCGAAGGTCGGCGACGATTTCTGGCTGATGTGGGATTGCTGGATGGCGCTCGACGTCGACTATGCCACCCGCCTGGCCATCGCCGCCCATGATCTTGGCCTCAAATGGATCGAGGAAGCGATCAGCCCGGACGATTATTGGGGCTATCAACAGCTCAAGCGCAACGTGCCCAGGGGCATGCTGGTGACGACCGGCGAGCATGAAGCGACGCGCTGGGGCTTCCGCATGCTGATGGAAATGGACTGCTGCGACATCATCCAGCCCGATGTCGGCTGGTGCGGGGGCGTTACTGAATTGCTCAAGATCAGCGCGCTCGCCGACGCCCATGGCAAGATGGTCGTGCCGCATGGCTCGTCTGTCTACAGCTATCATTTCGTCATCACCCGCCACAATTCGCCTTTCGCCGAGTTCCTGATGATGCACCCCGGACCGACGGAAGTGGTGCCGATGTTCCACCCGCAATTGCTGGGCGAACCCGTGCCGGAAAATGGTCGGCTGAAGGTCGCTGCGCTCGACAAGCCCGGCTTCGGCGTGGACCTCAACCCCGACATCGCCATGCACCGCCCCTACACCCACTAATTGCCTGAAGAGAGACAAGAGACATGAAATTCGTTCGTTTCGGCCAGCGTGGCCAGGAAAAGCCCGGCGTCATCGACAGCGACGGCCGCATCCGCGACCTGTCGGGCATCGTTTCCGAACTCAGCATCGAAACGCTGGCTGTCGCAAAGGCCGCAGACGTGGACGCACTGCCCATCGTGGAAGGCGAACCGCGCTATGGCGTGCCGGTCAAGGGCATCGGCAAGATCGTCGCCATCGGCCTTAATTACGAGGATCATGCGATCGAATCGAACCTGCCGATCCCGACCGAGCCGATGATGTTTATGAAGGCGCTGTCGTCGCTGAACGGTCCCAATGATGAAGTCGTGCTGCCCAGAAACAGCACTCATGGCGATTGGGAAGTCGAACTGGGCGTCGTTATCGGCGAAACCTGCCGCTTCGTCAGCGAAGAAGATGCCCTGTCGAAGGTCGCGGGCTACACCCTCGTCAACGATGTGTCGGAACGCTTCAACCAGAAGCAGCGCGGCACCCAGTGGAGCAAGGGCAAGGGGCATGATACATTCTGCCCGGTCGGTCCCTGGCTGGTGACTCCGGACGAAGTGGGCGATCCGCAAAATCTCGACATGTACCTCAATATCAACGGGGCCAGGATGCAGACCGGCAACACGAAGACGATGATCTTCAATGTCGCCCAGCTCATCTCCTATGTCAGCGAATATATCACCCTTTATCCCGGCGACCTGATGATCACTGGCACCCCGCCGGGCGTAGGCGAAGGCAAGAAACCAGAAGCTGTCTATCTGAAGGCCGGTGACGTCATGGAACTGGGCATCGAAAAGCTCGGCACCCAGAAGCAGGCCGTTTCCGCATGGCGTCACCTGGGCGACGAGGTGCTGGGATGAGCATCTACGCAGGCCGCTTTGCGGGCCGCAACGCCATAATCACTGGAGGCGCGTCCGGCCTTGGCAAGCAGGTCGCCGCGCGCATCGTCGCCGAAGGGGGGCAGGTGGCGCTGTGGGATCTCAATCCCGAAGCGCTTGTCGCCACGAAAGAAGAAGTCGGTGCGATCCATATGGTCGCGCTCGATGTGTCCGACTATGCCGCCGTCGCCGCCGCGGCCAAGGAAACCGCCGCTGCTCTTGGCAAGGTCGATATCCTCATCTGTTCGGCGGGCATCACTGGCGCCACGGCAACGGTGTGGGACTATCCGGTGGACAGTTTCCAGCGGGTGATCGACATCAACCTCACCGGCCTCTTCTACTGCAACCGGGAAGTTGCGCCCTTCCTGCTCGAAAATGGCTATGGTCGCATCGTCAACCTCGCCTCGGTCGCGGGCAAGGAGGGCAATCCTAACGCCAGCGCCTATTCGGCCAGCAAGGCGGGCGTGATCGGTTTCACCAAGAGCCTTGGCAAGGAACTGGCCGGTAAGGGCGTCATCGCCAATGCGCTGACCCCTGCAACCTTTGAAAGCCCGATCCTCGCCCAGCTTCCCCGGAGCCAGGTCGATTATATGCGTTCGAAAATCCCGATGGGCCGGCTCGGTCTGATCGAGGAATCGGCCGCGATGGTCTGCTTCATGGCGAGCGAGGAATGCAGCTTCACCACCGCGTCGACCTTCGACACATCAGGCGGCCGCACCACCTTCTAAACCACAAAGTTGCGCGGCGCGACCGGCCAGTAAAGAGCCGGAGCGTCATTCCCTCGGAGAGGTCGATGATTCCGTTTGTCGATGCCCATATCCACCTGTGGGACCTGAAGCATATCCGCTACGACTGGCTCAGCCCGCCTTTTTCGGACGATGGGCCGAATGGCAGTGTGGAGGCGATCGCGCAGGATTATGGCGTCGCCCATTATCGCGTTGATCTTGCCCGCTGGAATGTCGTTGGCGCCATCCATGTCGATGCTGGCGCTGCGGCGGAAAGCACATTGCGCGAAACCATATGGCTCGATGGCCTTGCGGAAGTCGAAGGACTACCGACCGGTCTCGTTGCTTTCGCCGCACTCCATGACCCGGACGTCGACGCGCTGCTGGCCGCACAGGCGGCGCATCCCCGCGTCCGGGGCATCCGCCATATCGTCAATTGGCATTCCGATCCTGGACGCACTTATGGCCCGGTCGACCTGACGATGGATCCTCAATGGCAGGCGGGCTATGCCCTGCTGGCAAAGCATGGCCTGTCGTTCGACCTGCAATGCTATCCGGGTCAGATGCCGGGCCTCGCCGCCTTGATTGAGCGGCATCCCGACATTCCGGTCATCATCAACCATATGGGCATGCCGGTGTTGACCGATCCCGATGGCCTTGATGACTGGCGCAGAGGCATGAGGGCGCTGGCAGCCTTGCCCCATGTCGCGGTCAAGCTATCGGGCATGGGCTTCATCCGCCGCGATTGGACGCACGAGCGAATCGAACCGCTGGTGCGTGAAGCGATCGACCTCTTCGGCGTGGAGCGCTGCGCCTTCGCCAGCGACACTCCGACCGACAAACTGTTCGGTCCCATCGACCGCTACATGGAAAGCTATCACGCCATCGTCGCGGATTTCCCTGAAGCCGATCGCCGCGCGCTCTTCGCCGGCAATGCCAACCGCCTCTATCGTCTGGGACTTGCGCTATGATCCCCAATCCGTTGCTCGGTGTGCTGTTTCACTGGCTGGGTGGGTTCGCCTCGGCCAGCTTCTATGTCCCTTATCGCAGTGTCAAACGCTGGAACTGGGAGATTTTCTGGCTGACCGGCGGCGTCTTTTCCTGGGTGATCGCGCCCTGGCTCTTCGCCGCCGTCCAAACGAATGACCTGATGGGCGTCATGCGGCAAGTGCCCGGTTCGATCGTTGGCTGGTGCGTCTTCTTTGGTTTGCTCTGGGGCTTTGGTGGCCTCACCTATGGTCTTACCATGCGCTATCTGGGGCTGTCGCTCGGCATGGCGGTGGTGTTGGGCCTGTGCACCGTCTTTGGCACATTGATCCCGCCCATCTTCGACGGCAGCTTCATGACGCAGATCGCCGGCACGCTGCACGGACAGATCGTGCTGCTGGGGCTGGTGGTGACGGTGCTGGGCATCATCGTCGTCGCCCGCGCCGGCGCGCAGAAGGATGAAGCGCTGTCCGCAGACCAAAAGGCCGTCGCCGTCGCCGAATTCGATTTCAAAAAGGGCATCGCCGTCGCCATCTTCTCGGGCATCATGTCCAGCTGCTTCGCCTTTGGCCTGGCGGCGGGGGAGCCGGTCAAGGCGCTCTCCGCTGCGGCCGGCACCGGCCCACTCTGGACCGGCCTGCCGACGCTTTGCCTCGTCATGTTCGGCGGCCTCGTCACCAACGCCCTCTGGTGCGGCTGGCTGATCGTGCGGAACGGATCGGCGGGTCAGTGGTTCGGCACGGCCGACGCCAGCGGTCAGCGCCCCAAGCTGCTGCCCAACTTCCTGCTTTGCGCGCTCGCCGGCACCGCCTGGTATTTCCAGTTCTTCTTCTACACGATGGGCGAAAGCCAGATGGGCCGCTTCGGCTTTTCCAGCTGGACGCTGCACATGGCCTCGATCATCATTTTCGGCACCTGCTGGGGCTTCGCCTTCCGTGAGTGGAAAGATGCCGCGCCCGCCGTGCGCCGCATGGTGTGGACCGGCGTCGGCCTGCTGGTCTTCGCCACGCTCATCATTGGCTATGGCAATCGGCTGGCTGGATGATGCATCAGCCGGTGCGGATTTAATGCCGCGCCGGCACCGCGTCCGACTGGCGACGGATCAGCTGATAATCCAGCTTCACCTTGCCGATCACCCCGGTCGTGCCTTCGTCCTGCGTGCGGAACCGCATCGCCAGCAGGCCGATCGCCTCGCGACTCATATCGCGGATCGGCTGGCGGATGGTGGTCAATGCCGGCCAGATCGCACTCGCCAATGGGGTGTCGTCAAAGCCGCAGATGCTGATTTCCGCCGGCACGTTGATCCGCCGCTGATGCGCCACGGTGATCGCGGCGGCGGCCATATCGTCGTTGCAGGCGAAGATGGCGGTTGGCCGCGCCTCCAGCGCCATCAATGTTTCGGCGGCGTCCAGCCCTGATCGATAGCTATAGTCGCCCGGCACGATCAACTGCTCATCCAGTTCCAGCCCGTGATGGAGCAGTGCGTCGCGGAAGCCCTGTAACCGCCGTGCGCTCGATCGATGGCGGGGATTACCTTCGATGAAGCCGATCCGCTGGTGCCCCAGTTCGATCAGATGCCGGGTCAGGTCATAGGCGGCGTGCCGGTCGTCGGTGCCCACGGTCAGCATGTCCGGCCCGTCCTGGTCCGGCGCGACCGCGACGATGGCGATGTCGCGCGCCTGCAACCCTTCGACCAGCTCCGCCCAATCGCACAGTGGCGGCGGCAGGATGACCCCGGCGACGTGGGCTTGCGCGACCTGATCGACGATTTCCTGTGCAAAAGCACCCGGCGCGCATTGCTCCACCACCAGATGCAGATGTCGTTGCGGCGCTTCCCCCAGCGCGCCCAGCAGCAATTCGCCCAGATAGGCGGACGTCGTGCTGTTGCTGTGGAGCAGCGCGACGCGACGATCGGCGCTGCCCGCCAGCGCCCGGGCGGACGCATTGGGAATATAGCCCAGCTCCTTGACCGCCTGTTCGACCGCTTTTTGGGCCTTGGCGCTGACCAGCGCCTTGCCGTTGATGGCGCGCGACGCGGTCATGATCGACACGCCGGCGCGGGCAGCGACTTCCTTGATCGTCGGTGGTTTCTTTTTCTGGGTCTTCATTGCGTCCGTCCTAGCCGCTTTTACGCGGCAGGAAAATCGGCGCGATGGAGGATGGAGGGATCACCGCAGCAGCTTGAGGTCGACGGCATCGGCCATGACCCGAAACCCTGCATCATTGGGATGGAGCGCATCGCCGACATCATAGGCTTTGGCCATGCGCACCGGGTCCGCCGGATCGGCGATCGCCTTGTCTAGATCGATCATGCCATCGCTTTCCTTCGTTGTGCGAATCCATCCATTCACCGCGATCCGCACCGCATCCCCTTCCGCGCTCCAGTAACCCGCACCCTTATAGGGCAGGATGGTGGCGAGGATGACCTTCACACCCCGGTCATGCGCACGCGCGATCATCTGGCGATACGCGCCAATCAAATCATCCACCGTCGGCATGGTGCGCTTCTGGGCAAAGGCCGAACCGATGTCGTTCACCCCTTCCAATATGATGACATGGGTCGCGCCCGGCACCGCCAGCACATCGGCATCGAAGCGGGCCAGCGCATTATAGCCATCGCCTTCGGACAAGAGCCGGTTGGCGCTGATCCCGGCATTGGCGACGCCCACCGACGTCCGCCCGGCCCGTTGCAGTCTTTCGGCCAGAATATCGGGCCAGCGGCGATTGCTGTCGGGTGTGGCGCGCACGCCGTCGGTGATGGAATCGCCCAGCGTGACGATGGTGGTTCCGCCTTTGCCATTCTCCACCTCGATCCCGGAAATAATCACGCGAGGGCCGATCGTCGTCGCGTCCGTCAGGCTGGCTGCGGCGGTCTGGTCGCCCGGCGCGGTCCAGCCGGTGGCGGCGGAATAGGCGTGGATGGTTGCGTCCGGCGCGCCCTGCGGCAAATGGATGCTGATGGTCAGGCGGGCCAGCGGCTTCACCGGCATGGCGATCGGATCGCTCAGCAAGGGCGCACGGGCCGGGATGATCGCGCCCTGCGCCTGGTTGAAGGTCACGACATGGTCCGTACCCGGCAGCGTTTCGCCATTTTCCCCTGCCAGGGCGACATGCACCGCGCCCAGCAGCAGCGGCTGGGTCGACATTTCGTTGGACAGACGCAGGCGGATGCGTTGCCCGCCGCTGCTGATGCGGACCACCTGCCGCACTGTGCGATTGCTCAGGTCCGGGCGTTTTTCGGACGGGGCCTTCGACACCAGCGGCGCAGCCATCCAGCTGCGCGACCAGTGTTGCGCCTGCACCGGTGCCGTGACGAGGGCGATCAGCAAGGCAGGGCAAAGCAACAGGGTGCGCATCCGTCTCTCCTTCAGGCCATCGGGCCATTGGCTTCTTGCCGCACGGCTGGTCGCAGCGCCAGCCCGACTTCAATCCATGTGAAAGAGAAGGGAGAGCGGCCATTCCTTGGGCCGGTTGCCGGGCTGAACCTCCATCAACGGCGCCATATAATCCCACCAGCGCTGCATCACGGGATGATCCGGCAGAGCGTCGCGACTATGGTCGTCGCGCAGTTTGAGGACGGCGAACAGGCTCAAAGTTTCCTCATCCAGGAAGATCGAATAATCTTGGATTCCCGAAGTGGACAACAAGTTGGACAGTTCCGGCCATATTGCGTCATGCCGTTTGCGATAGTCGTCCACTGCGCCGGGTTTGAGCTGCATCCTGAAAGCGTGAATGGACATGGCATGCCTTGAAATTTCATATGATGAAATGATATTTCGATATTTGGCATTTCCCCCATGAACTTGGGTTAACCGCCTTGCTGCCCAGCAAAAAGGCCCGCCGGTCGCTGGACCGGCGGGCCTTTTAAAGCCTTCAGGGCATAGCCCTCAAACTCAATATTGGATCGTGACCGTCACCGCGCGGCGGTTCTGCGCCCAGCTTGCTTCGTCCGATCCCAGCGCCGCCGGGCGTTCCTTGCCATAGCTGACCGTGGTGATACGGCCCGGATCGATGCCGAGCGAGGCGAGATAATTTTTCGCCGCATTGGCGCGGCGTTCGCCCAGCGCGATATTATAGTCGCGGGTGCCGCGTTCGTCGGCATGGCCCTCGATCGTCACGCGCACCGACGGGTTCTGCTGCAACCAGGCGGCCTGGCTCTGGAGCGTCGCCTGATCTTCCGCATCGACATCATATTGGTCGAGGCCGAAGAAGATGCGGTCGGACGAGACGGAGGCCATGAAGTCCTCCTGACTGCCCTTGCGCGGGCCGGCGGGGGTCGTCGGGCCGGTCGGCGCGGTGGTGCTAAGGCCGCCGGGGGCGGGGGGCAGTTCGGCCGGCGGCTTTTTCGAGCAGGCGGCAAGCGCGATGATGGCGGTGGCCATGACCACGGTCCGGGACAATTTCATGGGTGTCTCCTTTTTGCGCTGTGCGTCGCTCGCAGGAACGGCGACAGGGTCCGTGAAGTTCGTTACGCTGTCAAGACGATTAGGTTCCCTTGGCTGAACCTGTCCTGACGATGAATCGGGGCTGATCCGGGGAATCAGGGCAGCAATGGTCCCCATGCCGGGTCGGAACCGCTGAGCGGCGTGGGAATGCGCCGTTCGTTCACGCCGGTCAGGTCGACCTGCCACACCTGGCTGCTGCCCTGTCGGCCAGGCGTGGTGCGGAAAAATTGCAGCACGCGGCCATTGGGCGACCAGGTAGGCTGTTCGTCCTGCCAGCCATTGGTCAGGATGCGCTCATTGTCGCCGCTGGGGGTCATCACCGCGACCTTGAAATCGCCTGACAGCTTGGTGAAGGCAATGAGGTCGCCGCGCGGCGACCATTCGGGCGTGGCATAGCGGCCGCCGCCATGGCTGATGCGCCGCTGGTTTGATCCGTCGGCGTTCATCACGTAGATTTGCTGCCCACCCGACCGATCGCTTTCGAACACGATCTGCCGGCCGTCGGGCGAATAGCTGCCGCCGACGTCAATGCCGGGCGATGTGGTCAGGCGCACCGGCGCGCCGCCATTGGCCGACACGCGGTAAATGTCGGTGTTGCCCGCCACCGCCATGGAAAACAGGATGTTGCGGCCATCGGGCGACCATCGCGGGGCGAAGGTCGCATTGCTGCTTTCCGTCACCAGCTTCTGCTGCCCGCTGCCGATATCGTAGATATAGATGCGCACCCGGCTATTGAGGTAGCTCACATAGACGATCGATTTATAATCGGGCGAGAAGCGCGGGGTCAGCGCGATCGATTGGCCATTGGTGATGAAGCGGTGATTGGCCCCGTCCGAATCCATGATCGCCAGACGCTTGACGCGATTCCCCTTTGGGCCGCTTTCGGCGATATAGGCGATGCGGCTGTCGAAGAAGGGGCTTTCGCCCGACAGCCGGGCATAGATGGCGTCGGCGCATTTGTGCGCGGCGCGGCGCCAGTCGCGCGGAGCGACGACATAGCCCTGCCGCGTCAGCTCCTGATGCAAGGCCACATCATAGAGGTAGCAGCCCACGGTGATGTCGGCTTCGCCACCGGTGGTGCGCACGAAACCCTGCACCAGCGCCTGATAGGCGTTCCATTTGTCATAGACCGGGTTGGTCACTTCGGGGAAGGCGATCGCGGGCATGCCGCCCGGTCCGGACGGATCGAACAGGCCCGATCCTTTGAGGTCCGACGCGATCACTTCGGCGATCTTGCGGCCCAGTTCGCTGGCGGTGCCGGCGGGGGTTGCGACATCCTGCTGCGCGGGGAGGGCGGGGACAGCGATCTTCAGATTGCTGTCGATTTCGCCGGTCACATCGACCGACAGCTGCGCCATGGCCGGCGCTGACAGGATGGCGGCCAGTGCGACGGTCGCCATTTTCAGGCGGCGCAGGAGAGTCGTCTTCATCGGTTCAGCCTCGCGTCAAAGCGGAGTGGCCGCAGCCACTTCCACTGGTCATAATATTCGGGCGGTAAATTCCTGAAGGGCGCCGCAAGTTTCACCGCCTGGATCGCGCGCTCCGCATGCAGCTTGGCCTGCGGCTGGTTGCTGGCGGTCACGCCCAGCTGGTCGATCACTTCGGGCGTGCCGATCAGCGCGCCATTCTTGTCGAGCCGAACCTCCAGCAACGTCACCAGCTTGTCCGCGTCCGCGCCCGATGGCGCGCGCCAATGGGGCTTCAACTGCCGCCGGATTTCGGCGTCCAGCGCGGCCTTTTGCTGCGGTCCCATGGCGGCGGCCGGTGGCGGCGCAGGCGTGCGTGGCGCATCGGCTTTGGTGTCGATGCCCTTGAGGAAATCCTTGCCCAGCAACGATCCTCTGGGCTTGTCCGCCTTGCCCTGACCCGAAGCGCGCGCGGGCGCGTCATTCTTCGCCTTGGCGTCGCTCTTGGCCGGTTTGGACGGCGCAGCGGCGGCCTTGGGCTTTTCAGGCGCAGGCTTGGCCTTGGCCGCGGGCTTTTCGGGCGCTGGCTTCGCCTTGGGGGTCGGCTTTTCCGGGGCGGGCTTGGGCTTCGCCGGTGTCTTGGCGACCTCCTTCCTGGGCGGAGCCGGCTTGTCCCTGGGTTTTGGCGGCTGTTCCTTCACCACCGGTTTGGGTGGCGGGGGGGCAGGGTTTGGCTTGGGCTTGGGCTGGGGCGGCGCAGGCGTGGGTTCAGGCTGCGGTTCCGGCTCGGGCGCAGGCTTGGCGTCCTCCGTCGGCCCTTCTTCCGGCGCAACGCTGGGCGGGGGCGGCTGGGTCGAGATTTGCGGCGCCGTCGATTGCAGCGCCACCTCGTCCACCAGACTGACGTCCATTGGCGGCGATTTCAGCTTCAGCGGGTTGGGGGTGGCCAGGAAACCGGCCGACAGCAGTCCGAACAGCAGGACATGTCCCGCCGTTGCGACGCCAAGGCCGATTTTTTCCGCACGGTTCATATGGTTGACCTATGGCCCCTATTGTGAACCGCCGCTGTCCGCGCCGTCGCCGGATCCGGCGTCGGTGCTGACCAGCGACACCTTGTTCAGGCCCGCGCGATTAAGCTCGCCCATCACCCGCATCACCCGGCCATAATCCAGCGCCGTGTCCGCCCGCAGGAAGATTTGCGGCGGTTCGGGCTGGCCGGCATGGGCCGACGCGATTTCGGCGAAGCGATCGGGCAGGTCGGCGTCGCTGACCTGATCCTCATTGATGAACAGGCCACCGTCCCGATCGATCGACACCACCGTCGGCTTGGCGTCCTGATCCAGCCCCTTGGCGCGGGTTTCGGGCAGGTTGACCGGTACGCCCGTCACCAGCAGCGGGGCCGTGACCATGAAGATGATCAGCAGCACCAGCATGACGTCGACCAGCGGCGTCACGTTGATGTCGGCCATGGGCGCGCGCCCGCGCCCGCGACGGCCGGAGGGAGGACCGGACATCGCCATCAGCGACGTCCTCCCTGAACCGTCATGCCAGCGAAAGCTGGCATCTCAGGCGCAGGCGCATGGTCGCCCGATACCCCAGCCTTCGCTGGGGTGACGGAGATGATTGGCATCACCGCTGCGCCTCCAGTTCACGGCTGAGCGTCGAATAGAAGCCGTCGGCAAAGCGCGTCAGGCCCGATTCCAGGCGGTTGATACCGTGCGAAAACCGATTGTAGGCGATGACCGCCGGGATCGCCGCGAACAGGCCGATCGCGGTGGCGAACAGGGCTTCGGCAATGCCCGGCGCGACGACGGCGAGCGAGCTATTCTGCTCCGCCGCGATCGAAGTGAAGGCGCGCATGATGCCCCAGACCGTGCCGAACAGGCCGACGAAGGGGGCGACCGACCCGATCGTCGCCAATATGTTCAGCCGGTCGGACAGGCGATCGATTTCGGCCGCGATTGCGCTGGACATGGCGGTCGACAGGCGATCGCGCGTGCCGTCCCGGTCAATCACCCGCTGCGCGGTGGAGCGGCGCCATTCGGTGACGCCGGCCGCCATGACCTTGGCGGCGGGGAATTCCACCTTGCCGCGCGATTCATAGAAGCGGTCAATATCCTCCGCCTTCCAGAAATCCGCTTCGAACTTGCGGCTTTCCTTGCTCGCCTTGCGCAGCGTGACGCTGAAGCCGATGATCATCGCCCAGGTCCAGATGCTGGCCAGCAACAGGCCGATCATCACCCCTTTGACGACGATGTCGGCCTGAAGGAACAGGGCGAGGGGAGAGATGGTCGCGGCGTCGGTCATCGCGCCGGCGGGCAGGTTGAGCGTCATGGGTGGATGTCTTCCCCTTGGAGCAGGCGATTGAAAATGTCGGTCCAGGCTTTGGGCTGCCGCTGCGGGCGGCCCTGCGCCGTCAGCCAGGCGACGGTGACGGTGGCGTTGGTCAATTCTTCCTCGCCGCGCATGACTGACTGATGAATGACGCAGCTGGCCGCGCGCACATCGGCAACGCGGCTGACCACCATCACATCATCGTCCAGTCGCGCCGGGCGGCGATAGCGGATATTAAGGTCGGTCACGGCATAGACGCCCGCGCCGCCTTCATGATTCGCCCGTTGGTCGATGCCGGCGATGCGCAGCATGTCGGACCGGGCGCGCTCCATATAACGCAGATAATTGGCGTGATAGACCAGCCCCGACAGGTCGGTATCCTCAAAATAGATGCGCAACGGGAAATGATGCACGGCGGCGGCGAAGCGTCCGGTCGCCGGCGCTGGCATCAAATCGGAAACGGGCATGGCGGGCTTTTAACCATGGCCGCCGCGCCGCGCAAAGCCGGAAATGCGAGGGCGGTGCGCAATATGTGCTGCGTCCCGCCTTGCCGTGTCGTTCGGGCGATATTCCGATGTGTCGGCACTGGCCGTCGGCAGGAGCGCCGGTTATGGGGGAGGCGATGATTCAAAAGGGAGAGTTTGGAGCATGACGGATATTCGCACGGTGGGCGTGATTGGCGCGGGGCAGATGGGCGCGGGGATCGCCCAGGTCGCTGCGCAGGCGGGCTTTGACGTCATTTTGTCGGATATCGACCAGGCCCGCGCCGAAAAGGGCGTCGCCGGCATCGCCAAGCTGCTCGCCCGCGCGGTGGAAAAGGAAAAGATCAGCGCCGCCGATGCCGACGCCACGCTCGCCCGCATAACCCCCGTGGGCGACGTCGCGCCGCTCGCCGGTGCGCAGTTGGTGATCGAAGCGGCGACCGAACGCGAAGAGATCAAGCGCGCTATCTTCGCCAATGTCGGTGCGGTTCTGGCGGCGGACGCGATCCTGGCGACCAACACATCCTCCATTCCCATCACCCGCCTGGCGCAGGCCGCGCCGGATGCCGGCCGTTTCGTGGGCGTCCATTTCTTCAACCCCGTACCGGTGATGGCGCTGGTGGAGGTCATTCGCGGCCTTGCCACCAGCCAGGAAACCGTCGCTGCGGTCGAAGCCTTCGCCAGCAAGCTGGGCAAGACGACCGTTCATGCCTTTGACGCGCCGGGTTTCGTCGTGAACCGCATCCTGCTGCCGATGCTCAATGAAGCCATCTTTGCGCTGGGCGAAGGCGTGGGCGGCGTAGTCGATATCGATACTGGCGTGAAGCTGGGCCTCAACCATCCCATGGGCCCGCTGACGCTGGCGGATTTCGTTGGTCTCGATACCTGCCTGGAAATCTGCAAAGTGCTGCAGGACACCACCGGCGATCCCAAATATCGTCCCGCGCCGCTGTTGGTGAAATATGTCGAGGCGGGCTGGTTCGGCCGCAAGACCGGCCGGGGCTTTTATGACTATAGCGGGCCGGAACCCGTGCCCACGCGCTGATCCGGTCGCGTTCCGCTTCCCTGCCCCGTGGTTTGGGTGGGGAAGATGGTCCGGTTGCGTCGAAACGGCTTGATCGAAGCCCAACCCAACGACTACGGCGTCAGGCGTAAGGATCTGGCCCGAACCACCCGTCGCATCCCCTGTGGATCGGGCGTGTGGAACGGGGCCGATCCACGTCGGGCCGGATGCCGGCGGATGGAAAGACGATAGAGTGATGGACCAGAACGCATGACCGAAATAAGCGCCCTGAAAGCCGGCCTGATCGCCGACATCGCCGCCGCCGATACGCCGGCCGCGCTGGAAGCGCTGCGCGTGGGCGCCATGGGCAAGAGCGGGGTCGTGACCGGCCTGCTCAAGACGCTGGGCGCCATGTCGCCCGACGAACGGCTGGAAAAAGGTCCGCCGATCCAGGATCTGCGCGAAAGCGTGACCGCTGCGCTGGCCGACCGGAAGGCCGCGCTGGAGCAGGCTGCGCTCGACGCGAAGCTGGCGTCGGAAAAGGTCGACATGACTTTGCCGGCGGATCTGGGCGCGCAGGGCAGCGTCCATGCCGTGTCTCAGGTCATGGACGAACTGGCCGAAATCTTCGCGGACCTGGGCTTTTCGGTCGCCACCGGGCCGGAAATCGAGGACGACTGGCATAATTTCACCGCGCTCAACATCCCCGAGACGCATCCGGCGCGCGCGATGCACGACACCTTTTACTTCCCCGACGAAGAGGGACAGAAGAAGATGCTGCTGCGCACCCATACCTCCCCGGTGCAGATCCGCACGATGATGACGCAGGAGCCGCCGATCCGCATCATCGCGCCCGGCCGCGTCTATCGCAGCGACAGTGACGCGACCCACACGCCGATGTTCCATCAGATCGAAGGGCTGGTGATCGACAAGGGCATTACCCTTGGCCATCTTAAATGGACGCTGGAAACCTTCCTCAAGGCGTTTTTTGAGCGCGAGGATATCGTGCTGCGTCTGCGCCCCAGCTATTTCCCCTTCACCGAACCCTCGGTCGAGGTCGATGTCGGCTACACGCTGACCAATGGCCAGCGCGTGATCGGCGGCGACGGCGACGCACCGGGCGGCGGCTGGCTGGAAGTGCTGGGCAGCGGCATGGTCAACCGTCGCGTGATCGAGGCATGCGGCCTTGACCCCGACGAATGGCAGGGCTTCGCCTTTGGCACCGGCGTCGATCGCCTCGCCATGCTCAAATATGGGATGAATGATTTGCGCGCCTTCTTTGACGGCGATCTGCGCTGGCTGAAACATTATGGATTCTCGGCGCTCGATGTGCCCACGCTGAGCGGAGGAGTCGGCGCATGAAGTTCACCCTTAGCTGGCTCAAGACGCATCTCAACACCGATGCGGACCTGTCCACCATCCTCAAGACGCTGAACGCCATCGGCCTGGAGGTCGAGGATGTGGAAAACCCGGCCGAAAAGCTGGGCGCGTTCAGGATCGCCAAGGTGCTGACCGCCGATCGCCATCCGCAGGCGGACAAGTTGCAGGTGCTGACCGTCGATCATGGCGATGGAAACCCGCTTCAGGTCGTGTGCGGCGCGCCTAATGCGCGCGCGGGCCTGATCGGCGTGTTCGGCACGGAAGGCGCGGTGGTGCCGGTCAACGGTATGGTGCTGAAGAAAACCGCGATCCGTGGCGTCGAATCCAACGGCATGATGTGCAGCTTCCGCGAACTGGAGCTGGGCGAGGATCATGACGGCATCATCGAACTGGCCGAGGATGCGCCGGTGGGTCAGGCCTATGCAGACTATGCGGGCCTCAACGATCCGGTCATCGATGTCAGCATCACCCCCAATCGTCAGGACTGCATGGGCGTGCGCGGCATCGCCCGCGATCTCGCTGCTGCCGGCCTCGGCACGCTCAACGCCATCATCGTGCCCACGATCGAAGGCGTCGGCCCTGGCCCGGATGTGCGCACGGACGATGCGGATGGCTGCCCCGCCTTCTTCGCCCGCACCGTGCGCGGTGTCACCAACGGCGCGTCGCCCGAATGGATGGCCCGGCGGCTGAAGGCGATCGGGCAAAAGCCGATCAGTGCGCTGGTGGACATCACCAACTATATCATGTTCGATCTGGGGCGGCCGCTCCATGTCTATGACATGGCGACCCTGAAAGGCGGTCTTGTCGCGCGCAAGGCGCGTGCCGGCGAGCAGGTACTGGCCCTGAACGGCAAGAGCTACACCGTCGATGACACGATGACCGTCATCGCTGACGATACGGCCGTGCATGATATTGGCGGCATCATGGGCGGCGAACATTCGGGCGCGCAGGACGGCACGACCGATGTGCTGATCGAATGCGCCTATTTCACGCCGGAACGCATCGCCATGACGGGGCAGAAGCTGACCCTGACATCGGACGCGCGCGGCCGGTTCGAACGCGGCGTCGATCCCGCTTTTCTGGACGATGGCCTGTCGATCGCGACCAGTCTGGTCATGACCCTGTGCGGCGGCACGCCCAGCGAGGCGACCCGCGCCGGCTCACCGCCCGCCACGCCCAAGACTGTCGCCTATGCGCCCGCCCAATGCCTGTCGCTGGCGGGCGTGGATGTGCCTGCTGATGAACAGCAGCGCATCCTGGAAAGTCTGGGCTTCGTCGTCAGCGCAACCGGCGGCGTCGTCGAATATCAGGATGGCATGCCCGTCTCCGTCCCTATCAGCTGGACCATCACCGTGCCGAGCTGGCGTCGTGACGTCGACAGCTGGCCCGACATTGTCGAGGAAGTGGTGCGCATCGTCGGTCTCGACCATGTTCCCTCCACACCTTTGCCGCGCGTGCCGGGCGTCGCCCGCCCGACCGCTACGCCCGAACAATTGGTGGAGCGCCGCGTGCGCCGCACCGCCGCGGCGCGGGGGTTGGCCGAAGCGATCAACTGGTCCTTCCTGTCCGAAAAGGAAGCCGCGGCTGTTGGCGGGGGCGACTGGACGCTCGCCAATCCGATCTCGGAGGATCTGAAGGTTATGCGGCCCTCGCTGCTGCCCGGCCTGCTGTCGGCGACGAAGCGCAATGTCGATCGCAGCGCCACCAGTGTTCGCCTGTTCGAACTGGGCCGCCGCTATTTCAAGCAGGGCGAGCGCGCCACCGTCGGCTTCGTGCTGGCTGGCGAAAAGGTCGCCCGCAACTGGCAGAGCGGCAAGGCCCAGCCTTTCGATGCGTTCGACGCCAAGGCCGAAGTGGTCGCGCTGCTGGCGGCCGCCGGCGCGCCGGTCGCCAATCTCCAGAATTTCGGGGAAGCCTCCGCCGCCTATCACCCGGGGCAATCGGGCACGCTGCGCCTTGGTCCCAAGGCGGTGCTGGCCGAATATGGCGTATTGCACCCGTCGCTGGCCAAGCAGTTCGGGTTGAGCGGCACGGTCGTCGCGGGCGAAATCTTCCTCGACGCCATTCCGGGCAAGCGCAAGAGCGGCTTCATGCGCGCGCCCTATGCGCCGCCCGCCCTGCAGGCGGTGAAGCGCGACTTCGCCTTCCTGGTCCCGGAAACGGTGGAAGCCGACGCGCTGGTCCGCGCGGTCAAGGGTGCGGACAAGAAAGCGATCGTCGACGCCCGCCTGTTTGACGTCTTCGTCGGGCCGGGCGTGGAGGAAGGCCATAAGTCGCTGGCGATCGAAGTGACTCTCCAGCCGGGCGACAAGAGCTTCAGTCAGGATGAGCTGGAGGCGATCAGCGCCGCTGTGGTCAAGGGCGCACAGAAGCTGGGCGCGTCGCTGCGCGGCTAATCCGCCATCGATAAACAAGATAAAGGGCGCGGTGTATCAACACCGCGCCCTTTTTCGTATCTCCCGTCCGTTCGAAACGAACGGCGTGCAGGTTACAAATCCACGCCAGCCGCGATCGCTTCCAGCTTGCGGATGCGTTCCTTAAGATCAGCGACCTCGATCCGTGCTGCGGCGGTGGGCAGCGGTGCGTTATCGCTCTGGCCATAACGCACCAGTTCGGCGCGCTTCAGTTCCAGCCAGCCATTCCAGCCGCGCAGTGTGGCGACCGTGATGATGGCCAGACCAGCCAGGCTGGTCGCCGCCAAGGTCATGTAAAGATAGGGGTCTTGCATCAGAGCCTCCCTGTCGGGCGAAACCGGATCAGTCGCGGTCCCGCAGCTTTTCAAATTCCCGCTCCAGCGCGGTGGAGCCGTCCGTCGCCAGCCGTTCCAGCACGGCCACGCGATCCTTGAGCGCCTTCACCTCGGCGCGGAGGCGTTCGGCCTCCGGGTCCGGGCCGCGCTGGATGAAGTCTTCGCCCTTGCCCCGGCGCACGACGCCATATTTGGCGCGCACGACGCTGGCGATGGCGGTGATCGCAACGATGGCGACGACCATTTCAAACGGGTTCATAATCTCTCACTCCCTGATGGCGCGCTGGCCGGCCCTGATGTGTGTGGCGTCAGTTGGCGGGGCTGCGCAGCCGTTCGATTTCGCGATTGAGCTGATGGCTTTCGTCGGTGACGATGCGTTCGACCACGATGAGCCGATCCTTCATCGATCCGATTTCGGCGCGCAGCTGGGCATTTTCCTGGCTGAGCAGCTTGATGCGCTCGACCATTTCCTCATTCTTCTGCGGATAGACGGCCTTCCCCCAACTATTTTCCAGCGGATAGCCATGGCGAACCCGCAGCCAGGTGGTGAAAATCCAGCCAGCCACCGCCATGGCGCCGATCAGCAGTCCGCCACCGATGATCCATGGCAGGTTGGGGATGATAACAGCGTCTGCAATATCAACCTTGTTCATGATCTCTTCCCTTGCGGTGCGCTTCAGCGCAGTTCCTCGATGGCGCGCGCGGTGCGGGTGGCGGGATCGGTGGCGATCCTCTCCAGCACGGCGATGCGCTCTTCCAGGCGGCTGATGCGGCCCGTCAGCTTTTCGTTTTCGCTTGAAAGAAGGTCGATTTTTCGACCGGCGTCGGCGTCGGTTCGATGAGCGACGCCCGCCCATTCATTTTCCACCGGATAGCCGTGGCGGGCGCGGACCCAGGTGGTGAACATCCATCCCAGCGTCGACATGGCGATGATGGCAAGGACGAAGGTGGGACCAGCGAAATTCATGATTGTCTCTCCCTGTTATCTGCCCCGGATCGCGGCTTAACGCAGGCTGTCGATCTCGTCGGCCAGGCGCGTGTTGCGGCTGGTGTAGTAGATTTCGATGTCGGCCAGCCGGCGATCAATGTCGCGGAACTTGGAGCGGACGTCGCGGGTGGAGCGGGTCGGATTGGTGCGCACGCCCTGCCAGAATTTCTGGTCGTCGCGGTCGGCATAGAGGCCCGACGGCTTGTTGTCCGCGAAATAGACGGCGGCGAAATAGGCGACCAGCGTCCAGGGGAATGCGCCCATCAGGGTGATCAGCACCGCGGCGACCCGCACCCAGACCACGTCGATCCCGGTATAGTCGGCGATGCCGGCGCATACGCCCATCCATTTGCCATTCTGTTTGTCGAGGTAGAATTTGGTGCGGCGGGCGGTCATGTCAGTTCCTCCGGTCGAAGCTATAGTCGTCCGGCTCCTGGGCCGGGCGCTGCGGGCGGAAATCGGGGTTGTCGGCGGCGACGATGCGTTCGACCGTCTGCAGCCGTTCTTCGAGGCGACGGGCGAGAAGATGGAGTTCGTCCAGCAGCTTCTCATCCTCGTCGGTGATCTTGGGCGCCTGCTTCCACTTGGTGACATAGTGGAAGATCAGCCAGGGCATGCCGATGAACAGCATGCCGCAGACCATGATCGGCAGAAAGACGTCTTCCATGGCGTCAAACTCCCTTATTCATGCTGGCCTTCAGAGCGGCGAGTTCGGCGTCCACCTTGTCTGCGGACTTCAGCTCGGCAATCTCTTCCTCCAGCGTCTTGGGCTGGCTGCCCAGGCTCATCGCATCGGCGCGACCTTCGGCCATATCCACGCGGCGTTCCAGCATGTCGAAACGGGCAAAGGCGTCATTGACCTTCTCGCCGGCATAGGCTTCGCGTACCCGCAGGCGGTTCTCGGCGCTCTGCATCCGCGTGGCCAGGCTGTTCTGGCGGGTGCGCGCCTCGCGCAGCTTGCCTTGCAGCTTGGCGATGTCTTCTTCCGACGCGCGCAGCGCATCGTCCAGCGTCTCGATCTCATGATTGAGATGCTCGGCCATGTCGGCCGCCTTCTGCCGTTCGACCAGAGCCGCCTTGGCCAGGTCTTCGCGATCCTTGCTCAGCGCCAGCTGCGCCTTTTCGGTCCAGCTGTCCTGCAATGCGGTCAGCTTGGCGATGTGGCGGCGCATTTCCTTCTGGTCGGCGATGGTGCGGGCGGCCGACGCGCGGACCTCCACCAGCGTTTCCTCCATTTCGAGGATGATCATGCGGATCATCTTCGCGGGATCTTCCGCCTTGTCGAGCAGGTCGGTCACATTGGCGGCTATGATGTCGCGGGTGCGGGAGAAAATACCCATTTTAACGTCACTCCTGGTCGTATCTTGTTTCAGGTGCCGGGGCGGGCGAGAGGGGGCTTCCCGCCCCGGCCAGGGTGCATGCGATCCTTACGCAAGATAGCGCAAGGTCGCGGGGCTGTCCTGCGTCGCGAGGATCGGGGCTTCGCTGGCGCGGGCCGGGCCGACCGCCGAAAGGATCATGGTCGATCCGAACAGGACGGCGACGATGGCGACCGACATCAGCTGGCCGATTTCGCGAACGCTGTGGGTGGTCTTTTCCATATTATGCACTCCCTGAACCTTGGCCTTCATGTGGGTTCCGCATGTCGTTGCGGATTGCCTCCAGCATTGCAGATGCCGTGCCAATTTGAAGAAAGGGCGGATTTCCGTCCTTTTTGGTTCATTGAAGTGGTCTGTGCCAATATGGCGCTTGCCAAGAGGTGGGAAATTTCACCATAAGTTGGTGCATGGAGAAAAATACGCAGTTCGTTGGCCAGAGCTTCGCTTTTCTTGACGCGGTCGAGCAGGCGGGGCGCGCGGCCGAACTCAACCGGCCGATCCTGGTGATTGGCGAGCGCGGGACCGGCAAGGAGCTGGTTGCCGAGCGTCTCCACCGCCTGTCGCCGCGCTGGGGCGAGCCGCTGATCGTGATGAACTGCGCCGCCCTGCCCGAGACGCTGATCGAGGCGGAGCTGTTCGGTCATGAGCAGGGTGCCTTCACCGGCGCGACCAAGGCGCGGCCGGGCCGGTTCGAGGAAGCGGATGGCGGCACGCTGTTTCTGGACGAACTGGGCACGCTGTCGATGGCGGCGCAGGAACGGCTGCTGCGCGTGATCGAATATGGGGAGGTGACGCGCATCGGCGCATCGCGGCCGGTGACGGTCGATGTGCGCATCGTTGCGGCGACCAATGAGGATCTGCCCGCCGCGGCCGACGCCGGGCGGTTCCGGCCCGATCTGCTCGATCGATTGAGTTTCGAGGTCATCACCTTGCCGCCGCTGCGCGCGCGTGAGGGCGATGTGGCGGTGCTGGCCGATCATTTCGGGCGGCGTATGGCGGCCGAACTCAACTGGCCGCAATGGCCTGGCTTCGCCGCTGCGACGCAGGCGGAGCTGGAAGGCTATGGCTGGCCGGGCAATGTGCGCGAACTGCGCAATGTGGTGGAGCGCGCCGTCTATCGCTGGGACGAGCCGGCGCGGCCGATCAGCCGCCTTACCTTCGATCCCTTCGCTTCGCCCTGGAAGCCCCGGCCGATGATGCCCAGGACGGATGTTGCGCCGTGCGATGCGCCGGTTGCCGCCGCTGCTGCGCCGTCAGCGGCTCATGCCGACGTCAGCGACCTGCGCGCCGCGGTGGACGCGCATGAGGCGGCGATCATCCGGGCGGCTCTCGACCGGTTCCGTTACAACCAGCGCGCCACCGCCAAGGGGCTGGGCCTCACCTATGACCAGTTGCGCCACTGCATGAAGAAGCACGGACTAAGCGCTGGATAAGAATTAGGCCCGTGCGCCTAGAAGTGCCCCACCAAAGCCAATGAACAGCAGGCCGGTGCCGCGATTGAACAGCCTCTGCCGGTTGGCCGGGGCCAGCCAGCGGGCCAGCCGTGCGCCACCCAGCGCATAGACGCCATACCAGAAGCTTTCGATCACCACGAAGCTGGCGATCAGGATCGACAGTTGCAGCCAGAAGGGCCGCTCCAGATCAATGAACTGGGGGAAGAGTGCGGCGGCGAAGATGATCAGCTTGGGATTGGCAAGGCCAGTCAGCAGGCCGGTGGCATAGAGGGCGCGGGCCGAATGGGCGTTGGTCGCGCTCGCCGCGTCGCCGCCCACCGGCGCGCGCCATGCCTTGATTCCCAGCCACAGCAGATAGGCGACACCGGCATAGCGCAGCACGTCGAACAGGCGCGGCGACGCCTTCAGCAGCGCGCCCAGCCCCAGTGCGGAGGCGACCAGGCATAGCAGCACCGCGCTCATGAGGCCGGCCATCGTGCTCAGCGCCTTACGCGGGCCATGGGCGATGCTCTGGGTCATCACATGCAGCATGTTCGGCCCGGGCGTGGCCGAAATCAGGAAAACCGCCGTGACGTAAATCCACCAGAGATGCAGCGACATGGGATTGGCCCCTCAAGTCGCAGGCTCACAAAGACATTCCGTTCGCCCTGAGCCTGTCGAAGGGCTGCTCTTCTCTTCAAGAAAGTGCAGGGCTTCGACAAGCTCAGCCC
This sequence comes from Pseudomonadota bacterium, assembly GCA_021849075.1. Classification (GTDB taxonomy): domain Bacteria; phylum Pseudomonadota; class Alphaproteobacteria; order Sphingomonadales; family Sphingomonadaceae; genus Sphingobium. The sequence goes on along the minus strand of JAJZTH010000003.1, from coordinate 56,937 downwards.
GAACGGGATTGAAATGGCAGAAAACAAAAAGGGCGCCGAAGGCATCTGCCCCGGCGCCCCTTTGACGATCTTGCGATCGATCAGCTTCAGGCTGCGGGCAGCGCGGCCTTCGCCTGGGCGATGATAGCGCTGAACGCTTCGCCTTCGTGCATAGCAATGTCGGCCAGAACCTTGCGGTCCAGTTCGACACCGGCCAGCTTCAGGCCGTGCATGAACTGCGAATAGGTCAGGCCCTCGGCGCGGACGCCGGCGTTGATGCGCTGAATCCACAGGCCGCGGAAGGTGCGCTTCTTAACCTTACGGTCGCGATACGCATATTGACCGGCCTTTTCGACAGCCTGACGGGCGATACGGATCGTATTCTTGCGACGGCCATAATAGCCCTTCGCCTGATCTAGAATCCGCTTATGCTTCGCCTTCGTGGTTACACCACGCTTGACACGTGCCATTGGTCGGCCTCCTTACTTCAGGCCGTACGGCGCCCACAGGCGCACGTGACCGGCATCCGAATCCGACAGCACGCTGGTGCCGCGGTTCTGGCGAATATATTTGGCGTTATGGCTGATCAGGCGGTGACGCTTGCCAGCGACGCCGTGCTTGACCTTGCCAGTGGCGGTGAACTTGAAGCGCTTCTTCACACCGCTCTTGGTCTTCATCTTGGGCATTTTCGTCTCCTCGTTTAGCGCGACGATTACAGACAGCCACGGCAGCCCTAGTTAGCCGGGCGGTCTTACCGAATATCGCGAAGGGCGGCCCTTAGTGGTCTGCGCCGCAAAAGGCAAGCGATTCGGCGCGATGAACGCCTCTTCTGGCCGGGCGCGCGCTATTCTATCCTGCGCGCGTCCCGACTCGGGCGAAGGGAGAGGGTCAAGTGAGCGATACAGTCCACACCATGCCGGGCGTCACCCCGCATCTCACCATCGGCGATGGCAAGGCGGCCGACGCCATCGCTTTCTATCAGGCTGCGTTCGGCGCGACCGAACAGAGCCGTCATCTGGAGCAAGACGGAACCCGCATCATGCATGCGCACCTTACCATCTATGGCGGCGCGCTGATGCTGAACGATCATTTCCCGGAAATGTGCGGCGGTGCGCCGGCCGCCGTTCCCGCCGCGGTCACGCTGCATCTGGAAACGGACGACGCCGATGCGGCGTGGAGCAGGGCGCTGACGGCGGGCGCCAGCATCCGCTTTCCGCTCGACAATCAATTCTGGGGCCAGCGCTACGGCCAGCTGACCGACCCCTTCGGCCATGTCTGGTCGATCGGCGGGCCGGTGAAGGGCTGACGCGCTTCCTTTACTGGCGGCGATCAGTGGTGATGATGGTCGTGGTCATGCCCATGATCATGCTCCGCGCCATGAATCGCCTCCAGCACATCTTCCAGCCGCGCGGGATCGCCCAGCGCCAGCACATGACCTTCGCTGTCGGCCGTCAGCGGTTCGCCATTCCAGTCGCACATCAGGCCGCCTGCGCCTTCGACCACCGGCACCAGCGCGGCGAAATCATAGCTTTGCAGGCCCGATTCAATGACGATGTCGAGGAAGCCAGACGAGAGCAGCCCATAATTATAGCAGTCCCCGCCATAGACCGGCCCCTGTCGCGGGGCACCGCCTGATACGGCGGCGACCAGCGCCATATAATGGGATACGTCGCCTTCCGCGAAGAGGTGCGGGCTGGTGGTGGCGATGCCGGCGCCCTCCAGCGCGCGGCACGCCCGCGTGCGCACCGGCTTGCCGTTGAAGGTCGTCGGCTGTCCGCTCATCCCGGCCCAGCGTTCCTGCGCGATCGGCTGGTCGATGATGCCAATCGTCGGCCACCCACCCTGCGTCAGCGCGATCAGCGTGCCGAAGATTGGCCGCCCGGCGATGAAGCTGCGCGTCCCGTCGATCGGGTCGAGAATCCACACCCGATCGGCATCGATGCGCACCGATCCATATTCCTCGCCGATGATGCCGTCATCGGGTCGCTCCTTTTCCAGAATGGCGCGGATCGCGGCTTCGGCGGCGCGGTCGGCCTCCGTCACCGGCGATTTGTCGGCCTTGATCTCCAGATCGTAGCGCGCACGGAAAAAGGGGCGGATGGCGGCGCCAGCGGCGTCGGCAAGGCGGTTGGCAAGGGCCAGATCGTCGCGGGTCGTCATTCCCTTCGCCTAGCCGGTCGGCGCGCACTAGGCTAGTGGTCCGATTCTGACATTCGGCAACGCTTGAAGCCTTGTTGTGCAAGAATGTCAGAATCTGTTCGGACCACTATAAATATTTGATTATAGTGGATTTTACGATTTTGACATTTGCAGACCCATCCCAACCGTCGGGGGATGCAAATGTCAAAATAAATCCACTAGACTGGCTCGGCCCGATTCCACCAAGGGAGAGGAAAGATGCCCGGTTCGCCCGTCATCTCATGTCTGCGCTATGCCGATGCGCCTGCCGCCATCGCCTTTCTGTGCGATGCTTTCGGTTTCACCCGCCACGCCGTCTATCCCGACGATGCCGATCCCACGATCATCCACCATGCTCAGCTGGCGCTGGGAGACGGCATGGTGATGCTGGGTAGCGTCAAGGATATGGAGAGCGAATCGCTCTACACCTGGTCCACCGCGCGCGACCTCAGCGGTGTGACCGCCGCCGTCTATGTCGTCGTGCCCGATCCCGACGCTCACTGCCTGCACGCCCGCAACGAAGGCGCGGTGGTGGTGGACGAACCCCATGACAATCCGGGCTATCCCGGGCGCGGCTACACCGCGCTTGATCCTGAAGGCAATGTCTGGAGCTTCGGCAGCTATGATCCCTGGGGCGACCCCGCTTAAGTCTTTGGCAACCTTGCCGTCCTAGCCTGTTGACGGAAAGGGATGGTCATGGCGCTGCTCGGCTGGATTTTAAGCTTCATCTGCCTGCTCGCGGGCCTTGCTTTGCGACAGGATATGCCGATCGGTGGATCGGTGACATTGTCCAACCTGTGCATCGTCTTCGCCCTGCTATCCTGTCCTATGATCTGGCGCGATCTGCCGCTGGGCGTATCGCGCGGCCAGCGCATCGTCACCGGTCTGGCGTTGGTCGTCGCCCTGCCGATCATCCTGTTTCCGGCGCATTGATCAGCCATTGAAAAAGCCGCCGGATCGGGTCCGGCGGCTCCATGAATTGGCGGATCGGTCAGGCTGGCTTCTGATTGGACCCGCCAACCTGCCTCCCTTATCAGTCAAACAGGCTGGAAACCGAACTTTCGTCCGCGATGCGCTTGATCGCTTCGCCCAGCAGCGGGGCGATGGGCAGATGCCGGATGCGCTGGGCGCCGTTCACGGCATCGGTGCCCTGAATGGAATCGGTGATGACCAGTTCCAGCAGTTCCGACGCTTCGACGCGCGCGACCGCGCCGCCCGACAGCACGCCATGGCTGACATAGGCGACGACTTCTTCGGCGCCCTGCGCCTTCAGCGCGGCGGCGGCGTTGCACAGCGTACCGGCCGAATCGACGATATCGTCGATCAGGATGCAGAAGCGGCCCTTCACATCGCCGATGATGTTCATCACTTCCGATTCGCCGGCGCGCTCGCGGCGCTTGTCGACGATGGCCAGCGGCGCGTTGTCCAGCCGCTTGGCCAGCGCGCGGGCGCGCACCACGCCGCCCACATCAGGCGACACGACCATGATGTTGCGGTCGCCAAAGCGGGCCTGAATGTCCGCCGACATCACCGGCGCGCCGAACAGATTGTCGGTCGGAATGTCGAAAAAGCCCTGAATCTGGCCGGCGTGCAGATCGACCGAAAGGACGCGGTCGGCGCCCGCCGTGGTGATCAGGTTGGCGACCAGCTTGGCCGAAATCGGCGTGCGCGGGCCGGGCTTCCGGTCCTGGCGGGCATAGCCGAAATAGGGAACGACCGCCGTGATTCGCTTGGCCGACGCGCGCTTGAGCGCATCGATCATGATCAGCAATTCCATGAGATTATCGTTGGTCGGATAGGCCGTCGACTGGATGACGAACACATCCTCGCCGCGGACATTCTCATGAATTTCAACGAAAACTTCTTCGTCGGCGAAACGACGGACGCTGGCGTCTGTCAGGGGGATTTCGATATAGTCGGCGATGGCGGCCGCAAGCGGCTTGTTGGAATTGCCGGTCATGAGTTTCATGATGAAAACCCCTGTGACAGATGGATGACGATGCGCGAAACGCGGCCCCTTTAGCCGTGCATGTCGCATGTGGAAAGGCGCTTTTGCGCGGTAGGGCAAAATGCTCTAGGGGCCGGATCATGACCGATAAACTCGTGATCGCGCTTGCGCAGATGACCCAGCATATGGGCGACCCCCGGGCCAATGCCGACGCCATGCTGGAATGGCGCGCGCGGGCCAAGGGCGCCGACCTGATCGTCTATCCCGAACTGCAACTGATCGGCTATCCGCCCGAAGATCTGGTGCTGAAGCCCGCTCTGGTCGATCAGGCCAATTATCATCTGGACCGGATGGCGCAGGAAACGGCCGATGGCGGCCCGGCGATGCTGGTCGGCACCGTCGTCGCCTCGCAGGGCGTGCTCTTCAACGTCGTCGCCCTACTGGAAAATGGTGCGGTGACGGCCATCCGGCAAAAGCGCGAACTGCCCAATTACGGCACCTTCGATGAAAAGCGGCTGTTCGCCCCCGGCCCGCTGCCCGCGCCGATCCTGTTCAAGGGCGTGAAGATCGGCGTGCCGATCTGCGAGGATATCTGGTTCCCCTTCGTCACCGCGCATCTGCGCAGCGAGGGCGCGGAAATATTGATCAGCCCCAATGGCAGCCCGTTCGAAGTCGACAAGGATGATCGCCGGCTGAACATGGTCGCGGGCACCCGCGTCCGCGAAACCGGCTTGCCGCTCGTCTACTTGAACCGCGTCGGCGGGCAGGACGAACTGGTGTTCGACGGCGCGTCCTTCGTGATGAACGGCGACCTCACTCTGGCGCAGCAACTGCCCGACTGGGAAGAATCGCTGGTGCTGACGACATGGGAGAAATGGGACGGCCAGTGGGTCTGTCTGCCCGGCGACAAGCATGATCTCGATCCGCGCCCGGCCGATATCTATAATGCGATGGTGCTGGGCCTGCGCGACTATGTGAACCGCAACCGCTTCCCCGGCGTGGTGCTGGGCCTGTCTGGCGGCATCGATTCTGCGCTTTCCGCCGCCGTCGCCGTCGATGCGCTGGGCGCGGACAGGGTCTGGTGCGTGATGATGCCCTCGCGCTTCACCAGTCAGGAAAGTCTGGACGATGCGGTCGAATGCGCCCGCCTGCTGGGCGTTCGGTATGACACTATTCCTATCGAACCGGCTGTCGCCGCCTTCGACACGATGCTCGCCCCCGTCTTCGAAGGCCGCAGCCGTGACCTGACCGAAGAGAATATCCAGTCGCGCATTCGCGGCGTCACGCTGATGGGCATCTCCAACAAATATGGCCATATGCTGCTGACCACTGGCAACAAGAGCGAGATGTCGGTCGGCTACGCCACCATCTATGGCGACATGGCGGGCGGCTATTCGGTGCTGAAGGACGCCTACAAGACCACGGTGTTCGATCTGTGCCGCTGGCGTAACGACAATGTTCCGTCGCTCGGCGAAGCCTTTGGCCCGGCCGGCCCGGTGATGCCCGAACGGGTCATCACCAAACCACCCAGCGCCGAATTGCGCGACAATCAGCGGGATGACGACAGCCTGCCGCCCTATGAGGTGCTGGACCCGATCCTTTACGGTCTGGTCGAGGAGGAATTGTCGGTCGATCAACTGGTGGAGCGCGGCTTCGAGAAGGAGACGGTCGCCCGGATCGAGCGCCTTCTCTACATCGCCGAATATAAACGCCGCCAGTCGCCCCCGGGCGTGAAGCTGGGCATTCGCAATTTCGGCCGCGATCGCCGCTATCCAATCACTAATGGCTTCCGCTCGATATAAGGCGGACGAAGAGTATCATGACCGTCATCACCCGCTTCGCTCCGTCGCCGACCGGCCATCTTCATGTCGGCAATATCCGCGCCGCGCTCCATAACTGGCTGTGGGCGCGCAAATCGGGCGGGCAGTTTCTGCTGCGCCTCGATGATACGGACCTCGAACGCTCGCGCCCCGAATATGCGGACTCGATCAAGGCCGACCTCAATTGGCTTGGCCTGGGCTGGGACGGGGAGGAGAAGCAGTCCGACCGTTTCGCCCTCTATAAGGCGCGGTTTGAAGCGCTGAAAGCCTCGGGCCACGTCTACCCCGCTTATGAGACGCAGCAGGAACTGGAACTGCGCCGCAAGATATTGCTCGGGCGCGGGTTGCCGCCGGTCTATGATCGCGCCGCCCTGTCGCTCACCCCCGACCAGATCGCCGCCTATGAAGCCGAAGGCCGCACGCCGCACTGGCGCTTCAAGCTGGATCATGACCAGCCGATCGTCTGGACCGACCTTATCCGGGGCGATCAGCGCTTCGATCCCAAATTGCTGTCCGATCCGGTGATCCGCCGCGCCGACGGCTCCTGGCTTTATATGCTGCCTTCGGTCATCGATGACGTTGACATGGGCGTCACCCATGTTCTGCGCGGCGAGGATCATGTCTCCAACACCGCCACCCAGATTCAGATGTTCACGGCGCTCGGCGCGTCGCTCCCGGCTTTCGCTCATGAGGCGTTGCTGACTGGCAGCGAGGGCAAGCTGTCCAAGCGTCTCGGCTCGCTCGGCGTCGCCCATTTCCGCGAGATCGGGCTGGAACCGTCCGCCATCGCATCGCTGCTCGCGCGCCTTGGCAGTTCGCAGCCGATCGAGCCGTTCGCCCAGATGCAGCCGCTGATCGACAGTTTCGACTTCGCCCATTTCGGTCGCGCCCCCGCGCGCTTCGATGAGGGCGAACTGGCGACCCTCAACCAGAAGATCGTGCATCTGCTCCCCTATGCGGCGGTCGCCGATCGCCTGCCCGATGGCGTAGGGGAAGCCGCATGGGCGGCGATCCGCCCCAATCTGGAAACGGTTGCGGGCGCGGCCGACTGGTGGCGCATTGTCACTGGCCCGATCGACGTGCCCGCCGTTGCAAAAGAAGATTGCGATTTCCTCGCCAGCGCGCATCGCATCCTGTCCGATGCGCCCTTCGATGCCGATGTCTGGCGCACGCTTACTGGCGCGCTGAAGGACGAAACTGGCCGCAAGGGCAAGACCTTGTTCCTGCCGCTGCGCCGCGCGCTGACGGGGCTGGACCATGGCCCGGACATGGGCCAGCTTCTGCCGCTGATCGGCCGGGATGAAGCGCTCAGGAGGCTGGCAGTCAGCTGACGATCGGGTTAGGCTGCCGCTACCGGAGTCTTCTGGAGGCATGTCTGATGCGTAATGCTCTCATCCTGTCGTCTATCCTGTTGCAGGCTGCCGTCGCGGCATCGTCGGCATCCTATTATATCTACCCCGAACAGGCGGTGATGAACGCAGCGGCGGTCGCGCCTGACGGGGTCAAGGGCGTGTTCGAATTGCCGGTACGGGGCACCGGGCGTCAGGATGGACGGTTCTACATCAATTCGCAGAAAGACTATCGCGACCCGCGCAACCTCACCATTTCCATGTCGGGAAAGATGGCGCAGGCCCTGTCACAGCGTTTTGGCGCTGACCCGGCAGATTATCTGAAGGGCAAGACCATCGCCGTGCGCGGCGAAGCGAAGCGGGTCAAAATATATTTTCTGGCCAATGGCATGCCGACCGACAAATATTATTATCAGACGCATGTCTCGTTGCGCGATCCTGCCTTGCTGACGGTGGAAGGCGAACGCATTCGCAATTAGGCGATCAGCCCAGGGCTGCGAGCGCCTTGCCCACTGCGGCAATCCCTTCCGGGGACGCGGCAAAGCCCATATGGGTGCAATCCACCTCGATCGCCCGGTCGCGCTCGCCCGCGCGACCCTTGGCGCATTCGGGCAGGATCACGCCGTCGCGCCGCGACCACAACGCCACGGTCGGCACCGGCGGCTTTTCCTCGCGGGTGCAGGGGAAGGGCGGACGGTCGACCGGGAAGCCCGACACCAGCTGATAGAGCCGCCAGGCATGGTTTGCGCGCGGGTCGCCGGAAAAGGGCGTGCCCATCGTCACCACGCCGCTGACCTTGTGGCGCGCGAATTTTGCATATTCGCGGGCATATAGGCCACCCAGGCTCCACCCCACCAGCGTTACCGGCGCGCCACTTTGCTTGCGAATTGCATCCACGCGCCGGTCGATCTTGTCCAGGCTGTCGGGCTTGGGACCGAAATTGCGCCCCATGCCCCAGTCATGCGCGTCATAACCGGCCGCGTTCAATATGTCGCGCAGCCATCCCATGCGCTGTTCCGACGCCATCAGTCCGGGGATCAGCAGGATGCTGCGTCCGTCGCCCTGCATCTGACCCGCCAATATCTGCGCCTGCGCCCGCGTGCGCTTCAGGTCGAACGGCACCGACAAATTGCCCAGCAATTGCTGCACCGGCGGCAATTGCGCAGCGCGCGGCCCGCCGACAAGGCGATCTTTCCAGGCATTGGCCTTCCAGAAGCTGGCGATTGCGTCGGCATAGGGGGGCACGAAGATATGGTCCTCTTTCCAGGTGGAAAGATGACATTCTCATGACATGGACTGTGGCGTCCATGGCTTTTGTCGATCAAGGTAAACGGTTCGTCGTTTGTGACAATGGCGATCAGGGGGCCAGCGGCGACGTCTGGCTTACCGCCGCGCCCTCCGTCCCGCGCAATTGGCGCGGTTCCAATATGGCCGCCGTTTCGATCAGGTCCAGCGCGCGCCGCGCCTCCAGATAGCGCCTTGCCGCCTGGGTCCAGCGATCGGCGACCGCCTTGCCCGGCATGCGCTCCACCTCCGCCAGCGCGGCAGTGACCCGTCCGCCGTCGATATAGCGCAGCGCGCGGTCCATCGCCGCCTGCGGCCGGGGGGAGGGCGTCGTCGCCCGGCGGATCGTCACCAGTTCGCGCGCCTCATGCTCCAACGCAGTCCACCAACTGGCATCGGACGGCGTCTTGATCACCTCGTCGGCAATGGCGTTCAGCCCGCCGCGCAGGTCCGCCAGCGTGATCGGCTCGCGCGCGGCGTTGATGATCGCGGCGACGGCGCGGGGTTGCGCCTGCCCAAAGCGCAGCCGCAACTGCCCCTCGACATAGCCCAGAGGCGCGCCATTATCGAGCGCGCGCCGCGCGGCGAAGGCGACCAGCAGACCTTCCGCCCGCGCCGCATTGCCCGACGCGGCCTGCGCTTCCACCGTGATGCGATTGAGCCGCTCTTCCAACTGCACCACACGCCCGTCCAGCATCTGTGCGGCATCGGCAGATAGCGGTCGGACGGTGACGCCTGGCGTCGCCGCCAGCACGCCTGCGCCGGCCGGCAACGGGGCGGGCAGCGCGGCCTGCGGTTGCGGATCGCCCCAGCGCTGCTGGATCTGCGGCCAGGCCCAGACGGTCAGCACCACGCCCAACGCAAAAGCCAGCAGGGTCAGGATCAGCACCGGCAACAGGCTGCGCCGGCGCGCGGGCGGCGGCACTATGCCGATGCTCGCTGCCCCATCCTCATCGCTCATGCCGGCCCTTTCGTCTGTCATTGACCCGTCATTCGCATAATCGGCGGGCAAGGGCCAGCATCTCCTCATCGCGCGGTTGGGCAGGGGCGTTCCCGCTCGCCCATCCCTCGCCACAGGCGGCCAGCGCGGCTGGGCTGATGGCGACGATGTGCAGCGTCGCGCGCTGCGCTTGCGGTATCTGCGCCGACAGCCTTTCGCCCGCACGCGGCGAATGGATCAGCAGGATCGATCCCGGCGTGGCGGTGTCCAGCAACGCGGGGTCGTCCGGCAGGCTCGCCATGCTGTAGACCGCGATCCGGCTGATCTCCAACGGACCCGCTTCTATCGGCGCGACGGTCGTTCCCGCCAGATGCAGCACGCGCCTGTGCCCATTCGCCGCGATCTGGGCGGCGATGGCGCTGCCGTCGCCCGTGCCGGCCACCACATCGGCAAAGCCCGCTTGCGTCAGCGCCTGCGCCGTTGTCGCGCCCACGCCATAGGCCGGCAGGGCGCGATAATGGTCCAGCGCCGGCCCGGCCAGCGCCACGCCATTGGCGCTGGTCAGCAGCAGCGCGTCGAAATCCTCCGGCACTGGCGGCGCCCAGGCCACCGGTCGCGGCGCGAACAACGGGTGGACATGGGCGTCCAGACCCAGCGCGCGCGCCTTTTCCGCCGTCCTGCCCGCCGCCGGTTCGGGCCGCAGGATCAGGACGCGCCTCACCCCTCGAACAGCGCGCGCAGCGCCGGGCTGGCCCGGTCCAGCAGAATCCGGCCGATCGCCTCTGCCGCTACATCGTCGCCGCGCGCCAGCCGCGCCTCTTCGCGCACCGTCTCCGTCCCGTCGGGGCTGATGATTTCGGCGCGCAGGAACAGGCGATCACCCTCGACCAGCGCCAGCGCCGCGATCGGCGAATGGCATGTACCGCCCAGTCCGCGCAGCACGCCGCGTTCCGCCATCACCGCGTCATAGGTGTCTGCATTGCTGATCGCCGCCAGCGCATCGCGCACCGGCCGGTTGTCCGCCAGCGTTTCGATCCCCACCGCGCCCTGCGACGGGGCGGGCAGCATCGTCTCGATCGGGATCAGCGTGCCGACGTCGCTCTGCTCCAGCCGGTCGAGACCCGCCGCCGCCAGCAAGGTGGCATGCACCTCGCCCGCATCCAGCTTTGCGAGCCGCGTCGCCACATTGCCGCGAAACAAAGTGATGGTCGCATCGGGCCGCATCCGCTTCACCTGCGCCGCCCGGCGCGGCGAACTGGTGCCGACCAGCGGATTGGCGGGCAGCACGTCGAAACTTGCCGCTCCGACCAGCTTGTCGCGCACATCGGCGCGCGGCAGCATGGCGGCGATATGGAATGGGGCGGGCCGCACCGTCTCCACATCTTTCATGCTATGCACCGAAAAATCGATCTCGCCGTCCACCAGCGCCCGGTCCAGTTCCTTGGTCCACAGCGCCTTGCCGCCGATTTCCGCCAGCGCCCGGTCCTGAATCCGGTCGCCACTGGTTTGCACGGTGACGATCTGGATGGCGTCCTCGCCCCAGCCATGGATGGCGCGCAAAGCCTGCGCAGTCATGTGCGCCTGTGCCAGCGCCAGCGGCGATCCCCTGGTGCCCAGGCGCAACGGTCGTTCGGTGAAAAGCATATGCGGCTTGCTCTAATGGCCAGCGCCATTAGATGGAAGCGGCAATGACCATCATTCTGGGCCTGGAATCGAGCTGCGATGAAACCGCGGCGGCGCTGGTGAGCGCCGACGGCCGGATTCTCGCGCATCGTCTCGCCACGCAGGAGGAGGCACACCGCCCCTATGGCGGCGTCGTGCCCGAAATCGCGGCGCGCGCCCATGTGGAGGCGCTTGCTCCCCTGATCGAAGCGGCGCTGGCTGATGCGGAGATGACGCTGGCCGATGTCGACGTCATCGCGGCGACCGCCGGGCCGGGGCTGATCGGCGGGGTCATGGTCGGCCTCGTCACTGGCAAGGCGCTCGCTCATGCGGCGGGCAAGCCGCTGGTGGCGGTCAACCATCTGGAGGGGCATGCGCTTTCGCCGCGCCTCGCCGACCAGAGCCTGCAATTCCCCTATCTGCTGCTGTTGGTATCGGGCGGCCATTGCCAGCTGCTCCATGTGAAGGGACCGGGCGACTATGCGCGCCTCGCCACCACAATCGACGATGCGGCCGGCGAAGCCTTCGACAAGACTGCCAAGCTGCTGGGCCTGGGCTATCCCGGCGGCCCGCGCGTGGAAAAAGCGGCGGCCAGCGGCAATCCAAAGGCTGTTCCCCTGCCGCGTCCGTTGGTCGGCACGGCCGAACCGCATTTCTCCTTTGCCGGTCTTAAGAGCGCGGTGATGCGCGCCGTTCAATCGGGCCAATATTCGACGGAAGATATTGCGGCGTCCTTCCAGCAGGCAGTGATCGACTGTCTGATCGATCGTACGCGCAAGGCGCTGGAGCAGAGCGAAGGCGTCACCGCGCTGGTGGTGGCCGGGGGCGTCGCCGCCAACCAGCCGATCCGCACCGCGCTCGAAAAACTGGCTGCGGCTCATGATCTGCCCTTTGTCGCGCCGCCCCTGTGGCTATGCACCGACAATGCGGCGATGATCGCCTGGGCCGGCGCGGAGCGCTATGCAGCGGGTCTGGTCGATGATCTCACATTCCCCGCCCGGCCGCGCTGGCCGCTCGATCCGGCGGCGGAAAAAGCGCGCGGCGCCGGAGTCAAAGCATGAAGGGCGTCACAGCATGAAGGCAGGGGTTATCGGCGCGGGCGCATGGGGCACGGCCCTGGCGCAATTGCTGGCCAGCGACGGGCAGGATGTGGCGCTCTGGGCGCTGGAGCGGGACGTCGTCGACGCGATCAACGGCGTCCACGAAAATCCGCTCTACCTCGCCAACATCCCGCTTTCGCCCTCGATCCGGGCAACCGGCGCGATGGCGGACCTGAACGCGTGCGACATGCTGCTGGTGGTCAGCCCAGCCCAGCATCTGCGCAGCGTCGTGGCGCAGGCTCCCGCCGGCGTGCCGCTGGTCCTTTGCTCCAAGGGGATAGAGGCGGGCAGCAGCCTGCTCATGTCGGAAGTCGCGCAACAGGCGCAGCCGACCTCGCCCATCGCCGTCCTGTCCGGTCCCACCTTCGCGCATGAAGTGGCGAAAGGGCTGCCGACCGCCATCACGCTCGCCTGCGAAGACAAGGCGCTGGGCCAGCGCCTCGCCGCCCGCATCGCCCGCCCGTCCTTCCGCCCCTATCTGTCCGACGATGTGATCGGCGCGGAAATTGGCGGCGCGGTCAAGAATGTGCTCGCCATCGCCTGCGGCGTCGCGGAGGGGGCGGGGCTTGGCCTCAATGCTCGCGCCGCGCTGATCAGCCGGGGCTTTGCCGAAATGACCCGCTTTGGCCTGGCGCGCGGCGCACGGCCGGAAACGCTGGGCGGCCTGTCGGGTCTGGGCGATCTCGTCCTCACCTGTTCCTCCACCAATTCGCGCAACTTCTCGCTCGGCAAGGGGCTGGGCGAAGGGGCGAGCGCTGCCTCTCTGCTCTCCAACCGCCGCACCGTGGCGGAGGGCGCGCATACCGCGCCGGTGCTGCGGGATGCGGCGCGGGCTTCTGGCGTGGAAATGCCGGTGGTCGAAGCCGTCTGCGCCTTGCTGACCGACGCCGCGCCGCTGGGGCAGGTGATCGACGCGCTGCTCGCGCGCCCGCTGCGCCCCGAATAAGTCGTCGCGTCGCGCCCGCATAACCATTAGAATCGATCTGGACATATGATGCAGGGAGCAGAGGGGCCGTTGGCGACGCCGTCATCCCCGACCAAGGATCAGGATGACATCGCCGCCCTGGCAAAGGGCGGGCGGACCAATATATTCGGCTTTCTGCTGCGCCTTGCCGCGCGCCTGCCTTTCCTGTTCATCGCCGGCCGCTGGTATGGGGCCGAAGCGCTGGGCCGCTTCGCCTATGCCGTGCTGGTGGTGGAATTCGTCGCCCAGATCGCGACGCTGGGCCTCAAGCGCGGGCTTGCCGGCGCTCTGGCGCAGACGGAGCGGCCGCACAATCATGTCGTGACGGATGCGATGGTCGTCACCCTGCTCGCCGCGCTGCTGGGATCGCTGATCCTGATCGCCTTTCCGCAGGCGATGTTCCCCAACAGCAGCATCAACGGGCTTGACCGGCTGCTGGCGCTGGTGGTGATCGGTGTGGCGGGATCGGACGTGGCGCTGGCCGCCTGCGCCTATCGCTTCGACGTGGGCGCAACCGTGCGGGCGCGCTCGATCATCGAACCCTGGACCATCAGCATCGGCGCCTTCGGTTTCGCTTATTATTCGCTGCGCGACGGCCTCATCCTCTCCTATGCCGTGTCGATGATCGCCGCGTTCGTCGCCTCGATCATCCCGATGCTGCGGCACTATGGCCTGCCGCGTGGCTGGCGGCCCGATACAGGCCGGCTCTGGCGGCTTGCCCGACGCAACCTGCCGCTGGCGGCGGCGGATGGTGTCGAATGGGGATCGCGTCGGCTCGACATGGCGATCCTGGGCCTGTTCGTCAGCCCGGCGGTGATCGGCATCTATTATGTCGCGCAGCAGGTCGCCTCGCTGCCGCAGAAACTGAAGACCAGCTTCGATCCGATCCTTGGCCCGGTCATCACCCGCAATCTGGCCGAAAACAACCTTGCCGCCATCGCCCGGCAGGTCAGTCAGGTCGGTTTCTGGATTATCGCCGCGCAGGCCGGCATCGCGCTGGCGCTCGGCATACCGGGCGAAGCGGTGATGGGCCTGGTCGGCCCGCATTTCGTCGGCGGGACTGGCGCGCTCGCCTTCCTGCTGCTGGCCGAAGTGGTCGCAGCCACGGCGGTCGTCAGCGAATCGGCGCTGGTCTATATCGCCCGCCATCGCAACCTGATGATCTCGCTGGTGATGATCGGCTGTCAGGCGGGCTTCAGCTTCGCCCTGATCTTCGCGGCGCGGGCGATGGCATTGCCGGTCATGTGGATCGCTGCCGCCCCCGCGCTCGCCCTCTGCCTTGCGCTGGGCCTTGGCGCCTTTGTCAAGGCGCGGCTGCTGGCGCGCCTGCTCGATGCGCCCATCAACGCCTGGCGCTGGCCTCTGCTCAGCGCAGCGGGCGTTGCCTGCATCGTGGGCGCGGGCTTCGTCGCCCTGCCGGCCCGACTGGAATGGGTGGAACTGGCGGTCGGCGTCTGGGCGATATTGGGCGCCTACGGCCTCGTCATCTGGCGCTGGGGCTTCGGTTCAGAAGACCGTGCGCTCTTCCGCAAGCAAAAGCCGGCGTAGAAAAGGCCCGCCTCTCCATCGAGAGGCGGGCCTTTTTAGTGTCTCTGCCAGAAGGCGATCAGGCGAACAGCGTATCGCGGATCACGCCCAGATCCTCTTCGGGGCGAGCGCCCCAATGGGAAATGACTTCGGCTGCGGCCGCCGCGCCCAGCGCCAGCGCATCTTCGACGCTGCGGCCATCGATATGCGCGGCCAGGAAGCCGGCGGCGAACAGGTCGCCCGCGCCGGTCGTGTCGATGATGCGATCGACCGCAGCGGCAGGTGCTTCATGACGCACGCCGTCCACGATCGCCACGGCGCCGCGTTCGCCACAGGTCGATACCAGCACCGGCACCTTGCCGGCGAAGCGGGCCAGCGCGGTTTCGAAATCATCCACCTGCGCCAACGACTGGATTTCACCCTCGTTGGAAAAGAGGATGTCGATCAGCCCCTGTTCGATCAGGTCGATGAAGTCGGCGCGATGCCGGTCGATCACGAAATTGTCCGACAGGGTGAAGGCGACCTTGCGCCCCGCGCCCCGCGCCGCGTCGATCGCCGCCCGCATCGCCGCGCGCGGCTGTTCCGGGTCCCACAAATAACCTTCCAGATACAGGATGCCGGCAGAGCGGATCATGTCTAGGTCGAGCGCGGCTTCCGGCAGGAACTGCGACGCGCCCAGGAAGGTGTTCATAGTGCGCTGCGCATCGGGCGTCACCAGAATGAGGCAGCGGGCGGTCGGCACATCGCCATGCATGACCGGCGTGTCGAACCGGATGCCCAGCGCGCGCACGTCATGCGCGAACACCGCGCCCAGCTGATCGTCATTGACCTGACCGATGAAGCCGCATTTCTTGCCCAGCGCGGCAAGGCCGGCCAGCGTGTTGGCGGCGGAGCCACCGCTGATTTCCTTGGCCTGCGGCATGTCGGCATAGAGGGTTTCGGCCATGGCTGCGTCGATCAGCTGCATGCCGCCCTTGGTCAGCGCATGTTCGGCCAGAAAAGCATCGTCGCTGCGGGCGAGAACGTCGACGATGGCGTTGCCGATCGCGACGACGTCAAGAGCGGGTGCGAAAGCGGTCACGCAATATCCTTATGTTGTGACGGAAATAAAATTTCGCAGTCTCTACCGGGCTGGCGTGTCCCATGCAACGTCACTGATTGACGGGAGGGGGGCGCGGGGGGATAGCAGGGCCATGGTCCTGATCGCCGCCCTGCGGGCTCTCCCCTCGATACTCCATGGCGCTGCGCTGCGCCTGCTGGTCAAGACCCTCGTCCTTACGCTGTTGCTGTTCGGCCTGCTTGCCGTCGCGCTCTGGGCCGGATTGCACGCGTTGCGACTGCATTATGGCTGGGGTGGCGGCGCAGGCTGGGGCGACTGGGGTGAACGCGCTGCAACGCTGCTGGTGATGATCGGGGCGGGCTGGCTGCTGTTTCGCGCCACTGCGATGGCGGTGATGGGCCTGTTTGCCGACGATATTATCGAAGCGATCGAACAAGATGATTATCCCCATGTCGTTGCCCGCCCGGTCGGCTGGGCGCGCAGCGCGCGCTTCGCGCTGCGATCAGTGGGCCGCACCATCGGCTGGAACCTGCTCGCGCTGCCCTTCTATGTCGCGCTGCTGGTGACGGGTATTGGCACGATTGGTCTGTTCCTGGCGCTGAACGCCTATCTGCTCGGCCGCGACATGGCGGACATGGTGGAGCCGCGCCATCCCACGCTCCTGCCGCTCTCGCGCAGCAGTCGGTGGCTCATGGGGCTCGTTTCGGCGCTTGCCTTCCTGGTGCCGGTGGCCAACCTGCTTGCGCCGATCTTCAGCGCGGCTATGGCGGTGCACATGCTGCTGGGACGAAAGACAAAGCCATGAAAAGCCTGCGTTCGGCTATCATGCCCTTCCTCATTTTGCCGCTCGCGGCGTGCGGCGCGGGGACGATCGTGCCGCCCTCCACCCAGATTCAGCCGCCGCCCGGCCCGCCCGCCAGCGCCTTCATGAAACAGGGACCATTGCTGGGCAGCGACGCGCGGCATCTGACGCAAATGTTCGGCACGCCCCGGCTCGACATTCGCGAAACGACCGTGCGCAAGCTGCAATTCGCTAATGGCCGCTGTGTGCTCGACGCCTATCTCTATGCCCCCGCGCGCGGCAAGGAGCCGGTCGTCACCCATGTCGACGCCCGTTCGCCCGCTGGGCTCGATGTCGATCCCGCCGCCTGCGCAACGGCCTTGCAGGCGAAATAAGCTGCTCAAACAGGCGGTAAGCTCTCTTGTCGCGTCCCGGCGACCGGCAGGGCTGTATTTTTGCGCCATCCGGCCTTAAGGGGCTGGCGCAAAGTCGTCCCGCTCTTTGCCTGTAGAAAGCACCCGCCTCATGACTGACGTCACCATCAAGCGCGCCCTTCTGTCCGTGTCCCACAAATCGGGCCTCATCGAACTGGGGCAGGCGCTGGGTAAACATGGCGTCGAACTGGTGTCGACCGGCGGCACGGCAAAGGCGCTGCGCGAAGCCGGCCTTGAGGTGAAGGATATTTCCGACCTTACCGGCTTCCCCGAAATGATGGACGGCCGCGTCAAGACGCTGCACCCCAAGGTCCATGGCGGCCTGCTCGCCGTCCGCAACAATCCCGAGCATGTGGCGTCGATGGACGAGCATGAAATCGGCGCGATTGATCTGGTGATCGTCAACCTCTACCCCTTTGCCGCCACGGTGGCCAAGGGCGCCGACCGCGATGAGATCATCGAGAATATCGACATTGGCGGCCCGTCCATGGTTCGCTCGGCCGCCAAGAATCATGAAAGCGTCGCAATCGTCACCGATCCCGCCGATTATGCCCGCCTGATCGAGGAAATGGCCGAAAAGGGCGGCGCGACCAGCTATGACTTCCGCCGCATGCTCGCGGCCAAAGCCTATGCCGCCACCGCCGCCTATGATTCGATGATCGCCAGCTGGTTCGCCTTCGCCGATCAGGGCGTGATGTTCCCCGAAACGCTCGCCGTCTCCAGCAAGCTGGGTTCCACGCTGCGCTATGGCGAAAACCCGCATCAGTCCGCTGCGCTCTACCTCCCCGTCGGCCCGTCGGCCAAGGGCATCGCCCAAGCCGAGCAGATTCAGGGCAAGGAACTGAGCTACAATAATTATAACGACGCCGACGCCGCGCTGGAGCTGGTGAGCGAATTCCGTGATGGCCCGCCGACCGTGGTGATCGTCAAGCACGCCAATCCCTGTGGCGTCGCCACCGGCGAAACGCTGATCGAAGCCTATGAAGCGGCGCTCGCCTGCGACAGCGTGTCGGCATTCGGTGGCATCATCGCCGTCAATCGCCCGCTCGATGGCCCCACCGCCGAAGCGATCAGCGGCATCTTCACCGAAGTCGTCGCCGCGCCCGGCGCGGATGACGCGGCCAAGGCGATCTTTGCCAAGAAGAAGAATCTGCGCCTGTTGTTGACCGGCGAACTGCCCGATCCGGCGCGCCCGGGCCTCCAGATCAAGAGCATCGCCGGCGGCCTGCTGGTCCAGAGCCGCGACAATGGCAAGGTGGATCGTGATGCGCTCAAGGTGGTGACGCAGCGCGCACCGACCGATCAGGAACTGAAGGATTGCCTGTTCGCCTGGACCGTCGCCAAGCATGTGAAGTCCAATGCCATCGTCTATGCCAAGGATGGCAGCACGGCGGGTGTGGGCGCTGGCCAAATGAACCGCCTCGAATCCGCACGCATCGCCGCGTGGAAGGCGAAGGACGCTGCCGAAAAGGCCGGTTGGGCGACCCCGCGCACCATTGGTTCGGCCGTCGCTTCCGACGCTTTCTTCCCCTTCGCCGATGGCCTGCTGGCCGCGGTGGAGGCCGGCGCGACGGCGGTGATCCAGCCGGGCGGTTCGATCCGCGATGATGAAGTCATTGCGGCGGCCGACGAAGCCGGCCTCGCCATGGTCTTCACCGGCATGCGCCACTTCCGTCACTGATAGAAGCGGGATTCTGTCCCGCACCATCGTCATCGCGAACGCGGCGAAGCAATTCTGCATTTGGGGCGCTCGCGATGACGAACTTCACCGCGAAACCGAAATAACCGTCCGCGTCGTCTTGATGCACTGCGCCAAATATGGGCTGCAATCATCCTACAGGCCGGCGCGATCTCGGGCGCGCTCAGCTACGGACCCTGCCGCTACGTCACGCTGCCCGTCGGCCGCGGTCTGAGATCCAACATATGCTCATATCATGTGAAGGAGGAAGCGGCCTGCAACCGCAGGGCGCCATCCCGCACCAGTTTGGGCAGCTTTAACTTCGCCCTTTCAACGACATAAATATCCCCAGGCGTTCCACGGACCTTTTTGCTCGTCCGTTTCGATCCTCTCATCAGCCCAACCACGCATCCGGCATATGGCTTGCACACGCATCGCCCTGACAACGACTGCGGGTACGAAGTGGGCGAAAGCCAGCGCAGGCGCAGGGGCTGTGCTTCCTTAAAAGCTTAGATGCGGTTCCTTTCGCAGCTGCAAAAAGCGCAGAAAACCGCCATTTTTTGTGAAGTGGCCTCTTTTCAAGAACGCAGTGTGCACTTATTTAGAGCGGGACCCTACTTCCACGCCAGACGTGGGGCAGAAGATAGAAAAACATGTTCGACAGGAGACATTTGGATGATCAACAAGACGCTGGTGGCGCTGGCCGCCACTTTCACCCTTGCCCTTCCCGGTGCGGCGATGGCCGGCAGCAACGACATGGACGTGATTGTCGATGGCAATAGCGGTGCGACCACGCGCACGATCTCCGTATCGGTGGCGGACCTCAATCTTGCCAGCACCAGCGGCATGCGCCGCGCCGATTCCCGCCTGATCCGCGCATCCAAGCAGGTATGCGGTTATGTCAACGGCTCCATCATTCCCGTGACGGACGATTATCGCACCTGCTACGGCTCCGCGATCGAAGGCGCGCGCAGCGACCTCAACAACCTGGCCCAGCGTCAGGGCTGAACCAGTTCAAGCCTTCCCCTCACGAAGGGGACTGCAGGGGGCCGTTCCGCGCAAGTGGGGCGGCCTTCGGCATATCTGCCCGCTTTCTCCCTCCCGTCATGCTTACCGGCCATTAACCAGTCCTTAGAGGATTTCCTTCATCCACCGGATCATGAACGACCATCCGGGGGAATCGCCTGCCATGCCGCGTACCGACCGACACGTTGACGTTGCCATCATCGGCGCCGGGCCAGCCGGCCTCACCGCCGCCTATTTGCTGACGAAACAGGGTTATACCGTTTCTGTGATCGAAAAAGACCCCGTCTATGTCGGCGGCATCAGCCGCACGGTCGAACTGGACGGTTTTCGATTCGATATTGGCGGGCATCGTTTCTTTTCGAAATCGCAGCAGGTCGTGGACCTGTGGAATGAAATCCTGCCCGACGATTTCATTCAGCGCCCGCGCATGAGCCGCATCTATTATGAAGGCAAATATTACAGCTATCCGCTGCGCGCCTTCGAAGCACTGTGGAATCTGGGCATCTGGCGCTCCACGCTCTGCATGGCGAGCTTCGCCAAGGCGCGGCTCTTCCCCAATCGCAATGTGAAGTCGTTCCAGGACTGGACCGTCAACGCCTTTGGCCACAAGCTCTTCTCGATCTTCTTCAAAACCTATACGGAGAAGGTCTGGGGCATGCCGTGCGATGAAATGTCGGCCGACTGGGCGGCGCAGCGCATCAAGGGCCTGTCGCTGTGGGGCGCCGTGACCGATGGCCTGAAGCGTTCGCTCGGCCTCAACAAAAAGCCCAATGACGGCATGGCGACCAAGACGCTGCTGGAAAGCTTCCGCTATCCGCGGCTTGGCCCTGGCATGATGTGGGAGGCCGCCCGCGACAAGGTGGTTGCCGGCGGCAATCAGGTGCTGATGGCGCACAGCTTCAAGCGGCTGGAGGAAGATCAGGCGACCGGCGCATGGCGGTTGATCGCCGAAGGGCCGGATGGCGATGTCGCCATCAACGCCGCCCATGTCATCAGTTCCGCGCCGATGCGCGAACTGGCCGGCCGCATCCATCCGCTGCCCGCGACCCTGCCGGCGGCGATGGACCTTAAATATCGCGACTTCCTGACCGTGGCGCTGATGGTGAAGGGGCAGGATATCTTCCCCGACAACTGGATTTATATCCACGATCCCAAGGTGCAGGTCGGCCGCATCCAGAATTTCCGCAGCTGGTCGCCCGAAATGGTGCCGGATCCAACGCTCGCCTGTGTGGGCCTGGAATATTTCTGCTTCGAAGGCGACGGCCTTTGGGCCTCTGACGATGCCGATCTGATCGCGCTGGCGACCAAGGAAATGGCGACGCTGGGCCTGTGCAACCCCGATGATGTGGTTGGCGGCGCCGTCGTGCGGCAGGAAAAAGCCTATCCGGTCTATGACGACGCTTATGCCGCCAATGTGCTGGCGATGCGTACCGAACTGGAAGCGCGCTATCCCACGCTGCACATGGTCGGTCGCAACGGCATGCACCGCTATAATAATCAGGACCATGCGATGATGACGGCGATGTTGACCGTGCGTAACATCGTCGCGGGCAAGCGCGTCCATGACGTATGGCAGGTCAACGAAGACGCCGAATATCATGAGGCGGGCGATGAAGGCCAGATTGCCGGATCCGACGCCGATGCGCAGGCCGCGCTCGGCAGCGTCCGCGCCGTGCCATCGCGGTTGAAGGCCGCCTGATCCGGTGAACAGCCTGCTGCAGGCGTTCGTACAGCGCGCCAGTGCGATCAGCGAACGCTTCACCATGCTGCGTTACCTGATCGCCAGCATCTGCGCGCTGGCGTTGGACATGGCCCTGTTTCTGGGCCTGACGCGGGCGGGGTTGCCCAATGCCGTCGCTGCGACAGGCGGCTATGGGGCGGGGCTGTTGCTGCATTGGATCATCAGCACGCGCTTCGTCTTCCTGTGCGAACGGCCCAGCCATGCGCAGCGCCTTGCCTTCGTCGCCAGCGCCCTTGTTGGCCTGTTGGCGACGGTCGCCATCATAGAAATCTTGTCCCGTCTGGGCCTTGGGCATGCCGCTTCAAAGCTCGTCGCCATTCCGGTCAGTTTTGGAGCCGTCTATGCGATCCGCAAATATAGCGTCTTCGCCCCTGCCTGACGGCGCTGCGCCGGCAAACTGGCTGCGCCATTCCGGCCGGATCGCCCTTCTGGGCTGGCTGATCTGCTGCGTGGTGCTGCTCGCCCGGGGCTGGCCGATGACCCAGGTCAACTTCTTCGATCCCGACGATGCCTTGCGACTTGAAGAAGTGCGCGACTGGATCGCTGGCCAGTCCTGGTTCGACGTCACCCAATATCGCGTCAATCCGCCCGACGGCGCGCCGATGCACTGGTCGCGAATCGTCGATCTGCCGATCGCCGCCATGATCCTTATCGCCCGGCCGCTGTTCGGGCCGGTCACGGCCGAACTGCTCGCGACGCTGATCGTGCCGCTGCTGCTGCTGGGCGGGCTGACCTTCGCCACCTATATCGGCAATAAATGGATAGGCGGGCGTCCCGCCGCGCTGCTCGGCACGGCCATGCTGCTGACCACGCCGTCCATTCTGGTGCAATTTCCGCCCTATCGCATCGATCATCATGGCTGGCAGATCATGCTGTCGGCCTTTGCGCTGTGCGGCCTGTTTGATCCGCGCGCGCGCCGGGGCGGCATCGTCATGGGCGGGGCGCTTGCGACCTGGCTCGCCATATCCAGCGAGGGGCTGCCTTATGTCGCCTTTTTCCTGGGCGCAGCGGGCATATTGCATCTGCGATCGGCGAATGACACGGCTCGGATGGTTTGGGCGGCCGCGATTCTGGGCGCGGCCGGCCTCACGCTGGCGGTCGCGACGCGCGGTCTTGTCTCGCTCCATGCGGTCCAGTGTGACGCGCTGACGGTGCCCTATCTCTTTCCGCTGGTGGCGCTGGCCATCGCGATGCCGATCGCGGACCGGCTTGTCGGCCATGGCGACTGGCGCCGCCGCCTGATCGTGGGCGGCGTCGGCGCAGGCGCGGCCATCGTCACGCTGCTGCTGGTCGGCGGTCCCTGCCTGTCGGGCGATCCGTTTCAGACGCTGGGGCCGCTCGCCTATCGCGTCTGGTATATGGCGATCATGGAAGGCCGCCCGGTTTGGGAACAGGAACCCTTCCGCATGGGCGTGATTATCGTGCCGCCGATCGGCGGACTGGTGGCGACCCTGATCGCCGCCTATGCGCATCGCACGGATGCGCAGGCGCTGACCCGCTGGCTGATCATGGCCTTGCTGCTTGCCGGCGCGACGCTGGTCGCCGTCATGGTCATGCGCGCGCTGTCCGTCGCCCATCTGCTGGCGATCCCCGGCCTGTCATGGCTGGTGCTGACGCTGGTCGCCAAAATTCAGGCATCGTCCCGCTCGGCTGTTCGCATATTCGGCACAGTGTCGATCGCGGTGCTGACGCCCTTCGGCCTCAGCGCGGTTTGGGTGGGCGTCGCCACCTTGTTCGAAAGCCCGGCAGACGCCGCCCCGAAAAAGGAACTCACCTGTAGCCCCGGCATGTTGATGCGCGACGTGCGCGTCCTGCCGCCATCCTTGCTGTTCGCGCCGCTCGACATCGGGCCAACGATTTTGGTGCGGACTCCTCACCGGATCGTCGCGACCGGCCATCATCGCAACGCCAGCGGCATCACGACGGTCATCCGCGCCTATACCGCACGGCCGGATGCGGCGCGGGCGATCATCGCCGGCGTCGACCGGGGAAAGGGCGCGGACTATCTGCTGACCTGCGACGATCTCAACGAATATCGTTCCTACATCAAGATCGCGCCGAATGGCCTTGCTGCGATGCTGGCGAAAGGGCGCACGCCCGACTGGCTGGAGCCGTTGCAGGCCAACGCGCCGCTGCACATCTACCGCATCAGGCGGGACTGAAGCGCATCGCCACGCCGTTCATGCAATAACGCTTGCCGGTCGGGCGCGGGCCATCGTCGAAGACATGGCCCAGATGCCCGCCGCACCGCGCGCAATGGACTTCGGTGCGGACCTCGCCCAGCCCCAGATCGCGGCTGGTGCCCACCGCCTTGGGCAGGGCCGCCCAGAAACTTGGCCAGCCAGTGCCGCTGTCGAACTTGGTCTTCGAACTGAAGAGCCTTTGCCCGCATCCGGCGCAAGCGAAGATGCCGGCGCGATGCTCCTCGTTCAGCGGGCTGGTGCCGGGATATTCGGTCGCCTGCTGGCGCAGCACCTTATAGGCCCAGGGGCTGAGCCGGGCCTTCCACTGCGCGTCGGTCAGGACAAAGGGATAGGCCGCCTCCGCCTCGCCGGGAAGGAACTGCCAAAAGGCCAGAGCGGTAACGCCGGTCGCGACGCCACACAGGAAATGCCGCCGGTTCATGTCACCCTGTCTATCGGGTTCAGCCTGTCGCCGGCCTGAACAAATTTCGCCACCAGCGCCCACCCGACTGCATCACATGACGACGGAACAGCAGCACCCCCACCCGGATGATCAGCGCCACGAAGGCCGCCTGCCAGACCAGCGCCACCAGATGCGGCCACAGCGCCGCATCCTGCCCGGCCCGCGCGATCATCGCGAAGGGCGAACTGAACGGGAAGATGCACGCCGCCAGTTCCGCCGGCGATCCCATATGGTCGACCGCATAGCTGGCGAAGAAGAAGATCAGCATCTGCCCCATGGTGATCGGCATGTTGAGCGTCTGCACTTCGCGCACTGTCGCCGCCTGCGCGCCGATCCCCAAAAACAGCGATCCCAGCAGCGTATAGGCCATGGCGAAATAGAGCACCGCTAGAATCAGGAAGATCGGCCAGCCCACCGCCGGCGCGGGCAACGCCCCGCCGCCGTCATGCAGCGCCAGGAAGATGGCGAAGGCGGTCCCGCCCCAAAAGGCGATGCCCACGAAGCTCATCGCCAGCATGGCCATCAGCTTGCCCAGGAAAATCGCATCGATCGGCACGGCGGCGGCGAGGATTTCGATAATCTTGTTGGTCTTTTCCTCGACCAGATTGGACAGGATCATGCCCGCCAGCAATATGGTGAGAAAGAACATCACGACCTGCGCGATGCGGCCGATGATCAGGCGCGCCTGCGCCTGTGCGCCCAGGCTGGTCGCCACCTCCTCCCGCTCGATCGTCACGAATTGCAGCGATCGTTCGGCCAGCGCTGCGGTGGACAGCAGGCCGATATCGCCTTGGAGCCGGTCCAGATCCTGCGCTTTCCCGGTCAGCACCGGACGGGCGAGCGTGCCAGTCAAAATCGCCACCACCTCCGAATCAGGGCGGGCCAGCTGGATGCGTGGGCTGGGCGTGGCGGGCGCGGGGCGCAGGCGTGGCAGGGTCTGATCCCCCATTCGCTGCGCCAGCCGATCATGCGCGCGCATCAGCGCTGCATTGTCCTGCGCCGACATCGCTACGCCCACTACCGGGCGCAGGTCGGTGGAGGAAATTTTGTCGCCCAGGCCGCCAAAAGCGAAACCGATCAGGATCGGCAGCAATGGTCCCAGCAGGAACAGGATGAAAGTGCGGGACAGCACGACGGCGGTGAAATCCCGCCGGGCGATGACGAAGGCGGCGCGCCACAATTGCATCATGCGTCTTCCTCCGGCGCGTCATCCCGTCGCATCTGCTGCGCGATCGCCGCGCCGGCGATCGCGACAAAGGCGTCGTGCAGGCCAGGTCGTTCGATCGACAGGCTTTCGATTCCCGCCTGTCCGTCGATCAGCGCGCGCAGCAAAGGCTCAATCCCTTCATCGGGCAGGGCGAAATGCCATGCTCCTTCCTCCGCCATGGTGTCGGCGGGCAAAGCGCGCCGCCAGGCCCCGTCGCTGGTGCGGGTGCGCAGCCGTACCTGCGACCGCAACTGGTCGCGCGCGTCGCCGGGCGTGCCCTCGAACCGGATGCGTCCGCCTGCAACGATGGCGATGCGCTCGCACAATCGTTCGGCATGGGCGATGACATGGGTAGAAAACAGGATGGTGACGCCGCGCCGCGCCTGTTCGCGGATCAGCGCCTCCAGCTTTTCCTGATTGATCGCGTCCAGCCCGGAAAAAGGTTCGTCCAGCACGATCAGGCGCGGCTCATGCACGATCGTACCGAATAATTGCACTGTCTGCGCCATGCCCTTCGACAATTGCCGGATCGGCTTGTCGATCGCCGCGCCCATGCCATGATTGTCCAGCATCGCCTTCGCCCGTTCCCGCCCGGTCCTCAGCGGCAGGCCGCGCAGCGCGCCCATGAAGGCGATCGCTTCAAACGCCTTCATTGACGGATAAAGGCCGCGCTCCTCGGGCAAATAGCCTACTTCGCGCGCCATGCGCAGCGGCTGCGTCTCGCCCAGCAGGCGGCGTTCGCCCTCGTCCGGGTCGATGATGCCCAGCAAGGTCCGCAGCAAGGTGGTCTTGCCCGCGCCATTGGGGCCCAGCACGCCATAGATGGACCCGGCCGGCACCGCGATGTCGACGCCGTCGACCGCGCGGAAAGCGCCGAATGTCTTGACAAGCCCATGGCCTTCGACGGCATAGGCGGAGGGTGCAGCGGTGGACGATGCCGATATGTCGCCGATCATTCCGCCCTGATAGTCTGGACCCGTGCCTGTGCCTACTGAAACCTTGGCCGAAACCTTGGAACAGCGCCTGAAGGCGGAAGCGCTGCGGCTGGGCTTTGCCGCCTGCCGCATTGCGCCGGCTGATGTCGCGCCCAAAACCGGGGAACGGCTGCGGCAGTGGCTGGAGGCGGGCCATCATGGCGACATGCTGTGGATGGAGGATCGCGCCGAACAGCGCGGATCGCCCAAAGGATTATGGCCCGATGTGCGCAGCGTCATCATGCTGGGGATGAGCTATGCGCCGGGGCGCGATCCGCTGGCGCTGGCCGATGTGCCTGACCGCGCGCGCTTCTCCGTTTATGCGCAGGGCAAGGATTATCATGACGTCGTCAAAAAGGCGCTGAAGGCGCTGGCCCGCTGGCTGGTGGAACAGCAGCCGAGCGCGTTGAAAGTCTTCGTGGACACCGCGCCCGTCATGGAAAAGCCGTTGGGCCAGGGCGCGGGCCTGGGCTGGCAGGGCAAGCATAGCAATCTCGTCAGCCGCGACCATGGCAGCTGGCTGTTCCTGGGCGCGATCTACACAGAACTTGCGCTGGCGGCCGACGGGCCGGAACGCGACCATTGCGGCAGTTGCACCGCCTGCCAGGCGGCCTGCCCGACAGACGCCTTCCCCGCGCCCTATATGGTCGACGCCCGGCGCTGCATTTCCTACCTCACCATCGAACATAAGGGACCGATCCCGGAGGCGTTACGCGCGGGGATCGGCAACCGCGTCTATGGCTGCGACGATTGCCTGGCGGTCTGCCCATGGAACAAGTTCGCCGACGCGGCGGCGGCCAACCGGGCGTTCGTCGGCCGGGCGGAACTGGCCGCGCCCGCGATCGGCGACCTGCTCGATCTTGACGATGCGACCTTCCGCGAGATTTTCTCCGGCTCGCCTATCAAACGCATCGGCCGCAACCGCATGGTCCGCAACGCGGCTATCGCAGCCGGCAACAGCGGCGACCCGCGCCTGCTATCCCGCTTGCATCCGCTGACCGGCGACGACGATCCCGTCGTGGCGGAAGCGGCGGCATGGGCGATCGGCAAGCTGTCGGTATCACCCGACCCGGCCTGATCGCCCAATATCTTCTCAAATTACCCAATTCCTTTGGGCGGCATCACCCCATCCGCTTGAACATCCATCCGATGCTGGAGCCGCCCGGCAGTGCCTCGCTCGTCACCACCAACTGGTGCGTGGGGTGTGGGTGGCCGTTGGCGTCGACCCACAGGCTATCTTCGACATTCAGTACCCCCGCGCCGGTGCGGAACTGCCATAGGGCGCCATTGTCGATCCGCAGCAACGCGCCCTGATTATCGGCGGTCAGCGTCGGCTCGACGCCCGGGGCCAGATGGAAACGCAACTGCACCGGCTGTTTGGCCGGCTTGCGCCGCCGCTCTGCCGGGGTCAGCATATCTTCGCCGCGCACATCCTTGCCGTCGCCGCTCACCAGCAGCAGGCGGCGATGAATATAGCCCAGCCGCCGGACATAGCCGTCATGCGACAGGTCCAGCCGGCTGCCATTGTCGCTTTCCTGCCGGTTCAGCTCGACTTCGGTCACGCCCTTGCCCAGCGTGCCGTCGGGCAGCAGGGCGGTGCTATTGCTGTCGTTCAGGATCAGCGTGCTGTGCGCCGCAGTGGTGCGCAGCCCCTGCGCCAGATCGCCGGGAATCCACGCGCCCTCCAGCGCCGCGCCGCCGCAATTGACGATCAGGCGCATCGGCCCGTCGCTGATCTCGATTGCGCCGGTCGATGCGCAGCCCGCTTCGGCGACGCGCGCAACCGGCGGCGGCGCCGCGTCGATCTGCACCACCGTGCTGCCCGCGCCGATCCGCTGATAGCCCCAGTCGCGCGCCTGCCGCAGCGGGCGGGTGCGCACCCGGCTGGCCATCACGACCGCGTCCACCATCTGCGGCGGGATTGCGCCAGCGCCCTGCCAGTTGCCAAGGCCGCCGTCGCCATGGGTCAGGCCCAGCAGCGCCGGCACCGCGCGCGCCAGAGCGTCGGTCAGGCAAAAGGGTGTCTTTTCGCGCCGCACATCATAGACGGCGCGCAGCATGGACAGCGCCATGATCGCCTCCATCTGCGCCAATGGCGATCGCGACACGATGCCGCCGTCGGGATGGAAACTGCTGTCGATCGCGCGCTTCAGGCCCGCTTCACCAAAAACGCGCCGGGCTTCGCCGCCGGGGATCAGCAGCGCGGCGGCCAGGATGGCGCTCCACGCCACGATGCGCGGCAGGCCCATCGGCGCCTTGTCGGCGCTGCGGTCCAGATGGCGGGCGGTGCGCGCGATGCAGTTGAGCACCAGCGATCGATAGACCAGATCGCTCGAAGACAGGATCAGCGGCGCATGCGCGGTCCAGAACAGCAATCGCCAGCCGGCATTGTCGGCGCGCCAGGCCGGCTCGCTGGGCGTTTCGGCATGCGCCTCCAGCCATTTGCGCATCACCGTCTCGGCGACCGGCGCGCCCTGTTCGCGCGTGGCGCTGCTGGAAAGGTCGCGCAGCCAGCGGAAACCGTGCAGATAATCGGCAAAGGCGGGGCTGATCGACAGGCGCGCAAAATCGAGCGGAGCGATTTGCTGTTTCTGCCCCCGGAACAGGAAGTATCCCGCGCGGATCGCCGCGCCGGCGCGGCCGTCACCGGGCACTTCGTCATCGGGCACGGCCAGCAGCTTGAGCGGATATTTGCCCTTCAGCTTGCGGCCGTGGATTGGCGTCTTCCAGCTGAGCAGGTAGAAATGATTGGCGATCCGCTGGGTCAGCGACAGGCCCTTGTCATCCGCAACGCGGATGAGCCGCTTGCCCTGCTCTATGCCATCCTCGCCCGGTTCGGGCGGCAGGTCCTGGCCTTTGCGGACGGACATGCGCCGTGGCTCGCTCACCCGCCGCGCAGCTTCCGGATATTGTCGGCATAGGCGTCGGGGCCGCCGCGGAAGGTGGCGGTGCCGGCGACCAGCACGTCCGCACCGGCCGCTATCGCCTTGGGCGCGGTGGTGAAATCGATGCCGCCATCGACCTGCAAGTGAATGTCGCGGCCGCTCTTGTCGATCATCTTGCGAATGGCTTCGATCTTGCGCAGCTGGTTTTCGATGAAGCTCTGGCCGCCGAAACCGGGGTTGACGCTCATCACCAGGATCAGGTCGACATCATCCATCAGATAATCGAGCATCTTGGCCGGGGTGCCCGGGTTCAGCACCACGCCCGCCTTCACGCCCAGCGACTTGATATGCTGTACCGTGCGGTGGATGTGCGGCCCGGCTTCAGGATGGACGGTGATGATGTCGGCGCCAGCCTGGGCAAAGGCGTCCAGATACAGGTCCACCGGAGAGATCATCAGATGAACGTCGAACGTCTTTTGCGTGTGCGGGCGCAGCGCCTTCACCACATTCGGCCCGATCGTGATGTTGGGCACGAAATGCCCATCCATGACGTCAATATGCACCCAGTCGCAGCCGGCGGCGTCGATGGCGCGAACCTCCTCGCCCAGGCGGGCAAAATCGGCGGACAGGATGGAGGGCGAGATGAGGATAGGACGGGTCATTGACCATTGGCCTTAATCGCCGCCGGGGCGCAGGGCAACGGGCATTTTCCGCCGAGTCGCGATTGTTTGCCGAGAAGACCGGGGCTGTACAGAATACGCCCTTTCAACCCCTTCAAAGCATGACGAAAATGGTTGGATCCAGGCGGGGGGAGGAGGTCGCGCCATGGGGCAGCAACTGCTTGACGCCATGCAGCGCAATGACGTCATCATCCGCGTTCAGGATCGGCGCGGCGATCAGTCGCATGGCGCATCGCCCGCCGCCATCGGCCTGATTGATGTCGACGTCCAGCGTAAAGCCGCGCTTATGCTTGATGGCATAGGCGCGCAGTCGCTCCATCGGCTCGCGCGATTCCGGGGCATAGAGCGATACCGATAGCGGCCGGGCGACCGGACAATCGCGCTCCAGCCCGAATATGTCATAAACGCCCGCGGTCCAGCTCAGGCGATTATCGTCCGTCAGGTCGCAATGCCACAGGCCAAGGCCCCGTTCGGCCAGCGCAATGTCGCTGCGCGCAATGTCCGGGTCCAGCAGCACCGGGGCCAGATGGGTGCGCAGGTCATAGAGCGGCCAGCTATGATGGAGGGGCAATGGCTCGATCGGACGCACGCGGCACCTTATTAAGACGAAGAACTTCCGTCTAACCCCTTCATGGTTAACGCTTAGTTTGACGCCTTGGCAAGGCGCGCAATGAAAAAGCCGTCCGCGCCGCCCTGATCGGCCAGCATGTCGGGCAGAGAGCGCAGCCAGCCTTGTGCGTCGGGCGCCATGCCGGCGGGCAATTCCGCCGCATCAGCCGGGACCAGCGTGAAATCGTCATGTTCCGCCAGGAAGCGCTCGATCTGCTCTTCGCCCTCGGCCCGCTCCAGCGAACAGGTGGCATAGACGATGCGCCCGCCCGGCTTCAGCCAGCCCGCGGCTCGCGCCAGCAATTCGCCCTGTAGTTCGGCCAGTTCGGCAATCTGGCGCGGGCCGATGCGGTGCAGCACGTCGGGATGGCGGCGATAGATGCCGGTCGCGGTGCAGGGCGCGTCCAGCAGGATTGCGTCGGCCGCACCGTCAGGCTGCCACTGGCGCAGGTCGGCGGCGATCACATCAGCCGACAGGCCGGTTCGCGCCAGATTTTCGCTCAGCCGCTCCAGCCGCTTCTTCGACTGGTCGATTGACAGTACGCGCCAGCCGGCTGCGGCCAGCTGCATCGTCTTGCCGCCCGGCGCGGCGCACAGGTCCAGAACGGTACGTCCTTCTCCCGCACCCAGCAGCCGCGCCGCGCAGGAGGCCGCAATATCCTGCACCCACCACGCCCCTTCGGCAAAACCCGGCAGCTCGGGAATGACCGCGCCTTCCGGCAGGCGGACATGACCCGGTGCAAAGGATGCGCCGTTCAGCGCCTCCGTCCACTGCGCCGTCTCGCCCGCGTTGCGCAGGCTGATGTCGACCGGCGGCCGCACCGCATAGGCGCGCGCCGCCGCCTGCGGCATCGCCTCGCCCCATTGGTCGGTCCAGCGCGCTACGACCTCGGCGGGCAATGTCGGCGGATCGGGCAGCGCCGGCTCGCTGCGCGTCACCGTGCCGAACACGCCATGGACCAGCTTGCGCGGCCCGCCATCGACCAGCGGCAGCGCGGTGGCGATCGCCGCATGCGCCGGCGTATCCATCCGCAACACCTGCGCCAGCGCGATGCGCAGCACCATCCGCGCCTTGGCGTCGTCGGGCAGCACCTGCTTGGTCGCCCCGTCGATCAGCGCATCCAGATCGGGCAGATGGCGTAGCACTTCGGCCGCGATCGCATGCACCAGCGCGCGGTCTGCTGCTGGCAATCCCTGCGCCGCGCCATGCAGCGCCAGTTCCAGCGGATCGCCCCGGCGCAGCACCGCGTCCAGCAGGCGCAGCGCGGCGCGGCGCGCGGGAAAGCCAGGAACCTCGTCGGCGCGAGGAGGGGCAGGACGGCGATTATGGGGGCGGGGCATCAGCGGCCCCTACGCGCTTTCGCCTTCAAAGAAAATGGGCGACGCCAAAGCCGATGCTCAGGAACAGGGCGATCCAACTGAGGATGCCGACCCATAAAGCCAGCCAGTCGGACCGGCGCGGCCGGGCGCGTGCGCCCCTGGGCACGGTGCGCAGCGATGTCGGGATGCGTTTGCCGCCCAGCGTGGCGACGGCAATCACCCGGCGGCCCACGCCATGGAAGAAGCGGGCGGTATGCCGGGAAAAGACATGGTCGACGGTCAGGTCGACCACCAGCCCGCCGGCCTGGCGGATGACCACGCCCGCCACATCGACGACGACTTCGCCGATATCGTCGACCATCAGCGTCCGTGCGGGTCGAGCGCGCTGCGGCGGCGCTGGGGGCCGGATGACGGCGGCGTGGTTGTCGGCGACAGGGGCGGGGACGACTGCCATGCCGTGCGCGGCGGTGTGGCGATCGTGCGCCCGTCTACAACCATGTCCGCCGCAATATCCTGCAAGGCGGCGATGCGTTTTTCCGTTGCCGGGTGGGTGGAAAACAGCTCGCTCACATGAGTCGGCACGATATAGAGCTGCGCCGCCGCCGGATTGCGCTCCGCCACCGGATTGGGGATCATTTCCGCTCTCCCGGAAATCTTGGCAAGGGCGGAAGCCAGCGCATGGGGATTGCCGCTGATCTCTGCCCCGGCGCGGTCGGCGCCATATTCGCGGGTGCGGCTGATCGCCATTTGCACGATCATCGCGGCAAAGGGCGCGACGATCACCGCCAGCAGGCTGGCGATCATATTGCCATGCCCTTCCCGGTCGCCGCCGCGAAAGAAAAGGCCGAAATTGGCCAGCATGGAAATCGCACCCGCTATGGTCGCGACCATCGTCATGATCAGCGTGTCGCGATTTTTCACATGGCCCAGCTCATGGGCCATCACGCCGGCCACTTCCTCGCGGCTCAGCATCGCCAGCAGCCCGCTGGTCGCGGCGACGGCGGCGTTTTCTGGGTTGCGCCCGGTGGCAAAGGCGTTGGGCGCATCCTGATCGATGATGTAGACGCGCGGCATCGGCAGGCCGGCGCGCTGCGCCAGTTCGCGCACCAGTCCGTAAAATTCCGGCGCGCTCTGCGCATCCACTTCGCGCGCATCGTGCATGCGCAGTACGATCTTGTCGGCATTCCAGAAGGTGAACAGGTTCATGCCGGCCGCCGCCAGCAGGGCGATCACCGCGCCGCCGCTGCCGCCCAGCGTATAGCCCAGCGCCATGAACAGCGCCGTCAGCGCCGCCAGCAACATGGTCGTCTTCATCCCGCTCACTTGCAATGCTCTCCTTTGCGGCCCAGATAGCGGCCTCTATGGGAATATGGGGGTGCGACGCGCGCTCCGCAATCGAAAGGCTGCTTTGATGGGAAGTTTCAATGGCAAGCGCCCGGCCCATGTGAAGCCGCCCGCCCATCTGTCCAAAAGCCCGCCTGTGCCCCAGCCCGACCCGATTGACGCGCCTTCGCGCCATGAGGAAGAGCTTAGCCCGGTCCGCTATGGCGATTGGGAGCGCAAGGGCATCGCGATCGATTTTTGATTGTTTGAGAATGTGCTGTTGCACATTTTGCCGCACCAGCCCGCACCCCCACCCGACCACCCATATGATACTGCCGTTGGGTGATCGGGTGGGGGTGCGGCCTTCAAAATGCGCCCTTCCGCGCATTTCCAAATGACTCACCACTCGCCGCCGATTTTGCACGGCTGCCGATGGTCCGTGCCGCGGCTGCGAGGAGTGCCGCCCACCCACTCTGGCCTTTCGCGCCGTTAACTGTGCAGGCTTGGCGCATAAGGGAGATTATGGGTCGTGGGCGTACAATTGGTTTCTGACATGAATGTGAAGGCGGTTTCGGATTATGCGCCGGAGGATGCGGCGCTGCTCTGTTCGGTCGGGCGGCTGGTCTGTGCCTGGACCATGCTGGAACAAAGTCTCGAGGCGAAGATCGGCATGCTGCGCGAGGCGATGGGCGATGTGCGCACCGTAGGAGCACGCACCCGGCCGACCATGACCAAGTTGATGACCGAATTGCGGACCATGGTGTCGATGCGCGATCGCCGGAATGCCAGCGCGCTGACCGAAATATCGGGGATCGAGCGCGACATGCAGCGAATCGATCGCTTCCGCGCCCTCATCATTCAGGGCTTTCAGCACCCTGAACCGGGCGGCTTTACTTGTCGTGACGGACGCAACAATATTCAACATGTTGCGTTGGAACAGCTCGAAACCGAGATCGAGGCGTTGGAAACGGTCGCCAATCGCCTTCTAGCGGTCTAAGCCCGCTCGCGGCGCTTGACCTTTTTCGCATGTGCGGCAATCCAAAGCCCGGTCGCGTCAGCGTGAAGGGGATCCCAACTTGACCAAACCGATTCGCAAAGCCGTTTTTCCTGTCGCGGGACTCGGCACGCGCTTCCTGCCCGCCACGAAGGCGGTGCCCAAGGAATTGCTGCCCGTCGTCGATCGCCCGTTGATCCAATATGCCGTGGATGAAGCGCGCGAAGCGGGCATCGAACAGTTCATCTTCGTCACCGGCCGCGGCAAGGGCGCGATCGAAGATTATTTTGACATCGCCTTCGAATGCGAAACATTGCAGCGGGAACGCGGCAAGGATCTGTCCGCATTGGAAGGCACACGGCTCGATCCGGGCAATGCGGTGTTTCTGCGTCAGCAGGAATCGCTCGGCCTGGGCCACGCTATCTGGTGCGCGCGCGACATTGTCGGCGACGAACCCTTCGCCATCCTGCTGCCCGACGAGTTCATGAAGGGCGCACCGGGCAATGGCTGCATGAAGCAGATGGTCGACGCCTATGAAAAGGTTGGCGGTAATCTGGTCTGCGCGCTCGAAATCCCGATGGACCAGACGCCCAGCTATGGCGTGATCGATCCGGGCGCGCGCGATGGCGTGCTGACGGAAGTGAAGGGGCTGGTCGAAAAGCCAAAGCTCGGCACCGCGCCTTCCAATCTGATCCTGCCCGGCCGCTACATCTTGCAGCCTGAAGTGATGAAGATTCTGGCGACGCAGGAAAAGGGCGCCGGCGGCGAGATCCAGCTGACCGACGCGATGGCGTCGATGATAGGCAACCAGCCCTTCCATGGCGTCACCTTCGATGGCCGCCGCTTCGACTGCGGGTCCAAGGCCGGCTATATCGAAGCCAATCTGGCCCTCTCGCTGGAGCGTGACGACCTCAAGGCCCATATCCGCGCCTTCGCGACGGAAGAACTGGCCCGCTAAACTGTGGAATCGTCCGTTACAGGGCGGTGATCAGCCGGACGATCAGCAGCGCCACGCCCGCCAGGGCAATGGCGCCGCCGACCGCCAGCTCAAGCGGGTGGACGATCTGCCGCACGGGCACGGCGATGGCGCGTTCGATGTTGCTCATGCGCCCATTATAGGCGCCCCGTCGCGCGTGTCTCACGCATGTTTCCGGTCAGACTGAACGGCCCGACCGATCAAAGAAAAAGGGCGGCTTTCCCATCGGGAGGCCGCCCTTTTTTAACCTTATTGCCCCTCCAGCCGCTGGCTGAAATAGACCATCTGCATCGCCTGCAAGCGCGCGCCCTGTTCGATATCGGCATCGCCCGAATGGCCGCCCGCAGTATCTTCGTAGAAATGATAGGGCAGGCCATAGTCCTTCAGCCGCGCCGCGAATTTGCGGGCATGTTGAGGGCCGACGCGATCATCCTTGGTTGTGGTCCAGATATAGGGCGTGGGGTATTTCACGCCCTTGCGGATGTTCGCATAGGGCGAAATCTTTTCCAGAAATGCCTTTTCCGCCGGCACCGACACGCTGCCATATTCATCGACCCACGAAGCGCCCGCAGCAATCTGTTCGTAGCGGATCATGTCCAGCAATGGCACCTGAATGACCACGCCGTTCCATAAATCGGGATGCTGGTTGAACTCCACTCCCATCAACAGCCCGCCATTGGACCCGCCATAAATGCCGAACTTCTGGGGACTGGACAGTTTGCGCGCGAAAATATCCTGCGCCACCGCCGCAAAATCATCATAGATGATCTGGCGCTTGGTCTTCAGGCCGGCTTCATGCCAGGCCGGGCCGAATTCGCCGCCGCCGCGGATATTGGCCAGCACGAAACTATTGCCCCGCTCCAGCCATAGCTTGCCGGTGATCGCGGCATAGCTGGGCGTCATTGGCACCTCGAACCCGCCATAGGCGGTCATGATCGTCGGCGTGCTGCCGTCCGGTTTCATGTCTTTGCGATGGACGATGAAATAGGGGATTTTGGTGCCGTCGGTGGACGTCGCCTCAAACTGATCGACCACCAGCCCCGCCGCATCGAAGCGTGCGGGCATCGCCTTCACCTGAACCGGCTTGGGGTCGGCCGCATCCATCGCCCACAAAGTCGTCGGCGCCAGGAAACCCGCCACCGCCAGATAGGCTTGGTCGCCCTTGTCGCTGGCGCTCGCAATGGAAATGGTCGCATTGTCGGGCAACGCCACCAGCCTGCTCATCCAGCCTGTGGCTTGAGGGGTCAGTACTTGCACCCGCCCGCGCACATTGTCGTTGATCGACAGGATGACATGGTTCTTCGTCGCCGCCACGCCGTCGATCGACTGGCGCGCATTGGGCGCGAACAAGATTTGCGGCTTCAGTTCAGCGCCCGATTGCAGCGCGGCCAGCGGCACTGCCGCCAGCGATCCGCTCGGCACGGTCACGCCGCCGCTCGTCCATATTTCGCTGGTCTGGATCAACACCTGCCCCGCGACCATGCCCTGCAACTGGCTCTTGGTCGGCAGCGGCAGCTTCTTCACGCCCTTGTCCGTCACCAGATAAGTCTCGTTGCCGAAGAAGGTGACGCCGCGATAGAGGAAGGCTGCCCGGTTGCCAGATCCGTCGGACAGGATCATCGGATAGGTGCCGACCTGATCGCTCGCCGCGCCGCGATAGACCTCGATCGCCGCCGACAGCGGTTCGCCGCGCCGCAAAGTCTTCACGACGAAGGGATAGCCCGATTTGGTCATCGTGCCCCCATGCTGATCGGCGCCCCAGTCGCGCGCGATCAGGATGCTGTCCTTGTTCAGCCAGCCCACATTCTGCTTCGACGTCGGGATATCAAACCCGCCCTTGACGAACTGCCCCGTCTGGAGGTCGAATTCGCGCAGCGTAACCGCATCCTCGCCGCCGTCGGACAGGTTCAGCAGCGCCAGCCTTTCTTCGGGGTCCAGGATGGTGGCGCCTTTCCACACCCACTTCTTGCCTTCCGCTTTTGACAGCGCATCCAGATCCAGCACCGTCGTCCAGTGCGGCATGTCGGACGCATAGTCGGCCGGCGACGTATAGCGCCAGATGCCCTGCGGATGATCGGCGTCGCGCCAGAAATTATAGACCCGGCCATGGATCAGCATCGGCATGGCGATCCGGTCCTTGGCCGACGCGATCGCCAGGGCTTCCTTGTAATAGCCCGCATAGCGCGGGTCTTTCTGGAAGGCGTCGACCGTCGCCTTGTTTTCCGCCTCCACCCACTGCATCGCGCGCGGGCCGGTCCAGTCTTCCAGCCAGACGAACGGATCGTCGGCCGGGGCGGCGGTGGAGGAGGGGGGCGCACCGGCGCCGGTCAGCAGAGCAGCGGAAACCAAACTCATCATCCTTTTCTTCATATACGTCCGGTCCCCCAGTCCATCATTTGTCCCTTTCTGTAGCGCCGCCGCAGCACCGCCCCTGCGATCAGCAAGGGCAGGGCGGCAAGGCACGCGATCAACCCCAGCCAGATCGGGGACCAGCCCATCAGGCTATGCAGGCCAAAGGCCGATGGCGCGATCAGCAATAGCGCGCCGATCGCCAGCAGCCATAACCCCCAGCGGCGCGGCCGCACCGCCACCATGCGCATCTCATGCCGTAACGCCCTGCGCCCGGCTCTGGTCGATGGATCGGTCCCCTGCGTCATGATAGGGGAAAACTAGGGCGCGCCCGTCTCCACCGCAACCCCGGCGGGTTCGGTTTCTGGGCGGGGGCTTTTCCTGCGCCATCACATCGTCTATGTCCGTCTCACCCCGGGGGACCGTCCGCAGATGGTTGAGAGGTGGCTATGTGGCCACGACCCGTTGAACCTGATCCGGTTG
Organism: Pseudomonadota bacterium; assembly: GCA_021849075.1. Lineage (GTDB taxonomy): Bacteria > Pseudomonadota > Alphaproteobacteria > Sphingomonadales > Sphingomonadaceae > Sphingobium. Next base: position 19,020 of record JAJZTH010000003.1, on the reverse strand, counting down.
ACACCGGCGGAGGGAGGGACGCGCGTCGTGACACTATTTCCGTGACACCATCCGCATTCTCTTTCCGCCCGAAGGAGAGAGAAGACATGGCAGACGTCCCCGCCCGCACCGAAATGCCCGAAGCCGGAGGCTTCATCGGCCGGCAGGCCGCAATGAACGTCACCACCGGCCCGATCCGTGGGTCGAAGAAGATCCATGTCGGCCCCCGCCGCGTGGCCATGCGCGAGATTCATCTGGAGCCGGGCAGCGGCGAGCCGCCGGTGCGCGTTTACGACACCTCCGGTCCCTATACCGACCCGGACGCCCATATCGACATCATGGCCGGCCTCCAGCAGCTGCGTCGCGACTGGATACGCGAACGCGGCGATGTGGAGGACTATGACGCGCGCGCCATCAAGCCGGAGGATAATGGCCTGAAAGGGCCGGATCGTTCGGGCGGCGTCCAGCCCTTTCCCAACGTGGTGAAGCGTCCTCTCCGCGCGAAGCCGGGCCAGAACGTCTCCCAGATGCATTATGCCCGTCGCGGCATCATCACCCCGGAAATGGAATATGTGGCGGAACGCGAAAATCTGGGCCGCGCCCGCCTCAAAGAATATGTGCGCGACGGTCAGAGCTTCGGCGCATCCATCCCCGATTATGTGACGCCCGAATTCGTCCGCGATGAAGTGGCGCGCGGTCGCGCCATCATCCCGTCGAACATCAACCACCCGGAATCCGAGCCGATGGCGATCGGCCGCAATTTCCTGGTGAAGATCAACGCCAATATCGGCAACAGCGCCGTCGCCTCCGATGTCGCCTCCGAAGTCGACAAGCTGGTCTGGTCGATCCGCTGGGGCGCGGACACGGTGATGGACCTGTCCACCGGCCGCAACATCCACGACACGCGCGAATGGATCCTGCGCAACTCCCCCGTGCCGATCGGCACCGTCCCCATTTATCAGGCGCTCGAAAAGGTCGGCGGCATCGCCGAAGACCTCACCTGGGACATTTTCCGCGACACCCTCATCGAACAGGCCGAACAGGGCGTCGACTATTTTACCATCCATGCCGGCGTGCGCCTCGCCTATATCCCGATGGCGGCAAAGCGCGTCACCGGCATCGTGTCGCGCGGCGGATCGATCATGGCGAAATGGTGCCTCGCGCACCACAAGGAGTCGTTCCTCTACGAGCATTTCGACGAGATCACCGAGATCATGAAGGCGTATGACATCGCCTACTCGCTGGGCGACGGCCTGCGCCCCGGCTCCATCGCTGACGCCAATGACGAAGCGCAATTCTCCGAACTCTACACGCTGGGCGAACTGACCCACCGTGCCTGGAAACAGGATGTTCAGGTGATGATCGAAGGGCCGGGCCATGTGCCCATGCACAAGATCAAGGAGAATATGGAAAAGCAGCTGCAAGTGTGCGGCGAAGCGCCTTTCTATACGCTCGGGCCGCTCACCACCGACATTGCGCCGGGCTATGACCATATCACCTCAGGCATCGGCGCAGCGCAGATCGGCTGGTATGGCACGGCGATGCTCTGCTACGTCACGCCCAAGGAGCATCTGGGCCTGCCCGACCGCGACGATGTGAAGGTCGGCGTGGTGACGTACAAGCTCGCCGCCCACGCCGCCGACCTTGCCAAGGGCCATCCGGCAGCCCAGGTCCGCGACGATGCATTGAGCCGCGCCCGCTTCGAATTTCGCTGGCGCGACCAGTTCAATCTGAGCCTTGATCCCGACACGGCGGAACTTTACCACGACCAGACCCTGCCGGCCGAAGGCGCCAAAAGCGCCCATTTCTGCTCTATGTGCGGCCCCAAATTCTGCTCGATGAAGATCACCCAAGAGGTGCGCGACTTCGCCGCGAAGAAAAACCAGCCCGCTGACGGCTTCCTGGAAGCCGGCCTGACCGGCGCGGAAGTGGCGCAAGCCAGCAAGGCGGCGGCGCTCAAGGGCATGGAAGAAATGAGCAAGCTCTTCAAACAAACCGGCAGCGAACTCTATATGGGCGCTGGCGGACGGGAGCATGATTGAGCGAGTTGACGGATGATCGGGGCTTTGCTGGATAAATTATTGCGCTGGTTTATCCCGCAGGCACCGACGCCGCAGATTTATACGCCTGCTCCGCCACATCCGGCCAATGTGCCGGGCACTTTCTATGTTGAAGACGGATGCTGCATCTCCTGCGGTGTATGGGAGGATGTGGCGCCCGATCTTCTGGCATGGTTGCCTGATGGATCATATTCTCATTGTTACGTCGCGCGTCAGCCCGAAATGGACGAAGAGCTGACGCGGATGATTGATGCAATGCATGTGGGCGAAGTCGATTGCATCCGCGCGCGAAACTGTCGGGCCGATTGGGCGGAGCGCTTGCGTGCCGAAGGACTGGGGCATCAGATCGACCCAGATTGAACGGGCTTCGTCCACATGTTATAACGCTCGTATGAACATGCCCCTCAAAGTCACGAAGATAGGCAACAGCGCCGGGGTAATCCTGCCCAAGGAATTGCTGGCGCAACTTCGCGTCGGCCCCGGTGACACGCTCTATGTTACCGAAGCGCCTGATGGCGTGCGTCTGACTGCCGGCAACCCCGATTTCGAGGCGAAAATGGCGCTCGCCGAACAGATTATGCGCGAGGATCGCGACATATTGCGCGTGCTGGCGAAGTAAGCGGCCATGTCCGTACAGGACGATAACCGTATCGAACCTGTCTGGATCGAAAAGCTGGTCGCGCTCGCCATTCATGATCGACAATTGGCCGAGCATGGCGGGGGCGTCGGCACGCGCGACGAAGCCATGCTCGAATCCGCGCTCGCCCGGCCCATCAATCAATGGACTTATGGACAGGATGATCGTTGCGCGCTGGCCGCCGCCTATGCCTTCGGCGTTGTGCGTAACCATCCCTTTGTCGATGGCAACAAGCGCACGGGGTGGGTGCTGGCCCGCCTGTTTCTGGCGCTCAACGATGTCGCTTTGTCTTTTGATGCGACGGATGCGACCCAGAAAATGCTGGCCTTTGCCGCCGGTCAACTCAGCGAAGAAGAACTGTCCGACTGGTTCCGCCAGAACCTCACCCGCCTCTGACCCCGCTCAGTCCGCGATCGTCACCAGCCCGCGCCGCTTCTTCCACACCATCGCCACGCTGATCCGCTGGCTCCAGCTGCCGTCCCATTCCGTACCCAGCCCTTGCGCTTCCAGCGCGGCGACGATGCGATGACCCACGGCGATCGCGGCGGCTTCGCCTTCCTCGCATGCACCGTAATTCAGGTACAGCCCATGGCCCTCGATCGCCGATTCCGTGTCCTGCATGTGGAAAAAGGCATAGCCCTGCGTGGCGACGCCTTCCTTCTGCGCTTCCTCCACCTCGTCCCAGATTTCCGATGCGCCGCATGTGCCGCAACAGGTGAAATTCTGCCGGGCGATGATGCCGCCTTCCTCCAGCGCGGCGAAGGCGGCGTCCAGCCGGTCGCAATCGGTGATCTCGTCCCAGTCCCGCTCGGCGGCGCGATGCTCGGCCAGCGCGGCGCGCAGTGCGGCGGACGCCTCCACCCGCAACATTGGCCGGGGCAGTTCCTCCTCGAACACCTCATTGGCGTTGGTCAGGATGGCGTCATCGTCATAAAAGCCGCCGGCCACATCGCGCCGCACCAGATCGCGCAGCGCGGCGACGGGATCATAGCGGGTATCGGGGGCGGGGGCCGGCGCTGTACATGGGGAAGGCGCTTCTTGTTCCTTGCTCTCAGACTTCGACCCGAAAATCCGATTCCACAAAGATCCCAACATGCGCCTGCCTTGCCTCCTGCGATGCGCCGCGACTGCCCTACCATGCCGCGCGTTGCAGCAAAGGGGAAGGGGGCAATTCGAGATAGTCTGTTGAGACGCCGCGTCAGGGTGCGGGTTCCAGCACGACGTCCCAATGATCCTCCGTCACCACCATGCGCTTGGCTTCTTCGGCATCGAACGCTGCCTTGTCGGGGAACATCCGCGCCTTGGCCGCCGCCATCGCCGCCTTATAGGTTTCGCCCGCGCCCACCCCGTCTGCGCCATGTTTATAGGTGATGGTGGTGCGCACATCCCATCGGGTGCTGCCGCCCATATGGGTGAAGGGCATTTCCATCACGACGTCGCTGATATAGCCCTGCCGCATCATCTCGCGCAGCAACGCCTCATGCTGCTTGTGATAAACGCGCAGAAATTCGCCCATGCCGCCCCATTTGATCCGATAGTAATTTTCTACCTTCAACGGCCCGTCGGCGGCTTTTGGGGCACTCTGCGCCTGCGCAACGGAAGGGAGGGCGATCGAGAGGAGCAGGGCGGCGGGCATCATCAGGCGCATGGGGACCAAGCCTTTCGGGATAAGGGGAGATCCCTGTGTTAGACGATCCGCGCCGGCTTTTCCGCCGCGCGCTCTTGCCTCGCCGCGCGCAAGGCCGCACCATGCGGCGATCACCATCCCTTCCGGCCCAAGGATCGCCCATGACCCGTCTGCTCCCTTCCGCCATGATGCTGCTCGCGCCGCTTGCGCTGGCCGCCTGCACCGGCGGGGAGAAGGCGGACAATGTAGCCGCCCCGAATGCGACGAGCGAAACGGCCAATGCCGCCGCCCCCGCCAATGTGGCGACCCCGGTCCCCGCAGCCGATTTCGCCCGCTATGTCGGCCATTATCCGTTCGACAAGGTCGGCGACAGCAGCTGGCATGACGATCCCGCGATAGTTGCGGCGGTGACGGCGGCGGTCGGCGACAAGGATGTGCGCAAATGGGTGCTGGAAGGCGACGGTCCCTCCACGCCGATCGCCATGGTCGACGGTCGGATCGCCTCCTGGGCATGCGAGGCGCATAATTGCGGCCCGCATCAATGGGTGACGCTGGTCGACCCAAAGAGCGGCGCGGCGGAAATCTGCTATTTCGATGACGAGGCTGATGCAGACAAGGCGCGCTGGTTCAGTGCCGGCAAGGAGGAAACGCGGGCTGCGCCCTGCCCCGATGTCAGCGAATGATGCCTGTCCTATTCTGATGATCAAGTTTATCCTGCGATCAGCCAAGCCGGCGCAAGATAGGATCAGCCTTGTATAACATTATGTCTTATTCGGCGGGAAATATGCGAAGTTAAGCGAAAGGAGGCGGGGGCGTCTCATCCATCGGGGACCGCCCGGCATTGGATAATTGCGCAATAGCGCCTAAGTAGACGCCAATGCCGCCCGACATCGCCACATCCGCGCCCACGCCGCCCATCTGGGCGACATTGCGCCGCTTCCTGCCCTATCTCTGGCCTGCCGATGCGCCCGCGCTGCGTCGCCGCGTCGTCCTCGCCATGGCTTTCGTCCTGCTGGCCAAGGCGGTCAGCCTCGCCATGCCCTTCGCCTACAAGGCTGCGGTGGACCGGATGGCCCCGGGGATGGAGCCGGCCGCCGGCCTCGCCATGGCGCTGGTCGTCGCTTATGCCGGCGCGCGTTTCGGCAGCGTCTTCTTCGACAATCTGCGCAACGCCGTCTTCGAAAAGGTGGGGCAAGAGGCCAGCCGCCGGCTGGCCGACGATGTCTTCGTCCATCTCCACCGGCTGTCGCTGCGCTTCCACCTCGACCGGCGCACCGGCGCCGTCACCAAGATTGTCGAGCGCGGCACCAAGAGCATCGACAACATGCTCTATTTCCTGCTGTTCAACATCGCGCCGACGATCCTTGAACTGGTCGCCGTCTGCGCCATCTTTCTGGTGAAGTTCGGCCCGGGCCTGGTCGCCGCGACGGTGGTGATGGTCAGCGCCTATATCTGGTTCACCCGCACCGTCACCGAATGGCGCAACCAGCTGCGCCGCGACATGGTGGACATGGACACCAGCGCCGTCGCCCATGCCGTCGACAGCCTGCTGAATTTCGAAACGGTCAAATATTTCGGCGCGGAAGACCGCGAGGCGAAACGCTATGGCGCGGCCATGCGCGATTATGCCCGCGCGGCGGTAAAGTCCGAAAACAGCCTCGCCTGGCTCAATATCGGCCAGTCGCTCATCACCAATCTGATGATAGCCGGGGCCATGGCGTACAGCGTCTGGGGCTGGAGCCATGGCCAGTTCACCACCGGCGACGTGGTGCTGGTGAACACCCTGTTGTCACAGCTTTTCCGCCCGCTCGACCTGCTCGGCATGGTCTATCGCACCATCCGTCAGGGCCTGATCGACATGGAGGCGATGTACAAGCTGATCGACACCCGCACGGAGGTTGCCGACGCGCCCGATGCGCCGGCGCTGCATGTCGCGGGCGGCGAAGTCCGCTTCGACGCGGTGCGTTTCGGCTATGATCCCGAACGCGAAATCCTGCACGGCGTCAGCTTCACGGTGCCGGCCGGCAAGACGCTCGCCATCGTCGGCCCTTCGGGTGCTGGCAAATCCACCATCGCCCGCATCCTCTTCCGCTTTTACGATATTCAGAGCGGACAGGTCACGATCGACGGGCAGGACATATCCGCCGTGACGCAAGCATCACTGCGCGCCGCGATCGGCATCGTGCCGCAGGACATGGTCCTCTTCAACGACACGGTCGGCTATAATATCGGCTATGGCCGCGAAGGCGCGACCCAGGACGAAATTGAGGCGGCGGCAACGGCCGCGTCGATCCACGACTTCATCATGGACCTGCCCAAAGGCTATGACACCCGCGTCGGCGAACGCGGCCTCAAACTATCGGGCGGGGAAAAGCAGCGCGTGGCCATCGCCCGTACTTTGCTCAAAGCCCCGCCGGTGCTGGTGCTGGACGAAGCGACCAGCGCGCTCGACAGCCGCACCGAAACCGAAATCCAGACCGTGTTGCGCGACATCAGCCGCAAACGCACGACTTTGGTGGTGGCGCATCGCCTGTCGACCGTGGTCGACGCCGACGAGATCATCGTGCTGGACAAGGGGGTGATCGTGGAGCGGGGCCGCCATGCCGATCTGGTCCGCGCGGACGGTCTTTACGCGACCATGTGGGCGCGTCAGGCGCAGGAGCGGGAGGATATGCCCGGCGAACCGGGCATAGCGGATATATTCGAGGTGGTGGACCGCTGAACGGCCCACCGAATCCCCTCTTGGCTTAATTCTGTGACGTTGTGACCGTGGTGGTCGTCTGTTCCGCAGAGGCCGTGCGCGGCGCGCTGCTGGTGGTCTTGCGGACGATCTTGCGCTTGGGCGTACTGCGTGCGGCGCTGGCGGTCTTCACCGTTTCGGTCGTCACAGTGGTCGTGGCCGGGCGGGCGGCGGCCGCTGCGGCGGCATTGCGGGCGGCCTGCGCGTCCATCGCGGCGGAGGCGGCGGCCTGTTCGGCGGCGTCGGCGCGGGCATTGGCGGCATTGGCCTCAGACTGTGCATCCACCGTCGCCTGCGCCTGCAGCTGGGCGTCGGCATTGGCCTGCTGCTGATTTTCGCCGATCATGGTGTCGGCATATTGCTGCGCCTCGACGGCGGATTTGATCGCGGCCTGTTCCTTGCCGCTCTTGTAGCTTTCCTGCGCCAGTCGCAACGATGCCTGCGCTCTAGCCAGCAGGTCAGGCGACGTGCCGTTGGCGGGCAGGCGCTGGGCGGCATTGATCTTGCCCTGCGCCTGCGCGATCGCGGCAAGGGCGCGCTCTTCATCGCCGGCAAATGCCGGACTGGCGGTCAGCGCAAGAGCCGAAGCGGCGAGAAGGCCGCCCATGGTAGACTTGAAGATGTTCTTCATGTTTCTCTCCATTCTTATTGATGATGGCGGTAGAAACGGACATCTTTGTCTGGCGGTTCCTTTATCTGGCGTTCAGGAAAGGGGCTGCGACTTCCGCGGGAACCCGCATCAACCGGCCACTTTCCTTGTCGATCATGGCCCATGTCGATTTTGCGGCGACTTTCACCTTGCCGTCCGGCCCGGTAAATTCGATGAACCGGTCGAACCGCGCGCCACGCGGACCTTCGGGGATCCATGTCCGCCCGCTGACGACGTCACCCTCGACCACATTGCCGCGATAATCGACCTCATGCCGGGTCACGACCCAGATATAGGCGTCGACATGGGCCGGGTCGGCGTCGGTCATCCAATGTTCGACCGACAATTGCTCCATCCATTGCACCCACACCGCATTGTTCACATGGCCCAGCACGTCAATATGCTGGGCCTGTGCGATGAACTGCCGGGTGAAGCTCGACGCCATCAGCCTTCCACCTTCAACTGCCACAGGATGAAGGCGAATTCCTCCGCCGTCTCGTGCAGGCTTTCAAAGCGACCCGACTTGCCGCCATGCCCCGCGCCCATATTGGTCTTGAGCAGCAGGATATTGTTGTCGGTCTTGGTCGCGCGCAGCTTCGCCACCCATTTGGCCGGCTCCCAATAGGTGACGCGCGGATCATTGAGACCCGCCGTAACCATCAGCGGCGGATAATCCTGCGCGCGGACATGGGTATAGGGATCATAGGACTGGATCGTCTTGAACGCGGCCTCATCCTCGATCGGATTGCCCCATTCGGGCCATTCGCCCGGCGTCAGCGGCAGCGTCTCGTCCAGCATGGTGTTGAGCACGTCGACAAAGGGCACATGCGCCACCACCGCGCCCCACAGGTCGGGATCGCTGTTGATTACCGCGCCCATCAGTTCGCCGCCGGCCGATCCGCCCGAAATGCTGATCCGCCCCTTGGACGAATAGCCAAGGTCGATCAGCCCCTTTGCGACATCGACGAAATCGGTGAAGGTGTTGGTGCGCTTGTCCAGCTTGCCGTCCAGATACCATTGCTGGCCCAGATCGTCGCCGCCGCGAATATGGGCGATGGCAAAGGCAAAGCCGCGATCGAGCAGTGAAAGTCGGCTGGTCGAAAAGCCCGGCTCCATCGCCAGCCCATAAGCGCCATAGCCATAAAGGTGCAGCGGCGCGCTGCCGTCGCGGGGGAAATCCCTGGGATAGACGATCGACACCGGAATCTGCGTGCCGTCACGCGCCGCGATCATCAGTCGTTCGGCGGCATATCCCGCCGCGTCATAGCCCGACGGAATTTCCTGAACTTTCAGAACCTCCAGCGCACCCGTTTCCAGATGATAGTCATAGATGGTGTCGGGCGTGACCATGGATTCATAGCCGATGCGCAGCTTCGTCACGTCATATTCGGGATTATCGTCCAGCGATGCCGAATAACTGGCTTCCGGGAAGGCGATGCGCTTGGCGCTGTGTGTGGCGTAATCGCGCAACTCGATCTGGTCTAGGCCGTCCTGCCGCCCTTCAGTGACGTAGAAGGTCTTGAACAGGGTGAAATCGGTCAGGTAGAAATGCGCGTCCGCGCCGATCACTTCTTCCCACTGGTCGGGCGCGTCCAGCGTCGCCGTCACCAGCCGGAAATTGGGGTGGGTGTCGTTGGTCTTGATGTAGAGCGTGCCTTCATGCTCATCGACATCATATTCGCGGCCGGGCTTGCGCGCCGCGACCAGTAAAGGCGCAGCCGTGGGATTGTCGGCCGGGATCAGCCAGGCTTCGCTGGTGACATGATCGCCGGTCGCGATGACGATCCATTTTTCCGATGACGTAAGGCCGATGGAGACGCGGAAGCCCTCGTCATCCTCATGGAACAGTTCGACGTCGCTCTCGACACTCTGGCCCAGCCAGTGCAGCCGCGCATTGTCGGTTCGCCAGTTTTCGTTGGCCAGACCATAGAGCAGTCCCTTTGAATCGCTGGTCCACACCAGCGACGACAGCGTGTCAGGAATGACTTCGGGCAATATTTCGCCCGAAAACAGATCCTTGATCCGCGCCTCGAACCGTTCCGACCCGTTGGTGTCGATGGCATAGGCCAGATAGCGTCCGTCCGGGCTGACCGACATTGCGCCCAACCGGAAAAACTCATGGCCCTCCGCCAGCGCTGGCTCGTCCAGAATCAACTGATCCTCGCCGCCCGCCACGGGCTTGCGATACCATTTGCGATATTGCGCCCCGGTTTCGAATGCGCGCCAGTATATATAGTCGCCATCCTTCTGCGGAACTGACTGGTCATCCTCCTTGATGCGCCCCTTCATCTCCTGAAACAGCGTGTCGAGCAGAGGCTTGTGCGGCGCCATCGCGCCCTCGAACCAGCCATTCTCCGCCTCCAGATAGGCCAGCACATCCTTGTCCTGAACATCGGGATAGCCCGGGTCGCGCAGCCATGCGTAGGGATCGTCCACCGTAATGCCATGATGCGTGAAGCTGTGGGGATGGCGCTGCGCGACAGGAGGCTGCATTTGATCGGTCATTAACTATCCATGGTCCAGACGGGGGCTGCGCTGGAATAAGCGTGCCGGTCCCTCTATGTTGTCGGCATTATGGCCAACGCAAGAGGCCGGAATGATCCAAGGGAAGTTCGATGTCCAGTTATGAAGATCGCCTGAAGGCCCTGCGTGTCCAGTTGGTGCGCCAGACGCTCGACGGTTTCGTGGTCCCCCTGACCGATGAGCATATGAGCGAATATGTCGGCGCCTATGCCCAGCGCCTTGCCTGGCTGACCGGATTTCAGGGATCGGCCGGCAGCGCCGTGGTCCTGCCGGAGGAGGCCGCGATCTTCGTCGATGGCCGCTACACACTTCAGGTGCGCGAGCAGGTGGATGGCGCGCACTGGCAATATGAAAGCGTGCCCCAGACCTCGATCGCCGCCTGGCTGAAGGATCATGCCGGGCAGGGCGCGCGCATCGGCTATGATCCCTGGTTGCACACCCGCGCCTGGGTGAAGCAGGCAACTGAGGCACTGGCGGAAAAGGGCGCGACGCTGGTCGCGGTCGACACTAACCCTGTCGACGCCATCTGGCCCGATCGTCCCGCCCGCAGCGATGCCAAGCTGGTCGTGCATGGCGACGCCTTTGCCGGCCAGTCGGCCGCGGAGAAGCGCGCGGCCATGGCGGACTGGCTGACCAGCAAAAAAGCGGATGCGGTGGTCCTCTCCGCCCTCGATTCGATCGCCTGGACCTTCAACATCCGTGGCAAGGATGTGGAGCGCACTCCGGTCGCGCTCGCCTACGCCATCGTGCATGCCGATGCGACCGCCGACCTCTATGTCGCGCCGGAGAAAATGGACGAAGCCGTCGCCCAGCATCTGGGCAACGCCGTGCGTGTGCATGACGGTGTGAACTTCGCCGCTGCGCTGGAGAATTTCGCTGGCAAGACCGTGGTCGCCGACCCCGAACGGGCGGTCGCAGCGATCTTCAACGGTCTGGACGAGGGCGGCGCAACCATATTGTCGCTGCGCGATCCCGCCGTCCTGCCCAAGGCGATCAAGAACGCCACCGAAATCGCCGGGCATAAGGCGGCGCAGGCCCGCGACGGCGCGGCGCTCAGCCGCTTCCTCCATTGGATCGCGGTCGAAGCGCCGAAGGGCGGCCTTACCGAACTTTCCGCCTCCGACCGGCTGGAGGCGTTCCGCAAGGATACCGGCCTGCTCGAAGACCTGTCCTTCGACACGATCAGCGGCGCGGGGCCGAACGGCGCGGTCGTTCATTATCGGGCGGAGGAAAAGACGAATCGCCCGATCGAACTGAACAGCCTCTATCTGGTCGATTCGGGCGGTCAGTATCGCGACGGCACCACCGACGTCACCCGCACCATCGCCATCGGCACACCGACCGAGGAAATGAAGCGCCGCTTCACGCTGGTATTGAAGGGCCATATCGCGCTCGCCCGCGCCGTCTTTCCGAAGGGCACGCGCGGTGGCCAGCTCGATGCGCTCGCCCGGCAATATCTCTGGGCCGAAGGGCTGGACTATGCCCATGGCACCGGCCATGGCGTCGGCAGCTTTCTGTCGGTGCATGAAGGGCCGCAGCGGATTGCGACCTTTGGCGGCGGCGATGAGCCGCTCGCGGCCGGCATGATCCTCTCCAACGAGCCGGGCTATTACAAGACCGGCGAATATGGCATCCGCATCGAAAATCTGGTGCTGGTGGAGGAACGCCCAACCTCTGGGGCGGAAAAGCCCATGCTGGGTTTTGAAACGCTCACTTTCGCGCCGATCGATCGGGCGCTGATCGCCACCGACATATTGAGCCATGAGGAGCGTATCTGGCTCGATGCCTATCATGCCGCCGTGCTGGACCTTGTCGGCCCGCAACTGGAGGGCGACGCGCTGACCTGGCTTCAGACCGCCTGCGCGCCCTTGTAAAACTCAGTCTGACTGACCATCGGCAGGAGGGGGCGGCGCCGTTCCCTCCTGCGCCGCTTCCCGGCTTTGCGCCTTGCGCCGCCGCAAATTGTCCCGCAGCGCCTGCGCCAGTCGCGCCTTCTTCTCATCATTGGTTTCAGCCATGGGAAGCGCATAAGCAAAATGCATCATCGGCCGCAACCCGCCTTGACATGGGCAGCGCAGGCGGCCATAGGCGCGACCTCCGAAGCGCAAACAGCGCCTTGGAACAGAAATAGAGTGCTGCCGTAGCTCAGTGGTAGAGCGCATCCTTGGTAAGGCTGAGGTCGGGAGTTCAATCCTCCCCGGCAGCACCATTTCTTCACCGTCATTTTTCAAGCAGGCGTTGAATGTTCCTTTCGGGAACTTCTGTTGACCATTGCATGGCCGGCACGCTGCGCGGCGCATCCGACTCCCGATCTAATTTGAACCAGCCGAGTAGCGGTCAGCCGCGACTTGTCTCTGTTCCAGCGCCAGCCACCGCAAGCGTGAGCGGCTGACCATATTAAGCCCTGTCCGTCCGTTCTCGTTCGATTCTGACGCGGAACGGTCGTGCTGGCAGATCGTCATATGGCGTCAATTGACAACATAAATGATCTATATGATAAAAAGCAAAAGCAGTCGTGTTGATCATCCCGGAGTGACGGTAATCGGCCAGAGAAGATTGGCAAATGGCTGCTCGCCCTTCGTTCGCTAAGAAGCGCTCTTTGTTTTCGGCGATACACGATCTCTGAAACATCGCGCTTCAGCAAGTTCTCTAAAAGGATACCCTGTGCAGCATAGCCGGATTTACATGGTCGCGACCGCCGCGCTTTCCTGGGCGCTAATCGCTGCAGAGCCAGCGCATGGTGCTTCACAGAGCTGGATGAATCCTGACATCGTCGCAAAACAGCGGGCGGCGCGTTCAGATGCGGACAAGGAAGCGGTCGCGGCGCAGCGCACTCAGGCGTTGATTGCAGCCATGACGCTCGATCAAAAGCTGCAGCAATTGACTGGAAGCGAAGCGGAAGTCCTTCCCGAACTGCCCGATTGCTTCGGTGGTCGTCATATCAGCGGTATCGCGGATCTTGCCATTCCGACCTTTCGGGTTTCGAATGGGCCAGTCGGCGTCGGACAGAATGATTGTGTGGCGCCGGCGGCGCGGGCGACGGCTGTCACGGCAGAGGACCGGCTTTTCCTGCCCTATGTGCATTCCACTTCGGCCCGGGCGACCGCGCTGCCTTCCGGCATGGCAGTGGCTGCTTCGTTCGATCCACAGGTCGCTGATGCCTTTGGCGGCTTGATTGCTACGGAAATGAACAATCTGGCCCTGCATGTTTTCGAAGCGCCTGGCCTCAACCTTGCGCGTTTGCCCATACTGGGCCGGAACTTCGAATATTTCGGGGAAGACCCCTATCTCACCGGCGTGATGGGCGTCGCGGAAACCAAAGCTGTCCAATCTCGGGGACTGATCGCGATGGCGAAGCATTTCGTCGCTAACGAACAGGAAACGAATCGCAAGACTATCCAGGAAACCATCGACGATCAGGTTCTGCGTGAACTGTACCTCATCCCCTTCGAAATGAACGTCAAAGACGGCCATGTTGGCGGCATGATGTGTTCCTACAATTTCCTGAATGGATTTCAGGCATGCGATAACAAGGCGATGCTGACCGGCGTGCTTCGCGACGAGTGGAATTTCACCGGCTATGTGCAGAGCGACTTTTGGGCGATGAAAAGCTCGGAGCCTTCGCTTCTGGCCGGAACCGATCAGGAGATGCCGACCCCGATCTATTGGGCGTCGGACAAGCTCAAGGTGGCATTGAATAGCGGCAGGCTGAAGGTCGCGGATATCGATACTGCGCTGTCGCGGCGCTATCGGCAGATGTTCAAGGCCGGGATTTTCGATCGCCCGCTGGTCCAGACGCCGATCGATTTCAAGGCTGGCGGCAAGGTCGCGCGGGACATCGGAGCGCGAGGCGCTGTCCTGCTGCAGAATAATGGCGCTCTTCCGATCGCTTCAACCGCTCGAACGATCCTCCTGGTTGGCAAGGCGACCCAACCCTATGCGCAGCAGGCGATTGCAGGTGGCGCCATATTGGGGAAGTGGATGGGAAGCGGCCGTGGCAGCTCGGATGTGGTGCCCAACTATATGGTCAGCCCGATCGACGGACTTCGCCATGCACTGGAAAAGAGCGATCGGTCCGGCGCTGGCGTGAAATTGCTGCTGGTGGATGACGATAATGCGAGCGCCACGCTGGACGGCACGACGATATCCTTTGAACGGGCGTTGGCGGAGGTTGCCGGTGCTGACAGCGTGATCGTCATGGCCGGCACCAATGCCGACGAATCTGCAGACCGTGCAACCTTCGAAAAGGTTGATGGCCGACAACTGGCTGCCTCCGCCGCTGCGGGCCTGTCGCTTGACTGGTATGCGGCCAGCACCAGCAGGATCGCCACCATCGATCCAGCCGGCAATCTGGTGAAGTCGAGCAGGACGGTGGATATGATCAAGTCCATCCTGTCGGTCCGATCGAAGACAGGCAGGTCGATGCCGGAAAAGACGGCCCTCATACTCAAAGACAATGCCAGCGTAGCCATGGACCCTGCGCTGCTGGGCGAACATGGGCCGGCCATATTGGAGGTCTGGTTTCCAGGACAGGAAGACGGCAATATCGTGGCTGATCTGGTCTTGGGGAACGTCAATCCGACAGGCCGGCTTCCCGTTACCTTTCCGGTCGTGGGCAAGGGGTTCCTGGACCATGTCACGCCACAGCAGTTTCCCGGCGTGCTGGACCCCGAAAACGGTAAGCAGACGGTGTCTTACAGCGAAGGGCTGGCAATCGGATATCGCTGGTATGACGCAAATATAAGCGGGATCTGTGCGTCATCGAAAGGCGTGAACCCCTGCGTCGCCTTCCCGTTCGGCCACGGATTATCCTATTCCCGTTTCCAATTGAGCGGACAGCGCATGTCTTTCGATAGCGGTTCGGGACTTTATCAGATCACTGTCGACGTCAAGAATGTTGGCCAGAGGCCGGGCGCAGAGACAGTACAGCTTTATCTTTCTTTGCCTGACGCGGCGAATGATGCAGGCATGAAGCAGCCGCCCAAACGTCTTGTCGGCTTTGCCAAAGCCGACCTTGACCCAGGGCAGACAAAGAGCGTGCCGATCGTCCTTGATCCTGCCGCCAGCCATCACCCTTTGAGCGTCTGGAGCAAAAAAGCGGGCAAATGGGTCTTGCCCTCTGGTCGCTATACCATTTGGGTCGGGACGTCGGCCTCATCTCATGATCTTGTGCGGGCCGGAACATTCGATCGGTAACGGCGCGGCGCCAGGCTGCGCGACACCGGACAGATATCGGCCGCAACTATCCTCCCTCCGGTCCCGAGATGGCAGGAATTCCCGCGCTGGCGGTCTGGAACGGTAGGCGATCCTGCACGAGCCAAAAAAAAGCGCCATGGATCAGCGAAGATCCATGGCGCTATGCCTGCGGGAAAGACCAGTTAAGGATCAGCCGGCGTAGGTCTGGATACGCTCGTGCGGGACGGGCGGAGCGAACTGGCCGGCGGGCACCCGGAAAGGCAGTCGGCTATCGCGGGGCGCCGCCGTGCAGGCCATGAACGTCGTTACGGAACAGTTGAAGGTAGACGCGCGGTTGAAATCGAGCTGCGTCATGTTCTCGACCTCTTCCATGCTGCCGAAGCGGATGACCCGGCCACCGCCATAGGTTTCCTTGCCATTCGTTGCATCGCCGAACACGATATAGATGCCGTTCATGAAATAGCCGGTGTCCCGGCTGCCGCCGGTATGGCCATGGACTTCGAAGCTGTAATCCTTGCCATCGATGGTCGCAACGATTTCGCCCAATATGTAGCTGGCCTCGAAGATGGTGGACTCAACGGTCTGCGTGTTGGACACTTCGCCGGTTCCAGGAATGAAGCGGGCAGGGACGATCCACTCTTCGCTCAGGGGAAATGCCTCGATGCCGTCAATCTTCTTGCGCGCGGCCTCCTTGGGATCGCGCACGCGGATCGCGTTGATCATCTCGCCCCGATCGTTGAGGCGGGTGTAGGAGCTTTCGACCTGCAGGTCATTGAAGAAGACCGGGACCAGATTTTCCGCGTCCTCGCCGGCTTCGTAGCGATGGGGAATGTGCGTGGGAGCGCGCGCTTCCTTGCCGTCGACGATCAGGAATTCCCCCCGGGCCATGCTGTCTTCATCGGGGTAATAATAGATTTCCCCGTCTTTCTGCATCCATTTGCCAGGAATGAATTCCGACTGGAAATATTCGCCTTCATTCAGCCAGTCCTGGCTGATGAGCGACAGGGGACCATAGGGGGCGTTGATGAGGGCGACCCTGCCATCATGCCATGTCTGCCAGGCGCGGATATAGTCGTCCGAGAGAGCCATCTTGAAGATCCTTTCATTGTCCGATTGATGTCGCGTGGTCTCAGTTCTGCGTGCAGGCCGGTTCGAGGGCGTTCGCCTGAAGCGCTTCGGCATCGAGGTAGCGCTCCGCATCCAGCGCCGCCATGCAGCCGAAGCCCGCCGAGGTGATGGCCTGACGATAATGCTGGTCGGCTACGTCGCCGGCTGCAAACACACCTTCGACCGACGTCTGGGTGGCGTTGCCGAACAGGCCGGAACGGATTTGCAGATAGCCATCGTTCATGGCGAGCTGGCCGACGAACAGGTCTGCATTGGGATGGTGGCCAATGGCGACGAAAAAGCCCTTGATGGCGATCTCGCGGCTGGAGCCATCGGCTGTCGATCGCAGGCAAAGTCCGGTCACGCCCATGTCGTCGCCGATCACCTCGTCCACCTCATGCCGCCAGATCGCCTCGATCTGGCCCGAAGCGATCTTCGCCTGCAGCTTGTCCTGCAGGATTTTCTCGGCGCGCAACGTGTCGCGCCGATGGACCAGATAGACTTTCGAGGCGATGTTCGAGAGATAAAGAGCCTCTTCAACGGCAGTGTTGCCGCCGCCCACGACGGCAACCTCGCGTCCCCTGAAGAAGAAGCCGTCGCATGTCGCACAGGCCGAAACCCCGCGCCCCTTGAACCGCTCTTCGGACTCCAGGCCGAGATATTTTGCCGTGGCCCCGGTCGCAATGATCAGCGCGTCGCACGTATAGGTGCCGCTGTCGCCGGTCAGGGTGAACGGCTTTTGCGAGAGGTCAGCGCTATGAATATGATCCCATATGACCTGCGTTTCGAAGCGTTCGGCGTGTTTTTGCATGCGCGCCATGAGGTCCGGCCCCATCACGCCATCCGCATCGCCGGGCCAATTGTCCACCTCGGTCGTGGTCATGAGCTGGCCGCCATGCTGTAAGCCTGTAATGACCACTGGCGCCAGATTGGCGCGCGCGGCGTAGACGGCTGCGGCCCAGCCCGCCGGGCCTGAACCCAGGATGATAAGGCGGTGATGCACGGTCATCTCAGGCTGCATGGCGGGTCAGGAAGCGCAAAATATTATCTTTGCCGGTCGAGCCGGTCATGCGGTCGATCATCTCCCCCTGCTGGAACAGGAGCAATGTGGGGATGGTCTGTACGCCATATTTTTCGGCAGTGTCCGGGGCATGATCAACATTGACCACGCCGAATGCGGCCTTGTCTTGCAACTCGTCGGCTAGCTGATCGAAGATCGGCGCCATCATCTTGCAGGGGCCGCACCAATCCGCCGAGAACCGAACGGCCAGCATGCCCGGCGTCTGGCTCAGAACGGCGTCAAAATTCTCATCGGTAAGGGACTGGGGCATGAAATGGCGCTCCGTTTGGATCATTCAAGGAATCAAGGAATTGCTTGAAGGTTATGCGGGCGCTATAGCGGTGTCAATGAATGATATAAATCAATTTGATCAATTGGAGCGCCTTGATCCATTGGCGGAAGTCGCCAGGGCGCTTGGCCATCCCCATCGGCTGGCGTTGCTGGAGCATATCGTCCGCGCGGAGCGATCGGTGGAAAGGCTGGCCGATCTGACTGACATGTCGGTGGCCAATGCATCGCAACATCTGCAACAGCTTAAGCGTGCAGGTTGCGTCCAGGCGCGGCGCGATGGAAAAAATATCCTTTATAGCCTGGGGCAGGGACCATTGGCTGCGGTGGTTGCGGCGTTGCATGACTATGTCGCCTTCAAGCAGGACAGGATCGATCAGGCGATCGCGGACAGCCGCCAGCGACCGCAGGAAATGGAGTCGGTGTCAATCGATGCGCTGGTTGATCGCATGAACGAAGGCGCCGTGATACTCGTCGACGTGCGGCCGGGCGACGAATTCAGGAAGAGTCATCTGCCCGGCGCGGTCAATATCCCTATCCCGCAACTGGAGGAGCGCGCCAAAGAATTGTCGGACAATGCGCATGTCGTCGCCTATTGCAAAGGCCCTTATTGCGTCCTGACCCGGGAAGCGGTGGTCATATTGCGCGCGCAAGGCGTGGAGGCCGCGCCGCTCGCTGGTGGAGTGCCGGAGTGGCGAGCGGCCGGCTATCGACTGGATGAAGGCGTATAAGGTGGAGTGGTGCGGGGGCGTTGGCGCGTGGCGCGCTGTTCAGAAGGGCGGCGCTCATCCAACATTGAACAGGCTCGCATATGCTTTCACGCATGGCTCTTGATATAGATGATATATATCAATATCGATGACGAAATATCGATGACGACGCTCGCCGCGCGTCGATGACAGGAGCCAAGTCCATGCCAGCCAGTCCGACCAGCCTTATTGCAGACTATGCCGCCAGCACGACGATAACGGGTCTGCCCGCCGATGTGATCGAGCGTACCAAACAGGTCATCTTCGATGAGATGGCCTGCTCCGCTTTCGGACAGCGCAGCGCGGCCGGCACGTTGGCGACCAAATATGCCCGGTCCATGGGCGGCGCTGCCGAGGCGCAGATATTGGGCACTTCCAGTCGCGTGACGGCGCCCTATGAGATCG
>JAJZTH010000046.1 GCA_021849075.1 Pseudomonadota bacterium | reverse complement strand
ACGACCCGATGGTCACCTACGACTTCACTTGGATGTGGAGCGAACTTGGCATCGAGAACCTGCGCAAATAGCTCGCTACCGCCGACGCCTACCGTGAATCCGTGTCCTGATAATGCACAGGGGCCTGTCAGCGCCGCATCCTGATGAACACGATCAATGCGCAGCTGGTTGCTCTGGACGCGGATACCGGCAAGTTCTGCGCCGATTTCGGTACGAATGGCCGGGTCGACCTGAAGGCCGGGCTGGGCAACGCGCCCGATCCGCAATATCAGCTGACCGCCGCGCCGACGCTGGCGGGGACGACGGTGGTCGTGGGCGGCCGCGTCGCCGACAATGTGCAGGTGGATATGCCCGGCGGCGTGGTGCGCGGCTTTGACGTCATCACCGGCAAGATGCGCTGGGCGTTCGACCCCGGCAATCCGCAGATCACCGGCGCGCCGGCCCCGGGGCAGACCTATGCCCGGTCGACGCCCAATGTCTGGTCGGCCATGTCCTATGACGCGGCGTCCAACACCGTGTTCATGCCGGTGGGTAGCGCGTCCGTCGACCTGTATGGCGTGACCCGCAGCGCGCTGGACCATGAATATGGCGCATCGATGCTGGCGCTGGACGCCAGCACGGGCCGCCGCAAATGGCGGTTCCAGACGGTCCATAACGACCTGTGGGACTTTGACGTGCCGATGCAGCCGAGCTTCGTCGACTTCCCGGTCGGCAAGGGCCGGACCGTGCCGGCGCTGGTCTTCGGCACCAAGGCGGGGCAGCTCTATGTGCTGGACCGCGCCACCGGCAAGCCGCTGACGCAGGTTGATAATGTGCCGGTCAAGGGCGCAGGCATTCCCAACGAACCCTATGCGCTGACCCAGCCCAAATCGGTCGGCATGCCGCAGATCGGCGTGGGGCCGCTGACGGAATCGGACATGTGGGGCGCGACTCCGTTCGACCAGCTACTGTGCCGCATCGCTTTCAAGAGCATGCGCTATGAAGGGTTGTACACCGCGCCGGGCACCGACAAGTCGCTGAGCTTCCCCGGATCGCTGGGCGGCATGAACTGGGGCGGCCTGTCGGTCGATCCGGTCAGCAAGACCATCTTCGCCAATGACATGCGGCTGGGCCTGTGGGTGCAGATGTTCCCGCAGACGCGCGAGCAGCAGGCCATCGTCAGCAAGGGCGGCGAAGCGACCAACACCGGCATGGGCAGCGTACCGATGAAGGGCACGCCCTATGCCGTGACCAAGGACCGTTTCCTGTCCGCGCTGGGCATTCCCTGTCAGGCGCCGCCCTATGGCACGATGACCGCGATCGACATGGCCACGCGCAAGATCAAGTGGCAGGTGCCCGTCGGCACGGTGCAGGATACCGGTCCGTTCGGTTTCCGCATGGGCCTGCCCATCCCGATCGGCATGCCGACGCTGGGCGGGACGCTGGCGACGCAGGGCGGGCTTGTGTTCATTGCCGGGACGCAGGATTTCTACCTGCGCGCCTTCAACGCGGCGACCGGCAAGGAATTGTGGAAGGGCCGCCTGCCCGTGGGCAGCCAGGGCGGGCCGATGAGCTACAAATCGCCCCGCACCGGCAAGCAATATGTCGTCGTGACCGCTGGCGGCGCGCGGCAATCGCCCGACCGCGGCGATTATGTGGTGGCCTACGCGCTGCCCTGACGACCGGTCCCTGACGCTGCAAGGGAGGCGATGCTGATCGCCTCCCTCTTTCTATTGTCTCAATCCTAAAGCCGCCGCGACCGCATGGGTCGTGGCCAGGGGGAATTGTGTCCAACGCCTTCTTTCAGATCTTGCTTGTTACCGGCGCGCTGGCGGCGTCATCCCTGACGCCGCGCACTGCGCATGCCCAAGATGCGCCCCAGCGCGAGACGATGACCGGCGACTGGGGCGGGGTGCGCACCGATTTGAAGGATGCGGGCGTCACCGTGCGCGGCGATTATGTGTCGGAAAGCTTCGCCGCGGTCGATGGCGGGGTGAAGCGCGGCAGCGCCTATACCCAGCAAATCCGGCTGGGTGCGGATTTCGATATGGACCGCATAATCGGGTGGGAAGGGGCTAAGCTGCATATCACGCTCAACGACCGGCGGGGGGTGGGCATTTCGTCCGATTTCATCGGCAACCGTTTGCCTGTACAGGAAGCCTATGGCGGCCAATATAGCCGTTTGAGCGAAGTCAGTTACGAACAGGATCTGGACGGTGGGCGGTTGAATCTGCGGGTTGGCTATTTCGCGATGGGCAATGATCTGGGCGGGATGCCGATCGGCTGCAATTTCGTCAATGCGGCCTTTTGCGCGCATCCCCTGTCCATGTCCGGCGACAGCGGCTGGTATAATTATCCCAATGCGCGCTGGGGGGCGGCGGTGCGCTATCGCTTGCAGCCCGATCTGGCGGTGCGCACCGGCGTCTATCAGGTCAATCCGCGCCTGAATGACGAGGATAATCGCTTCAATCCCTTTGCCGGCGGGACCATCGGCGTCATCCTGCCGCTGGAGCTGGAATATGATCCGGGCGTGGCGCCGGGCAGTCGCGCCTTGCCGGGGCATTATAAGATCGGCGTCTACTATGATACGTCGCGGGTGGACCGTCAGGGTGGGGACGGCACCGTGCGCGGCCGCTATGGCGTCTATCTGCTGGCCGACCAGATGATCCTGCGTGAAGGGACGGGGGGGCGGGGCCTGTCGCTGTTCGGCCAATTTACCGCCAATCCCAAGGTGTCGGCCCAAATCACCCGCTGGTATGCGGCGGGGCTGGTCAAGACCGGCACCTTTCATGGGCGCGATGCGGATACGGTGGCGCTGGGCGTCGTGCATGCGGAGGTCGATCCGCGTCTGCGCCGCGCGCATGTGCAGGCGGATGACGCCACGGACGGTTATGCGGCGCTGCCGGCCGGTGAAACGGCGATCGAACTCAGCTATGGCATGCAGGTGCGGCGCTGGCTGAACATTCGGCCCGATATTCAGTATATTGTGGAGCCGGGTGCGTTCGGCTTTCGATCGACCAAAAATGCGTTGGCGGTCGGCGGGCAGGTCAGGATGCAATTTTGACGACGGGGCGTGGGGGCGACGGACAAGGTGCGAGGGAATAGCATGGTTGCAGAGCGGAAGATTCAGATCGTTATCGTCGGCGGGGGCGCCGCCGGGCTGGAGCTGGCGCGCAAGCTGGGCGCGCATTATGGCCGCAAACGGCACGACATCATCCTGATCGACCGTAACCGCACGCACATCTGGAAGCCGTTGCTGCACGAAGTCGCGACCGGATCGCTGGACGCCAGCATGGACGAGGTCGGCTATCGCAGCCACTGCCATCGCTGGGGCTATCGCTACCTGTACGGTCAGTTCGACCGGATCGACCGCGCCGCGCAGCAGGTGCATATGGCGCCGGTGTTCGACGACAAGGGGCGCGAGGTCGTGAGCGCCCATAGCGTGCGCTACGACTATCTGGTGCTGGCCTATGGCTCCGTCACCAATGATTTCGGCACGCCGGGCGTGGCCGACAATTGCCTGTTCCTGGACAGCCGGGGACAGGCGGACAGTTTCCGCGACCAGTTGCTGAACCATTGTCTGCGCGTGTCGCGTGCCATGGTCGCGCGGCCGACGTCCGACGCGCGGGTGCGCATCGCCATCGTGGGCGGCGGGGCGACCGGGGTCGAGCTGGCGGCCGAACTCTATAATGCGGCCGATGCGCTGGGCTATTATGGGCTGGAAGTGTTCGATCGGGCGCGACTGGACGTGACCTTGCTGGAGGCGGGGCCGCGCATCCTGCCCGCCCTGCCCGACCGTCTGGCGGAGGCGGCCCATGGCGAGCTGGAGGCGCTGGGGGTCAAGGTGCTGACCGGTATGGCGGTGACGGAATCGACGGCGGAGGGGATGAAGACCGGCGATGGCGCATTCATCCCGGCCGATCTGCAAATCTGGGCCGCGGGGGTGAAGGCCGCGCCGGTGCGCGGCGGGCTGGACGGGCTGGCTCTGTCACGCGGCGGGCAGATCATCGTACGGCCGACATTGCAGAGCGAAAGCGACGATCGCATCTTTGCCATGGGGGATTGCGCCTATAGCATGTTGCCCGGCCGCGACCGACCGGTGCCACCACGCGCGCAGGCGGCGCATCAGATGGCGTCGACCGCCTTCGCCAATATCAAGCGGCTGCTGGCGGGGCGGCCGCTGGTCGATTTCGACTATCGCGACCATGGCTCGCTGGTGTCGCTCAGCCGATTTTCGACGGTGGGATCGCTGATGGGCAAGCTGGTCGGCGGGCGCATGGCGGTGGAAGGGCGACTGGCGCGGTTCGTCTATCTGTCGCTGTACCGCATGCATTTGCTGGCGGTGCATGGCTGGTGGCGGGGCAGCGCGCTGATTGCGGTCAGCCATATCAACCGGCTGGTGCGGCCCCGGCTGAAATTGCACTGAGGGACGCTGGCAGGACGCTCCGTCAATAGACGTCGCGGACGTAGCGGCGGTCCTGCTGCATTTGCGCGACATAGTCGTCGGCCATGTCCGCGCTCATGCCGCCATGGCGGGCGACGACCTGTTTGAGCGCGGCGTCGACATCCTTCGCCATGCGGCTGGCGTCGCCGCAGACGTAAAAATGCGCGCCGCCATCGATCCAGCGCCATAGCTCCGCGCCTTCCTCCACCATGCGCTGCTGGACATAGATTTTGTCGGCCTGATCGCGCGAGAAGGCGAGGCTGAGGCGATCGAGATGGCCGCTGCGCCGCCAATCTTCGATTTCCTGCCGATAATAGAAATCGGTCGCCTCATGCTGTTCGCCGAAGAAGAGCCAGTTGGCCCCGCGCGCGCCATGCGCCTGCCGGTCGTGCAGGAAGCCGCGAAAGGGCGCGATGCCGGTGCCGGGGCCGACCATGATCATCGCCTTGCTGAGGTCGGCGGGCGGATGGAAATGGGTCGAGGGCTGAAGAAACAGGCCGGGCTGGGTACTATCGGCGCGGTCGGCGAGGAAGGCGGAACAAACGCCCGCACGCCGCCGCCCGTCGCAGGCATAGCGGACCACCGACACGGTCAGTTGCACCTCGTCCAGCTGCGCGGCCGGGCTGGAGGCGATGGAGTAGAAACGCGGCTGGAGCGGGCGCATGATCGCCATCAGGTCTTTGGGGCTGAGTTGCGGTCGGGCTTCATGCAGGATGTCGGCCATTTGCCGGCCCCAGAGCCAATGGTCGAAATCGGCTTTGCGGACCGGATCGAGCAGGGGAGCGAAGCCAATGTCAGGATCGCGTTCTGCTATAAGTTCCAACAGGTTGCGGGTCGGCTTTGCAATGTCCCAGTAACGCATGAAGGCGTCGCCAAGGGGGATTTCGCCCGCATCCTTGACGCTGACGAGGGCGTCGGCCGACAGGTTGAGCAGATCGAGCGTTTCGCGCACCAGCGCCGGGCAGTTGACCGGCCAGACGCCGAGCGAATCCCCGGCCTGATAGGCAAAGCCCGCGCCGCCTATGTCGAAACCGAACTGGCGCACTTCCTTCTGCGCGCCCGCGCCGCTGAGCAGGACATTGCGTGCGAGGCGAGTGGCGAGTGGGGCTTTGCGGCTATAGGCGGCAGGGGCATTGAGAGCCGGGGCGGGTTCCGTCATCGGGGCGCTGCCGAGCGATGCCTTGACCGCAGCGAGCCATTCGGCCGCGCAATCCTCATAATCGGGTTCGCAATCGGCGCGCGGGGCAAGGCGCGCGCCGCCCAGCGCCGCCAGCCGGGCGTCAAGTTTGCGGCCGAAACCGCAAAATTGCCCATAGCTGGAATCGCCAAAGGCCAGCACCGAATAGGACAGATGGTCAAGCCGGGGCGCGGCGTCAGCCGCCAGCGCCGCCCAGAAGCCATCGCCATTGTCCGGGGCGTCGCCATCGCCAAAGGTGCTGGCGACGAACAGGGCGTGACTGGCGTTGGCAAGATCGGCGGGCTTCGCCGCATCCATCGCCAGCAGGCGCGCGCGCCATTGCGGAGTTGCGATCTGGCGGGCGCAGCTTTGCGCGAATCCTTCGGCGTTGCCGGTCTGCGACGCCCAGAGGATCAAGATTTCCTGCTGGCCAGCATCGCCGTCTTCGGCGGGCAAGCTCGTGCGGCCGAACAGTCCGGCGAGCAGGCCATTCATATAATGGCGTTGGGTCGGATCGAGCGGCGCGCTGTCGGGCAGCAGTGGTACGGCGGTGATCGGCGCGGCGCGCAACCCGGTGGTGAAGCCGTCCAGATAGGCGCGTGCGCCCTCCGCCAGGACCGGGCTTTCGTTCGGCGCCAGACCCATGACGTGGGCGAAGGCGTCGATGGCGGCATGTTGATCGGCGCTGAGGACGGGCGCGGTTGTCGCATCGGCGACTGGCGATGCGATCGCGGCGGGGACGGGACCGGACAGGCGGGTGAGCGCCACGGCGGAAAATTTGAACTCCGGCTGCATTGAAATCGGGTCGATCGCATCATTGGTGACGGCGTTGACCGCGACATCGTCCCCAAAGACGTCGTTCCAGTGGAAGGGGGCGAAACAATTGCCCGGCCGCACCCGGTCTGTGACGACTGCGGGCAGGACGGCGCGGCCCCGGCGCGACCGCAGTTCCACCCGGTCGCCTTCGCCGATGCCCAGCGTGGCCGCATCTTCAGGATGGACCTCCACAAAGGGACCGGGGTTGAGTTTGTTGAGCGTGGGCACTTTGGCCGTCTTGGTCAGCGTGTGCCATTGATGCTGAAGCCGGCCGGTGTTGAGGATCAGCGGATAATCCGCATCCGGCATGTCCTTCGGGTCCATGTGCGGGCGGGGGAAGAAGGCGGCCCTCCCGCTGGCGGTGGGAAAACGGATTGCTGGGCCGGTCGCGTCGCCGGTGCGATAACGGATGGGGCTGCGATCATCCGTGCTGTCGGGCGCGCAGGGCCATTGCAGCGGCGTCTGACGCAGCCGGTCATAGCTGGCGCCGCGTATGTCATAGCCGGTATGCTGGTTCCAGAACTGGCGGATTTCCTCGAATATCTCGTCAGCGGAGGCGTAAGTGAAGCCGTCGGCATAGCCCATGGCGCAGGCGACCTGGGCGATGATCGCCCAGTCGGCCATCGCTTCGCCGGGCGGATCGACGGCCTTTTGTGCCAGCGTCAGATTGCGTTCGCTATTGATCATCACCCCTTCCGCCTCCGCCCAGAGCGCGCCGGGCAGGATGATGTCGGCATAGCGATTGGTTTCGGTGTCGACATAGGCGTCCTGCGTCACCACCAGTTCGGCGGCTTCCAGGCCCGCGATCACCGTCTGGCGATTGGCGACGCTGGCGACCGGATTGGTGCAGATAATCCAGCATGCCTTGATCTTGCCGGCCGCCATATCTTCGAACAGGGCGACCGTGCCAGCGCCCGCCTGTGCCTTCAGCGTGCCGGGCGTTATGCGCCATATATCTTCCACCAACGCCCGGTCAGCGGGGCTGATGGTCGCGCGCTGGCCGGGCAGGCCCGGTCCCATATAGCCCATTTCGCGCCCGCCCATCGCGTTGGGCTGGCCCGTGAGGGAGAAGGGGCCGCTGCCCGGACGACAAATGGCGCCAGTGGCCAAATGCAGGTTGCAAATGGCGTTGGTGCTCCAGGTGCCATGGCTGCTCTGGTTGAGGCCCATGGTCCAGCAGCTCATCCATTCGCCCGCTTCCCCGATCCACTGCGCCGCCTGCCGCAGATCAGCCTCAGACAAGCCGGTCGTCTGTGCGACCAGTTCGGGGCTATAATCCGCCAGAAAATCCGGCATCGCATCCCAGCCTTCGGTATGAGCGGCGATGAAATCGGGATCGATCCCGCCCGATGCGACCAGCAGATGGAGCAGGCCGTTCAGTAGAGCGAGGTCTGTGCCGGGTTTCACCTGAAGGAACAGGTCGGCCTTGTCGGCGGTGGCGGTGCGGCGGGGATCGACGACGATCAGCTTCGCGCCCGCCTTCACCCGGTCCATCATCCGCAGGAACAGGATCGGGTGGCAATCCGCCATGTTCGCGCCGATCACGAAGAACAGGTCGGCTTTGTCGAAATCCTGATAGGAGCCGGGCGGGCCATCCGCGCCGATCGACAGCTTGTAACCGCTCGCCGCGCTGGCCATGCACAGGCGCGAATTGCTTTCGATATTGTTGGTGCCGATGAAGCCCTTGCACAGCTTGTTGGCCAGATATTGCGCCTCCAGCGACATTTGCCCGGACACGTAGAGCGACACCGCATCCGGCCCGTCGCGATCGATGATCGTGCGCAGCCCCTGCGCAGTGCGCGCAATGGCGTCGTCCATGGGGATCGATCCCTGATCCCGGCTGCCGGGCAGGCGGGCATAGGCGCGGTCGGCGCGGCCTTCGGCGGCGACGGGGACATGGCAACTGCTGCCCTTGGTGCAGAGACGGCCGAAATTGGTGGGATGGCTCTTGTCGCCCGTCACCTTGAGGATGCGGTTGTCGGCGACCTCCATCACGATGCCGCAGCCGACACCGCAATAGGGGCACATGCTCTTCACCGTCTTCGTCGTCACCCGGCGCTCCCCGAACCAACAAAAAAGGCGCCATCAACCGGACCTGTTCTGGTCCGGTTGATGGCGCCTTTGCCAACTGCTCTGGCCCCGTTCGGGGCGTCGCCGTCCCACGCACCATTGCGCGGTCAGGCTGAATGTCGGGCCGATAATATTCGGACTCGCCGGTCGGGTGCAAGCCCTTTTTGTGCGATGCAGCGCCGGCGGGATTAACGGCGCGCTTCGAAGATCGACATGGTTCGGGGTTGGCGCAAAGCGACCGGCGCCGCCAGTTCGCGTTGCAGCATGGCGAGCATCCAGCTGCGGTGGCGGATCAGATAGTCGGAAAAGCCTTCGGGCTTCGCCGGATCGAAGGTCGGCACTTGCCAGTCGGCGGGCTGTTCCTGATAGGGCGGGATGACTTGCCCTGCGCCATCTTCGGGCAGGTCGATGTGATTGCCGAGATATATGTTGCCCTTGAACCGAATTTCCCGCGCCGGAGCGAAGCCGGGCTGGATCAGATAGTCGGGACCGTTGCGGCCGGTTTCGCGACCATAGCGGGCGGTGCCGGCGACCTTGAGCAGATTGTCCTGCACGCGCACATCATGCGCCCAGCCATCCCATTGGGTGGCGACCACCATCTGCACATCCATGCCCTTGCCGACATGAACGACATTCTTTTCAACCAGCGCGTCGGACACATTGCCAGACAATTGGATGATGCGGCTGGCGTCGTTGCGACTGACATTGAAGCGGGCGACCGTACCGTGATTGCCCAGATTGTCGGTTTCGCTGCGTTTGGGCGAACAGATCAGCAGGAAGCCGCCGGCATTGTCGTGACTATAGTTGTAAATCAATGTGGTGCGGCGCGAGTTGAAGTCGGAATCGAAGCCCTGACCGTCATAACGGGTGCGGGTATAGGATGCTTCGTTCAGCTGGATGAGGCTGTTGTCGGTGCTCCATTGCCAGATGCCTGCGCTATATCCGGGCGCGCGGCTGCCGGCGGCGCGGACGATATTATGTTCGATCAGCGTGCCGTCCGTTCCGCGCGGGACGATGCCGTCGCCGCCCACATCCTCGACATAATTGTCGCGGATCACGACATTTTCGCTGGGGAACCAATCCCGATATGTCACGCGGTCGGCAATGCCCGCGATCCCCGATCGATCGACCCGCCAGACGATGTTGCGCTCGATCGCCAGGTCCTGAAAGCGGGTGGCGAGCTTTTGCCCGGTCGCGCGGAAGACGATGCCGCCATTATCCTTGCGGTCATTGGTGCCGCGCACGTCATGGACATACATGTCGGTGACGCGGATGCCGCGCGTGACGCCGCGATCCTGCGCCGACACCAGCACGCCGAAACGCTGGGTCGGAGGGGAGCCGGGGGCATCGTTCGTGACTTCCAGTCCGCTGACGCTGATATATTCGGCGTTGAGGATGGCGACGCCGTGGGGCGATACGCCGCCCGCATCGATGCGCGGGCGTGGTCCCGCGCCGGCCGCAGCCACGATGATCGGGGCGCTGGCGGTGCCCGATCGGGTCAGGGTGAGCGGTTCCTTCCACACCGATCCGGCCGCCAACATGACGCGGTCGCCGGGCCGTAGCGCGAAGTCGCGCACTTTGGCGAGCGATCGCCAGGGCTGCTCTACCGTGACGCCGCCGAAGCGATCATCGCCCTTCATCGCGTCGACATAATAGGTTTCGGCATGGGCCGGAGACAATGTGGCGATCAACGGCGGTGTGGCGAAGAGAAGGGCCGTTGCGAAGGACTTGAGCAAAAGAATTCATCTCCGGGAAATGAGCTGCGAACCCCTATTATAGGGTCGAGCGGCTGAATGCGAGCTGAGTGAAGAACGACAAAAAGTCATTGAAAGGCTTGCCCTAATGGCTTTGATTTTCCAAAAAGACCGCATCATTCAACATGGAGCGGAAATTTTGGAGACAGTGTCGATCGTGCTTTTCCTGCTGCTGGCAGTCGTCGTCAGCGGAGCGGTGTCCCGTATGGTCCCGGTGGCGTTGCCGACGCCGCTGGTGCAGATCGTGCTGGGGGGCGTGATTGGCCTGTCGACGTCGCACCGCGTGGGGCTTGACCCCGAGCTTTTTCTGTTCCTTTTCCTGCCGCCGCTGCTGTTCCTCGACGGCTGGCGCATTCCCAAGGATGAATTGTTCAAGGACGTGTCGATCGTGGTCGAACTGGCGCTGGGGCTGGTGCTGATCACGGTGGTTGGGATGGGCCTGTTCATCCACTGGATGATCCCGGCGATGCCGCTGGCGGTCGCCTTCGCTCTGGCGGCGGTCATATCCCCGACCGATCCGATCGCCGTGTCCGCCATCGCCGCGCGCGTGCCCATTCCCAAGCGGATGATGCATATATTGGAAGGGGAATCGCTGCTGAACGATGCGTCGGGCCTGGTCTGCCTGCGTTTTGCCGTGGCTGCGGCGCTGACGGGGCATTTCGCGGCCGGGCCGGCGGTGCTGAATTTCCTGTGGGTCGCAGGCGGTGGGCTGGCGATCGGCGTGGCGGTGACGCTGGTGGTGACGCGGGTCAAGGCGGCGGTGACGAAGCGCTGGGGCGAGGACACCGGATCGCAGATATTGGTCAGCCTGCTGATCCCGTTCGGTTCCTATATGGTGGCCGAACATGTCCATGCATCGGGCATATTAGCGGCGGTGAGCGCCGGCGTGACGATGAGCTTTGCCGAAGTTTCGCGGCAGGCGCTGGCCGACACGCGCATGCGGCGCAATTCGGTGTGGGACATGATCCAGTTTACGCTCAACGGCATCATCTTCGTGCTGCTGGGCGAACAATTGCCGGGCATCCTGTCGGGCGCGAAGCAGACGGTGGCGCTGACCGGACATAGCGCGCCCTGGTGGCTGGCGGTCTATATTCTGGCGATCGTGGCCGGGCTGGCGGCGTTGCGCTTCCTGTGGGTGTGGGGTTCGCTCAAGCTGACCATCCTGCGCAGGCGGGATGCGGCGCAGGCGCCCCATAGCCCCGACTGGCGGCTGATTGCGGCCATGTCTTTCGCTGGGGTGCGCGGGGCGATTACGCTGGCGGGCGTGCTGACATTGCCGCTGGCGCTGGACGATGGCGCGCCATTCCCGGCGCGTGATCTGGCGATCTTCCTGGCGGCGGGCGTGATCATCGTGTCGCTGGTCGTCGCCAGCGTGGCGCTGCCGATCCTGCTAAAGGATCTGAAGATGCCGGCCGAACCGTCGCGGCAGGCGGAAGAGGATCAGGCGCGGATCATGACTGCGCAGGCGGCGATCGTGGCGATCGAGCGCCGCCAGCATGGTCTGGCCGAGCAGAGCGGCGAGGCGGACCTCTATGCTCAGGCCGGTGGGCGGGTGATGGACTTTTATCGCGAGCGGATCGAGGGGCTGGCGGAAGAGCAGGCCGATCGAGCGCGGGCGCAGGACCGGCTGATGAGCGAATTCCGCCTTGTGGGCATCAAGGCGGAACGCGCCGCGCTCAGCCGCCTGATCCGCGCCCGCGCGATCGGCAGCGAGGCCGCCCGCAAGCTGACGCGCGAACTGGACCTGTCCGAAGCGCGCCTGCGGGGCTGATCCGCCTTATGGGCAGGGGTCGGGCATGTCGCGATGCACGGCCTCGATCGCGGCCAGCGCTTCGTTGCTGAGCGTCACGCGCACGCTATCGATGTCGACCTTGAGCTGTTCCAGCGAGGTCGCGCCGATGATGTTGGACGTGACGAACGGCCGGCTGTTGACATAGGCAAGCGCGAGCGTGGCTGGATCAAGGCCATAGGCATGGGCGATCGCGACATAACGGGCGGAGGCGAGCGGCTGGCCAGGCAGGTCGTAGCGCCGGAACTGGTGCGCGACGTCGCGGCGCGAGCCGGCGGGTATCTGTCCGCCCAGATATTTTCCGGTCAGATTGCCGCCAGCCAGCGGCGAATAGGCGAGCAGCGACACTTGTTCACGCAAGGCAAATTCGGACAGGCCATATTCGAAGGTGCGGTTCAGCAGATTATAGGCATTCTGGATCGATGCGACGCGCGGCAGACCATTGTCACGCGACAGGCGCAGATATTCCGATACGCCCCAGGGCGTTTCGTTGGAAACGCCAAAATGACGGATCTTGCCCGCGCTCACCAGATCGGCCAGCGCGCCCAGCGTTTCTTCGATCGGCACCGTATCGGCGGTGTCGGCAAGCTGCGACAGGCCACGCCCGCCAAAGGACGGGACCGGGCGGTCGGGCCAATGGACCTGATAGAGATCGATATAATCGGTGCGCAGCCGGCGCAGGCTGTCTTCCACCGCCAGTTCGATATTGCGGCGATCGAGGCGATTGTCGCCGCCGCGAAATTTGCGCACCGGATCGCGCGAGGGACCGGCGACCTTGGTCGCAAGGATGATGTCGTCGCGCTTCCCGCGCGCGGCGATCCAGTTGCCGATATAGGTTTCGGTCAGAAATTGCGTATCGTGGCTGACGGGTGTGACCGGATAGGCTTCGGCCGTGTCGATGAAGTTGACGCCTTCGCCAATGGCATAGTCCAGCTGGGCGTGGGCTTCCGCCTCGCTATTTTGCGACCCCCAGGTCATGGTGCCAAGGCAGATCGGGCTGACGTCAAGTCCGGTCCGGCCCAGTGCGCGATATTCCATGCTGCATTCCCTATAGATGAACTGCGCCCCTCCATAGCGGCTGGCGGCGCGGCGGAAAGGGTGCTCAGCATTTCTCATCGATTGATGAGGAACATTTCGGGACCGTCCGATCACCCGGCAACGAAGGGGGCTGACGACCCTTCTAATGGGCGGCACATCAACCCCGGATCGATAATGTGACGGGATTATATAGAAGATGCCTTGACTGGCGACAGGAGCCGGGATCTAAACTGGCGAAGCGCCAAAAAAAATGGCTCGGGGACATCGCTGCCTCCGAGCCAGTAAAAGGCTGGCTTAAGAAGCTGCCTTCGGGTCGCAAAGCAGCCATATGCCGAACTATGCTCCGTGGCCGTGATTAAGATCACGCCGGGTGAAAGAATATTTCTGCTCTCTGGCGAAATGGCATCAAGCCGCATATGAGCCGATGTCGCAGCCGGCGCCCGAGGGAAAGCGTGCAGAAAGAGCATCATATCGAGGCGTTGGAGGCATTGCTGCATTGCAGCCGTCCATCGGCGGCCCTGCTGCTCGATATTCTGACCGTCAAATCTTATGAAGCACGGCATATTTTGGCCAGGCAGGGGGATGTCTCGCGCTTCTGCTGGCTGGTTGTCGAAGGCAACATCACGACGCACACTCTGGGGATAGACGGTCAACGGCAGCAGTTGGCCCGTTATGGGCCGGGAGAGTTTTTTGGCGCTTATCCCGATGTGACCCATCATCGGGCAGAGGTCGAAACCTCCACCGCCACCCTGCTGTTACGCGCGGAGGCGGAAAAGCTGGCGCATTTGGTGCGGGCGAATGGGGAACTCGCTGCGGGCATGGCGCAGCTTCTCGCCCGGCAGCTCGATCTGGCGCTCGACCGGATGGCGGCGCGCACCACCTATAGCGCCGCTGGCCGGGTCTATAACGAGCTTATGAAACTTGTCGCCGATGGGGGGGAGATTAATCCTACACCTCAGATCACAACGCTGGCCCTGAGCGCCAACACCACGCGAGAAACGGCTTCTCGCGCCATTAACGTCCTCATTAGACGCGGGATTGTCAGCCGCGACGGACAATCACTCATCGTCCATTCCTCGCGAATGCTTCGGGATTTGATCGTTTAATCGGTCACTGGAAAATGGAGCGCAACCTCAATATCGCCCTGGTTGGTCATGACCTCCCCCGCGACTTCAAAATGCCATTCTGGAGCAAATAGGGAAATGACCGCAGCATCTGGCCATTGCACGCACAGGCTTCCCGGCGGCGCCGATTTGCTCAACAATATGGCCAGCGAAGGGATGGGATCGGCGCCGGGATCGGGATCCAATGTGCAATAGTCCAAAGCGACTGCGGCATCGGGATATCGGGCGAACAATCCGTCGATATATTGCATCGCCTCATCGATATCATCCACCATCATCGGGGCGGCGGCACAGGTTGGCTCTTCGGCTTCATCCGTGGCGCGCAATGTCCAGGCGACAGCCACGCGATTGCGGCTTTTGGCAAGCGCCGGACAATCAGGAAGATAGGAATCCTCGATAGAAACGACATGCCGTTCGATCGCAGTTTTTCCCCATCGCGGCCATTTATCCTGATCAGGATCGGCACTGCGGCCAACATGCAATCCTATCGTTTTCGTTTCCAAAAGCTGCGATCTTTGCACAGCCAGCCCCATGGCGATTTGACTGGCCTTGACCACGGCCGCATCCGACAACTGACCTCGGCCCGCTGTGTACAGGCTGTCCGCCCGGTCGATGAGCCTGTCAAATCGGCTCGCCCAATGATGACCGAACGGAATAACAGAGGTCGCGCGAAACCGTTGGAGGTCGGTTGGAAGGATGATGTGAAGCTCCGCCCCGCTATCAACGGCCACTTCAGCGATCAGAATATCCGAGCCGGCCGCCAGTGCGCCATAGACCGCGCCTGGAGAAAAGCTGTCGAGAGCCATGCTGATTTTATCATGCGCTTCGCCCTCATTCTCCGGCAGTCCGATAATGCCATCGAAGAAAAGGCTGGGCGGGGGGCGCAAGGGATCGAGGATCGCTTCAGGCAGACCTTTGATCTTCAGAATTTGCCGCACCTGCCGCACGGTTGCGGCATGATCTTCCCATGCGCGCGGGGCGGTGTTGCGGGCCTGCGCGATCCAATGTTCACCCCCGATGCGATCGTCCAGAATGAAGGCCGCTTCGGCGCGTGTGGCGTCAAGCCAATATGGCGTTTCCGGATCATGCTGGCCGCTATCAAGGCGGTGCATCACCTCGCGGGCAAGTGTCTGAGCTTCATCCAATCTGCCCCTGAAAAGCGACAGGGTGGCGGCATTGATCAGCGGATATGTGGACGCGCCAGCACGGGCGGCGGCGAGATAGGCTTGCTGGGCGAGCAGCAGAAATTCTTCTTTCTCCCCGTCGGCGCTTTTCCCCGCCCTGTCTTTCAACAGCCGCCCTTTGAGGCTCAGAACATCAGGATCATCGGATGCCTCAAGCCCCTCACCACAAAATAGTCTCCACGCGCGCGCCGACGCGCCGCTTCGAGCGACGCGACGGATCTGCGCGAGGATGGAATAGGTCATGATGACGTGCCTCGCGCGCCGTCAGTTCGGCTTTGGCGGGGGATTTTTGATGTCGGGATCAATCGACAGGCCAATCCATTTGGGAACCTCCGCTTCACTATTCTGCAGCAAGTCGACATTGATATTGAAGGGGTGATTGGTGCCAAATTTCCCCCCGGCATTGTAGCGCGCCTTGAATGTCACCCTTTTATAGCGATCGAGGGCGGAATCATAATCTTCGTAAGTAAGGCCGCCGTAGAAAGACGATAGCGGCTCCTTCGTCGTAATCGCGTCATAGTCTTTTGAGAAAAAGAGTTGATCGCCGATCAGCGCGATCTCGATCATGCTGTTCTGTTCCACTGCAATATAGTCCTGGCCCGGCGACCCCGGCAAGTCGTACCGCAGGATGATCCGGTCATTCTTTGCTTCCAGGATCACGTTGAACCGAATGGGTTCCGCCCCTCCCTCAATATCAAGGTCCAGAAGCGGCTCGAGTCCATATTGCGTGTAATGTTGCGTTGACAAAAGTCAGTCTCCTTCAGTCAGTGGCTGCGACATTTTGTCCCGCCATATCTGCCAATCTTTGTTGTCCGGATCTTGCGCCACCAGGCGCATAACATCCCGCAAAGCGTCAGCCCGCATCTTGAGAGCCTCCTTCCTGTCGCCGGTTCGATTAAGCAGATCCGACATCGAATAGCGCGCCAGAATCCAGTCCTGAAGATAGGCGGCATTCATGGGATCCTTATCAATGAGACGTTTCAAAATTCCTGATTGTAGCCTCCTTTGCGCCAGCGCCTGCGCATAGGCGCCCTGCAGCAAAAGCGCATCCGCCAACCAGGCGTGTCGGTTGGCAAGATCGGCAGCGAGCGATGCATTGGCGGGGTCTAGATCAGACGCCTTCATCATCGCCGTCAACGCGCGCTCGCAGGTGGCGACAGCTTCCATCCCCTTCTTGTCCGTCACCTTGATGGTGCAGATATTGCCATGTGCAAAGGCAAGTTCGCGCCAGTAGCGCCCCTCCTTTGGACGAAGCCGAACCAGCTTGGCCGCCATGGACTGATACGCCTTGAACCGGGGCAGTGCCTGATCGTTGCGGTCATGCATGAAATCGACATATCCAAGCCAGAATTCGCTTTGCGCATGGGCATATAGGCGCTGAGGATCGTCGGATCGGTGGGCCAGAAGGGTAGAAGTTGTGCGATAGGCTTCCTTGAACTGGGAGACGGCTGTGGCTTCATTTCCTCTCCTGAGTTCATCTTCGCCCATTGCATGCAAGGCTCTGGCTCGACGCTCCAGAGATTCGGGCGGCAAGGCGTTGAGATTTCGGTCGCTCGCATAATAGGACAAGGCTCTGGCATTGACTGACTGAAGAATGTCCAGGCGACCCACCCCTTGCAGCTTGCCTCTCAGATCGGTCAGCATGAACTCAATCAAACCTTCGGCTTTCTGCCGCTGGGCATCGGTTTCCCGCTTCGCCTCGATGATGGATAGCAGCATTAAACCCAGTGCTATCACAAGCAGCAACGCCGCCGCCGTGACAGCCATCACGCGCCGAACTTGCCTTTGCGCGTCACGCTGAATGATTCGATCAAGCGGGATGCCGGAAAGACCCGCAACGATCTTCAGTCTTGCGAGCTTGGCTCCATCCTGCTGCGGTCGGAAATCGGCAGCAATCGGTTCCTGCCGTTCGCCCTGATCGGGTGTCTGGAGCAACGCGGGCGGGAAGCTGTCGGCCGGATCGCCCTTCAAAATTGCCGCGATGACGGGCCGGTCGGGATGCATGGTCCGAAAAAGGGTTATTTCCTCATTGACCCACCGGGACGATCGCGCGTCGGGAGAACAGAGGACGAGCAGCGCCTGCGAGGCAGAGAGAGCTTCACGAACCGCACGATCAAGGCTGGAAGACGCAGGCAGTTCAGCACGGTCGCGGAATATGGGCGCAAGCGTCCTTTTGGCGACGTCGCCCCCAACCAAGGCTCGCCTCGGAATCCTGTATGTTTCGAGCCAATTATGAAGCTTTGCTGCAGCGCGGCTGTCGGCATGGCTATAGCTTAAAAAAGCGCAATAGGGTCGCGTCCGTCAATGTGGTGTAAAATCGGGTGTGGCCACTGGGCTGCATTTTCAGGCGGCCTTGGGTTTAATCTGTAGCGGCTGTGCCTCCTCGATCATTGGTGTGGCAAGGGCGGCC
>JAJZTH010000015.1 GCA_021849075.1 Pseudomonadota bacterium | reverse complement strand
AGTCCTTTGCGGCTATGCTCATCTCGAGCAATGCCAGTCCATGCCATTGATCACTCCATCTCTCGCAAGGACGGCGTGAATCATAACATGCTGGTATTGCTCAACAACTTTTGGATCGGGCTCTCAGGCATTTTCCTTTTCCTTCTTGGCGTCGCGCAGCAGGTCACGGACGACCAGTGCGGCACGGTCCGGGTCCTGCTTCACGAAATTGCGGATCAGGTCGGCGCGCTGGGCATAGTCGTAGGTGGAGGAGATCATGTCGAGCGTCACCTTCGGCTCTGCGCCATCGGCCGTGGGAATGGCGGCCTGCTTGGTCAGTTCGCTCGAAATCTCCATGCCGATGCGCTGGCCGGCCTGCGGCGTGGCGGCGTCGGCCAGGGCGGCGGGGGCCTGCGGCGCGGCGCGGCGCTTGAGCAGCGGGCGGGCGATGCCGAAGATCAGCAGCAGCACAACCAGCAGGGCGGACACATTGCGCACCAGCGGCGACATCCAGTCAGCCTCATACCAGGGGGCGACGACTTCCTGCGGCTTGACGAAGCTGCGCGAAGACAGGGCGACCACGTCGCCGCGCGTCTGGTCGAAACCGACCGCGCCCTTCACCAGCGCTTCCAGCGCGGCGATTTCCTGCGCCGATCGCGGCTTGCCGTCCGCGCCATTGTCCAGCGCCACGGCGACCGACAGGCGCTTGACGGTGCCGATCGCGTCCTTGGTGACGGACACTTCACGGCCCAGTTCGAAGCTGCGGTTGAAGGTTTCCTCGGTCTTCATCGGCGGCAGGCCGGGGGTGGCGGGCTGCTGCGCGGCGGTCTGGCCCTGCTGCACGGCCTGACCATTGGGATTGGTCTGGGTGACGGTGGGGTTGACCGGCGCCTGATTGCTGAGCGCGCCCGGCACGCCGGAGGCTTCGCCGGCCTTCTGGCCACGCTCGTCCGACGACCAGCTGCCCTGTTCATTGCGCAGCCGCGCTTCATCCTGCGGATAGGTTTCGCGGGTAGCCTGACGCTCGGCGAAGTTGAGTTCGGCATGGACTTCGGTGGAGAAGTTGCCGTCGCCCAGGATCGGGGTCAGCAGCGCGATCACCGACTGGCGATAGCGATCCTCCATCTTCGACTGGATGGCGATCTGGCGATCGTCGGCGGCATTGCCGTCATTGTTGCTGAGCAGCCGGCCATTCTGGTCGACCACCGAAATATCCTCCGGGTTGAGTTCCGGGATGGAGGAGGCGACGAGGTGGACGATGGCGCTGACCTGCGCGTCGGTCAGGCTGCGGCCCTGCGACAGGCGCAGCATCACCGATGCCGACGGCTTGGTGCGATCGCGCAGGAACACGCTGGGCGCTTCCACGGCCAGATGCACCTTGGCGCTTTCGACGCTGTCGATCGCCTCGATCGTGCGGGCAAGGTCGGTTTCGCGCGCAGAACGCAGCTTTTCATTCTCGACCGCGCGCGATGCGCCCATCGGCAGGCTGTCGATCATGCTGTTGCCGTCGGGCGCGCTCTTGGGCAGGCCCTGCGCGGCGAGCATCATCTTCGCCTTGAAATAATCGCCTTCGCCAACGGTCATCGCGCCGCTGCCGTCGAAATCATATTTGATGCCATTCTGATCCAGCACCTGCGCCACGGCCGACTTGTCGGCATCCGGCAGGGCGCGGAACAGGTCGCGCTGCGGCGGTTCGCGCAGCGCCATCCAGGCGAGGCCGGCGACCGCAACGGTGCCCAGCAGACCCAGCAGCGGCAGGCTCTTGGCCACGGCCGGTTGCTTCATGAAGCCGGTGATCCGCGCCTTGATGGCGTCGAACCCCTTGGCGCCGGTCCCGAAGGACGCGCTGGCGGGGAGTGCAGGCGCAGCCGCGCCGACATTGGTGGAAAGGGCGTTCTCGCTCATGGGTTAGACCGGCATGCTCATAATGTCCTTGTAAGCGGACAGGAGTTTGTTGCGGACCTGAAGGGTCGCTTCGAAGCTGACCGACGCCTGCTGCTTGGCCAGCATGACGGCGGCGATATCGGTGGTTTCACCGCGTTCGAACGAGGCGGCGGCTTCGCCGGCCTGGTTCTGAAGGCCGTTCACCTGTTGCAGCGCGCTGTTGAGCGCGTCGGTAAAGCCGCCGGGCTGCACGCCCTGCGTCGAACCCGCGCCCGTGGTCCCGCCAACGGGACCAGTCTGGCTGATATCGCGCAGCGCCGCATTCTTTTGCAGGATGGCGTTGCGGATCGCCATCACGCTGTCAGTGGCGGAAATGCCGGTCATGTCCTGGCCCTCCCTTAAGCCGCAGCCAGCTCACGCATCTCGGCGAGCCGATAGCGCAGCGTGCGTTCGGAAATGCCCAGCTTGCGGGCGGCGGCGGCGCGGTGGCCATCGGTTTCGCGCAGGGCGATGCGGATCGCCTCCAGCTTGCTGTGCCGGGCAACGTCGCGCAGGCGGATCGGCTCGGCCGGCGCAACCAGCTCTACCGGGGCGACGATGGGCTGGAGCGCAGGCTGCACCGGCAGGCTGACGATCTGCGGCGCGGAACCCATGTGCAGGTCCGCCGCGTCGATCCGGTCGCCGTCGCGCAGCACCAGCGCGCGCTGCAACACATTGCCCAGTTCGCGGGCATTGCCCGGCCAGCCATGGGCGGAAAGCTTGTCCAGCGCGGCCGGGGTCGGCCAGACGAAACCGGTCTTGCCCATGTCGGACAGGCGCAGCAGCATGGCGGCGGCGATGGCGCTGATATCGCCACGACGTTCGGCCAGCGGACGCAGTTCCAGCGCCATGACGTTGAGGCGCCAGTAGAGGTCTTCGCGGAAGCGGCCGGCGGCGACTTCTTCGGCAAGATTGCGGTTGCAGGCGGCAACGATGCGCACATTGACCGACACCGGATGGGTGGCGCCGACCGGCAGCACTTCGCCTTCCTGCAGGGCGCGCAGCAGCTTGGCCTGCAACGCCAGCGGCAGTTCGGCGATTTCGTCGAGGAACAGCGTGCCGCCGTCCGCCGCCAGGAACAGGCCGTCCGACGCATTGGCCGCGCCGGTGAAGCTGCCCTTCTTGTGACCGAACAGCATGGCTTCCATCATGGTTTCGGGCAGGGCGGCGCAGTTGACGGCGATAAAGTCATGGGCGGTGCGGCCAGACTGGGCGTGCAGGAAACGCGCCATGCCTTCCTTGCCGGTGCCGGTGTCGCCCTGGATCAGGACGGTGGCGTCGCTGCGGGCGACCCGGCCGGCCAGCGTCATCAGACGGGCGCTGCCGCTGTCGCCGACGGCCGGAACCGATGCGGGCCGGGCGAGTTCGGCGATCAGGGCAAAGGCAAAGCCCATGTCCGCGATGCCGAAGGCGACGCGGGCGGGCAGGCCATTGGCGGCCGCGACCAGCGACGGCGCGCCGTCGATCAGGTTGATCAATATGTCGCGATGGGTGGCGTGGCCGATCTCGGCCGCCAGCAGCACGCGCCGGCCATCCCTGTCGCGCGGGCTGGCCGCATCCACGATCCGCACGGCGTAGAGCGCATTTTCGAGCCAGTGCGAAAGCCCCGGAACGAGGGCGCAAACACCACGGCTCACGTCAAGCGATGACATGAACAAAAACCCCACTGTTTGGCTGGTTTGCACCCCCGTGCGCCCCAGGCCCCTTCGATGGTTAATAAATACCGGTCGCGTGGTTATCAGATGGTTAACGCGGCAATCCGCTTGCCGCTAACCGGCAATTTTTTTCCGCTGGCCTGCCGCCGCTTTTCCGCCCGCGTTTCTCCAATCCCCGGCGGCGCAGGCGGCTCCTTATAGGCACGCGCGCGTGAAGTCCCTGTTTTTTCAATTTTTTTAGAAAAAATGCAGCCCGGCCTAAAAGCTTTTTGCCGCCCGCCGTTATCCAGTTTCGAGGCCGCAATCGCACCATGGCAGCGACCTGATTGTTGAATGGAAAGGGAACACCATGACTGTTATCGGAACCAACTCGTCGGCGCTGCGCTCTGCCAACGCCTCCAACGCCGCCAGCAAGGCGCTGTCCACCGCGATGGAACGCCTGTCGACCGGCAAGCGAATCAACAGCGCGAAGGACGATGCCGCCGGCCTCGCCATCTCGTCGTCCATGACCTCGCAGATCCGCGGCATGACCCAGGGCATCCGCAACGCCAATGACGGCCTGAGCCTGGCCCAGAGCGCGGAAGGCGCACTCGGCGAAGTCGGCAACATGCTTCAGCGTATGCGTGAACTGACTGTCCAGGGTTCGAGCGGCACCAATGATGACGCCGCCAAGGCGAACATCACAACCGAACTCAACCAGCTGGCGATCCAGATCGCGGACACGATCAACAATACCAAGTTCAACGGCAAGGAACTGTTCACCACCACCGCCGCGGGCACGCCAATCAGCATCCAGGCCGGCGCTAACACCGACGACACCATCAGCTTCGACCTGACCGACATGACCGCCACGGCCGACTTCAGCGACCCCACCGCGCCGACCCTCGGCCTGGGTGGCATCGTCGATTTCACTGCTGACCCGACATCTGCCCCGGTTTCGCTGATCACGCTGGACGACAACAGCTTCCTCGACACGCTGGACGATGCGATCAGCTCGGTTGCGACCGCCCGGTCGAACCTGGGTGCGGTTCAGAACCGCCTCGAATCGGCGATCAACAACATGACCAGCAACGTCACCAACCTGACCGACGCCCGCAGCCGCATCGAAGATGCAGACTTCTCGTCGGAAACGACCGCGCTGGCCAAGCAGCAGATCCTGAGCCAGGCGTCGACCGCGATGCTGGCGCAGGCCAACCAGAGCCAGCAGGGCGTTCTGAAGCTGATCGGCTAAGCCGCAACCAGATTGGCGGGCTGAGGCTCTGGTCTCCTGACAGTCCGCCAATGTGCCCCCCGGCGCATCAACAGTCCCCACCGCGCCGGGGGTTCACACCTTCGATCGAACGACCGGAAAAACCGAAGCCTCCGTCCCCCCGGGCGGGGGCTTCCTTCCATATATATTGTTACGGGTGCGGGGCATTTTGTTACGGATGCGGGATACAAGCCTTGGCCCGGACGTTTTGCCCGTCCATGAACACAGCCATGACGATGATCGACCGGCGCGCCATGATCGCAGCCACCACCGCAGCCCTCCTCTTCCCCGAAGCTTTGCTGGCCCAGACCGGCAGCGCCTCTTTCTCCTGGGACAGGCTGATTGCGCTGGCGCAGCGTCAGGCCCGCGCGCCCTATAAGGAAACGCCCGCCCACCCCGGCGCGAAAAAGGTCGACTATGTCGCCCAGCATGAGGCGCGGTTCAAAGACGATCGGACATTATGGGGCGACCTGCCCGGCGATACGGGCATCCGTTTCTTTCCCCTGTCGCAATTCGCCACTCAACCGGTGTCGATATCGACCGTAGAAAATGGCCGCGCCACGCCGCTGCGCTATGATCCCACCATGTTCGACGCGCCGGCCGGCAATGCCGTAACCGCCCTTGGCCCCGACGCGGGCTTTGCCGGATTCCGCATCATGAACGCCAAGCGTGACGGCGACTGGCTGTCCTTCCTTGGTGCCAGCTATTTCCGCGCGCCCAGCCCGCAGAAACAGTTCGGCCTGTCGGCCCGCGCCATCGCCATCAACACCAGCCTGCCCGGCAAGGAAGAATTTCCCCGCTTCACCCATTTCTGGCTGGAGCGCACCGGCAACAGCAGCGTCACCGTCTATGCCCTGATGGACGGCGCGTCGATCAGCGGCGCCTATCGCTTCGTCAGCACGTTGGGACCGAACGGCGTGCAACAGGATGTGACCGCCGCCCTCTTCCCGCGCCGGCCGATCGAGGAGCTGGGGCTGATGCCGATGACCAGCATGTTCTGGTATGATCAGGCCAATCGCACCCAGGGCACCGACTGGCGGCCGGAAATCCATGACAGCGACCTGATGTCCATCGCCAGCGCCGACGGCAATGTCCATGCCCGGCCGATCGTGAACCCGTCGGCCCCGCATTTCAGCGCGTTCCGGGAAACCAGCCCCAAGGGCTTTGGCCTGCTCCAGCGCGATCGCGATTTCGATCATTATCAGGATGACGGCGTTTTCTACGATCGTCGCCCCTCGCTTTGGGCCACGCCGTCCCGCCCGCTGGGCGCCGGGCAAGTGCGGCTCTACGCCTTCCCCACCGACAGCGAATATACCGACAATGTCGCCGGCTACTGGACACCCGACGCCCCGGCGCGGCCCGGCATGCGGATCGACGCCGCATATCGGCTGGACTGGACCGCCGACCGCGCGCCCGCGTCATCGGGCCTGGCAACGCTGGACAATGTCTGGCGCGGGCGCGGCGAAAAGGCCGGCGAGGACCGACTGGTGCTCGATTTCGCCGGCGTCCCCGCCGATACAAAGCCCGAAATCTGGGCCGATATCGGCGGCGGGACCATCGCCAAACAGGCCGGTTATCCGGTGCTGGGGCAGGACAAACTGTTCCGCGTCGTGCTCGACGTTGCCCGTGAACAGGGCAGGACGGCCGATATTCGCCTGCAATTGCGCACCGGCAATCGTGCATTCAGCGAATATGTGCATTATCCTTTGGGCGCGTGAAGGGAACCGTCGGCCACGCGGACGGTTCTGACGCCTAGGTTAACCAAAAGCGGGTCTGAACAACATGGGGAATGGAGACGCAAGGTCGGCTGGGCCGACCGGCGGCGAAAAGCCATTGGCGCGGGCCTTTGAACAGGTTCCGGCGGAAAGTCCGCTCGCCATGCCGGAGCAGGATTTTTATACCGCGCCGCCCCTTATTGCCCGTCGCCGCTTCAATATCGACCTGTGGGCGCGCCGTCTGCTGGTCGTGCTGCTGGCGCTGATCCCCGCCGCCATGGCCGCGCATGAAATGCGCCGGTCGATCGGCCTTGACGGCATCGACCCGCTGGAGGGCGTCTATCTCGTCCTCTTCATCTCGCTCTTCGCCTGGATCGCTTTCGGTTTCGCCACCGCGACCATCGGCTTCCTGCTTCAGACGGTCGGCGGCGGCCGCAGCGTCGCCCCGCGCCCGCTGCGCGCATCCGAGCCGCTGCGCGGCAAGACCGCCATCCTGCTGCCCGTCTGTAACGAGGATTTTCTGGGCGTGCTGGGCCGGTTGTCGATCATGGAGCGCAGCCTGGCGCAGGTGATGGGCGGCGAACGCTTCGAATTTTTCATCCTGTCCGATTCCAACGCCGAAAGCGGCGAGACGGAGCGGCGCGCCTATCAGGAAATGCGCACATCCTTCTCGCGCCCCGTCCATTATCGCCGCCGCGCGCTCAATATCGGGCGCAAGCCCGGCAATATCGCCGAATGGGTGCAGCGCTTTGGCGGCGGCTACGATTATATGGTCGTGCTGGATGCGGACAGCGTGATGAGCGGCCAGACCATGGCGCGGCTTGCCGCCGATATGGAACGCCACCCGCATGTCGGCCTTATCCAGACCGTCCCTACCGTGATGGGCGCGGCGACCCTGTTCGCCCGCTGGCAACAATTTGCCAGCCGCCTGTTCGGCCCGATTTCCTCCGCCGGCATGATCTGGTGGGCCGGGTCCGAAGGCATGTTCTGGGGCCATAACGCCATCGTGCGCGTGCGCGCCTTTGCCGAAAGCTGCGGTCTGCCAGAACTGCCCGGCCGCGCGCCCTTTGGCGGCCATATCCTTAGCCATGACAT
This sequence comes from Pseudomonadota bacterium, assembly GCA_021849075.1. Taxonomy (GTDB): domain Bacteria; phylum Pseudomonadota; class Alphaproteobacteria; order Sphingomonadales; family Sphingomonadaceae; genus Sphingobium. The sequence continues at coordinate 66,181 of JAJZTH010000015.1, read as the reverse complement.
GCTGGAGGCCGCCCTGCTGCGCCGGCGCGGCTGGGACGTGCATATGGTCACGGCCGAAGACAGTTTCGAAGAATTTCCGCCCTCCATGCCCGATGTGTTCACCCGCGACCGTCGCTGGTGTCAGGGCAATATCCAGCATGTCCCCCTGCTGGTGAAGATCGCCGGCCTGCATCCGGTCAGCCGGTTCCAGCTGCTGGTGGGCGCCAGCGCCTATTGCACATCGCCCATGTGGCTGGCGCTGATGCTGGTGGTGCTGGGCGGCGCGGCCAGCGGTATCTGGCCGCCTGCCGCCGTTCTGCCGTCGGGCGGGCTGCTGGCGGTGACGGCGGTGCTGCTGTTCGGGCCGAAAATCTTTTCGATCATCTGGGCCATGGCGGACCCGGCCCGGCGCATCGGCTTTGGCGGCGCGGCGCGCATGACGCGCGGCGTGATCGCCGACATCATCCTGTCGATCCTGATGGCCCCGGTGGCGATGTTGACGCAGACCATCAACCTGTTCGGCATATTGATGGGCAAGAAGGCCAGCTGGAACGGCCAGACCCGCGACCGCGACGGCATGGCGATGACCAGCGCGATCTGGCTGTTCAAATGGCATTTGCTGCTGGGCGTTGCGCTGACCATGCTGGCGGTAAAGGGTGGCGCGCTGGGCTGGACCCTACCGGTGGTCGTGGGCCTGTTCGCCGCCCCCCTGCTGGCGGCGATCACCGCGCGCAAGGATCTGGGCCGCAAGGCGGAAGAAAGCGGCCTGTTCCAGGTCGCAGATCCCTGGTGGCGCACCCAAAGCTATCGCCCGCTCCGCTTCCGCTGGCCGTCCGGCGACAGCCGCCGCATGGGACCGCTGCCCGCGAACGACGAGTAGCGACGGATCGCTCTTACCCGCCAACATTACCCGTCACCCCAGCGAAGGCTGGGGTCGCAAGATCTGATGCGCTACGACGCCTGAGATCCCAGCCTTCGCTGGGATGACGGTGGGGAAAGCCGCAGGTCGCTGTCCTATCGATCACGCCCCGCCTACACTGCGAACGCCACGACCCGTCGCCCTGCCCCACGACATAAAATTTCCAACATTTGTCCGAAAATGTCGAATTTGGCGGGAAATATGCGAAGTTAAGCGTCAGAATGCCTGTGCGCTCAATCGTCCCAGTCGCGCAGTTTTTCGCGCAGCTTGTCCAGCGCCGCCTTCTTGATCTGGCACACGCGCGCCGCGCCGATATCCAGCGTCTGACCGATTTCCTCCAGATTGAGTTCCTCGACGAAATAGAGCTGCAGCACCATCGCCTCACGCTGGGGCAATTCGCCGATACAGGCGGCCAGCGCCTTCTTCAGCGATTCGCGCTCCATCACATCGTCGGCGCGCGCCTCGACATCGGCGAACCACATGGACTGGTCGGAATAGACCTCATCCATGCTGGTGTGCTGCACCATCTCGACGCTGTCGGCGACTTCGCGATAGGCGGCCGGCTCCAGCTCCATCGCGACCGACATTTCCGCTTCGGTCGGCAGCCGACCCAGCTTCTGCTCCAGCCCGTTGCGGACCTTGGCCAGTTCCTTCCGCTTGGCCATGGCCGACCGGCACAAGGTCGCCTGACGCCGCAAATGGTCGATCATCGCGCCGCGCACCCGCAACTGGGCATAGGCGGCAAAGCCAAGGCCGCGGTCCTCGAAACTGTTGGCGGCTTCGACTAGCGCGACCATGCCGATCTGGAGCAGATCCTCAACCTCGATCGCGGTCGATACGCGGCCATGGACGTGCCAGGCGATCTTGCGGACCAGCGGCATATATTGGCGCGCCAGCCGTTCCGGGCTGTTTTCGCCCCGCTTGCCATAGGTATCGGCGCCAGCCGTAATCTTGTTCATATACATGGCTCAGACTTTCCTCAGGCCACTCGTTCGCGCTGCGGCAACGGATCATGTCGCGGAGTCGGGCGCTGTTCGCTGCCTACCACGGCAACTACTTCCACTCCCTTACCGTCGGGAATTTCCAGGAAGGACAACACCGGCGTTTCGGGCAGATGCGGTTTGAACAGCCGGGCCAGCGCGCGGCGCGCCACCGGCGATGTGACGATGGCGAAGGGGCGCGCCTGACCCAGCAGCGGCCGGGCGGCCTGCACGACCGATTCGACGATGCGGTTGGCCAGGCTCGGTTCGATCGGATGTTTGGCGTCGCCCGCCACGCGCATCGCCTGCGCCAGCATCGCTTCCAGATCGCCGTCCAGCGTGATGACCGGCAGCGGCATCTTCACCGGGACAAGACCCTGAATGATCAGCGCGCCGATGCGCTGACGCACCGCCTCCACCAGCTGTTCGATGTTCATGTCGGGGCGGGCGCCATCGACCATCGCCTCGCAAATGCGGCGAAAATCCTTGAGCGCAATGCCTTCCGACAGAAGCGCACGGCACAGCGCGCTGATCTGGGTGAGGCTCAGCAGCCCCGGCGTCAGCCCGTCGACCAGCTGTGGCGCGGCGTCCTTCAGATTGTCGAGCAGCTTGCGCGCTTCGTCCAGACCGAACATCTCGGCCGCGTTCATCGCGATCAGCTGGTTGAGGTGCGTCGCGACCACCGTCGGCGGATCGACCACGGTATAGCCGGCCACCACCGCTTCGCTGCGCTTGGCCTGCGAAATCCAGACGGCGTCGAGGCCAAAGGTCGGGTCCTTGGCCACGCGGCCCTGCACCACGCCTTCCAGCGCGCCGCTGTCCAGCGCCAGCAGATCGTCGGGCCACACCTCATCCTCGCCGACCACGACGCCGGCGATGGTGATGCGATACTGATTCGGCTCCAGCGCCAGATTGTCCTTCACCCGCACCATCGGCACGACAAAGCCCAGTTCCTTGGACAACTGGCGACGAATGCCGGTGATGCGCGCCATCAGCGGCGCGCCCTTGCGTTCGTCAACCAGCGAAATCAGGCCATAGCCGATTTCCAGGCCCAGGATCGCGCCATCCGACACATCATCCCATTCGATGAGCGCAGGGTTGGGCGCGGGCGGCAGCGGCGCGGGTTCGGCGGCCTTTTTCTGGCTGGTCTTGCGCAGTTGCCAGGCGATCCCGCCGGCAATGGCGGCCGCAGTCAGGATGATCATGTGCGGCATGCCGGGCAGCACGCCCAGGAAGCCGAGGATGGCGGCGACCGGCACCCATGCCTTGCCCGAACCGAACTGGGTCGCAATCTGGCCCGACAGGTCGCCCTCGCTCTTGACGCGGGTGACGATGGACGCCGCCGCGATCGACAGCAACAGCGCCGGGATCTGCGCCACCAGTGCGTCGCCGATCGCCAATATGACATAGGTCTGCGCGGCTTCGCCAATGGCCAGGCCATGGCTGACCACGCCCAGGATGATGCCGCCGATGATGTTGATGACCAGAATGAGGATGCCGGCGACGGCATCGCCCTTCACGAACTTGCTGGCGCCGTCCATCGAACCATAGAAGTCCGCCTCGGTCGCGACTTCCTGACGGCGGATCTTGGCTTCTTCGGGCGTCATCAGGCCCGCGTTGAGGTCGGCGTCGATGGCCATCTGCTTGCCCGGCAGGGCATCCAGGGTGAAGCGTGCGCTGACTTCGGACACGCGGCCCGCGCCCTTGGTGATGACGACCAGATTGATGATCATCAGGATCGCGAAGACGAAGATGCCCACGACATAGTCGCCGCCGATCAGAAAGTGACCAAATGCCTCGATCACCTGCCCCGCTGCGTCCGAGCCTTCATGACCCGACACCAGCACGACGCGGGTCGATGCGACGTTGAGCGCCAGCCGCAGCAGCGTGGCGAAAAGCAGCACCGTCGGGAAGCTGGAAAAGTCGAGCGGCTTGGCGGCGTTCAGCGCCACCATCAGCACGGCCAGGCTGATCATGATGTTGGTGATGAAGCCGATATCCAGCATCACCGCCGGCACCGGCACCATCATGAACAGCACGACCATCAGCGTCGCAAAGGGCAGCACAGCCCCCTTGGCGGCGCTCATCCAGATCTTCGCTTTGACTTGGGCAGGGGACATTGCGGCCGTTTACCTTCCGAGGGTGGCAAGCATGAGATAGGCGAGACGCGCCGTCTGCGGTTGCGGCTTGACCATGATGTCAGGCTGCTCGCTCAGGCGCTGGGTTTCGATCCGCACATAATCGGCGGGCTGCACGGCCTTCGCGCCGGCGGGCAGCGAAGCATCGGCATATTGGGCTGCGCCGCCCAGACCATCCGAACTCTTCTGGAGCTTGGCGGCGAAGCGATCGCGGATTTCGGCAAAGCTGCGGGCGTTGCCGGCACGATCGTAAAAGATGGAGCGGTTGGCCCGCGCAGCCGCCGGGAACAGCGACGCCGCGGTCGCATCCGGCGCGCGGTCATGCACCGACAGGAATTTGGATGCCCCGCCCACGCCCAGAAAATGGGCAAGGTACAGGTCGACCGGCTCGGCTTCCCGGCCCAGCTTCGATTCCAGATAGGCTTTGTTGTCGGCGGCATGTTCGGCCGCCATGACCGACGCCGTTTCGGGATGCTTGCGCAGATCGAGTATCTGCTGCCGCAAATCCGGGTCGGCGACATAATAGCGGCCATTGGGTCCGCGGCTGATGGCGTCCGATGCCCAGCCAAGCCCATATTCGGCGCCATGCTTGTCGACGACGGCCAGCCAGCTCTGGTCGATAAACTGATAGAGACCGGTGGCGGAAGAGGTCGCGGCGCGCGCGGTGGGATTGAGGCTGGATTCGATCTTCGCCTGCCCCAGCAAATAGCTGAAGTCGACACCGGTGCGACGGCTCGCCATCGCAATCGCGTTCGTCACGCGATTGCCGGTCGATCCCGACGTTGCCGAAATGTCTGCGAATGCCGACACGAAACCAAAATCCTCACTTTGCTAGCGAGGACATTAGAGCAAGGCTTGTGCCAAGATTTGGTTAACGCGGACGCAAGAAAATGGAGCCGGCACAACGAAAAACGGCGCCCCGCAGGCGCCGCTTTAGGATTAACCGAAAATATTTTTGTGCGCAGGCGCGCTTTTACCGGCCGTAGGTCAGCGGCGCGGTCTGCGCGCCATGGGCGGCCAGGATGGACAGGCGCTGGCTGGCATGATCGGCCAGCAGGGCGACGCGCACGCGCGCGCTTTCAATCATGGGCATCATCGCGTTCAGCCGCTCGACCACGACCGGGTCGGATCGCCAGGCGCCGATGGCGCGCACGGCCGACGCCGCCTGCCCCACGCGGGCGCTGGCGGTTTCGATGGCCAGCGCATCATTGCCGCCCAGCACATCGCGCAGTTCCTCGAACGCAGCGAACAGGTCATCCAGCGCGGCAAGCCCCAGCGGCATGATGAAAACTCCTTAGGAAGGGAGGTCGAGCGCGACCATGCGCTCGGCGATGGCGTTGGCATCGACCGGATAGTTGCCGGACGCGATCGCCGACTTGATTGCGGCGATGCGGTCCATGTCGACCGGCGCGCCTTCTGCCGCCATGCGGGCAGCCGGGCTGGCCGAAGACGAGACCGTCGAAGCAACCGCCGAACCGGTCGGCGAGGATGCGCGCGTCTTGCCGCTGTCCCGCAGGCTGTTCGCGCCGATCGCGCTGCTGATGCTCTGACCCACAGAGTTGATCATTGGGTAAAATCCTTCACTCGTCCCTCAACACCTATAACGGACAAGTTCAAAAACTATTAAATCCCGGAATGCGCACAACCCCCATTTCTACGACCTGGGCGAAAACCGGCGCGCTTTTCTTGTCCTCACGCACGCGAATCGTCTCGCCCACGGCGCCATCCTCATCCGCCACCATCATGCGCGATACGCTGAAAGCGGCATTGCCAGCCATCAGCTGAACCGGATCGCCTTTGCGAACGATGTTTTCCTTGGGAGCAACCGGCGCAGTTGGGCGAACGAAGCGATTCGCAGCCGCCGTGCGCGGCAAAGGCCCTGACGCAGCGGCTGCGCCGCCCGCCACAAGCGGCACGCGGATGCGCCAGCCCAGCGCAGCGCATTGCACCATCGCCGCGCCGAACACCGGCCCTTCGACCGTTGGCGTCGCAGGACAGGCGGCCAGCCGCAAACGACGATCAACCGGCGCGGCAGGACCGCCCGGTTCGCCCAGATTGGCGCCCACGGTCATGGCGACCAGACTGTCGATGCGGTCGAGATTCTCGAATTTCTGCTGCGCCAGCGCGGGTTGCGCGCCGGTCAGCGCGGCGGCGGCGAGAAGGATAGCGGAATAACGAAACACGGCATGTCTCCTGACAAGGCGGCCCAAAGAGGCGCACAGTCTATCCCGTGATTTCAGCAATATCCGTGCCAGTTGCGGTCAACGGGGCACAATCGGTCCCGGCGCGATGCGGATCATCTGCCCCTGCCTCGCACCCTTGCCAGCCGGATTTTCGGCCTGATCCAGCCCCCGGATCAACAGCCGATCCTGCGCGATGCCATCGGCCCGCAAGGCCCGCGCCACTGCGCCCAGACGGGCGGCGGCCAGATCCCATTCATCGAAGCGCTGGCGCGCCGGATCAACGCCCTGGCTGCGGATTTCCACGCCATCGGATGTTCGTGCATAACCGCGCGCCACCACTGCCAGTCGCGCCCTGCCCGCTTCGCTCAACAGCGCTTCCCCCGGCGCGAACAGGTCGGCCGCGCGCAGTTCGGCGCCCGGCGCCATGGCGCGACCGCCAAATTGCTGACTGACCTGCGCCAGCATCGCGTCGCGCCGCGATCCACTGGCTTGCAACAGCACGAAGAAGGCGAGCAGCAGCAACAGCAGATCGGCAAAGCTGACCGCCCAGCGGTTGCGCCGGGCGGTTGCGGAGGAAGACGCTGCGATCATGCGACCTCGCGGATGGATGCGCGCCGCAGCGGCGCATTTTCGCGCCGCGCGATCGCCAGCATCCGGTCCGCCGCCTCGCGCTGCCAGGCCAGTTCGCGTTCCGACAGGTCGGCCAGCCGCGCGGCAATCGGCGCGGCGATGATGTTGGCGATAACGACGCCGTAGAAGGTGGTGAGCAGCGCCAGCGCCATCGACGGCCCAAGCGATGCAGGATCATCCATCGCCGCGAACATGCCCACCAGCCCGATGATCGTGCCGGCCATGCCCAGCGCAGGCGCAGCGTCGGCGATCGACAACCAGACCTTGTGCACCGCGCCATGGCGCTGCGCCCGGTCTGCCAACGCCTGCGCGGCCCACATTTCAAAGGCTTCGGCGCGATCGACATTGGCCAGCTTGCGCGCAGCGTCTGTCAGGAAGGGGCTGGCCGTCTTCACCCGGTCGGTACAGGACAGGCCACGCAATTGCGCCACCTGATCGATCTTCAGCATCGCCGCCCGCGCCGCATCGCGGTCGCGCGCGGGATCGGCGGTCAGCAGCGGTCCCAGCGCCGCCATCGCCCGGCCCAGAGCGCCCAGACCATTCTGGAATGTCGCGACCAGCGCGATCCCGCCCAGCATCGCCACCAGGGTCAGCGGATCGAACAAATGGCTGAAAATCGCGATCATGAAAGTGTCGTCCCTCGTCATTCCGTCGCCCAGCGGCAACGCCCTGCCGCCGACCGGCAAAAATTTGCCGCCCTTGCCGCCCCTCCCGTCAGGCCCGGCCTGTTCCGGGAAATTCCGCACCATCCCGCGTCACCCACGCAAATTGGCACGGCTCTTGCTGATCACAGGCTGGATAACCCGCGGCAGACGCCATCAGGCATCAGAACGGCGGGGGAACCGGAAACTTTAGGGCGAAACATGAGCATGTCGGTCGAAGACAATCTGTTCGGGATACATGGAAAGGCGCTGGCGCTTCGTTCGCAGCGCCTGTCCCTGCTCGCCTCGAACATCGCCAACGCTTCGACCCCCGGCTACAAGGCCCGCGACATCGATTTCGAGGCGGCGCTGAAGGAAGCGACTGCGCAGACGAGCAACTCTGCGGCCAATGTGTCGCAGGCCGCCGACGATGCCATGGGCTATCGCGTGCCGCTGCAGCCCAGTCTGGACGGCAACACCGTCGAACTGAGCACCGAACAGACCCTGTTCGCCGAAAATGCGGTCAAATATCGCACCACGCTGTCCTTCCTTGAGGGCCGCATCAACACCATCAACCGCGCGCTGAAGGGAGAATGAGCATGAGCAGCTCCAGTCCCATGAACATTTTCGACATTGCCGGCCGCGCCATGAGCGCGCAGCTGGTGCGGCTGAACACCACCGCATCCAACATGGCCAATGCGGGCAACGTCACCGGCAGCGCGGCGGAAGCCTATCGCGCGATCAAGCCGGTGTTCCAGTCTGTGACCGACAGCCCCGGCGTGTCGACGGTCAAGGTCGCGGACGTCATCACCACCAAGGCGGAACCGACCAAGCGCCACGATCCCAACCATCCGCTGGCCGATGCGAACGGCGATGTGTGGGAATCGGCGGTCGATAACGATGCAGAGATGGTCGACATGATCGAAACCGCCCGCATGTACCAAAATAACGTGCAGGTGCTCAACACCGCCAAATCCCTGATGCTCGAAACCATAAGGATCGGCAAATGACGACGACCGTCACCGACAGCGCGGGCCTGTCCGTCTATAACCCCAATGCGACGATCGGCACCGGCAGCGCGACGATGGACCAGTCGAGCTTCCTGACGCTGCTGACCGCGCAGATGCAATATCAGGACCCGTTCGAACCCGTCGACAACGCCCAGATGGTGTCGCAGATGGCGACCATCACCAATTCGTCCGGCATCGCCGAAATGAACCAGACTCTGAAGAATCTGGCGAGCGAGATGACCGGCACGCGACTGGGCGACGCGGCAAGCTGGATCGGCAAGTCGATGCTGGTCCAGAGCAATATCGCCGTCCCCGACGCCAGCGGCACCTATGCCGGGCAGATCACCCTGTCGTCCGCCACATCGGGCGCGACCATCGACCTGGTCGATTCCGCCGGCAATGTCGTCAAGTCGATCGACACCGGCGCGCAGCCGGCGGGCGACCTGACCTTCTATTGGGACGGCAAGAATGACGCAGGCGAAACCGTGTCCACCTCCGCCCTTCAGGTCAAGGTCAGCGGCGCGAGCACCAGCAAGGTCGCGACCTGGGCCACCATCGCCGCCGTCCAGTCGCCCGCCGACGGCTCATCCTCGAAACTCATCACCGCGCTCGGCAGCTACAATCCGTCCGACGCGATCAGCCTGATGTAATCCCTCTCACCCCCCCCCAATCCTTTTCACCCAAGGAGCAACGCCATGTCCTTCTATATCTCCCTGTCGGGCCTGAAAGCGGCCCAGATCGACCTCGCCACCACATCCAACAACGTCGCCAACGTCAGCTCGACCGCGTTCAAGAAGAGCAAGGCGCAGTTCGGCGACATCTTCGCGGCCGCGCCGATGCAGACCACCAACCAGGTCGCTGGCCAGGGCGTGCGCGTACAGGACGTCGCCCAGCAATTCACGCAGGGCACGATCGAAGGCACCGACAAGACGCTGGACCTTGCTATCACCGGTGAAGGCTTCTTCACCGTGCGGGGCGAAGACGGCACCGTCAGCTATACGCGCAACGGCGCTTTCTCCGTTGATGAAGATCGCTATGCCGTCGACACCACCGGATCGCGCATTCAGGTTTTCGCGGTCGATCCCCAGACCGGCGCGCGCACCGGCGCCACCACTAATGCCACCCCGGCCGACCTGACCGATCTTCAGATTCCGACCACGCTGGACGGTGTCGCCGACGGCGCGCAGCTGAACAGTGTCGCCGTGTCCAAGGAAGGTCTGGTTTCGGCGGTCTATGCCGATGGCAGCACCGTCTATCTGGGGCAGGTGGCGATGGCCTCCTTCAACAGCCAGGAAGGGCTGCGGCAGGAGGGCGATGCGCACTGGACATCGACCGTCGCCAGCGGCGCACCGGCCCTGGGCACCGCTAATCAGGGCCTGTTCGGCGCGGTCAACTCCGGCTTCCTGGAACGCTCCAACGTCGACATCACGGACGAGCTGGTCAACCTGATCGCGGCGCAGCGCAATTTCCAGGCGAACAGCAAGGCGATCGAGGCAGCGAACACGCTGACCACCACCATCGTCAACCTGCGCACCTAAGTAACTGGCGCGGGGATAGAAGGGAAAGCCCATGGACCGGCTCGTCAACACGGCACTTACGGCAATGCGCGGCGCGATGGCGCGGCAGGCGTCGATCGCGAACAACCTCGCCAACGCCAACACCGTCGGCTTTCGCGCCGAAATCGCCAATGCCGAGACGCGCTGGATCAAGGGCGATACGTTCGACACCCGCGCCCAGGCATCCGAACAGGTGATCGCCGCCGACATGGCGCAAGGCGCGATCACCGAAACCGGCAATCCGCTGGACGTGGCGATGAACGGCGATGCTCTGCTCGCCGTTCAGGCTACGGACGGCAGCGAAGCCTATACGCGCCGCGGCGATCTGAAGGTTTCCGACAGCGGCTTGCTGACCACCGGCGACGGCCTGCCGGTGCTGGGCGAAGGCGGCCCCATCACCCTGCCACAGATGGACAGCATATCGGTCGCGGCCGATGGCGGCCTGTGGGGCGTGCCGCAGGGCGGCGATCCGGCCAATCCGCAGCAGATAGACAAGCTGAAGCTGGTCAACGCCGCCGGATCGAGCATCGCCAAAGGCACCGACGGCCTGTTCCGCGAAGTGAATGGCGGCGCGCTGCCGTCCGACCCGCTGGCCAGCGTCACCGCCGGATCGCTGGAAGGGTCCAACGTCAATTCCACCCAGGCCCTGGTTCAGATGATCGAGGCGAGCCGGGCATGGGAAACCCAGATCAAGATGATCGACACCGCCAAACAGCTGGACGATGGCGGCGCTTCACTGATGCGCCTCGATAGCTGAGGCAGATGGTTAATTTTGGCACGTATCTTGCTGTGATGGACATATGAGGCTCCCTGAGGGGCGCCGCCACGGAGATTGAACGATGACCAACGCCGCCCTTCATGTCGCCCGCACCGGCCTCGACGCGCAGAACACGAAGATGCGCGTGATCGCCAACAACCTGGCGAACGTCAACACGACCGGCTTCAAGAAGGACCGCGCCGATTTTGAGACGCTGGCCTATCAGCAGATCATCCAGGCCGGCGCCAATTCCGACAGCGAAAACAGGTTCGCCACTGGCCTGAACCTTGGCTCGGGCGTCGCGCTTCAGGGCACCAGCAAGATCAATACGCAAGGCACGCTCAACCAGACCAGCAACGCGCTGGACATGGCGGTCGAGGGATCGGGCTATTTCCAGGTGCAGCGCCCGGACGGCACCATCGCCTATACCCGCGCCGGCAATTTCAGCGTCACGGCCGAAGGCACCGTCGTCACCAGCGAAGGCTTGCCGATCATCCCGCAGATCACCGTGCCGCAGGGCGCAACGTCAGTTTCGGTCGGCAATGACGGCACCGTGTCCGCCACCCTTCAGGGTGAAAATGAACCCAGCCAGCTCGGTCAGATCGAACTCGCCAGCTTCATGAACCCATCGGGCCTGCAATCGGTCGGCGGCAACCTGATGGTCGAAACCGCCGCCAGCGGCACGCCGCAGGTCGGCGTCGCCGGCCTCGAAGGCCGCGGCGTCATCCGGTCGGGCTATCTGGAAACGTCGAACGTCAACATCGTCGAAGAGCTGGTCGACATGATCGAAACCCAGCGCGCTTATGAGGTCAACAGCAAGATGATCAAGGCGACCGACGAAATGCTGCAATACGCCAACCAGAATATGTGAGCGGATTGATGCGCCTGTCCCACGCCATCCTCAGCGCCGTTTCGATCCTCGCGCTCGCCGCTTCGCCCGCCTATGCGGCAAAGAAGCCGAAGCAGCGCGATGTGGAACGTGATTTCTATGCGCCCGTCATCGCCCAGCCGGCCGCACCCCCGGCCAATGGCTCCATATTTCAGGCATCGATCGGCTACACGCCGCTGACCAGCGGCGCGCGCGCCACGGCCGTCGGCGATATCATCACCATCGTACTGGTTGAACGGACGCAGGCGTCCAAGAGCACCAGAGCCGACACAGCCCGCAACGGATCTGTCGGCCTGACGCCGCCGACCACGGGCATCCTGTCCAAACTGTTTTCGGCCAGCGATGTGTCGGCCGGCGGGCAGAACGCCTTCACCGGCCAGGGCGCGGCAAGCCAGTCCAATGCGCTGACCGGCGAAATCACGGTGACGGTCGCACAGGTCTATCCCAACGGCACGATGCTGGTGAAGGGTGAAAAGGCGCTGACGCTCAATCGCGGCGACGAATTCATCCAGATCAGCGGCCTCGTCCGTCAGGCCGACATCGCGCCCGACAACCGCATCGCATCGACCCGGGTGGCCGATGCCAAGATCATCTACAAGGGCAAGGGCGAGATCGCCAATGCCAGCCGTCAGGGCTGGTTGCAGCGCTTCTTCTCCGCCATCAGCCCCTTCTGAGGAAAACGGAAAAGACCATGATCCGCCTGCTCCGCATTTTCCTGCCGTTTCTGGCTTCCTTGAGCGCCCTGGCTGCTGCGCCTGTCGCCCATGCCGAACGCATCAAGGATCTGGGCACCTTTCAGGGCGTGCGCCCCAACCAGCTGACCGGGTACGGCATCGTCGTGGGTCTGGCCGGCACGGGCGACGACAGCATCGAATATGCGACGCAGGGCATGAAGGGCGTCGTCTCCCGCTTTGGCCTCACCTTGCCGCAGGGCGTCAACCCGGCGCTCAAAAATGCGGCCGCGGTGCTGGTGACGGCGGATCTGCCCGCTTTCGCCAAGCCCGGCCAGCGGCTGGACGTCACCGTATCGGCGCTGGGCAAGGCCAAGTCGCTGCGCGGCGGCACGCTGATCATGACCCCGCTGCGCGGCGCGGACAATGAAATCTATGCCATGGCGCAGGGCAATCTGGCCGTCGGCGGTCTGGGCGTGTCCGGCGCGGATGGCAGCCAGGTGTCGGTCAATATCCCTTCGGCCGGCCGCATTCCCGAAGGCGGCACGGTCGAACGCGCGGTCGCCACCGGTTTTGACACTGCGCCGACGCTGACCTTCAACCTGTCCGAAGCTGACCTCACCACCGCGCTGCGCGTGGCGGACGGCATCAACAAGACGTTCGGCGATCGCCGCGCCCGCGCGACCGACGCCGTGTCGGTCGCGATTGACGCCACGCCCGGCGCGGAAGACCGCATCCTGATGATGGGCATGATCGAAAATATCGAGATCACGCCCGCCGATGCGCCGGCCCGCGTCATCGTCAATGCGCGCACCGGCACGGTGGTCATCAACGGCGCGGTCAAGATCCATCCGGCCGCCGTCGCCCATGGCAAATTGACCGTCAGCGTCAATGAAAGCCCCCGGGTCGTCCAGCCCGCGCCCTTCAGCCAGGGACAGACTGCGACCGAGCAATCGAGCAGCATCAGCATCGACGAACAGAAAAAACCGATGGTGAATTTTAAAGGTGGGGCGTCGCTGGCCGATATAGTGAAAGCGGTCAACGCCATCGGGGCCACCCCGGCGGACATGGTCGCAATCCTTGAGGCGCTGAAGCAAGCGGGCGCGATGAAAGCGGAGCTGGTGGTATTGTGATGCAGGTATCGAGCGTTTCCGCCACGGGCAACCAGCCCGCCACCGCCGAAACGAAGGCGGCGCTGCAAAAGGCGGCGCAGCAGTTCGAGGCGGTGTTCCTGCGCCAGATGATCGGCGCGATGCGATCCGCCAGCCTGGCCGAAGGCATCACCGATTCCAGCGCCACCCAGCAATTTCAGGACATGGCCGACGCCCGCACCGCCGACGCCATGTCGGCCAAAGGCGCAATGGGCATCGCCGAATTGCTGATGAAGCAGTTCGGCGCGCGCGTCGCCGACACCGCCACGCCCACGGCCGCAAAGCCAGGTGACGCCGCATGAGCGACCTGTTCGTCATCGGCGCCTCGGGCACCAAAGCCTATCGCACCGCGATGGCGGCGATTTCGGAAAATATCGCCAATGCCAGCACGGCGGGCTATGCGCGCCGGTCGGTGACGACCGTCGAATCCGGTTCTTCCACTGCAACGATGGCGACCTATATCGCGCGCGCCAATTTCGGCGGTACGCAGGTGTCGGGCGTCAACCGCGCGAGCGATCCCTATCTGGACGCGACCGTCCGATCGACCGGCATGGCGCTGGGCAGCGCAGCCGCGCGCCAGCGCTGGCTGAACGATTCGGAAACCGCGCTCAACGACACCAGCACCGGCATCGGCCAGTTGATGACCGGCATGTACCAGAATCTGGAAAAGCTGGCCGCCAGCCCGACCGATACGTCGCTGCGCGTCACATCGCTAGACAGTATCAGCCGCATCGCGCAAGCGTTCAACCAGACTGCTGCCGACCTGACCAGCGTGTCCGCCGGGATCAAGACGGAAGCGCAGGCATCGGTCAACACGATCAACGACGCGCTCTCCTCACTCGCGAACATCAACAACAGCCTGCTGCGCGCCCAGCCGGGCACTTCCGCTTACGCACAGCTGCTCGACAGCCGCGACGCCGCGTTGCAGACATTGTCGGACAATCTGAACGTCACGGTCAATTTCGGCGCGCATGACAGCGCGGAAATCAGCTTTGGCGGCCAGACGCTGGTCAGCGGCAACAACGCCGCCAGCCTGTCGCTGACCGCCAGCGACACCGACGGCACGCTGTCACTCAGCATGGCGGACGGCACCGCCCTTTCGGCGCCGGCGAACGGCACGCTGGGCGGCCTGTTTTCCGTGGCCGACACGGTCGCCGATCGTCGCGCAGAACTTGACACGCTGGCGCAGCAATTCGTGACCGACGTAAACGCATGGCATGCACAGGGCGTGACCGATGCCGGCACGCCGGGCGCGGCGCTTCTGTCAGGCTCCAGCGCCGCGACCATGGCTGCGCTGATCACCGATCCGGCACAACTGGCGACCAAATCAGCCGATGGCACCAGCAATGGCAATTTGCTGACCGTCCATTCCACCCTGCGCGGCAATGGCAGCGTAGAGCAGAACTGGACATCGCTGATCGCAACCCACGCCAACCTCATGTCGGCGACCAAGGCGGAATATGAAACCGCCAACAGCCGCAACGATCAGGCTGTCGCCGCGCGCGAGGCCGTGAGCGGCGTCGATCTCGACATGGAAGCGGCCGATCTGCTGCGCATCCAGCAAGCCTATTCGGCGTCGGCCAAGATCCTTCAGGTGGCCAAGGACACCATCGATTCCATCTTGCAGATCATGTGATCGGAAAGGACTGACCCATGGTAGGCATCACCAACAAGATCATGCTCGCGGAAATGCGCCGCCAGCAGAAATTGTCACAGGACATTGTCGACGGACAGACCGCCATTTCCAGCGGCATCACGCTCAACAAGCCGTCAGACGATCCGCTCGCCTGGGTGCAGGTGTCCGATATCGGCCGGGCGCAGGCGCAACAGGCCGCCTGGGCCGCCAATGTCAGCTATGGCACGACCCGCGCCGGCAATGCCGAAGCCAATCTGTCGGAAATCGACAGCCTGCTGACCCGCGCGCAGGAACTGGCGACCTCGGCCCGCAACGGATCGCTCAACGACACCAGCCGCGCCGCCATCGTCGAGGAACTGTCAACGATCAAGACCACGATCGGCGAACTGATCGACCAGAAAGATTATCAGGGCGTGTCAGTGTTCGACGATCAGCAAAGCGTGCTGGTGCCGCTCAGCCGCGGCCTGAACCTGGCCGTCGTGGGCACCAAGCAGGAGGTGTCGGAAGGCATCGACGTCAACGGTACGGCCATGTCGATCAACGACATACTTGATCAGACGATCGCCGCCGTCCAGTCAAGGGACGACAGCGCGATCGCCGCATCGGTGGAAGCGGTGCAGTCGGCGCAGAGCCATATCGCAGTCGAACAGGCCAAACAGGGTGTGCGTGGCGACCGGCTGGAAACAATTGGCAATCGCCTGACCGACGTCAGCACCGACCTGACCGAACGGCGCGGCGATCTGGAATCGACCAACTTGCAGGACGTCATTTCACGCCTGCAAGCCAATCTGCTCCAGCTTGACGCCGCCCAATCGGCCTTTGCGCGGATCAATCAGCAGACGCTGTTCGACCTGATCAAATAATCGGGAAATTGGCCGCACATCCTAAACCGGACGTCAACCAGGCCGTATTAACCATCTGACAGGCATCCTCTGCGATGCTGTATCGGCTTGACGCCTTCGGGGCATAATTCGGGGATTTTCATGTTCGCAATCATCGGCCTGGTCGTCCTGCTCGGCATGGTGTTCGGCGGCTTCATCTTTACCGGCGGCGATATCGGCCCGGTGCTGCACGCATTGCCCCATGAAATGATCATCATCGGCGGCGCCGCCGTCGGCGCGCTGATCATCGGCAATTCGGGCGCGGACCTCAAGGCGCTGGGCGGGGGCCTGGGCAAGGTCTTCAAGGGACCGCAATATAAGAAGCAGGATTTTCTCGACTGCATCTTCCTGGTCAGCAAGCTGATGAAGACGCTGCGCGTCGAAGGGCCGGTGGCGCTGGAACCGCATATCGAAGATCCGGGCACATCGCCCATCTTTGGCGAATATCCCAAGCTGATGAAGGACAAGACGCTGATCCACCTGATCAGCGACACGCTGCGTCTGGTCGTCGTCTCCTCCGGCACGCTCGATCCGCATGCGGTGGAAGAGGTGATGGACAACAGCCTCAAGACCCACCACCATGAAGCACTGAAACCCGCCGACAATCTGCAGGGGCTGGCCGACGCACTGCCCGCGCTGGGCATCGTCGCGGCGGTTCTGGGCGTGGTGAAGACCATGGGATCGATCGACCAGCCGCCTTCGGTGCTGGGCGCGATGATCGGTTCGGCGCTGGTCGGCACCTTCCTGGGCGTGTTGCTGGCCTATGGCATGGTCAATCCCTTCGCCAATCGCTGCCGGGCGGTGATCGAGCAGGACGGGGCGATCTATCATGTCGTCAAGCAGATCATCATCGCATCGCTGCACGGCCATCCGCAACCGCTGGTCATCGAAGCGGCGCGCTCCAGCCTGATCCACGCCAACCAGCCCGGCTTTGCCGAGGTGTTTGACGGCATGCGGAACAAATAAGCCATGGCGGAAAAGAAGCGCGGCGCGAACGAGCCTGAACCAAGGCCGATCATCGTCAAGAAGATCATCGTCGACGGACATGGCGGCCATCATGGCGGCGCCTGGAAGGTCGCCTATGCAGACTTCGTGACGGCGATGATGGCGTTCTTCCTGCTGATGTGGCTGCTGGGCGCGACGACGGAAAAGCAGCGCAAGGCGCTGGCCGACTATTTCACGCCGACGCTGGTCGAACTGAAGATGAATTCGGCCGGGTCGACCGGCATGTTCGGCGGCGACAGCCTGATGGCGAAGGAAAATTACCCGACCACCGGCGGTCAGGGCAATTTGGCCATCACCATCCCGCGCGACGCCACCGGCACCAAGGATCAGGGCGGCAAGGCGATGCGCGCCGCCGACCGGCAGAAATTCGAATCGATCAAGAAGCAGCTGGAAGACCGCATGGCCAAGGGGGGCCTGGCCAAGCTGCGCAAGAATGTGCGCTTCACCGAAACGCGCGAAGGGCTGCGCATCGACCTGATCGATGAAGCCGATTTCGCGATGTTCGCCATGGGCACGGATCGGCTGGTCCCTGAAGCCCGGGCGCTGATCGGCGAAGTTGCCTCTGCGCTCAAGACCATGCCCAACGCGCTGATCGTGCGCGGCCATACCGACGGCCTGCCCTATGCCGCAGGGCGCACGATGAACAATTGGCGCCTGTCCTCCGCCCGCGCCGAAGCGACTCGTCAGGCGCTGTCCGACACCGGCATCGGTAATGACCGCTTCGCCCGGATCGAGGGCGTGGCCGACCGCGAGCCGTTCATCAAGGGCGACGCCTATGACCCGCGCAACCGGCGCATGTCGGTGATCCTGGGCTGGAGCCGCGGCGGCAGCGACGCAAGCGACGATGCGGAGCAGGACGCCGAAACCCAGGCCGCGATCAAGGAGCGGGACGATCCGCGCCGGGTCGCGGTTGAACAGGCGCGCAAGCTGGATATGGGCGGCACCGGGCTTCCCACCGGGGCGCAACTGGTCAATCCGACTGCAGCCGGCACATCCAGCAAGCCGGGCAAGCATTAAAGGCGAAGGCGGGATGCAGGCCCCGCCTTAACTTCGCATTTTTCCCGCAATTTTGGACATTTCCGTACAAAAGACGGAAATTATCTTATCCTAGGATGCCTTTACTTTGATCCACGCCGTCATTGCGAGCGGAGCGAAGCAATCCAATGGCGCTCCCATGGATTGCTTCGCTCCGCTCGCAATGACGATTTGGTTTGATATCATCTCGCTTCAGGCTCTGGCGTTGGCGCGCCAGTATATTAGCAACGGGGTGTGACGTAGGACAGGAAGGCCCCTCCCCTGTTACCACAACACCCCGTCGACCGGCTCCACCGGCGGCGGCGCGGGCAGGCCGATCGCCTGATTAAGGTCGCCCTCGATCGTCGTCGTAATGGCGTTGAGCGGCAGGTCGTGAACGTCATTGCCGAACGGATCGACCAGATCGTCGCCAATCTGCAGGACCGCCAGGAACATGAAGCCCGCCACCGCCGACCCCACCGGCGTCGCCATACCCAGCGTTTCGACCAGCCCGACCGGCAGCAGGATACAGAATAACCGGGTGAAATATTTGGGGAAAGCGCGATATTGGGCGGGCAGCGGCGTATTTTTGATTCGCTCCATGCCGCCCTGCGCATTGGACATGTCGACCAGCATGCCTTCGACCCGGCTTTGCAATATGGTGTCGATCCAGCCGCGATGCACCGCATCCATCAGCAACCGGTCCGACCCGTCGAGCAGGCCGTTGGCCGGATTCTTGCGCGCCAGTTCCTCCAGCGGCGCATCGGTTTCCAGCACGCGCCGCACATCGGGCGCGGGGTCCTGCCGCCGCAACTGACAGCGCAGCGCATGGACATAGGCGATATGGCGTTTGACCAAAGTCGCGCCCATCGCCCGCGCGTCAGGCGTATCGGGCAAATAGGCGAGGACGGCGCGGGTGAAGCTGCGCGAGACATTGACCATCGCGCCCCACAGGATGCGCCCCTCCCACCAGCGCGAATAGGCGCTGTTGACGCGGAAGCCCAGCACCAGCGCCAGCGCCGTGCCAAAGATGGTGAGCGGCAGCGCGGGCGCCTTGAAGGGCGAGACATAATAGAAAATGGTGACGGCCAGATCCCAGAAGAAGAGCGCGATCAGCGCGCTCCACGCTTTCTGGAAACTCTGCCGGATGCGCGGGGATCGACCGACGATCATGACCTGTCCTGCCTGTCGTCAGAGGGCGTCGCCGCCCTCCTCGTCCAGTTTCAGCCAGGCGTGGCGCAGCGCAAGGCCGCCGACGATGCCCACGATCTTGAGCAGGGTCGCATGCAATGTCGGGGTGCTGTCCGCCAGAGCGAAGCCCAGGCAGATGAGGCAGAGCAGCATCGCGGCATAGACCGGCAGCGCTTCGATATCATTCCAGGCGATGGGCGGATCAGCCTTGGCGCGGGGTGGATTGAGCATCGGCATAGGGGAAACTCCGATTGGGGAACGGGGTGTTTCCAACCAAAATGATGCGGCGCAAAAGCGTCCGTCAACGCGGCGCAACCGATGCAATCCTGCCTTGCGTTTCGCAAAACTGCGAAAGAAAAGCTTACAAAATCGTCGTTTTCCAGAGACGCAGCAACAAAAACATGCGCCTGTGCAACAGCATGCCTATTGCACCGCAGCATCGCTTCCCTAGCTTCTTTTGAATGGCCGACCGTTTTGCCGAGATCGAATCCTTCGTGAAGATTGCCGAATCGGGCACGCTGTCCGAAGCGGCGAAACGGCTGGGCCTTTCGCTTGCCGCAACCAGCCGCCGCCTGTCCCAACTGGAGCAGCGGCTGGGGGTTATGCTGATCCGGCGCAACAGCCGGCACCTGTCGCTGACCGACGAAGGATCGTTGTTGTACGAAGGCGCGGGCCGGGCGCTGTCGGCGATCGACGATATCGAAACCGATGTCATGCGCCGCGCGACCGAGGCGAGCGGGCCGCTGCGCGTGGTGACGACGATCGGCGCGGCGCGGATGCGGCTGGCCCCGATCTTTCGCCAATATGCCACGCTGCATCCCGATGTGACCGTGCATCTGGAAACGGCCGAGCAGGCGACCAACATCGTCGAGAGCGGGCACGACATTGCGCTCTGCTTCGACCCGCCGCCCGATTCCGCACTGACCATGAAGCGGCTGACCGACAATCCCCGCCTGCTATGCGCCGCGCCCGACTATCTCAACCGGCGCGGCCGGCCCGGCAGCGTCCATGATCTGGCGGTGCATGACAATATCGTCGCCGGGCAGGTGCAGCAGGATCTGTGGCGCAGCTTGCTGGGCGACGCGCCTGGCCCGCGCGTGACGCTGAGTACCAATGACGGCGAACTGGCGCGCGCCTGGGCGCTGGACGGCGCAGGCATCGTGCTGAAATCCATGTGGGAAGTGTCCGACGATCTGGATGCCGGGCGGCTGCAACCCGTGCTGCCCGACGTAGCCCTGCCTCCCGCCTCCATCGTCGCGCTGTACATGCCAGGGCAAGGGGAGATGGCCAAGGTGCGGTCCTGCCTCGATTTTCTGGCCCGGCATCTGAGCAAGGGTTTGGCCGCCGCCTGACCCTATTCCGATCAAATAGGAGCCGTTAAAGGGCAACTCCAGCCGCTTCTCGACTACGCTCGAAGCGAACGGAGTTGATGTTAGACCCGCCGAAAGGGAAAGGGCGCGGCCGTCCTTTCATAGCTGTGCAGGTCCAGCGCCCGCGTGACCGGCGGCAGGGCGCGGTCGGGGCAGGCGCGCCGTTCGCACAAATGGCAGGTCGGGCCGACCTCGGTCGCCTCCCCCTTTTCGGGATCGATGCCGTCGGCATGGAGGATGCGCGCCGCATGTTTCGCCTCGCACCCCAACGCGATTACCGATCGCCCCCGCGCCTCGCCATGGGGCAGGCCGATCGCCAGTGTCAGGAAGCGCTTACCGTCCAGCGTCTCGATCAGTTGCGGCGTCACCCAGTCCTGCTCCTGCGGCCCATGCGCGTCCCAGCGCGGACAGGTGCCGCCATAGCGGGCAAAGGGCCATGCCTCGCCATCGAACCGCTTGGACAAGGCCCCGGCCCGGTCGATCTTCGCCATGAAGAAGGGAACGCCGCGCGCGCCGGTGCGGTTGAGACTGGTCAGGCGGTGGGCAACCTGCTCGGTCGATGCGCCGAACCGATCGCGCAGCAGGGCGATGTCATGCCGGGACTGTTCGGCCGCCTGCCGGAAACGGTCATAGGGCATGACCAAAGCTGCGGCGGCATAGTTGGTGAGCGCGATGCTGGCGAGGCGGCGGCTATCCTCATCGGGAGGCGCGGCGCGGGCGACCTGCGCAGCGATGGCTTCAGCCAGTTCCTGCGCGCAGAGGTGATAGGCGATGGCGAAAAGGCGACCGGACGCAGGCAGCCGTTCGCTGAGCATCAGCCGTCGCCGGTGCATGTCATAATGGCGCAGTGTTCCGGCCAGCACATCGGCGCGGACCAGTTGCACGCTCATGCCGTGGCGGTCCTTCAGGCGCGTGCGCAATTCCGCCTGGAGCAGCGCCGGATCGTCAGACAAGGTGGCGGCCAGGCTTTCGGCGCCGGCATCAATCTCCGCAAAATGATTGCCCGCCCGCGCGATGGTTTCGCGCAACCAGTCGACCGGCGCGACCAAGGGCGCAGGGCCGCTGCGGGCGACCGCCTCCCCCGGCAGGCGGCGCAGATCGCCCAGCGCGCGATAGAAACGGGCGATCGCTTCGCTGACGCCGGGGTAGTTTTCCGCGACCTCCAGCACTTCATCGCGGGCGATGCCGATGTCGCGGACCAGCGCGTCGGACAGGATTTCACTCAGTTCGCCCGGGCCGCCCTCTGCCGGCGTGGCGGTGAAATCGCGAATGTCGATGTCATAGGTGTTGGCGAGGCGCAGCAGCATCTGCGCGGTCAGCGGACGCTGGTTGCGCTCGAGGTGGTTAAGGTAGCTGGGCGACACGCCCAGCTCTTCGGCCATGCGCGTCTGGTTGAGGCCCAGTTCGCGGCGCAGCACGCGCAGCTTTGGCCCCAGATAGAGTTTGCGGTCGGTCAGCTCTGCCATAAAGACATTATGTCATAGAATGACAATATGACCAAATCAGTTTATGACTTGCGGCCACTCATCGGCCTTACGCAAAGGGATTCACCTGTCTATTTCGTTGTCCATCGCCCCACGGGGCCACAGGATGAGGACAAGGACATGACCACCGACACGATCGAAAAGCCCGAACCCGCCCGGTCGCGCGCGGTTTTCAGCCAGCAGGATTTCGGCCTGATCCGCACTGCCATCGCCCATTATCTGAAGGAAGTGCAGGACCAGCCGGAATCGGTCAAATATGCTAATCTCTATCACCGACTGGGCCGGGTCGCCTGATCGGCTGGCGATAATTGTGACACAGAAAAGGGCGCGGGATCACCCCGCGCCCTTTTCTGTGTCCAACCTCATCGATCAGAAGAAGGTCGTCAGCCCGTAGAAAAGCGCGCCGATCGCAGCGGCGGCCGGCAAGGTCACGACCCAGGCGACGATGATGCTGGACGCCACGTTCCAGCGCACGGCGGACAGACGCCGCGATGCGCCCACGCCCACGATCGCGCCGGTGATGGTATGGGTGGTGGACACCGGCACGCCCAGATGGGTCGCCATGAACAGGGTGATCGCGCCGCCGGTTTCCGCGCAGAAGCCCTGCGCCGGGGTCAGGCGGGTGATCTTCGATCCCATGGTATGAACGATTTTCCAGCCGCCCAGTAGCGTTCCTAGGCCCATCGCCGCCTGACAGCTGAGCACCACCCACATCGGCACATGGAAGCCGCCGGTCAGCATGCCCTGCGAATAGAGCAGCACGGCGATGATCCCCATCGTCTTCTGCGCATCATTGCCGCCATGGCCCAGCGAATAGAGCGAGGCGGAGACGAGTTGCAGCTTGCGGAACACCCGGTCCGCGCCCTGCGGCGTGAATTTGCGGAAGATCCAACTGATCAGCAGCACCAGCATCAGCGCCAGGAACAGGCCAACGGCGGGCGAGATGACGATGGCGGCGCTGGTCTTGAACACGCCGCTCCACACCACCGCGCCAAGGCCAGCCTTGGCCGTGCCCGCGCCCAGCAGGCCGCCGATCAGCGCATGGCTGGAGGAAGACGGAATGCCCAGCCCCCAGGTGATGAGGTTCCAGGCGATCGCCCCCATCAGCGCGCCGAAAATAATCTGCGCGTCGATGATGCTGGCGTCGACAATGCCCTTCCCCACCGTTTCGGCGACATGCAGGCCAAAGAAGAGGAAAGCGATGAAGTTGAAGAAGGCGGCCCAGGCGACCGCATATTGCGGTTTGAGCACACGGGTCGACACGATGGTCGCGATCGAATTGGCGGCATCATGCAGGCCGTTCAGGAAATCGAACAGCAAGGCGACACCGATCAGCGCGATCAGCAGAGGAAGGGCGATATGGGCGTCCATGGCGAGTTACAGCCTGTCCTGCATGGATCGTAACATCCTAAATCCGTTCGTTTCGAGCGCAATCGAGAAACAAGATGCGCGCGCTGTCCGCTTCTTGACTATGCTCGAAGCGAACGGGGTGTGTAGCGTGTCGACCGATTAGGCGTGGTCAATGACCAGGCCGGAAATCTCGTTGGCGACGTCCTCGAACCGGTCCGTCACCTTTTCCAGATGGCTGTAAATCTCGTTGCCGACGATGAAGTCCATCGGATTGCCGGCGCGCGCCTGTTCATACAGCGCCTTGAGGCCGGCTTCGTGCAGGATATCGGCATGCCCCTCCAGCTTGACCAGCCGTTCGGTCAGGTCGTGCAGGCGGGTGGCGTTGAGGTTGAGCGAACGCAGCAGCGGCGTCGCTTCCGCCGTGATGCGGGCGCATTCGACGATCAGGGCGCTCATATCCTGCATCTGCGAGGGAAATTCCCTCACATCGAACAGGGCGATCGCCTTGGCGGTCTGGTTCATCTGGTCGATCGCGTCATCCATCACACCGATCAGGCCGGTGATGGCGCTGCGATCGAACGGCGTCACGAAAATGCGACGCACATCCTGAAGCACGTCGCGGATGATGTCGTCCGCCTCATGCTCCTGATCGGAAATGGTCTTGATATGCTCGGCCATGTCCGGCCCGCCCTTGAGCAGCCGGGCCAGCGCGTCGGCGCCCGCGACAAGCGTGGCGGCATGATCCTCGAACTGTTCGAAGAAGCGCCCCTGCTTGGGCATCAGCGCATGAAACCAGCGCAGCATTCCAGTCCTTTCACTTTGTTTCTCGCGGATCGCCAGCAGCAACCGGATGAACCAGCCCGGATCGGCGGGCGGTTCGCGGAAGGCCGCGATGATCGACTTCAAATCGGGTTCGTCGACCGCGCCTGCGGCTTCGGCGACCGGAAACCAGCGCAACTCCCTCTGGCCCTGTTCGGGCCATTGCGTCAGGTGGCCCGTGACCGCAAGCGGAAAAACCTCGACAGTCGCTTCGCGCGACCCGCCCTTGCGCTTGCGCTTGTCGTAGACATAGCGGCCAAGCGGCGCGGGACAGGCGATGCCGTGGATGCCCGCTTCTTCATAGGCTTCAAGTTCGGCGGCGCGATGGCCGGCCAGCCCCTTGATCCGGTTGCCCTTGGGAATCACCCAGCGCCGCGTGTCGCGCGACGTGATGAGCAATATCTGCATCGATCCGTCGGCGGCGGTGGAATAGGGCAAGGCGGCGATCTGGCGCATGGAGCGCTTGTAACGAAATTGTCACAATGCGCAAGATTCCTGTGCCCTGCGCCGATGGAACCCGAGTCCCATCGGCGCAGGACGACATATAGTCTTACAGCGAGAAACGCGCCGTCACGCGGATGTCGCGGCCGGCAAGCGGTGCAAAATCCTTGAGCACGCTGGCATGGCGGCGCGCCTCCACATCGAAGATATTGTTGGCCGACAACATCAGCGTAGTGCGGTCATTGCCCTTGAACGGCTTGAACGACAGCGACGCATTGACCAGCGTGAAGCCGTCAGTTGGCGTTTCGGTTTCGGCGATGCGGTTTTGTTCAAACACATGCTCGACCTCGGCACGGGCGCTGATGCGGTCGCCCTGCGCCTCGACCCCGCCCAACAGGCGCAGCGGAGGAATGCGCGGCGCGGGGCCACTGCCCTTGATGGTAGCGCGGACATAATCGGCAACACCATCCAGATTGATTGCATAGCCGCCCAGTTGCGCCAGCTTCACCGACCCTTCGGCTTCGAAACCATAATAGCGGGCATCGGCCTGATTATAGGCATAGCAGGGGAATTCCAGTTCCGCCCCGCCATTGGCCGCCTGACACACGCTATCGGCGACGATCGTGTCGTAAATATAGCCGCTGAACCAGTTATGATAGGCGGCGAGGCTGACGCTATAGCCTTCGCCCTTGCCACGCAGCGTGCCTTCGATGCCCCAACTCTTTTCCTTGCCAAAGCTGGCATCGCCCAGCTCGAAGGCTTGCGTGCCGGCATGATTGCCACGGGCGAACAATTCTTCAGCCGAAGGCGCACGTTCGCTGCGCGAGGCATTGATGCCTGCGCGCCAGCCGGGCAGGATTTCCTGACTGATGCCAATCGAACCGGACAGGGCGTTGAAACTGCGCTGATAGCCGCCCACGAACAGGTCGGCATCAGGATTGGAGGTCAGGTCGCTATGTTCGAACCGACCGCCCGCCTCGATCCGGGTGCTGCCCAGATCGAGCGACTGAAGGGTGAAGACGCCCAACTGGTTGGTTTCATTCCGCGGCAGGAATTTTTCTTCGCCGATCGCTTCGAACCGGCGGGTGAAGAATTGCGCGCCGAACGCGCCATCCCAGCCGCCCTGACGCGCCTGAATGAATTCCAGCCGGCTTTCCATCGACTGGTTCTTGAAGGTCGTGCCGACTTCACCCGTCGGTTCGATTTCCTGATGCTGATAATCGGCAAAGCCTGCGCGCAGGCGGATGCTGTCCAGAAAACCGCCGCCGGTCGCCACTTCACCGCGCAGGTCGACGCGGGTCTGCTTCATCGACAGGGTCACATCCTCATGGGTGTGGCCCGGCTCCTCGTCATGGCCATGATCTTCGCCCTCATGATCATGATCCTCCGCCACATCGATGCGCGAAGGCACGCCATAGCGATTCTCGCTGTGGGCCACCGACACGCCCAGATTGCCGCCGTCCCCGACATAGGCAAAGCCGCCGGCCACTTCCCAGGTTTCAGCGGCCGTATTGGGCAGCTTGCCCTTCCACTGGCCATCTTCGCGAATTTCCGGATCGTCCGACTGGGCGGCGAGCGCCCGCATCGGTTTGGACAATATGTAGCCGCCGGTGCGCAGATCGTCAGTGTTGGTCCAGCTGCCGTCGAGATGGACGACGAGATTCTGGGTCAGAGGCGCCTCCACCTCACCGCTGACCGTGCGTTCATTCGCGGCGCTGCCATAGGTAGCGATGCCTTCGACATGCACCGGTTCATCAGGCACGCGGCGGGGGATGCGGCTGTCGATCACATTGACCACGCCGCCGATCGCGGAGGAACCGTAAAGCAGGGCGGTTGGACCGCGCAAAATCTCGATCCGGTCGGCGGTCAGCGGATTGATCGCGACGGCATGATCGACCGAGGTGTTGGATACGTCGAAACTTCCGATGCCATCGGTCAGGATGCGCACGCGCTCGCCCTGAAAGCCGCGCAGAATGGGACGCGAGGCATTGGGACCAAAGGAAGTGGCCGACACGCCCGGCTGCCGCGCCAGCGTTTCGCCGATGCTGGGTCGCAGGTCGCGGGTCAGCTGCTCGCCGGTCAGGACCGAGGTGCCCGACAATATGTCGCCCTGCTTACGCGGAATCAGCGCGGTGACGACAATGTCTGCGCGCTGGTCATGATATTGGGTGTCGACCGCATCAGGCGCGGCATCATCGGCGAAGGCGGGAAAGGCAAGGCACAGCGCGGGCAAGGCGCAACCGGCGCGCAGCAGCATAGAGCGAGGCATGGAAATCAACCCTTTGGTTCTTGTCTGATGAGACCCTGTATCTAGTATGTTACATCATATCAAGATCAGCTTATCCCATTTCCGCTGCGGTGCGGCATTAAATATCCGTCATGTTTAGAGGAACAGGAACTCCGCCAGCGCCTCGACCGCCGGCTTTTCCGCAGCGCGCGGGGCAACCGCCTGTCGCACCTCGATCGCGGGCAGGGGCATGTCGAGCGCCAGTCGTCCGATGCCGCCGATCCGTCCCAGATCTCGCGCCAGCGTGCCAAAGGCCGCGAAATAGCCCGCCCCGTCGCGCAGGGCGGCGATGATCTCGAACATATTGTCGCTCTCCAGCAAAGCCGGCAGCGCACGCACCCGCCCCTTCGCCAGCGCAGCGTCGATGACTTCCCGCATTCCGCCATGCGGCTCCATCGTCAGCATGGAGGTCATCGCCAAATCTTCGCGGCTGACGCTGTCGGCACGCGCCAGAGCGTGACCAGCGCCCGCGTAGAGATTGAGCGGTTCCGACCAGCCATAGCGCGACGCGAAGCCCGCCGGTTCTTCGAGCGCATAGAAATAGGCGATGTCCGCCCGACCGCTGGCCAGTGCGGCCATCGCCTGCTGCGCGCTATGGACATGCAGATCGAGCGCGATGGCGATATCCTCATTCGCCGCCTCGAACGCTGCGAGCGCATCCTGCAACTGGCCGAAGATCGGCGCAGGTGCCGCAAGGACGATGGTCTGCCGCGCGGGGTCCGCAACCTGGCGCACGAGGTCGGCCGGAACAGCGGGCGCAGTCGGACTTTGCAGCAATGGTTCGGGCTGTGCAGCGACTTCCGGTTCCGACGCATCCTGCGTCAGCAGGGTCATCGCCTGCGCCGTCTTGCGCCCGGCCGGGGTGAGCCGCGCAGGCCCATCCAGATCGTCGAACAACCGATAGCCCAGGCGCATTTCCAGCGATGCGATGTCGCGCAGCACCTCTTCAACGGAAACGCCCAGATCGCGGGCGCAGCGCGCCACATCGCCGGCCGCCACCATCTGCGCGAAAACATCCAACTGGCGCAGGGGCGGGCTGTTCATAGATAGGGTGATAGAGGAAATGGCGGGCGGGAGTAAGGGCGATGTTTCGCCTTTTCCACAAGCACTTGGGAAGCCGCCCTACCCCCGCTTTTCAGTCACGCATATCGCGCATCAGCGCGATCAGCCCGGCCGATCCGCTCGCCCCCGTCTTCGCGACGATGGCGGCGCGGTGATCCTCTATCGTCTTGGGGCTAAGCCCCAGCTCCGCCGCGACCATCTTGTTGCTCATACCCTGCGCCAGCCGGTCCAGCACATCCCGTTCGCGCGGGGTCAGCGCATCGATGCGCGCCAGCGCCGCACGGCGACGGCGGCTCCAGGCGACGCCTTCGGCGACAGCATCGATCAACCGATCCTCATCCAACGGCTTTTCCAGATAGTCGAGGCCGCCATAGCGGCGAATCGCATCCACGGCGTTGGCGGTCGTGGGCCATGCCGTCATGAAGATGATCGCGACGCCGGGATCGCGCTGGCGGATTTGTTCGGCGAGCGAGAAGCCGTCCGTGTCGCCCATCATGACATCGGTGACGAGACAATGGGCCGCCTGTTGCGGCTGCGCCTGCAACATCGCCTCCGGCGTCGAAAAGGCGCGGGTGGCATGGCCATGCCGCCCCAGAAGCCGGGCGACGCTCTGGCCCAGGTCAACATCGTCGTCCACCACATGCACGATCGCCCTGTCCGGCAATTCAGCCATGAGCCGCCTCCGCCACCGGCAGGCGCACGCTATGCTGGACGCCGCCGTCGAGAATGACCCGCTCCAGACGCCCGCCATGCGCCTCCACAATCGCGCGCGCCACCAACAGCCCCACCCCCATTCCGCCATGATCGGGCACCGCATCACGCAACGGGTTGGCGATATGCACCACGGCGTCGTTCCCGGACATATGAATGCCGATGACGATGTCCGCCCCCGGCGCAGCCGTCATGGCGTTGCGGATCAGGTTGAGCAGCACCTGCGTCAATTCAATCTCATGCCCCTGAACCAGTGGCGATGGAGCTGTATCGTCGAAGCGCAGCCGGCAATTGTGGCGGCGCGCTTCGGCTGCGGCGATGCCCAGACAATCCTGCACCAATCGGTCGAGCGGGATGGCCGATGGCTCATCGACAGCGCGACCGCCAAAGCGCCGCAGCCGGCGGACCATGTCGGCCAGCAAGGTCGCCTTGCGTTCGATCAGATCAGCACTCTGCCGCATTTCGGCGAGATCTGGCGCCTCATCCCGGCTGAGCACCGCCATATGGCGCGTCTCGATCGCCAGTGTGGACAAGGGCTGACTGATTTCATGGATGATGGCGACGGACATGGCGCGCAGCGTCTTGAGCCTTTCCGCCTGAAACAGGATACGGTCGCGCCGGGCGATGTCCTGACGGGCGCGGACCTGCGCCTCGGCAAAACTGGCGGCGAGATAGGCGGACATCGCCACGGCGGCGAGGCCCATATGCAGGGCAAAGCGGGTCGGCGTCGACAGGAGCGATGCCGACCATGGCAGGATGATCGCCGCCGACAGGATGATCGCCACCCATGCCCCGCTTCGCCCGCAACGCAGGCCGACCCAGGTGGCACACAGCAGGACCGGCGTCATCGATATATCAGGTTCGACCTTTGCCAGCGCAGCCGCCAGCACCCAGCCCAGGCCCAGAATGATCGCGCCTTCGGCGCAGCGTGCGCCTGATGGCAATGCCACCGCTTCGCGGTCCCCGACACGCCCCAGCAACCACAGCAAAGCCGGTGCAACCAGCAGGACGCCCAACAAATCGCCCACCAGAAAGGCGGCTATGGTCGTGGCGAAGGGCTGAGTCGACAGGTCCGGCGTCACGCTGGGCCACAGCCATTCCCACAAGCCGGCAAGGAAAGCGGCAAGGGTTGGCGACAAAATCGCGGCAAGGCCAAAGGGCATGGGTGGCAGCGCCAGTTCAGACCGGCTTCGCCGCTCCACCCAACGCACCGCGCCGATCATGACGCCATAGGCCAGCGGCGCCCGCGCCACCCCCCAGATATGATTGAATAGTTCGGGGCTGGCGCTGTCGATCACGCCCGACAGCAGCTGAATCAGACATTCTTCCGCCACCACCAGCGGTGTCCAGCGCGCGCCCACATGCCACAGCAGCGCCAGCCGCACCCCGGCCGCCGGATACCAGAGGCTGAAGAAATGCGACCCACCCCAGGGACTGGCCATGAAATGCGCCAGTTTGAAAAGGAAAGGATAGGCCGCCAGCAGCGCGATCAGCCGCCAATTTCCACGGGGCGACGACAGCGCGAAAGCGGGTCGTGCGGCAGGAAGGCGGGACATCGTCATGTCCGTGCTTCATACCCCACTGCCCGCCCCTGCCAAGCCGGGAAAATCCCTGCTCTTTCAATCCTCTCCGGGAAAAGCCCGGATAGCGGATCCACTTGCGCAAAGCCATCAACAGCGCAGCCGACCCCCTAGGGGACGCTTGGCTGCCGGGCGACGTATGCGACCCACGTCGCCCGGAATTTCACCCGGGGTCGCGGCCGGCGCAGTCTACGCTGGTTTATCGTCAGACAAAAGGGGAAATGGTGAGCGTCATCGGCACCAACAGTCCGGCGCTGCGAGCGCAGCGCGCCGCCGAAGCCGCCAGCAAGGCGCAGGCGCAGGCCGCCGAACGCCTGTCTACCGGTAAGCGCATCAATAGCGCAAAGGACGACGCCGCGGGACTGGCCATCGCCAGCAGCATGACCAGCCAGTTGCGCGGTCTGGAGACGGCCAAGCGCAACATCGCCGATGGCATATCGCTGGTGCAGACGGCCGACAGCTTTCTGGCGGACATTTCCAACAGCCTCCAGCGGATGCGCGAATTGGCCCTGCAGGCCGCCAATGGCGTCAACAACCCGTCCGATCGCGCAGCAATGCAGGCGGAAATCGAGCAGACGGTCGATCATATTGGCGACATTCTCCAGAACGCCGCCTTCAACGGACGATCGCTCTTTTCCAACACGACCAACGGCATCGAGGCGCACGACTATAACAAGGATACCGATTTTCAGGACAATGTCTGGATCGACGGCGTCTGGTATGATGAAGGCCATAGCGCCGGATCGACACAGGTGCGGATACAGGCGGGCGCCAATGCCGGCGACGTCGTGGCGATCGACATTCCTACCTTGCGCAGCAACAGCGACGATTTCAGCCTGCTGGGCACCGACATGACCGTCGCCGGTTTCACCCGCTTTGTCGGCATCGGCAATATCGACCTGACGCTGGACCAGAATGTCGGCGCACCCCGTCGGATCGAGATCGAAAATGGTCAAGAAGTCTGGCGCGATATGCCGGGACATGTCGCCTATACCGATTCCGACTATAAATCCTACGCCTCCATCGGCGTGACGGCGCGCGATTCACTGGCGGTCATCGACGCCGCGCTGGACCAGATCAATGGCGTGCGGATCACGTTGGGCGCATCACAGCGCCGGCTGGAATCGATCAGCGAACAGGCGGACAGCAGCATCGTCAACCTGACCGATGCGCGGTCCCGCATCGAAGACGCGGACTTTTCCGCCGAAACGACCGCGCTCGCGAAGCAGCAGATATTGAGCCAGGCCGCCACGGCGATGCTGGCCCAGGCCAATGCGCGACAGCAGGACATTCTCAAGCTGATCGAATGATCGATCGACCGGATCAGGCGGAGCGACAGGCATGACCGTGCGTGACTTCATTTCTCTGCTGCAGATCGGCAAGCTGTCGACGGCGGGGCGGCAGGGCCTGTGCCTGGTAAGGTCGATGAGCAGCGAGCAGGCGATCGTACGGACCAGTCTTTCGCTGAGAATTGGGGAAGATGTGCAACTGGGGTTGCGCAATGGCCATGATCTGCACGCGATCGTCACCGAAGCGGCGGGAGAGCGCGTCGTCCTGCAATTTTATCACGCCATTTCCCTATCCTTGCTCACCCATCCGCATCGCCGCGGCCTCAAGGGACCGGAGTCGGTGCGCTTCGCGACCGACTGCCCGGTGGCGATGGACATGGATGGACAGACATGGACCACCCGCATGCTCGATATTTCTCTGTTCGGCATGAAGATCGCCGATGATCGTGGACTTTCACCCGGACGCGACCTCTGCGTCCATGTGGATGGACTTGCCCGCCGCGACGCGCAGGTGCGCTGGTCCAGCGACGGTCAGGCGGGGCTGCAACTCGCCTTTGGTCTTGGCTATGAATTGCTGGATGTCTGGTTGAGGCGATAATGGCCGTCATGCTGCGCCACAAAGTTGCAAATATCTGGTGCAGGCACGTTGACCAGAGGCAGGCAAGTGTGGCAATCGGCCTGCGCACCAAGCAGAAACGCGCGCACGCCGCCGGACTGCGATGGTCGCCGATGAGGCTAAGTCGTTGAAAAGCGGGTATAGCTCAATGGTAGAGCACTAGCCTTCCAAGCTTGTGATGCGGGTTCGATCCCCGCTACCCGCTCCAGACTTTCCCTCATCCCGATTTTGCCGGCGGCCCAGAACTGCCCCGTTCGATCAACGTGAACTGAAATTCCGGGGCTTCCACCGGACCCGCGGCCAGCGCCTCGATCACGGTGCGGCCCATATCCTCCAGCGGCTGGCGCATGGTGGTCAGGGGCGGCCAGGATGTGAGGCTGGCGGTCGTATCGTCAAAACCCGTCACTGACAGATCCTCCGGCACGCGCAGTCCGATGCGATGGGCCAGTGTCAGGACGCCCAGCGCCATTTCGTCATTGGTGGCGAAGACCGCAGTGGGCGGGCTGGACAGGGCCAGCAACGTCTCGCCCGCTTCGATTCCGGATGCGAAATCAAACTGGCCGGGTACGAACAAAGCCTCGTCCTGCGCAATGCCCGCATCGGCCAGCCCTTCGCGAAACCCCTCAACCCGGCGCAGCGCGGCATGGTGGGTCGCCGGCGGCGTGATGACGCCGATACGACGATGGCCAAGGCTGATCAAATGATCAGCCATCATCCGCCCAGCCGCATGTTCGGGCGTGCGGATCGTGAAGCTGGGCGCTTCGATCGACCCGGCGATGCGCGCACAGGGCAGCTTCATTTCCGCCAGACGGGCCAACAGCCCTTCGTCATCCGAAAGGGGCGGCACCAGCAGCACACCATCAGGGCGAAGCGCCGCGACCAGTCGCTCCAGCACGTCGAACCGCTCCTCACCGCCCGGCGAGATCGGTTCCACCACCAGATGATAGCCCAGTTCGCGACAGCGCCATGCCGCGCCGATCTGAATGCGGCTGACATAGCCGGGCGCCGGATTATTATAGAGGAAGGCGATCATGAAGGACCGCCCGCCAGCCAGTCGCCGTGCGGACTGGTTGGGGCGATAGCCCAGTTCGCTGATCGCCGCCTGCACCCGATCGCGCAATTCGGGGCTGACATTGGGCGCGCTGTTGACGACGCGCGACACCGTCTTGATCGAAACCTTGGCCAGGGCGGCAACGTCGTGAATGCTTGTCATGAAAAATCGCCCCGGGACGCTGGGAAAAGGTTGTCATGCCCGGTTTCCGCGCCCCTTGGCAAGACGCGGCCAGCCGCCTTATGCTGTCGGCATGAGCAACGTCATCAATCTGCGTCAGGCGCGAAAGACGAAAGCGCGGGCGGAAAAGGCCCGGCAGGCGGACGCCAATCGCGCAAAATATGGCCGCACGAAAGCACAGCGCGCCAGTGACGCGGAGGAAGAAAAGAAGCGCATATCTATATTGAATGGCGCAAAATTAGACAATGATCCAAATTCACCAAAGTCAGACCAGCAACTTCCTCCGGTCAGCTATGTAATTTCGTAAATACTGCATTCATGTCACGATGAACGAATGTTCATACTGATCATTACAGCGCAACACTCGCTCTGCTCGTCTCAATTTCGATCCGATCATCGGGATGAATTGCCCGGCCATAGGTTTATCCTTCACTATGACTGGACATATTCGCAACATCCGCCCCGCCAGGGCCGCGATTGCCGCTGTTCTGGCTTTGAGTGCAACCCCGCTGCTCGCGCAAACGGTCGTGATCCCACCGGCGATCCCGACGACTGCGCCGGAGAGCGCAGCCCCCGCTGCTGCAGCGCCCATGCAGGCGCCCCCTGCCGCCACCGCGCCGATCTTTACGCCGGGTGAGCCGATGGTGCAGGCGACACCCCCGATCGATGAACGCATCGCCGCTGCAACGGCCGCCGTGGAAGCAGAACAGGCCCAGCCGCGCCGCGCTGCGCGCCAGCAGGCTAGCAGCGCGCCAAGCGCCCAAGCCGTGGCTGAACGCTCGGCGCCGCAGCAAGACAGGGCAGCCCCCATAGCAGCCGCACCCGTTGAAACGGCCGCCCCCGCACCACTCCCGGCGGAAGCTGTAGCGGCTGCGACAGCGCCTGCGACAGCAACGCCGACGGCCGCCGACACAGCGCCCGTCGAGACAGCCCGCGCAGACAATGCGCTGCTGTGGGCGATGGGTGGCGGCGCGCTGCTGCTGCTTGGACTTGGCGGCACGGCGTTGATGCGTCGCCGCCGTCCGAACGAGGACCATGAAGAAGTCATGACCGATGCTGCCCCGGTGATCACTCCTACAGCCATGGCGCCGCCGCCGACTGTCAGGGAACCCGTGCAGCTGGCCGTTGAACGCGCGGCGATGGCCCCGGCAGGATCGATGCTGGAGGCCATGGTCGCGGCGGCCCCAAGCGTGGACAATCCGTTCACCACGCGGGCAAAACGCCTGCGTCGCGCCAAGTTCCTGCTGGCGCAGCGGGAAGCGGCGCACATGCCGCACCGGGCGCCGCAGACCATGGACGCAGAACCGGCTCCGGCCTCGTCGCTGGCTTCAGCCTTGGACCGCAGCCAGACCGTCTATCGCTTTGGTTCGGATCGCCCGCGTCCCGGCTTCCTGAAGCCACGGACCCGCTGATCCCCTACTCCCAGCGTACAGGAAGCCGGGCGCATCCACGCCCGGCTTTCATCATGTCCGGTTGCGCTTTGGCGGCTTGCCTGATACCGGGCGCGCGCAAAGTTTCCGCGTCCTTCCTGCACGAAAAGAGTCGCCCGCCCATGTCCGACAAGATCAACCGCATCGTCCTCGCCTTTTCCGGTGGTCTCGATACCAGCGTGATCCTGAAATGGTTGCAGCAAACCTATCAGTGCGAGGTCGTCACCTTCACCGCCGATCTGGGTCAGGGCGAAGAGCTGGAGCCGGCCCGCGCCAAGGCCCGGCTGATGGGCGTCAAGGAAGAGCATATCTTCATCGACGACCTGCGCGAAGAATTCGTGAAGGATTATGTCTTCCCGATGATGCGCTCCAATGCGCTGTATGAAGGCCTGTATCTGCTCGGCACATCGATCGCCCGGCCGCTGATCGCCAAGCGCCAGATCGAGATCGCCAAAATGGTGGGCGCAGACGCGGTGTCGCATGGCGCGACCGGCAAGGGCAACGACCAGGTTCGCTTCGAACTGGGCTATTATGGCCTCGCCCCGGACATCAAGGTGATCGCGCCCTGGCGCGAATGGGATCTGGCCAGCCGCACCAAGCTGATCGAATTTGCTGAAAAGCACCAGATTCCCATTCCGCGCGACAAGCGTGGCGAAAGCCCCTTCTCGACCGATGCGAACATGCTGCATACTTCTTCGGAAGGTAAGGTTCTGGAAGATCCGTGGGAAGAAACCCCGGACTATGTCTATTCGCGCACGGTGAACCCGGAAGACGCGCCCGATGCGCCGGAATATATCACCATCGATTTCGAACACGGCGATGGCGTGGCGATCAATGGCGTCGGCATGTCGCCCGCGACCCTGCTGGAAACGCTGAACGACTATGGCCGCAAGCATGGCATTGGCCGGCTCGATCTGGTCGAGAACCGCTTCGTCGGCATGAAGTCGCGCGGCATGTATGAAACGCCGGGCGGCACCATCTATCACCTTGCCCATCGCGGCATCGAGCAGCTGACGCTCGATCGGGGCGCGGCGCATCTGAAGGATGAGCTGGCCCCCAAATATGCAGAGCTGATCTATAACGGCTTCTGGTTCTCGCCCGAGCGCGAGATGCTGCAGGCCGCGATCGATTACAGCCAGGAGAAGGTGACGGGCACCGTTCGCCTGAAGCTGTACAAGGGCGGCGTCTATGTCGTTGGTCGCAAGTCGCCTTATTCGCTGTACAGCGAGAAGGTCGTGACGTTCGAAGACGATGCCGGCGCCTATGACCAGCGCGATGCGGCGGGCTTCATCAAGCTCAACGCGCTGCGGCTTCGTTTGCTGGGGCGGCGCGATCGCGCTTGATTGAGTGCGGCACCGGCCCGCTCCCCCTCCCGACCTCCCACAGTATATCCTGGATGGGAGGTCGGGAGGGGGAGCGGGCCGGTGCGGTTCTCCAACAAAGATGCCCGTTACAGTTTGCGACAAACAAATCGGCGGCGTGACACATCTGCGGGACAGTTTCCTTTCATAAGCGTCTTCAAGGACGGCGGCATCGCCGTTCAGGAAGACATTGGAAGGAAACTGGACATGCTCCGCAAATTTTTCACCACCGTCGCGGTCGGATCGCTGTTCGTCGGCGGGATCGCGGCAACCCATGTCGTCTATGCCCAGCCGGGCGCCGAGGGCGGCCCGCGTGGCGGCATGATGGCCATGGCTGACGCCAACAAGGATGGCAAGATCAGCAAGGCGGAACTGACCGCCGCGCTGGAAGCCCGCTTCGCCAAGATGGACGTCGACCATGATGGCCAGTTGACGCAGAAGGACCGCGATCTCAAGCGCCAGCAGCGGCAGGACGCGCGCTTCGCCGCGCTCGACACCGACAAAAATGGTCAGATCAGCAAGGCCGAGTTCGCGGCCGGCCATAAGGCCCGCGCCGACAAGCGCGACGAAGCCGGCAAGCCGGACGGGCGCGGCTGGGGCAAGGGACGCCATCGCGGTCCCGGCCACGGCATGATACGTGGCGGCCCGGGCTTTGGTGACGCGAACAAGGATGGCGCCATCACCAAGGCCGAATTCATGGCTGGCCCGCTGGCGATGTTCGACAAGGCCGACGCCAACAAGGACGGTTTCGTCACCGCCGACGAAATGAAGGCGGCGCGCCCGCAGATGCGCGGCCCCATGGGCAAGCGCGGCCCGGGCCATGACGCCCCGCCGCCCCCGCCAGCCGACTGAACCCATGGGCGGCGGATGGTGCAGGGCTTCCCCTCCCCTGACCTGTGCTGACCCGCCGCCCGCACCCGGAAGGGCGAAGGATTGCCCCCTTATCGCCTTCGCCCTTTCAACCTTTTGAAAGCCATGACAGACAGGCATGATGAGCGACCGTCCCCATCTCCTGCTCGTCGATGACGAGCGTTCGATCCGTGAACCGCTGGCGCAATATCTGTCGCGCAACGGATTTCGCGTCACTGCCGTCGAAAATGCGGCCGAAGCGCGGTTGCGCCTGAGCGCCAATGCGATCGACCTGGTCATCCTGGACATCATGATGCCGGGTGAGGATGGTCTGTCGCTGTGCCGCCATATCCGCGAGACGAGCGAGATTCCCGTCATCCTGCTGACCGCCAAGTCCGAAGAGACGGACCGCATCGTCGGGCTGGAAATGGGCGCGGACGATTATGTCCTCAAACCCTTTTCGCCGCGCGAACTGGTCGCCCGGATCAAGGTGATCTTCCGCCGCGTCGCCACTGGCGGCCAGCGCGTCACCGCGCCCGACGGGGCCAGCTACGCCTTTGCCGGATGGCTGCTGAAAGCGCAGGAGCGGACTTTGGTGGACAGCGAGGGCGTGTCGTTGCCGCTGTCGACCGCCGAATATAATCTGATGCTGGCCTTTGCCACGCGACCCAATCAGGTGCTGAGCCGCGACCAGTTGCTCGACATCACGCAGGGGCGGGAAGCGAACGCCTTCGACCGGGCGATCGACAATCAGATCAGCCGCCTGCGCAAGAAAATCGAACCGGACCCCAAGAACCCGACGCTGATCAAGACCGTATGGGGCGGCGGATACACATTGTCGGCCGAGGTGCGCAAACTGTGAAAAAGCTGCGCCTCTGGCCGCAAAGTCTGGTCGGCCAGATCATCCTGCTGGTGGCGATCGGCCTGTTCGTGGCGCAGGCGATCAATTTCGCCCTGCTGCTGCGCGAGCGCAATCGGGTGGAGCTGACCGGGCAGACGGCGCCCGCCGTCTATCGCGTCATCAACGCGCTGGACGCCCGGCCGGATCGCGGGCCGGACCGGGGTGGACGGCAGGGCAATGAAGATCGCGATCGGGACGGCGGCGATCGGCGCAACATCAGCTTTTCCACCACTCGGCCGGTGCTGGACGGCAAGGCGCGGCCCGACGTCGAATCCCGGGCGCAGGCGATGTTCGAGGATATCGGCCTGACCGTCCACTCGGTCGCCGCGGTCGAAGACAGCCGCATCATGCCCCTGCGCCGATGGGAAAAGATTCGCAGCCGCGCCACCGGCGAAATGCCGCGCGACCACCGGGTCGGGCGGCTGCGGCTGGCGGTCGAATATGAACCGGGCAAATGGGTGACGGCCGAAGCGCGCACCGGCAATCGGCCGGCGCGCTTTGGCGGCTGGCTGATCGGGCAGACGCTGATCCTGTATGTCATCGTGCTGGCGCCGCTGCTGTGGGTCGGCCGCCGGATGGCGCGGCCGATGAAGCAGCTGACCGGATCGGCCCAGCAATTCGCCAAAACCGGCGCCGCCGATCCGGTGGACGAGCGCGGCCCCGGCGACGTACGCGACCTGACCATGGCGTTCAATGCGATGCGCGCGCGCATCATCGCCATGCTGGACGAGAAGGACCGGATGCTCGGCGCGATCGGCCATGATCTGCGCACGCCGCTCGCATCGCTGCGGGTGCGCACCGAATCGGTGGAGGATGAGGGCGAGCGCGCCCGCATGTCCGAAACGATCGACGAGATGAACCGCATGCTGGAGGATATTCTCTCGCTCGCCCGCGCCGGACGCAGCACGGAAAGCCCGCAGAAGGTGGATCTTGCCGCGCTGGCCGATGCGGTGGTGGAGGATTTCATCGAACTGGGATCGCCGGTGGACATGGCCGACAGCGACCGCGCCGTCGCCTTTGTGCGGCCGCAGCAGATAAGGCGGGCCGTGCGCAACCTCATTGAAAACGCCATCGTCTATGGCGAACGGGCGCATGTGTCGGTGAGCCATGAAGCGGGCATGATCCGCATTGCAGTGGCCGATGACGGACCGGGCATTGCGGAGGACCGCATGGCCGAGATGCTGGAGCCGTTCACGCGGCTGGAAGGATCGCGCAATCGGGAGACGGGCGGCGCGGGGCTGGGGCTGGCGCTGGTGCGAGCGATCATGGCCGAACATCAGGGCGAATTGCGGCTGAGCAACCGGCCCGAAGGCGGGCTGGAGGCGAGCCTGGTGCTGCCGGGCTGAAGCCGCGAACGGGACGCGACAACCGAAGTTCACAGTGTCGCAGGCCCGTTTGCGCGCCACGCGACGGGAAGGCGACAGCGACGCGACAGTGCTGCGCCATCGACGCGACAATAAGGCGACAGCGACGCGACAATAAGGCGACATGGGCGCGTCATCGGCGCGACAGATCTGCGCCGCCCACGCGGCGGGCGTCTCAGATAATGGGCGTCATGCGGACGGGTGGCTGACGGGGGAGCGCCATTCCGTGGCGGTCGGAAGGCAGGTGGGATGCCGCCGGGTCGGGCCTGCCGATGGCTCCGGCATGATGAGAGAAGCGGGACTGCTGACGAGGATGAAGCG
This sequence comes from Pseudomonadota bacterium, assembly GCA_021849075.1. Lineage (GTDB taxonomy): Bacteria > Pseudomonadota > Alphaproteobacteria > Sphingomonadales > Sphingomonadaceae > Sphingobium. The sequence continues at coordinate 26,484 of JAJZTH010000015.1, read as the reverse complement.
ACGAGAGAAGCGCGGCGTGCGTGCATTTTTGTCGCCTTTGACGAAACCAAGGCAGCGAAACGCATCAACAATGAAAAGAGCTGGGAATGCCATCGCAAATTGCGGGGCTGTAGGCCAGCAAGTGGTGGCGCAGTTCCGACCATCGGCGGAAATTCTCTAACTTCTCGCATATAGCCAATGAGAGTCAGGCAATAGCCGCGTGCGGGCATGTAGGACAGGGTCAGGCACGGCATGACGAAAGAGAGATGGCGGCTAGCGGCCAAAAGCGGACAGTCTTAGCCCCTCCCCTTCAGGGGAGGGGTTGGGGTGGGGGCGTGCCTAAAAGCGCTGTGTCAGGCGGATAGCCCCCACCCCCGTCCCCTCCCCTGAAGGGGAGGGGCTTATGTCGTGTTTCCACCCTAAATACCATTATTCCCCGGCATCTCCGGGATAGCGGCGTGCGCCTGTTGGATGGTTCGGGATGGCGATGGGAGGCGGGCGTCTTCCCTCTTTCGGCCTTTTCGCAAAGAAAAAGGGGCCGCTCTTTCGAGCAGCCCCTGCATCCTCTCCCCTATTAACAGGGATGATTCCTAGGTCGTTCAGTCGGCCTTCGACTGGAGATTCACCGCAGCATATTTGCCGCGACGATCGACTTCCAGTTCGAAGTCGAGACGGTCGCCTTCGTTGAGGGCGCCCATGCCAGCGCGTTCGACGGCGCTGATGTGAACGAATGCGTCGGGCTGGCCGTCATCGCGCTGAATGAAGCCGAAGCCCTTCATCGCGTTGAAGAACTTCACCGTGCCGCTGGAGCGTTCGCCGGTCAGCTGACGCTGCGGACCACGATCACCACCGCCGAAGCCGCCACGATCGCCGCCGAAACCACCGGCGCGGGGTTCACGCGGTTCGCGCGGGGCGCGTTCCACGACGGGGAGCGGTTCGCCGTCGATCACCAGATCGGTCGCCGACACCTTGCCGCCGCGATCGACCAGCGTGAAGCCCAGCTGCTGACCTTCGGCCAGACCGGTCAGGCCAGCCTGTTCGACGGCGCTGATGTGCACGAAAACGTCTTCGCCGCCGTCATCACGAACGATGAAGCCGAAACCCTTCTGGCCGTTGAAGAACTTAACAACGCCCTTGCCTTCGCCGACGACCTGGGCAGGCATGCCGCGACCACCGCCGCCACCGCCGCCGAAACCACCGCCGCCGCCGCCGAAGCCGCGACCACCGCCGCCGCCACCGAAGCCGCCGCGATCACCGCCGCCGAAACCTCCACGATCGCCGCCGAAGCCGCCGCCACCGCCGAAGCGATCACCGCCGCCGAAGCCGCCGCCGAAACCGCCGCGGCTGCCCGAATCATAGAAATTGTCGTCGCCGAAACCGTCGCGCTTGTCCTTGCCGCGCCCGCCGCGGCGACCTCTATCAAAACTCATGCCCTGTTAGTCACTTTCGCTTCGCCCCAAGACCAATCGGACAAACATGTCGGGCGAATGACATGCAGAATCCACCGCACACGCGGATTTGGGACTCACTATATCAACTTTTCAGGGCAGCGCGAATGATTTTCACTGTTGCGATCATGATCCGTTCTTTTCTATCAAAAGCCAGGATATTCCCGCAATTCACCGCAGCATCCCGTCGTCCTGCCGCATCATTCCATCCATGCAAAGGCTTGATTGCGGAGCGGCCGCTTTCGCCATAAGGGGAAAGCATGACCGTGCATTTCCATGAAGAAGATCTGCCCGCGGGCGTGCTTGCCCCCGGCCCGATCGCCATCGACACCGAAACCATGGGCCTCATCACCCCGCGCGACCGCCTGTGCGTCGTCCAGATCAGCGACGGCAAGGGTGACGAGCATCTGGTGCGGTTCAACCCCGGCAGCGATTATGCCGCGCCCAATCTGCGCGCCGTGCTGGCCGATCCGGAGCGGTTGAAGCTCTATCATTTCGGGCGGTTCGATATCGCCGCGATCAAACATTATCTGGGCGTCGTGGCGGCCCCCGTTTATTGCACCAAGATCGCGTCGCGCCTGATCCGCACCTATACCGACCGCCATGGGCTGAAAGAACTGGTGCGTGAATTGCTGGGCCAGGACATCAGCAAGCAGCAACAATCGAGCGACTGGGGCGGCCCGGTCCTGTCGGACGCGCAGAAGGATTATGCCGCGTCGGACGTGCGCTATCTGCATGCGCTGAAGGCCGAACTGGACAAGCGCCTGATCCGCGAAGGCCGCATGGAACTGGCGCAAGCCTGTTTCGATTTCCTGCCGCACCGGGCCGAACTGGACCTGGCGGGTTGGCCGGAAATCGACATTTTCGCGCATATGTAAGGGAGACAGGGCGACCGTGTCCGTCCAGGCCGATCAGCAACGCAATGTGCGCCGCCACTGGGCGCGGCCGGGCGGCAGCCATGACCGGCTGGTCGCGCTGCTGAAAAACTGGCTGCCGGTGGCGGTCGGCGTGCTGGCGGCCTTGCTGGCGACGGCGCCCTTCACCAGCGGCGACAAGGTCAGCTTCCTGCTCGACAAGAACAAGGTCGATGTGGCGCGCGAACGCATGCGCGTGACCGAAGCGCTGTATCGGGGCGAGGACAGCAAGGGCCAGCCCTTTTCCCTGCGGGCGGGTTCCGCCGTGCAGAAAAGTTCACGCGAGCCGATCGTCGATCTGAACAGCATGTCGGCGCGCATATTGCTGACCGATGGTCCCGCCGTGCTGACCGCGCAAAAGGGCCGGTACGACATGGAGACCGAGCGGGTCGGCATTGACGGTCCGGTGCAGTTCGAGGCGGCCGGCGGCTATCGCCTGACCACGCGCGACGTTGGCGTGGACCTGAAAACCCGGCGGATGAAGAGCGCGGGGCGGGTCGACGGGCGCATTCCCATCGGCACCTTCAGCGGCGACCATCTGGAAGCCGACATGGCGGCGCGCACGGTGACGCTCAACGGCCGGGCAAGCTTGCGTATCGAACAAAATGGCCTCAAAGGGCAAAAGTGATGAACCGCTCCCTGATCCTGTTATCGATCGGCCTTCTTGGCTCGGCCGGCGTGATGATTGCCGGCGCGGGCGCGCAGGTGTTCCAAAATCATGACAGCAACGCCCCGGTCAATTTCACCGCCGACCGCATCGAGGTGCAGGACCGCGCCGACCGGGTGCTGGTGTCCGGCAATGTCGAAGTGACGCAGGCCGGCATGACGCTGAACGCCGCGCGCATGACCGTGGCGTACAAGAATCAGCCCGGCGGCGGCGGCAATGGCGGCAATGGCACCGACGGCATCCAGATCGACCGGATCGACGCTTCGGGCAATGTGGTGGTGCGCAAGGCGGACCAGACGGCGCGCGGCAATGTCGCCATTTACGATCTGAACGCCAAGCTGATCACCATGTTGGGCAATGTCGCACTGACGCAGGGCAGCAATCGCCTGACCGGCGGACGGCTGGTGATGGACCTGACCAGCGGCCGGTCGACCGTGGATGGCCGATCGGCCGGCGGCGCGCCGGGCGCCGCGACCAGCCCCAGCGGCCGCGTGTCGGGCACATTCACCGTGCCCCAGCGCAAAAACTGATCGAAGCGGACGCGCGTTAAGGGCGGGCGTCCCAGCGCAGCAGCGTCACCCGCCCGACATCATCCACGGCCAGCTCGCCGAATGCGCCGGTGCGCAATTTGAGCGCGCCCAGCGGCAGGCCCGCCGCGATCAGGGCAAAGCGCGCCGCGCCATTGCTGGTGACGAGCAGGTCCGCCCCCTCCCCCTCTTCCGCAAAGAAGGCGCGCCAGGCGGCGATGCGCGCGTCGGCATCGACGATCCAGCCATCGGGCGGAATAGCGCGTTCATCCCAGTCGGCCAGCGCCTGTGCACCGATGCGGGCCAGCACATCGGCTTCGGGGCGACCTTCATCGGGACCATGATCGATTTCGCCAAGCCAGTCGGCCGTCTCGCCCGGCGCATGACCGATGGCGGCGGCGATGGCATCAGCCGTCTGGCGCGCGCGCAGCAGCGGGCTGGAAAGCAGGCGGCGGACCGGCAGCGCCTGCGCCGCGAACCAGTCGCCCAGCCGCCGCGCCTGATCATGGCCGCTGTCGACCAGCGGAATGTCGGTGCGGGCGCCGACCCGGCACGCCTGCGCGCTGCTGGCGAAGGTGTTGCCATGGCGGATGATGAAGAGGCGGCGCATCAGAGCGCGGGGACGGGATCGCCATGCCGGGCGATCAGCGCCTCGACCCGGGCGATGTCGGCTTGCGTGTCGATGCCGCTGCTGTCGAACAGGGGCGGATCGACCGGGACGGTCATGACCGGGATGCCCAGTTCCAACAGCCGCAACTGTTCCAGCCCCTCCAGATTTTCCAGCGCCGTAGGCGGGCATGCCTCGAACCGGCGCAGCGCATCGAGCGCATAGCCATAGAGGCCGACATGACGCCAGATGGGCGAGCGCGGCTGATCGGCGCGCAACCGCTCTTCATTGCGGATGGCGGGGATGATCGCTTTCGAGAACCAGAGCGCATGGCCGTCAGGCGCGCGGGCGCAAGTGGTGCCGCTGAACGGGGAGCGGGTCTTGTGATCGCGCAGCGCGTCGAGCGCGGGCCAGTCGAGCGCAATGACGGGCGTCGCGACCTGCGCGCCCGCCTCCAGCGCGGCGATGACGGCGGCGAGCGCCCCTTCGGGCTGGAAGGGCGAATCGCCCTGGAGATTGACGACGAAGCGTGGCGGTGCGGGCTGGGCGAGCGCGGCGGCGAGCGCGCGGCCCGATCCGGTAGCGATGGCGCTGTCGGTCATCACCGCATCGCAGCCGGCGACGCGGGCATGATCGGCAATCTCCCGATCATCGGTGGCGACGACGAGCGCCACATCGGCGCGGCCGCCAATCGCGGCGCGCGCCATCGCGATCGTCCGATGCAGCAGCGTGCGCCCGGCGATCAGGCGCAGCGGCTTGCGCGGCAGGCGGGTCGATCCGGCGCGCGCGGGAATGACGACGAGAAGGGTCAGGCGACCCCGGCGTGCAACAGGTCGTGCATATGCACTGCCCCCACCAGGCGGGCATTTTCGCAGACGAAGAGCAGCATGATGTTGCGTTCATGCATCAGGCGCAGCGCTTCCGACGCCAGTTCGTCCGGGGCCACGGCCAGCGGCGTCTGGGTCATGAAACGGCCGACCGCTTCGGTCAGATTCTGCTTGCCCGTCACCGTGCGGCGCAGATCGCCATCGGTGAAGGCGCCGATCAGGCGGTTGTTGCGATCAATGATTGCGGTGCCGCCCAGACGGGCGCGGGTCATTTCGATCGTCGCGTCGAGCAGGGAAGCGTCATCGCGAACGATGGGCACATCTTCACCCGTGGCCATGAGTTCGCGCACCTTGATCAGCTGCGCGCCCAGACGGCCATTGGGATGGAATTTGTGGAAATCGTCGGCGGAAAAGCCGCGCATTTCCATGAGCGAAATGGCGAGCGCGTCGCCAAAGGCCATCTGCACGGTCGTCGAGGTGGTCGGCGCGAGCGAATTGGGGCACGCCTCCTCCACTTCGGGCATCAGCATGCAATAGTCGGCCGCGGCCGCCACCGTGCTCTGCCCCCGCGCCGTCATGGCGACCAACGGGATGGCGAAGCGCTTGCAATATTGGATGATCGGGCCAAGCTCAGTCGATTCGCCCGAATGGGACAGCATCAGCACGACATCGTCGGGCGTCACCATGCCCAGATCGCCATGGCCAGCATCGGCCGGATGCAGGAAGATGGCGGGCGTGCCGGTGGAGGTGAGCGTCGCCGTCATCTTGCGCGCGACGATGCCGCTCTTGCCGATGCCAGTGACGATCACGCGGCCGCGCACCTTCATGATGACGCCGATGACGCGCAGGAAGGTCGCGGCAAAATCGCGATCGGAAAATTTCGCTTCCAGGGCATTCAGCCCGAAAGCGGCAATCGACAGACTTCTGCAAGCGCTCTCAACGATGCGCCCGCCCGAGCCGAATGGGACGATCTTAGAAGCTGGTGTCGACACGCGTTTGCCCTTTTTTCCGCCTACCGCAGCTGGATATTCCAGTCCGTTCAGCGGCGACGATCCATCGTATTCCATGTGTCGTCTTTTCCTCGTTTCGCGACCCCTAGCCCGTTTTTCAACCGGCATGGTTAAATGGCTTACGCCGTTTCAGGCACTTATGGCAATCCATTTTGCAGATGCGAAAGAAAATTTGGAAAAGCGTGCTGTTCCAATCACAGCATCGACTGAACTTCAACAAGGTGAAGCGACGTCAAATAGCGGCGAACCGCGGAACTATTTTACTTTCCGCGCGTGCGTTGCAGCGCATCAGCGCGCGGCATGATAAGCGCGATACCAATCCACAAATTGCGGCACGCCCGACTCGATTCTCGTTTCCGGGGCAAAACCGATATCCTGTGAAATTGCGCTGATGTCGGCATAGGTGGCATGGACGTCGCCCGGCTGCATCGGCTGGAAATCGATCTGCGCCTTCATACCGATCGCATCCTCCAGCACCGCGATCAGGTGCATCAATTCTTCCGGCTGGTGATTGCCGATATTGTAGAGGCGATGCGGCGCGCGGCTGCCCCCCGCCTTGATCGCGCCGTCATCGGCCGGCGGATGGTCCAGACAACCCAGAACCCCGTTCACAATATCATCGATATAGGTGAAATCGCGCTGCATCCGGCCATGGTTGAAGACCGGGATCGGCTCACCGGCCAATATCTTCGAGGTGAAAATCCACATCGCCATATCCGGCCGACCCCAGGGACCATAGACGGTGAAGAAGCGCAGTCCGGTCATGGGAATGCGGAAGAGATGGGCGTAGGTTTCGCTCATCAGTTCGTCGGCGCGCTTGGTCGCGGCATAGAGCGAAATCGGGTGATCGGCGCGATCCTCGACCCGGAAAGGCAGCATATCGTTGCCGCCATAGACCGATGAGGAGGAGGCGTAGATGAAATGCCGCACCCGCCGTTCCCGCGCCAGTTCCAGCATGTTGACATGTCCGGTCAGATTGGTGCGGACATAGGCGTGGGGGTTGACGAGCGAATAGCGCACGCCGGCCTGGGCACCCAGATGCACGATCGCCTCTATCACCTGATCGCGCAGCGCGGCATGAACCGCATCCATGTCGGCAAAATCGAGTTCGTGGAAGGTGAACAGACGCCCATGCGCGGCCTGCAGCCGGGCGATGCGGTCGCGCTTGAGCGACACCGCATAATAATCGTTCATATTGTCGATGCCGACCACCGCATGCCCCTGCGCCAGCAACCGGTCGGCGACATGCATGCCGATGAACCCCGCCACGCCGGTGATCAGGATCGTCATGCCGCTCTACTCCTTTGTCCGACGGCCCTGTCATGCCGCCCCCGCCCCGTCTCAAACAATCCGTCGACCAAAAGTAAAGCCCTGTCCTGTCGATACGCTTGCCAGCTCCATGGCCCATTTAGGCTTTCTCTAATCTTTACCGCCTATGGAAAATTTCATGGACATGGCATTCCATCCATCCCCTTCTGAGACAGCGGACGCGCCATGCGCGACACCGTGGGACGCACTGGCGCGCGATGCTGCGGAGGCCAACGCCTTTTATGCGCCCGACATGTTGGGCGCCGCGATCGACCATCTGCCCGGTGGACAGCATGTCCGACTGATCGAGGCGCGCGACGGGACCATGCTGATCGGCCTGCTGCCCGTCACCCTGCAGCCCCGTCACGGCCGTTTGCCGATCGGGTGCGTTGGCAACTGGATGCATGCCCATTGCTTCTTCGGCGCGCCGATGCTGCGGCGCGGCCATGAGGCGGCGGCGTGGCGCAGCTTTCTGGCGCAGTTGGACGCCGCCCCATGGGCGCACGGCTTTCTGCATATGGAGGGGCTGGACGCGGCGGGAGCCAATGCCGCCGCGATCGAGGCGGTCTGTGTCGAACAGCGGCGCGGCTGGCGCGAAATCCACCGCTATGAACGGGCGATGCTGCGATCGGAGCTGAGCGCCGGCGCCTATTGGGAAACCCATGTCCGGTCGAAGAAGCGCAAGGAATTGCGCCGATTGCAAAAGCGGATGGCGGAGATGGGCGCGGTCGAGACGCGACTGCTGCACGATCCGGCCGATCTGCCCGCATGGTGCGAGGATTTCCTGACGCTGGAGGCGTCGGGCTGGAAGGGGCAGGAAGGCACGGCGCTGCGCTGCAAACCGGAGGAGGCCGCCTTTTTCCGCGCGGCCTGCGCCGCCGCATGCGATGCGGAGCGGCTGCACATGCTGCGCATCGACCTGGATGGCCGGGCGATCGCGATGCTGGTCAATTTCCGCCATGGCGATGGCGCCTTTTCCTTCAAGATCGCCATTGATGAGGAACTGGGACGTTTTTCCCCCGGCGTGCTGATCGAGATCGCCAATCTGCATGCGGTGCAAGGCGATCCAACCATCGGCTGGATGGACAGTTGCGCCGCCCCCGATCATCCGATGATCGACAGCCTGTGGGCCGAAAGGCGCACCATCGTACAGTATCGCATCGCATTGCGGGGCAAGGGCATGATGCGGCTGCAACGCGCCGCCGCCTTTGCCGCGGCCAATGGCGTAGAAACTCTGGCACATCATCTGAAAGGACAGCGATGACCGCGCACGGCACCATCGCGCCGGCGAGCGGCGCAACCTTCCCGCAAGAGGCCCGCGCGATCTTCGCCGCCGCCTATCCCGACCAGTCGACGCGGCTGAGCCATGGGCTGGCCGGCCACATTCTGCTGACGCTGGACGCGCTGGCCACGCTGGCCGAACGCATGCCGGCGGCGTCGGTGGAATATAATCTGGGCAAGCTGCCGCTGGGCGTACGGCCGGAAGATACGCCGTCCAACGGCCTGACCCTGGGCGAGACGATCCGCACGATCGAAAGCAATGGCAGTTGGGCGGTGCTGAAAAATGTCGAGCGCGACCCGGCTTATGCCGCGTTGCTGGATGCGGCGTTGGCCGAACTGGCGCCGATCGTCGCGGACAAGACCGGGCCGATGCTCCACCGCGAAGCCTTCATCTTCCTGTCGTCACCGGGTAGCGTGACGCCCTTTCATATGGACCCGGAGCATAATATTCTGCTCCAGATCATGGGCGTGAAGACCATGACCGTTTTCCCCGCGCGCAACGAGCAATTGGTGCCGGCGCAAAAGAGCGAGGATTTCCACGGCGGCGGGCATCGCAATCTGGTGTGGCAGGACGGGTTCAAGGCGCATGGCACGGCGGTAAGGCTGGAGCCGGGCGACGCCATCCATGTGCCGGTCAAGGCGCCGCATTTCGTGGAAAACGGCCCGACCGTGTCGGTCAGCCTGTCGGTGACATGGCGGTCGGAACGCAGCGTGGCGGAGGGCGAACTGCACAGTTTCAACGCGCTGCTGCGCAAGCGCGGCCTGCCGGTCGGAACGGTGAGCGCGCAGCCCGAGAAACAGGGGCTGCGCCGGTTGGTTTATCGCGTCATGCGGAAGCTGGGCGCCTGAGCAGGCGACGCAGCAGCGCTTCGGCTTCGAGGCGCGGGCTGAACCGTTCCAGCGTCCACCATTCGAGCGACTCTTCGCACGTAGACAGGCTCTGCTTGTAGCGATCCTTGCCGGCGAGCAGCGAATAGCGGGTGAGGCCGCGCGCGGCATAATGATCCACGGCGGCGGCGTGACAGAGCAAGCCGGGCTTGTCCTTGCCGGTGCGCGGCTCGGCAAAGGCGGACTGATAGTTCATCGCCATGCCCCCCTGCACGAAATTGACCAACAGGCCGACGACGCCGCCGGCATCGCTGAATCGCAGCAGTTCGACCGCGCAGCTGGGCAGGCCGCGCGCGGCGATGGTGGCGACGAATTGGCGGAAGGGCGCGCTGTCCCACGCATTGTCGGCATGACGGCCGCTGTTGAGCGCCGCCATCTCCGCCAGCCAGGGCGCGATGTCGTCCAGCGTGGCGACCGCCACATCGGGCAGCGGGCCGCCATGATCCTTCATCGCGCGGCGAATCTGGCTGCGCGTATTGGCGCTGAGTAGCGAGAGATAATCGCCATTCGCGGCGCGCACGGCATCGAGATCGACCTGATAGACGGGCGAGACGTCGCTGCGGGCGCGGCGGCGCACGGACAGGCCGAGCAGCGGCGAGTGCGGCGCGATGCCGCTCAATCGCAGCGCGCGCCAGTCGCGGCGGCGGGTAAGGGCCGAGAGAAATGCGGTTGTCGCCTCCCCTTCCCGACCGCTTTCGGCCAGCAGGCCATTATATTCGACATAGGGGCGATCGGCTTGCGGGTCGCCCGACTGGTTGAGGCTGAGCGTCGCGACGGCCCCCAGCAGGCGCGGCTGCATGGCATGGCCGACCAGCGCCAGCGCCACATCCCGCCCCTGTTCGTCGGTGACGGCGAGCAATTCGGGACGGATGGGATAGCTGTCCAGCCAGGCGCCGATCCAGACCCAGCGCAGGAAGAAGGATGCGTCCGACCGCGCCTCCAGCGCCTGCCAGCGCTGCGCCAAAGTCGCCCGGTCGGGCAGCGAAAAGGTTGCGGAGAGCGCCATCGCGCCCCTTGTGGCAGAGCTTCAGGCCGGGTCAAGCGGATCGGGGCGCTACCCCGCAATCCGCCGGGCCGGATCGACCGTGCCATCGGCGCGCACGCCGGCTTTGGCAAGATCGCGCCCGATCTTTCCTGTCAGAAAACGCTGCCACATCACGAAATCGGCGCGCAGCGACCAGAGCGGATAGCGGAAGGTGGCGGGGCGATTATGTTCGATCAGGCCATGGCCGGCCCAGGCGAAACCATAGCCCGCAACCGGCAGGGCGATCGCCACCCACCAGTGACCGACAAAGGGCGCCGTCGCCAGCAAGCCGACCACCAGGCTGGTGCCGGCATAATGGAGCGCGCGCGTGCCGGGACGCGCATGTTCCTGCAGATAATAGGGCCAGAAATCGCGGAATCGCTGCATGCTGCTCACGGCATCCTCTCTGCCGCGATCCTAGCGAATCGCTTGATCCATGTTAACCGATATGCGCCCGGCCGTGCGCCCTGTCCGGGGCGTAGAGGAAATAATCATAGGCGGCCCGCGACGCCTCTGCGATGATGCGGTCGCGCGAGACATGGCCCTTGCTGTCCTTCATGACGAAGACGACCACGGCGAAGCAGCGACCATCGGGCAGGCGCACCACGCCGACGTCATTGCCGACGCCGTTGAGCGACCCGGTCTTGTGCGCGACGGCGGTGCCGGGGGGGAGCATGCCCCTGATTCGCGCCTTGCCGGTTTCGCAATGCGCCATGATGGTGAAGAAACGCTGGGTGCTGGCGGGCGACAGGGCGCGGCCTTCCTCATAGGCGGTCATGAGGTCGAGCATCGCGGTTGGCGTGGACGTGTCTTCCGGCTCGATCGCGAAGGCGAGGTTGGGCAGATCGCGAATATCGCGCACCGCCAGTTGCGGGTCGGCGCGGCGGGCGGCATCGGCATTCTGGCGGAAAGTGCCGGACTGCGGGTGGATGCCCATGGCGCGGTAGAGAAGATGCGCGGTGTCGCTGTCGACGCGCAGGCCGGTGACGCCCAGCTTGTTGACGAAGGCGGTGATCGCCTGCGGCCCGCCGGCGCGCGCGACCAGAACGTCGGTCGCATTATTGTCGCTCTTTTGCAGCATCAGTTCCAGCAGCCGGTCGACCGACAGGCTGGCGCCGGGCCGGGAGAACATCCAGGCGATACCGCCCTCGCTGGCCAGAGCCGGATCGAGCGCGAGCTTGTCGTCCAGGCGCAATTCCCCCGCATCGATCAGCGAAAAGATGCGCCCGGCGACCGCGACCTTGTAGGCGCTGGCCATGGGGAAGAGCGTGTCGCCATTATAGGCTTGGGTCTCGCCGGTCTGAAGATCGCGCACGGCGATGCCCACCGTGCCATCCGACAATGTCGCGAAACGGGCGAATTCGGCCAGCAGCTTGGCCTCCGCCCCCTGCTGGAGCAAGGGTTTGGGCGGCGGGCCGAAAGCGTCAGCGCTGGGCAAGGGGACGAGGAACAGGCCAAGGGCGGCAAGGACAGATAGCGAACGGGAAAGCGACATGGCCCCTAGTCGCGGATCGCGGAACCGGAGGCAAGGCCATTAACGGCATATGGGCGCGTTGACAGAGCTTTGCGGCGCAGGCCATGCAGGGCGCCATGAGCGATATGATCAAGCTGCACGAAAGCTGGCGCACCCCGCTGGCGGAGCAATTCGCCGCGCCCCACATGCAGGCGCTCAAAAGCTTCCTTCAGGCGGAGAAGGCGGCGGGCAAGCGCATCTTCCCCAAGGGCAGCGAATATTTCCGCGCGCTGGACCTGACGCCGCTGGATCAGGTGAAAGTCGTGATATTGGGGCAAGACCCCTATCATGGCGAGGGACAGGCGCATGGCCTGTGTTTTTCGGTGCAGCCGGGCGTGCGCACGCCGCCGTCACTGGTCAACATCTATAAGGAGATGGAGGCCGATCTGGGCATAGCGCGGGCGAATCACGGCTTTCTGGAGCATTGGGCAAAGCAGGGCGTGCTGTTGCTGAACAGCGTGCTGACGGTGGAGATGGGGCGCGCGGCGTCGCATCAGGGCAAGGGATGGGAGTTGTTCACCGACGCGGTGATCCGGCTGGTCGCGCAGAGCCAACAGCCGGTCGTCTTCCTGCTGTGGGGCGCCTATGCCCAGCGCAAGGCGGCCTTCGTCGACCAGAGCCGCCATCTGGTGATCAAATCCGCCCACCCCTCTCCGCTGTCGGCGCATAACGGATTTCTGGGATCGCGGCCCTTTTCCAAGGCCAATGCCTTTCTGGAGCAGACGGGGCGGGGGGCGATCGACTGGGCATTGCCGCCTGGGCAAGCCGGACAACGCGCGCTGTCGCTATAGATTGAGAATCGCGATCCTGAACGGCGGATAACAGCGCGGTTCAGGATCGGCACAAGCAAGCGATGCCATATCTGCTCCCGACATCGATAATTGGGTCTGAGGAGACAGTGAGATGAACATTCGCAAAGCCTTTCTGGCCACCGCCATGGCCGCCGCCACGCTGACCGCCGTGATCCCGTCGGCATCCTATGCCCGCGATCATGACCGTCGTGGTTATCATCGCGACTATCGGGGCGATCATTATCGCGGTGACTATCGCCGCGGCTATCGCGACGATCGCGGCTATCGCTGCCGCAAGTCGGGTGGCACCACCGGCCTGCTGCTGGGCGGCGTCGCCGGCGCCTTGCTGGGCCGGGCGGTAGACACGCGCGGCGACCGTGCGCCGGGCACGATCATCGGTGCGGGCGCAGGCGCGCTGGCGGGCCGGGCGATCGACCGCAACAGCAAGTGCTAAATTGATCAAGGACGGGCGGCCTTCCGACAGGGCCGCCCGTTTCTGCAAGCTTGATCCGGCATCCCTTGTCGCCGGAAAAATTGTTCCCGGAAATAATCGAGGCCCGGTCCCGCTTGCGCGGGCCGGGCCTCATTCCCTCTCCAAACTGGTTCGTCGATCAGCCGTCGTAATCGCCGCCGATATTCTGGTTGCGCGGCGGCGCGGCGGCGGTCAGGCGCAGCGCCTCCGCCGACTGGGCGATCGAACCGATCTCATCGGGGGTATCGTCATCATCAATCTGCACCTTTTGCAGCGACGCGACGACCGAATCATGCAGATCGGCGGGCATAACGGTTTCTTCAGCGATTTCACGCAGCGCAACGACCGGATTCTTATCGCGATCGCGGTCGAGCGTCAGCTCGGCGCCGCCAGAAATTTCCCGCGCGCGCTGGGCGGCGAGCAGAACGAGGTCAAAACGGTTGGTAACCTTGTCGACGCAATCTTCGACGGTGACGCGGGCCAAACAGGGCCTCCTGCAAAAACGGAAGGAAAGTCGTGAACTGGCCGCTTAGCAGCGCCCCCGCAAAGAGTCAATGAAAAGGCCATAAAGCCATGGCGCAAGTCCGCCAAACCCGGCATGAAGGAGGCATGGCGACCGTTCAGCCCGCCCCGCCCCGCCCGACCGGAGAGGATTTGCACGTCACGCTGGCGGGCAACCGGCTACAGCTGATTGCCGATGGCCCGGCACTGCGCGACGCGCTGATCGCCTTGATCGACGGGGCGCGGCACAGCCTGAAACTCTATTATTATATCTTTGCCGGCGACGGCAGCGGAACGCTGGTGCGTGACGCATTGATCGCAGCGCGGGCGCGCGGGGTCGCCGTGACGCTGATGGTCGACGGATTCGGATCATCGCACACGCCCGACGATTTCTTTGCCCCGCTGGTCGAGGCGGGCGCGCATTTCAATCGCTTTGGCACGCGGCGATCGACCCGCTACCTGATTCGCAATCACCAGAAGATGGCGATCGCCGACGACGCCCGGCTGCTGATCGGCGGCTTCAATGTTGAGGATGGCTATTTCGGCATACCCGCTGACGATTGCTGGCGCGACGTCGGCCTGTGGATCGAGGGCGACCAGGTGGAGGCGATGAGCCGCTGGTACGGCCAGCTATGGCGATGGGTGTCGACCAAGGGGCAGCGGTTTCGCACGCTGCGGCATATGGTGCGGCAATGGCATCCGATGGCGCATCATGACCCGGCCGAACCCTTTCGCTGGCTGATCGGCGGCCCGACCCGGCGGCTCAGCCCCTGGGCGCAGGTGGTGAAGCATGATCTGGAACAGGCGCAGCGGGTCGACATGATCGCCGCCTATTTCTCGCCCGGGCGCGGCATGCTGAAACGCATCGCGCGGGCGGCGCGACGATCAGGCGCGCGCATCATCCTGCCGGCCAAGTCCGACAATGGGGCGACGACCGCAGCGGCGCGGCTGCTCTATGGCCCCCTATTACGGCGAGGGGTGGAGATTTTCGAATATCAGCCGTGCAAGCTGCACATGAAGCTGATCGTGATCGATGATGCGGTGTTTATCGGTTCCGCCAATTTCGACATGCGCAGCCTGTTCCTGAATCTGGAACTGATGCTGCGGGTGGAGGATCGGGATTTCGCGACGGCCATGCGCGCCTTCATCGCGAAGGAGACGGAGCAGAGCCGGGCAATCAGTCTGGAGGCGCATCGCGCCAGCCGCACTTTCCTGACGCTATTGAAACAGGGGATCAGCTATTTGTTGGTCGGCGTGCTGGACTATACGGTGACGCGGCGGCTGAATTTCCGCGATACGGATGCGGATTGAGGGGAAGGCAAGCCCCTCCCCCTCCATCGAAATTTAGCGGCCAGTGTCGGTCAGGACGCGCACTTGCCCGACCGGATAGCCTTTTTCGGCCATTTCCTGGGCATAATCGCCGCGGGCATCGGCCAGTTCGGCGCGATATTCGTCCCAGGCGTCGCGATTATCCTCCGCATCGGACGAATGGCGCAGATCCTTGGTCAGTTCCTTGCGCGCTTCGGCAAGATCGGTCTGATAATTGAACCAATAGTCATTCTCGACCCCGGCGATCGGCGCGGGATAGACAAGCTGATCCTCTACCCTGGCAAGCTGTTCCTCATAGCTGACCACGGGGCCTTGGGCGAAGGCGGCCGCAGGGGCCACACCAAGCAGTGCGGCGGCCAGAAGCTTCGAACGGATCATGGGTCTTCTCCTTCCTGCTGTTCGTGAACCATGATGTGCACAACGCGCCGACCCCGGCGCTTTGCGCCTGAACGGATGTGCAGAATGGATGAAGCGCGCGGGGAGAGCGACGGAGCGAGGCGGAAGAAATCCCGGAATTTCCGTTTTTATAGCAATAATTCAGATACTTACTGGATCATCGCACAATCAGGTAAAAGGCGACGGGTTCAGGGCCGCCATTGGCGATGACGATGTCATAGCGGTCGGTGAACAGCGGCAGCCAGGCGCAATCGGCCTGCGGGCCGCCCACCGCCTTTGCGCATAGGGTGCTGCCTTCGGCATCCTGCACCCGGATCGACAAGCGGGGCGCCCGGCCAGAAGGGGCGAGGGAAATCTGCGCACGCTGGCCGGCAAGAAACAGCTGACGCATGGTGACGCTGCCGCCGGCATCGAGCGACCCCTTGCGATAGGCCGGTCCCAATGCCCGCCCGCGAAAGGCGAAGGCCGGCTCGGCCCGGCCATGCGCGCCGGCTTCCCGCGTCCAGACCGCAGCCAGATCCTCCTGCCCCTCGGCCGGCTGCGCGCCCAGCGCCTTGAGCTGTTGCACGGTGGCGCGCAAGGCGTCGCCATCCCCTGCGGCGCGGGCGGCGTCGCCAGCCATCAGCACGCGCAACACAGGATCGTCAGGCAGCCGGTCGGCGCCGGGGGAAGCCGGTGCGGCGGCAAGCATCAATGCGGGCACAAGCAGCCTAATCATCGCGGTCCTCCGGCTGGATGACGAAGCGCGCACCAGGCGCGGCGTCCTCCACATGCAGCGAGAGCGCATGACGCTCCGCAATCGCCCTGGCGAGCGAGAGGCCAAGGCCATGCCCCCCACCCCGCGCGCCGTCAAGCCGGACATAGCGGTCGAACACGCGCTCCCGATCGACGGGCGGAATGCCGGGACCATCATCCTGCACCGTGATGCGCGGGCCGGGCGACAGTTCCAGCAGCACGGAGCCGCCGCTAGGCACATATTTGAACGCATTGTCGAGGAGGTTCGACATGATCCGCGTCATCTGCATCGGATCGGCGCGGAAATGCACGCCCGGCGTGATCCGCGCATGAAAACCAATGCCCAGTTCTTCCGCGCTGGCGCCGTAAAGATCGGCCAAGCTTTCGGCGATGTCGCTAAGATCGACAATGGCGAGGCCGCGCAGGTCGCCGCGCATCGCCTGGGTGATGGCGATATCCAGCAGCGAATCCAGCAAGCGCACGACCCCGCGAATCTCGCCGCGCGACTGTTCCAGCGTGCGTAGCAGCGCCTCGTCGGTGGTGCTTTCCATCGCCTTGAGGATGCGGGTGTCGAGATGCATCAGCGGCGTGCGGATTTCATGCGCGGTCTGATCCGACACGGCGCGTTGCGCCTCCACCAGCCGTTCCAGCTGGTTGAGCATGGCGTTGGTGTTGGCGGCCAGTTCCGCCAGTTCATCGCCGTCCCCCGCGCCCGGCGCACGCGCGCCGATCCGCCCGGCGCGCACCGCATCGAAAATGGCGTTCACCACGCCGACCCGCGCGCGCAGACGACGGGCGGCGAAATGCCCCGCCACCAGACTGAGCAAGGCGATGCCCGCGCCGGCGATGGAGAAGGCGACCGCCAGCCGGGTGAGCAGCGCTTCGCCGCGATAATTGCTGCGCCCCACGACCAGCCTGGTCCCCGGCCCCAATTGCGTAGCGCGCGCGAACATGCGGTCGCCGTCGGGCAAGGTGGCGAAGCGCGCCTCCGACACTTCGGGCGCGATGGAGGGCCATTGGTCGAGATTGCCGGCCAGACGGCGACCATTGGCGTCGGCCAACATATACCAGCTGCGTTCGCCATCCTCCCGATTGACGGCAAGTCGATCACCAATGCGATCCTTCAGTTCCGCATCGCCGCCGCTGACATAGATATCGGCGAGGCCGGCAAGATCGGTATCGACTTCCCGCGCGAGCATGGCCCGGCCGTCATCTTCGACGATCTTCTGCACCACCAGGAACAGCGCCAGAGTCGACAACAGGCTGACAAGCAGGGCGGAGAGCGTGACCCGGCCGAAAACAGACCGGAACAGCCCCGGCCTAGGCAAGGACCGATCCAGCCGATGCAATCAGCCGATAGCCGGTGCCCCAGACGGTTTCCAGCACCGGGCTGTCAAACCCCTCCTCCAGCTTGCGGCGCAGGCGGCCGACATTGACGTCGACGACATTGGTCTGCGGATCGAAGCTGAGTTTCCAGACATGGCGGAGCAGCATTTCGCGCGTCACCACTTCGCCGGCATGATCCATCAGATAGCGGAACAGCTCAAATTCCTTGGGCGAAAGCGGCAGGTGCCGCCCCTGCCGGAAAGCCGTGCGCGCCTTCACATGACATTCCAGGTCGCCGAACAGCAGCACCGGATCATGATTGCCGCCGCGATTGGCGCGTCGCCACAAGGCGCGGACGCGCGCGACCAGCTCGTCAGGTTCGAACGGTTTGGCGAGATAATCGTCGACGCCGCTTTCCAGCCCTTCGACCCGATGTTCGCTGCGCCCGAGGGCAGAGAGCATCAGCACCGGTGCGCCGACCCCCGCGACCCGCAGCCGGGTGACGATATCGATGCCGGACAAATGCGGCAGCATGCGATCGAGAATGATCACATCATGGCCGCCGCCGCCCGCGCGATGCAGGCCGATCGCGCCGTCGGCCGCCTGTTCGACATCAATGCCCGCGCTGGTCAGAATGGCGGCGATGTTGGCGCGCGCGGCATCGTCATCCTCCACCAGCAAGACGCTAATCTGATCGCTTTGCCCCATAATTCCCCCGCCTTAGCCATAACGACAAAGGCCGCCAGTGACAAAGGCTGTTAGCCCGTCGCTGGCGGCCGTCGGGGGGGAATGCGACCTTAGTTGCGGGGTAGTTCAGATTTTCAGGCCGGCGCGCAGCATCAGTGCGCCGATGATCAGCAGATAGACGCCGAAAATCTTCTTGAGCGGACCAGCCGGCAGGCTGTGCGCGGCGGCCACGCCCAGCGGCGCGGTGAGCATCGACATGGAGGCGATCGCCAGCGTGGCGGGGATGTTGATATAGCCCAGCGACCCCCAGGGCAGGCCGCCTTCCTTCAGGCCGATGATGGCAAAGCCGATGGTGGTCGGGATGGCGATCAGCGTGCCGATGCCCGAAGCCGTCGCAATGGCGCGGTGGATGGTGCGGCCGCACAGCGTCATCACCATGATGGCGATGGTGCCGCCGCCAATGCCCAGCAGCGAGGAGAAGGTGCCAAGGCCGCCGGCGATGCCCATGCGCACGATGCCCGAGGGCATGGTGTCGCTCAGAACCTTGCCGCTGACCTTGGGCAGCAGGAAGTTGAGCGACATGAGGATGACGCCGCCGCCGAAGATCATCTTGAGCGTGGTGCCATCGACATGGCTGGCGAGCAGCACGCCCGCGCCGCAGCCCAATATGATCCAGGGCGCCCAGGTTTTGAGCACTTCAAACTCCACCGCGCCGCGTTTGGCATGGGCCAGCAACGACCGGATCGAGGTGACGATGATGGTCGCGGCCGACGTGCCGATCGCGACATGGGCAATGGCGTCCTTGGTCCCGCCCAGCAGCGGCAGCACGACGAGCAAGGCCGGCACGACGACGAAACCGCCGCCAATGCCGAAAATACCGGCGGCAAAGCCGGCGAGCAGGCCAGCGGCCAGCATGGCGATGAGCGGCACCAGCCAGGTCATGACATCACCGGACATCAGCACGCCCCTTTCAGCACAATGCGGCCAGCGCGCATGTTGCGGCGATCGCCTTTGCGGATCAAGGCGGCGAATGCGGGAATATCGACCATGACGTTAAACCATGCCTCTCTTCGGCGAAACCAGGATGCATGGGGGGCATGTGGTCATGTCCCCCTTGCCCCGACTAGACGAACGGAGTGCAGGAACCCGCAAGCCATTCTCCCAAAGTCGGATGCGATCGGGAAACAATGCCCGAAAACACAGGGCCAAGGCGCACAAAAATAAAGGGCGCCAGCTTCAAGGGAAGCTGGCGCCGCTTTTGTCCGGCGCCTGTCGGGGCGCCGGGAAACCGGATTTCGGCCGATCAGGCGATCGCTTCTTCCGCCGGGGTGTAGGGCAGGCCCAGATCGTCGGCGACGGCGCGATACGTCACCTTGCCGTCCCACACGTTCAGTCCTTCGCGCAGATGCGGATCACGGCGCAGCGCTTCCTTCCAGCCCAGTTCCGCGATGCGCAACGCATGAGGCAGCGTCACATTGTTGAGCGCATAGGTGCTGGTGCGCGCGACCGCGCCCGGCATGTTGGCGACGCAATAATGGACGACGCCGTCGACGATATAGGTCGGTTCGGCATGGGTGGTGGCGTGGCTGGTTTCAAAGCAGCCGCCCTGATCGATCGCGACGTCGACCAGCACCGCGCCCTTCTTCATGGTCTTGAGCATGTCTGCATTGACCAGCTTTGGCGCGGCTGCGCCGGGGATCAGCACCGCGCCGACCACCAGATCCGCCTCGGCCACGCATTCGGCCAGGTTCGCGCGGTTGGAGAAGCGGGTCTTGGCCCGCGCCTCAAAATACATGCCGAGCTTTTCCAGCACTTCGGGGCTGCGATCGAGGATGGTGACGTCCGCGCCCAGGCCCGCGGCCATCTGCGCCGCGTTGAAGCCGACGACGCCGCCGCCGATCACCACGACCTTGGCCGGCAATACGCCCGGCACGCCGCCCAGCAGCACGCCGCGGCCGCCATGCGCCTTTTCCAGTGCGGTCGCGCCCGCCTGGATCGCCATGCGGCCAGCGACCTGGCTCATCGGCTTCAGGAGCGGCAGGCCGCCCGACGCATCGGTTACGGTTTCATAGGCGATGCAGGTCGCGCCCGACGCGATCAGATCACGGGTCTGATCGGGATCGGGTGCCAGGTGCAGATAGGTGTAGAGGATCTGGCCGGGACGCAGCATGGCGCGCTCCTGCGGCTGCGGCTCCTTCACCTTCACGACCATTTCGGCCGTGGCGAAGATTTCGGCGGCGGTGGCGACGATTTCCGCGCCGGCCTTCTCATAGAGCGCATCGCTCGCGCCGATGCCTTCGCCAGCGCCGGTTTCCACCAGCACGCGATGGCCGTGCGCAGTCAGTTCATGCACGCTCTCGGGCGTCAGGCCGACGCGATATTCGTGATTCTTGATCTCTTTGACGGTGCCGACGATCATCATGACTCTCCAGAAGCTGGCCAGAAGCTATACGTGAACGGGATCACGCTGCCGTGCTGCGATGATAGCGCGGGTCGGGCAGCGAATGTTCCCTCATTTTGCAGCTTTGACAGGGACGCGCGGGATGATATCCCGAACTTACCACGATAGACGGGATTTCATTGCATGGATCGGTTCGATGTTGCGATCATGGAAGCGCTACAGGCCGATTCGCAGCGATCGATGCAGGAATTGAGCGAACGGATCGGCCTGTCCGCCTCTGCCTGTCACCGCAGGGTCAAGGCGCTGGAGGATGCTGGCGTGATCGCCGGCTATGCCGCCCGGCTCGATCCGGTCGCGCTGGGCCTCGACCTCCACGCCTTTGTCGAAATATCGCTGACCAGCCAGAGCCATGAGGCGATGGACCGGTTCGAGGCGGCCGTCGCCAGCTTTCCTGAAATATTGGAATGCCATTTGATGGCGGGACAGGCCGACTATCTGCTGCGCGTCGCCGCCGCCGACCTGAAGGGGTTTGACGACGTCCATCGCGACTGCCTGGCCCGCCTGCCGGGCGTATCCGCAATCCGCACCAGCTTCGCCATCCGCCGCATCCGCGACTGGCGCGGCTATCGGTTGCGCGGGATTAAGGCGCAGCCTTGACGGGCACAGCTCTGACAGGGACTGGCGCGTTACACAGATCGACGCCGCCGGCGGGACGATCGTAGAAATCATCCTTCCGGTTGGCGCGCAAACGCAAATAATCGGCGAAACTGGACGAAGCGACGTCCATCTGCTGGAAATGCGGCCGCTGTGCTTCGGGCAGATCGCTGGCCAGACGCACCGACTGGATCGGCACCTGATGCTCCTGCGGCGTATAAAAGCCAAGATCGCCCGATCCGCGCGGCAGGCTCGACAGGCTGGCCATCCCGTCGATCACCCGGCCAACCACGGCGATATTGCGGTCGAGCTGGCGCGGCGCCTGCCCGATCACCGTATAAAGTTCCGCGCCCGTCCCGGCATCGGGCGAGACGTTGCGGCCGACGCCGACATAGCCGTAGCAATGCGGCAGCCAGGCCGCCGATCCATCCATCGCCACCGGCCAGCCGCCGACGAAGCCGGTAGTGGGCGCATAGGCATCGCCATAGGGCAGCGGCGTGACCGCCAGCCGTCGGTTGGCGATCGGCAGCGCATAATCATCCGGGCTGGTGGACGACAGGCCCGGCGGCATCGGCTTTTTCTCGGTCGCATCGCCCCATTGCACGACATAATTATCCTGCACCCGGTTGATGCTGGTGCCATCCCACCAATGGGCCTGCGCGAGTGTGCGGATATTGGCGACATGGCGCGGCGAGAAAGTGGGCGCGAGTTGGATGACGACGCGCTTTCCGCCTTCGATCGTCATGACCAGCAGATCTTCCGCCGCAATCGCCTGCCAGGCGCTGGCCGGCGCCTGTGCGACGACAGCCGCCGGGGTTGCGGGCGGATCGGCCGCGAAAACCGGCGTTGCGACAAGGGCGAGGAGCGGCAGGGCGCGAAGGGGATGGATCATGGCGCGATCAAACAGGGCGCGCGGGATAATGTAAAGCCTTGCGCCAATGCCCCTTGCCTAGCGCGACGCGCCGCGATAGGGAGCCGCCTCCAGCGATATGCGGAGCGGTGGCCGAGTGGTCGAAGGCGCTCGCCTGGAAAGTGAGTATACGTCAAAAGCGTATCGAGGGTTCGAATCCCTCCCGCTCCGCCATTCCTCCAATAAAATCAACAACTTAGCTGCCCTTCTGGGCTGCTGTCCGCCATAATGTCCGCCTTCGGCTACGGTCGTTTTCGATCTACGTTGATCGCGCCTTTGCAGTCCGGGTAGCGGTTGCAACCCCAAAATTTCTTGCCGCGCCTTGGGCCGTGTCGGGCGGTTCGCAGTCGCATTCCGCTTCCACATTTCGGGCAAGCCTTCGATCCGGGACGCGCCGGTATGATCGGTTTCGGCTGGCGGGGTTCGGGCGGCGCTAGGGGCGCGACCGTCTTCGGCGTCGAATCGGGCGATGATGGATCGGGCGGCGCGCTGCGGTTGGCTGGCGGCTGCGACGATTGCGGCGGTCGCCGGGGTTGATCGAGCCTATCGGCGAACTTGCTGCCATAGAACCCGAACCCGGCGACGCCGCCGATCACCATGAATACGAACGACAGTGCGCCGCGCGATCGGTCAACGCCGCCGTGCCACGAACATGCGCCTTGCCGTCCGATCGAACCGGATGCCCAACCGTCACGACATTTGACCGGCCCAAGCATTTGACCGGCTAGGACCGATAGTCCGATGAACGCGACAAAGCCGATTATGATGCTAAGGCATCCGCGCATCTGCGATTAGCGGTCGTTCTGCATCCGGGGTTCGCGATGACGGTTCGGCCAAGCATCGCAAATCATTCGTTGCGCCATAGCAAACGCGCAATCGCGGTGGAAAAGCGCGCGAACGTGCCCTTCCTTCGGCAAGTTCATGTCGTATCCGACAAGCGGGCCGTCTGCGGGTTCGCCACAGCACAAGCATGTTTCATAGGTATTGAACGGGCTATCCTTTTGCGCCGCCTGCAAATCCGCGTGGAATGTCATATCGCTTCCGAATCCTTTTGCTCCGATATGCCTTTGTCGGTTCCGATCCGACTTCCGGCAAGGCGCAAAAAGATGCCCGGCCCCCGTATGGCGAGGGACCGGGCAGGCGCGCGCAACAGCAAGGAAGCCCCGGCCCCCAATGGCGCTAGGGGACCGGGGACTTCGCCCCCTCGCAAGCCCCGGACGGTAGCTTGCGAAGGTCAACCACGACGCCGAAGGATCGACACAGCGTCGGGGAAGGACGTTCAGGGCAGCACGGGCAGGCGTGCCGCTATGATGGCGCGATCGGCGGCGCTAAGGGCATACAGGGCAAGGGCGACAACCGGATAGGTGCCCACATTCACCGCGCTCGCCCCGGCGCGCTCCACGGCCCCGGAAATCGGTTCCTGCGGATCGTCCAGGCCGATGACGGCCATCGGGGCAAGGTCCGTCCCGATCTTCCACAGGATATGCGCCAGCCGCTCGCAAACACGGTCCTGCGACGCCGGGGCATCCGTGACGATCGGCCCGGTTGCGATGCCTTCGGCTTGATCGGCGGATACGAACAGCGGCAACGCTTCGGCGTCGAAGTCTGTCCGGGGCGGTTCGTCGAAATCGCAGGGCACGATGACGGCGTATCGCCCGACTTCGGTATCGCCGCCTAATGGCGTCCGGCGCGGCCCGCTAGATGCGTCGATCCAACGGGCAAGATCGGCAACGCGGGATTGCGCGGTTGTCATGCTTCAACGCGCTTCGCCGCCTGTGCTGCGACGGTTTCGTTGTAGAAGCTGGCGCGGACGCCTTTTACGGCGCGGTCGTATCCTTTGGCGGCGTCGATAACACGTTGCCCGGTTAGCAGCTTGTCCGCCGCTTCCGGCGTATGGTGCATGTAACCTTCGGTTGCGATACTGCGGCAAGTGTCTTGCGGAAGATCGAAGACATAAGGGGGATAGTTCGACAGGACCGTCACGATTTGCGGGTCTTGCTTCATCGCTTCGCGGACTTTGGCGATCCCGCCCTTTTCGCTCGCCTTCGAATTAATCCAATTGATGATACGTTCGTAAATCGGATTGCGGCTCGCATCGAATGCGAAGGCTTCGTTTATCGCATCGTTGGCTTCGGCCATCATCGCATGACCGGCGGCTTCCTGCCTGCCCTTAGCATCAAGAATGGCCGCGATCGTATTTTCAGCGACCTTCTTGGCGGTTTCGTGCCGAACAACGGTCGTCTTCGTCGGATCGTCCGCCAGCGCGTCAACCTTGTTCAGGCCCGCGTGAAGCGCATCGCTCGCCCGCTTCATATGGCCGTGAACTTCCTTCGGCATCTTCGCCGGATCGCCGAACCATACGTTATGCCAACTCGCCAGCTTGGCGTTGGCGCGGAACTTGTTTGCATCGGGGCTATCGACAAGCGGGGCGGTCATATGCGTTGATCCTTCGGTTTCGCCGATCGTGCGTCGGCTTGGGATTTGAGTTGCTGCGCGGCGAACTTGGCTTCGAAGTCCGCATCATCTTCGGCGGTCACGTCGCGTTCGGGCACGATCAACAGGCAATGGCGACGCGGCGGGTTTGGATAGGTCACGGTGAAGCGACGGATCGCGTCGGCGGTCGTTTCTGATCGGCGGACATGCACGACGTTGGGGATCGGCGGGGGCGGCGCGCTGCGATCTTCGGCCCGCGTGACACGCTTTGCTAGGCTGCGGATCATCCCGCCCCCTCCAAGGCATCGAGCCGTGCGGACAGGGCTTCGATTTCGGCCCCGTTCAGCATCCGGCCAAGGATCGACAGGACGTTCGCAAGGCGGCTGGCGTCTTCGACCGATATCACGCCGCTACGGGCTTCCCGGTAGAGCCGGGCAACCTGTGCCGCGACTTCGCCGGTCGTGGTCAACTTCGCACGGAAAGCCTTGCGAGGGGGGTTAGCCCCATTCGTCGCGGTTCCCCAAGGGTTTGCTGTCGTTCCGGCCTGCATTTCCTGTCGCCCAAGCATCCGGTTCGACGCACGAACGCGAATGTTCAATAATCAAGTTCGCAAATACAGTGACAGACACGCAAGTAAGCCGTCAAGTCTCTTTTGAGTGCAAAAAGTG
Source organism: Pseudomonadota bacterium (assembly GCA_021849075.1). GTDB lineage: Bacteria > Pseudomonadota > Alphaproteobacteria > Sphingomonadales > Sphingomonadaceae > Sphingobium. The sequence goes on along the minus strand of JAJZTH010000015.1, from coordinate 1,188 downwards.
ACGAATAGCCCGGAAGATGACGTAAATGGTCGATGTAGTCTAGTGTTCGAACAAATGTTTGCATTGGTCCTTCGTTACTGTTTGATAGATATGCGTCGAATACGATCTGAACCCCGCTCTTAGTCTTTTCTTCGCCGCTGCATACGACGTATTCCACGCCTTCTACGGTTGCGGGGACTTTGCCAACGTAGAGCGCAGCGCGGATCGCCTTCAATGCCGCTTCGGCCTTGCGCCGAACCATTCGGTCGGTTGCCGCCCATTCGGCGATTTCGAGGGCCAAAGCGGCAAGGTCGCGATCGGACCAATCCGTTGTGCCGCCATATTCGGCATAGAACCGTTGCGCCGATGGCTTGGCGACGGCGATGAACAGCCGGGCAGCTTCAAGCATCAATCCGGTGTGTCCGGCCTTCATCGATCGGCGCGATGATGCCTCTATCAGGCATTCGACGAATAAGCCTTCTTCGAAGTCGGGAAAGCGGTTGAATGGGGGTGCCCACATATAGCGAACGAAGTATGCCCGTTCGCATGCGATGATCCCGGCGAAGGCTTGCAACTGCGGCGATCCGGTTGTCATTATTCCAGCCCTTCCCGAACTCGGAATGCGATTGCCTCTAGGTCGATTTTCGGAGGTTCGCCGTCGCGCTGGCGTTCGTTGATTGCTTCCAAGCTGTCGCCAATATGCGCCAAGCATCCGAATATCGTTTCGTCATCGCCGCGACCGTGCAGAGTGTCGGCAATGCGCTTTAAGCTGATCACGATCGAATACTTGATCGCGTTGTCTTCGCCGATCACGCCGACGATATCGCCAGCTTCCGGTTCAAGGATCATAAAACGCTCCTTTCAAATGTTATGGTGGACGGTATGGCGGACAAGATCGCCAAGGCGTTCGACGAACGCAGGAAATTCGGCAATTTCGATGCGATTTCGGCGGATGGTTGATCCGCTGCGCCCCATTTGGGCCGATCCGCGCGTCTAAACCGTTTGAACGCGGCTTTATACGCGGAACAGCCGTAACCTACGGAAATGCAACTACTTTCATCAAAAATATAAAGATTTAAAGATTTAGGTTTCGTGGACAAAGGTTGACAGCAGGATCGGGCGTTGATTCAAGGCTGCCTTTTGGAGGTGGCGTTGGGCGAGCGTATTGGGCTGACGGAGGACGAGTGGGGGATCATCGGCACATTACTG
>JAJZTH010000002.1:100616-233632 GCA_021849075.1 Pseudomonadota bacterium | reverse complement strand
CGCGACAACGACGTCGAAATGACGGTTGTCCACGGTCGCGGCTTCTTTCTTAGCCATTGAAACGGGCCTCCAGCTTTTCGACCGCGGCGCGGGTCAGCACCAGCGAGTCGGCCTTCAGGATGTCGTAGACGTTGGCGCCGACGGCCGGCAGCAGGTTCACGCCGATGATGTTGGCCGAAGCCTTCGCGAAGCTGACGTTCACGGCATCGCCATCGATGAACAGCGCCTTGGTCAGGTTCAGCTTGGCGAGGTGCGCGACCAGATTCTTGGTCTTGCCTTCCGCCACGTCAAAGCTGTCCAGAACGATCAGCGAACCGTCCTTGGCCTTCGACGACAGAGCCATCTTCAGGCCCAGAGCGCGAACCTTCTTGTTCAGGTCGTGACCAAAGTCACGGGCGCGGGCGCCGTGCGCCTTACCACCGCCGATGAACACGGGCGCCTTGCGGTCGCCGTGACGGGCAGTACCGCCACCCTTTTGGCGACCGAACTTCTTGCCGGTGCGGGCAACGTCCGACCGTTCGCGGGTGGCGCGAGCCGGAGCGCGACGCTTTTCCAGCTGCCAGGTGACGACGCGGTGCAGAATGTCGGTGCGCGGCTCGACACCGAACACGGCATCGTTCAGCTCCAGCTCACCGGCTGCTGCGGCGTCGAGGGTCTGTACATTGACCTTCATGACTTAGCCCTCCTGGCCTTCGGTCGCTTCGGGAGCGGCTGCTTCAGCAGGCGTCTCGGCAGCGTTGTTGCTGTTCGCGGCAGCCTTCAGGCTGGCGGGATACGGAACGTCGGCGGGACGCTTCACCTTCACGGCGTCGCTCACGGTCAGCCAGGTGCCCTTGGCGCCCGGAACCGAACCCTTGACGAACAGCAGGCCACGCTCGACGTCCGTGCGGACGATTTCGAGGTTCTGCTGCGTGCGCTCGCGGTCGCCCATGTGACCGGCCATCTTCTTGTTCTTGAAGACGCGACCCGGATCCTGGCGGTTACCCGTCGAACCATGTGCACGGTGGCTGATCGACACGCCGTGGGTGGCGCGCATACCGCCGAAGCCCCAGCGCTTCATGGCGCCGGCGAAACCCTTACCCTGGGTGTGGCCAGCGACGTCGACCAGCTGGCCGGCGATGAAATGATCGGCCGCGATTTCGGCGCCGACTTCGAGGAGAGCGTCCTCGGCGACACGGAATTCCACCAGACGCGCCTTCGGCTCCACTTCCGCCTTGGCGAAGTGACCGCGCTGCGGCTTGGCGACATTCTTGACCTTCGCGACGCCCGCACCCAGCTGAACCGCGACATAACCGTCACGCTCAACTTCCTTGCGAGCTACGACCTGATTGCCCTCAAGGGCAAGAACCGTAACGGGAATATGACGTCCGTCCTCCTGGAACAGACGGGTCATCCCGACTTTCTTAGCGATTACGCCTGTGCGCATCACTTGTTACTCCCATAGAGGCCCGCCTTAGCAGCGGGCGTATCCAACGAAAAAACCGCTCAGCATCTCTGCTTCGCGGCCCAACCCTTGCTTATAGATCACCCCGTCCGGGTTGGATGCCGATCCCGCCAGGGAAAGGCGACGGGGGACCAGGACCACGCGCCTGCCCGGTTCACCGGGGAAAGGCCGTGCGGTATCCCTTGTGCCGTTTGAGCTTCCGTCCCCTTACAAGAAGAGGCCCGGAATGCCCGATACCCTGCCCTCCTTGCGGGGAGCAGGGACTTGCCGGCTTAGGCCAGCTTGATCTCGACGTTCACGCCGGCAGCCAGGTCCAGCTTCATCAGCGCGTCGACCGTCTGCGGCGTCGGCTGCACAATGTCAAGCATGCGCTTGTAGGTGCGGACTTCGAACTGCTCGCGCGACTTCTTGTCGATGTGCGGACCACGGTTGACCGTGAACTTTTCGATGCGCGTCGGAAGAGGAATCGGACCGCGAATGAGGGCGCCAGTGCGGCGGGCGGTGTCGGCGATGTCGCCGGTCGCCTGATCGAGCACGCGATGATCGAACGCCTTGAGGCGAATGCGGATGTTGCTGTCCATTGTTCCTGTACCGATGCGAAAGAGCCAAAAACGCGGAGCATTTTCAAAAATCAGCCGGAGCAGCCGATGACTTGTGAAAATGCGCCAACAAAAAATATCCGCCCCATAAACTGCCCTTCTAGCTCATTCGAGCCGGAGAAAGGCGATCCGGGGCGGCTAAATTCCTCAGCGGCGCGAATCAGGCGATTCGCGCCGCTGCGGTCCTATATTACTTCGAGATCGTGCCGACAACCCCTGCGCCGACGGTACGACCGCCTTCACGGATGGCGAAGCGCAGACCCGGATCCATGGCGATCGGGGCGATCAGCTTGATGCCGAGCTTCACGTTGTCGCCAGGCATGACCATTTCGGTGCCTTCGGGCAGGATCACTTCGCCAGTCACGTCGGTGGTGCGGAAGTAGAACTGCGGACGATAGTTCGCGAAGAACGGGGTGTGGCGGCCGCCTTCTTCCTTCGACAGCACGTACACTTCGGCGTCGAATTCGGTGTGCGGGGTGATGGTGCCGGGCTTGGCCAGAACCTGACCACGCTCAACTTCTTCACGCTTCGTGCCGCGCACCAGGGCGCCGATGTTGTCGCCTGCACGACCTTCGTCGAGCAGCTTGCGGAACATTTCCACGCCGGTCACGGTGGTCTTGGCGGTGTTCTTCAGGCCGACGATTTCGACTTCTTCACCAACCTTGATGATGCCGGTTTCGACGCGGCCGGTCACGACCGTACCACGACCCGAGATCGAGAACACGTCTTCGATCGGCATCAGGAACGCCTTGTCAACCGGACGCTCCGGCTGCGGGATGAAGCTGTCGACAGCCTGCATCAGCTTCAGAACGGCGTCGTGGCCGATTTCAGGGGTCTTGTCCTGAAGGGCAGCGGCAGCCGAACCGGCGATGACGGGGATGTTGTCGCCGTCGAAGTCATACGAGCTGAGCAGCTCGCGGATTTCCAGCTCGACCAGCTCGAGGATTTCGGCGTCGTCGACCAGGTCGACCTTGTTCATGAACACGACGAGCTGCGGCACGCCGACCTGACGGGCGAGCAGGATGTGCTCACGGGTCTGGGGCATCGGGCCGTCGGTGGCCGAAACGACGAGGATCGCGCCGTCCATCTGGGCCGCACCGGTGATCATGTTCTTGACGTAGTCAGCGTGACCCGGGCAGTCGACGTGCGCGTAGTGACGGGCTTCGGTTTCATATTCGACGTGGGCGGTCGAAATGGTGATGCCGCGCTCGCGCTCTTCGGGAGCCTTGTCGATGTTGGCGTAGTCAACGAAGGTTGCGCCGCCGGTTTCGGCGAGAACCTTGGTGATCGCTGCGGTCAGCGAGGTCTTGCCATGGTCGACGTGACCGATGGTGCCGATGTTGCAGTGCGGCTTGTTCCGCTCAAACTTAGCCTTAGCCATTTTATCCTACCTTCTAATCAAATCAGCTTTGGTCTGACCGCTCGGCCGCGCCTCGCGAAGGCGCGTCCATAGCAGCAAATTCACAGATTACCAGCCCCTAACCGAGCCGCTTGCACGGCTCGGCCAGAGAAACTCGTCAGGCCATCTTCGCCTTGACTTCGTCCGCCACATTCTGCGGCACTTCGTCATAGTGCGAGAAGATCATCGAGTAATTCGCACGACCCTGGGTGAAGGACCGCAGCGAGTTCACATAGCCAAACATGTTGGCCAGCGGGACCATGGCTTCGACCACCTGCGCGTTGCCGCGGGTGTCGGTGCCCTGGATCTGGCCACGACGGCTGTTCATGTCGCCGATGACGTCGCCCAGATATTCTTCCGGGGTCACGACTTCGACCTTCATGACCGGCTCCAGCAGGGTGATGCCCGCCTTCTGCGCCGCTTCGCGCATCGCTGCGCGACCGGTGATTTCGAATGCCAGCGCCGACGAGTCGACGTCATGATAGGCGCCGTCGTACAGGTTGATTTCGAAATCGATGATCGGGAAGCCGATCAGCGAGCCGGTGGCCGCCGTTTCGCGCATGCCCTTTTCGATCGCGGGGATATATTCCTTGGGAATGTTACCGCCCTTGATCTCATCCTTGAAGATGATGCCGGCGCCGCGTTCACCCGGGGTCAGCTTCACCTTGATGCGGCCGAACTGGCCGGTGCCGCCCGACTGCTTCTTGTGGGTGTAGTCGACGTCGACGGCCTTCTTGAGATATTCGCGATAGGCCACCTGCGGCGCACCGACATTCGCCTCGACCTTGAACTCGCGCTTCATGCGGTCGACCAGGATTTCGAGGTGAAGTTCGCCCATACCCTTGATGATGGTCTGGCCCGATTCGTGATCGGTCGACACGCGGAACGAAGGATCTTCGGCAGCCAGGCGGTTGAGCGCGACGCCCATCTTTTCCTGGTCAGCCTTGGTCTTGGGTTCCACCGACAGTTCGATGACCGGCTCGGGGAATTCCATGCGTTCCAGGATGATCGGCGAGCGCTCGGCGCACAGCGTATCACCCGTGGTCGTTTCCTTCATGCCGGCCAGCGCGACGATGTCGCCGGCATAGGCCGCATCGATGTCTTCACGGCTGTTCGCATGCATCAGCAGCATGCGGCCGATCTTTTCCTTCTTGTCCTTGACCGAGTTCAGATAGGTGCCCTTGGTCAGGGTGCCCGAATAAACGCGCAGGAAGGTCAGCGAACCCACGAACGGGTCGTTCATGATCTTGAACGCCAGGCCCGAGAAGGGCGCGTCATCGGCGGTCGGACGGCTGTCCGGCGTTTCGCCGTCCATCTTGACGCCCTGGACGTCTTCGATGTCGAGCGGCGAAGGCAGATAGTCGACGACGGCGTCGAGCAACGGCTGAACGCCCTTGTTCTTGAACGCCGAACCGCACAGCACCGGCACGAAGGCGTGACCCAGCGTACCCTTGCGGATTAGCTTCTTAAGGGTCGCGACGTCGGGCAGATTGCCTTCCAGATAGGCTTCCATCGCCTCGTCGTCCTGTTCGACGGCGAGTTCGATCAGCTTTTCGCGATATTCGGCAGCCTTGTCCGCCAGGTCAGCCGGAATTTCTTCATAGAAGAATTCGGCGCCCAGGCTTTCATCCTTCCAGATGATCGCGCGGTTTTCGACCAGGTCGACCAGGCCCTTGAAGTCCGCTTCCGCGCCGATGGGCAGATAGAGGACAGCCGGGACGGCGCCCAGACGGTCGATGATCGTCTGCACGCAATAATAGAAGTTGGCGCCGGTGCGGTCGAGCTTGTTGATGAAGCACATCCGCGGAACCTTGTACTTGTCCGCCTGGCGCCACACGGTTTCCGACTGCGGCTCCACGCCGGCAACGCCGTCGAACGCGGCGACCGCACCGTCGAGCACGCGCAGCGAGCGTTCGACTTCAATGGTGAAGTCGACGTGGCCGGGGGTGTCGATGATGTTCAGACGGTGGTCGTTCCAGATGCACGTGGTCGCAGCCGACGTGATGGTGATGCCACGTTCCTGCTCCTGCTCCATCCAGTCCATGGTGGCGGCGCCGTCATGGACTTCGCCGATCTTGTAGGACTTGCCGGTGTAGTAAAGGATACGCTCGGTCGTGGTGGTCTTGCCGGCGTCGATATGCGCCATGATACCGAAATTGCGATAGCGTTCGAGCGGATGGCTGCGGGCCATGATGCTTCTCCGTTGCCGGCGCGCCGGCGGTTGGGGATTCGTGTGATCTGGGGGTGGCCCCTAAACCAATCCGTTCGCCATGGGTAGCCACCCGTGGCGAACGGACCGATTTTGGCAGGCCAATGTCGAAGCGGGCGCGAAAGCACCCGTCCCGATATTACCAGCGGTAGTGCGAGAAGGCGCGGTTCGCTTCCGCCATGCGGTGCGTGTCTTCGCGCTTCTTCACGGCATTGCCGCGGTTGTTGGCGGCATCCAGCAGCTCACCCGACAGACGGGCTGCCATGGTGGTTTCGCTGCGGTTGCGCGCGGCCGTGATCAGCCAGCGGATCGCCAGGGCCTGCGAGCGTTCGGGACGAACTTCGACAGGAACCTGATAGGTCGCACCACCGACGCGGCGGCTGCGGACTTCGATACCCGGCTTCACATTGTTGAGGGCGTCATGGAACAGACCGATCGGGTCCTTCTTGGCGCGCGTTTCGACAGTGTCGAGAGCGCCATAGACGATCGATTCGGCGACGGCCTTCTTGCCGTCCTGCATGATGCTGTTCATGAACTTCGACAGCACGATATCACCGAATTTGGGATCCGGCAGGATAACGCGCTTTTCGGGGCGACGACGACGTGACATATTCCTGTTCTCCCCTTACTTCGGACGCTTAGCGCCGTACTTCGAACGGCTCTGCTTGCGATCCTTGACGCCCTGGGTATCCAGAACGCCGCGAAGAACGTGATAGCGCACGCCGGGAAGATCTCGCACACGGCCGCCACGGATCAGCACGACGCTGTGTTCCTGGAGGTTGTGGCCTTCACCCGGAATGTAGGTGATGACTTCGCGCTGGTTGACCAGACGCACCTTCGCCACCTTACGCAGAGCCGAGTTCGGCTTCTTCGGGGTCGTCGTGTAGACGCGGGTGCAAACGCCGCGCTTCTGCGGGTTCGCATCCATCGCAGGGACCTTGGACTTGGTCTTCTGCAGTTCGCGGCCCTTGCGGACCAGCTGGTTGATTGTTGGCATGAAGCCCTTCACCTTTTCAGTTACTTTACCGGCATTCCAGTGGCTTGCCGCTTGAAAGCATAGCCTCCAAACAGCAAAGGCCCCGGGGGCAAAAACCCCCTGGAGCCACAAGAGCACCCGGTAATGTTCAGCTCTGTTGGCGCCCAGCCATATATCGCGAGGAGACGAGTCTTCGCACGGCAGACCTCTGGGCAGGGCGGGCCTATAGCGATATGCGGACACAGGGTCAAGCAAGCTGCCCCGACTGGCCAACAGCCGCCCTATTTCAACGAGTTAGGGAATTGGCAACCATGGCCCTCTACCCTGTGCGCGAGCGCAGCATGGGCAAGACGTGATCCTTTTATCCAACTTCACCGGGGAATTCCGCGATTCCGCCAGGGAATCGGCCTTTCAGGCTGAACGCCTGCCGGTGTCCCGCCGCCATGCGCGGATGCTCTTCTTGCTGTCGGCGCTGCTGAACGGCCTGTTCCTGATCAGCGACTGGCGTTTTGCCGGCACGCCCCATTTCTGGGTCGCGGTGCCCGCCCGCCTGACTGTCGTCCTGTGGTCGCTCTATTGCCTGTCGCTATGCCGCCGCATGACCAGCTTTCGCGCGGTCGAACGCATCTGTTTCGCCTGGCAGGTGGTGACGGCGATCGGCGTCGCCTTTCTTGTCTCCTCACGCAGCGACATCGCCATCTTCGTGCTGGTGATGCTGCCCTTGGTCTTCTACCTCGTCGTGCCCACCAGTTTCCGGGGCAATGTCGGCGGCGGGCTGGGCTGCGGCGCGGCGTTGCTGCTGGGCTATCTGCTACCCGCCCCCGCCTCCACCACCATGCTGGGCATGGTTCTGGCCATGTTGATCCTTCATTGCGGCATGTGGATGGCGATCGCCCGCCACAACCGGCTGCAACGACAGGAATGGATGGCCGGACGCGCCGCTTTCGAAGCGCAGGCGGCGCTGGCCGACAGCCGCGACACGCTGGAACGCATGTTCATGGCGGTGCCCATTCCCCTGCTGGTCACACGCCGCGACGGCAGCGTGCTGCGGATAAACCGCGCCGCCGCCGACGGTTATGCGGCGGGGCAGAATGTGGTGCTGAACAATGTCCACGACACCTATGTCGATCTGCCCGCGCGCGACGACATGTTCGACCGCCTCCAGCGCAACGAGGCCATCGACAATTTCGAATGCCGTCTGCGCCTGGCCGACGGCGTCGTGCGCGATGCGCTGCTGTCCTCCCGGCCCATCGTCATCAATGGCGAACCCTGTTTCGTGACCAGCGTGGTCGACATCACCGAACGCAAGGAGGCAGAAGGTCGGCTGGAGCGACTCGCCATGTCGGATGCGCTGACCGGCCTGTCCAATCGCGCCCACTTCATGACCGCCCTGACCCGGATCACGCAGGAAGCCCCAATCGCCCCCACCCTGTCGGCGGTCGCCCTGATCGATCTCGACGAATTCAAGCGCGTCAATGATACCGCCGGCCATGATGCGGGCGATGCTCTGCTCTGCGCGGTGGCAGACCGGCTGCGCCATGCGCTGCGCCCGGGCGATCTGGTGGCGCGCATGGGCGGCGACGAATTCGCCGTGCTGCTCGCCGACCTGCCGGGGCCGGATTCGCTCCAGCCGGTGCTGAACCGGATCAGCGAATATCTTCATGCCCCGCTCAGCTATCATGGCCGCGCGATCGAAAGCCGGGTCAGCATCGGCGTCGCCCTCTTCCCCGATCATGGCCAGGATGTCGCGTCGCTCATCAAACATGCCGACATCGCCCTTTATCATGCCAAGAATAGCGGGCGCGGGCGCGCCACCCTGTTCGGCCCCGGCCTGCTGGAAAGCTGGGAACGCGAGGCGACGATGCTCGATCGCGCCCGCCATGTGCTGGCGCAGGAACGCCCCGTCCCCTGGTATCAGCCCAAGATCGCGCTCGATACCGGCCAGCTTCAGGGGTTTGAGGCGCTGTTCCGCTGCCCCACCAGCAATGGCGCGGTCATCATGCCCGGCGAAATAGCCGCAGCCTTCGAACATCCTGAACTGGGCCCCGCCATCACCGCGCAGATGATCGACGGCATCGTCGCCGATTGCCGGCGCTGGCGCGACGCGGGCCTGGCCTTTGGCCATGTCGCCCTCAATGTGTCGGGCGCGGATCTCAATGACGATCGCTTTGCCGACCGCCTGCTCGATCGGCTGGCGCAGGCCAATCTGCCGCCCTGCTTCATCGAACTGGAAGTCACCGAATCGGTGTTTCTGGGCCGCAATGCCGACCGCGTCGGCCGCGCACTCCAGCAACTGAGCGAAGGCGGCATCGCCATTGCCCTGGACGATTTCGGCACCGGCTACGCCTCCCTGGCCCACCTCAAACAATTCCCGATCGACGTCATCAAGATCGACCAGCGCTTTGTGCGCGATCTGGAAACCGACCCGGATGACGCCGCGATCGTGCGCACCGTGCTGAACCTGGCCTACAGCCTTGGCATCCGCACCGTGGCCGAAGGCGTCGAAAATCAGCAGCAGCTGGATTATCTGCGCGCGGGCGGCTGTCATTATGGACAAGGCTTCCATTTTGGCGCGGCGATCCCGGCCGCGATGGTGGAGGAACGGCTGCGCAACGATCATCCGTGGCTTGCTGCCTCCATCGGCTAAAAGCCTTGCGGCGCCGGCCCGCACCGCCATCCGACCACCCATCAGGATATCATGTCTGGGCGGTCGGGTAGGGGTGCGGGCCGGTGCCGCCACGGAAATAGCGCGCCATCGCGCATTTCCCAAACAGACGCTGAAAAGTGAAAAATCCTGTCAGATTGGTGGAACCGATCGCCTGTTTCCGCATTTCGTCGCATTGATAGATCGACTCGTCACGAGTCCGGGATGCCGGATTCGCGCGTTCGGCAAAGCTTTGCTACCGGCCCTGTCCGAATAGAAAGAGTCGGGGTCGCATTTGTCGCATCAGAAAAAGAAAGGGGTGGCCGGTCTCCGGGACCGGCTGAACGCCCTCTGCCCTGAGCGCGAGATTTTTCTGCGTTCCGGCGGTCAGGTCCGTTTCATCCGCCTGTCCCGCAAGCTCCAGTTCAGCGCCATCGGCATTGCCGCCGCCGCACTGATCGGCTGGGGCGGCGTCACCATTTCCATGCTGGCCAGCAACGCCGCGATCGCCCGGCAGAGCGCGGCCCTGACCGCCAAGGGTCAGTCGGTCGCCACCGCCGCCAGCAAGGTCGAACATTATCGCAAGTCGGTCGAGGATCTGGCACAGGATCTCGAAGCCCGTCAGGACTTCATGGATGATCTCTACAAGACGCATTTCGGTGCCGAGGAAGACAAGAATGCCGGCGCTGATCTGATTGGTTCCGATGACGCCGCCGGGACGGACAAGAAAAGCGCAAAGCAGGATCACCTGACCGCCAAGATCAGCATGGCGCCCGAAGCCGCGCCGCTGGTCCGGCTGGAACAGCGCCAGCGCCGCTTCGCCATGCTGTTGACCCATGCGGTCGAACGCCGGGCGGACAAGGCCGCCGCCGCCATCCGCAGCTTCGGCCTCAATCCCGACAGCCTCGCCCGCAGCGCCGCCCGCGCACAGGGCGGCCCCTTCGTCCCGTGGAAGGGCGACAAGGGCGCGATGACCGGCGAACTGGAAAATCTGGCCGACGCCATGGCGCGGATGGAATTTCTGGAACGCAGCCTGATGATGATCCCGTCGGGCCAACCCACCGCCACGCCGATGCTGTCCAGCTCCTATGGCTATCGCCGCGATCCGTTCAACGGCCATGCCGCCTTCCATGCCGGACTGGATTTCCCCGGCCGGCGCGGCCAGCCGATCAACGCGGCGGCCGACGGCCGTGTCAGCTTCGTGGGCCAGCGTCAGGGCTATGGCAATGTGGTGGAGGTCGACCATGGCAATGGCATCATGACCCGCTACGCCCATCTGTCGGGCTATGCCGCCCATGTCGGCGAAAAGGTCGCCCGTGGCGATCGCATCGCGCTGATGGGATCGACCGGCCGCTCGACCGGCCCGCATCTCCATTTCGAGGTCCGGCTGAACGGCCAAGCCATCAACCCCCGCCGTTTCCTGGAGGCCCGCAAAGATGTTCTCCAAGTCCAGCAAATCGCCACGGCCCGTTTCGCCGATGTCGGCGACCGGGGCTAAGCACACGCCCTTCTCGCTGATCGGCAGCGATGTGACGATCAGCGGCGACCTGTCCGCCACCGTCGACCTGCATGTCGATGGCGTGGTGGAAGGCGATATCCGTTGCGCCGCACTGGTGCAGGGACCTGACAGCCGGATCACCGGCCATGTCGTCGCACGCAGCGCCCGCCTTGCGGGCCTTGTCGATGGATCGATCAGCGCCGACGAACTGGTGGTGGAAAGCAGCGCCCGCATCACCGGTGACGTCACCTACGCCACCATCACCATTGCGGCGGGCAGCCGGATCGAGGGCCGCTTCGCCCATAAGGACGGCGCAGCCCCCGCCGCCGAACTCAAGCTGATCGCCAACGACAGCGCCGGCTGACCCGTGCGCACCTAACCATATTTGTCACTGGCCGCGTGCCGTCACTACGCGCTATCGCCCCGCCGTCATTCTGATGGGAAGAGGTGCGCGATGGAACGTCCCGACTTCTGGCCTGATGTGCGCCGTTTCCTGCTGGGCTTCGCCAGCGGCGGGATCGTCATCGGCATCTATACGCTGATCAGCGTGCGTCCGATTCCATAGTCGCCCCGCTCATATCGTGTCCGGCTTGACCCGCACGCCGCCATGCGGAACATCCTGCCGCCATGACCGACACCTATTCCCCGGGCCATCCCGTCTACCGGGACATGCCGACCACCATCTTCGAACATATGTCCGCCCGCGCGCGCGAAACCGGCGCGATCAATCTGGGACAGGGCTTTCCCGAAGGACCGGGACCGCAAGAGGTGCTGCAAGCCGCCGCCGACGCGCTTCTGACCAAATCCAGCCAATATCCCCCTATGCCCGGCCTGATGGAATTACGCAGCGCGATCGCCGGCCATTATGCCCGCCACCAGCAGATCGACCTCAACCCCCAGGAAGTCATCGTCACCTCCGGCGCGACCGAAGCGATCGCCGCCAGCCTGCTCGCGCTGGTAAAGCCCGGCGACGAAGTGCTGATGCTCGCCCCGCTCTACGACGCCTATCTGCCGCTGGTGGAGCGGGTCGGCGGCGTGGCGAAGGTCGTGCGTCTGACCCCGCCCGACTGGCGCGTCACCCGCGACGCGCTGCAGGCAGCCATCGGCCCACGCACCCGCATTCTGCTGATGAACAATCCGGTGAACCCTGCCGGCATCGTCCTGCGCGACGAGGAACTGGCGCTGCTTGCGGAACTTTGCGTCGCCCATGACCTGACCGCCATCTGCGACGAAGTGTGGGAACAGACCGTCTATGACGGCGTGGCGCATCGCCCGCTGATCGGCTTTCCGGGCATGCGCGACCGCACGGTCAAGATCGGGTCGGCGGGCAAGGTCTTTTCCGTCACCGGCTGGAAGGTCGGCTGGATGTGCGCCGCCCCGCCCATCGCCACCCTGCTCGCCCGCGCCCACCAGTTTCTCACCTTCACCACCCCGCCCAATCTGCAATGGGCAGTGGCGCAAGGGCTGAGCTGGCCCGACGACTGGCTGAACGATCAGCGCGCCGCCTATCAGGCGTCGCGCGACCGGCTGGCGGCGGGGCTGGAAAAGGCCGGCTATGTCGTCCGCCCCAGCGGCGCCACCTGGTTCCTGTCGATCGATCTGACCGCGTCCGGCATCGCGCTGGACGACGTGACCTTCTGCAACCGCATCATCGATGAAGCCGGCGTCGCGGCGATCCCGATCAGCGCCTTCTACCCTTCCGATCCCGTCACGCATCTTGTCCGCCTCTGCTTTGCAAAGACGGACGCGACGCTGGATCAGGCGATCGATCGACTGGCCGCCTTCCGCGCGGCGCTGGGTTGACGGACGATCGCCACGCCCAGCGCGATCATGCCGATCAGAACCAGCCCCTGCGCGGCCAGGAAAGGCGGCTCGCTGCCGGTCGGCGCAAAGGCGTTGAGCGCCGGCACCTTGAGGAAGCCCTGCACCACCAGCACGAACAGATTCATCCACAAGGCGGCGGTGGCGCTCACTGCATAGACGCTCCGCGCCCGCCCTTGCAGCTTCAGCCCATAGAGCGCGACGAAGGCGACGATCAGCACCAGCGTCGACAGGATGCCAACCCCGATCGCCGGCGTGAACCCGCGAAAAGGAAAGAGAAAGCCGGTCAGGCTGGTGAGCAAGGTGGCGATGAGGAACACCGCCTGCACGCCCGGCAGGAAACGCCCCTTCGCCTGTGCCGGCAGGGCGATCAAGCCGGCCCCGATGCCGATCAGGCTGATCGCGACATGCAGCGCGATGAAGGCAGGAACGGAAAGACCCAGGATCATGACACGTCTCCTTGATTTCCAGAGGGGAGCAGATCAGCCCCGATAACGGGCCGCCGCATCCTTGCGCGACAGGTTGGGCCGCAGCGCAGCCCGCGCCGCCAGATAGGCGTCGAGGTCCGCATTATCGGGCAGCGCGGGTATGGTGATCGGCTCGCCCATATCCAGCCCGGCCAGCGCCGCGTCGACCATCACCTCCACATCCATCACCATCGCAGGCGGAATGTTGGCGATTTGCTCGGCGGTCCAGATGGCGGTGCGGGTGATGCCGGGCAGCACCGCCTGCACCTTCACCCCCTTGCCGCCCAGTTCGACCTGCAACGCCTCGGTAAAGGCCAGCACATAGGCTTTGCTCGCCGGATAGACTGCGGTGAAGCCATCGGGCATCAGCGCCGTGACCGACGTGATGTTGATCAGCGTCCCCGACTCCTTCGCCGCGAAACGGGGCGCGACCGCGCGGGACAGCCGCGTCACCGCCAATATGTTGAGGTCGATAAGGCCGGTCAGATAGGCCGGGTCCGTCTGCGTAAACGCCTGCTCCCCGGCGATCCCGGCATTGTTGATCAGACCGGTGATGGCGTCATCGTCGCGCAGCCGCGCCTCGATCCGAGCAAGGTCATCGGCCTTTGATAGATCAGCGGCGATCACCTCGACGCCGACGCCGGTTTCGCGCAGGCTGGCGGCCAGCGCCTCCAGCTTGTCGGCCCGCCGGGCGACCAGGATCAGATTGGCGCCGCGCTTTGCAAAACGATCGGCATAGACCGCGCCGATGCCATCCGACGCGCCGGTGATGAGAATGGTGTCTTTGCTCATGGGAAGTCTCCTTGGAAACGATCCCGTCCGGTCCCGAGTCTGTCGAAATCCGAGCGAGATCGGAAATGTCAGCCGTTGATGAAATCCAGTAGGTCGGCATTGAACCGATCCTGATGCGTCTGCGTCAGCCCATGGTCGGCGCCTTCATACACGATCAGAACCGCATTCGTAACGATCTTGATGGTGGACAGAGCAGCCGCGCCAATCGGCACGATCTGGTCGTCATCGCCATGCAGCACCAAAGTCGGCACATCGACCTTGGCGAGGTCAGCATGGAAATCGCTTTCGGAAAAGGCGCGGATCGAGTCCAATTGCCCTTTGAGGCCGCCCATCATGCCCTGCCGCCAAAATTCTTCGCGAATGCCTTCGGAAATCACCGCACCGTCGCGATTATATCCGTAAAAGGGAATAGTCAGATCCTTGAAGAACTGGCTGCGATTGTCGAACGTGCCCTTGCGGATGCCATCAAACACCTCGATCGGCAGCCCACCCGGATTGGCTTCGGTCTTCAGCATCAGCGGCGGCACCGCACCGATCAGCGCCAGCTTGGCGACCCGGCTCGTGCCATGGCGGCCGACATAGCGGGTCACTTCTCCGCCCCCGGTCGAATGGCCGACCAGCACCACATCCTTCAGGTCCAGCGTCCCGATCAGGTCAGCCA
Source organism: Pseudomonadota bacterium (assembly GCA_021849075.1). GTDB lineage: Bacteria > Pseudomonadota > Alphaproteobacteria > Sphingomonadales > Sphingomonadaceae > Sphingobium. The sequence continues at coordinate 219,122 of JAJZTH010000002.1, read as the reverse complement.
GATCGTCGGCATATTGGTCCATATTATTGTTGTCCCACACCTGATCCGACCGGCCATGGCTGCGGCGGTCATGGGCGATGGTGCGAAAACCCTGATTGGCGAAGAACAGCATCTGCGCGTCCCAGGCGTCTGCCGACAGCGGCCAGCCATGGGAAAAGACGATCGGCTGGCCATCGCGCGGCCCCCAATCCTTGTAGAAGATGCGGGTGCCGTCCTTGGTGGTGACAAAATTGCTCATGATGAAAGTCCCTTTCCCTATCTGGAAGAGCGTCTCTCTCGCCCTGTGCTTGCAGAATTAGGGGAGATGACGGAGGATCGGGATTGGCGGTTCCGACATTAAGCGGGCCGATTCCGACAAAGGGCCTTGGCATGACAGACACCCGCCTTCCCCGCGCCGAAGTGGGCATCCTGCTCTATCGCAACTGTCAGCAGGCGATGGTCCATGGCATGACCGACCTGATTGACATTGCCGGGCAATTTTCGGTGCAGCATGGCGGCCCGGTCGTGCGGGTCAGCCACTGGCGCATGCAGGAGGATGGCGGCTTCGCGCGCAGCCAGGACACGCATGAAGGACTGCCCGGCACGCCCGACATATGGCTGGTCCCCGGTCGCCTGACTGGCGTGCCCGACGCACAGGAAGCCGCGCCCTATGCCCGATGGCTGCTCGATCGCCATGCGCAGGGCGCGACGCTCGCCTCCAACTGCGGCGGCGCCTTCCTGCTCGCGGCGACCGGCCTGCTCGACGGGCGACCGGCGACGACCCACTGGTGGTTTGCCGATCAGTTCCGCACCCGCTTCCCAAAGGTAAAGCTCGATTGCGACCGCATCGTCATCGACGATGGCGACATCGTCACCGCCGGCGGCCTGATGGCCTGGACCGACCTTGGCATGCGGCTGGTCGACCGGCTGCTGGGACCGACGGTCATGCTCGACACCGCCAAATTCCTGCTGATCGACACGGCCGGGCGCGAGCAGAAGCATTTCGCCCGCTTCCTGCCGCGCCTTACCCATGGCGACGAACCGATATTGAAGGTGCAGCACTGGCTCGCCGCACGCGAAGCCAAGGCGACCAGCGTGGGTGAAATGGCGGCGCAGGCCGCGCTGGAGGAACGCACCTTCCAGCGCCGGTTCAAGGCGGCCACCGCCATGACCCCCATCGAATATGTCCAGCATCTGCGCGTCGCCCGCGCCCGCGAACATCTGGAGTTCACGAAGCGCACCGTCGACCAGATCGCCTGGAGCGTCGGCTATGAAGATGCCGCCGCCTTCCGCAAGCTGTTCCATCGCCTCGTCGGCCTGTCGCCGGGCGACTATCGCACCCGCTTCGCCGCGCCATCCGCGCAAGCGGCGTAATCAGACTTGCGGGGAAGGCGGGGGGCGTTTAGGTTCCCGTTTCGTTCTGATAAACCTACCCCTGCCCGTTCGGGCTGAGCCTGTCGAAGCCCTGTTCTTTCTTCTGAAGAAGAACGGCCCTTCGACAAGCTCAGGGCGAACGGAGCCTAATGAGGTTAAAGCAAATCCCATGGACAGCCTGGCCGCCATTCTGATCGTCATCGCGCTGCTGATCGGCCTTGCCGTCGGCTGGCTGCTCAAGGGCAAGGCGCTGGCCCCGCTCGCCGCCGAAAAGGCCGACCTGACAACGAAGCTCGACACCGCCACGACCCAGCGCAACGCCGCCATCGCCGAACTGGCGGTGGAGCAGGAACGGGTGACGCAGGCCAATGTCCAGATCGCCCGCGTCGAAGCAGCATTGCACACGGCCGACCAGCGGCTGGAATCCGTGCAGCATGCCGCCAGCGAAAAGCTGGAAGCTCTCCAGAACGCCGCCGCCCAGCGTATCGACGCGATTCAGGCCGAACGCGAAGCCGCCTTGCGGGAACTCGCCGCCCTCAAATCCGATATTGACGCGCGCACCCGCGCCTTCGAAGCGCAGATCGTCGCGCTCAAGGACGCCAAGGAACAACTCTCCGCCCAGTTCAGCGAGATCGGCGGCAAATTGCTCGAATCGGCGCAGAGCCAGTTCCTCACCCGCGCCGACCAGCGCTTTGCGCAGGCCAATGAAAAGAGCGAGGCGCAGCTCAAATCCTTGCTCAATCCGGTCGAAACCACGCTGAAGCGCTATGAAGAGGGCCTCGCTCGCGTCGAAAAGGATCGCGTCGGCAGCTATGCCGAACTGCGCGAAGCCGTGCAGCAGGTGCATCTGGGGCAGGGTCAGGTGCGTGAGGAAACCGCCAAGCTGGTCAATGCCCTGCGCGCCGCGCCCAAGACGCGCGGCCGCTGGGGCGAACAGCAGTTCAAGAATCTCATCGAAACCGCCGGTCTATCCCCCTTCGTGGACTTTCAGGAGGAGGTCTCGGTCGCGGTGGAAGCCAATGGCGCTGAAACCCGGATGCGGCCCGACTTCATCATCAATCTGCCCGGCGACCAGCAGATGGTGGTCGACGTCAAATGCTCGCTCGTCGCTTATCTGAACGCCGTCGATCAGGTCGATCCCGCGCTGCGCGACGCGCATATGCTCGATCATGCCCGCGCCATGCGCACCCATGCCGACGCGCTGGGCCGCAAAGCCTATTGGGAACAGTTCGACAAGGCGCCCGACTTCGTCATCATGTATGTGCCCGGCGACAATTTCGTCACCGCCGCGCTGGAAGCGGACATGGACCTGTGGGAACGCGCCGCCAAGAATCGCGTCATCATCTGCGGCCCCGCCACCTTCCTCCCCCTCGCCCGCACGCTGGCCAGCCACTGGCGGCAGGCCGGCCTGCAGGATCAGGCGCGACAGGTCGGGCAACTGGGCAAGGAACTCTATGAACGCCTTGCGGTGGCCGCCAGCCACCTCAAGCGGCTGGGGTCCGGTCTCACCAGCGCGGTCGACAATTACAACAAGTTCGTCGGCAGCTTCGACCGCAGCGTGCTTCCCTCCGCCCGGCGTTTCCGCGATCTCAACATCGAAACCGGCGGCAAGGAAATTGAGGCGGTGGAGCCGCTCGAGGTGCTGGCCCGCGACGCCCAGTCCGACGAGGCAAAGGCTCTGCCCGCCGCCGAGTAAAAACGTCCCCTCTCCCGCTGGCGTGCGGGGGTTAGGGGGTGGGCCTGCGCAACCCGCCACACTGTAATTAAGGCAGGAACAAGCCCGCTTCCCCCGCGTATCTCTCCATAAGCGGCCAAAAATTCCGATGGTCGCAAACAGGAGAGCATCATGTGGAAGACCCTGCTGGGGCGCCGTCCGCTGCGGCGGCGCACCGTCCCGATCCCGGATCGGCCCCCGATCGAACAGGACCGGGTCCTGCGCGACGATCCCTTTGCGGACCTGATCGCGAAGCTGAACAAAATCCCCTATCAGCGGCGGCGCAGGGTGGGGATGGGCTGCTGAAAGACTGTCCTATTTTACCGGGCCGCCCTATAAACAAAGGACAGCTTCCCAAATCCCACCGCGCGTAATTTAATGTCCCAATTTTGTTTCGAAATGTCCAATTCGGCGGGAAATATGCGAAGTTAAGCCTGCGATCTTCCGTCGCCAGCGCACTCATCACTCCCGCCATTGCCGCGCGCCATTGCTGCCCACCATTGCCGCTTCGCCTCGACGCTGGCATGGCGGCTTCATGAAAAAGATCGGCCTGCTCGGCGGCTCCTTCAATCCGGCCCATGGCGGCCATCGCGCCATTTCGCTCTTCGCCAAAGACGCGCTCGATCTCGACGAAATCTGGTGGCTCGTTTCTCCGGGCAATCCGCTCAAACCCGCAAAGGGCATGGCCCCGCTGCCCGCCCGCCTCGCCCAGGCGCAGCGCGTCGCCCGTCGCGCCCCGATTCGCGCCACCGCAATCGAACGGCATTTGCGCACCCGTTACACCGTCGACACGCTCCGCGCGCTCACCGGCCGCTACCCCCGCCATCGCTTCATCTGGCTGATGGGCGCGGATAATCTGGCGCAATTTGGCCAGTGGCGCGACTGGCGCGGCATCGCCCGGCAAATGCCCATTGCCGTAATCGCCCGTCCGGGTTATGATGACGCTGCCCGTGGCTCTACGGCCATGAGCTGGCTGCGGCGCTTCGTCCGGTCCGCGCGCCAGAGTGCAGACTGGACGAATTGGAGACCACCGGCGCTCGTGCTATTGCGCTTTCGCCCTGATCCAAGATCGGCGACCCTGCTGCGGCAGGCGGACCCCCTCTGGCATCGCGAATATGAAGCAACGTGTGTGCGCGATCCGCTCACGCGCCGGTACGTCATCTAGATTGGAGTTTAATTGTCTAACCTCGCCCCTGCCAACGATACCGCGCTCGGCGCAGAATCCGTGGCCGCCCTGCACGCCCTTGTCATGCAATCGCTCGACGACGACCAGGCGCAGGAAATCATCTCCATCCCGCTGGAAGGCAAGAGCAGCATCGCCGATCATATGGTGATCGCGAACGGCCGTTCCTCGCGCCAGGTCGCGGCGATCGCCCAGCATCTGGCCGAACGGATCAAGAAGGAAACGGGCCGCTCCGCACGGGTCGAAGGTCTTCCGGTCGCCGATTGGGTACTGATCGATGCCGGCGACGTGATCGTCCATCTGTTCAAGCCGGAAGTGCGCAGCTTCTACAATCTGGAACGGATGTGGGGCTTCGTCGACGCGCCGATCGCGGGCAACGCCTGATTCATTCCGAAGGGGGGCAGCCCCCTTCGACAGACGGGCCATGACAGTCTAAGGGAGGGGCCATGCTCCTCCACATCATCGCGCGCGGCAAGATCGGGCGCTCGCCCGAGGCCGATCTGGTCGACCGCTATGTCAAGCGGCTGACCATGCCGCACAAAATCACCGAAATGCCCGACCGGGGCGGCAAGCTCCCCCCCGTCGGCCCCGGCACCGTCACGGTCATGCTGGACGAAAAAGGCAAACAGCTCGGCTCCATGGATTTCGCCCGCCGGATCGAGGGCTGGCGCGACGCGGGCACGCGCGAATGCCGTTTCCTAATCGGCGCGGCGGACGGCTTCGATGATGCGGACCGGGCGAATGCCGACCTGCTGATCGCCTTTGGCGCGATGACCTGGCCGCACATGATGGCGCGCGCGATGCTGGCCGAACAACTCTGGCGCGCCTGCTCCATCCTTTCCAATCATCCCTATCATCGCGAAGGCTAGAAGCCCGGCCTTTTTCCGCCTAGGCAGAGCAAGATAAAGGGTCGGGGCATCGGGTGAAGCGCACTATCCTCATTGCTGGCGGACTGGCGGGCCTTCTGGCCCTGGCCGCCACGCGCCTGCCCGCCGCCGCTGACAATGCCATCATTCTGTCGGGCACCGCCGGCACCACACTGGCGCAGGAGCAGCAAGCGCTCAAAAATGCCCGCCGCCAGTCGTATGAAGCGCGCGACCGCTCCGCCCGTCTCGAACAACAGGCCGGCCTGGCCCGCGACGAAGCCGAACAGGCCCGCCGCCGCGCCGCCGCGATCGCCGCCCGCATCCAGCAGGCGGAGGCGGACATTCAGGCGGCGCAGGCCCGCATCGCCATCATCGCCCGGTTGCAGCGCGCCCAGGCCGCCCGCCTTGCCGCCCGGCAGGAACCCGTCGTCCGTCTGACCGCCGCGCTCCAGATGATGGCCCGCCGCCCTCTGGCGCTCGCACTCGTCCAGCCCGGATCGGTGGCGGACGCCGTCCATATGCGCGCGGTGCTGGGCCAGATCCTGCCGGTCATCCAGCAGCGCACCGCCGGCCTGCGCGCCGAGCTGGACAAGAGCCGCGCCCTGCGCGCCACCGCCCAACAAGCCGCCGATGCCCTCGATCAGGCGCAGGCCGACCGCAAGGATCGCCAGACCGCCCTCGCGGCGCTGGAAGCGCAAAAGCGCGTCGCCGCCCGCGACTATCGCGCCAATGCGGGGCTGGAGAGCGAACGCGCGCTGGCGCTGGGCGAGCGGGCGCGCGACATTGTCGACCTGATGGACCGGCTGGAGGAGGCCGGCGACCTGCGCGACCGGCTCGCCGCCCTGTCCGGCCCGTTGCTGCGCCCCGCCCGCCCCGATCAGGCCGCCGCCCCCGCGCCCGAACGCGAAGCATCGGCTGGCGGCCCGCCGCCCTATCGCCTGCCCGTCATCGGCCAGCTTGTCACCGGCATGGGCGAAGTGAATGACGGTGGCGTCCGATCCCGCGGCCTGACCCTCGTGACGCAGCCGGGCGCACAGGCGATCGCCCCCACCGCGGGTCGCATCGCCTTTGCCGGTCCCTATCGCGACTATGGCCAGATATTGATCATCGACCATGGCCAGGGCTGGACCACGCTCATCACCGGCCTCCATCGCGTCACCGCCCAGGTCGGCGAGACCGTGCGACAGGGCGACCCGGTCGGCATCACCGGGCCAGAACGCCCGAACATCACCGTGGAACTGCGCCGTAATGGCCGACCGGTCGATATCGTGCCGCTGGTGGGACTGGGGTGAGGCGTTGAGAGTAGCATCATTTGATGCTAAAAATGATACCTTGAGGAGATGTAAGGTGCGTACGACTGTAACCCTTGATGATGATCTTGTAGCCAAGGCTCAGGAATATACCGGCTTGCAGGAGAAGCCTGCGCTGCTGCGCGAGGCATTGACCGCCTTGATCCAGAGGGAAGCGGCTCGGCGGCTCGCGCGGCTCGGCGGTTCGCAGCCCGATCTGGAACTGCCCCCCCGGCGCCGTCCGGATATCTCATGATCCTGGCGGACACGTCAGTCTGGGTCGATCATCTCCGCGCAGAAAATGCCGTCTTAACTGCCTTGCTCGAAGCGGGGGAGGTGCTGTGTCACCCCTTCGTCATCGGCGAAATCGCGATGGGCAGCCTGCATCGACGCGAAGCGTTATTGGATACGTTCAACCGCCTTCCTTCCGTAACGACCGCAAGTCACGCAGAAGTGATGCATTTTATTGAGGTGGAACGTCTTTTTGGTCTGGGCGTCGGTTATCTGGATACGCATCTGCTTGCGTCTACAAAACTGACGCCTGACGCCAGATTCTGGACTCGGGACCGGCGGCTGCATGACGCTGCCGTTCGGTTGGGGATCGCCTGGAAATCCCATTAACCCGACGCTCATCGTCATTCGGCGACACTCCGTCGAAGCGCGCTTTTGCGTTGCGGTGCGAATCGGCCTATATCGGGGATCAGATGCCGGAATCTAGGACAGCCATGAAATCCACCTTCCTCCAGGGCGCGGTTGCGCTCGGGGCGCTTGCGCTCATCCCTGCTACGACTGCCGCTCTCGCCGATGGGGAGGCGTCGAGCTACAAGGCGCTCGATGAGTTCATGGATGTCTTCCAGAAGGTCCGCAGCGATTATGTCGAGAAGGTCGACGACGAAAAGCTGATCAAGGGCGCGATCGACGGCATGCTGGCCAGCCTGGACCCGCATTCGAGCTTCCTCGACGCGCGCGATTTCCAGAATCTGCGCACCCAGACCGAAGGCAGCTATGGCGGCCTTGGCCTGTCGGTCACGCAGGAAGATGGTGCGGTCAAGGTGATTGCGCCTACGCAGGATACGCCGGCCTGGCGCGCGGGTATCAAGGCGGGCGACTATATCACCCATATCGACGGCCAGCTGATCTATGGCGGCACGCTGGACGAAGCGGTGGACAAGATGCGCGGTGCGCCGGGCACCAGCCTGAAGCTGACCCTCGTCCGCGCCGGTCGCGACAAGCCGATCGAACTGACCCTGACGCGCGAGATCATTCAGCTCAAGCCTGTCAAATGGGAAGTGAAGAACAATATCGGCGTCATCAACATCGTCAGCTTCTCGGCCAATACCGGAGCCGACGTGCGATCGGCGATCCGCAGCATCGACAAGAGCCTGGGCCACAAGCCCACCGGCTATATCCTCGACCTGCGCTCCAACCCCGGCGGCCTGCTGGATGAAGCGGTCAGCGTCAGCGACACCTTCCTGGAGCGCGGTGAAATCGTGTCGCAGCGTGGCCGGGCCAAGGGTGACGTCGAGCGCTATTATGCCAAGCCGGGCGACGATGCGAAGGGCCTGCCGGTGATCGTGCTGGTCGATGCGGGTTCCGCATCCGCATCCGAAATCGTGGCCGGCGCGTTGCAGGATCAGCATCGCGCGCTGGTGATGGGCGAACGCAGTTTCGGCAAGGGCAGCGTCCAGACCATGCTGCCGCTCAGCAACACGACGGCGCTCAAGCTGACCACGGCGCGCTATTACACGCCGTCGGGCCGCAGCGTGCAGGAAGGCGGCATTCAGCCCGATATCCGCGTGCCGCAGCTGTCCGATCCCGATTATAAGAACCGGCCGAAATTCCGCGAAAGCGACCTGCGCCGTCACCTGATCAACGAGATCAAGACCGACGACAAGGCGCTGGAAGAGGATGCGAAGGACGATCCGCGCTTCGCCATGTCGGCGGACGATTTGAAGAAGAAGGGCGTGGAGGACTTCCAGCTCGACTATGCGCTCAAGACGATTTCGCGCCTGGCCAGCACGCCCGGCGCGACCATCGCCCAGGCGCAGGCCCGCAAGCCGGGCGCGAAATAAAAACTGCGCCCCGGCGCGCCTTCTGCGCGTCGGGGCGGGCTTTTCTTCCCAATCTTCATACGCTCATGCCATGCCGTGACCCTTTCCGGGCGCACACGGCCATATGAACGCCTTGTTTTTCAAAGCGTTGCCTGAGCTTGTGCGCGTAACTTCCGTAACTTCTCGCATATGAAGCCTGTAATAGGATTTTCGCCGCCTGAAAAATGGCGGAAATCCGGGGTTTGACGATGGGAAAGACAGATCGGAGCTTTGCAGGCGACCGCGCAATAGGACAGCCCCGTTGTACGAAGCCCCCCGGCTCCACCGCGTCCTTTCCCGAAAGCAATCCAGCCCCTCCGGCCTGCCCAATGTGCCGCGTTCACCCGGCATGGAACATCGCCCGGCCGGCGTGCAAGTTCAGCATGACGAAAGCATGGGGAATGTTTAAGCGGGCGGTATGAACAGCCAGTCTCCCTCGCTTGCCATGGCCCGCGCCCTGGCGCTGCTTATGCCGATCATCATGCTCGCCGGCGCCTATGCCTTTCAATATATTGGCGGCCTGGCTCCGTGCGAAATGTGCTGGTGGCAGCGTTATGCCCATTTCGCCGCCATCCCGCTGGCGCTGGTCGCCTATGGGCTGCGCGGGCGCGCGTGCAGGAGCGCGCTGTTCGCGGGCTTTGCCGGCATTGCCGTGGGGATCAGCGGCCTGATCGGCCTGTTTCACGCGGGCGTCGAATATGGCTGGTGGGAAGGACTGACCACCTGCTCCACATCGCCTTCCGGCGGCAGCGCGGCGGACATGCTCAACCAGATCATGGCCAGCCCGATCACCCGTTGCGACGTGGCGGCGTGGAAGATGTTCGGCATTTCCATGGCGGGCTATAACGGCCTCTTGTCGAGCGTGGCCGCGCTCGCCATCTTGGCCTTGTTGCTGAAAGCGAGGAAGGCATGAGCGCGCGCAAGGATTTCCCCCGTCCCGGCAAGCGGCCGAGCGATGCCGACCGCGCCGCCATGGTGCGGGTCGATCAGGCCGGCGAATTTGGCGCGGTGCGCATCTATGCCGGGCAGCTGGCGGTGATGGGCGATCGCCATCCTTATGGTCGGCTGATCGCGGGCATGGCGGCGCAGGAGGAACGCCATCGGGCCGCCTTCGACGCGATGATCGCCCGGCGCGGCGTGCGCCCGACCGCGCTGGCGCCGATCTGGAATGTCGCCGGCTTTGCGCTGGGCGCGGTGACGGCGGCGATGGGACCAAGGGCCGCCATGGCCTGCACCGCCGCGATCGAAACCGAAATCGACAAACATTATGCCGAGCAGCTGGAGCAACTGGGCGCGGACGACCCGGAACTCTCCACCGCCATTGCGGATTTTCAGGCGGAGGAAGTCGAGCATCGCGACGCCGCGCTGGCCCATGGCGCGGAGCAGGCGCCGGCCTACCCCCTCTTGTCGGGCGCCATCCGGCTGGGATGCCGCGCCGCCATCGCGCTTTCCAAGCGCATCTGATAAGGACGCAGAGATGATGAAGACCCCGATGATCGCAGCCTTCGCCCTGATGCTCGGCGCGTCCGTCCCTGCAATGGCGCAACAGGATACCGCTCCCAATGCCGCGACCAGCGGCGGGACCGAGAAGATCAATCTGGTCATCGTCTATGGCGATGACGCCTGTCCGCAGAGCCGGGGCGACGACATCGTCGTGTGCGCGCGCAAGGGCGAGGAGGAACGCTATCGCATCCCCGAGCCGCTGCGCGGCGATCCGAACAAGCCCAGCAATCAGGCATGGGGTGAACGGGTGCGATCGATGGAATATGTCGGCCGGCAGGGCACCGAAAGCTGCTCGCCCGTTGGCGGCGGCGGCGCAACGGGCTGTTTTGCGCAGCTGTCCCGTCTGGCCAAGGCGGAGCGGCAACAGGCCGACAATGCCAGCTGGAAGGATCTGGTCGAGGCGGAGCGCGCCCGGCGGCTGTCCACCATCGACGCCGACAGCGAAGCGATCGAGGCGCGGGTGAAGGCGGAAGAAAAGGCCGCCGCAACGCAACAGTCGACCCCGCCGCAGCCTTGACGGGTTCGGGCCTGACGGGTCCAGGACGGCGACATCGTCCTGACAGACAGGCATCGGACCGGGGCGGGTCCGGCATCGTTACGGGGGACAAAAAGGAATTTTCTATGCGGCAATCTGTCGTGCTTCCCCTGATCGGCCTGATGCTGGCGCCCCTGCTGCCCGGCAGCGCGCTGGCGCAGCCCGCGCCGCCGCCCGAGCGGATCATCAATTTGCTGGTCTATGGCGATGATCCCTGCCCGCAGAGCAAGGGCGACGAAATCGTCGTATGCGCGCGCAAACCCGAATCCGAACGCTATCGCATTCCCAAGAAGCTGCGCGAGAAGCCCGAGCCGGCCGGCGGCCCGGGCTGGGGCAGTCAGGTGGCGACGATGGAGCAGACCCAGCGCCAGATTCTGCCCAACAGCTGTTCGGTGAACGGCAGCAACGGCTTTACCGGCTGCACTGCGCAGATGCTGCAACAATGGTTCGCCGAACGGCGCATGCAGCAAAGCAAGGGCGAGCCTTAAGGCCGCATCCCCTCCAGTTCCGGCCCCGTATCAGCGGTGGGACGGAAATCGGGCCTCGGGCTGATCCCGGCCGCCTGTTCATAGGCCAGCCCCGCGTCGAGCAAGCGCTGCTCCGCATAGGCCGCGCCGATGAAGCTCAACCCCACCGGCAGGCCGCGCACCAGCCCCATGGGCACGGTCAGATGCGGATAGCCGGCGATGGCGGCGGGGCCAGTGGAGCCGCCCGGCCCTTCATATTGATCGCCCCAGACCGTGTCCGACAGCCAGGCCGGGCCATAGCTGATCGTCACCAACAGATCGACGCGGTTGTCCGTCAGCATCGCATCGATCCCGTCCTTCCCCGCCAGCCGCAGCGATGTGTCCCGCGCGGCGCGATAGGCCGGATCGTCCAGCCCGGCCTTCGCCTGCGACAGGGTGAAGATATCCTGCCCGAACAACGGCATTTCGGTGGCGGCATGCGCCGCATCGAAGGCGATCAGCGCATCGAGCGTGCGGGTCGGCACCTGATCGGCGCGGGTCGACGCCAGATAGGCGTTGAGGTCCGCCTTGAACTCATATTGCAACACATCATAGCTGGCGGCGGACATGCCCTCCATTGGGGGCTTCTTCACCTCGACCAGTTGCGCGCCAAGGCCCTTCAGCACGGCCAGCGCGTGCTCATAACGGGCCAGCAATTCCGGCTGCGCCCCGCCGCGCAGCACGCCGATGCGCATGCCCCGGATCTTTGCCGGGTTCAGCGCGGCGGCATAGTCGCCCGCATGGGCCATCGCGTTCACCGTGGCGGGATCGCCCGGATCGCTGGCGATCAGGGCGGACAGCAGGATGGCGACATCGCGCACGCTGCGCGCCATCGGCCCGGCCGTATCCTGACTATGGCTGATCGGCACGATATGGGTGCGCGGGATCAGGCCGATGCTGGGCTTCAGACCCACCAGCCCCATCATGGAGGCCGGGCAGATGATCGACCCGTTGGTTTCGCTGCCGATCGCGGCGGGGGCGAAGCGGGCGGCGACGGCCGCGCCCGATCCGCTCGACGATCCGCAGGTCGTGCGATCAAGCGCATAGGGATTGCGGGTAAGGCCACCGACCGCGCTCCAGCCGCTCATCGATCGTTCGGACCGGAAATTGGCCCATTCGGACAGGTTGGTCTTGCCCAGAATGATTGCGCCCTTCGCCTTCAAGGCGGCGGCGACGGGGGAATCGCGCCCCGGATCATTGCGGGCCAGCGCCAGCGACCCGGCGGTGGTGGGCATGCCGGCCGCCTCGATATTATCCTTGAGCAGGATCGGCACGCCATGGAGCGGGCCGCGCACCCTTCCCGCCCGCCGCTCCGCATCCAGCGCGCGCGCTTGCGCAATGGCATGGGGGTTGAGCGCGATGATGGCGTTGAGCCGTGGCCCCTTGCGGTCCATCGCGGCGATGCGCTTCACATAGGCGCGCACCGCTTTCTCGCTGCTGGTGCGGCCGCTGGCGAGATCGGCGGACAGCGACGTGATGGTCGCATCTTCCATTTGCGCTTGTGCGGGCGCGCCCGTCATCAGCAGGGCAAGGACGGGCAGCAGCCTCTTCATCGCGGATAAACCTCATCCATATGGGCAAGGCTCTGGACGATCAGCCGTTCCAATACCGCCATGTCGATGCCCGACAGGCGCTTGACATAGAGGCAGCCCTTGCCGCGCCGATATTTGCCCAGAGGCGTGAAATCCGCATCGTCCAGCCCGGCGAGGTAGAAGACCAGTTCCGCCTTGCGCGGGGAAAAGCCGATGCGGCACATGTCGCCCTTCCGCCCGCTATCATAGCGATAATGATAGCGGCCAAAGCCGATGATGCTGGGTCCCCACATATGCGGCGGCTCACCCGACAGGCCCGCCATCAGCGCCGCCACGGCCCGGCCATCGGCCTGCCGCTCGGCCGGTTCGACCCGGGCCAGAAAATCCTCGACCGCCACGTCCGTTTCGACCGTCTTGTTCGCCATGGCTTGCCATCCCCCCGCCGCTCGCCTACAGGCTAGCGCGTCATCTGGGGAGTAGCCAGCCGTTCCGATTGCAGGAACGGGCCATGCGTCAACATATTTGGTCGAGAGGCCATGGCGTATGGGAGGCGGATCGCATGCATCCGCATCGGGCGAGACCAATGGCATCGGCGCTTCCCTGTCCGGCCGGGCGGGAAGCGGCGGTGGCATTGTGTCTGTCAACCTTCGCCCGGCCCCGGAACGATCCAATGGAAGCACTCTTCACTTCTGCCGCGCTGGTCGCGCTCGCCGAAATGGGCGACAAGACGCAATTGCTCGCCATGCTGCTCGCCACCCGCTTTCGAAAGCCGGTGCCGATCATCCTGGGCATTTTTGGCGCGACGGTCGCCAATCATTTCCTCGCCGCGCTGGTCGGCCATTCGATCGCCGGCGTGCTGACGCAGGGCTGGTTCCGCTATGCGGTTGCCGCCTCCTTCATCGCCATGGCCGCCTGGACCCTGATCCCCGACAAGATCGACGAGGATGCTCCGCTCAAGGCCCCGTCGAAGGCGGGCGTGTTCGTGACCACGCTGGTCGCCTTCTTCCTGGTCGAAATGGGCGACAAGACGCAGGTCGCCACGGTGGCGCTGGGCGCGCGGTTCGACAATCTGCTGGCCGTCACCATGGGCACCACGCTGGGCATGATGATCGCCAATGTGCCCGCCGTGCTGTTCGGCGAAGCGCTGGCGAAGAAGGTGCCGATGCGCGCGCTTCAGATCGGCGCAGCCCTGCTGTTCCTGGCGCTTGGCCTGTGGATGCTGGCTGACCTGCAAGGCTGGATCGGATAGGATAGAAGAGGTTGTCAGCGGGTGGCGGCTGTTGCAAGGGTGGGAGCAATCCTTGCCCTTGCAGAAAAACATAGGACGCGCGTGATGAACGATAGTCTGGTTACGATCTTCGGCGGCGGCGGCTTTCTGGGCCGGCAGGTGGCGCAGGCGCTGATGGCGCGGGGCGCGCGGGTGCGGATCGCCCAGCGCGACCTGGCAAGCGCGGTCAAGATCAAGGCGCTGGGGAATCTGGGCCAGAGCCAGTTCGTCGCGGCCGACATTCGCAAGCCCGCCACCGTCGCCCGCGCGCTGCACGGCAGCGACATCGTCATCAATCTGGTCGGCGTGCTGAGCGGCGATTTCGACGCCTTCCACCATGAAGGCGCGGCCAATGTGGCGAAGGCGGCGGCCGCCGCCGGCGTAGGCGCGCTGGTCCACATTTCCGCGATCGGCGCGGATGCAGCCAGCCCGTCGGCCTATGGCCGGTCGAAGGCTGCGGGCGAGGAAGCGGTCAAGGCCGCCTTCCCCACTGCGACGATCATCCGTCCGTCGATCATCTTCGGACCCGAAGACCAGTTCCTCAACCGCTTCGCCCAGATCATCGGTTCCGCGCCGCTGATCCCGGTGATTGGCGCGGACACGAAGTTCCAGCCCGTCTATGTCGCCGACGTGGCGCAGGCGATCGCCAATGCGGCCGAGCAACCGGGCGTCCATGGCGGCAAAATCTATGAGGTCGCCGGCCCGCAGGTGATGAGCATGAAGGAGATTAACGGCTGGATCGCGGGTGCCATCGGCCGCGACCGGCCGCTGGTCGAAGTGCCCGGCGCCTTCGCGTCGCTGCTCGCCGCGTTGCCGGGCGGGCCGATCACCCGCGACCAACTCGCCATGCTGGGCCGCGACAATGTCGCCGCCCCGGACGCGCAAGGGCTGGCGGCACTGGGCGTCGCCCCCACGCCGCTGAGCGCGGTCGCCGCCAAATGGATGGTCCGTTATCGCAAACATGGCCGCTTCGCCGGCCGTGCGAAAGCCTGACCGGACGATGATGCGGGCGGGGCGCATCGCACATGCCGCCCCGCCCTTCATGCTCCTCCCCACAGCCATCTGGGGGAGGATTTTTTATGCCAGGGAGCCAGGACCTAAACCATGGACCTTCATTATCTGACCGTCATCCTGCTGGGCATTGTCGAGGGGCTGACCGAATTTCTGCCCGTATCCTCGACCGGCCACCTCATATTGGCGAGCGAGCTGCTGGGCTATGACGCCTCCACCTGGGCGATGTTCAACGTCATCATCCAGCTGGGCGCGATTTCGGCGGTGGTCGTGCTCTACTGGCGCACCTTCTGGGCGGTCGGCATGGGCCTGTTGCGGCGCGAGCCGGTCAGCTGGCGCTTCCTGCGCAACCTGATCCTCGCCTTCATCCCCGCCGCCGTCATCGGACTGGCGCTGCACGATTATATCGAAGTGCTGCTGGGCGCGCCGCAGGTCGTCGCCTGGGCCTTGATCGCCGGCGGCGTCGCCATCCTGCTGATCGAACGGGCGATCAAGGAACAGCGTTTTCACGGCATCGCCGACATTCCGGTCGTGCGCGTGCTGGGCATCGGCTTCATCCAGTGCATCGCCATGATTCCCGGCGTCAGCCGGTCGGGCGCAACGATCATGGGCGCGCTGACGCTGGGCGTCGAACGGCGCACGGCCGCCGAGTTCAGCTTCTTCCTCGCCATCCCCACGATGCTGGGCGCGACGACGCTGGAATTGCTGAAGAAAGGCGATCAGATCACCAGCGCCGCCGTGGGCTGGGACAGCATCGCGCTGGGCTTTGTCGTGTCCTTCGTCGTCGCGCTGCTGGTCATCAAATGGTTCGTCGGCCTGGTGTCCAAACATGGCTTTGCGCCCTTCGCCTGGTATCGAATCATTGCCGGCGCGGCGGCCCTGATCTGGCTGACGCTCAGATAGGACCGAACCGGACTTATTACTCCGCCATTTTTTGCGACCCATTCGCAACAAAGGGCGTAATGGCGGTTTAATAGGTAACTTATACTGTCCTATATGCCAGAATCCACGTGACTCCGTGGGTTTTTCTGCTATGCGCGCATCTGCAACATAGTCAGGGACAGGTTTATGGGCGACAATCCGATGCTGAAATTCGTGGGCAAGGGACAATCCTACCCGGAAAAGCGCGCGGCCGACGATCGCGCCGACGACTTTCTCGAAATCAGCCGCAGCTTCGTGCTGGAAAAAGCGGAAGAACAGGCGTCGCGCTGTTCGCAATGCGGCGTGCCCTATTGCTCGACCCACTGTCCGCTGCACAATCATATCCCGGACTGGCTGCGCCTGACCGCCGAGGGGCGTCTGCGCGAAGCCTATGAACTGTCCAACCTGACCAGCACCATGCCGGAAATCTGCGGCCGCATCTGCCCGCAGGATCGCCTGTGCGAAGGCAATTGCGTCATCGAATTTTCCGGCCACGGCTCCGTCACCATCGGCAGCGTCGAGAAGTACATCACCGACACCGCCTGGAAGGAAGGCTGGGTCGAGGCGCTGGTGCCCGGCAAGCCCACCGGCCAGTCGGTCGGCGTGATCGGCGCCGGACCCGCCGGCCTGACCACCGCGGAATATCTGCGCGTCGCGGGCTATGAGGTGCATGTCTATGACCGGCACGACCGCGCCGGCGGCCTGCTGACCTATGGCATCCCCGGCTTCAAGCTGGAGAAGGATGTGGTCATGCGCCGCATCCAGCGCCTGAAGGACGGCGGCATCATCTTCCATGAAAGCTTCGAGGTCGGCCGCGACGCCACCATGGAGCAGCTGCGCGAAAAGCATGATGCGATCCTGATCGCGACCGGCGTCTACAAGCCGCGCGACATCAAGGCGCCGGGCGTCGGCGCGCCGGGCGTGGTCAAGGCGCTCGATTATCTGACCGCCTCCAACAAGGCGGGCTTTGGCGACGCGGTGCCGGAACATGAGGACGGCACGCTGCTGGCGACGGGCAAGAATGTCGTCGTCATCGGCGGCGGCGACACCGCGATGGACTGCGTGCGCACCGCCATCCGCCAGGGCGCCGCTTCGGTGAAGTGCCTCTATCGCCGCGACCGGGAGAATATGCCCGGTTCGCAGCGCGAAGTCGCCAATGCCGAGGAAGAAGGCGTCGAGTTCGTCTGGCTGACCGCGCCGATCGCCTTTGAAGGCACGGAACATGTCACCGGCGTCAAGGTGACGAAGATGCGTCTGGGCCAACCCGACGCTTCGGGCCGCCGCGCGCCCGAACCCGATCCGGGCAGCGAACATACGCTGGACGCCGATCTGGTGATCAAGGCGCTGGGCTATGACCCCGAAGAACTGCCCAGGCTGTTCGGTGCGGACGACCTGTCCGTCACCCGCTGGGGCACGCTGCGCGTCGATCACAAGACGATGATGACCAGCATGGACGGCGTGTTCGCGGCGGGTGACATCGTGCGCGGCGCAAGCCTGGTCGTCTGGGCGATCCGCGACGGCCGCGACGTGACCGAGCATATGCACCGCTATCTGAAAGCCAAGGCCAAGGCGGGCGAGAAGGTGCCGGCATAAGCCGCCCCTCGACCACCCGACACCCTATCATCATCGGAAGGAAGGCCCGATCATGACCGACACCAATTTCATGGCCAGCCCGGAAGAGCGCGCGCGCATCGCTGCGCAGGGCATGTATCACCCCGATCTGGAAGGCGACGCCTGCGGCGTGGGCCTGGTCGCCGCGACCGACGGCCGCGCCAGCCGCCGCGTGGTCGCCAGCGCGATCGATGCGCTCAAGGCCGTGTGGCACCGTGGCGCGGTCGACGCCGATGGCAAGACCGGCGATGGCGCGGGTATCCATGTCGACCTGCCGGTCCGCTTCTTTGACGATTGCATCGCCGACAGCGGGCACAAGCCGCTGCCCAACCGGCTGGCCGTGGGCATGGTGTTCCTGCCGCGCACCGATCTGGGCGCGCAGGAAGCCTGCCGCACGATCGTCGAAGCGGAAATCATCGATGCGGGCTACACCATCTATGGCTGGCGCCAGGTGCCGGTCGACGTGTCGGTCATCGGCCAGAAGGCGCAGGCGACGCGCCCCGAAATCGAGCAGATCATGATCGCCGGCCCGATGCCGGAAGAACGCGACATGGCCGAGTTCGAAAAGGATCTCTACCTGATCCGCCGCCGCATCGAAAAGAAGGTGATCGCTGCGCAGATCAACGACTTCTACGTCTGCTCGCTCTCGTGCCGGTCGATCATCTACAAGGGGCTGTTCCTCGCCGAATCGCTGTCGGTCTTCTACCCGGACCTTCAGGACGAGCGGTTCGAGAGCCGCGTCGCCATCTTCCACCAGCGCTATTCGACCAACACCTTCCCGCAATGGTGGCTGGCCCAGCCGTTCCGCACCCTCGCCCATAATGGCGAGATCAACACGATCCGCGGCAACAAGAACTGGATGAAGAGCCACGAGATCAAGATGGCGTCGCTGGCCTTTGGCGAGCAGTCGGAGGATATCAAGCCGGTGATCCCGGCCGGCGCGTCCGACACTGCCGCGCTCGACGCCGTGTTCGAGGCGATCTGTCGCTCCGGCCGCGACGCGCCGACCGCGAAGCTGATGCTGGTGCCCGAGGCATGGCAGGCGGACAGCGCCGAACTGCCCAAGGCGCATGCCGACATGTATGAATATCTCGCCTCCGTCATGGAGCCGTGGGACGGCCCCGCCGCGCTGGCGATGACGGACGGCCGCTGGGTCGTGGCCGGCGTCGACCGCAACGCATTGCGTCCCCTGCGCTACACGCTGACCGGCGACAATCTGCTGATTGTGGGATCGGAAACCGGCATGGTCGTCGTGCCCGAAACCACCATCGTCAAGAAGGGCCGCATGGGTCCGGGCCAGATGATCGCCGTCGATCTGCTGGAAGGCGAAATCTATGACGACCGCGCGATCAAGGATCAGATTGCGGGCGAACGCCCCTATGGCGACCTGATCAAGGATTTCCTGACCGTCGAGGATCTGGGCGACGCGCCCAGCGCCCTGCCGTCATGGGACAAGGCGGAACTGACCCGTCGTCAGGTGGCCGCCAATCTGACGCTGGAGGATATGGAGCTGATCCTGTCCCCCATGGTCGAGGATGCGAAGGAAGCGATCGGATCGATGGGCGACGATACGCCGCTCGCCGTCATTTCCGACAAGCCGCGCACCATCAGCCATTTCTTCCGCCAGAATTTCAGCCAGGTCACGAACCCGCCGATCGACCCGCTGCGCGAACGGCATGTGATGAGCCTGAAGACGCGCTTCTCCAACCTCCACAACATATTGGAGGAAGGCGCGCAGAACAGCCATGTGCTGGTGCTGGAATCGCCCGTGGTGACGAGCGCCGAATGGGCGCGGCTGAAAGCCTATTTCGGGCCGGCCGTGGCCGAAATCGACTGCACCTTCCCCGCGACCGGCGGGCAGGAGCAGCTGCGCGCCGCGATCGCCCGCATCCGGGAAGAAGCCGAGCAGGCGGTGCGCGAAGGCCGCACCGAAATCTTCCTGACGGATGAGCATGTCAGCGCCGACCGCGTCGCCATTCAGGGCGTGCTGGCTGCGGCGGCGGTGCACACCCATCTGGTCCGCAAGGGGCTGCGCAGCTACGCATCGATCAACGTGCGGTCTGCCGAGGCGCTCGACACCCATTATTATGCGGTGCTGATCGGCGTCGGCGCGACCACGGTGAACGCCTATCTGGCCGAAGCCAGCATCGCCGATCGCCATGCGCGCGGCCTGTTCGGCGACCTCGCCTTCGACGCCTGCGTCGAGCGTTATCGCGTCGCGATCAACGAGGGCCTGCTGAAGATCATGTCCAAAATGGGCATCGCGGTCGTCAGCTCCTATCGCGGCGGCTATAATTTCGAAGCGGTCGGCCTGTCGCGCGCGCTGGTCAATGATCTCTTCCCCGGCATGCCGGCGAAGATTTCGGGCGAAGGCTATGCCTCGCTCCATTACAGCGCGATGCTGCGCCACGACGCCGCCTATGACGCGGCGGCGGTGCGCCTGCCGATCGGCGGCTTCTATCGCCAGCGCAATGGCGGGGAGGCGCATGCCTATTCGGCGCAGCTGATGCACCTGCTGCAGACATCGGTCGCGACCGACAGCTATTCGACCTATCTGCAATTCTCGCGCGGCGTGCGCGATTTGCCGTCGGTCTATCTGCGCGACCTGCTGGAGTTCAACTTCGCGCGGGAAGCGGTGCCGATCGACGAGGTCGAAGCCACCACCGAAATCCGCAAGCGCTTCGTGACGCCGGGCATGTCGCTGGGCGCGCTCAGCCCCGAAGCGCATGAAACGCTGGCGATCGCCATGAACCGCATCGGCGCGAAGGCGGTGTCGGGCGAAGGCGGCGAGGATGCGGCGCGCTTCAAGCCCTATGAAAATGGCGACAACGCCAATTCGGTGATCAAGCAGATCGCGTCTGGCCGCTTTGGCGTCCATGCCGAATATCTGGGATCGGCCGAGGAAATCGAAATCAAGGTCGCCCAGGGCGCCAAGCCCGGCGAAGGCGGCCAGCTGCCCGGTTTCAAGGTGACGGAATTCATCGCCCGCCTGCGTCACTCGACGCCCGGCGTGACCCTGATTTCGCCGCCGCCGCACCATGACATCTATTCGATCGAGGATCTGGCGCAGCTGATCTACGACTGCAAGATGATCAACCCGCGCGCCAAGGTGTGCGTGAAGCTGGTCAGCCAGGCGGGCATCGGCACCGTGGCGGCGGGCGTGGCAAAGGCCCATGCCGACGTCATCCTGATCGCCGGCCATGTCGGCGGCACCGGCGCATCGCCGCAGACGTCGATCAAATATGCCGGCACGCCCTGGGAAATGGGCCTGTCGGAAGCCAATCAGGTGCTGACCCTCAATGGCCTGCGCCATCGGGTGAAGCTGCGCACTGACGGCGGCCTCAAGACCGGCCGTGACATCGTGATCGCGGCGATCCTGGGCGCGGAGGAATATGGCATCGGCACGCTGTCGCTGGTCGCCATGGGGTGCATCATGGTGCGTCAGTGCCACAGCAACACCTGCCCGGTCGGCGTCTGCGTGCAGGATGAAAAGCTGCGCCAGAAATTCACCGGCACGCCGGAGAAGGTCATCAACCTGATGACCTTCATCGCCGAGGAAGTGCGCGAAATCCTTGCGCGTCTGGGCTATCGCAGCCTGGACGAGGTGATCGGGCGGACCGAGCTGCTGAAGCAGGTCAATCGCGGCGCCGAGCATCTGGACGATCTCGACCTCAACCCGATCCTGGCCAAGGTCGATGCGCCCGACGATCAGCGCCGTTTCAGCCTGGAGGGCCGCAACCCGGTTCCCGAAAGCCTGGACGCGCAGATGATGAAGGATGCGCGCGCCGTGTTCGAACGGGGCGAAAAGATGCAGCTCACCTATACGGTGCGCAACACGCATCGCGCCGTGGGCACCCGCCTGTCCGCCGCCGTGACCGAAAAGTTCGGCATGTCGACGCTGGCCGACGGCCATCTGACCGTGCGCCTGCGCGGGTCTGCCGGCCAGTCGCTGGGCGCATTCCTGTGCAAGGGCATCAAGCTGGAAGTGTTCGGCGACGCCAATGACTATGTCGGCAAGGGGCTGTCGGGCGGCATCATTTCGGTGCGCACGACCGTATCGTCGCCGCTGTCGTCGAAGGACAACACCATCCTTGGCAACACCGTCCTTTACGGTGCGACCAGCGGCAAGCTGTTTGCGGCGGGTCAGGCCGGTGAGCGCTTCGCCGTCCGCAATTCGGGCGCGCAGGTCGTGGTCGAAGGCTGCGGCGCGAATGGCTGCGAATATATGACCGGCGGTACGGCCGTGATCCTGGGCCAGACCGGCGCCAATTTCGGCGCGGGCATGACAGGCGGCATGGCCTTCATCCTGGACGAGGATGGCAGCTTCCCCAGCCGCGCCAACCCGGAAAGCATCGTGTGGCAGCGGCTGGAAAGCGCGCATTGGGAGGCAGAGCTGAAGGCGCTGATCGCCCAGCATGCGGTGGCGACCGACAGCAAATGGTCGAACACCATCCTGGACGACTGGGATCGCTGGCGCCGTTATTTCTGGCAGGTTTGCCCGAAGGAGATGGTCAATCGCCTCGCCAACCCGCTGAGCGATGCGCAGGCGGAGGTCGTCGCGGCCGAATAAGCCGGATTGCGAGCCTTAACGGGGGTCGGTCGGGACGATGGGGGGCGCAGGCTCCGCATCCTCCTGCCCGGCCCCTGTTTGCGTTGGGACGGTCGCGACTGGAACGGCATGGGGCGCAGCAGGCGCATTATCGGCGAATCGCACGACATTCACTGGCGCGGGATGCACAGGCGCTGGCGTCCCCTCTCCCGTCGGCGACGCTGCCTCCTGCGAATCAGCCATATAATCACGCACCACCGGATCATCGCTGCCCGCAATCATCCCGTCGGCATCCAGCCCGGCCATGTCCGCCTGCCACCGCCGTTCGGCCAGCGTCGGGCCGCAGCCGGTGCAGTGGATCGCGACCGGCGCTTCGTCCATGGTCAGCGCGCTTTGGACATAGGGTTGCGGATCCACGCTCTCGACCACGGACTGATCGGCGGGCGATCGCCCCTGTGGGCTGGTGACATATTGGCCCAGTCCCAGACCCAGCACCATGGCGGCCCCCATGGTGACGCCGGTCGCCATCCAGAAATGCGTCGACATTGTCGCCTCCTGCGCCGGTCGCCTCCTCTCGCGCCGCCGGCTTCCTCTTTCCCGATCAATCACAACGCGAATGCAGATCACTTGTTGCATGACCCAAAAGCCTTTGCTAAGGGCCGCCTCCTACCAAGGCACCGGCCCCGCCGGTTTCCTGTTTGATTGTGCGGTCATGGCGGAATTGGTAGACGCGCAACGTTGAGGTCGTTGTGGCCGAAAGGCCGTGGAAGTTCGAGTCTTCTTGACCGCACCATCACCCTGCCAGCCTGAATGCCGGCAGAATCTTTTCCCCCGAAACGATTGGCTGTTGCATTGCAACAAGCGCTGGCGTTTGATCGCCCGATGCTCAAGGCCGCGCTCCACCACCTGACGTCCTATCGCTACAGCCGCCCGATCCGGCTTGGTCCACAGGTGATCCGATTGCGGCCCGCGCCGCACAGCCGAACCAAAGTGCCCAATTATGCGCTGAAAATCGAACCGGCGAACCATTTCCTGAACTGGCAGCAGGATCCGCACGGCAACTGGCTGGCGCGGATCGTCTTTCCCGACCCGATCGATCATTTCAAAATCGAGGTCGACCTGCTCGCCGATCTCGACATCATCAATCCCTTCGACTTTTTCGTGGAGCCTTATGCGGAGGAATATCCCTTCGCCTATGACGATCAACTGAAGACCGATCTGGCCGCCTATTTCGATCTGGAGGACCAAGGGCCTTTGTTCGACGCGCTGGTCGCCGAATATGACGGGCATCAATCGCGCACGGTCGATTTTCTGGTCGAGGTGAACCGGCGGCTGCAACAGCGGGTTGGCTACGTCATTCGCATGGAAGCGGGCGTGCAGACGCCCGAAGAGACTTTGGACATCGGCACCGGCTCCTGCCGCGATTCGGCCTGGCTGCTGGTGCAGTTGCTGCGCCGGCTGGGCTTTGCCGCGCGGTTCGTGTCGGGCTATTCGATTCAACTCGTTGCAGACGTCGAGCCGCTGGAAGGGCCGAAGGGCGTGACGCAGGACGTGGTCGACCTGCATGCCTGGGCCGAAGCCTATGTGCCGGGCGCAGGCTGGGTGGCGCTGGACGCGACCAGCGGCATGTTTGCCGGCGAAGGCCATATCCCGCTGTGCGCCACGCCCCATTATCGATCCGCCGCCCCGATCAGCGGCATGGCCGAACCGGCCGAGGTCGATTTCGAATTCGCCATGACCGTGTCGCGCATTGCCGAAGCGGTGCGCATCACCAAACCCTTCACCGACGCCCGCTGGGACGCGGTGATGGCGCTGGGCGCGAAGGTGGACGCAGACCTCAATGCGCAGGATGTGCGCCTGACCACCGGCGGCGAACCGACCTTCGTCGCGGAAAATGGCGGCGATGCGGGCGAATGGAATGGCGACGCGGTCGGCCCGACCAAGGCCGCCTATGCCGACAGGCTGATCCGCAAGCTGCGCAGCGAATTTGCGCCGGGCGGGCTGCTGCACCATGGCCAGGGCAAATGGTATCCGGGCGAAAGCCTGCCGCGCTGGGCCTATGCCGTCTATTGGCGCAAGGATGGCGTGCCGGTGTGGCGCGACGCGGACCTGATCGCCACCGACGATGCGCCCGAAGGCGCGCGCATGATTACGGCGGACGATGCGCAGGCTTTCCTGGGCGCGATCGCCGGCAATATGGGATTTTCCGCCGACTATACCCATCCCGTCTATGAAGACCCGGCGGTCTGGTCGATCAAGGAAGCGGACCTGCCGGTCAACACCACGCCCGAAGCGCCCGAAATCGCCGATCCCGAAGCGCGCGCGCGCATGGTGAAGGCGTTTTCCCGCGGCCTCGACCAGCCGGTCGGCTATGTGCTGCCGGTCCAGCGCTGGCAAAGCGCCGTCGCCACCCCGCGCTGGCAGAGCGAAATCTGGCAGCTGCGCCGGGGCAAGCTGTTCGCCGTGCCCGGCGATTCGGCGCTGGGATACCGGCTGCCGCTGGGGTCGCTGCCCTATGTGCCGCCCTCGGCCTATCCCTATATCCACCCCCGCGACACCAGCGAACCGCGCGACCCCCTGGCCGACTATCGCGTGCAGGTGAGCGAGGCCGCCACCCGCGAGGAAGCCCAAGCCCAGCCGGTCCAGCGCGTGGCGGAAGCCGAAGGCGGCGTGGCAGCGCAGGCGCGCGTCGAACAGGTGATCATCGAAGGCGCGGTGCGCACCGCCATCACCGTCGAGCCGAACGGCCATTGCCTGTCGGTCTTCCTGCCGCCGGTGCAGACGCTGGAAGATTATCTGGAACTGATCGCGCAGGTGGAACAAGTGGCCGAGGCGACCCGCATCCCCGTGCGGATCGAAGGCTATGCCCCGCCGCCCGACCCGCGCCTGGACGTGCTCAAGGCCACGCCCGATCCCGGCGTGATCGAGGTCAATGTTCAGCCAGCCGCCAGCTGGGACGAAACGGTCGCCATTACCGAGCGCCTCTATGCGCTGGCGCGCGAATGCGATCTGACCGCCGACAAGTTCATGGTCGACGGCCGGTCGGTCGGCACCGGCGGGGGCAATCATATCGTGCTGGGCGGGGCGAGCCTCAATGATTCCCCCTTCATCCGCCGCCCGGACCTGCTGAAGAGCTTCGTCCTCTATTGGCAGCGCCACCCTTCGCTCTCCTACCTTTTTTCGGGGCTGTGCATCGGCCCGACCAGTCAGGCCCCGCGCATCGACGAGGCGCGGCACGATGGCTTGTATGAACTGGAGATCGCGCTGGCGCAGGTGCCCGATCCGGTGAAGGACGGCGTGGACAGACTGCCGCCGCCTTGGCTGGTCGACCGATTGTTCCGCAATCTGCTGGTCGACGTCACCGGCAACACCCATCGCACCGAAATCTGCATCGACAAGATGTTCTCGCCCGATGGGCCGACCGGGCGGCTGGGCCTGCTGGAGTTTCGCGGCTTCGAAATGCCGCCCGAAGCGAAGATGAGCCTGGCCCAGCAATTGCTGATCCGCGCGCTGACGGCGTGGTTCTGGCGTCAGCCGCAACAGGGCGGGCTGGTCCGCTGGGGCACGGCGCTGCACGATCGTTTCATGCTGCCCCATTTCGTCTGGGCGGATTTCATGGAGGTGCTGAACGACCTAAAGGGCGCAGGCTACGACTTCGACCCCAACTGGTTCGAGGCGCAGCGGCAGTTCCGTTTCCCCATTCATGGCGCGGTCGACGCGGGCGGCGTGGGGCTGGAGATCACTCATGCGCTCGAACCCTGGAATGTGCTGGGCGAAACCGGCGCGATCGGCGGCACGGTGCGCTATGTCGACAGTTCGACCGAGCGGTTGCAGGTGCGCGCCACCGGCCTGATCGCGGGCCGCCATATTCTGGCCTGCAACGGCCGCCGCGTTCCCATGACGGCGACCGCCGTGCCGGGCGAAGCGGTGGGCGGCGTGCGATACAAGGCGTGGGCGCCGGCCAATTGCCTGCACCCCAATCTGCCGGTCAATGCGCCGCTGACCTTCGATGTGCTGGACAGCTGGAGCGGCCGGTCGCTGGGCGGCTGCGTCTATCATGTCGCGCATCCGGGCGGGCGCAATTACGACACGCTGCCGATCAACGGCTATGAAGCGGAATCGCGGCGCAAGGCGCGTTTTCAGGATTATGGCCATACCCCCGGCCCGGTCGACATGCCGCCCGCCGAACTGCCTGGCGAATTTCCCATGACGCTGGACCTACGCTTCCGCCATCCGGGTGTGTAAGGGTGACGCCGTGGATACCAAGACCCGACTAGACTGGGCGGCCGCCTATCTGGCCGCAGCGCCCAAGGGCGACCTGTTCGCCGGCGCTGCGCCCGCCATGGCGGCGCACTGGCGCGCGATGCTGGATCGTCTGTCTGCGCAGGCGAAGGGCGATCCGGCGACGCTGGCCGACCATGTCGGGCGGCAGGCCGCCGATCTGGGTCTGGCCTTCCGCCTGACCGGGGATGAGCAGGAGCGGCCCTGGCCGCTCGGCCCTGTTCCCCTGCTGATCGGCGCGACCGAATGGGCGCATATCGAAACCGGCCTGGCCCAGCGCGCCGAACTGCTGGAACGGGTGATCGCCGACATTTATTCCACCCAGTCGCTGGTGCGCGATGGCAAGCTGCCCGCCAGCATCGTCACCGGCAGCCCGCATTATTGGCGGGTAATGACCGGTACGCCGCCGCCGCGCGGCCATCACCTCCATTTCTACGCCGCCGACATCGGCCGCGGCCCGGCGGGCGAATGGCGGGTGCTGGCGGATCGGGTGCGCACACCCGTCGGCATGGGTTATGCGCTGGAAAACCGGCTCGCTTTGTCCCGCGCCACCGGCGACCTGCTGGGCGCGATGAACGCCCGCCGCCTCGCGCCTTTCTTCGCCGACCTGCGCCGGGGCCTCGCCGTCGACTGCGCCCGGTCCGATCCGCGCATCGGCCTGCTGACGCCCGGCCGCTTCAACCAGAGCTATGCCGAACAGGCGCATCTCGCCCGCTATCTGGGCCTGTTGCTGGTCGAGGGCGACGATCTGATCGTGTCGGACGGGCGACTGTTCGTGCGCACGATACAGGGCCTCAAGCGCATCGACGGCCTGTGGCGCTGGATGGACAGCCGCTTTCTTGATCCGCTTGCTTTCGACAGCAAGTCGCGGATCGGCGTGCCCGACCTGTATGACGCCTGCGCGCGCGGCGGGCTGATGGTCGGCAACTGGCCGGGCGCGGGCGTGATCGAATCGCGCGCCTTCGCCGCCTTCCTGCCGCAACTGGCCAAGGCGGTGCTGGGACAGGATCTGATCCTGCCCAATATCGCGACCTGGTGGTGCGGTCAGCCGCGCGAGCGCGACCATGTCCGCGCGCGGCTGGATGATCTGGTGATCGGTTCCGCCTTCGATCAGGACGTCATCGGCCTGCCCGACGCGCATTTCACGCCGGGCGCATCGATGAATGCTGCGCAGCGCAAGGCATTGCTGGCGGCGATGGCGAAGCGGCCGATGGACTATGTCGGGCAGGAGGTGGTGAAGCTGTCGACCGCCCCGGCGGTGATCGACGGCCGTTTGGCGCCCCTGCCCTTCACCCTGCGCGTCTTCGTCGCGCGTGATGGCGCGGGGCAGTGGCGGGTGATGCCCGGCGGCTTTGGCCGGCTTGCGGGCCATGGCGACATTCGCGCGGCGCTGATGGGACAGGCGGATATGTCCGCCGACATGTGCGTGGTCGACGCAAAGCCCGTGCCGCCCGATACGCTGCTGGGGTCCGGCGCGCCCGCGATCCGGCGGGTCGGCGGCATGCTGCCGGCTAAGGCGGCGGACAATCTCTTCTGGCTGGGCCGCTATATCGAGCGCGCGGAAATGACGTTGCGCCTGATCCGCGCGATCGCCGGCGGATCGATCGAGGCCGACCTCGGCTCTTCGCTCGATTCGCCCACCATGGCGCGACTGGTCGATCAGCTGGTGCAATGGGGCGCGGTGCCAGCCAGCGGGTCGGCGGTCGGCCCGCTCTGCGCGACGGCGCTGGGCGAGGCGCGTCAGCCCGGCAGCGTCCGCGCGCTGATGGCCGTGGTCGCCAATATCGGCGAGGGACTGCGCGATCGGCTGGCGAGCGATTTCTGGCGGCTGGTGCGCCTGCCCTTGCCGACATTCGACGGCGCGGTGACGGAAACATTGCTCGACGCCTCCGCCCGCATGATCGAGCGGATTTCCGCGCTGGCGGGTCTGGCGGCGGAAAATATGGGGCGGACGGAGGGGTGGCGTTTCCACGACATGGGCCGCCGCATGGAGCGCGCGGTCAATGGCTGTCGCCTGATCGCCCTGTTCGGCGGCGATCAGGCGTCAGCCGACGACCTGACCGTGCTGCTGGACCTGATGGACAGCCAGATCAGCTATCGCACCCGCTATCTGACCGATCCCGCGCTGCCGCCGGTGCGCGACCTGCTGGCGCTGGAACCCTATAATCCGCGCGCCATCGCCTATCAGGCGCTGCGGCTGGCCGAGCATATCGCCGCACTGCCCACGCTGCGCGCCGACGGCATGCCGGAAGAGCCCCGGCGGCTGGCGGACGCGCTGGTGGCGCGGCTGGCCCCGCTGACCGGCGACATGCTGACCATGGCGGATATTGCCGACGCCGAAAGCCGGCTGTTTGGCCTGTCCGACGCCATCGGCCAGCGTTATTTCCTGCAACTGCATAAAACGGAAAATGCGGACCTGCTGTCATGATCTACCATGTCCGCCACCGCACCATATTGCGTTACGCCGCGCCCGTCCGCGTCGCCCGCTTCAACCTGCGGCTGAAACCCGCGCCATGGCCGGGGCAATGGACGTCCGACCATGTGCTGGAGGTCGATCCCGCGCCGTCCATCATCGAATCGCGCCCCGCCGCCTGGCCGGTGCAGGTATCGCGGCTGGTGATCGAAAGCCCGATCCGCGAACTGACGGTCGAAAGCCGCTTTCGCGCCGGGGTGCAGGGCGGCGCGATCGAGCCGCAGGCGGATGATCCGACCATTGGCGCGGTCGCGACCGCCGCGCTGATCGACCGGGCGATGGGACCATCGGCCCCGGCCCATTATCTCTATGCCTCGGCCCGCGCGCCGATGCTGGCGCAGATTGGGCAATGGGTGGGCGACGCGCTGGCCCCAGACCGGCCGATCGTCGCCGCCGCGCTGGAACTGGCGCTGCGCATTCAGGCGGAGTTCGCCTATCAGCCCGGCGTCACCGATGCGGGCACGCCGGTCGCCGACGCCTTTGCCGCGCGCCATGGCGTGTGCCAAGATTTCGCCCATATCATGGTCGTCGCGCTGCGCCTTGCCGGCCTGCCCGCCGCCTATGTCAGCGGATACCTCCGCACCCTGCCCCCGCCCGGCATGCCCCGGCTGGTCGGCGCGGACGCGATGCATGCCTGGGTGATGCTATGGTGCGGGCCGACGCGCGGCTGGATCGGTTTCGATCCCACCAATGGCTGCATTACCGGCGACGGGCATCTGTTCATCGCCATGGGGCGCGACTATGCCGACGTCGCGCCGATGGACGGGCTGTTCGTCGGCGGCACCGGCCAGAGCCTGCAGGTGATGGTCGACGTCGCCCCCGAAGAAGAGGAAGTTGCATGATTACCGCCATCATCCTGGTGCTGGCCGGCCTTTATTGCCTGGCGCGCGGCGTCATGGATTTGCGCGCCAAGCGCTGGATCTGGGGCGCGCTGGGGCTGGTGAGCGGCATCGCGATCATGGCCGCGCCGATCCCGACGCAGGTGCAGGTGACGGCGCCGGCGGGCGGCGGCACGGCGCGATAATTTACACCCGTTCGAACAGCAGCGGCATGCCCGTCCTGGGGCGGATGGTGAGGCGGCTGATCGGTTCGGGCTTGAAGCCATCGGGCACGCGCAGCCGATAGCGGCGGACGACCGATGCGATCACGGTCATCACTTCCTGCTGCGCGAAGCCTGCGCCCACACACACGCGCGGTCCCCGCCCAAAGGGCAACCATGCCTGTTTCGCCATGTCGGCATTGGCCGGATCGTCGAACCTGTCGGGATCGAAAGCGTGGGGACAGGCCCAGTTATCCTTGTTCCGCTGGGTCAGCCATGGCGCGACCACCAGCATCGCCCCTTCCTCCAATTGCTTGTCGCGCATCGGCATCGGGCAGGTCACTTCGCGCGGCAGGAAGGAGACGGGCGGATAGAGGCGCAGCGTTTCGCGGAAGACATTGCGCACCTGCCCCATATCCTTGAGCATCGCCGCCGTCAGCCCAGCGTCGCCCGCCAACCCGGCGACCTCGTCCCGCACCCGATCCTGAATATGGGCGCATTCGGCCAGCATATAGAGCGCCCAGGTCATGGTGCTGGCCGATGTTTCATGGCCCGCCAGAAAGATGGTCGACACCTGCTCCATCACCTGCTCACAGGTGAAATGCACGCCGGTTTCGGGATGCTTCACCTCGATCAGCGACTGGAGAATGTCGCGCTCCAATGTCTCGCCGCGACTGTGAAAAGCCTCGTAGCGGGCCTCCACGATCGGGCGGAACACGTCATGAATGGCCCGCGCCGGCCTTTTCGACCGTTTTTCGAACCAGCCCGCCGGAATGCCGTAGAGGCGCAGCATCGACGCGCTGTGGGCCAGCCGCTGAAACTTGCCGAAGGCGGTGTGAATGATGTTGGACCGCTGTTCGTCCAGCGTCTGGCTGAACAGGGTGCGAAAGATGATGTCAGCCGCGACATGGGTCATCATCGGGTCGATATCGACCGGCTTGCTGCGATCGGCGGCATCCAGCCGGGCGAGCAGGTCGTCCGCCGCCGCGACCATCAACGGCATCGACCGGCCAAGCGCGGTATGGGCGAAGGCCGGGTTGACCATCGCCCGCTGGCTTTCCCAATCCGCCCCATTGGCGGAAAAGACCGAATTGCCGATCAGCGGATCCAGGTTGCGGACCAGTTCGCTATGCTTGGGATAGGCGGTGCCGCCGCGCAAAATCTGGTCCACCAGACTGAGTTCGTTGGCGATGTACATGGTGCGGCTGGGCAGGCGGATCTCGCCCATCTTCATCGTGTAGCTCTTGTCGAACAGCACATGAATCCAGCTGTGCCAGCCGCGCAGAAAGCGCTTCAGCAAGCCGCGCTTGCTCTTGGGCGGCTGGGGATAGGGCGGCGTGAAAAGATCGGTCACGGGATCATCCTGAAGGCGGCGACAGCCTCATCCACGGTGCGGCGGCCTGCGGTCAGGCTGATAAAGTCGATCGGCGACAGGCGGTCGCCAACTCGCAGATAGTCGAAATGCGCCTCATATTTGTTCGACCAGCCCCCATGATAATTTTCCGGCTCATAGAAGAGATGGAAACGCGGCGATAGCATGTCCACCCGGGCGGCGAATTGATCCGCGACAAGGCGCAGGGGATTGACGTTGTAATAGGCCGCGCCATCGGGCGGCGAACTAATGTCGACATAGCGGAAGCGCTGATCGGCGAGCGCGCGCAGATCGGCATGATACCAGGCGGCGTCGCGGCGCAGGCCGATGACCGGCACGACCTGCCCCATGCCGACCATGACGACATGATCGGGCAGCGCCCCGCCGCGCAGGGCGAGGATGCGGCGCATCAGGCTCATGCCCAGGATCGTGCCGGCGCTGTGAGTGACAAGCTGCACCTCATCCCAGTCGCCGTCCATGTCCGACGCGATGCGGGCGGCGAACTGATCCAGCCGGGCGGAAAGCTCATCCCCCGGTCCATCGGCGGCGAGCGCACCATGATAGGTCATGAACCGCAGCAGCCAGGGCACGACCAGCTTGTCGAGAATGCGGCCGGACAGGAAAGCGCTGATGCCGACGCCGACGATGGCCGATGCCCAGAAGGGCAGCAGGATCGACAGCAGCAATGCCGGCATCAGCGCCAGCAGCAAAGGGATCAGGACCGCCAGAACCGGCGGATAGAGGATGGTGATGACCGGTCCCTTGCGCAGGGCGCGCATCCGGCCGAACTGCATCCAGCGCGCATGGCCGGCATAGGCGCGCGCAGCACGCCAGGCCAGAGTGAAGGGCCGGCGAATCCACACCTTCCCGATCAGATCTTCCCAGCGGAGATATTCATAATCGGTCGCGACCCCGGCCTGCGGATTGTCGATGGTCCAGATCGCGGAGGAGGCCGGGCCGGCGCGCCGGGCGCTGACGGTCAGTTCCTCCCCCGTCAGCGCGGCATGGCGGGCCGCCTGTTCGCGATAGAGCTGATGATAGAATCGCACGCCGCGCGGATCGAAACCGCCGAGGTAGAAGACTTTACGCTTGAACTTTTCCACGGCCCCCGCCCTAATCAGCGCATGAGCACGCCCGAACGCGATTACTGCTATTTCATCGACCACCGTAAGTACAACCGCAATGTTGGTTGCCGGAAGCATGACAATATGTACGGCATCAATGGCGGCGGCAGCGAGCGGGATCGCTGGCGCGCCGACCTGCATTTTTACCGGCACATGAAGAGCAATGGCGACCCCATGGCCCTGCCTGCCCTGCTCGCCTGCCTCACCTTCGGCTGGTTCTGCTGGAATTATCATCCGGGCAAGGGGTTGTGGCGCGGGCAATTGTTGCGCCGCTTCGCCAAAGCGCCCAAGTGAGCGGCATGAGCGATCCCAAGCATGTGAAGGTCGGCCCGATCACATTCGGCAACGACCTGCCCTTCATCCTGATTTCCGGCCCCTGCCAGATCGAAAGCCGCGACCATGCGCTGTTCATGGCGGACGCGCTGGCGAAGGCGGCGGCGGATGCGGGCGTACCCTTCATCTTCAAGAGCAGCTTCGACAAGGCGAACCGGACGTCAGTGTCTGGTCGGCGCGGGGTCGGCATGGATGCCGGGCTGGCGATCCTGGCCGATGTGAAGGCGGCGCTGGGTTGCCCGGTGCTGACCGACATTCATGGGCCGGAACAGGTGGAGGCCGCGGCGCAGGCTGTGGATATCCTGCAAATCCCGGCTTTCCTGTGTCGCCAGACCGACCTGCTGGTCGCGGCAGGCAGAACCGGCGCGGTCATCAACGTCAAGAAAGGGCAGTTCCTTGCCCCCTGGGACATGGCGGCGGTGGCGCAGAAGGTCGCGTCGACCGGGAATGAGCGCATATTGCTGACCGAGCGCGGCGCGAGTTTCGGATATAATACGCTGGTCAGCGACATGCGCGCGCTGCCGACAATGGCGCAGACCGGCTATCCGGTGATATTCGACGCCACCCATTCTGTGCAGCAGCCCGGGGGCCTGGGCACGGCATCGGGCGGGCAGCGCGAATTTGCGCCGCTGCTGGCGCGCAGCGCGGTGGCGGCGGGCGTCGCGGCGATCTTTGCCGAAGCGCATGACGATCCCGACAATGCGCCGTCGGACGGGCCGGTGATGCTGCCGCTAAACTGGGTCGCGCCGATGCTTCAGAAGCTGAAGGCGATCGATGCGGTGGTGAAAGGTTAAACCGTTCTGCTCGTTTCGAGCGCAGTCGAGAAACGCGGACTTTATGCTATCCACTTCTCGACTTCGCTCGACGCGAACGGAGGTTGGGGATCACGGCCGGGTCTGGCCGGTGCCGCGCACGATCCATTTATAGGTGGTCAGCCCTTCCAGCGCCACCGGGCCGCGCGCGTGGAGACGCCCGGTCGAAATGCCGATTTCCGCACCCAGCCCGAATTCGCCGCCATCGGCAAACTGGGTAGAGGCGTTCCACATCACGATCGCGCTGTCGACGGCGTTCAGGAAATGCTCCGCCACCGCCGCGTCATCGGTGATGATCGCGTCGGTATGATGGCTGGCATGGGTGTCGATATGGGCGATCGCCTCCTCCACGCCGTCGACCATGCGGACCGACACGATCGCGTCGAGATATTCGGTGTCCCAATCTTCATCGCTGGCGGCAATGACGCGCGCGTCCATCGCCTGCACCGCTTCGTCGCCGCGCACTTCGCATTTCGCGTCCAGCAACGCCTGCACCAGCGCGCCGGCGCGGGGATAGGCGCGATCGATCAGCACCGTTTCGGTCGATCCGCAAATGCCGGTGCGGCGCATCTTGGCATTGACCACCAGGCTTTGCGCCATGGCCGGGTCCGCCGCGCCATCGACATAGCTGTGATTGATGCCATCCAGATGGGCGAGCACAGGCACGCGCGCTTCTTCCTGCACGCGCGCGACCAGGCTCTTGCCGCCGCGCGGCACGATCAGGTCGACAAATTCGGCCGCCTTCAGCAGCGCGCCGACCGCCGCGCGATCGGTGGTGGGGACCAGCTGCACCGCTTCGGCTGGCAGGCCGGCGGCGACGATCCCTTCGACCATGGCGGCATGAATGGCGCGGTTGCTTTCCTTCGCCTCGCTGCCGCCGCGCAGAATGACGGCATTGCCCGCGCGCAGGCACAGCGCCGCGGCGTCCGCCGTCACATTGGGGCGGCTTTCATAGATGATGCCGATCACGCCCAGCGGCACGCGCACGCGCGAGAGTTCCAGCCCGTTGGGGCGCACGACGGTATCGATCACGCTGCCCAGCGGATTGTCGAGACTGGCGACCTGCTCCACCCCGGCAGCCGCGCCGGCGATGCGGCCTTCGTCCAGCTTCAGCCGGTCGAGCATGGCGGGCGACAGGCCGTTGGCGGCGGCGTTTTCCATGTCGCGGGCATTGGCGGCCAGGATCGCCGGCGCCTGATCCCGCAACGCCTGTGCCGCGCGGCGCAGCGCATCGGCCTTTTGCGCGTCGCTCGCCTGCGCGATGACGCCGGCGGCGCGGCGGGCGCGCGCGCCCAGCGTCGCAATCAGCATTTCGGGGGTCTGGGTCAGGTCGTTCATCACAAGTCTCGCCATCCAATCGGGCGGCGGCTTAGCATGAATGGCCGGCCGAGCGAAAGATTGCGGTGGATGATTATGGGAGCGTGGTGCTGGCGGCCGAACCATGGGTCGCAAATGATCCGACCGCCAGCAGGCAGGAAACCTGCCTCCCGACTCTCTTTATGCTTTCGGCGATCCGGCCACATACCCCATAAGGGGTAGGGCCTTTAAAATAGGCCAAATTAGTGGCTGATGAGGCCGACGATGCGCACCAGTTGCGATTCGCGATTACAGCCGGTCTTTTCATAGATGCTGCGCAGCTGCGCCTTGAGCGTTTCGGTGGAGACGCCGCGCGCCACAGCAATGTCCGGTCGCGACTGGCCGGCCGCCAGCCGGATGGCGATGTCGGCTTCGGCCGGGGTCAGGCGGAAGGTGCGGGTGAGCAGCTGAACATGGCGATCGCTGGCCGCGCCGACCCGGGCGATGACGATGGCGCGCGGCGCGAAGGGCAAGGCCCAGGGCGCGACCGGCAGCGGATAAAATTCCAGCATGATGCCGACCCCGCCATCGGCGTCCGCCAGCGCCACCGGATCGGCCGCGCGCGCCGGCGGATCGACGATGGTGCGCACGGCGCGCAGGATGGCGCGCGTCTCATCCGCCCGGTCGCTGGCCAGCCAACCGTCGTTCAGGCGGATGCGGCTGGACGACAGCAATGCTTCGGCGCGCGGGGTCATGCCGCCGACGCGCCCGGTCGAATCCAGCAGCCAGCAGGCCCGGTCCATCGATTCGAACGTGCCGGACAGCAGCGCAAAGCCCTGCTTCTCGATCGCCTGCTGCAAACGAACGGCGGTGCGGGCATGGCCGGCAATGTCGGCAAAGACATCGCGCTGATCCTGCGTGGTGCGGCCATCCTTGCTATCGCGCAGCAGAGCCAGACCGATCATCTGGTCGTTGCCGGCGACCAGCTTGGCCTGACAACCGTTGAAAATGTCGAAATCGGAACAAAGGTCGAGATAGTCGTCGGCGCGCAGCGACTGGCGGGCAATGTCATAATGCGCCTCATGCACCACCTCTGGCCGATCGGGCAGGCGATCGGCGGCGACGCGGAAATTAAGATCGGGCGCGCCCTGATCGATCGAGGCCGATTTGGTCAGGATGCTCTCGTCAATGTCGCTGATCCAGTTGAACGACGCCGCGCCGGCGCCAAAGCCGATCAACTGGCCATGGCGCGATCCGGTCGCCGCCGCCATCGCCTGAATCGCGTCGCCCCATTTTTCCGGCTCCAGCGCGGCCGACAGAAAAATGTCAGCCCAGCTGCCCGCATTGCTGGCGGAAGTCGCCATCATAGTCCCCCATGCCCACTGCGGCGTTATCGCAAGGCCATGGGAAGTCAAATGCCATATGAATTTCGGGCTGTTACCGACCCATTATCCTGATCCACATCAAGGATCAGGCCGCCTGCGCCATCGCTTCCTGCTTTACCGCGCGGATCATGCGGCAGGGGGGAATGTTGCGCCATTCCAGCGAGTCGCTGACCTCTTCAAAGACCGGCGTCAGCATCCGGCAGACATAGCGCGAATATTGATAGATGAGGAAAGCGCCGCCGGATCGCAGCGCGGTGCGGGTTTCAGCGCAGATCGCCGCGCCCACGCCATCGGGCAATGTGGAAAAGGGAATGCCCGACAGGACATAGTCGGCCTGATAATGGCCCGCTTCCTTGATGAAGCGGCGCACATCGGCCGCCGATCCATGCACCACGCGCAGGCGGGGATCATCAATCTCCGCCTCCAGATAGGCGACGAAATCCAGATTGAGGTCGATCGCCAGCAGGGTCGCGTCGGCGGGCAGCCGATCGAGAATGGGGCGGGTGAAGGTGCCCACGCCCGGACCATATTCCACGAACAGCCGGGTATTGCGCCAGTCCACCTGATCCAGCATCCGATCCACCAGCGTCGCGGAGGACGGAATGACCGATCCGATCATGCCGGGATGCTTGACGAACTGCCGAAAAAACATCCTCCACTGGCTGAAAAAGGATCGAACCCCACCTTTCTCACCCTTGCCCTTGGTCTTCTTCACCGGAATGGAGGCCATTAACACTCGCCTGTCTGAACTGTCCGCACGGCCTTGCAAATCCCGCGCTCGCTGGCAAGCGGCTTTGCAACGCACCTGTCATAAACGCGGCGACGGCGGACGGGTTCAATCCGGGGTTGCTTGTCAGGGAAATGCGC
Organism: Pseudomonadota bacterium; assembly: GCA_021849075.1. Classification (GTDB taxonomy): domain Bacteria; phylum Pseudomonadota; class Alphaproteobacteria; order Sphingomonadales; family Sphingomonadaceae; genus Sphingobium. The sequence goes on along the minus strand of JAJZTH010000002.1, from coordinate 182,210 downwards.
CAAAGGCGCACTTCCCTAACGGCCCTAACGGCCTCTCAGCCCTCGCGCGACGACAACATGCCGGGCGACACGAAACCGATCGGATCGACCTGCATCGCGCGTTGCTTCAATTGCGACCGGATCTGTTCATATTCGCGCTCCATTTCCGGCGTCACCGATGCGCGCGTCTCTTCCAGCGCGACATCGAAATGCGCCTGCGTCACCTTGTCGACGCTGAGCGACTGGCGCAGCGCGACCAGCCCCGCGCGCCGGACCAGGTCTTCCAGATCCGCGCCGGTGAAGCGTTCGGTCTGTTCCGCCAGCACATCGAGATCGACATCGTCGGCCAGCGGCATCTTGCCGGTGTGGATGGACAGGATGCGCTTTCGCCCCGCCTGATCGGGCACCGGGACATAGATCAGCTCATCGAAGCGGCCGGGGCGCAGCAGCGCCGGGTCGATCAGCGTCGGCCGGTTGGTCGCGCCGATGACGACCACCGACTGCAATTCCTCCAGCCCGTCCATCTCGGCCAATATGGTGTTCACCACCCGCTCCGTCACCGCCGGTTCGCCAAGGCCCCCGCCGCGCGCGGGAACCAGACTGTCCAGTTCGTCGATGAAGATGACCGTGGGGGCCACCTGCCGCGCGCGGGCGAACAGGCGGGCGATCTGCTGTTCGCTTTCGCCATACCATTTGGACAGCAGGTCGCTCGATTTGGTGGCGATGAAATTGGCCTGCGCTTCGCGCGCGACCGCCTTGGCCAGCAAAGTCTTGCCGGTGCCGGGCGGGCCATAGAGCAGAAAGCCCTTGGCCGGGCGGATGCCGATGCGGCGGAAGGCGTCGGGGTCCTTGAGCGGCAGTTCCACCCCTTCCTTCAGGCGCATCTGCGCGTCGTCCAGCCCGCCAATGTCGGCCCAGCCGATATTGGGCGCCTGCACCATCACTTCGCGCATCGCCGATGGCTGGACCCGCTTGATCGCGGACAGGAAATCCTCCCGCGTGACGGACAATTCCTCCAGCACGTCGGGCGGGATCGTCCCTTCCTCCAGATTGAGACGCGGCATGAAGCGCCGCACCGTCTCGATCGCCGCTTCCCGGGTCAACGCCGCCAGATCCGCGCCGACGAAGCCGTAGGTCATGCGGGCAAGTTCGGCGAGGTCGACCTTGTCGCCCAGCGGCATGCCGCGGGTGTGGATGCCCAATATCTCGCGCCGGCCGCGTTCGTCTGGCACGCCAACCACGATTTCACGGTCGAAGCGGCCGGGGCGGCGCAGCGCCTCATCGATCGCTTCGGGCCGATTGGTCGCGGCGATGACCACCAGATTGGTGCGCGGCTCCAGCCCGTCCATCAGCGTCAGCAACTGGGCGACGAGGCGCTTTTCCGTCTCGCCGGTCACATTGCCACGCTTGGGCGCGATCGAATCGATTTCGTCGATGAACAGGATCGACGGCGCGGACTTGGCCGCCGCCTCGAAAATCTCGCGCAGCTGCTTTTCCGACTCGCCATAGGCCGATCCCATGATCTCCGGCCCGTTGATGAGGAAAAATTCGGCGTCCGATTCATTGGCGACGGCGCGGGCCAGCCGGGTCTTGCCCGTGCCCGGCGACCCATGCAGCAGCACGCCCTTGGGCGGGTCGACCCCCAGCCGTTCGAACAATTCGGGATAACGCAACGGCAGTTCCACCATTTCGCGCAACTGGTCGATCGTCTCCGCCATGCCGCCGACATCGTCATAGGTGACGTCGGCGCGGCGCGATTCGCGCGGCTCCTCATATTCGGCGCGCAGCTCCACTTCCGTCTCGGCGTCGATATGGACGATGCCCTTTGGCGTGGTCGACACCACGACCAGACGGATTTCTTGCAACGCATAGGCCGGCGCGGCCAGCATCTGACGCAATTGGGGCGGCATGTCGCCGGGGGGCACCTGTTGCTGGCCGGCGGTCGCAACGACATCGCCAGCGGTCAGCGGCCGCTGGAAGAAAACGCGCTTGAGCGCTTCGGGATTGCCCTGCAGGCGCAGATTATTTTGTGCAGGCGCGAACACGACGCGCTGGGCCGCGCGCGATTCCGCCCGGGCGATCTGGACGAAGTCGCCCGATCCGACACCGGCATTGGCGCGCTGCAAACCATCCAGGCGCAGCACGTCCAGCCCTTCATCTTCCTTATAGGGGCGCACCACCCGCGCCGGGGTCGGCCGCTTGCCCGCAATCTCGATCACATCGCCTTCGGCCAGCTGCAATTCGGCCATCACCGCCAGCGGCAATCGCGCAAGTCCGCGCCCTGCATCCTCCGGCCGCGCATTGGCGACCTGTATCTTGCGTCCTGTTTTTTCCTGATCGGCCACGCGATATCCCCGTCCTTGTCCTGCCGTAACGAGATAGGAAACGCAGGCGGGAAGTGAAAGGGGCCGGGTCTGGGATGGGACGGCACAAAAAAAGGGCCGACCCGAAGGCCAGCCCGAAAGTTTTAGGAGAGGATGCCTGAAAGGCCCCTTCTATGTGCGGTGCGGCATGATTTTTTGCAAGTGCGAAATAATCAGATGAGTTGCAAAAAATGCATCTTGCCATTTTCGCCTTTTTCCTGCTCATTATGGAGAGGATGCTTGGAACCGGGATGCGCGCCGTTCGATAAAGAGAATTGACGCGGCGCAGCGGATCGGCTTCGGACTTTTACAGATTATGCGCAGATTGCCGCCCCTAACGGCCCTGGAGGCCTTTGTTCAGGTTGCCCGCCTTGGTTCCGTCAAGGCCGCCGCCGAAGAACTCGCTTTGTCGACCCCGGCGCTCAGCCGCCGCGTGCAGGCGCTGGAGCGCTTCATTGGTCGCCCCCTGTTCGATCGCAAGCATCAGGCGCTGGAGATCAATATCGATGGCCAGCGGCTGCTGGACGATATCGCCCCCGCGCTCGATTCGCTCAGCCAGGCGCTGGAGAATATCCAGAGCGGCGGCAACCAGCTGCGGCTGCGGCTGGCGGTGATGCCGCTGTTCGCGACCCAGCGGCTGTTCCCGCATCTGGGCCGCCTGCGCCAACAGCACCCGCAGCTGCACATCGACATCGAAACCACGCCCCACGCCGTCGCGCGACTGGGCGAAGGGCTGGACGCCGCCATCGTGCTGATGGCCAAGGATATCGATCCAGCGCTCTACGCGCATGAGCTGGATCATGAGGAAGTCTATCTGATCGGCCGACGCCAGCTGCTGGAAGGGCCGCAGGCGCTCAAGTCGCCCGAGGAGCTGGCGCAGCAGACCTTATTGCTTCACCGCGACATGGCCCTGTCGTTCGACGCCTGGAAGGAAGCCGCCGGCCTGCCCGACCTGCAACCGCTGGCCGTCGACAATTATGATTCGGGCCAGCTGATGCTGGAGGCCGCGGCGCAAGGGTTGGGCGTGGCGGTGATGCATGCCAGCCATTTCGAACAATCGGGCGATCCGCGACTGGTGCGGCTGTTCCCGATCCATGTCGAAAGCCCCTATCGCTACTTCTTCGTCTGTCGTCCGCGCGCCTTGCAGACGCGGGCGGTGCGCATCTTCCGCGACTGGCTGGTGGCTGCGGATATTTGAGAATGTGCGAGAGCGGGTAGTTTTGGGCGGTGCCGCAAAATTCGCTGAAGGCGAATTTTCAGACAAGCGCCTAAATCGATACGCCTGCGATTCTTTGTCGCCGCGCCCTTAACCTTGTTTCGGCCCCGTCGTTATAGCGATCATGACCGGGGCAATCTCTTCATCCGCTAGCCCACAACATGGGCTGACCGACCGACTGGCACGCTGGGCCAGGGGCCTTTCCGGCAAGTCCGAAGAGGAGGACGAATCGGAACCGGAGCAGCGCCCCAGAGCGGGCGGCGCATCCAACCGGGAGATCAACCGGCGGCGACAGCTTTATGCCGATATCGGCGACTTCCTGTTCGCCCATGATCTGGACCTGACGCCGATCAATTTCAGCGTCGCGCTCGATTATCTGACCGGGGCCAATATCGGCGTCGAAAAGGCGATCCGCGCGGTGATGATGGAGCGCGGCAAGATCACCAATGGCTGGATCGAAACGATCGCGGCGGAACAGCGCGCCGACGAAGTGACACCGGAATCGCTCGCCTCCATGCTCGACAAGGTCGAGGAAAATCTGACGCAATTCACCGGCCTGATGCATGAATCGCGCAATTCGGCCAAGGATTATGGCGCCGCGCTGCAGGAACAGGCCAAGGATCTGACGTCGGGCGGCGACAATGAGCCGGTCCTGGCGCGCCTGGTCGGCCTGACCCGGTCGATGGTCGAAAAGACCCGGCAGGTCGAAGGCCAGCTGCGCGAGAATCAGAAGCAGACCCAGGCGCTTAAATCCAGCCTGGAAAGCGCCCGCCGCGCCGCCGAGCATGACCATCTGACCGGCCTGCCCAACCGCCGCGCCTTTGAAGGCGTACTGCGCGAGGAAGTGGTGCTGGCGCAGGCGCAGCATGAAGCGTTGTCGGTCGCCTTTTGCGACATCGATCATTTCAAGCGGATCAACGACACCCATGGCCATGACACCGGCGACCGGGTGCTGAAATTCGTCGCCGGCCTGCTGGCCAAGATTTCCAACGACCGTTGCCATGTGGCGCGGCACGGCGGCGAGGAATTCGTGATGCTGTTCCGCGGCAAGACGGCGGCCGAAACCTGCGAAGCGGTGGACGGCGTGCGGGAGGATCTGGCCAATCGCAGCCTCGTCAACCGCACCAATGGCGAACGGATGGAGCGAGTGAGCTTTTCGGCCGGCGTCGCCAATGTGCTGGTGTATGAAGATGCCCGCGCCGCGCTGAAAGCCGCCGACCGCGCCCTTTATCTGGCCAAGGAACATGGCCGCAACCGCGTCTATCTGGCGGCGGAAACGGACTGAAGGCATCCCGCTTTAATCGAGATCACCCAACCTCCGTTCGCCCTGAGCTTGTCGAAGCCCCGTCCCTTCTCTGCCATAATGAAGAGAAGTGCAGCCCCCTTCGACGCCGCCTGCGGCGTTGCTCAGGACAGGCTTCGACAAGCTCAGGGCGAACGGATCATATTTGAAGCGCAGCGCTCTAAAAATCAGGCTTTTCATAATGGGGCGGCGGGGTGATGACCTCCATCCGTTCCGACAGCAGCGGCCGGAAGGACGGGCGCGACTTGAAGCCGGCATACCAGCGCCTGACCGGCTCATGCCCCGCCCAGTCGATCCCGCCCAGATAATCCGCGACTGACAGATGCGCCGCCGCCGCAATATCGGCCAGGCTGAGCGTGCCGCCCGCCATCCAGCTGCGATGGTCGAGCAGATAATCCATATAGTCCATATGGACATTGGCGCGCTTCATCGCTTCGCGCAGAACGCGGGCATCGGGCGAGGCGCGCTCCACCAGACGCTTTTTCATGCGTTCGTGCAGCAGCGGGCCGACGACGTCGCCATAGAAATTCTGGTCGAAGAAAGCGGTCAGCCGGCGCACCTCCGCACGGCCCGCCGCCGTGCCGGAAATCAGCGGGAATTTCTCCACCGTCTCCTCGAAATATTCGCACATTGCCTGACTGTCGATCAGGGTGATGCCGCGTTCCTCATCCGCCATGACCGGCGTGGTGCCGGCCGGATTGAGATCGAGAAATTCGTCGCGCATCATCCAGGGGGATTCGCGCACCAGATCATAGCCGATCCCCTTTTCGCCCAGCAGCAGCCGGACCTTGCGGGAAAAGGGACAAAGCGGAAATTGGTAGAGGAGCCACATAGAGGATTCCTGTTAGGCGCGCGCAGCCCATGGGGAAAGCGGCAAATTGCGGAAATGCGACGCAGCGCCTTCGGCGATATTCTCCAAAAGAACGACGTCAAACGGCATGGACCTCCCGTTCGATCGCGCTAAGCTGTGGGGAGAAGAGACTGCGACAAGAGTTTCGCTACGGAAAGGATGCCTGATGTCTGACGATTTCTTCCCGGTGCCGGACAGCTGGGCCACAGGCGCGCTGATGGACCGTGCCGCCCGGGAAGCCGACTATGCCCGCTCGATCGACGATGCCGACGCCTATTGGCTGGAGCGAGCCAAGCGGCTGGACTGGATCACGCCGCCGACCCGCGCCAATGAAAGCAGCTTTGCGGAAGCTGATTTCGGGGTCCAATGGTTCAGCGACGGCGTGCTGAACGTCAGCGCCAATTGCATCGACCGCCATCTGGCGCAGCGGGCGGACGAAACCGCGATCATCTGGGAACCCGATTCGCCCGATGCCCAGCCGCGTCATTATACCTATGCCCAAGTCCATGCCGAAGTGTGCCGCCTGGCCAATGTGCTGAAGGCCGCCGGCGCGAAGAAGGGCGACCGGATCACCATCTATCTGCCGATGATCCCCGAAGCGGCCTTTGCCCTGCTGGCCTGCGCGCGGATCGGCGCGATCCACAGCGTCGTCTTCGGCGGCTTTTCGCCCGAAGCGCTGGCCGGCCGCATCATCGATTGCGATTCGACCATCGTCATCACCGCCGACGAAGGCCGGCGCGGCGGCAAGGCCGTGCCGCTGAAGGTGAATGTCGACGCCGCGCTGAAGGAATGCCCCGGCGTGCGCAAGGTCATCGTGGTGAAGGCCACCGGCGGCGCAGTGACGATGAAGGACGGACGCGACCTGTGGCTGCATGAAGAGGCGCCCCATGTCGCCCCGGACTGCCCGCCCGAACCGATGAAGGCGGAAGACCCGCTGTTCATCCTCTATACCTCCGGCTCCACCGGCAAACCCAAAGGCGTGCTGCACTCGACCGGCGGCTATCTGCTGTGGGCAGCCCTCACGCACGAACTCTGCTTCGATTATCGGCCCGGCGACATTTACTGGTGCGCGGCCGACATCGGCTGGGTCACGGGCCACAGCTATATCGTCTATGGCCCGCTGGCCAATGGCGCGACGACGCTGATCTATGAAGGCGTGCCCAATTACCCCACGCCCGCGCGCATCTGGCAGGTGGTGGACCGGCATCAGGTCCAGACCATCTTCACCGCGCCCACGGCGCTGCGCGCGCTGATGAAGGAGGGCGACGATTTCGTCCATTCCACCAGCCGCAAATCGCTGCGCCTGCTGGGCACGGTGGGCGAACCGATCAATCCCGAAGCCTGGCGCTGGTATCATCATGTCGTGGGCGAGGATCGCTGCCCGATCATCGATACCTGGTGGCAGACCGAGACGGGCGGCGCGATGATTGCGCCGACGCCGGGCGCGACCGACCTGAAGCCCGGCTCCGCCACCTTCCCCATGCCAGGCGTGGTGCCGCAGATCGTGGATGGCGAGGGCAAGGTGCTGGAAGGCGCAACCGAGGGCAATCTGGTCATCGCAGGGAGCTGGCCCGGGCAGATGCGCACCGTCTGGGGCGATCATGAGCGGTTTTTCCAGACCTATTTCAGCACTTTCCCGGGCAAATATACGACCGGCGACGGCGCGCGGCGCGACGCGGATGGCTATTACTGGATCACCGGCCGCGTGGACGACGTCATCAACGTGTCGGGCCACCGCATGGGCACGGCGGAGGTCGAAAGCGCGCTGGTCCTGCATGAAAGCGTCGCCGAAGCGGCGGTGGTCGGCTTCCCCCACGACATCAAGGGACAGGGCATCTACGCCTATGTGACGCTGAACAGCGGCGAGGAAGCGAACGACGCGCTGCGCAAGTCGCTGGTGCAATGGGTGCGCACCGAAATCGGACCGATCGCCACGCCCGATGCGATCCAGTTCGCGCCCGGCCTGCCCAAGACGCGATCGGGCAAGATCATGCGCCGCATCCTGCGCAAGATTGCCGAGGGCGAAGTGTCGGCCCAGGCGCTGGGCGACACCAGCACGCTTGCCGACCCGTCGGTGGTGGACAATCTGGTCGCCAATCGTCAGGGTTGATGGGCCGTCCTGACGGGCGGTCCATCATGAATGAAGCCATGGGCGTCGGGTAGGATGGCCATGGCTTTGGCCGACATCCCAAAAGGAGCAGCCCATGGCCCGTTACACTTCCGTCGCCCGCGCCCTGCACTGGATCATCGCGATCCTGATATTGGGCAATCTGTTCTTCGGCTTTGCGCATGACGCCCTGCCCAAGGATTGGGCGGTGATGCCCGTCCACAAATCGATCGGCCTGACCGTGCTGGCGCTGACGCTGCTGCGGATCGTCTGGCGCCTTACCCACCGCGCCCCGGCGCTGCCCGCCGCCATGCCGCTGTGGGAAAAGGGCGCCGCCCATGCGACGCATCTCATCTTCTACGCGCTGATGCTGATCCTGCCGCTGTCGGGATGGATCATGTCGTCGGCCGGGCCGCGGCCGCTCAACTGGTTCTTCCTGTTCGATGTGCCGAAATTTGGCGTGGCGAAGGGCGACGCCATCGTCGGCCTGTCCCGCAGCGCGCATGAATTGCTGCCCTGGCTGTGGGTCGCGCTGATCATCCTGCATGTGGGCGCGGCGCTGCGCCATCACTTCATGCTGCGGGACGATGTGCTGCGGCGGATGCTGTGAGTTGAAATTCGCAGGCGTTTGCGCTATGTCGAACGCGCAAATGTCATGGCATTTTCGCCTTTGATAGAAGAACCCCCGTCACGGCAATGGCGGGGGTTCACTCGTTTGGGGACGCGCGGCAACGCGCCCCCGCCCGTCGTGCACCTTATTTGGAGCGCGAAACCTCCACGATCTTGAGGATCAAGGTCGCAAAGGCGATCATCACTCCAAGAGCGATGCACGCATCCGCAAATGTCATGCGCATTTCTCCTTTTGATAGGCGGCGTTATTGCCGCGAATCAGGAGTAGCAGGGAAATGGCTGTCGCGTCCAAGGCATCGCCTCGTCGTGGGCTTTCCTACACCATCTCGCCCGTCAACAGCCGTGGCAGCGCGCCCGACTGGCCGCGCGCTTCGGCCATGAAGCGGTTCTTGAGCGCGCCGCTACGCTGCACCGCGGCCAGCCCCGCGCGGCGCACCAGCGAGGGGATCTTGCCCGGCACATCGAACAGGCGGACGAGGCCGTCCATCGCCACGCTGGTCATCATCGCGTCCAGCCCGCGCCAGCGCTGATAGCGCGCCAGCAGCTGCGCATCGCCCGGATCGAGGCCGAGGCGCATGCCCTCCACCAGCACCTCGACCAGCGCAGCGACATCGCGGAAGCCCAGATTGAGGCCCTGCCCGGCAATCGGATGGATGGCGTGCGCGCTGTCGCCCACCAGCGCAAGCCGCGTGTCGGTAATGCGCGCGGCATGATGGAAACCCAGCGGATAGGAGGAGCGCGGCCCGGCCAGCTTGATCTCGCCCAGAAAGCCGCCGATCCGCTTCTGCGCCTCGGCCAGCCAGGCGCGCTCGGACAGCTTCATCATCGCCGGCGCCTGTTCGGTCGGCACCGTCCACACCACGGCGGACCGGGTGCCCGGCAGCATCGGCAGCAGCGCGAACGGGCCACCGACATAGAAGATTTCATAGGCGGTGTTGGCGTGCGGCACCTCATGGTCGATCGCCGTGACCATGGCGCTATGCTTATATTGCCAGCGGGTGGTGTTGATCCCGGCCGCCGCGCGCGTGGGACTGTTGCGCCCCTCCGCCGCGACCAGCAATGCGCCCTCGATCACCGCGCCGCTCGCCAGCGTCAGCGTGACGCCATCGGCATTGCGGTCGACATGGGTGGCATGATCGGGCTGGAAACGGGTAAGGTTCGCGGCCTCCTGCGCGGTTTGCGCCAGGGCGACGCGCAGGTCGCGATTGGGGAACATCGTTCCCATCACGCCATCTTCGGCATCCGGCGCGAAATCCAGCGCGCCCGGCTCCAGCCCGTCGCTGACCCAGATGCGGTCGATCGGGCAGCCCTTCCCCTCCAGATGCCGGCCCACGCCGATCGCGCAGAGCATGGCGTAGCTGGTCGAACTGATGGCGGAAACGCGGCCGTCGAACCCGGCGGCGGTGGTGTCGACCGGGTCGGCGGGATCAATCACGGCGCAGCGCACGCCATGGCCGGAAAGGGCGATGCCAAGGGTGAGGCCGACCAGCCCGCCACCCAATATCACGACGTCAAAGCGTTCCATGGGGGGAGTGTCTAGGCGCTTGGAAAGGGATTGGGAAGTATGGCCAACCCCTTAAATCCGTTCGCCCGAGGCAAAGCCAAAGGGCGAACGGAAAAGAGGCAGTCCTACCCTTAAACCATGTGCACCCAGCCGGCCGGATCGGCCACGGCGCCGCGCTGAATGCCGGTCAGTTCGGCGCGCAGGCTTTCCGTCACCAGACCGCCATCGCCATTGCCGATGGTGAAGTCGCCGCCCGTGCTCTTGACCGTGCCGATGGCGGTGACGACCGCCGCCGTGCCGCAGGCGAAGGCTTCGCGCATCCGGCCGCTGGTCGCGTCTTCGCGCCACTGGGCGAAGCTGTACAATTCCTCGCGCACGTCGATCCCCTTGGCGCGGGCGAGCGTGATGATCGAATTGCGGGTGATGCCGGGCAGGATGGTGCCGAGCGGCGGGGTGATGATCGACCCGTCGTCCATCACGAAGAAGACGTTCATGCCGCCCAGTTCCTCGACCCACTTATTTTCCGCGGCGTCAAGGAAGACGACCTGATCGCAGCCATGCTGGATCGCTTCCTTCTGCGCGACCAGCGACGCGGCATAGTTGCCGCCGCACTTGGCGGCCCCGGTGCCGCCCCGCGCCGCGCGAGTATAATGGTCCGACACCCACAGGGTCACGGCCTTCTTGCCGCCCTTGAAATAGGCGCCGGCGGGCGAGGCGATGACGCAGAAAATATATTCGTTCGACGGGCGCACGCCCAGAAACGCCTCGCTGGCGAACAGGAAGGGGCGCAGATACAGGCTGCCCTCGCCGCCCGGAATCCAGTCCGCATCGATCTTCACCAGCTGCTCGACCGCTTCCATGAACAGCTCTTCCGGGATCGCCGGCATCGCCATGCGTTCGGCCGATTCGGCGAAGCGGCGGGCATTTTCCTCCGGGCGGAACATGGCGATGCTGCCATCTTCCAGCCGATAGGCTTTCATGCCTTCGAAGATTTCCTGCGCATAATGCAGCACGGCGCAGGCGGGATCGAGCTGAAAGGGCGCGCGCGGCTCGACCTTGTGGCTGTGCCAGCCCTGCCCTTCGGTATAGCGGATCGTCACCATATGGTCGGTGAAGAGCCGGCCGAAACCGGGATCTTCGAGCAATAGGGCGCGCTGGTCCGCCGCTACAGCCTGGCTGTTGCGGGTGACGGTGAAGCGCGACGTCTGCTCGGCGGCCATGGTGAGTCTCCTTATAATGGCTCGGAAGGGGCCGCCTATGTCACAGAGCGACGCCCGAAACAATTGGTCATATATACTGACCTATTATTTATGCACAGGGCCAGTCGCGCGGCGATGGCCTCTTCTCGCGCGCCGGCGGCCCGGCTATCGATCGGCCATGCATTTCTTCTCCGACAATGTCACCCCGATCAGCCCCGCCATCCTGGCCGCCATCGCCGCCGCCGATCATGCCGACCATGGCTATGACGGCGACGCATGGAGCGCGCGGCTGGACGGGGCCTTCAGCGACCTGTTCGAAACGCCGGTCAGCGCCCTGTGGGTGGCGACGGGGACGGCGGCCAACTGCATCGCGCTTGCCACGCTCTGCCCGCCCTATGGCGGGATAATCTGCCATGAAGAGGCGCATATCATGGTCGACGAATGTGGCGCGCCCGGCTTCTTCACCCATGGCGCGAGCCTGATGGCGCTGCCCGGCGACGGCGCGAAATTGTCGCCGCAGGCCGTGACCGACCGGCTGAAGATGATCCGACCCGATGTGCATCAGGTTCCGGCCCGCGCAATCAGCATCACCAACGCGACCGAATATGGGCTGGTCTATGCGCCCGACGAAGTAGCCGCGCTGGGCGATGTGGCGAAGGCCCATGGTCTGGGCTTCCACATGGATGGCGCGCGCTTCGCCAATGCCGTCGCCCATCTGGGCTGCGCGCCGGCCGATGTCACATGGCGCGCGGGCGTGGATGCGCTCAGCTTTGGCTGCGTCAAAAATGGCGGCATGGTGGGGGAGGCTTTGCTCTTTTTCGGCGACGAAGCCCCGGCCCGCGCCGCCGAGGCAAAGCGCTGGCGCAAGCGGTCGGGTCATCTCTTTTCCAAGGGCCGTTATCTTGCCGCACAGATATTGGCGATGATCGAGGGCGGGCTGTGGCTGGACAATGCCGGCCGCGCCAATGCGGCAGCGCAGGCGCTGGCGGCGGGCGCAGCCGGGCGGCTGATGCATGCCGTGCAGGCGAACGAACTGTTCGTGCGCCTGACCGCCGACGAAGCGGCCAGCCTGCGCGCACAGGGCTTCGATTTCTATGACTGGGGCGAAGGGGCCGCCCGGCTCGTCACCAACTGGTCGCAGGATGCGCAGAGCGTCGCCCCCCTGGCGCACGCATTGCGGGCACTGGATCATGGATGATGGCAAGCGGGGCGGCGTGCTGCTGCCCTTCATCCTCGTCACCCTGATCTGGAGTTCGACCTGGATCGTCATCCGTGATCAGATCGGATCGGTGCCGGCCAGTTGGTCGGTCTGCTACCGCTTCCTGCTGGCCGGCGTCGCCATGGCCATCTTTGCGCGGTTCCGGGGCGTGTCCTTGCGGATCGGCGGCGCGGGCCTGCTCTTTGCCGGGCTACTGGGCGTGGCGCAGTTCGTACTCAACTTCAATTTCGTCTATCGGGCCGAACATTATCTGACGTCAGGCGTGGTCGCGGTCGTCTATGCGATGCTGCTGATCCCCAATTCGATCCTCGCCTTCCTGATCTTTCGCCAGCCCGTCAGCCGCGCCTTCATCGGCGGATCGGCGGTCGCGGTGGCGGGCATCATCCTGATGCTGCTGCATGAATATCATGCGGCAACGGTCCGGCCCGACATGGTGCTGCTGGGCGCGGCCTTCTCGTTCGCGGGGCTGATGAGCGCGTCGGCCGCCAATGTCATGCAGGGGATGGAGATTGCCCGGCGGCTGCCGATGGTGGCGGTGCTGGCCTGGGCGATGCTGATCGGGGCGGCGGTGGACGCGCTGTTCGCCTGGGCCACGGTCGGCCCGCCGACCTTCGATCTGCGGGCGGGCTATATAGTCGGCGTCGCATGGCTGGGGCTGGCCGGATCGGTCGTCACCTTCCCGCTCTATTTCACGCTGATCCAGCGCATGGGCGCGGGCCGGGCGGCCTATACCAGCGTGCTGATCCCGGTAATCGCGATGCTGATTTCGACGCTGGTTGAGGGCTATCGCTGGTCGGCGCTGGCGATCATCGGCGCGCTGCTGGCGATCGCCGGCATGGCCATCGCCCTGCGATCGAAAGCGGGTTAGCGGGTCTGTTTGGAAAATGCGCGAAAGAGCGCATTTTCGGCGCCGCACCAGCCCACACCCCCACCCGACCTCCCATCAGGATACCATGTCTGGGAGGTCGGGTGGGTTCAAACGAGTCACGTGCCTCGTTTGAAGGGCTGGTGCAGATGCCCTTTCTTACCGCATGCCGCCGGGCTGATAGCGCAGCTTGGCGGCGTTGACCTTGTCGATCAGGCTGGCGATCGATTCGGGCGCGGTGGCCCCGCGTCCGGGCACGGCCATGTCGGTCATCCGGTGGCTGAGCGCGGAAAAATTCCTGTCAATCTGGCTGTCGATGCGGATCATGGCGCGTCCCTTAAAAAGCGATGGCCCGCTTGTCGATCAGCACAGTTAACAAGACGTAAACCATGCGGTGAGCTGAATCACAGGCAGGCGCGCAGGCCCTGCCGATAGGTCGGATAGCGCGGCGTCCAGCCCAGCAGACGCTTCGCCCGGCCATTGGCGACGCGGCGATTTTCGGCATAGAAAGCGCGCGCCATCGGCGACAATTGCGCTTCCTCCAGCGTCAGGAGCGGCGGAACGGGCTGGCCCAGCAGGACGCAGGCTTCCTCGATCAGCCGGTTCTGGGCGCAGGGCAGATCATCCGACAGATTATAGACGCCCGGCGGCCCGGCATGGAGCGACGCGATGATCCCCGCGCCGATATCATCCACATGGGCGCGGCTGAAAATCTGGTCGGGCAGGTCGATGCGATGCGCCCGCCCCTCCCGCACCCGGTCCAGCGCGCTGCGGCCCGGGCCATAGATGCCCGGCAGGCGGAACCGGCGCATGTCCGGGCGGAGCGCACCCCAATCCGCGTCCGCCTGCGCCCGCGCGGCGCGGCGGCCAAGGCCGACGGGGCTGGCTTCATCCACCCATGCGCCGGCTGCGTCGCCATAGACGCCGGTGGAGGAGAGATAGCCGGTCCAGATGGCGGGGGCCGCAGCGATGGCCGCGCCATAGCAGGTCAGGACGGGATCGGCCTCCTCCTGCGGCGGGACCGAGGAGAGAATATGCGTGGCCTGCGCGATGGCGGCGCGGACGGCGGCGTCATCGTCAAAGGCGATGGTTTCGCTGTCGGCATTGCGGCGGACGCCGGTGATGCGCCAGCCGTCACCACGCAATCGGGCGGCAAGGCGGGACGCGGTATAGCCCATGCCGAGGATGAGCATATGGGGCATCTTACCCGCCCGCCGGGTTAGACCGTGAAGCTCTCGCCGCAGCCGCAGCTGCCCTTGGCATTGGGATTGTTGAAGACGAAGCCGGCGGTGAAATCATCCTCCACCCAGTCCATCGTCGATCCCACCAGATAGAGGACCGATGCGCCGTCAATGTAGAGCACGCCGCCCGGCGTTTCGATCTTCTCGTCGAACTTGGCTTCTTCCGCCACATAGTCGACCGAATAGGCAAGGCCCGAACAGCCGCGCTTGGGGGTAGACAGCTTGACGCCGATCGTGCCTTCGGGCGCCTGGGCCATCAGGTCGGCGATGCGCTGCTGCGCGCTCGGCGTCAGGATGACGGCGGCAGGGCGGGCGCGGACTTTGGTTTCGACCGTCATTACAGCATCCCCAGTTCAAGCTTGGCTTCGTCGCTCATCTTGCCCGGGTCCCATGGCGGATCCCAGACCAGATTGACCTCGACATCGCCCACGCCCGGCACCGCGCCGACGCGCAGCTCGACTTCGCCCGGCATGGATTCGGCGACCGGGCAATGCGGCGTCGTCAGCGTCATGGTGACGACGGCATGGCCATCGGTCGTGACGTCGACGCCATAGATCAGGCCCAGATCATAGATATTGACCGGGATTTCGGGGTCGAAGATTTCCTTCAGCGCATCGATGATCCCGTCATAGAGATCGCCGCCTGGCTCGCCGGCGGCCACTTGCAGAGGCTTTTGCGTGAGGAACCCGTCCAGATAGTCGCGCTGGCGCGGCGCGGCCTCTGCCGCATCGTCCACGCGCGCCTTGGGCGGGCTGTCCACCGCGTCCACTTCCTCGACCAAAATCTTGCGTTCCTCAGTCATCCAAAAATCTTCCTGACCCGCTCGATGCCCTTCACCAGCGCATCCACATCGCTGTCGTCGCTATAAATGCCAAAACTGGCCCGCGCGGTCGCCTCCACGCCCAGATGGCGCATCAGCGGCTGTGCGCAATGATGGCCGGCCCGGATCGCGACGCCCGTTTCATCCAATATGGTGCCGACATCGTGCGGATGCACCCCCTCCACCTCGAAAGAGAGGATGCCGGCCGAATTATCGGGACCAAAGACGCGCACGCTGTTGATCTGTTCGATCGCGGCGCGCGCCTTGGCCACCATGGCGCATTCATGGGCGTGGATCGCGTCCAGCCCGACGCTCTGCACATAGTCGATCGCCGCCGAAAGCCCGACGACGCCCACTATATGCGGCGTACCCGCCTCGAACCGGGTCGGCGCGGGGGCATAGCTCGTCTTTTCGAACGTCACCTTGTCGATCATCGACCCGCCGCCCTGATAGGGGGGCATGGCGTCCAGCAATGCCTTGCGCGCCCACAGCACGCCGATTCCGGTCGGGCCGTACAGCTTATGCCCGGAAAAGACGTAGAAATCGCAATCGAGCGCCTGCACATCGACGGCAAGGCGCGGCACCGCCTGACAACCGTCGATCAATATCTTGGCGCCGACCATATGGGCGATATCGGCGGCGCGGCGGCAATCGAGCACGCTGCCCAGCACGTTCGACACATGGGCGAGCGCGACCATGCGGTGCTGCGGCGTGATCATCGCGCGCATCGCATCCAGATCGATCTGGCCATCCGCCGTCAGCGGCACGACGTCGATATGCGCGCCGATCTTCTCCGCGACGATCTGCCACGGCACGATATTGCTGTGATGCTCCAGCGTGGAGAGCAGGATGCGGTCGCCCGCCTTCAACTGCGTGCCCGCCCAGCATTGCGCGACCAGATTGATGCCCTCGGTCGCGCCGCGGACATAGACGATCTCGCTGTCCGATCCCGCGCCGATGAAGCCCGCAACCTTCCGCCGCGCCGCTTCATAGGCCAGCGTCATATTGGCCGACCGCTCATAAACGCCGCGATGCACCGTCGCATAGTCCGGGCCATAGGCGCGGGCGATGGCGTCGATCACGGCATTGGGCTTTTGCGCGGTGGCGGCGCTGTCCAGATAATGCCAGTCACCGACCCCTGGGAAATCATCCCGCAACCGCAAACCCTGCGCGAGATCGGTCATACCAGCGCCTCCAGCTTGGCGAGCGCGGCGGCCTCCAGCGCGTCCTTGACCGCTTCGTCCGCCACATCGTCAAACACGCCCGCGACGAACGCCTTCAACAACAATGTCTTGGCCGTCGCCGGGTCCATGCCACGCGACGCCATGTAGAACAGCGCTTGGCGGTCCAGTTCGCCCACGGTCGCGCCATGGGCGCATTTGACGTCGTCGGCGTAGATTTCCAGCTCCGGCTTGGCGTTGGCCGTGGCGGTGCGGTCGAGCAGCATCGCCTTGATCGACTGAAACGCATCGGTGCGCTGCGCATCGCGCGCGACATTGATGCTGCCCAGATAGCTGCCGGTGGCGCGCTGGCCCAGGATCGACCGGATGGTCTGGCCGCTGGTCGAATCGGGCTGGGCATGGGTGACGCTGGTGATGATTTCCAGCGTCTGGTCGCCACCACCGATGATCGCGCCCTTCAGCTCGAAATGCGCATGGCTGCCCAGCGTGACGGTGAAGGTCACGCGGCCCAGCTTGCCACCAATGTTCAGCACATGGAAATCGCACCGCGCGCCGTCGGCAATGGTGATGACATAGTCATGCACGGCCGCAGCCCCTTCGCCCACATCCTGCAACAGATGATGGGCCACGCTGTCGCCCGCCGCCACATCGATGCGGGTGGGCGCGGGCGTGGGCCACAGGGTCGCCAACGCATCCAGATCGCTATAGCGCCATTCTTCCGCCTTGCGGGTCGGCAGGGTGAGAGCGTTCACGCGGCCACCACCTCGGCATAACCCTCCCGCTCCAGCTCCAGCGCCAGTTCGGGACCACCTGATTTGACGATCCGGCCGGCGGCCAGAACATGGACGAAGTCGGGCTTCACATAATCGAGCAGCCGCTGATAATGGGTGATCAGCAGCACCGCCTTGTCCGGCTTGCGCATGATCGCGTTGATGCCCGATCCCACAATCTTGAGCGCGTCGATGTCGAGGCCCGAGTCCGTCTCGTCCAGGATCGCCAGCTTGGGGTCCAGAATGCCCATCTGCACCATTTCGGCGCGCTTCTTTTCGCCGCCCGAAAAGCCGACATTCACCGGACGCTTCAACATTTCCATGTCGAGACCCAGCAGCCCGGCCTTTTCCTTGGCCAGACGGATGAACTCGCCGCCGTTCAGTTCCTTCTCGCCGCGCGCGCGGCGCTGGCTGTTCAGGCTTTCGCGCAGAAACTGCAGGTTGGACACGCCGGGAATTTCGACCGGGTACTGGAAGCCCAGAAACAGGCCGGCCGCAGCCCGCTCATGCGGCTCCATATCGAACAGGTCGGCCCCTTCGAAGGTCGCGCTGCCGCCGGTCACTTCGTAATTCGGGCGGCCGCCCAATGTGTAGGCCAGCGTCGACTTACCCGCGCCGTTCGGCCCCATGATCGCGTGGATTTCGCCCGCGTTGATCTGAAGCGACAGGCCCTTCAGGATCGCCTTGCCGTCGATTTCGTTGGTGAGAGTGTCGATCGTCAGCATGTCAGTTTAACCCTTATGCGCGCGCTGCAGCGTCCGCGCGGTCCAGAAAGCCATGTCGCGCACATCGCCCGGCGCAGGGAACAGCGTGTCGATATGGCGCTTGATCGGCATATAGGGCCACCAGTCGGCATCCGGCTCCGGCGCACCCTTTTCCAGCAGCGCGACGACGAATTCGCTGACCGGACCCATGCGGGCCAGATTGGGCGCCTTCGCCTTGTGGAACGCCTTGTCGGTGCGCAGCTTCTCGGTGAAGGCGACGTCGCCCTTCTCCAGCGCGGCGCGGCTTTCCGCCTCATAGGCGTCGAGATCGCCGAAATCCTTGACGGCGCGGGCCTGCAACTCGCCTTCCTCCAGCTCATAATCCTCGGTCAGGATGCGAATCGCGGCGGTCCATGCCTGACCATTGCCGACATCTTCCGCGAAATCGGCGAGGGCATCCTGGATATCGTCTTCGTCGCTCAATTTACTGATCCTCATTAAGCCCCTCCCCTTCAGGGGAGGGGTTGGGGTGGGGGCTGGCCCAACGATGCGGCGCCTGTCCAAGCGCGCCGAGGATCGCGGCACAAACCCCGTCAATATTCTGCATCACTTCATGATTGGCGATCCGGATGACCTGATAGCCTTGTTGTTGCAGCGCCTGGTCGCGGCTCGCGTCGGAGCCAGCAACATGGGTATCGCCGTCGACTTCCACGATTAGCGCCTTTTGCGGACAGAGGAAGTCGACAATGAAAGGCCCGATCACCGATTGGCGGCGGAATTTATGGCCACCGATCTGGGAGCGGGACAATCTCGCCCACAGGCGCTTTTCCGGCTCGGTCGGTTCGCAACGCATTTCGCGAGCAAAGCCCGCCAATTGGTCAAGGCGCCCAGCCGATAGCCCCCACCCCCGGCCCCTCCCCTGAAGGGGAGGGGAATTTAGGCGGCGTGCCTGATCCAGAGGTGTCTGGTCGATCAACCGACCGATCCCTCCAGCGAAATGCCCAGCAGCTTCTGCGCTTCCACCGCGAACTCCATCGGCAGCTGTTGCAGCACTTCCTTGGCGAACCCATTCACGATCAGGCTGACCGCGCTTTCCTGATCCAGCCCACGCTGCATCGCGTAGAACAGCTGATCGTCGGAAATCTTCGACGTCGTCGCCTCATGCTCGATCTGGGCGCTGGGATTGCGCACTTCGATATAGGGCACGGTATGCGCGCCGCACTGGTCGCCCAGCAGCAGGCTATCGCACTGGGTGAAATTGCGCACGCCTTCCGCGCCCGGCGCCACGCGCACCAGCCCGCGATAGGTGTTGTTCGACCGGCCCGCACTGATCCCCTTGGACAAGATGGTCGAACGCGACCCCTTGCCATTGTGGATCATCTTGGTGCCGGTGTCGGCCTGTTGCAGATTGTTGGTCAGCGCGACCGAATAAAATTCGCCGACGCTATTCTCGCCATTCAGCACGCAGGACGGATATTTCCACGTAATCGCGGAGCCGGTTTCCACCTGCGTCCAGCTGACCTTGGAGTTGCGGCCCTGACACAGCGCCCGCTTGGTCACGAAATTATAGATGCCGCCCTTGCCATTCTCATCACCGGGATACCAGTTCTGGACGGTGCTATACTTGATCTCCGCATCGTCCAGCGCGACCAGTTCCACGACTGCGGCGTGCAGCTGATTTTCATCGCGCATCGGCGCGGTGCAGCCTTCCAGATAGGAGACATAAGCGCCCTCGTCCGCGACGATCAGCGTGCGTTCGAACTGACCGGTATTTTCCGCATTGATGCGGAAATAGGTGGACAGCTCCATCGGGCAGCGCACGCCCTTGGGAATGTAGACGAAAGTGCCGTCGGAAAAGACCGCGCAGTTCAATGTCGCGAAATAATTGTCGTGCATCGGCACGACCTTGCCCAGCCACTTCTTTACCAGATCGGGGAATTCGCGCACCGCTTCGCTGATCGAACGGAAGATGACCCCCGCTTCCTCCAACTCCTTGCGGAAGGTGGTGGCGACGCTGACGCTGTCGAACACGGCGTCGACCGCGACCTTGCGGCTGCCCTTCACGCCGGCCAGCATTTCCTGCTCGGCGATGGGGATACCCAGCTTCTGATAGGTCGCCAGGATTTCGGGATCGACCTGATCCAGCGAATCCAGCTCCACCTTCTTCTTCGGCTCGGCGTAATAATAGGCGTCCTGATAGTCGATCGGCGGGACGTTCAGCTTCGCCCAGTCCGGCGCGTCCATCTTCTGCCACATGGCGAACGCCTTCAGCCGCCAGTCGAGCAGCCATTGCGGCTCCTTCTTCTTGGCGGAAATGAAGCGGACCGTATCCTCGTTCAGCCCCTTGGGCGCGAAATCCTGTTCGATGGCCGAAGACCAGCCATGTTCGTAGGTGGAGGCGCGGTCTGCGGCCTCCTGCGCTTCCTGATTGCGGATCGTGGTCGTTTGTTCGGTCATGCCATTTCTCTGGTAAGGCTGGCGATCGTGACGCCCGCAAGCGCCTGACGGATCGCATTGTTCGCCACATTCATGTGCGGGCGGATGCGGCAATCCTGTTCCAGATTGCAGTCATGCGCGCCCTGTTCGCTGCATGCGGTCATGGCGATCGGCCCTTCGACCGCCTCCACCACATCGGCCAGGGTGATGGCGGCCGGCGGACGCGACAGGCGCACGCCGCCGCCGGTGCCCCGGCTCGATTCGAGCAGGCCGGCGGCCGACAGGCGGCTCACCAGCTTCTGCGCGGTGGGCAGCGGAATGCCGGTTTCGGCGCTCAGCGTGGTCGCGTTCATCTTCGCCGCGCCGCAATGGCGCGCGGCGGCGGACATCATCACGACCGCATAGTCAGCGAAGCTCGACAATTTCATGTCGTGTCACGCGCCCTTTACAAGTTGCGAACCATTCTCAAATCGGACTGATTCCATCCGATTGGGCGCATGTGGTCGCACATGGGCGTTTAATCAAGGAAATTTTGTTTGGATGCGGTCAACTCAAACGGTTGAGAACGGCCACGTCCCCACCCAGCGAACGGCGCAGCAGGGTCAGTTGCGCGACGGCGGACGGCTCGGTCTGCAACTGGTGCGGGGTCAGGCCGATGAAATGCTTGATCTCCCGGATGAAATGAGACTGGTCGTAGAAACCGGCCTCCTCACATAATAGCTGCCAGCTGTCCCCATCCAGTGCGATCCGCGCCGAACAGCGCAGCGCCCGGTATTTGCGGGCCAGCAGCTTGGGCGGGGCGCCATAATATTTATTGGTGAGGCGCGCGAGCTGACGCGGGGACAGGTCCGTGGTTTCCGCCAGCGATTCGATACGCGGCGACCCTTCCCCCATCAGCCAGGCGTCGACTGCCCCCAGCAAGTCCCAGATCGCTGGACGCAGCGGCCTGACCAGCTTGCCCAGTTCCGACCAGCACAGGGCGGCCATCGCGTCGACATCGTCATCCAGCCCGCGCAGGCGGTTCAGCAGCGCGCGATAGACATCGCCCTTTTCCGCCGCCAGATCGCATAGCCGGTCGGCCAGCAGGCTCGCGTCCCCGCCATGCAGCGCCATCCAGCCCGCCGGCAGCAGGGAAATGCCCAACACCCGAAGCGGCCCTGTGACCTGAAAGCGGGTTGCCCCCATGGTCGGCCCGAGCAGGCAGATGTCGGGCGTGGGCATCACCGCGCCATCCTGAAAATGATAGTCGCCACCACCATCCAGCATGAAGCGCAATTGCGGCACATCGGCGCGTGTTGCGTCTGCGAAACGATCGGCAGAGACGGAAAAGAGATAGAGAGAGCCGAAATAGGCGCGCAGATTCGGCGGGGGCGCAAGGTAACGGAGACGGACAGGTCCCTGCGCCGCCGCCACCGTGTAGGATAGCGGCCCGCGATCATCCGGCAGCGCGACTGCGCCACCGCCTGTTTCTGCCAGATGCGGCCCCATGTTCTTCACCCCAAGGAAAAACACTATGCGCCAATGGCATGGGCGCGCAAGCAATATGGCTAATTCACTGTAACTTTTATGTCGCTGAAAGCCTGACGCAGGCTGCGATCCCAAAAAATGACCCGGCGGTTTTCACCGCCGGGTCAGGAAAAGGTCTCATCGGCCATGGGCCTAAGAGCCTTCGGGTCGCAAGCTGGCTTTACGCCGGAATCAGTGAAATTTTATTGGATGGATCGGACATTTCGCGATTGCAAACGGTCTCATTCATTACGTTTTCTGTCATGAAATGTCATGACCGAAGCGATGTGACCGATCCGCCACAGTGACTCGACGCCTGCGCGCGACGCTGGCATAGCGCGCCCATGTCCTATCGCCTGATCCGCCCGCTCCTCTTCACGCTCGATGCCGAGCGCGCCCATAATCTGTCCATCGCCGCGCTGCGGATGATGCCCACGGCAAAGCCTCTTGGCGATGACCCGATGCTGGCGACGACCGTGGCGGGCATCCGCTTTCCCAACCCGGTCGGGCTGGCGGCGGGTTATGACAAGGATGGCCGGGTCGCGCACAAGATGCATGGGCTGGGCTTCGGCTTTGCCGAACTGGGGACGCTGACCCCGCTCGCCCAGCCGGGCAATCCCCAGCCGCGCCTGTTCCGCCTGGTCGAGGATCGCGCCGTCATCAACCGCTTCGGCTTCAACAATGGCGGACAGGGCGCAGCGGCCGACCGCATCGCGCGCTATCGCCGTCCGCATGGGCAGGGCGCGATCATCGGCATCAACATCGGCGCCAATAAGGAGGCGACCGCCGCCGGCCGCGCCAACGCCGATTATGCGACCGGCGTGACCTGCATGGCGCCGCTGGCCGATTATCTGACCGTCAACATCTCTTCCCCCAACACGCCCGGCCTGCGCGCCTTGCAGGGGCGGGCGGCGCTGGACGATCTGCTCGGCGCCGTAATGGCCGCCCGGCCGCAGGACGGACCGCCGATCTTCTTGAAAGTCGCGCCCGATCTGGAGCCGGCCGATGTGGAGGATATCGCCGCCGCCTGCATCGACCACCGGGTCGACGCGCTGATCGTGTCCAACACCACCATCACCCGCCCGGCGCTGCGATCGGCCCATGCCGGTGAGACGGGCGGCCTGTCCGGCGCGCCGCTGACCGACCTGTCGCAAGCGCGGCTGCTGGATTTCCGCCGTCTGCTGGGCAATCGCCTGCCGCTGATCGGCGTGGGCGGCATCGCCAATGCGGAACAGGCTTATGCCCGCATCCGCGCCGGCGCGTCGCTGGTCCAGCTTTACAGCGCGCTGGTCTATGAAGGCCCCTATCTCGCCCGCCGGATCAATGCCGGCCTCAAGGCGCTGATGGCGCGCGACGGGGTGAAGACTGTAGCGGAGATCGTCGGCATCGACGCCTGATCGGTTCGCCGCGCCATAACCCCGGTCTATCATGGGGTTGCGAAGCGGCGTCGGGGCGATAGGGTGCCGGGCATGACGTCCCGCCTGACCGGCCTGCTGGCCCCCCTCGCCCTCCTCTCCCTGATCCCCGCCCCCGCCTATGCGCGCGAGCCGGTATCGACCAACGCCACCGTGTCCGCCGCCGACCCCCGCGCCGCGCAGGCGGGGCAGGAAATATTGCGCAAGGGCGGCAGCGCCACCGACGCCGCCATCGCCATGATGCTGACGCTGGGCGTGGTCGAACCGCATAATAGCGGCATCGGCGGCGGCGGCTTCCTGATGCATCATGACGGCAAGACCGGCGTGCTGGAGTCGATCGACGGCCGCGAAACCGCGCCGGCCGCCGCCCGGCCCGATCGTTTTCTGGGCGCCGACGGCAAGCCCCTGCCCTTCATGCAAGCCTGGCCGGGCGGCTATTCCGCCGGCGTGCCGGGCAATTTGCGCATGGCGTGGGACGCGCACAAAAAATGGGGTAAGCTGCCTTGGGCCGATCTGTTCCAGCCGGCGATCCGCTATGCGCAGGATGGCTTCCAACTGGGCGAGCGCACCGCCACGGCGCTGCGCGCGACGCAGGCTATCTGGGCCGACTTCCCGGAAATCCAGAAGATGTTCTGGATCGACGGCGCGCCGCCGCCGGTCGGCACGCTGCTGAAGAACCCGCCGCTCGCCGCCCTGTACAAGCGGATCGCGGCGGAGGGACCGGACGCCTTCTACACCGGCGAAAATGCCCGCCTGATCAGTCAGGCCGTCACCAACGCCCCCAAAAACCCGGTGCCCATGACGGAGGCGGACATCGCCGCCTACAAGGCGGAACCGCGCAAGCCCATTTGCGGTCCCTATCGCGCCTATACCGTGTGCGGCATGGGTCCGGTGTCGGCCGGCGGCATCACCGTGCTGGAAATTCTCGGCATGGTGGAGCGCTTCCCGCTGGCGCAATGGGGCAAGGATGACCCCCGCTCCTGGCATGTCATCGGCGAAGCGATGCAGCTCGCTTATGCCGATCGCGACACTTGGCTGGGCGATCCCGCCTTCGTATCGGTGCCGATCAGCGGCATGATCGACCCCGCTTACCTCAAACAGCGTTCTTCGCTGATCCGCCTCAACAAGGCGCTCAATGTCTACAAGCCCGGCACCCCGCCCGGCGCGCAGCCGCGCACGGCCTCCCTGCCCCAGCCCGAAAGCGGCACCAGCCATTTCGTCGCGGTCGACCATGATGGCGACATCGCCGCCTGGACCTCCACGATCGAAAGCTTCTTCGGCAGCCAGCTGATCGCCAATGGCGTGATCCTGAACAATGAGCTGACCGATTTCAGCTTCTCGCCCGAAAAGGATGGAAAGCCGGTCGCCAACCGGGTGGAGCCGGGCAAGCGCCCGCTATCTTCCATGTCCCCCACCATCGTCTATGATGAGAAGGGCACGCCCGTCTTCACCGTCGGCGCGGCCGGCGGCAAGACCATCATCATGCAGGTCGCCAAGGCGCTGATCGCCCATTTCGACTGGGGCCTGTCCGCGCAAGAATCGATCGCGCAGGGCCTTGTCTTCTTCAACGGCGACGGGCTGGTGCTGGAACAGGGAACATCGGTGGAAGCGATGAAGGCGCCGCTGGAGAAGCTGGGCCACCGGGTCAGCGTCAACCGCATGGGGCTGAAGGCCAATGCCGCCGAACGCCTGCCCGACGGCCGCTGGCAGGGCGCTGCCGATCCGCGCAGTCCCGGCGTGTCGTTGCAGGAATAAACGCACGCCACCTGAAGGGCTGACGTTCAGCCCTTCAGCTTCAGCCCCGCAACGTCGAAGGTGAACGGCGCAGTCTTTTCCTTGCCGTCGACCACCAGATCGACCTTCACGCTCTTCGCCTTGCGGATGACGTCATAGGCGCCCTGCGACGGGGCGATGGCGATGCCGTCGTCATTGGTGGCCATCCGTCCCTTCCATTCATGCGCCTTGCCGTCATCGGTGGTGGCCGTGACCCGGCAATCGGACATGTCGCAGGTGAAGGGCGCGCCGACCAGCTTCACCGTCACATCCGCCCCGCCTTCCTTGAGCGGCTGGACCAGCAGGACAGAGAAAGTATCGGGCGCGGTCATGGTGACGACGCTGTTCTTGCTGCCGATATAGGCGACCTTCACGGCCTTGCCGTCCCCATTCTCATATTTCCACGATTGGCCGATCTGCTCGCGCTGGGTCGGCTCCTTGGGTTTTTCGGCGCAGGCGGACAGGCCAGCCACCGCCGCAATCATCAGGATGGCGCGCATCGCCCTTCTCCTTGCATATGGTTACGCAAGGACAATGTCTGGGCGGCGATGAAGTTGCGTGGTGGGGGGATGGGAGGCGCAGGGACCGACCGGGCTGGGAGGTTTCCTGCTATAAGCCCCTCCCCTTCAGGGGAGGGGACGGGGGTGGGGGCTATCCGCCTGACGCAGCGCTTTTCGGCGCACCCCCACCCCAACCCCTCCCTGAAGGGGAGGGGCTAAGAGCGTCCGCTTCTGCTCGAAAGCCGGCGTCCGCCGGTCCGATCGTCCTATCCCTGATAGCGCCCGGCGGTTTCGCGGATCAGGGCGATCATGTTGGGAATGCCCTGCGTGCGGTTGGAACTAAGCTGGTTCTTAAGGTCGAAGGGGGCCAGCGCGCCTTCGATATCGGCCGCCGTGATTTCCGCCGGGCTGCGATCCTGCACGGTCAGCAGCACCAGCGCGATGATCCCCTTGGTAATCGCCGCATTGCTGTCCGCCAGAAAATGCAGCCGCCCATCGTCCAAGACCGTGGGATAGACCCACACCGCCGCCGAACAGCCACGCACCAGAGTCGCGTCGGTCTTGAGCGGATCGGGCATCTCTTCCAGCCCGCGCCCCAGATCGATCAGCAGCCGATAGCGATCGTCCGCATCCAGAAATTCATATTCGTCCTGAAGATCGGCCAGAGCGGGCATGGGAGCGGGCAAGTCAGTCATGCCCGCCATATAGGGGCAAATGGCGTGGGCGGAAGCGTGTTTTGACAACGCCTGCTCCGCCCGCAACCTCGCCCTCCATATAAAACGTCATGCTGAACCAAGTTCAGCATGACGTCAGGAGTGAGGGAATCGGACCTAACTGACCACCTTGCATCCCTTGGCCGACGCGATGCCGCGCAGATAGCCGCGCCGGGCGATGCCGGCCGTCACCGCCGCCTGCAAACGCCGTTCGGCCGGGGCCGCGCCGCTGATTTCGCGCACCAGCCCGCGGAAGGGGATCAGCGAATTGACCACCGTCTTGCCGACCGCCTCGGCAATCTTGCCGGTGCGATTTTCGTTCGCCTTGGCCCCGACGGTGAAATCGTCTCCCAGCACGGCGTTGAGTTCGGACAGCGACGCCTTCAACCCCTTGCAACTGCGCGACGGGGGCGCGGCATAGGGATTTTCCACCGCCTTCACCAGCACCGGGGGGATCTCATCCTTGTCCAGCCCCACGTCGCGCGCCGGCTGGGTCGCGATCTTGCCCGCCCTGTCGAACGTGCCGTCCTTCCGGGCGGCTTCTTCCTGTTTGGGCTTGTCCTGATTTTTCTGCGCCAGGGCCGCCCCCGGCAGCATCAGGGTCAAAGTCAGCGCCATTGCGATTGCGGGTGATTTCATCTGGTTCCTCCGCCCGATCAAACCAGCGACAGGGCGGTCGGTTCCCGGGCGAAACGATCAGCACAGGCGACAGCCCGCAACGTCCGCGCTATGCGATTGACCCTGTCCCGCAGGAAGGCCGATCATCTTGTCCCAGTCCGACGCCCGTTTCACCATAGCTTCGCCCGCTTTGTCCGCCCGCATCGATCCGCTGGGCGCGGAACTCTGGTCGCTGACCGATGCGCAGGGACGCGAACTGATGACCGACGCCGATCCGCGCTGGTGGACCGGCCATGCGCCCTTGCTCTTCCCCTTCGTCGGCCGGTCGCGCGGCGACATCTATCGGCTCGACGGACAGGACTATCCGATGCCCCAGCATGGCTTTGCCCGGCGCAAGCCCTTCGCGGTCGTGGCGCAGAGCGACGACAGTCTGCTGCTGCGGCTGGAAGCGGATGAGGAGACGCGCGCCGCCTATCCCTTCGACTTCCGGCTCGACATGGGCTTCGTGCTGGAGGGCGCGACGTTGCGCATGACCGCCACCGTCGCCAACCGGGGCGAAGCGGCGATGCCCTTCTCGTTCGGCTATCACCCCGCCTTCGCCTGGCCGCTGCCCTATGGCGGCGCGGCGGAGGACCATCGCATCCTCTTCGACCAGCCCGAACCCGCAGCCATCCGCAAGGTAGGCGACGAACCGGGCCTGATCGCGCGCGAATCCATCCCCTCTCCGGTGGAAGGCGACACGCTGGTCCCGACCCATGAAATGTTCGAAGGCGACGCACTGATCTGGGACGATCTGAACAGCCGATCGCTGACCTGGGGGGCGCCCGGCCATCCGCATCTGAAGATCGATTTCCCCGATACGCCCTGGCTGGGCCTGTGGCAAAAGCCTGGCGCTCATTATCTGTGTGTCGAACCCTGGGCCGGCATGGCCGATCTGGTCGGCTTTAACGGCGATGTCTGGGCCAAACAGGGCATCATGGCGCTGCTGCCGGGGGACAGCCGCAGCTTCCGCATGGACGTCAGCCTCATGGGCGTGTAACGGGCGCGCTTAAAGATTCCGTTCGGGCTGAGCCTGTCGGGCCGAAGGCAGCCGCAAGGCTAACCCCTGTTCTTCTCTTCCGCAAGAAAAGTGCAGTCCTTCGACAGGCTCAGGGCGAACGGCCGTTTTCAAGAGCCGCCAGACATGACCATCCCATCCCGCCGCACCTTCGCGATCATTTCCCACCCGGACGCCGGCAAGACCACGCTGACGGAAAAGCTGCTGCTGGAAGGCGGCGCCATCCATCTGGCGGGCGAAGTCAAGGCGCGCGGCGCGAACCGCCGCGCCCGGTCCGACTGGATGAAGATCGAACAGCAGCGCGGCATTTCCGTCACCTCCTCGGTCATGACGTTTGAGCGGACGCGCGATGGCGAAACCATCACCTTCAACCTGCTCGACACGCCGGGCCACGAAGATTTCAGCGAAGACACCTATCGCACGCTGACCGCCGTCGATTCGGCCGTCATGGTGATCGACGCGGCCAAGGGCATCGAGCCGCAGACGCGCAAGCTGTTCGAAGTGTGCCGCCTGCGCAACCTGCCGATCATCACCTTCGTCAACAAGGTCGATCGGGAAGGGCGCGAAACCTTCGGCCTGCTCGATGAAGTCGCCGACCAGCTGCAACTGGACGTCTGCCCGATGAGCTGGCCCGCCGGCATGGGCGGCGAATTTGAGGGCATTTACGACTTCGCGACCAACCGGCTGATGCAGCCGACCGGACCCAGCCGCGAATTTGACGGCACCCGCCACCAGTTTACGGGCCTCGACGATCCGAAGCTGGCCGACCATCTGTCCGACCGCGCGCTCGACAAGCTGCGCGAAGAGGCCGAACTGGCGCAGGGCGGCTATGGCGCATTCGACCATGACCGCTATCGCGCCGGCGACCTGACGCCGGTCTATTTCGGGTCTGCGCTGAAGCTGTTCGGCGTCACCGAACTGATTGACGCTTTGTCCGCCCATGCGCCCGCGCCGCGCGCGCAGCCGGCCGAACCGGCCGCCGTCGAACCCGATCAGAGCGAAGTCACCGGCTTCATCTTCAAGGTGCAGGCCAATATGGACCCGATGCACCGGGACCGCATCGCCTTCATGCGCCTCGTTTCGGGCAAGTTCCGCCGCGGCATGAAGCTGACGCCCTCGGGCAGCGGCAAGGCGCTCGCCGTCCATTCGCCGATCCTCTTCTTCGCACAGGACCGCGAACTGGCGGACGAAGCCTTCCCCGGCGACATCATCGGCATTCCCAACCATGGCGCGTTGCGCGTGGGCGATACGCTCAGCGAAAAGCCTGGCCTGCGTTTTACCGGCCTGCCCAATTTCGCGCCGGAAATATTGCGCCGCGTGCAGCTGAAAGATCCGACCAAGACCAAGCAGCTGCGCAAGGCGCTGGACGATCTGTCCGAAGAGGGCGTCATTCAGGTCTTCTATCCCGAAATCGGCAGCAACTGGATCGTCGGCGTCGTCGGCCAGCTTCAGCTCGAAGTGCTGATTTCGCGGCTGGAGGCGGAATATAAGGTGGCGGCGGGGCTGGAACCCTCCCCCTTCGACACCGCGCGCTGGATCAGCGGCGACGACGCAGCCGTCAAGGAACTGGTGTCCTATAATGGCGCCAACATGGCCAAGGATCGCGACGGCAACCTCGTCTTCATGGCGCGCAGCGCCTGGGACATCGGCTATCAGCAGGAACGCCACCCCAAGGTGAAGTTCAGCGCGACCAAGGAACGGTAATCGGCGATTTAAAATCACGAATGGGCGGATTGCGTCCGCTCATTCACGACTAAATCGGATAGCGCTTAAACTGTCTCGTTCCTTGTCTCTTGTCTCAGGGACTATTTGGAAAATGCGCGGAAGAGCGCCTTTGGCGCATTTCCAAACAGCTCTCAGGCCGCGACCCAATCCTTGCGCAGCGCCTTGCCCGCCAGCGCCATGAACAGCCCGGCAAGCAGGTAGAATCCCAGCGCCGCGACGATCGCATAACGCAGCGCCTCCACCCCATAGGTCGGGGTCAAAGCATCGGACAATGCGCCGACGCTCCAGCTGCCAAGGCCAAGCCCCACCAGATTGTTGATCAGCAGAAAGGTCGCCGAAGCGCTGGCCCGCATCTGCGGCGGCACCAGATGCTGCACGGCGGTCAGCACCGGACCCAGCCAGACATAGACCAGCGCCTGCGGGATAAGGAACAGCGCAAAGGCGAAGGTCACGCTGCTCGACAGCACGCCGATCACGAACAGCGGCATGCCAATGACATAGCTGATCGCGGGCACCCAGGCGAACCACGCCTTGTCCCGGCCGCCCATCGCATCGCCCAGAAATCCGCCCAGCAGCACGCCGGCCACTCCGCCGATCAGTAGCAGTCCGCCCAGAAACTGGCCCGCGCCCAGCAGGTCGAGGCCAAAGCTGCGCATCAGCAGGCTGGGTAGCCAGAAAGCCACGCCATAGCCGCACATCGAACTGCACGCCGCGCCCAGCGCCAGCATCCAGAAACTGCGCTTGGCCGCCAGAATGCCGAACACGGCGCTGACCGGCACGACATCGCCCGTCTGGATCGGCCGCGCGGGTTCGCGCACCACCAGGCGAAAGATCGGCGCGATCACTATGCCCAGCACGCCGACGGCGATGAAGGCGGTGCGCCATTCCACCGTCTGCGCGATATAGCCGCCCAGCAGCACGCCGCCCGCAGAACCCAGCGGAATGCCAAGCGAATAGATGGACAGCGCCCGCGCCCGCTGATGCTGCGGAAAATAATCGGAAATCACCGCATAGGATGGCGCGACGCCGCCGGCCTCCCCCACGCCCACGCCGATGCGGAACAGGAACATCTGGGTAAAATTCCCCGCCACGCCGCACAGCGCGGTAAAGCCGCTCCAGATGGCGAGGCTGACGGTGATGACCCAGGTGCGGCTGGTGCGATCGGCCAGCAGCGCCAGCGGGATCGCCAGCGTCGAATAGAGCAGCGCAAAGGCGATGCCGCCCAGCGCGCCCAATTGCGTGTCGGTCAGTTGCAATTCCGCCTTGATCGGCCCGGCCAGGATGCCGAGGATCTGCCGGTCGAGGAAGTTGAACGTATAAACCAGCAGCATCATCGCCAGCACGACGCCACGATAGGCGGGGGAAGAGGTTCGGTCGGTCATGCCTGCGTCCTAAACTGATTTCCTGCGTCATTGCGAGCGGAGCGAAGCAATCCATGAGCGCGCCATATGGATTGCTTCGCTCCGCTCGCAATGACGAGGTTGAAAATCAGAATTTCACCGAACCCGTCACAAACACCTGCCGGGGATTGCCGTAAAAGGCGGTCAACGTGCCTTCCCGTCCCAGCGAGGGCGTGGGATAGCCGGCCGCATTGTTGATGATGGCGCCCGTCACTGGATTAGCGGCGACGAAGGTATAGCCCGACGTCTTATATTCCTTGTCGAGCAGATTTTTGCCGTGGACGCCGATAGTCCAGCGATCGTCGGGCGCGGTATAGACCAGGCTGGCGTCCCACAGGGCATAGCCTTTCTGGTCGATATAGGGGTTGGGAATCTCGAACTGATAGGTCTTCGACCGCCAGGACAGGGTGCTGCCGGCATAAAGGCTGCCATCGCCCACCGGAACCGTGTAGCTGAGCGTGCCGCTGGCTGTCCATTTGGGCGTATTCTGCACCCGGCGATATTGCGCCACATCGGTCGGCACGCTGGCGATATTGGCGATATATTCGCGATATTCCGCATCGATATAGCCGATTGCGGTCTGAAGGTTCAGCCGGTCGCCGCCCGCCAGCATATCGCGACCCAGCCGCGCATTGCTTTCAAATTCCAGCCCCTTGAACCGCGCCTTGCCCGCGTTCGACACGACGCCGCAGAAGGATGGCGTCGCCACCCCACCCACGCTGACGGTGCAGGCGACGGAGCCGGGAATCTGCACATCCTTATAATCGGCATAGAAGCCGGCGATCGCGACATAGAGCGCGCCGTCCATCAAATTGCCCTTATAGCCGACCTCATAGCTGTCGACCTGTTCGGGACGGAAGCTGAGGAAGGAAGCGACTTCGCTGTCCTGCCGGATGCCGTCGCCATTCAGGTCCGGCGCATTGGTGCCAACGCCGCGCGGGTCGAAGCCGCCGCCCTTGAACCCCTTGGAATAGCTGGCGTAGATATTGTGGTCCTGCGTCGGCTTGTAACTGACCGAGAAGCGCGGCGTGAATTTCTTATATTGGGCCGACCCGCGGAAATTGGTGCTGGGTGCGCCAAAGGGGATGCCTGCGCCGTCGAACACCGGCGATCCGCCGCCCAGATAGCTCTGCCGCAAAATCTCGGCATGCCGCTCGTCCCAAGTATAGCGGCCGCCGGCCGATACGCTGAACTGTGGGCTGAAATCATAGGTGAAGTCGCCGAAAATCGCATAGGTTTCGGTATCGACGTTCGCCTGCGTGAAGGCGGTCAACCCCGCCAGCGTAGTGAAGATGCGCGTATCGAACTGCGTATCGGCGCGCGCATCCAGATAATAGAAGCCGATCATGCCCTTCAGCGGCCCGGCATCGACCTGCAACTGCACTTCCTGGCTCAGTTGTTCGTTGCGATAAAAGGCCGGCACATCGACGTCCACGGCGGGCAGCGCATCGAAATCAATCGGCGATGCGCTGTCATCCTTGCGCCAGGCGCTGATCGATTTCAGCGTGAACATGTCGTTCAATTCCGCTGAAACATTCATCGACAGGCCATAGGATTTCACCTCCTGCCGGGGATCGACCAGGCCGCCGCGCGTGTCGAACACATTGTTCAGTACCGGCGCGCCCGATGCCTGACCAGGGATCAGGCGATGGCCGCCGCGCGGGTTGCTCTTGTCCTTGGTGTAATCGCCGGTAATCCGCACCAGCACCGGTTCCCCATAGCCGCCCATTTCGAATGTGGCGCGCCCGGCCCAGATATCCTTGTTATAATTATCCTCGCCGGTGGTCAGATTCTTGCCGAAGCCGCCGCGCGACAACCGCGCCACCGCACCGCCCACGCGCACCAGATCGCCGATCGGGGCGGATGCGCTGATGATGCCGTCGGCCTGATCATAGCTGCCGAACGTGCCCTTGAGCTTGAGCGAGAAATCCTGCGGCAGCATCCGCGTCACATATTTGACCGCGCCGCCGATGGTGTTGCGGCCATAGAGCGTCCCCTGCGGCCCACGCAGCACTTCGATCCGCTCCACGTCATAGATATCAAGCAGCGCGCCCTGCGGCCGGTTGAGATAGACATCGTCCAGATAGATGCCCACGCCCTGTTCGAAGCCCGACACCGGGTCCTGCTGGCCCACGCCGCGGATGAAGGCGGTCAGCGTCGAATTGGTGCCGCGCGACGCCTCCAGCGTGGTGTTGGGGGTGACGTTGGCAAGGTCGCTGATGTCGATCGCCCCACCCCGTTCCAGCGCTTCGCCGGAGAAAGCGCTGACCGCGATCGGCACGCTGACCAGAGTTTCCTCGCGCCGGCGGGCGGTGACGACGATCGCCGCGCTGTCGTCATCGGCGGCGGATGCCTGCGGCGCGCTGTCCTGCGCCCATGCGGGCAGCGTCGCCAGGCCGCCCCAAGCGGCGGACGCGAGGGCAAGGGCACGAATGGTCTGATGAGCCTTCATCGGGTCAGTCCTCTCCTGAAATTGGCGGCGCCCGGTTTGCCGGATCGCCTGCGTTGCCTGATTCGATAATGAAAGTTGAACCAGCTTTCAACTTGAAATAAGAGGCGGGGGACGAGAGCGTGGCGCTGCGGCAAAAAGACAACAGGATTTTGAGAGGATTGATGAGCGAAGAGGCCGCACGGGAGGACAAGACTCCGCGCACCGCACGGGGTGAACGCACCCGCCGCGCCCTGCTGTCAGCGGCCGCGGAGGAATTTGGCGAAAAGGGATTTCATGAAGGATCGATCAGCGGCATCACCCGCCGGGCGGGCTGCGCGCTGGGCAGTTTCTACACCTATTTCGACAGCAAGGACGATATTTTCCGCGCGCTGGTGAACGACATGTCGGGCCAGGTGCGCGACTATGTATCCCCCCGCATCGCGCAGGCGCGCGACGGCATCGACGCCGAACGGCTCGGCCTGCTGAGCTTTCTGGAGTTTGCGCGCACCCACAAGGAAATCTACCGCATCATCGACGAGGCGGAGTTCGTCGATCAGGCCGCCTATCGCGCCCATTATGAAAATACCGCCAGCCGCATGGCTGCGCGCCTGACCAAGGCCGCCGAGAAAGGCGATGTGCGCCCGGATGTGGAGGAGGTGCATGCCTGGGCGATCATGGGGATGAACGTCTTTCTGGGGCTGCGCTATGGCGTGTGGGATGACAGCCGCCCGGCCGAAGAGATTGCCGCCATCGCCAATGCGCTAGTGGAAAAGGGGATCGGGCGGCAGTCATAAGTTACGAGTGTGAAGGGCGGGCGCTGGCCGCGCCCTGCCGCACCAGCGACTCGCCTTATCCCTGCTCCCCTTGTCGGCTTTGGACGCCGCGCCTAGCCGCTCTTATTATGATAAAGTCGCGCCTCCCCCTCGCCGCCCTTGCAATCGCCGCCCTGTCCGCGATCGCGCCCGCCACCGCTTATGCCGAAGGATTAGGCGGGGAAATCAATTACGGCCGGGCGGACGGCCATTGGGGCACAGAAATCGGCGCTGGCTATGCGCTCGACATGGCAGGCTTCAGCCTGACGCCGGGCGGGGGCGTCTATCTGCGCGATGGCGACACGAAACTCTATGGCCGGGTCGAGGCCGCCTATCATATCCCGCTATCCGCCACGATCGGCGCGGGCGTGCGCTTCAGCGGCGACAATACACGGCCCTATGCCACGCTGGCCATGCCGATCATTCCCAAGCTGCGCGCCAAGGCCAATGTCGGTCCCAAATATTATGCGGTCGGCCTGACGCTGGGCTATTGAACGCCGTGACCGGCTCCTGTGTGATCAGGCGCTGGGCGATGATCATGGACATTATACGGAAGATCGGCGTTCCCGGCGTTAGCTATATGAGGATCGACCGGGCCGTCATATGCCTGTCACACCCTGCCCGGCATAAGGCCGCCTTTCTCATGAAGGAGCTTGTTTTCCTGTGACATCGCGCGAATTGACCGGGCTTCTTCCCTTGAGCGAGACGCGGGCGCAGCCGGATGATCTGCCCCGTCGCCTGTCGGACATGGCCTGGCGCATCGGTTTCGGCGCAATCGGCTGGCCCTGGCTGCTCGCCAGCCTGTCGGGCGGGCGACCGGCGGACAAGCGCGCGCTGCTCGACGAGCTGGGGCTGGCGCATGACGCCCTGCCCCATCTGGGCAGCTGGAAGGCCGATGTCGGCTTTCTGCGCCATATCGTCCGGGAAATCGCCCGGCTGCGCCCTGCCCATGTCGTGGAACTGGGCGCTGGCGCATCCTCCCTGATCGCGGCGCGGGCGCTGCAGCTTCATGGCGGCGGCCGGCTGCACAGTTTCGATCAGCATGGCGGCTTTGTCGACGCGACGCGCCAGTGGCTGGCCGACCATGCGCTCGATGTCGATATCCGCCACGCCCCGCTGACATACGAAAGCGCCGACTGGCCCGGTCGCTGGTATGCGATCGATCGGCTGCCTGATCAGATCGACCTCATCATCATCGACGGCCCGCCCTGGAGCGTGCATCCGCTGGTGCGCGGCGCGGCCGACAGCCTGTTCGCGCGCCTCTCTCCCAACGGCGTGGTGTTGCTGGACGACGCCGCCCGCCCCGGGGAACGACTGGTGGCCCGCCGCTGGCGACAGCGCTGGCCGCATATCGACTTTCGCCTGATGAAGGATGGCACCAAGGGCACGCTGCTCGGTCGACGCCGCGACACCAGCATGCCTGTCGCCAACGATAATGAAGCCGGCCGCACCCTGCGCCATATGGGTCGCGCCGCCGCCATCGCCGCGCTGATCGCCACGGGTTGGATAGCACGCGGCGAACTGGGCGAATTTCCGCAGGCGGCGCAGGCCAGCAGCTTTCTGGATGAAGCCGCCGCGTCCCGCCGGGCCGGCCTGTTGCGGCAGGCCATGGCCTCTCAGGTGGAAAGCGCCACGCTCAACCCGCAAGAGATCGAGCGCGCGACCGGCATCGTCCTGCCCCACATGCCCGCCGACTGGCGCGTTACCGACGTTCAGCTTTTCCCCACGCCCGACAGCCCGGCCATCGCCATGTCGCTGGAGACCGGGCGGGGCGAGCATCTGTCCTTCTTCGCCGACCGCGCAGAAACGCCGGCGGAGGGCAAACCGCTGCTGGCCGAACGGGCCGGCGACGTCAGCGCCTATTGGGAGGCGGGCGACATGGCCTATGCGCTGACCGGGCAGGCGGCGCCGCGCCGGATCATGGAATTGGCGGGCAGCATCGCGCCCGCGGGCTGAATGTCCCATTGAGGCGGCGTTGGCGGGCTGCTAAGCGCCGGCCATGGAGGATATCGCCCCCGCTTCGCCGCCGCCTGCATCCAGGCGGCCCGCCCTAGGCAGCCTGTCGATGCTGTGGCGCGCCGCGCGCCGCTATCCCGGCCGCATCGCCGGCGCATTGCTGGCGCTGATCGTTTCATCAGCCGCAACGCTGGGCATTCCCAGCGGCTTCCGGCTGGTGATCGACCGGGGCTTCATGGGCGGCGGGGACATCAGCCGCTGGTTCGAATATCTGCTGCTGATCGTCGTCGTGCTGGCAATCGCATCGGCCCTGCGATTCTATTTCGTGTCCTGGCTGGGCGAGCGCGTGGTCGCCGACATTCGCAGCGCGACCCAGGCCAATTTGTTGCGACAGGCGCCTCGTTTCTTCGAGGAGAACCGCCCGTCCGAAATCGCGTCGCGCATGACGGCCGACACGGCCATCGTCGAACAGGTGGTCGGATCGACCGTATCAGTCGCGTTGCGCAATCTTGTTACCGGGATTGGCGGCCTCATCTATCTTTTCGTCCTCGCGCCCAAGCTGGCGGCGCTGTTGCTGCTGGGCATTCCGCTGATCCTGCTGGTGCTGATCGGCCTTGGCCGTCGGGTGCGTGGCCTGTCCCGCGCCAGTCAGGACCGACTGGCCGATGTCGGCAGCGTGACGAGCGAAGTGCTGGGCGCGATGAAGATCGTTCAGGCTTTCGGGCAACAGACGCGCGAAGCCGCCCGCTTCGACGCCACGGTAGAAGCGGGCTTCGCCACCGCGCGCAAGCGCATCGGCCTGCGGGCGATCATGACCGCGGTGGTCATCGGGCTGGTGTTCGGATCGATCACCGCCGTCATGTGGCAAGGCGCGCTCGACGTTGCGGCCGGGCGGCTGTCGGGCGGCAGCATCGCCGCTTTCGTGCTGACCGGCGGCCTGGTGGCCGGCGCTTTCGGATCGCTGTCCGAAAGCTGGGGTGACTTGTTGCGCGGCGCGGGCGCAGCCAGCCGGCTGGAAGAATTGATGACCGCCGTACCGGACATTCAAGCTCCGGCCCAACCACAGCCGATCCCAGCGACGGACAGAGGCGCGCGCCTATGTTTTGACGCCGTCCATTTCCATTATCCCACCCGTCCCGATCAGGCCGCTCTGCATGGCGTGTCGATCGATGCCGCGCCGGGGGAAACGGTGGCGGTGGTCGGCCCTTCGGGCGCGGGCAAATCGACGCTGATCCAGCTGGCGCTGCGTTTCTATGATCCTGATTCCGGCCGCATCACGATCAACGGCGTAGCCTTGCCCGATGCGGATCCGGCCGCCCTGCGCGCGATGATCGCCATGGTGCCGCAGGACAGCGTGATCTTTGCCGCCTCGGCCCGCGACAATCTGCGCTATGGCTTGTGGGACGCCAGCGACGACCAAATCTGGCAGGCGGCCCGCGCCGCCAATGCAGAAAGCTTCCTGCGCGCTTTGCCACAGGGGCTGGACACTTTCCTGGGTGAAGGTGGCGCGCGCCTGTCTGGCGGGCAGCGTCAGCGCCTGTCGATCGCCCGCGCTTTGCTCCGCGACGCCCCGATCCTGCTGCTCGATGAAGCGACCTCCGCACTGGACGCGGAATCGGAACGGTTGGTGCAGGATGCGCTCGCCACGTTGATGCGGGGGCGGACGACGATCGTCATCGCCCATCGTCTGGCGACCGTGCGCGCCGCCGACCGGATCATCGTGATGGATGACGGCCGGATCGTGGAGCAGGGCGATCATGCCGCTCTGGTGGCGCAAGGCGGTCTCTATGCCCGTCTTGCCAGCCTTCAGTTTCAGGATGCCCCCGCCGTCTGACTGTTCCGGGGGATGATTGCACAGCTACCCTGTTACAGGGTCGGCCTATGGCGCGCCTTGCATAGGCAATCCGATAAATCGGGTTAGCCAGCCTGCAAACTTAGCCGCACGACATGGTCGAGGATCGCGGGATGGAGCGGCCGTTCGAAGGCGCAGCCCGATTCATGCGCATGGGTCCAGGTGACGCGCGCACGGCGCCCTTCAAAGCCGGGCAGCATGATCCAGATATCATTGCCGATGGTCAGCTTCATGAAGCTTTGCAGGCGAAAGCCGCTGACGGAAACATCGGTGATGCGGCTGCTGAACCAGGTTTCGCCCGGACGCCGAACCTTAACGGCGATCTGCACATGGCGCCGCTCGGCTACGCGACCCTTCCGGTCATAATCTGTCTGTCGTTCCGCAGCCATGATGACCGGATCATCGCCCAGCGACGTAAGCAAATGGTTAAATCCCGGACTATTTTTCCAAAAATGCCGGTGTGTCGCATGCAACAAAAAAGGGCCGCCCTAAGGCGACCCTTGTCTGTTTCTGCATTCCTGTCACCGACCGGCCCGGCAACCATCCCGACAAACCGGGAAGTCTTGCAACGGAACGGAAGAAGCCGGTTCAGCGATCAGAAATTGCCATATTGTTCATTGCCGACGAAGCCCAGCTTCGTCACGCCCGCACGCTTGATCTCCGCCAGCACTTCGTCAACGACGACATAGCGGGTCTGCGCGTTCGGCTGGAACTGCAGTTCCGGTTCGACGGGCAGACGCAGCGATTGCTGCAGATACTGACGCAGGGTCAGCAGGTCGATCGGCGCACCGTTCCAGGTGATGACGCCACCGCCGTCAATCGCGACCTTGTTCTTGACCGGGTCGATCACGCTGTCCGTGGGCGGCGCATTCTGCGGCAGGTCGATCTTGACCGCGTGGGTCTGGATCGGAATGGTGATGATGAACATGATGAGCAAAACGAGCATGACGTCGATCAACGGCGTCGTGTTCATTTCCATCATCGGTTCACCATCATCGGAACCCATGCTCATAGCCATGGCGAATTCTCCTTAAGCGACCGGTCAGAGACGGGTCGGATTCGAACCGGGTTCCGGTTCGGAGATGAAGCCCACCTTCGGGAAGCCGGCGCGCTGCATCGTATAGATGGTGCCGCCGATGCACCGATAGGGGGTGTTGATGTCGCCGCGGATATGCACTTCGGGCAAATCCTCGGGCGTCAGATTTTCAACGCCGCCAGCCTTCTTGATGTCCGCTTCGAGCTTTGCGACCGCGCGATCGAGCAGTTCGCTCGAATTCACCGGGGTCATGCCCCAGAACACCGCACAGGCGCCGTCGGAACCCGTCGTGACCGAGAGGGACACATTTTCGGGCTTCGTCGTGGTCGGCTCGAACGCCACCTTGGGAAGCTGCAGATCGACCGTCTGGACGACGACCGGGACCGCGATGAGAAAGATGATGAGCAGCACCAACATGACGTCGACGAGCGGCGTCGTGTTGATGTCGGACAACGGCTTTTCTTCACCGCCGCCAGAGCCAACACTCATTGCCATTGATACTATCCTAACCTTGGTTTCGATGGCGCCCCGTCAATGGAGCATCGCGGGGGCCATGGTCGGTGGGGAACCGGACGGTCGCAGCCGCCACCCGG
Organism: Pseudomonadota bacterium; assembly: GCA_021849075.1. Taxonomy (GTDB): domain Bacteria; phylum Pseudomonadota; class Alphaproteobacteria; order Sphingomonadales; family Sphingomonadaceae; genus Sphingobium. The sequence continues at coordinate 142,436 of JAJZTH010000002.1, read as the reverse complement.
TTCCTTCCACCGGCGTCTTGAGACCGATCAGGCCTTGGCAGCAGCCGGCTTGGCAGCAGGTGCGGCCGGAGCGGCAGTGACCGAAGGCTTCACGGCGCCGTCCGAAACCAGATAGGCCAGCAGGTCGACAGTGAAGCCGTTCAGCTGTTCGGCGATCGTCTTGTTACGGCGCTGCAGGAAGTTGTAGGCGAGCACCGCGGGAACGGCGACGGCCAGACCCAGAGCGGTCATGATCAGAGCTTCACCGACCGGGCCGGCGACGGCGTCGATCGAAGCCTGACCGGCAGCGCCGATCTTGATGAGCGCGCGGTAAATACCGATAACCGTACCGAACAGACCGATGAACGGCGAGGTCGAACCGACGGTCGCGAGGAAGGCCAGACCGCCGCCCAGCGACGAGTTGATGCCAGCTTCCGAACGGGCCAGCGAGCCGTGCAGCCAGTCATGCGCTTCGACCGGATCCTTCAGCTTGCCATGCTCTTCCTGAGCCTTGATGCCGTCGTCGACGATCTGCTTGTAGGCCGAGTTCTTTTCGAGCTTGGCCGACGCTTCCTTCAGATTGGCCGAGCGCCAGAAGGTCGCACGAACCTTCTTGCCCTGATTGATGACCTTCTGCTGTTCGATCAGCTTGGTGAACAGAACATAGAAGGTGCCAACCGACATGATGCACATGATGGCAAACACGGTCTGGGCGATCAGACCGCCCTGCTGCAGGGCTTCCTGCAGGCCGTAGGGGTTTTCCGGCTTGGGAGCCGCAGCTGCGAGATACATCAACATGTTCAAGACTTCCCTCTCAATGAGATCAAGCGTGGGACAGGCGGCGCCGGGCGCTCGCCTACCCGAGTAGGATTATTCCGGCAGACGCCAGGTGATGCGGCCATTGTACGTGTCAGGCATGTCCTGACCATCGGAACCCTTGGCCGGCTTGAAGCGCGCACGGCGCGGAAGCAGGCGGCAGGTCGCCTCGTCGAGGTCGGCATGACCGGTCGACTGGGTGATGGTGCAGTTGGTGACACGTCCATCCGCGCCGATTTCCAGACGGAAACCAGCCGTACCCGAACGCTCTTCGCGCTGCGCGCGGCTCGGATAGTCGGCATCGCTGAGCCAGCTGCCCGGTGCGCCACGCGGCGAAGCGCGCGTTGCGGCCTGGGGCGGCGGCGGCGGGGCCGGCGGCGGGGGCGGCGGTGCAGCGACCGGGACCGGATTGAACACCGGAGGCGGCGTCCGAACGGTCTGGATCGGCGGCGCAGGCGCCGGGGTCTGGACGATCGGCGGAGGCGCAACAACCGGCGGCGGCTCGATCGGCTGATCTGGCGGCGGCGGCGGCGGCTCCTCGTCCGGTGGCGGCGGTTCCTCCTTCACGTCGACAACATTCAGCTGCTCTGCCGCCTTTTTGACATATTTCATGCCAAGGCCGGTGACGAAGGCATAGCCAAGAACAGCGTGAATCAGGGCGACGATGATGATCGAGACGGTCCGACTCGATCCTTGCGAGTGGTCAGCATAGGCCATTCGGCAACGACACTCCTTAACTCATCTTACCAGTGATTTATACAAATCAGCCAAAAACGACCCCAGCCAACCGGGCTACCCCGATCGCCTTTGGCCCCTAACCGTATATTTGCTACCGAGCGAACTCCTATCGCGGCGGATCGTGGCACGCAAACGCTTTATCGACATGATCATTTGCGACTACCATTTCATATCGGAATGACTTGCCTGTGACATCCTTGCCACGGGCCAAAACCATAGGACGAAGTTAACGATGAAATCCGCCACCCACCTCTTGAAATATGGATTGCCGTGCCTCATTTCCGCCTCATATCCTGCGGTTTTCCCGGCCTTTGCACGCGAAGAGGCTGTGGTAACGCAACCATCCGCAGGACGACCGGGCCTGTCCTACGCGGACATTGTGGACCTGGCGGACAAGGCTCCGCTGGTGGCCAATGTGCGTATTCGCAACATCATCATTTTGAAGCCGGAGCAGGCCGGAACCGTGCCGGCGGGGCACAAAAGGCTGTTCATAGAGGCGGATGTGACGGGTTTGATTCGCGGTGAATCGGGAATCAGCCCCCTTGTCACCTATCTGTATGACGCGCCGCTGGACGCGCGCGGCAAGGTGCCAAAGCTCAAAAAGGCGCAGATGATCCTGTTCGCGCGCCCTGGCGGCCGCCCCGGAGAAATCCAGCTGACCGCGCCCGATTCGCAGATCCCTTCCACCCCGGCGGAGGTCGATCGCATCAAGAACGTCCTGTCCGCCCTCGTCGCCCCGGACGCGCCCCCCCGAATCCTGGACGTAGGCGATGCCTTCCATGTCGCCGGCACGATTGCGGGCGAAGGCGAGACGCAAATTTTTCTGCGCACCGAAAATGGCGATCCGGTCTCGCTGTCCATCCTGCGCCGCCCGGGGCAGGCGCCGCACTGGGCCGTGGCGCTAGGCGAAATCGTTGATGAAGCCGCGCGCCCGCCCGAACCGGGCAGTCTGCTCTGGTATCGCCTCGCCTGCAGCCTGCCCGCCACCCTGCCCGCCCGATCGGTTCGCAGTCTGGCGGTGCAGGATGCGGAGGCGGCACGCGCCGACTATCAGTTGGTGATCGACGCGCTTGGACCGTGCGGACGCACGCGCAAGACGGGCTGACACGCCTTTTCCTTGGACAGGCGCGCAGAGGCCGCTATCAGCGCGGCTCTTGAAAAGTCGGAAGGGAAAACGCCGCCATGACCAATCTGCACCGCCATGCCCCGCTGCGCGTCGCGCTCGTCGGCCTCGGCACGGTGGGCGGCGGGGTCATTCGGCTGCTGGAGACCAATGGCGACCTGATTGCGCGGCGGGCCGGCTGTCCGATCCAGGTCGTCGCCATTTCCGCGCGCGACAAGAATAAGGATCGCGGCGTCGACCTGTCCCCATATGAATGGGTGGACGACATGAACAGCCTGGCCACCCGCGACGATGTTGATGTGGTGGTGGAGCTGATCGGCGGGTCGGATGGCCCGGCGCTTACCCTCGCGCGCCAGTGCCTGACCGTGGGCAAGCCCTTCGTCACCGCAAACAAAGCGATGCTGGCCCATCATGGTCTGGACCTGGCCCGGCTGGCCGAAGCCGGCGGCACTGCGCTGAAATATGAAGCGGCCGTCGCGGGCGGCATTCCGGTGATCAAGGGCATGCGCGAAGGCGCCGCCGCCAATGAGATCAGCCGCGTCTACGGCATCCTGAACGGCACCTGCAATTACATCCTGACCACCATGGAAAAGGAAGGTCGCGGCTTTGACGAGGTGCTGAAGGAAGCACAGGAGCTGGGTTACGCAGAGGCCGATCCCAGCTTCGACATTGACGGTGTGGATGCCGCGCACAAGCTGACCATCCTGGCCAGCCTGGCCTTTGGCACCGAACTGGATTTCGACGCGGTCGCCACCACCGGCATCCGCCATGTCATCGCCGCCGACATCGCCGAAGCCGCCGCGCTGGGCTATCGCATCCGTCTGGTCGGTATGGCGCAGAATGGACCGGAAGGATTGTTCCAGCGCGTTCATCCGATGCTGGTGCCGCTCGACCATCCCCTTGCCCATGTCGATGGATCGCTCAATGCCGTCGTGGCGGAGGGGAATTTCGTCGGCCGCCTCTTCTTCCAGGGCCGGGGCGCGGGCGATGGCCCGACCGCATCGGCCGTAGTCGCCGACCTGATCGACGTCGCGCGCGACGAATATGGCGACGCCTTCGCCATGCCGGTCGCCGCGCTGACACCGCAGCACAAGGCCGACGCCGGCGCGCGCATCGGCCGCACCTATCTGCGCTTCAAGGTGCAGGACCGCCCCGGCGTGCTGGCGGAGATCGCGGCGGCGACCCGCGACGCGGGCGTGTCGATCGAAAGCATGATTCAGCGCGGCGCGAATCAGGCCGACGGTGTGCTGGTCGCCATCGTCACCCATGCGGGAGAAGAACGCTGCATCGCCGATACGCTGGATCGTCTGGCCGGCTCCGACAGCCTTCTCGATACGCCCATGGTCATGCACATTTTGGATTAAAACGCGCGGACTGCTCCCTTAACGCCGCCCGACGCCCCTGAAGCGGTCGGGCAGCGGAGGCGGCGGCGCCAAATCGGCATCGGGATCGACGATTGCGGTGATGCCCTTCACGAGACCATCGATCATCTTCGCGCCGTTCCAGCCGCCAACGCATCCCGCCGCCTGCCCGCCGACGACGCCGCAACTGCCCTGACGTGGCGCTGCGGCCGAGGCGCGCGGCGCTTCTCCCCGGGCGGTGCCCTCCCCCTCCGTTTCGCGCGGCAGGGGCAGACGCTCGCGCGCATTGCGTTCCGCCCGGGTGCCGCACACGACGATGGCGTCGCCGCTGCGGTCGCAGGGACGCACCACCCGCGTCTTGTCACGATAGGCGGCCATCAACGGGTCGTCCGCTTCCTGCGCGACGGCCGGTCGCGTCATCGCCATGCAAAGCAACAGGAAAAGAGCGCGCTTCATCGGATGAAGAAAATCAGCCAATCGTGGCTGCATCATGTCGGCGATCGGGCGAATGCGAAAGGAATCGACTTCGCAACGTCCCCGCTCGACAAGAAGCGGGCGACCTCTTATCGGCTGGAGCCATAAGGAAAAAGGCAGAGGAAATCATGGTTCAGGCAAGCTCGACTCTCGATCGCGTGCTGGTGCTCGAAATGGTCCGCGTCACAGAATCAGCAGCGATCGCCGCATCGAAGCTGATCGGCCGGGGCGACGAGAAAGCGGCCGACGCCGCCGCCGTAGAAGCAATGCGCCTGGCCTTCAACGATCTCTACATGGATGGCACGGTCGTCATCGGCGAAGGCGAGCGGGACGAAGCGCCCATGCTCTATATCGGTGAGAAGGTCGGCAACGCGATCGGCACCGGGCCGAAGATAGACATTGCGCTCGATCCGCTGGAAGGGACAACCATCACCGCGAAGGCCGGGCCGAATGCGTTGGCCGTACTCGCCATTTCAGAGGAAGGCGGCCTGCTGAACGCCCCCGACGTCTATATGGAAAAGCTGGCGATCGGGCCGGGCTATCCCGACGGGACGATCGACCTCAACCGGTCGGTCCGGGACAATGTGGAGGCGGTGGCAAACGCCAAGGGCGTTGCGCCGCACGAACTGATCGTCTGCGTGCTGGACCGGCCGCGTCATGAACGGCTGATCGGCGAATTGCGCGCCATCGGCTGCGGCATCATGCTGATCCCGGACGGCGATGTCGCCGGGGTGATCGCCACCAGCGACCCGGAAACCACGATCGACATCTATATGGGGTCGGGCGGTGCGCCCGAGGGCGTGCTGGCTTGCGCCGCGCTGCGCTGCGTCGGCGGGCAGTTCAAGGGCAAGCTGTTGTTCCGTAACGAGGATGAACGGGCGCGAGCGCGCAAATGGGGCATCACCGATCTCGACAAAATTTACGACCTGAAGGAATTGGCAAAGGGCGACTGCATCTTTGCCGCGACCGGCGTGACCGACGGATCGCTGCTCGACGGGGTCAAGCGCCTGCCCGGCAGCCGGCTGACGACGCAAAGCGTGGTGATGCGCGCCAGCACCGGCACCGTGCGATGGGTGAAGGGCGAACACCGGCTGGATCACAAAGGATTCTGATACAAAGGGAAAGGGAGCGTTCCGGCTCCCTTTTTTTTAACTTGGCCTATCGCCCGGCGCGATGATTGAGATCGTGCCCCAGCGCCAATATGGCGACGCCGATGAACGTGTAGATGCCTTCCTGCATGCCATGATCCATGGTCAGCGCTCCCGCCATCACGCCAAGGCCCAGCGCCCCGATCGCGGACGGCATCATATAGCCATGGACGATCGCGCCATGGCCCAGCGCAACGGCACCCAGCAGGATCGCCAGCACCAGACCGGCCTCATGAAAGATCGGACTTTCGAAAATGCCGCCGGCCGACGCCAGCAGGCCCAGTATCACCGCCGTCGCGAAACAATGAGCCACGCACAGACCCGACAGGGCGATCGCGATGCGATCGATCCGGCCGGTCATCAGGGCATTGCGCAAAGTCAGCTTCATGGTCGCCGCTACATAGGACAGACCAGCATAAGTTACAACATAACATAACGACTTTTATTGAAGAAAGCCGGTTTTCAAGGCGCGTCAGGCCGCCAGCCGCATACAGTTGCGGCCGCTGCGCTTGGCGCGATAGAGCGCCTTGTCCGCTGCCTCCAACATTACCGATCGATCCGACTGGCCATCCAGTTCGACCAGGCCCGCGCTGAAGGTCACGCGAATCGGCTGATCCCCCGCCATCATCATCGGATCGGCCAGCGCCGCCCGCAGCCGCTCGCAAACCATGCTCGATCTGTCTACATCGCTGTCCACCAGCAAAATGGCGAATTCCTCGCCGCCCAGCCGGCCGATGCTGTCGATGCCCCGTAGCGCGGGGCGCAGCCGTTCGACAAAGGCGCTGAGCACCCGATCGCCGGCGCCATGACCATAGCTGTCGTTGACCGCCTTGAAATGATCGATGTCGATCAGCAGCAGGCTGGATCGCGCGCCCATCTGCGCTCGGGCGATTTCCTCATCCAGTTTATCCAGAAAGGCGCGGCGGCTGTCGGCGCCGGTCAGCGAATCGCGCGACGCCACCTGCTGCAACGCCCGCTGACGCGCCTTGTGTCGCGATATGTCGCGAATGGTGCTGACCACCCCACCTGGTTCGCCATGTTCGTCGATCACCGCCCGCAGCACCATTTCGCACCAGTCGAAATCGGTCGATGCGACCAGCGGCCGAAACTCGACCTGATGGATGCTGCCCGGTTGCGCCAGCGCGGCGCGATGCGCGGCGATCACCATGGCCCGATCCTGCGGATCGACCAAGTTTGCGGCGGACTGGCCAACCAGCAATTCGGGCGCACAGCCAATCTGCTGATGCGCAGAGGGCGAGGCATATTCGATCATGCCCTCGACACTGATGTTGAGCACAACGTCGCCGCTATGTTCGGCAATGGTGCGAAAGCGTAGTTCGCTCTCGGCCAGCAGGCGGAACAGGCGGCGGCGCGCGTGCAGTTCCGCCGCGACCGGCATGCAAAGCAGGAAACTGAGCGCAAGGTAGAATTGGAAGAACTGCACCCGATCACCGGTGCTGGCCGGGATGATGGTCAAAGGCCCGATCCCGGACATTGTCGCCGTGCCGCCAATCGCCGCCAGCAGGATTATGGATGCGGCCGCCCCAATCTGGCCAATGCGAAAGGCGATCAACACCATCGGCAGCAGCGGCGCGAACAACATGGGATAGCGCGCCCAGTAAAAGATATGAACGGTGCACAGCGCGAACAGGATAAGCAGTATCGCCGCCTCCACCTTCGCCGACTTGGCGGTTTCACGCACCCAGCGGCCAAGCTCGCCCTGCAACAGCATGATCAGGATGGGCGCGCAGGTCAGACCGCCCAGCGCATGGCCGGTATACCATTGCAGCCAGGACGCCCCGAACGACACCGATGTCAGTTGTGAAGCAACGGTGGCCGCCAGCACCCCCGTCACGATGTCGGCCACGCCGGTCAGCGCCAGAATGAAAACCACCAGCGGCCGGATCGCCCCGATGACGCGATGGTCATGCACATAACGACGACAGAGAATCGCCACGATCAGCGATTCGAGGATGTTGATCGCCGCCATCGGGATCGCCGCCATTGGTCCCATGCCGAACATGGCGGTCGCGGCTGCGCTGGCGACGCCGCAGGCGATGATCGCGCGCGGCCAGTGCGCCGTGCGCGACGTCAGCAATTCCGCCATCAGAAAGGCGTTCGCCCCCCACAAAAAGGCCAGACCGCCTTCGAAGCGGGAAATGACAAGGGCGATGGACGCAACCACGAAATAGACGCTGCCCGTCACGATCGGGCTTAGGGCAGAAGGATTTCGAAGGACAGGCCGCGGCATGATGCGACCGTCGTTAACGGCTCAACCTTAATAAACATTGCCGTTACATGTCGGTGACGTTGGTCGCTGGCAAAATATTAGATGGTATAGCCATCAGGTCGCGGCACCAGCGCCCAGTAAAGCCCGCCACCCGGCCAGACGCTGCGTCCGTATCGCCGGCGACATCATCGGATCAAAGCGCACGCGCCCCGGGGCCAGGATAGTCGCCGCCTCCAGCGTGGGGAACAGTCCCGCGCCGACGCCCGCCAGCATCGCCGCACCCCGCGCCGTCGTTTCCACATCTGCAGGGCGCTCCACCGGCAAATCCAGCATGTCGGCCATATCCTGCGCGATCCAGTCATTGGCGCTCATCCCGCCATCGATTCGCAGCCCATGCCATGACGCACCATCGGCAGCGAAAGCGATGGCGAGGTCATGCACCTGATGCGCGATCGATTCGAGCGCGGCGCGCACAATATGCGCCCGGCCCGTACCATGGGTCAGGCCAGTGATGCGGCCCGTCGCTTCCGGCCGCCAGTGCGGCGCGCCCAGTCCCGACAGCGCCGGTAACAGGAAAACGCCGCCATTGTCGGGCACCGACCGGGCGATCGCATCCGTATCGACGGCCGTCGCGATCAGGCTCAACCGATCGCGCAGCCACTGAATCAGGCTGCCGGCGACGAACACCGATCCTTCCAGCGCATAATGACGCTGACCGCCGATCTGGCACAGCACCGTACCCAGCAGGCGATGGGTCGAACGCGGCAAGGCATCACCGGTAGGCGCCAGGATGAAGGCGCCGGTGCCCAATGTCGCCTTCACCGCCCCGGGGGCAAGGCACCCCTGCCCGATGGTCGCCGCCTGCTGATCTCCGGCAAGGCAGCAAAGCGCAATCGCGCCGCCCATCAGATCGGGCAGGGTCGCGCCGAACCGGCCGGCATTGTCGACAATTTCCGGCAGGGCCGGCAGCGGCACGCCAAAGAGCGCACAAAGCGCCCCGTCCCACGCTGCCCCATCGAGCGCCATCAATTGTGTTCGGCTGGCGTTGCTGGCGTCGCTGACATGCAGACCGCCGGAAAGCTTCCACATCAGCCAGCTTTCCACCGTGCCCAGGGCCAAATCCGATCCCGCCTCCGCCACTGCCGGGACATGATCGATCAGCCAGCGCATCTTGGTCGCGGAAAAATAGGGATCGATGATCAGGCCGGTGCGCTGCTGGATCAGCGATTCATGCCCGGCCTCCCGCAACCGATCGCAAACATCAGCGGTGCGCCGGTCCTGCCAGACGATCGCGCGGGCCAGCGGCGCGCCGGTCCGCCGGCTCCAGGCAACAACCGTTTCGCGCTGGTTGGTGATGCCGATCGCGGCGATCCTGTCCGCCCCACCCGCCTGCGCCACCATCTGGCGGGCGCAGTCCAACGTCTGGTCCCATATCTCCGCCGCATCCTGTTCGACCCAGCCGGGCCAGGGATAAAATTGAGTGATGTCCGCCTGCGCCATCGCGATGCGGGCGCCGTCAGAGGCGTAGAGCATCGCCCGCGTCGATGTGGTGCCGGCGTCCAGAACCAGCAGATGCCGTTCGCTCACGGATACTCCTCCAACCATGTATCGAGGCGTGCGACCTGCGCCTTGTCCAACCGCAACCCCAGCTTGCTGCGTCGCCACAAAATATCTTCACTGGTTCGCGCCCATTCGCGATGCATCATGTGGCGCACCTCCGCTTCGGTCAGGCCGTAGCCGAAATCCTCGCCCAGCGCCGCCCTGTCACGGGCCGGTCCGAGCCACACCCATGCCTGTGTGCCGTAGGCGCGGGCGATGCGATCAATGGTGGCGGCATCCAAAAAAGGATAGTCCGCCGCCAGCCGCTGCATCAGCGCCGTCAGCCCGGTCGTCGGGAAATCACCACCTGGAAGGGGTGCAGACGCCGTCCAGTCGCCACCTTTTAACTGGGGAAGAAAGGGCTTGAGCCGATCGACCGCTTCGGCGGCAAGATGGCGATAGGTGGTGATCTTGCCGCCGAAGATGCTGAGCAAGGGCGGCGCGCCATTGCCGCCGTCCAGTTCCAGCCGATAGCCGCGCGTAGCCGCCTCCGGCCTGTCCGATCCATCGTCGATGAGCGGTCGCACGCCGGCATAGGACCAGACGACATCGTCTGGCGTAATGGCGCGCGCGAAATAGCGATTCACCCCCGCGCAGAGATAGGCGATTTCCTCCGCGCTGGCGGCGACCTGATCCAGCCCGCCGTCATGATCGCGATCGGTGGTGCCAATCAAGGTGAAATCGCGTTCATAGGGGATAGCGAAGAAGATGCGTCCGTCGGGCAATTGGAAGAAATAGGCCATGTCATGTTCAAACAGGCGTGGCACGACGATGTGCGATCCGCGCACCAGCCGGATGCTCCAGTCCGCGGGGCGATTGGCGCGCGCCAACAGGTCGAGCACCGCCGGCCCCGCCGCATTGACCACTGCGCGGGCGCGGAACAGCAAGGTTGCTCCGTCATTTGCGCGGGCCTCGATGCGCCAGTGATCGCCGGCGCGCGCGAGGTGCGTCACCTGTGTCCGGACATGGACCGCCGCGCCCCTGTCCGCCGCGTCGCGGGCGTTGAGCATCACCAGCCGCGCGTCGTCGACCCAGGCGTCCGAATAGCAATAGGCCGGGCCGAAATCGGGCTTCATCGGCGCGCCGACCGGATCGCGACGCAGATCGATGGCCTGCGTAGCGGGCAAGGCATGACGGCCACCAATATGATCATAGAGGAAGAGGCCAAGGCGCAGCATCCAGCGCGGTCGCAGCCCTGGAACCCAAGGCAGAACGAAGCGCATCGGATGAATGATATGAGGCGCGATCGCCCATAGTCGCTCGCGCTCTTGCAGGGATTCGCGCACCAGCGCGAATTCGCGATGCTCCAGATAGCGCAGCCCGCCATGGATCAGCTTGGTGGAAGCGGACGATGTACCCTGCGCCAGATCGCCCTGTTCCAGCAGCAGCACGCTGGCCCCGCGCCCGGCGGCATCGCGCGCAATGCCGCACCCGTTCACCCCGCCGCCGATGACGGCCAGATCATGGATCGAAACTATGCTCTCCTCGCTCACAGAAGGAGAGATAGGATGGCCCGCCAGTCATGGAAAGGCGGAACGAAAAGACCGGCGGAGCGACAGGCCCTCCGCCGGTTCCGTCACCAGTCCCCGGGTGACGAAAGGGTTCAGGCCAGGCTGTCGACCACCAGCCCGCTATTGCTGCTGTCAGTACTGCTGATGCTGCCGCCATAAAGCGACTGCGACATGTTCGACCGCAGATTTTCCAGAAAGGCGATGATCGAATCCAGTTGTTCGGTCGCGCTCGCCGTGTCGGCGCTGCCGATCATACTGTCGTCATCTTTGCTGCTATCGCCTGCCGGCGGCGGCCCGGGGGGTGGGCCGCGCATTGCTCCAGGACCACCGACACCGCCCATGCCTTCCATGTTCATGCCGCTATCGGCGCCGTCGGTGCTGGACATATTGCCCGGCCCCTGGACGAAAAGGCTCTGAAGTTGGGCCGCCTGATCTTCAGTCAGGGTTCCAGCCGACACCTGTTCGTCGATCAGGGAATCGATCCGGTCCTTCATGCCCGAAGGATCGAGCCGTGAGCTGCCATCGCTGGTCGAGGCGGAAAGCGCGCTGTCGATCGAATCAAGCGCCGTTTCCAAAGCGTCGCCGTCTATTTCCGACAAGGCCCCCGCCTCGACCGCGGCGTTGATCTTGCCGTCCATCGATGTGCGTGGCGATTGGCGTGCCGGTGGCGGCATGGCCATATTGTAACTGGATATGCTTGTCATGGTTGAAGTCCCCACTTCATATTAGCGGGGCCATCATGCGCGAAAGGTCTGAAAAAACCTTATATTTCAATGATGTAATTTATTGAAATATAAGCGCTACACGAAATCGGCGTCAGGCTTTTTCCAGCGTGCATTGCAGCGGATGCTGATTCTGGCGGGCGAAATCCATCACCTGGTTCACCTTCGTCTCGGCCACTTCATAGCTGAAGATGCCGCACACGCCGACGCCACGCTGATGAACATGCAACATCACGCGGGTCGCTTCCTCCATATCCATGCGGAAGAAGCTTTGCAGCACATGCACGACGAATTCCATCGGCGTGTAATCGTCATTGAGCATCAGCACCTTGTAAAGCGAAGGCTTTTTGGTGCGGGTGCGCGTGCGGGTGGCGATGCCGACATTCGGCCCGCCCGGGCCTTCGCCCTGATCGTCCTGATCCCGGCCCGCCATAGTAACGGACCACGCCGATGCGGTGGTGACACTGTTCATGATGGGCAAGGATATGGCGATTCGATCGCTCATGGCAAGGGGGCGGCGCAGCAACCTGTCCCCTGCGGGCACGGATTTGCGTGATACATAAAGGGCATCCCTTTCACAAAGGGATGCCCTTCATAGTTTGGCATCAGTCAGGATCGAAGGCGCACTCAGGCGGCCAGCGACTTCACCTTGTCCGTCACCAGCGTCACGCGCGCGGTCAGCGGCTGGGCGACATCGCCAGCCAGCTTCATGAAGGCTTCGCTGCTCTTGGCGGCTTCCTTGGTGAATTCGTCAAAGCTGCTCGACAGCAGCTGGCTCTGCAGCTGGAAGAATTCGGTCGGGGTCTTCACGGTCGAGAAGCTCTTGAACGACGCCGTAGCCTTTTCGAAGCTCTTCTTGCTATAGTCGACCGCTTCCTGACCCATGGTTTCCATGCCCTTGGCGGCGATCTTGCCGGATTCGACCAGCGCTTCGACATTGCCCTTGGCAAGGTCGCTCAGCTCTTCGATCGCCTTGGTCGACTTTTCAACGCTGGCCTTGGTCTTCTCGTTGAAGTCGGCATAGGCGGTTTCGAGCTTGGCCTTGGTTTCTTCGGCGAACTTCTTTCCGGTTTCGATGACGTCGTTCATGATCTTGGTTCCTTCTGTGGCGGGCAGCGGCGTGGTCGCGATAGGATCGGCCTTTTTCGACAGGCTCTCTGTGACTTCGGGTTCCGGTTCGGGAGCGGCAGGCTCTTCGACCGGCTCCGGCGTCGGCTCCGGTTCGGGCGCCGATTGCGGATTGGTGTCGATCGGCTTCACCTCATCGGCCTGCGGATTGGTATCAATCGGCTTGACGCTGGCCTGCGGGTTCGTGTCGATCGGTTTAACCCGCGCGGCCTGTGGATTGGTGTCGATCGGCTTGACGCTGGCCACCGCCACTTTCTTCGCTACAGGCTTGGGTTTTGCAGGCGCATCCCCGATCGCGGCTTCCGCCGCCTTCAGCGCCTCACTCGCCGACAGGGTCGACGTGCTGGCCTTGCTGCGCGGCTTGCTCCTCGGGGTCTTCGGGGTATCGGCCATGACCATCCTCCGTTTGTTGCACTGCACAATATGGTTTTTGCACACTGATTGCAAGGCTTATTGTGCAGTGCAGCAAAACTGTCATGGACAGCTTGCCGCAAAAGCATCCCGGCTGATCGCAAAGCCCGGAAAACCTGGCTTTACCTTGCCTTGACGTAGCGCCCGGGCGCGTCCTCGATCGCCTTGAACTTGCCCTTGCCCGGAATGCGCGCGCCCTTCACCGCCACCGTGCGCGAATCGAGTCGTTCTATCCAGCGACGCCAGTCCGGCCACCAGCTGCCTTTGGTTTCTGTTGCCGCCTCCAGAAAAGCATCCAGTGTGGGCTGCGCGTCGTCGCAAGCCCAATATTGATATTTCTGCGCCGCCGGCGGATTGACCACGCCCGCAATATGCCCCGATCCGGCCAGCAGGAAGCGGATGGGTCCCGATAGATTCTCAGTCAGTTTCCAAACGCTTTCCAGCGGTGCGATATGATCTTCCTTGCCGGCCTGCACATAAGCGGGCGTCTTTACCGTCCCAAGGTCGATGGGCGTGCCCGCCACGCTGATCGCGCCAGGCGTCACCAACAGATTGTCGCGATAAAGCTGGGTCAGATAATCCCGGTGCCAGCGTGCCGGCAAATTGGTCGTGTCGCCATTCCAGTAGAGCAGGTCGAACGGCGGATAATCCAGCCCCAGCAGATAATTGTTGACGACATAGTTCCAGATCAGGTCCCGCCCGCGCAACAGGTTGAAGGTCGCGGCCATGTAGCGTCCGTCCAGAAACCCCTTGGACGAGAGACGCTCCACCATCTTCATCTGCTCATCGTCGACGAACAGGGTCAGATCGCCCGCCTGGCTGAAATCGACCTGCGCGGTGAAGAAGGTTGCGCTCGCCACCTTATCCGCTTCGCCCCGCGCGGTCAGCAGGGCCAGGGTCGCGGCCAGGGTCGTGCCGGCGACGCAATAGCCGATTGCATGGACGCTCTTCACCTTCAGCAGATCGCGCACCGTATCGATCGCATCGATCTGGCCGCGGAGGATATAATCGTCCCAGATCATGTCCTTCATCGACGCATCGGCCGATTTCCAGGACACGAGGAACACGCTGATCCCCTGATCCACCGCCCATTTGACGAAGCTTTTTTCCGGCGAAAGGTCGAGAATGTAGAAACGGTTGATCCATGGCGGGAAGATGATGAGCGGCGTTTCCAGCACCGTTTCCGTCGAGGGCGCATAATGGATCAGCTGATAAAGATCCGTCTCGTGGATCACCTTGCCCGGAGTCGCGGCGATGTTGCGGCCCAGTTCGAACTGGGTGCCGTCGGTATGGGTGAGCTGCCCCTTCTCCATATCGGCCAGCATATGCTTGAGGCCCTTGACCAGATTCTCGCCGCCGCTCTCGATCGTTTTTTGCACCACCTGCGGATTGGTGAGGGGGAAGTTGCTGGGCGCGATCGCGTCGAGCAGACCAGTCGTTGCAAAGCGCAGCTTCGCCTTCTGCTTCGGGTCCACGCCATCGACGGCATCGGCCATTTTGAGCATATAGTCGGAGAGCAGGAGGTAGCTCTGCCGGATCAGATCGTAGAAGGGATGATCGGTCCAGGCCGGATCGGCGAAGCGCCGGTCCTTGCGCGCCGCCGGGCTGGTCGCGGGCGCGGGTTCGGGCTGGCTGCGCAACAGGCCGCCCGAATCGAGAAAACGCTGCCACAGGGCCAGCCCTTCATCGGCGAAGCCGGTCTGGATGCGCGCGACGATGGCGGGATCGAACGGCAATGCCTGGCCTGTAGCGCCGGCCGCCTGTTCCAGCATCAATTGCTGGGCGCGGCCGATCACCTGCGTCCATTGCTGCATTTCCGCCAGCGTCGGCAGGTGTGGTTCCAGGACATCGCTATTGTGCATGGCCACCTTGCTCCTCCTGGCATTATCGGTCTGCGCCGCTTTCGCTGGCATGTCCCCTATCAGCCGGTTATAGCCAGATTGTGACACGCCAGCGGCGCGCCACGCACTATTCCCTACAGCGAGCTTTCAGGAAAGCCCCAATAATGTCCGAAGAATTTTACCGCATGAAGCGCCTGCCGCCCTATGTCATCGCCGAAGTGAACGCGATGCGGGCCGCCGCGCGCGCCGGCGGAGAGGACATTATCGATCTGGGCATGGGCAATCCCGACCTGCCGCCGCCCGACCATGTCATCGCCAAGCTGATCGAAGTCGCCCAGAAGCCGAGCGCCCATGGCTATAGCCAGTCGCGCGGCATTCCGGGCCTTCGCAAGGCGCAGGCCAATTATTATGGCCGCCGCTTCGGCGTGGACATCGACCCGGAAACCGAAGTGGTCGTGACCATGGGGTCGAAGGAGGGCCTCGCCAGCCTGGCCACAGCGATCACCGAGCCGGGCGACGTGGTGCTGGCCCCCAATCCCAGCTATCCGATCCATACGTTCGGCTTCATCATCGCCGGGGCGACGATCCGGTCGGTGCCGACGACGCCGGATGAAAATTATTTCCGTTCGCTCGACCGCGCCATGGCCTTCACCGTGCCGCGCCCGTCGATCCTGGTGGTCAATTATCCGTCCAACCCGACAGCCGAGACGGTGGACCTGGCTTTCTACGAGCGGCTGGTCGCCTGGGCGAAGGAGAATAAGGTCTGGGTGCTGAGCGACCTTGCCTATTCCGAGCTATATTATGACGGCAATCCGACGCCTTCGATCCTTCAGGTGCCGGGCGCGAAGGATGTCGCGATCGAGTTCACGTCGCTCAGCAAAACCTATAGCATGGCCGGCTGGCGCATGGGCTTTGCCGTGGGCAATCGCAAGCTGATCGCGGCGATGACGCGGGTCAAATCCTATCTGGACTATGGCGCGTTCACGCCGATTCAGGCGGCGGCCTGCGCGGCGCTCAACGGGCCACAGGATATCGTGCAGAAGAACCGCGAACTTTATCATAAGCGCCGCGACGTTCTGGTCGAAAGCTTCGGCCGGGCCGGATGGGACATTCCGGCGGCGCGCGCGTCGATGTTCTGCTGGGCGCCGCTGCCGCCTGCGCTCAAGGATATGGGGAGCCTGGAGTTTTCCAAGCAGTTGCTGACCCATGCCAAGGTCGCGGTCGCGCCGGGCGTGGGCTATGGCGAAGATGGCGAAGGCTTCGTACGCATCGCCATGGTCGAGAATGAACAGCGACTGCGGCAGGCCGCCCGCAACATCAAGCAGTATCTCAAGTCCATGGGCGTCAACACGCCATCGACCAAGGGCGCCGCCTGACCTCTTAACAAGGCGCTCCTGCCGATGCGGGAGCGCCTGTTTTTGCGCGGAAAGGTGGCGCTTTGCCACCTATTATCCTTGGCGCAACCCCTTGCCCCCCGCTCCGCGATAAAGGATAGCTGCATCCTGATGAGAGGTGCTGCTTGATGATCCCCCTTCCCCAGGTCAGCCAGGTCGCCCAGACGATCCAGTTGGCGCTGGCCCCGGTCTTCCTGCTGGCGGGCATCGGCGCATTCCTGAACGTGTGCGTCAGCCGGCTGGCGCGCATCATCGACCGGGCGCGGTCGGTGGAAGAAAAGGTGCTGACGACGCGGGGCAAGGAACATGACCGGGCCGTGGCGGAAATCCGCGTACTCGACCGGCGGATGAGCGTGGTCAACAGCGCGATCTTCCTGTCGGTCGCGTCCGCCTGCGCGGTCTGTCTGGTCGTCATCCTGCTGTTTGCCGGCAATTTGTTCAACGCGCATCTGGGCACGCCGGTCGCCGTTCTGTTCAGCCTGGCGATGGTGCTTCAGGCGGCAGGATTCGCCACCTTCATCCAGGAAATCCGGCTGGCGTCGCGGATCATCCATATCCGCAACGAAGTGCTGTATCACAAGGCCGACGAGGAGGAGGCGGCATGACCCGCTTCACCGTCAACGACCGGCCGGTGCAATATCGCATGGACCCGGAAACGCCGCTGCTGTGGGCGCTGCGCGATGCATCCAACCTGACCGGCACCAAATATGGTTGCGGCACGGGGGATTGCGGGGCGTGCACCGTCGATATTGACGGGGAAGCCGTGCGATCCTGTCAAGTGACGATCGGCAAGACCGAGGGGCGGTTCGTCACCACGATCGAAGCGCTGTCGCCCGATCGCGGCCATCCGCTGCAACAGGCGTTCGCGGCCGACAATGTGTCCCAATGCGGCTACTGCATCCCCGGCATGATCATGGCGGCGTCAGTGCTGCTGCGCCGGACCAACGATCCGTCCGACGAGGAGATTGACGCGGCGATCACCAATATTTGCCGCTGCGGCATCTATCCCCGGCTGCGCGGGGCGATCAAGCGGGCCGGAAGCATCATGCGCGGCGAGGAACAGATCGCCGCCGCGCCGCCGCCGGGCATTGCGCCGGAGGAAGCGGCAAAGGCGGTGCCGGCTTTGGGACGCCCCTCTTCCCGGACGGACAAACCCGCCGACTGACGCGCCTGTCCGTTGCTTCTTAAGGATTTAGCCGAAGCGATAGCCCGACACGGTCCAGCCCATCACATTGCTGCGATGGGTGCAGGTCGCCGCGTCATCGCCGCCCGCGCCCAGCGCCACCATCAGCGGCAACAGATGTTCTTCGCGCGGATGAGCGAAATGGGCATGGGGCAGCGCGTCCCAGGCGGCGACACGGGTGGCGCGGGCCTGCGGATCGGGATCGGTGACGGCGGCGGTCAGCGCATAGTCCCAGGCGGTCGACGGGGCGATCGCCTGCGGCCCGCGTACGCGCAGATTGTGGAAGCTCATGCCCGATCCGACGATCAGCACGCCTTCATCGCGCAGCGGGGCGAGCGCACGGCCCGCCGCGATATGATCGGCCGGGTCGAGATCGCGGCGCAGCGAAAGCTGGGCCAGCGGGATATCAGCATCGGGCAACGCCACCTTCATCGGGATGAAGACGCCATGGTCCCAGCCGCGCGCAGCCTCCTCCCCCGTGGGGAAGCCGGCATCGCGCAGCAGGCCGGCCGCGCGGCGCGCCAGATCGGGCGCGCCCGGCGCATCCCAGCGCAGGTCGTAGGTGTGCGGCGGAAAGCCATAATAATCGAAGAAGAGCGGCGGTTTCTCACCGATATGGACGGTGAAATTCGCCTCTTCCCAATGGCCCGAGATCAGCAGGATGGCGCGCGGCCGTTCCGGCAGGTTGGCGATCAGCGCCGCCAGATGATCCTGCATCGGTTGCCACATCGGATCGCTGTGCGGCCGGTCGGGATCGGACGGGTCCATGAAGAAGCAGGGGCCGCCGCCATGGGGAAGGAAGAAAGTCGGCTGTTTCATGATCATCTCGATAAGAGCTATGCGGGCTTAACT
Source organism: Pseudomonadota bacterium (assembly GCA_021849075.1). Taxonomy (GTDB): domain Bacteria; phylum Pseudomonadota; class Alphaproteobacteria; order Sphingomonadales; family Sphingomonadaceae; genus Sphingobium. The sequence continues at coordinate 123,926 of JAJZTH010000002.1, read as the reverse complement.
TCGCACTTTTCCCGCCGAATTGGACATTTTGTTACGCGGCGGCGATCCTATCGGAAAGGCGATGCGCTGCTGCCAAGGGTGCAAGGGCGACAAGAAGCGAGGTGGGTCATAGCCGGCAATCTTGCCAGTGGCGCGCCGGATAGGACAGGCAGAGATACGTCGTGCATGGCCGCTACATCGGCATGCGGCGGCCATCCCGCAATCGGGCAAGTGGAAACTGACTGTTTCGCTGTCCGCCCTCAAACAGGCTGGCGTCAGCCTGACCCCTTTCCGTCATTGCGAGCGCAGCGAAGCAAGCCATATTGCGCTACAATGGATTGCTTCGCCGCGCTCGCAATGACGAAGTCTGCTGCATCCTATCCCGCTGCGTCGATCACCGGCGCGAGCGCCTGGGCCAGGGTGGCGCCCGAATAGGGTTTCTTGACCAAAGTCACCGCTTCGAACCGTTCGGGCAGTTCCAGCCCGTCGCCATAGCCGGTAGCGAAGAGGAAGGGGATGCCGCGTTCGGCCAGAAGGTCCGCGACCGGCAGGCTGGTTTCATGACCAAGGTTGAAGTCCAGCACGGCAAGGTCCACCGGCTGGATCGCGATCGCTTCGCGCGCGCGGCCGACGCTGGCCGCCGTCATCACTTCCGCGCCCAGATCGCGCAGCGCATCCTCGCCATCCATGGCGATGATCATATTATCTTCGACCAGCAGGACGTTGCGGCCCCGGAGCAGGCCCGGGGTGACAGGCGCGGCCTGCTTGGCGCGATCGCGCCCGGCGCTGTCGGACAGGACCGAGACGACATGGCGCGAAGGGATGCAGAAATGCGCTTCGATCCCGGCGAGCCTGTAGTTGATTTCGGCCTGGCCGCCCAGATCATAGGGAATGGAGCGTTCGATCACGGTCGATCCAAAACCCCGGCGTGTGGGGGCCACCACCGGCGGGCCGCCGATTTCGGTCCAGTCGAGCAGCAGGCTGCCATCTTCATCCACACGCCAGTCGATCGCCACCGATCCATTGTCCGACAGCGCGCCATATTTGGCGGCGTTGGTCAGCATTTCATGGATCACCAGCGCCAGCACGGTGAAGCAACCTGGGGTCAGCAGCACATTGGGACCGGTCAGACGCACCCGATCGCTGCGTTCGCCCAGATAAGCGCCCGCCTCCACCTCTATGAGGTCATAGAGGCGCGCGGGCGACCAGCGGTCGGCGGTAATCTGGTCATGGGCGCGAGCCAGCGCATGGACGCGGCTTTCCAGTGTGCCGATAAATTCCTCGACCGAATGGGCGCTGTCGCGGGTCTGCGACAATAGCCCACGGATCAGCGAGAGAATGTTGCGAACGCGGTGGTTGAGTTCCGCGATCAGCAATTCCTGCTTTTCATGCGCCCGCTGCCGTTCCGCATCGGCGGAATCGGACAGGCGCAGGATCACCTCCAGCAGCGCGGTGCGCAGCGCTTCGGCCACGCGCAGTTCAGCCGGCGTAAAGGCCAGCGCCACGCCCTGCACCAGTTGCGACCATTGTTCGAAGCTCTTGCGCGGGGTCAGGCGCGGGCCGTTCGGCCCATATTCGATGTCCTTTTCCGGCTTGCCCGCCCAGCGCACCGAGCGCAGCTGTTCCGCGCGGAACAGCACGACATAGTCGCGCGGCCGGCGTGACAGGGGAATGGCCAGGATACCCGACGCGCGATCGGCATAGGCGGCCGCTTCGGGCAACACCTTCGTCAGGCTGTCAGTCGTGTAAATCTGGCTGGCGGCGACACGGTTCAGCATCGTGACGATGGCGGAGAAAGACGCTTCGTCCGGGGCAAGGCCCGAAAAGGTCATCTGTCCGTCAATATAGACGCCGACGCCATCGGCCGGGATGGTGTCGAAGATGATGTCGCCCAGCCAGCGGGCATTGGACAGCAGGTCATGATCCTGCGCCACGGCGGACAGCAGCCGGTCGGCCACCTGCCGCGCCTTGCCTTCATAGCTGGCGGTTTCGGCGCGCTCGCGGCTTTCGAGCATCATCGAGAATATCTGGCCGAACAGTTCGGCGGCGCTGCGCTGGGCAAAGGTCGGCAGGCGCGGGCTGTAATGGTGGCAGGCGAACAGGCCCCACAGCTTGCCTTCTACGATGATCGAGATGGAGAGCGAGGCCCCCACGCCCATATTGCCGAGATATTCGATATGGATCGGCGAGACGGCGCGGGTCAGGCAGAGCGACATGTCAAGCGCCGCGCCGGTGGGATCGAGCGCCGGCACGACCGGCACCGGCTGCGCCTGCACATCGGCGATGATGCGGAAGATGTTGCGCAGATAGAGGGCGCGCGCCTGCGCCGGAATATCGGACGCGGGATAATGGAGGCCGAGGAAACTGTCGACGCCGGGCTTGAACGCTTCGGCGACCACCTCGCCATCGCCGGCGTCGGCGAAGCGATAGACCATCACCCGGTCGAAACCGGTCAAGGCCCGCACCTGCCGCGCACCATCGCGCAGGAAGGCGGTCATGCCGTCGGCCTGGGCCAGACGGGCGACCATGGAGCGCACGGTGCTGCTCGCCTCCATTTCGTCATGGCTGGCGGGTTCGGCCTCTATCACCACGAGCGGGCCGGAAAAATGGACCGCGACGTCGAAGGCGGGGCCGCCCTCCATCAGCGGGAGCGAGAAGACGCGCTCGACCGAATCCGGGCCGCGCAGCAGGGTGATGCGATTGCGCAGCGTATGGATGGCTTCGCCGGTGAAGATGGCGCTGACCGGCTGGCCAAGCATCTCTTCGGGCGCGCGGCCGATGAAATCGGCGCTGTTGGCCGACACCCGCGACACCAGCCAGTCGGCCGTGAGCGCCATCAGGAAACCGAAGGACTGAACCTTGCCCAGCACATGGATCGGTTCCCGATCGCAATTGGTGAGATCGACCGCGAAATCGGTGGCGGTCGGATCGCTGCCGTCAGCCATGCTGCACCGCCCGCTGTTCCTGCGCCGCCGTGGCGAACAGGGCGAAGGCGGCCAGAGCGCCCTGCACGGCGTCCTCCAGCCAGCCTTCGCCACCTTCCGCCGCTGCGCCGTCGAGCGCGCGCTGGAAGGCTATCCATTCGCCCTTGTCATGCACGGCGGAAAGATAGGCGCGGGGCAGGCCATCCCCGACCTGACGGGACAACATCGCGCCGCCCAGCCGCGATCCTTCCAGCGTGTAGAGCAGCCCCCAGCGCGCGCCTTCATTCATATTCTGCCGCATCGGCAACGGTTCCGGCATAGCATCCCCCAACGCCGCCAGATCCTGCGCCAGCAACGGCAGGCGAGAACGTACCGGACGCGCAACGGGTTCCATCGCTGCGAGCGCGCGGCCATGCGCGGTCAGAAAAGCGCGATAGTCATCGCGCGACTCGAGCGAAAAATCGCCGAATGCATCATCGACGCGGCGATGGCTGTCCATCGTCGCTGCGCGCAGGGCCTGCCGCGTGCGGCCAGCATCGGGAGTTTTCGTCACTCGGCAGTCCTATGGAGTATGCACGTAGAATGCATTGATCTGGATTAGATTTCTGGGGAAATCGGGGCGTTTTGCCCTCGATCCGGGCCGAAATCAGCATGGGAGCAATATGTCCCAATGTCCATATTCGTACCTTCGATTCTTTCTGATCGCTGACAGGCGGGTTCAGCCTTGCGACACGACCATGGGTCTAGAAGCCGATCATCAGGGGACATCTGGTCCCCGCATGAGGAAAGTCAGGACGATGTTGAGGAAGATGGTGCTGGCGGGGCTGATGGGCGCGACGCTGTTGAGCGGGATTGCGCCTGCTTATGCTCAGGCGTGGCAGGACGGTGGCAACCGGGGCGGGCGTGAACAACGCGCAGCGCGGCCGCAGGGCAACATGGCCTGGACGCGCCCCGATCGCACGGCACAGCCGCAAGGCGATAATGCGAACAGGGGCCAAAGCTGGCAACGGCGCGGCGACGCTGGTGAGCAACAGCGCTGGCAGCAGCGCCCGGCGCCGCAACCGGGCAATCAACAACCCGCGATGCAGCAGCCCGCCGGCCAGATGGCGCCGCCGCGCCCCGATGCGCGCTGGCGTGGCGACCCCAGCCTGCCCGCCAATCGCGACGTCGAGCGGCAGGTGCGCGAACGGCGCGAGCGCGAGCAGCAGCAGAACTGGCGCAACGATCAGCGCAATGACCGACAGGATTGGCGCAATGATCGCCGCGACGACCGGCAGGACTGGCGCAGCAACCGGCGCGACGACGATCGGCGCGGCAACGACAATCGCGACTGGAACCGCGATCGCGACCGCAATGATGGCCGGTGGAACAATGACAACCGCAATGGCGGCTGGAATAATGGCGGCTGGAATAATGGCCGGCGCTATGACGATCGCACCCGCTGGAGCAACCAGCGGCGCTGGGACAATGGCTGGCGGCAGGACAGGCGCTATGACTGGAACAGCTATCGCAACCGTTATGGCGACCGTTATCGCATGGGCCGCTATTATGCCCCGCGCGGCTGGGACTATGGTTATCGGCGCTTTTCGGTCGGGATTTTCCTGAACAACATGCTCTATTCCAACAGCTATTGGCTGGACGATCCCTATAGCTATCGCCTGCCGCCGGCCTACGGCACGCTGCGCTGGGTGCGCTATTATGACGATGCGCTGCTGGTCGACATACGCGATGGCTATGTCGTCGATGTCATTCACGATTTCTTCTGGTGAGTTTCCCCGCTTCCTGAACTGGCCTTCAGGAACGACTGACCCCGGCATGGCGACATGCCGGGGTCTTTTCTTGTGGGGCGCGGCTGTGGCAGAGGACGGGCATGACAGATCCGATCGACGATGGCGGCATCGCCTCAGCCATCCGCGCGCAATTTGGCGACAGCGTCCGCGCGCGGCTGGACCGCAACCCGATGGTGAGCCGGATCGACGCGGCGAACCTGGAGATTTACGGCCGACAGAATTTCCTGAGCGGGGAGGAATGCGCGGAGCTGCGCGCGCTGATCGACGCCAGCGCCAAGCCATCCTCGCTCTTTTCGGGTAGCGCCAATGCGGAATATCGCACCAGCCATAGCGGCAACCTCAGCCCCTTCAACCCGCTGGTCGAAGCGATCACCAACCGCATCTGCGCGCTGACCGGCCTGCCCGTCGCCCATGGCGAGACGTTGCAGGGGCAGCGCTATACGGCGGGCCAGGAATATAAGGTCCATTGCGACTATTTCCCGGTGACGGCCGATTATTGGCAGCAGATGCGCGGATCGGGCGGGCAGCGCACCTGGACGGCGATGATCTATCTGTCGCCGGTCGAGGCCGGGGGAGAGACGCATTTCCCGCAATGCGAATTCATGGTGCCGCCGGTCGAGGGGATGATCCTGATCTGGAACAATATGGCCCGCGACGGCGCGCCCAACCGCTATAGCCTGCATGCCGCCCGGCCGGTGGAGCGCGGGACCAAATATGTCGTGACGAAATGGTTTCGCGAGCGGCCGTGGAAATGAGGTTTCAGGGAATGTGCCTGCGCACATTCGCGCATTTTCAAACAAACCCCGCCTGATACAAACTGCGACATAAATGACTGGAATCTGACTGGATCATTCCCGGCCCGTTCAGGCGGGGAGCGGCATATCCATCCTTGTTGGCGGCGGAACCCGAACCCGAATGCGGGGTTCAGCCGCCACCCAATGGGAGACAGATTATGCGTAAGTTCATCATCCTGGGCCTGCTGGCCGCAACCGTCGTGCCGAGCGTCGCTTCGGCCCAGTCCTATGGCGAGGCGCGCCGCAGCGAACAGCGCGTGCGCGAGGAACAGCGCGACCTGCGCCAGGCCCAGCGCTATGGCGACCGCCGCGATGTGCGCGAGGCGCGCCGCGACGTGCGCGACGCCCGCCAGGAAGCGCGCGAGGACTGGCAGGATTATCGCCGTTCGCACCGCGACGTCTATCGCGGCGGCAACTGGCGCGCGCCTTTCCGCTACACCGCCTGGAGCCGCGGATCGCAGCTTCGCCCGGCCTATTACAGCTCGCGCTATTATATCGCCGATCCCTATCGCTATCGCCTGCCCCGTCCGGGCGCCAATCTGCGCTGGGTCCGCCACTATAATGACGTGCTGCTGGTGAATGTCCGCACCGGTCGCGTGGTCGAGGCGCACCGCAGCTTCTTCTGGTAAGATATTGAAAAAGGGCGGCTCCTGCCTTTCCGGCAGGAACCGCCCTTTTCGCTTTTCCCCACTTGGCCGCGCCGCCCGTTTCCGGGCGCACGCGGCCGATGACGCGCTCTGGGCGCGCCACCAGTCCGAAAGGGGGGTGGACCGTTGCCCAAAACGAGCCACCGGACGGAAAGTTCCGCCGGTTTGATTCAGATCAAGATGCGAGCGCTTGTGCGATCAGCTTGCGGCTGTTGGCGATGCCGTAGAGCGCGATGAAGCTGCCCATGCGTGGCCCCTGATCGGCGCCCAGCAGGGTCTGGTAGAGCGCCTTGAACCAGTCGCGCAGTTCGGCAAAGCCGAACGCTTCATCCTTGCCGATGGCATAGACGATATTCTGAATATCCTCGGCGCTCGCGCCTTCAGGCAGTGCGGCCAGTTCTTCGTCCAGCTTGCGCAGGGCGGCGGCCTCATTGGCTTCAGGCGCGCGGCGCTGAAGCGTGGGCGCGACGAAATCGCGGTGATAGGCAAGCGCATGGCCGATCAGCGCGTCAAGTTCGGGATAGGTTTCCGCGCTTGCGCCGGGCACATAATTTTGGAGGTAGCTCCAAACCTGCTCCCGGCTGGCGTCGCCCATCACCCCGACGAGATTCAGCAGCAGGCCAAAGGTCACGGGCAGTTCGCCGTCGGGCAGCTTGCCATCATGGATATGATGGACCGGATTGCCCAATTGCTGCTCGATCGCCTGTTTGGGATAATTGCCGCGGAACTGCCAATATTCGTCCACCGCGCGCGGGATGACGCCCATGTGCAGCTGCTTGGCCTTTTTCGGTTCGCGATAAGCGTAGAAAGCCAGGCTTTCCTGCGGACCATAGGTCAGCCATTGTTCCAGGCTGAGACCATTGCCCTTGGACTTGGAGATTTTCTCGCCCTTTTCGTCGAGGAACATCTCGTAATTAAAGCCTTCGGGGGGGCGGCCGCCGAGCGCGCGGCAGATTTTCGACGATTGCGTGACCGAATCGATCAGATCCTTGCCCGCCATTTCATAATCGACGCCCAGCGCATACCAGCGCATCGCCCAGTCGACCTTCCATTGCAGCTTGGCCGCGCCGCCCAGGACCGATTGTTCGATCGTCTCGCCTTCATCGACGAAACGCACGATCCCGGCTTCGGCGTCGATCACCTCGACCGGCACCTGCAGCACGATGCCGCTTTTGGGCGAAATCGGCAGGACAGGCGAATAGGTGGCCTGCCGTTCCTTGCGCAGGGTCGGCAGCATGATGTCCATGATCGCCTGATAACGGCGCAGCACCTGACGCAGCGCTTCGTCAAAGGCGCCGGCCTGATAACGCTCCGTCGCGGACACGAATTCATAGTCGAAGCCGAAGCTGTCGAGAAAATCGCGCAGCATCGCATTGTTATGATGGGCGAAGCTTTCGAACTTTTCGAACGGATCGGGCACCTGCGTCAGCGGCTTGCCGAGATATTCAGCCAGCATCGCCTGATTGGGGACATTGTCGGGCACCTTGCGGAATCCGTCCAGATCGTCGCTGAACGCCACCAGTCGCGTGGGAATGTCTGACAAGGAATGAAAGGCATTGCGGACCATGGTGGTGCGCAGCACTTCGTTGAAGGTGCCGATATGCGGCAGGCCCGACGGGCCATAGCCGGTTTCGAACAGGATATGCCCTTTATCCGGCGCGCCACTGGAATAACGCTTCAGAAGCTTGCGCGCTTCTTCATAGGGCCAAGCCTTGGATGCGGTCGCAGCGGTGCGGAGAAGTTCGGACACGGTCATGGCCCAAGCCCCTACCCCCGGACGGCGGGAAAGAAAACGGGCTTTTGCGGCAAAATCCGGTTAAGAATCGTTCTCAAATTAAAGATTCGTTTACCTTGCGTATCGTAGATTGAGAAAGAATGGAGGCGAAATGCAGATCAAGCGCAGCCGCGAACGCATTGTCGTGGACATCCCGATTGTCGTTACGACCGTGCTCGACAGCCTGGAAGGCACCATCGTCGACCTGAGCGAAGGCGGCGCACAAGTGGTCGGCTGCACCCTGCCGCCCCGATCGCAATGCCAGCTCGATCTGGACGGCCATGTCGTGTTCGGCACGGTGCGCTGGTCCGAAGAAGACCGGATGGGCATCCGCTTTCCCTATGAGCTGGCCGATGGCCCGCTGTTCGACAAACTGGAACTGGCGCGTGGTGGCAGGCGTTCGCCGGTGCCGTTCCAGCCGCGCTTTACCGCGCAGGGGATGGCTGGCGGTTTTGGCCGCCGGGCGGTCTGAAGAGAGTCTTTACCTGAAATACGCGGAAGAGCGCATTTCAGGAGCCGCACCAGCCAAAACACCCTCTGAAACAGGTTTCCCTTTTGTTCCTGTTCGCCTAGACCGGGCAGGTGATTGATCCAGCGACATTGCCAGCGCTCCACGCCAGCCATGGCGGCATATGGCTGTGCGAAGACGGCCGCACCCAGGCGCTGGCCAAGGGACAGGCGATTGCCCGCGCCGCCGAAACGCCGGTGCTGCTGCTGAATGCGCCGCTGACCGGGCAACGGCTGGGCTATCCTGAACTTAATGGTCTGGACCTGCTGGAGCTGTGGGCCTTCCTGCATCCCGCCCGTTTTCTGGTGCCTACGCCCAAGGGGCTGGCGGACGCGCTGGACCTGCCCGCGCCGACCAATGAAGGCGACATTCCCGCCCTGTTGCAGCGGGCCGCCGCGATACTGCTCGACCGCCTGAGTTCGCCCGACTGGCCCGAGCGCGAGGGCGGCTGGACGGCGGCGCAATCGCTGCACCGGATGCGCTGGCCCTGGTCGCCATTGGTGGCGCCACGCATCCCCCGCCCGCGCGAGGCGGAACGCTGGCTCTTTTCCAAGCTGCCCGAATGGGAGGAGGCGCAACCCCGCCCCGCCCCGCGCACCATCAGCCTGTCTGAAGATCAGGTGCTGGCCCGGCTCGACGCGCTGACCGGCACCGGCGCGGAGCCACGCCCCGGCCAGCGCGCCTATGCCGCCGCCGCCCGCATCGCCTTCACCCCGCGCAAGCATCGCGACCAGCCCAATATGCTGCTGGCCGAAGCGGGCACTGGGATCGGCAAGACGCTGGGCTATCTGGCCCCCGCCTCGCTCTGGGCAGCGGAAGCGCAAGGGACGGTGTGGGTGTCCACCTATACCAAGGCGCTGCAACGGCAGCTGGACCGGGAAACTTTACGCCTGTTTCCCGACCCGCGCGTTGCGGCGCAGCGGGTGGTGGTGCGCAAGGGGCGGGAAAATTATCTGTGCCTGCTCAATCTGGAGGATGCGTTGCAGGGCGGCTTTGCCGGACGCGCCGCCATATTGGCGCAGCTGGTCGCGCGCTGGGCGGCCTTCACCAAGGATGGCGACATGGTGGGCGGCGACCTGCCCGGATGGTTGCCGACTTTGTTCCGGCGCAATGGCTCCACCGCGCTGACCGACCGGCGGGGCGAATGCATTTATGCCGGCTGCCCGCATTATCGCAAATGCTTCATTGAGCGGTCGGCGCGGGCCAGCGCCGACGCGGACATCGTGATCGCCAACCATGCGCTGGTGATGATCAACGCGGCGCGCGGGCGCGAGACGGGGCAGCGGCCGCAGCGCATCGTCTTTGACGAAGGCCATCATCTGTTCGATGCCGCCGATTCGACTTTCTCCGTCGCCCTGTCGGGGCAGGAGGCGATCGAGCTGCGCCGCTGGATCATGGGGCCGGAGGGCGGATCGCGCGGGCGGCGACGTGGCCTGGCGGCGCGCCTGTCCGACATGGCGAGCTATGATGAGGAAGGCGGACAGGCGATCCGCGCGGCGGTGGACGCGGCGCAGGCGTTGCCGGCCGATGACTGGCTCAAGCGCGTGGTAGCGGGCGAGCCGTTCGGGCCGCTGGAAGCGCTGCTCGCGGCGGTGCGCGGCACCGTCTATACCCGCGCCGAAGCGGCGGGCGAGGCGGATGCCGGCTATGGGCTGGAAACCGAACTGGCCGAACCGGACGGCCCGCTGGTGGAGGCCGCGCAGGAGGCGGCACTGGCGCTGGATGCGCTGATCAAGCCGCTGGTGCGGCTGGCGCGGCGGCTGGAAGCGGTGATCGAAGATGCGCCCGACTGGCTGGACGGCGCGGCGCGGGCGCGGATCGAGGGGGCGGTGGCGTCGCTGGGCTGGCGGCGCGACCTGATTGCCGCCTGGCTGGCGCTGCTGGCGCGAATCGGCGGGCCGGCGGACCCCGACTATGTCGACTGGATGACGGTCGACCGGGTGGAGGGACGCGAATATGATATCGGCATCCATCGCCACTGGCTGGACCCCACAAGGCCGCTCGCCGAAACAGTGCTGAAGCCTGCGCAGGGCGTGCTGCTGACGTCCGCGACGCTGAAGGGCGGGGGCGAATGGAATAATGCCGAAGCGCGCAGCGGCGCGATCCACCTGCCCCATGGCGCGGAACGGTTCGAGGCGGCCAGCCCGTTCGACTATCCGGGCCGGGCCGAAGTGCTGATCGTCACCGACATCAAGAAGGGCGACATTGCCGCCATGTCGGGCGCCTATGCCCGGCTGATCGAGGCGGCGGGGGGCGGCACGCTGGGCCTGTTCACCGCAATCCGGCGGCTGCGCGGGGTGCATGCCCGCATCGCCGACCGGCTGGCGCGCGGCGGCCTGCCGCTGTACGCGCAGCATGTCGATCCGATGGATACGGGCACTTTGGTCGATATTTTCCGGGACGATCCCCGCTCGTCGCTGCTGGGCACCGATGCGTTGCGCGACGGTGTCGATGTGCCGGGCCATTCGTTGCGGCTCGTGGTGATGGAGGGCGTGCCATGGTCCAAGCCGACGGTGCTGCATGCCGCGCGGCGGCTGGCGGGCGGCGGCAGCGCCTATGACGACCGGCTGATCCGCGCGCGGCTGGCGCAGGCGTTCGGCCGGCTGATCCGCCGGGCGCAGGACAGGGGCAGTTTCGTCATCCTGTCCGCCGCCATGCCCAGCCGGTTGCTGAGCGCTTTTCCGCCCGGAACGCCGATCCGCCGGCTGACTCTGGACGAAGCGATCATCGCCGTGAGCGTGCAAGCGCGCGAACAGCCCCTTGGCCTCGAAGCCGCTTTGGGGCATCAGGGGTCAGAATCCGGCCCGCCCCAACAGGAGAGAGAATGAAGCGCCTGACCCTGTTGCGCCACGCCAAATCGGACTGGGACGATCCGGTGGCGCGCGATTTCGATCGGCCCCTCAATCGGCGCGGCGAAAAGGCTGCGCTGCTGATGGGGCAATTTGCCGCCAAGCGGAAGATGCAGTTCGACCTGCTGGTCGCATCCCCCGCGGTGCGCGTGGTGCAGACGCTGGAGACGTTTTTCGAAGGCTATGGCGAAACGCTGGACGCGCGCTGGGACCGGCGCATCTATCTGGCCTCCTCGCCCACTTTGTTCGATGTGGTGCGCGATTTTCCCGACAGCGCCGACCATGTGCTGATGGCCGGGCATAATCCGGGGTTTGAAGAACTGATTCTGGATCTGGTGCCCGATGATGGGGCCAGCCCGCTGCGCGAGGATGTGGAGGTCAAATTCCCCACCGCCAGCATCGCGGTGATGGATCTGGCGATCGATCATTGGGCGCAGGCGGGCGAGAATAAAGCCACATTGGTCAGCTTCACCCGGCCGCGCGATCTGGACCCTGCGCTCGGGCCGGGCACGCGCTGAGGCGCGGGGGGGCGTGACGCCGATCCACTGGCGCCGCGCGCAGATGCGCGATGCCGCCGCCCTGTCGGCTCTGGGCGGCGCGACTTTCCTCACCAGCTTTGCCCATGATCATCCGGGCGGCGCATTGCTGGATCATATCGAGCGCGCCCATGGCCTTGCTTATTATCAGGCAGCGCTGGCCGATCCGGCGCAGACCGCGCTGATCGGGGAAACGCCGCTGGGCGCGCCGGTGGGCTATGCGCTGATCACCCCGCCCGCCTTGCCGGTGGCGACGGACGCGCAGGATATCGAGCTGAAGCGCATCTACCTGCTCCATGGCTGGCAGGGCGGGGGCAATGGCGACGCGCTGATGGCGCTGGTGCTGGAGGAGGCGCAGCGGCGCGGGGCGCGCCGGCTGCTGCTGGCGGTATATCCGCAAAATGACCGGGCGCGGCGTTTCTATGCACGGCATGGCTTTGCGCAGATTGGCGAAATGACCTTCATGGTCGGCGATGTACCGTTTCGCGACCTGATCTACGCCCGGACGCTCTGACCCGGACGTAAAGCAGCAGTCAGAGAATTGCGCGTGAAATCTGGATCACTCAACCTCCGTTCGGGCTGAGCCTGTCGAAGCCCAGCCTTGTTCTTCAAAAAGTACAGCCCTTCGACAAGCTCAGGGCGAACGGATACAGAAGTGATCTCGATTTTAACTAGTCGCCGATCGCGGCGGCCAGGGTGGTGCGGATTTCCTGCAGCCGTTCGATCAGCGCCGCATCGTCCATGCAGGGTTCGGCCGGCTTGGGGGGCGCGACGACGGGGGCGCCATTCGGCTCCTCCAGCGCCTTTTGCGCGCCCTTGACAGTGAAGCCCTCGACATTGAGCAGCTGGTTGATGCGCCGCGCCAGCGCGACATCGGCGGGGCGATAATAGCGCCGGTTGCCCGATCGCTGAAGCGGCCGCAATTTGGGAAAGCGCGTTTCCCAATAGCGCAAAATATGCTGGGGAAGACCAAGCTCGCCGGCCAGCTCGCTGATGGTCAGAAATGCACCCTCTACCTTTTCCATGACAGCGATGTTGCACCCGGAGCCGGGGCAACGTCAACTATGGTAAAGCAATGGTAATATTGGAAAAGCGGCCAATCGTCTCAAATTGACGCGACGCGGTCCCGCATCGTCTGGCTGGCGCGGAAGGTGAGCACCCGGCGCGGTTCGATCGGCACTTCGACGCCGGTCTTGGGGTTGCGGCCCATCCGTTCGGTCTTGTCACGCAGAACGAAGGTGCCGAAGCTGGAAATCTTCACATTTTCGCCGCGCTCCAGCGCGCAGGACATATGTTCAAGGATGGATTCGACCAGCGCCGCCGCTTCCGCCCGCGACAGACCGACATGCCGGTTGACACTTTCGGCCAGGTCCGCGCGTGTCAGGGTTCCATTGCCGCTCATCGATCATCCCCATTTCATCGCCCAGCGACCATCTCCCCGGATGATCTGAACGAAATGTGATTGATTCGCGGCGCTTTGGCAAGCGCTATAGATCAAACCCGCAGGACGCAGGCGCCCCAGGTGAAGCCACCGCCCATCGCTTCCAGCACGACCAGATCGCCTGCCTTGATGCGCCCGTCGCGCACGGCGAGGTCGAGCGCGAGCGGCACCGACGCCGCAGACGTGTTGGCATGCTGGTCGACGGTCACGACCACGCGATCAGGGTCAAGCTTCAGCTTGCGCGCGGTGGCGTCCAGGATGCGGGCATTGGCCTGATGCGGGACCAGCCAGTCGATATCCGCCGGGGTCAGATCCGCCAGGTCCAGCACTTCACGCAGCACCGACGCCAGGTTGGACACGGCATGGCGGAACACTTCCTGCCCCTTCATGCGCAGTTTGCCCACAGTCTGTGTCGTGGACGGGCCGCCATCGACATAGAGAAGCTGGTTGTGACGGCCATCGGCATGGAGTTTGGCCGCCAGAATGCCGCGAGCGCCGTCAGCGCTGTCCTGCGCGCCCAGCACGATCGCACCGGCGCCGTCGCCGAACAGGACGCAGGTCGCGCGGTCTTCCCAGTCGAGGATGCGGCTGAAGGTTTCCGACCCGATCACCAGCGCGCGGTTGGCGGCGCCCGACCGGATCATGCTGTCGGCCACGGTCACGGCATAAAGAAAGCCCGAACAGACGGCGGCGACGTCAAACGCGACGCAATCGTCGATGCCGAGCGCAGCCTGAACCTTGGTCGCAGCGGCGGGGAAAGTCTGGTCCGGGGTCGCCGTCGCCAGAATGATGAGGTCGATGTCCTGCGCGGCGAGGCCGGCGGCGTCGAGCGCGTTGCGCGCGGCATCGGCGGCGAGGCTGGCGGTGGTTTCGCCCTCACCCGCAATATGGCGGTTGCGGATGCCGGTGCGCTCCACGATCCATTCGTCGCTGGTGTCGACCGTCTGCGCCAGTTCGGCATTGCTGACGGTGCGAACGGGCAGGGCCGAACCCGTGCCGAGCAAAATGGACCGGCGAATCACTTGGCGGACAGCTCCAGCTTTGACGCTACATCGGCCAGCGACTGAATATCGGCGATGTCGGCTGCGATGCGCCGGGTAATATCTTCTTCCAGCAAGCGGGCGGCGACATGGACGGCATTGGCCACGCCCTTTTCATCCGCGCTGCCATGGCTTTTCACCACCACACCATTCAGGCCCAGGAAGACCGCGCCATTGTGGTTGTTGGGGTCGAGATGATGCTTGAGCAGATGCATGGCCGGCTTCGAGATGAGAAAGCCGATCTTCGAACGGATCGAACTGGTGAACGCCTTGCGCAGCACATCGGTCACGAAGCGGGCGGTGCCTTCGGCCGTCTTCAAGGCGACGTTGCCGGAAAAGCCGTCACACACGATGACGTCGGTGTCGCCCCGCGCAATCTTGTCGCCTTCGGTAAAGCCGTCAAACTGGAGTGAGAGATTATCGGCGGCGCGCAACACGGCGGCGGCGTCGCGAATCTCGTCCGTGCCTTTCAGCTCTTCGGTGCCGATGTTGAGCAAGCGCACGCGCGGGCGATCAAGATCGCAGGCGATGCGGGCATAAGCCGCGCCCATCACCGCGAACTGGACGAGGTTGCGGGCGTCGCATTCGGTATTGGCGCCCAGATCCAGCATGATGACGTCATTGTCGCCGAGCGTCGGCAGCATCGCCGCCAATGCTGGACGATCAACGCCCTTCATCGTGCGCAGGGCGACTTTCGCCATCGCCATCAACGCGCCGGTATTGCCGGCGGACACGGCCGCGCCAGCATCCCCTGCCTTCACAGCGGCGATGGCCATGGCCATGGAGCTGGTCTTCTTGCGAATCGCGACGCTCGGCTTGTCCGATCCATCGACGACCGTATCGGCATGGACGATGTCCGACGCCGCCCGCAAATTGGGGTGATGGTCGAGCGCCGCCTTGATCCGCTCCTCGTCGCCGAACAGGGTGAAGCGCAGACCGTCATGACGGCGACGGGCCAAAGCGGCCCCCGCCATCATCACGCGCACGCCTTCGTCCCCGCCCATCGCGTCGATTGCGATTCGCGGTTGGCTAGACACTTTTATTCACCCCTTTGCGGAGTAGAGAGAAGGGCTTACGCCCCGACGGCGACGATTTCGCGGCCGTTATAGTGACCGCAGGCGTCGCACAGATTGTGGGGACGCTTCAGTTCACCGCAGTTCGAGCATTCGTTGAACGCTTCCACGCGCAGGGCGTCGTGGCTGCGACGCATGCCGCGCTTGGAGGGGGAGGTTTTGCGCTTGGGGACAGCCATGTCGGCACCTTATTCCATATATCAATCAGGTTGTGCGACTGGCCGGTTCCAACAGGATGCCGACGCCAACGGCGCCGCAGACCCATGCGGCCCGGGTGATCGCGAAGCCCTGCGCCTATAGCGGTTTTTGCCGGAGGTGCAAGTCCTTCCTTCCCCTTGGCCTTCCCCCACCCCTTGCCCCTTGCGCCCCGCGCTCTACGGTGCGCAGCACCGGATAACAGGGATTTGACCCATGCTGCTGCCAATTACGCTGACCTTTGCCGCCGCCTGTGCGCTGCTCAACTTCTGGCTGGCGATTCGCTGCGCCCGGTTCCGCATTCGGGACAAGATATTGCATGGCGACGCCGGGCACGGCCTGCTGGGCCGGCGGATGCGGGCGCATGCCAATTATGTCGAATATACGCCGATCGTGCTGATTCTCTTCGCGCTGGTCGAGATGGCGGTGGGTGCATCGCTGTGGCTGTGGATCGGCGCGCTGGCCTATGTGGCGGCGCGGATCGCCCATGCGTTCGGCATGGATGCGGACAAGCCCACAGCGCTGCGTGCGGGCGGCGCGCTGCTGACATGGGCGATCATGATCGTGATGGCCGGAACGGCGCTCAGCATCGCCTATGGCGCGACGCGGGAGATGCCTGTGCCGCCGGCGATGGCGGCAAGATAGTTTGAAAAATGCGCGAAAGAGCGCATTTTTAGGCCGCACCAGCCCTCTCCCAAACAAATTACCCCGCCAGCACCGAATCGGCGACGAAGGGATTGGTGCGGCGCTCATGGGCGAAATTGCTCATCTGGCCATGGCCGGGGACGAAGGCCGTCTCACCGCCCAGCGGCCAGAGCTTGCCGGTGATCGCGTCGATCAAATCCTGATGATTGCCGCGCGGAAAATCGGTGCGGCCGATCGACCCCTGAAACAGCACATCGCCGACAATGGCGAGTTTGCTGGGAGCATGGTGGAAGACGACATGGCCGGGCGTATGACCGGGGCAATGGATGACGTCGAAGGTCAGATTGCCTACTGTGACCTGATCGCCGTCATTGAGCCAGCGATCCGGCTCAAAACTCTCTCCCGGCAATCCCCAGCGCTTGCCTGCCTCTGGCAGCCGGTCGATCCAGAAGCGATCATCCTCATGCGGCCCTTCGATCGGGACATTGAGGTCGCGCGCCAGCACGCCCGCCTGCCCGCAATGGTCGATATGGCCATGGGTGACGAGCAGCTTTTCGATCGTGACGCCATGTTGGGCCGCCGCCTTCTTGAGCACCGGCAGATCGCCGCCCGGATCGACGAACGCGCCCCGCATCGTTTCCGTACACCAGAAGAGGGTGCAATTCTGCTGGAGCGGGGTGACAGGGATCAGGACGGCTTTGAGCGGCGGCGTAGTCATAGACCCGATGTGGCGAAGCGGACGCACGGACGCAAGGGCGGGCGTAGGCATCACCCAAATGCCGTTCGTTTCGAACGGAAAAGTTTAAGCCTCGTCCATCGCCGCGAAAGGTTCAGCCAGGCTGATGCTGTCCAGCACCTTGGCGGTTTCGTCGCGGACACGGAGCATGACGCGGTGCAGGCGACATTCCGATTCGGGCAGGCAGTTGGTACAGCTTTCATGGGCGAAGCGGCTGGCGCAGGGGGTGAGCGCCAGCGAACCGCGCGTCAGGCGGACGATGTCGCCATAGCTGATGTCGACCGGCGCCAGCGCCAGCCAATATCCCCCGTCCCGGCCCCGCTGTGTTGCGACCAGCCCTTCGCGCGACAATTCGGACAGGATGACCGTCAGAAATTTGGACGGAATATTCTGCCGCGTGGCGATTTCATTGAGCGGCACCGGTCCCTGTCGATAGCGGTCTGCAAGATGCTGGAGGGCGCGGATGGCGTAACGGGTCTTCTGGGACAACATGGGTCCGTTATTCGCCCCCTCCCCTGCTTTGGCAAGTCAAGCAGGGGAATCGAGAGAGAAGTTTTTCAGGGCGCCGTGGCGGAGAGCGCCGCGCGCGCCTGCCCGGGAAAGTCGCTGAAGACGCCATCGACGCCGGTGGCCGCGATCGCCTGAACATAGCCGGTGAAGTCGCCGCGGCCCTGCGGGTCGTCGGGCCGCTGAAACTGGGCGGGAAGGAAGCTGTTTTCCATCCGCAGCGTCCAGACATGTACCTGTAACCCGGCATCATGGGCGCGACCGACCAGCGCGGTCGGGCCTTCGGGCGCGATGATCAGCGCCGCCGATGGGCCGATGCCGTCGGCATAGCCGGCAATATCGCCCAGCCCCTGTACGGTCAGCATGTCGGCATAGGTTGTGCCGGGCAGATCGGCGGGGCCGCCCTGCGCATCGACCAGCTGGATGAGACGCAGCCGGGTGGCGGCGCGCAATGCTTTCAGATTACCGACCTCGAACGACTGGATGAACACCGGGTCGTCGGCATTTTCATAGCCATATTGGCTGAGCATCGCGAGCATCGCCGCCTGATGCGGCAGGCCGATCTTCGCGAAATAACTGGGATGCTTGGTTTCGGGGTAAATGCCGATGCGGCGGCCGGTTTCCGCTTCCTTGGCGCGGACCAGCTTCAAAATCTCTTCAAAGGTCGGGATCAGATAGAGATCGTTGAAGCGCTTGTTGGCGGGGCGCAGGTCGGGGAGGCGTTCGCGCGCTCGCAGCGTGCGCAGTTCGGCGAGGGTGAAGTCCTCGGTAAACCAGCCGGCCATCTCCACGCCGTCAATCTGCTTCGTCGTCTTGCGATCGGCAAATTCAGGATGGTCGGCGACGTCGGTGGTGCCGCTGATCTCATTTTCATGCCGGGCGACCAGGACGCCGTCCCTGGTCAGGACCAGATCCGGTTCGATATAGTCGGCGCCCTGATCGATCGCGCGTTCATAGCTGGCGAGCGTATGTTCGGGCCGTTCGCCGCTGGCGCCGCGATGGGCGATCAGGATCGATTCGGCCCGGGCCATCTGAAGGGGGATGAGGCTCATCAGCAGGAACAGCCCGATGCGCGCCAGCCCCCGCCCGATCACGCCTTCACGCCCTGCAGCGCGTTTTCGTAAGTGGTCGCCTTGAAGCCGACAATGGTTTCGCCCCGACCGGTGTCGAGGATGGGACGCTTGATCATCGAGGGGTTGGTGATCATCAACAGGATCGCCTTGTCCGCATCGATATGCGCCTTGTCGCCCGCGTCCAGCGCCTTGAAGGTGGTGCCGGAACGGTTGAGGATGGTTTCCCAACCATGTTCCATCACCCATTCCTCCAGCTTCGCCTTGTCGACGCCGGCGACCTTATAATCGTGGAAATTATAGGCGACGCGCTCATTGTCCAGCCAGTTGCGGGCCTTCTTGATCGTGTCGCAATTCTTGATGCCATACATGGTGATCATGACGCGCGGCTCCCTTCACCCTTTGAAGGCGGTGACTTCGATTTCGATCTTCATCTCCGGCTTGACGAGGCCGGCGATGACGCAGCTGGCGGCCGGGCGGATGTCGCCGAAGACCGGGCCGGCAATGTCGCCCATCACATCCCAATAGGCGACGTCCGTGATGTAATAGGTGACGCGAACGACATCGGCAAAGGAGAAGCCGGCGTCTTCCAGCGCCTTGCCGATGACCTTGAGCGCGTTACGGCCCTGTTCGACCACATCGTCGGGCATGATCTTGGTTTCGGGATCGGTGCCGGTGGTGCCGGCGACGAAGCACCAGTCGCCCTGGACGACGGCGCGCGAATAGCCGACCTGCGCCTCGAAAGGCGAGCCGGAGGAAATGAGCTGGCGGGACATGAGGGGGATTCCTGTTGCAGTGCGAAAGGATCGCCCGCGCCTTTGCCCCCTGCGGCGCGGCCTGTCCAGCGCTTTTCCCCGGAACAGCAGCGTAAGGCCAGCCGTTGAGGGAGGATCAGCCCAGCATTGGAGAAGCGCAATGGACCGCCCCACCCCCGACCGCGAACTGGAAGAGAATAGCGAACAGGCCGAAGCCGGCAGCCAGGCGCAGGATGTAGCCGATGATGCGCGGGTCCGGTCGACCGATCTGGCGGAAGACAGCGAACGCGGCGGGCGCAGCAATGTGGCGCAGATCACGCCCGATGACACCGAGGATCTGGTCGAGAAGATGGAGGCGATGAACCGGTCCGGCCGGATCGACATGGACGCCTATGCCGGCGAACCGTCAATGGACGATGAGGAGGACAGCTATGGCGCGACTGACGCGGAGGAGGATGATTAAGCCGCCGCGCTGCTCCCCGCATCCAGCGCGAAATTGATCATGCCGCGCGCCATATGGCCCAGCGCCTGGGCCATGGCGTCGCCAATGGCGGGATCGAAATCCTCCTCCCCCGCGATCGCGCAGGTCATGGCGGTCGCCCATTGATCGGCCAGCAGCGGCGTGATCGGGAAGGCGCGATGCAGCGACATGATGCACGGCCCGCGTTCGAACCAGTCGCGCGGGCCGCCCAGCCAGCCGCACAGGAAGCGGGTGAGGCCGTGGCGCACGGCGCTGAGGTCCGCAGCGTGGATGGCGCGCAGATCGGCATAGGCCGGGTCCTGATCGATCAGATCGTAGAAACGATTGGCGATGGCCCGAACCATCGGTTCGCCGCCGATGCGGACATAGGGGCTGGGCGGCGCAACGGCGTTCATGGCGATCGGCTCCGTTTCGGATGGTCCTGCCCCAGCATGGCAGAGCCGCGCGGCACGGCATTGACCTGCGTCAAATCGGAAAAGCACCGGATCGGAGGGAGAGCGGACGCGCTTTAACCCGCTATTTGCCGACGGGCCGCTAGAGCGGCGCGATGGCGAGACAATTTTACGGCAGACAGCGGAAAAGATCGGGCTTAAGCGGACCGGCGCTGATCTATGCTTTGTGCATCGGCCTGCTGGTTGGCTGGTATGGGCCAGCGTGGATGGAGCGGTTCGGCCTGCCCCGCATCGACCTGCCCCGACAGAGCGTCCCGGCCGATATGCTGTCGGCCGATTTCGGCTTTTGCCATAGCGGCGGCGGGACCAATTGCGTGGTCGATGGCGACACATTCTGGTTCCGGGGTGAAAAATACCGGATCGCCGACATCGATACGCCCGAAACCCATGGGCCGCGCTGCGCGGCGGAAGGGGCATTGGGCAAGCAGGCCACGGATCGATTGCAGGGGCTGATGAATGCGGGGGCTTTCTCTCTGGAAAGCGCCGACCGCGATACCGACCGCTATGGCCGCAAGCTGCGCATCGTGACGCGCGAAGGCCAGTCGATCGGGGACCAACTGGTCGCCGAAGGACTGGCCCGGGCATGGGATGGCAGGCGCCATCCCTGGTGTTAGTTTTTTGAAGATGCGCCAGAGGCGCATTTCCAAACAGCCTCTTAGCGGCAGCTGACCCCGCCGCGATCGATTTCGCGACCCAGCAGCGCGCCCGCGCCGCCGCCGATCAGCGTGCCGAGCAGGTTGGACTGGCCCTGCGCGATCTGGTTGCCGAGCAGGCCGCCCAGCGCCGCGCCGACAATCAGGCCGGTCGTGCCGTCCGACCGGCGGCAATAATAACGATTGTCGCCGCCGCGATAGATGCGGGTGCGGCGATCGACCCGGATCGGGGCATAGCCGCCGCGATAATAGCGGTTGGGCTGATAGGTGCGGCCATAGCGCGGATCGGGGCGGTTCCAGTCATAGCTGTAGACCGGGCGGCCGGCACGGCGATTGTCGGCGCGGCGATCCTGACGCCAGTCGCGGCGATCATCCCGCCGGTCGTTGCGATAGTCGCGATTGGCCTGACGCACGTCACGGCGATAATCCTGACGGGCGTCGCGCACGTCGCGGCGATAATCCTTGCGGGCGTCGCGAATGTCGCGCTGACGCTCACGGGCGTCGCGTCCCGGCTGCGCCATGGCAGGCGTGGCGGTAAGGCCGGTCAGGCTCATCGCGCCGAGCGACAGGGCGATGATCGCCTGTTTGAAACCGAATTTCATGATCGAGGTCCTTCCCTCATGAACTGTGATGCTGGCGGTAGAACCCACGGCATTACAGAATGTTGCATGAACGGAACAAAACCGCCTGTTCAGCGCGGGGACAGGCGACAGGGGCAGCGCGAGCGGCGCTAAAAACGGGATTCGCACCGCTTAACTTCGCATATTTCCCGCCAAATTGCACATTTCATATCCTATTTGAGTAATATTATTACCCGGCAATCTGCCGGCGGGACGTTGAAATGGAGCATAAGCGGTGCGCGGGAAATAGGACAGATGAGAGACCACGAGCCGGTCAAAGCGCGTTGGCTACGGCGTCGCGCTGGTCGTTGGTGAGGCCGTCGGCAGCCGTTGCATTGTCTGCGTCGGCTGGCTTGTCCTGTCCCGGGCCGACGAACTGGATCGCGGTCAGGATCACCAGCACCGCCCAGAGCAGCGCCAGCCAGCGACTGGTGAAAAGCGAGCGGAGACGAACGCCAAAGAGCATGGCCGCACGATAGGGCTGCGGGGTTAAGGAAGGATCACCCCGGGGGAGCCGCGCTGTTCAGGCGGCGGCCTTGCGTGAACGGGTCTGGTCGCCCCGGCCCGCGAGCAGACCAGCAACGGAGATATCCTCGTCTATTTCGTCCCAATGAAGGCCGGAACGACTGAGTTCGACCTGAGCGCGCTGATCGGGCGTCGCATGAAGAAGACGCGGGAACCAAGCAAACGGAACCCCCAACGTGCGACCATCTTCCAGATCGACCCAGAAACTGTCGTCATCAAAACGAACGGCTAGGGGTTCAAGAGAAGAAGTCATTCCATGCCCTTTCTATCTCGGCGCGGCGTTCCTCTATAACATGGGAAAGCTGAGAAAGCACATGGGCGGGAAAGCCCTTGCTTTCGGCGACCACGACATCCGGTCAAAGCCAGAATTTCGCGTTGTCACGCCCCTTGCGGACATGGATATGCACAGGTTCGCGCGGTTCACCCTCGTTCGCATAGAAATGGAAGCGATATCCATTCCGAGAGAAGACCTTGGGCATCGCCGGACCTAATTTCGAGCCATTGCACGGCCGAAATTGGTAAAGGGAGCCACAATCGCGAAACTGTGGCTCCCTTTACCATCTTACTCCGCTGCGATCCCCGCCGCCTTGAACATGTCGGGATCGGCGTCGAGGTTGGCCGGTTCGCCGCCCTTGATCTTCTGGCGGCGGTCGAAGGCGTCCCAGACGTCGTTCCACTGGCCGCGCGTCGCGCCCTTCGAATATTCGGTCGCGCGGGTTTCGAAGAAGTTGGCATGCTCCACGCCGTTCAGCAGCGGGGTCAGCCAGGGCAGCGGATGCTCGTCGATCATGTAGATCGGCTTCAAACCCAGCTGGCCAAGGCGCCAGTCGGCGATGTAGCGGACATATTTCTTGATGTCCTTGGGCGTCATGCCGGGCACCGGACCCATTTCGAAGACGAGATCGACAAAGGCGTCCTCGATGCGGACGGTCTTCTGGCACATGTCCATGATGTCGTCCTTGACCGAGGCGGTCAGGCAGTCGCGTTCCTTCACGAAGCTGTGGAACAGCTTGATGATGCCTTCGCAATGGAGCGTTTCATCACGGACCGACCAGGTGACGATCTGGCCCATGCCCTTCATCTTGTTGAAGCGCGGGAAATTCATCAGCATCGCGAAGGAGGCGAAGAGCTGCAAGCCTTCGGTAAAGCCGCCGAACATGGCCAGCGTCTTGGCGATATCTTCGTCCGTGTCGACGCCGAACTGGGCCAGATAGTCATGCTTGTCCTTCATCTCCTTATATTGGAGGAAGGCCGAATATTCGCTTTCGGGCATGCCGATCGTGTCGAGCAGATGCGAGTATCAGCTGGCGCCGTTG